>NZ_JABSQR010000008.1 GCF_013215705.1 Moritella sp. | reverse complement strand
TATCGATTCCATTTTTTCTCTGATGAATGTTCCACTGCGTAGTCCCAATTATTCGAGCATAAGTAAACGAGCCAAAACGGTTGAAATAAAATATCGTAACCCATCGAGAGGTGCTATCCGACATATCGCCATCGATTCAACGGGCTTAAAAGTGTTTGGCGAAGGCGAATGGAAAGTTAAGAAGCACGGCAGTGAAAAGCGTCGAACGTGGCGCAAGTTACATATGGCGGTCGATGTCGATACTCATGAAATTATTTCTGCTGAAATGACGCTTGTTAATGTTGGTGACAGTGAAGTACTACCTTCGCTGCTCAACCCTCTGTGTCGACGGATTTCAGAAGTTTCAGGTGATGGTGCGTACGACACGAAAGAGTGTCACAAAGTGCTTAATAAAAAAAAGATCAAACCACTCATCCCACCTAGAAAAAATGCAGGGTTATGGGAAACTGGACATGCGAGAAATGAAGCTGTAATAGCACTCAAAGCGGGCGGGCTGAAACAGTGGAAAGTCGATACTGGCTACCACGATAGATCGTTATCGGAAACGGCGATGTATCGGTATAAAACGCTCACAAGCGGAACACTATCACTTCGGTGTTACAACGCTCAAGTAGGTGAAGTCTATGCCAATGTTAAAGCGATCAATAAAGTCATTAGGCTAGGAATGCCTGAAAGAAACAAAAGTATTTATAATTTTATAACAAAGGGGTTGATCAAACCTCTAACTGATTTGAGCAACAAGGCCACTGACAACTAGTTAAAACACCTATCAATTCAGTTAAAGCACCTATCAATTCAGTCAGTATAAAAAACAAACTTACTATACAATGTCTTATCAATTTTTATACCTCGTTATGATTATGCGAGGTTCTACTTTTCACAATTTTCATCACCTCTATAATCAGGTGTATACATGGAATTTTTATTATGAAGTTTAAAATACTGACTGTTGCTCTTTTAGCTGCAATGTCACTTAATGCACACGCGGGCGAAAATGTAAGTGCGTTTTACAAATCCAGAATGAGTGGAGCCATCGTTGCGCCATCATCAGCGAAACTTAACGACACTGGTATTGTTAATGGGCAAGTATATACAGTTGTAGATGAAGCTATGCTGCGCAAGATGATTGCCGATGGTGATGATGTAACTCGTGTTGTAACAACAAATATAACAAATATGAGTGAGCTGTTTAAAGATAACAAAACATTTAATCAAAATATCGGTCACTGGGATACATCTAATGTGACGGATATGAGAGACATGTTCTGGGGGGCTGAGGCATTTAACCAGGATATTAGCTTCTGGGATACATCTAAAGTGACTGATATGCATTATATGTTCAACGGTGCTAAGGAATTTAACCAAGAGATTGGTTATTGGAATACATCTAAAGTGACGAGTATAGATAGCATGTTCTACGGTGCTGAGGCATTCAACCAAGATATTGGTGACTGGGATACATCTAAAGTGACTTATATGTACTCGGTATTCAGAAATGCTAGGGCATTTAACCAAGACATTGGTGGCTGGGATGTATCTAATGTTACGAGTATGGCTTGGATGTTCAATGGTGCAGAGGCATTTAATCAAGATATTAGCGGCTGGGATACGTCCAAAGTGACAGGTATGATTGCTATGTTCGACAATGCTAAGGCATTTAATCAAGATATTGGTGACTGGGATACGTCTAAAGTGACGCATATGAGTAGTATGCTCTCTGGTGCTCAGGTATTTAACCAAGATATTAGCGGCTGGGATACGTCCAAAGTGACGAATATGAGCAGTATGTTCGAAGGTTGTAAGGCATTTAACCAAAATATTGGCGGCTGGGACACATCTAAAGTGACGAATATGAGTCGTATATTTTACCATGCGGAGACATTTAACCAAGATATTGGTGACTGGGATATATCTAATGTGACGGATATGAGACATATGTTCGAAAGTGCCAAGGTATTTAACCAAGATATTAGCCGTTGGGATACATCTAGCGTGACGAATATGTACCGTGTATTTTACTTTACAGAGGCATTTAATCTAGATATTAGCCGTTGGGATACATCTAGCGTGACGAATATGCACCTAATGTTTAAAGGTGCTTATGCCTTTAACCAAAATATTAGCCGTTGGAATACATCTAACGTGATTGATATGAGATGGATGTTCAGCAATGCCGAGGCATTTAACCAAGATATTAGTCCTTGGGATACATCTAGCGTGACGAATATGAAGGGTATGTTCCAAGGCACTTATGTATTTAACCAAGATATTAGTTATTGGGATACATCTAGTGTGACAGATATGAGCGTTATGTTTAATGGAGCTAAGGTGTTTAACCAAGATATCAGTTATTGGAATACATCTAGTGTGACGAGTATGATGAATATGTTCAGTAGTAGCGGTGCATTTAATCAAGACATTATTGGCTTGGATACATCTAACGTGACCAATATGAGCAGCATGTTCGAAAGATCTAAGGCATTTAACCAAGATATTAACCGATGGGATATATCTAGCGTAACAGATATGAGTAAAATGTTTTATCAAGCTGAAGTATTTGAGAAAAGCAATGTGGAATCATGGGATTTATCAGGCATAAACACGACAGATATGTTCGATAAATAAGCCTGTCATAAAGATAGTCTTTGGTTATAAGATAGAAAGCTGAACACAATCTTATTGGTGTTCGGCTTTCCTTTAAATTATTAATCGCCTATTTCACATTGATTTAGCTGGTAACGTTAACTAGCCCCTTTAGTATTTTCACTTCCCCTGATGTGGTTTAATTCTATCGGATATCAAATTAAAGTTATTATAAATTAATAACTTACAGATACAACAAAGCCCTGATGATAGGGCTTTGTTCATTATTCTGTATCAGTAAACGATTAGAATACCGAAGTATCTTGGAATAAGCCTACTTTCAGATCTTTTGCAGTGTAAATAACTTTACCATCTACCAGCATTTCAGCGTCAGCAATACCCATGACTAAACGACGCAGTACAACACGCTTCATGGTGATTTTATAAGTCACTTTTTTATTTGTTGGTAATACTTGGCCTGTAAATTTAACTTCACCTACACCCAGTGCGCGTCCTTTACCTTTAGCGCCATTCCAACCGAGGAAGAAGCCAACTAATTGCCACATAGCATCTAGGCCTAGGCAACCAGGCATAACAGGATCACTGTCAAAGTGGCAGTCAAAAAACCATAAATCAGGGGTGATATCTAGCTCTGCAGTAATTTCGCCTTTGCCAAATTCACCACTTGTGCTATCAATGTGTATAATGCGATCCATCATCAACATATTGTCTTTTGGAAGGCGGATTTCAGATTCAAATAACTCGCCGTTACCACATTTAACTAAGTCTTCTTTATCGAAGCTATTACGTTCTGTTGCTGACATAGGTACCACTTCAACCTCTAATTCGTTTATCATAATAATATCCTTGTTATCTTGGCGCTATTCTAGCGTACACCTGTACGCCTAACAAGTCCAATCAGTTGTTACATCCCTGTTTGCCTATGATTTTAGCGTACAATTGTTTAAGTTTTTTTACAAAACCAGTTTCATCATCGTCTAATTTATCGTTTTCTTCAGCAAGTAGCTGAATAATATTGTAGAGACTTCCTTCCTCGTCGACTTTTCCTGCTTTTATATCCATTAATAATTCAATGGCTTGGTCTATATGTGTAATAGGATAAATAGCCAGTTGTTCATTGTTAACGGCAGCAACGAGCTTATCACTTAAGTTTAAGTTTATTATATTTGCCGCTGGAATTAAAACTCCCATGTCTGTTTGACCATTTAACTCACAGATCCGCAGGAAACCTTCAAGTTTTTCATTGATACCACCGACGGCAAGTACAGTGCCAAACTGGTCGATAGCACCAGTAACAGCCAAGTTTTGTGCAATTGGCTTTTGCGAAAGCACGGATAATAATGCGCATGTGCCAGCTAATGCCGCACTATCGCCATCAATTTCACCATATGATTGTTCAAATACCAAATTTGCGCTTATCGGTAAAGGCAAGGGTTTTGCAAAAGTATGGGTGAAAAACCCCTGAATTATCATCATCGATTTGGCGTGAATGTTACCAGCTAATTCTGCTTTACGCTCCACATCAGAGATATCGCCATCACCGTTAAGATGACCTGTCGCAGTAATTCGAATCGGCTCACCAAAACTCTCTGGGTGGCCATCCATTTCAAGCACAGATAAACCATTTATTTGGCCAATTTTTCTGCCGTGCGTTTCTAAAATAATTTGTTTTTCTATGATGCCTTCGTTACTCAGGCGAATATAACCATTCAACGCTTCATACTGCAGTTTTAACACTGTATTTAAAGTATCACTATCAATACTTTCTAACTTGTTACCTGATGCGATTTGATGGCAATAGCTTAACAGTGTTGTTAATTTAGCTTCGTTAAGACTGAGGTAGTTATTATGCTCACACCAACGACTGCTTAACTGTAATAGGCGCTTAAGGCCGCAAGCCGAAAGGGGAAGTAAATTGGCGTCTGTGATCAGTGATTTAATATAACCGACATAGTTCGCTATATTTTGTTCGCTGACATTAAACTCGGAAGAGAAATCAATAAATGAACTGACAAGACTCGATAACTCTCTGTCACCTTCAGTAAGCTGGCTGATCGCGAAACGGTCGCCGACTAGAATAACTTTAACGTCAATTGGCGCCGCGTCGGGTTTTAGTTCTGTTTGAATAGCGTGGTTACTCGGGCTCCAGTTTAACACCCCTTGCTTGAGCACTGATTTTAATTGATACCACAAAGAAGGGTTATTAATTAACTCATCAATTTTGATAATAATATAGCCACCATGCGCTTGATGTATCAGGCCTGGTGTTAACTGAGCAACGTTGCTGGTATAACTGCTGTTTTTATACAGCGTATCTAAGTTACCAAATAGGGTCGTGTTATCTAAGTTCATTGCATCAATGAGGTTGACGACAGAGGTCTGTTTATCCGCTAATATTTTGAAAGCTTGCTCAACATTAAATTCATTAAGATTAAGTAATAGCGGCATAAGGTTAGGATATGGCTTAATAAGGCATACACTAAGTTGCTCATTAGAACTCTCTCCCGTAGCAATAATTTGTTCAATGAGTTGCTTAAACAGCCCTGTTTTATCTCGCCAAATTTCAAATGCATGTGCACGACCAACCTTTGTTACATCTTCGACATAACAAATTGATTTAGCGCGTTTAATTGGCATGTTATGCAACATGTTAGAAAATGTTTTTATATGATCAAAACCGTCAAAATCTGTAGCCACAAGTAACTTAGCAGTTAAAGTATCGTGGAATAGGGCAAATAGTTTATTATTTTGAGGGAATAATTGATCACGCGTTACTGTATCAAACTCTTCTAGTTTGCAGCGCGTGCCAAGATCAAAGACAGGAACAAGTTTATCAGCAGTAATTTTCTCAGTTAACAAGGCTATCACTCTTTGTAAGGTAGATAGATAAATTATATGAGATTGTCTTATAAACAGATAGGATTATTCATCGCTTGAATCAAATAGTCTGGTTTTGAGCGGGATTAATAACCAGATTTGGTGTGGTTAACATAAATAGCTGAGAATAGAATAAATAGAAATCAAATTATTACCATCCCTCTTGAAGATTAACATGGGTTTACTTTAAGAGGGATAGCGGTGACTACTAAATTTTTGTGATTACCACATTAAGTCGTCAGGAATTTGGAAGTCAGCATATGGGTCATCATCTTCAACTTCTGTTGCCGTATTTTCGTTTAGGACTAGCACGTAGGCTTCATCAACAGCTCTGATTTTGTCGATAGCAATACTAGGCATAACATAAGATTTGCCTTCAAGTACACATAAACCAATTTGTCCTTTGGTTAATGCGTTATAGCTTGGTTGATCAACAGACAGGGTTTTAACTTTTTTATCAAGGACATAGTTAAATGACAGTTCACCACCGAAATCAGTAATGTGAAGTTGTTGAATCATTTGCTTCACTTTGCCATGCTCAGACTTAAGCTCAATCTTATCTTGAATCGCTTTATTACGTTCTGCATCTAATTGTGCTTGAGCGTCTTTTTTAGCTTTAATTTCATCTTGTAGGCTTGTGTCTGCACTTTCCTGATTTTTACGAACCGCTTTATTTTTTTTATTTCTTTCTTTGCGAATTTTTTTCGCTTTTTTCTCATCGCCTAAGCCGGCTTTTAAAAGCTGATCTTGTAGTGAAGCCATGTTTATAATTCCTATCGATTTAATTTATATGCGGATCATAACAGTGTTAACTTTAATTCGCTAGAGCCAAACACTTGTCGCTATTTATACCCAAGTTACTTCAAGATGCTATATCAGAGACGAGCAGGGATAACAGCACAAGGCGCAATATGTAGAGAATGGTTATTCCATTTTCAAATGTTGTAACGCTGTGCCGTTATTTCTGCTCGCCTCCCGTAGGGCAAGCCGAAATAAGGTATCTTCTGCGTTATGAAGTCTTGATTTAGAATAACTAAATCCTCGACTTCATGCCTTGAATATCCTCTCCTTTCGGTTTGCTGATTGTGCATTTTGAAGTAACTTGGGTATAGTTATTTAACGAGACATATAACAAGATCAAAAAAGGCGGTGATTAACCGCCTTTGTCATATTAAATTAGCTAATAAAGGTAATTACTGTTCGATACCGGTAATTAACCACGGCGCATCATCCAGGGTTAAATCACGTTCTAAATGCCACACTTCATTGATGTCTGCTTCTACATCTTCATGGCCATCACGGTAGCGTCCATTAAATTTAACACTGACTTGTGATAATGACGCTGTTGATTCTGCACGAACTAATTCAACGTCAAGGAACATAACTTCAGTGTGTTGCTCACCTTCAAGTTCTTTACGTTGTACACGCAATTCGTTGTATAGTTCGATAGAAACGTATTCTTGGATTGTGTCTAAATCATTTTCATTCCAAGCTTTTTGTAACGTCTTATAATGACTACGTGCGCCACTTAAGAAGCTAGTTAAATCAAAATCAGCTGGAAGATTGAATGGTACATCATTGCTTGAACCAGCAAAACCACCTTGATTTGCTGTGTTAAACGTTACGTCAGGTTGTGCTTCTTGTCTAAATGCTGGTCCTGATGCCGTTTGTGGCGAACCCTGTTGTGATGCCGCTTTAGCTTGCATCATGCCTTTAAATAAGCGGAATAATAAGAAGGCAACGCCGGCCATGATGATCATGTCCATGAATTGGAAACCTTCAAACGCGCCGCCAAACATAGATGCGATTAAACCACCAACAAGTAAACCGCCCAGCATACCGCCAAGCATTCCTTTTTTACTCATACCTTGTTTAGCTGGGGTTGCTGCCGCAGGGGTTTGTTTTTGTGGGGCCGTTTTATAGCTTTTACCAAAAGACTTGCTACCACCGAATTTTTTCGCGTGAACTTCAGGCGCAGCTAATGAGAAAGCGAATACCATCATTAGAACAGTTAAAATATTTTTCATTATATCCCTTCAATTAATACATATGTCATACACGTGTTTACGTAATCAGCATCATAGCAATGGTGTAGTGTGCGTCAATTGCCTTTGGTTACTATTTACACTAGTTGACATAAAATGTCCGAGGATTTATTTTTTATTATCAATAAAGTGACCTAGGCATGATTAATAGCTTTCAATTTTGTCATTAATAGAAATACAGCAGAGCGGATTTATTTTATTCATATGCGTATTTTGTGCGCGCTATACTATAATTTATAGAAAAATGATGATAAATGACGCTAACCTGTAGTGCAATAATAACGTGAGAGAGGTTTATTTTGACACTAACTAAAGTGATTACAATTGCTGGAATATTATCACTCTCATTAAGTGCTTATGCCAATGATGCTATTAACACCTACATCGTTGGAGGTGTTGATAGTAAAGTATTAGAGTTACCTTGGCAGGTGTATTTAGAAATGAACAAAGATGGTGCCACATTTGCGTGTGGTGGCACGTTAATAACGGATATTTGGGTTGTCACTGCTGCACATTGCCTAAACGAAAGTGATAGCAAGTTAGTGTTTGTGCCCATAAACAGTTCTCAAGTCACCGTTTACTCTGGTGCCATTGATAGAACAAATAGTGGTAATAGGTCTACTAATACTGTGACTTCATTAATTGTTTACGACAAATATGAACAAACTAATAATACCGGTGATATTGCATTATTAAAATTAGCGTTACCTGTGGCTTTGCCTGCACTACCGATCAAACTGATGAATAAAGATTTACAAGGTAAAGCTGATTTAGAGTTTGACAACGCAGTTTCGGATAATCTGGTTGTGTCAGGCTGGGGCCGCACATCAACAGACGCAATTCAAAGTAATGATATGCTCCAAAAAACCGTTGTGAATGGCGTTGGTGATAATAGCTGTGCATTGAATTGGGGCTTTTCTGGACTTGAATCGAATTTCATTTGTGCGAACGCTTATGACCGAGGATCTTGTAACGGTGATTCAGGTGGTCCACTGATATGGCAAGATAAAAGTGCTCAAAGTGATAATGATCGCGGCTATCGACTGGCTGGAGTGGTCAGTTTCGGTAATGTAGTACAATGTGCATATAATCAGTTTTCTGATGTATACACTGAAGTAAATCACTATCGTGATTGGATCATCACCAAGATTAATCTGACTGATGGAGAAGGAACTTATCAAGCGCCTGAATCCTCATTTACTCAAGACATCTTCTTTATGGAAGAAGCTCCTCAACCTTTAAAAAGTAGTGGCGGGGGAATAGGTTATTCATTTCTGGTTTTATTAACGGGATTATGCCTGTACCGCCGTAAAAATTAAAATAGAACCTCTCACTATATCATTGAGCCTATACTTACCCTATAAGACATTATTTAAGGGCGTCAGTATGCTTATCTTAAAGACTAAGCTTAAGGTCCTATCAAGACCATTCGTTATCTTATGCTTGTTATTCGCTGGTTCCGTTAACGCACAACAATATACTTTACCCAGTCAAGGTTCGAGATTGATCGGCGAACGGATTGAGCATAAAGTACAAGTTGGTGATTATTTTCAATCGCTTTCACAGCAATATAATATTGGTCTGATTGCATTAATGGCGTCTAATCCGACCGTTGATCCATTTTTACCTTTGCCTGGTACAAAATTAAACTTGCCGACGTTAATGTTATTACCGGACGTTGAACACAAAGGTATTGTCATCAATCTACCCGAATTAAGATTGTATTATTTTCCCAACAACAGCAACAAAGTACACGTATTTCCTGTCGGTATTGGTCGAGAAGGTCGTGAAACACCACAAATGAATAGTTTTGTTAAGACAAAACTTAAAGATCCCGTGTGGACACCTACACCAACAATTCGAGCTGAATACTTAGAGAAATACAAAATGGTCCTACCGCGTATAGTACAAGCTGGGAAACATAATCCTTTAGGCCGCTTTGCTTTGCAATTAGCTTATGGACAAAGTAATTATTTAATTCATGGAACGAACACAGATTTTGGTATCGGTATGCGTATCAGTGCGGGTTGTATTCGGATGAACCCAGACGATATTGAGTGGCTGTATAATCATATAAAAGTTAATGAGACAGTCAGAATCATTAATACCCCGATAAAGTTTACATTAGAGCCAAATGACCAACGTCTCTTGGAAGTTCATTCTCCTTTATCGTCAGAAGTATGGCATAACAAAGATAGTGGTTCTGATATTATCAATCAGCTTCGAGAGGATAATCGCGTCGATAAAAGTGCCGTTAACAAAGCTATACTAATGCACTATGGCTTACCTATTAATGTGAATATTTAACACGTTGAACAAATGAATAATAAAAGCTTATTTGCGATACTTCATTAAATGTAGAGCGATTATGGTAGAAACTTAAGATAGATTAGCAGATCTGCTAATCTATCTTAAGTTATGTTAGCTCTTATTTGCTATAGGACGCGGCAATATTATCAATACGTGAGTTAGCCCGTTGCGCGTCTTCGAATGCTTTCTGAGCAGTATCAGTCGCAGATTGTATCGCTGTTTTCATGGTGTCATGTTCTGATTCTAATTGTTGTACTTGAGCCATTAATTTACTGACCTCAGAATTTAAGCTACCAACGCTATTTTGTAAGTCTGTGTTGTTATTGGCACAACCAGTAAGCAGTACTGACGTCATGATAGCACCAGCAATTAGTAATTTATTTATCATTGAAATACTCTCTTTGTTAGTTCTTCAACATTCACATAAATTTGACCCGTGTCACAGTTAAGTATGTCAGAGGTTTATCAATTTGCCACTCCATTAAAAATAATTTATAAAAATGATAAAATTATTGAAGGTATAAGTACTGGCAATACTTCAACCGCGGCTGTTGTCGACATTGATATTTTGGCTTGGGCAGGCGACGTTGATGCTGATTTATAAAATGAGATCAAAACCCTACTTGATACTTTTAAGAATATGAAAGTAGGAGAGGGTCATGGCGTTAAATACATTCCTTGAAATCCAGAGATTGACCTGCTGTTCCATCTGATTTCAATTAATCAATCATTTGCTCAGGGATAAATAAACTCTCTTATGAAAAGGGATGCGGATAGCGCCTGACAAGTGGAGTTAACAGGGTTCGAAACGTTAGATTTATGACTACGTTAAAGCTTAGGTAGCGATAGTGCAAGATGTTCTATATCTCTTTGTAAAAGCGCTTCATCGGCTAAGTTTAATTGAACTAAGCGCCTTAATTCTGAAATGCTATTGATATCAATACGCGTACAGCGCATACCTAATACACCTTTTTCATTATGAACAATTACTGCGTCCATTATGATCACTTGTTCTTGAGCTAATTTTATTGATAATGTCATCAGCTGGTCAATATCAAAAATTACATTTCTTGGCGTAGTACAAGAAAGTCCTTGTAAGGATAGATCGATGACATGTGTTGACCATTGATGCCCATTACATGTTAACGAAGCATCGTGATTAAATAGCACTCGTTGAAACTGACGCTTATTGTTCATATCTGTACCTGATAATTAAACTATATAACTTAGTATTTTAGGCTAAAAAGCGTTATTTTGCTGGTGGTTATATCGCATTATTCAACTATCATTATGGTTGTTTATCGCACTATTTTATTTTACGTCGCATTCACTCAATATAAATAAGATTATTACTATAATCAAAATTAGAATCTTAAAATCGTAAGTTATTGTTTAATAGAATTTTGCCTAATATTGTATTTTATTATTGGTAGACTTTAGTGTTTGAAAGGAGGTGCGTTAGATTAAACAATGTTGTTGTGAAAAATGAGATGGTGTAAAGTGTAGAAAAACAGATAGTTGGTTCAGACTTACGAGTAACCTGAGAATGCAAATTGAAGATTTATTTTTACCTATTTTAATTATCAGCAATGGACAAATTAAGTCTTGTAATGAAGTGTTTTCAACATTAATAGGCCGGACCTGTTTGGACGTTGTCGACACGACAGTCAATGATTTGTTGCATCTCGATAATAATGAAAAAATTACTAATTTAGACTCGTTATTTGACAATGCGGGTGAAAATGAAGAGGGCGTATTTGCTTCAGGCGAACTTGTGGATTGTAATTTTTATCATTTAAAAGTCGAATTACATTGTAAAAAATTAGCACGTAATGAATTCAAGTTATGCTTTAAAGTTACTCAAAATAAAGCGATAGATCAAATATCTGGGCTGCCGAATGGCTGGGCAATGAGCGCTCGAGCTTCACATCTATTCAATATTGTTAACTTAACGACATCAAAAATGCGATTGCTTGTGCTAAGTGTCGACAATTTTTCTACCATTAATTTTCGATATGGATTTGATGCGGGAGACAATTATCTTTTCGTATTAGGTAATAAACTACAATCTATATTGGGTGAGAGTGGGTTAGTTGTTCGATTGTTTAATGCCCGTTTCGGTATTTTAATTGAGAATAAGTGTCATTTATCTTCAGTAGACCTTAATGCTTATACAGTAAATATTTGTGAACAATTATGTAATTTGTCACAGGGTTCATTAATATTAAGTAATGGTATTAAAATTAATAAATCATTTAGCATTGGTATTAGTGCTGAGCATACCGAATATGATAGTTATTTTTCCATGGAGATTGCGGCTGAAACTGCAATGAGAGAGTCTGAACGTCATAGCAACTCTCATTATTGTTTTGCCAAAGCTGAAATTAAACCGGACTTGATGACGAATAAACTTATCATTGATGAATTTCCAAATGCAATGGAAAATGCATTGATAAACATTCATTACCAGCCCCAGTATGACCTTGAAAATAATAAATTGGTTGGTTTTGAGGCGTTGTCTCGTTGGATTCATAAGGATTTAGGTTATATCTCACCGGATGTATTTATCCGTATTGCTGAAGATATAGGTTTACATTTTGAGTTTGACCTATGGGTATTTAATCAAGTGTGTCATCAAATAGTTCAGTGGCGAGAACAGCATGTTTATAGCCCAAGAATTGCTATCAACATATCATTTAAAACGTTAGAAATGACAGACTTTGTTACGCGTTTACAATCGATAATCGAACACTCAGGTTGTCCTAAACACTTACTTGAAATTGAAGTGACCGAAACAGCATCTATCAGTAATATGATTACTTTAATAGACAATGTTAGAGCGGTAAAAGAACTCGGTATATACATTGCTATTGATGACTTTGGCACCGGGTATTCATCATTAAGTTTAGTGAGAACACTACGTTCATCCCTCGATACCTTAAAAATCGATCGTTCATTAGTTGCTGATATTTGTTCTTCACCGCTAGATCGTGAATTTGCACGTAAAATTATTGGCTTGGGTGAAGTATTGGAAGTGAAAGTACTTGCTGAAGGTGTCGAGACGTTAGCACAGCGCGATCTATTACAAGAACTGGGTTGTGACTACGCACAAGGTTATTATTTTGATAAAGCATTAACGGTGAAAGCCGCTGAAAAACTCATCATCAAACAACGCAACGCATAGTCGCACGACTCATGCATCCTGATATTATCTCGTTATTTATAAACTTTTAATATTTTTAGGATAATTATCGATTTGTTACTGTCTGAATACCATTGATAGATAAACAATGATGATAAGAGGTTATTCCTATGAACAAATATTTACTCGCGACAGTGTTGACTGCTAGTTCTTTTATTTCTACAAGCCTCATGGCCGCTGACGTAAGCTTCCCTCATTTAGAAACAACAGGCATGGGTGAAATTGTTACCTCACCTGATATGGCTGTATTTTCGGTACAAGTATCTGAAATTCGAAAATCGGCTAAAGATGCCAAATCTGCAGTTGACGATGTAATTGCAGCTTTTAATAAACGGTTAGAGGACGAAGGTGTCGCTCGAACAGATATTGAAAGTACAAATATTACATTACGTCCAGAGTACCAGTATAAGAAAGACAGCAAACCTGCGCTTATAGGCTATCGAGCAAATCGTAATGTAAATGTTACTGTTCGTGATTTAGCTAAATTGAATAGTTATTTAGATGGTGCGTTGGGTGATGGCATTAATAGCATTACCAACATTAAATTAAAAGTCAGCGATGAAAGTAAATTTATTGAACAAGCAAGACAAGCTGCAATATTAGATGCTAAAGAAAAAGCAGCATCGTTGGCAAAAGGCTTTGGTGAGAGTGTGGATGGTGTATGGAAGATAACATACAGAAATTCAAGCCCCAGACCAATGCTAATGCGTTCGATGGAGATGGATTCTTCCGCTAATATTGAATCAACTTATCAAGATGCTAAAATCATTATTCGTGATCAAGTCGATGTTGTTTTCCGTCTTGAAGATTAGTAATTAAAATTTGGCAATCATCTAAAAGCCACACTGCAAGAGTGCGGCTTTTATTTTGATTATTTGATTTTAATTAATGTTGTAGCTTAATGGTTTAGTACTAATTGCCACATGATCAAAATAAGCGGTTGAATCACGATCTACAGCCCAACTACTGCTGTTACCGCCGTGCCACAGTTGGAAGTATTGGTAATTTATTGCATATTTGCCATTTTCTGAAAATGTCATGTTAGTGCGTTCAAGTACCTTAAAACCGTTTACGTAGATAGTTACGATGCCATTCGCTTGATTCGCATCATTCATTTTAACATATTGCTCAATTAAGTATGTCTTTTCACGTTTGAATGAGAAGTTCTGTCCTTCATGTTGATAATCAATTTCGTCACCACAACTCTTAGTCTTATCTTGGTGATAGAAATAACCAATAGCACGACCATTTTCCCGGAACATCGAACGTAAGCTGAAACCTTCGTCTTCGCCGATGGTTTTACAACCATCTGGTTTCGAGCTTACATTTGGATTTAACCCAGCTAAGCCTGGCATTTTGCCACCTATGGAGAAGTCATAATTTTGACCAAATGTAATTTGATATGAAAAATATAACTCGTTAAACTCGTTTAATTTCTTACCACTAGATATACCTTTTTTGTAATAATCTTTTGGATGCGTTATCGCTAACACTTTTGAGCCATTTTTATATAAAATATTAGCGCTACCAGTGATACTTTCCCATTCATTGTTAAAGTCTGTGTCGAACATTTCTTCTGTATATTCACCGTTTGATCTTTCGTCAAAGTTAACATAATCGAAAATGGCTGAACTATTATAATCAACGTCAGGTACAACATCATGAATATTATTTGGATCCAAAGGTACATCTACGTCTAGTACATTCGGTACGTCGGGTAGCTCAGTGACTATCGGATCGGTATTGCGACTACTATTATTATCACCATCACCACTGCTACTACCACATGCGGTTAAGAATAAAGTAATAAAGATACAAGGTAATATTTTTTTCAAGTCAAATTCTCTCTGATGATTATTCAGGGTAAATTGGTTTAGTTACTATCTATTCACTTAAAGCAATTTTTACAGACAAAAAGATGGCCTTGTAATGACAAGGCCATCTTCAAATTAATAATGCAAAGGTTTATTTTGTATAGCTAACGGGTTGTGTACTCAATGTGAAATTATCTAAATAAGCTGTTGAATCACGGTCTACAGCCCAACCACTGCTGTTACCACCATGCCATAGTTGAGTAAATTGATAATTGATGCCATGTATACCGTTTTCTGAAAATGTCATATTTGTACTCTCAAGTACTTTAAAACCGTTTACGTAGATAGTTACAATGCCATTTGCTTGATTGGCATCGTTCATTTTTACGTATTGCTCAATTAAATATGTTTTTTCACGTTTGAATGAGAAGTTCTTGCCTTCATGTTGATAATCAATTTCGTCACCACATGACTTAGTCTTATCTTGGTGATAGAAATAACCAATAGCACGACCATTTTCCCGGAACATCGAACGTAAGCTGAAACCTTCGTCTTCACCGATAGTTTTACACCCGTCCGGTTTATCACTTACATTTGGATTTAACCCAGCTAAGCCTGGCATTTTCCCACCCATAGAAAAGTCGTAATTATCGCCAAATGTTATTTGATATGAAAAGTACAATTCGTCAAATTCATTTAAATCCTTACCACCGGAAATGCCCTTTTTGTAATATCCTTTTGGATGGGTTACCGCTAATTGTTTTGAACCATTTCTGTCGATAATATTAGCTTCACCAGTAACACTTCCCCATTCGTTGTTAAAATCGGAGTTAAACATATCCGAAGTGTAACGACCATTTTGTTGGCCATCAAAATTTATATTATCGATAATACCTGGCGCGTTGTTATAATCAACATATGGTACTACATCGTGTATCTTGCTCGGGTCAAGAGGTCCTGTTTGAATATTGTCACCTGTAGATGACGAACCACCGCATGCTACTAAAAATGTACCCGTAAATACGCAAAGTAATAACTTTTTCAAATGAACTCCTAACTCGTCGCTGTCTAATTTTTAAGCATACTATCGGTATTTTTCGTACGGCACAAGCGCGTAAAAACAGCGAATATGATATTTTATCGTCGTAAGTCATTGGTTTGGATTTCTAAGTATTTGAAGTGCAAGGGGAGTAAATTAATTTAAAAATAAATGAAAATATTAGTGTTAAATCCTATTTATGTGCTATTAGCAGGGGTTTATCTAAATAGGATGCTTATATCAGCGGTAAACATTGTATTGAGCATATCGCGTATAGGGCATAAATGGGCGCGGTTTTGTTACTGGATCTATAACAATTAGGGATAATGAATGACGAAACTTGTGCTATAAACTTCACTACATTTAGTGGCAGAAGGTAAGATAATAAATAATAATTGAATACGAATTATCTCAGAATAGACGATTGGATATTGATTTATGGATAGCTATAAATCAGGAGAGCTGGTGGATATTCAGGTTTTTGAAAAGATATTATGTTTGTCTTATAATTATGCGTGTGATGTTCAGCGTTAAAATTAAATTCTTATAAAGAAGAAAAAGAAGTGATAGTGCAAAAGGGTATGACTATCACTTTATATGTTTACAAACTTAGACGTTTAAAACTTGTAAGATGCAGCAACGTAAACTGAACCAATCAGTACACTTGTATCTGAAGTAAAAGTACCATTATCAATTGCGAAAGCATCACCTTCATAACCCGCTCGAAAACTAACACCAGCTAAAGCCGCTGGTGTATATTCTAGGCCAGCACCAAAATGTAAAGCCGTTGCACTATTGTCATCTAGAGCTTTAATATTTTGACCTAAATCCAATGAAGATAAACCAATAACACCAAACGGACGCAAACCATTTTCAAATGTATAGCCAAGGTTAGCAGCTACAGATACAGTTGTTGGTTCCCACTTATAATATTTTGAATTTGCAACATTAGTGATCGGGGTGATGTCACCATATTTTGTATACTGAACTTCAACAGCAACGATACGGTTAAACTGATAACCACCAATGAATTTAAGTGAGCTACCATCAGTATCGCTATCGAAAGAGTATCCGTTAGTATCAGTATTTACATTTGTTGTACCAACACCTCCACCGATATAAAAACCTGATACATCTTGATTCGCTTGGACATTTACAGATAATACCATTGCAGTTAGTGCGCCTAATACTGTAATCGTTTTCATTTTAAATCCTGTTTTATATGATATTTTATAGACGTGATTATAAAGAGAATAAAACATTAAACAACGTGCTAAGACTAGTATGTTGTAAGGGTTTGTAAGAGTATATCGAGAAAATAATCATCGCCAGTGTAAAGCTATTCAAAAGGGCAATAATAATAGTGAAGCAAGGATAAACCTTAATCCGATAAATCTCGAGCTTGGTAAAACTTGAATTGCGTCACTGGAAAATATCCATCCCGCAGAAGCAAGGAGTGTTGTGATCACTAGTATAAAATAGGCTCTGTGATTGTTGGTCATCTTATCTATGGAACGTATTGTTAAGTTCTCAATTAAGTAATCGGTATTCTATCTCGATTCTTAGTATCTGCCCATTTAAGACAGTGCTTTAATATGTATTTTTACAATAAGGTAATAGTAACCCTATCTAGTGCTTGATTGATGACTCATCAATCAAGGGATTAGTCGGTTTGACTAAAATTCACCGGTTTAACACTTGTCCGTAAGCTGTTGTAATTTAAGGCTAATTAATTTTATGCAGATGCTAAGGTCTTGTTTTTACGGGGCTGGCAATAACACTGTATATATATACAGCGTTATTCTTTACTCAATCAAGGTCAATAATTCGGTTTATACGGGCTAATTAGTCATGATTATACGTCATTCAAAATCATTGTTTTAACACGTATCATGATGATATTTAACGGTTATATTATGTTTATATTTTATTTTTAGGTGCGCTGTGTAAAATCTGTATTTCTGCATGGGTAACTACAAGTAATAATAAAAATAACGGCCTAAAATGTATGTCCGCGTTGATGGTGCTAAAAGAGATTGTTATTGTTTAATAAAACAATTAACAATGAGAATAATAATTTCAGTACGTTATTCTATTATTTAAAATAGATGAATTAACAAATGGTCACACTTATAAAGCAGTAAGTGCTCTATATTATGCATGCATTGTAATGCAATATATTGATATTACTAAGTTCAACCTAAAATGGCTCAATTTATTTTATTTCGTATAATGACCGTTAAACGAAATAAAAGCCTTGATATTACTGGTTTTTAATGGTGAATTATTTTAGGGCTCATTGTTGAATAATATAATGAATTTAATATTGTCGTTACAGATAGTGAAGGTAGTCGTTAATTGTTTAATAAGTTGTAACTGTTATAATATATATATGCTTTATTAAGGTAAGTATAATGAATGGTAAGTGAACTAATTAGTGTGCTAAAATGTATTCACTTAATTCCTATTTTAAAATAAATAGGTTTTTGTTAACTCATGGACTCAGTGGTAAACATGAAGATTAAACCTGATGCAACACGAAAAAATAGCACGATAAGAATGTACGAAGACTTACTCGAAAAATTAGAAACGATAAGCGAACAATGTAACGTTTCAAAAAGTCAGTTTGTTGAAGGCATGCTTACAGATGTGTTTGAAAATGGTATGAATAATCTGTTACTAGGGACGGGGATTATTACCGTACACTTAAGTAATAAGATCACCAGGAAGCATGCTGAAAATGTGTTAATGGAAAACTATCCAAAAATTAAAAACACACTGTATGTAGAGACTGATAATGATGACACCGAAATTACGGTTAACTTAAATGGTAATCAGTTTAGTCATGACGATGTCAGTTGTATGTTTCATGCCACGCTAAATGAAATGGTACTGCTGATTGATGGGTAGACCTGAATTATTGGAAAGGTCATGTGCCTTTCCACTATCATGCAATACTTATATGTCGGTCATTGTTTCCAATCGTTCTCTAAATTCTCGTACTGTCGCGAATTTATTATTCACACCTCGAGTATAGAGCTCGACCATTCTTAATGTTTTCCATCTTCCCGCACGCATGACTAATGAGTCATCATAACCTGCACTAACAAGATCGCAAGAGGCGCCAACTCGGGCAGAGTGTCCACTGAATGGGCGTTCGGGTAAATCAACATGGAGATCAAAACTGACAGATTGATTATAATCTGTTATTGAATGCCAAGTATTAGCAAATACCAACTCAACAGTTTTGGTTGATATCGGTTTGTCATGTGGGTTTGGACTATGGTCACTTGATTTTAACTTTTCTAATTTACCACCGCGCGGGGTAATACGTTTAAACAAAAACTGGCCATGATGTGCTGATATCTTTTGTAAATACAAAGGCAGTAATTTAGAGGTGAATTTACTTAAATGAACAATAGAACCATCTAATGATTTATCAGTTTTAGAGTTAGTAATGTTAATGTTATACAGACCATTCACTTTTTGAATTTGATCAACAAATAGATTACAGGCTTCACTTTCTCGTAACAAACCGTCATAGCAAATGTTGAGCAATAGTGCATTGCGTATCGACAGTAGCGAGTTTATATCGAGTTGCTCGTTTACAAATTTCAAATGGTCATAAGAAAATGCGACAGCTTGCTTGCGCTTTATACCGCGTTTTACCTCTTGTTTCGAGATTATTTTTAACCGAGCGGTAATTATCGTTTTGAAATAAGGGATCTCTAAACCGGCTAAACTGTGGATCTTCGAAACGGCCCAGGCATAAATACGCAGTGTTTGGGCTTTGCAACCGCGCTCATTTTCTTGTATAAGAAATGCCTCAAGTATCGTTGCGTCTTGGAGAGGCAAGGGAATGACATTATGAGTGAGGCAATAATCATTAAATTTACTCACATGGTAATGTAACGACTTTAGCGTGTTTTCTTCTAACTGTTCTTTACGATCACTAAACCTAATTAGATTTTCTATGTGTTCTTCGGTTAAGTGTTTAGACGAGACTATTGAGTTATTATTTATATTTATCAATGCTTTAGGCATTACTTGTCCAGGCGAATAAAATGCTATTAATGATTAACCGCGCAATTATAGCATTAACAACTGTATAAGCAAACAGTATAAACACCTTGTTTTTTGGTGCGCTACGTGAAATCTGATTACGTGATGTGAGTCCTAGCTAGTAGATTTTACACAGGAACGCCTAAATTATTAATTTATATGGTATTATCGAAAAATAACCATTTTAATAACTAAATGGTAATGATCGAGTTTGCAACTTATGACTTATGTCATGCGGAACGGATACTTTTAAACAGCTGATTTATTGATCTTTGTCGTGACAGAGCAGCACATTTAGTTATAATGAGAATCATTATCAATAACGTGGTATCTAATAATATGAATGAAGTAGTAATTTTTGGTGCAGCAAGTGGTTTAGGACTAGCGATGGTCAATTACTTTACGAGTAATGGTGTGTCAGTCATTGGTGTTGCGCGTAATGTCGAAAAAAATGCACTTTCAATATTATGCGATAAAACGTATCAATGTGATGCAACCGATCAAGCGCAGGTTTCAAGTGTTGTCGAATCACTTAGTAAAGACGCTATTGTTATCTCAACTATGGGTAGCTTTCGTGCCGATATACCTGTTGATTATATCGGTCATAGGCATCTTATCGATGCATTAGAAAGTGCTGGCATTAACCGACTTTTATTAGTAACTTCATTGGGTTGTGGTGATTCGTGGCAGTTTATGTCTGCGCGATCTAAAGCTGCTTTTGGTAGTGCAGTAAGAGAAAAGTCACTGGCAGAATCGTACTTACAAACCAGTACCCTAGACTTTACGATCTTACGACCGGGTGGATTAAAAGATGGTGACGTGACTAACGCTGGTGACTTATCACAAGGTAAGGAAGTGCATGGAATGATCACTCGTCACGAAGTTGCACGATTGGTTCATGCATTACTACTTCAGGATAAGAGTAAGAAGCAAGTATTTGAATGTGTTGATCCAACTGTTGTTTACGGATAGTTGTGTAGCATATACGAATAGTTATGTAATAATAAGGTCCTTGACTCGACTCTTCATAGATAACAAGGATCTTATCAATGAAACAATATCCTAGTCCAAAAAACGGATATCGCCATGAACATGCCGATCTATTAATATCAAGTTACCAACGCCTAACAGGTAAAAAACTCATTGATAGTCGCCATATCGATATTGGCAAAGCTTTATTTGACGCTGACTTTGTCGTGGTATCGCATGGCACTGAAAGCGATCCGATATTTAATTATGGCAATAAGTCGGCATTAAAATCATTTGAACTTAACTGGTCAGAATTTGTGGCTTTACCATCGAGAAAGTCAGCAAAGCCCCTAGACAGAGATGAAAGACAGGATTTATTGGCGAGAGTCACAACGTTTGGTTTTATTGATGATTATCGCGGTTTACGTATTTCCTCTACTGGTCGTACTTTTTGGATAGAAAATGCAACTGTGTGGAATCTTATTGATAACAATGGGGCTTTTCGTGGTCAAGCTGCTATGTTTAAACCATAGACTTGCTAAATTACATTCTGTACAATCAGTTTCAAGCTAATTCAGCATTTCAATTCTGCAATTAGTTTCCCTTCGTATAACCCTAATAATATGGATTAGGGGTCTCTACCAGGAACCAATAATTCCTGATTACGAAGAGTTTAGTACTTTAGTACTTTTCTCTTTGTAGTGTCTGTTATTAAAGAGAAGTACTTAATAAATTTTATTAGGAACTTAATCATGAAACAATTTATTCAAAATTTACCGAAAGTAGAACTTCATTTACACATCGAAGGCACGCTTGAACCCGAACTTATGTTCGAACTTGCCGCACGCAATAATATAGATATTCCTTTCAGCTCATGTGCCGAAGTTAAAGATGCGTACAACTTCCATAACCTGCAATCGTTTTTAGATATTTATTATCAAGGCGCCAAGGTATTAATCACAGAACAGGATTTTTTCGATCTTACCTGGGCTTATCTACTGCGTTGTAAAAACGACAATGTTGTTCATACCGAGGTGTTTTTCGATCCACAAACACACACAGAACGCGGCATTAGTTTTGATACTGTTGTTAACGGTATCCATAATGCGTTATCTCAAGCCGTTGATGAGCTCGGTATTACCAGTGAATTGATCATGTGTTTTTTGCGTCATCTCGATGAAAAATCCGCATTTACAACATTAAATCAATCACTTGAACATAAAGACAAGATCGTCGCCGTCGGGTTAGATTCGTCAGAAAATGGTAACCCAGCCAGTAAGTTTGAGCGAGTATTTAAATATGCACTTGATGAAGGATTTTTAACTGTGGCACATGCTGGTGAAGAAGGGCCCGCCAGTAGTATTCGTGATGCGTTAGACCTGTTGAAATTAACCCGTATTGATCATGGTGTACGCTGTTCGGATGATGAAACGTTAGTTAAAGAGTTAGCCAAACATAGAACACCGCTGACCGTTTGTCCTCTTTCTAACATCAAACTAAAAGTTTTTGAACACATGGCTGAACATAATATTGTTGAGTTATTGCGTAAAGGTGTGTGTGTGACGATCAATTCGGATGATCCGGCATACTTTGGTGGTTATATGACAGACAATTTTATGGCTGTTGGAGAGGCGCATTCTATGTCTAAATCTGAAATAGCACAATTTACCTTTAATGCAATTGAAGCAAGTTTCATTTCAGATCAGGAAAAAAACCGGTTAATGTCGATGAATCAAGCCTATTTAGAGCAAAATATGTAATCTAGCACCGAAAAAGTGCCATTTTTACGGGGGGTGAATTACACCTGTATATATATACAGGTGTAATTCTGATCACGTAAAATCGATACTTATCTTCTTAAAACCAATCTTTTGTGCATTGGCTGCTGCCGCATCAATCGTCTTAAATGCCCTTGGGGTATTTGATTCTTCACGTTGTGATGTCATCACATGTACATTCTTATTTACTGTTTTTACGATTAAGATATAACCGTTCATTAAAGGCGCTCGTTTTATAGTGACCGCTTTAAGCCCGCCATTATCAAACAAAACTTTCAATTCTTTGAGTTCCAAACCAATGCATTCCTGATTTTTTGATTAAAATAAAAGATGTTATTGTACAATCAAAACTCGTATTTTAACAATCAAATTAGAAATTTGATTTATCTATATATAACGAAAAATGGTCCAGTCAATATTATTGACTGGACCATTTACTCTTTAAAAATAGAGGGTTATAAAATTAGTTATTTAACTCTTTAGATACTAGCGTACCTTCTTTACTGTAATCTTTTATTTCACCAGATTTAACTCGGGCAATAAACGATTGTAGCTCTTTTTTCACTACTGGCATTAAGAAATACAAACCGATGATATTGAAGATAGACATTGCAAAGATAGCTGCATCAGAGAAATCAATCACAGCACCAAAGCTAACACTTGCCCCGACAACCACAAAACAACAGAACATAATTTTATAGACAAGTTCCGTCGTTTTGCCTTCACCGAACAGATATGTCCAAGCTTTAAGGCCATAATAAGACCACGAGATCATTGTTGAGAACGCAAACATAACAACGGCGATTGCCAGAATATACTCGAAGATATCTGCCGTTTCAGTAAACGCCGCGGCGGTAAGTGTTACACCGCTAAGGTCGCCATTATTCATTCCTGAAATGGTGATCACCAATGCCGTCATCGTACAAATGATCACGGTATCAATGAATGGTTCGAGAACCGAAACGAGACCTTCAGTGATAGGCTCTTTGGTTTTTACTGCTGCATGTGCAATCGCAGCTGAACCCACACCAGCTTCATTCGAGAATGTCGCACGTTTCATACCTTGGATTAATGCACCAACAAAACCACCGGCAACACCAGCACCAGTGAAGGCACCTTCAATGATTTGTGCAAATGCATCGCCAATCATAGATGCGTTAGATACCAACACAATAACCGACATACCTACATACAATAGGGCCATTGCTGGGACTAATTTACTTGTTACTTTCGCAATGGATGGCATGCCACCAATAATAACCGAACCAACCATAATGGCTAAAATAACCCCTGTAACCCAACCATAGCCGTCAGGTATACCCAGAGCTTGTACAATCATTGCGTTCGCTTGGTTGCCTTGGAACATGTTGCCACCACCCAGCGCACCTAAAATAGTCATAATTGCAAAGCCGACAGCCAGGAATTTGCCTAGATTAGTAAAACCACGTTCTTTTAAACCTCGGCTTAGGTAATACATTGGACCACCCGAGACTTCACCGTTTGGCAGTTCATTACGATACTTAACACCAAGTGTACATTCACAGAACTTTGAAGCCATACCGAGTAGGCCACACAGGATCATCCAGAACGTGGCACCGGGACCACCAATAGCAAGTGCAGCACCAACGCCGGCAATATTACCAAGCCCGACCGTACCAGAAAGCGCGGTTGTTAAGGCTTGGAAGTGAGAAACTTGGCCGGGATCGTTATTGTTCGGATCAGTGAAGTCACCTTTAACGATCTTAACGGCTAAACCAAAGCGCTTGAACTGAACAAAACCAAAATAAAATGTGAAAATAATGGCCGCAATAAATAACCAGCCTACGATGATGGGAAAGTTTGTCCCATTAACAGGAACTGAGGTGAAAATTGTATTAGCAAACCAACTGAGGTTTTCGTTGAAGAACTGATCAACAGCCTTATCAAACCCGACTGGTTCACTGGCGGCGAAAGCCGAAGAGGTAAACATGCTTAATATTACAGCAATATAGAAACTAACCTTTGAGATCATATTCAATTCCATCCATGTATTATCTTATTTAAGCGATACCAATAGAATAATTCACTATTCAACACCGAATTACCGCTCCATGGCAAAATAAGTTAGCAATAAATAAACATTTCATCAACAATTGACAATGACTTACAGTAGATGTTTATTCTTATAAAAACTTTACAGATAGTTTTATAACCCACCATAAAGGGGTGTATCCAGTCGTCACAGCTGAAATATGGTGGTTGTTAGTTGATGTGCGATTAACGTCTTATAGGTTACGATCTGTTAAGTTTGTCACCTTTTTTTAGCATAATACTCTAAATTAGTTAGTCTATTTGGTTTCATGTACTTATAAGGAGTTAGTCTATTTAGGTGTTTAAATGGGGGGATTTAAAAGCATCAATTGTAGTTAATGTATAATTCATACCATTGCTTATTTCGGTTTTAGTAATCGGTCTATATAGGTTAATCCTCTTATTAAACTGACTAAATAACGGATAATTAGTGTGACATTATTATTTTAGTGATACATCTCACTATGAGAATGATTTTGATTTGCAATTGATAATAAATCTCATTAACATCGTTACCTCTTATAAATTTGAGGTGGATTATGGAATTGGAGCAATGCTGGATGCGTTACCTGAAGGCAGAAAAGTTAATGGAACATGGTTATTGGCCAGAAGCTCATCAGCTATATGGGGAGGTATTAGACAATCTTCCAAACCATATTCATCAGGCGTTAGAAAACGAACATATTAAACCATGCCAGTTTTCATGCTTGTTATTAGGATTAAGAGATGCCACTGTCGCACAGTCTGAAATTCTCAATCAAATGGGGCAGCAACAACGCGCATTTACCACGTTGAACCAGTCTTATGCGCTATTGCAGTTTATTTCTCTTGAAACAAGTGATCTTGTTCAACGAACGATGACGCTTATCGATAATAAAAGTGAAGATATTCTCCGTCATATGGGTGCTTTTTGTCACGCTCAACGCGATGCTCAGTGGATGCTTAAATATGAACATATCCAGAAAGCGCATCATCACTTTGCCAAGCTAAGAGTGACGGCAGACCCACACCATGCAACGCATCTGTTAAATTGATAAGGACGTATCATGCTAAACCAAACCATTCTTCGAGTTCGTAACCTCTCCGTCAGTTTTACTACCAATGACGGAATGGTGGATGCGGTGAAAAATATCAACTTTGATTTGAGGTCCGGCGAAACACTGGCTATTGTCGGTGAATCGGGATCGGGTAAATCTGTATCCTCTAATGCTCTGATGTGCTTATTACCAGCCAATGCTATCGTATCTTCACGATCGAGCATTGTGTTTGAAGGTGAATCGATCTTAGACAAAACCGAACGTCAAATGCAGTCTATTCGAGGTGACCGTATTGGCATGGTCTTCCAAGAACCAATGACGTCTCTAAACCCTTATTTACGGGTGGGCATTCAGGTTGCCGAAGCCATGATGTGCCATCGTAAAGTGTCAAAACAACAGGCGAAAATACGTGTTTTAGAACTCTTTACTCTCGTGCATTTACCAAATCCAGAACAAGCTTACGGCAAGTTTCCACATGAATTTTCAGGCGGTCAACTGCAACGTATTATGATTGCAATGGCGCTTATTAATGAACCTGACATTCTCATTGCCGATGAACCAACCACTGCGTTAGATGTTACGGTGCAGGCCGAAGTGCTGGATTTAATTAAAGAAATTCAGAAAAAAATGGGCATGGCTATTTTGTTTATTACGCACGATCTCGGCGTGGTTAAGCACTTTGCAGATCGAGTACTGGTCATGTGCAAAGGGGAAATAGTGGAAGAAGGGGAGACCGGACTACTTTTCCGGGAACCACAACACGAATATACAAAAATGCTGATTAACTCGATCCCGAAAGGTCAAAAACAGCCAATCAAAGCAACTGCTCCAGAGCTACTTTGTGCTGAAAATATTAAGGTTAAGTTCCTGGTTAAATCTCACTTTATTCCCAGTAAATCCGAATATTTTGAAGCGGTTAAAGGCATTTCACTCACACTGAAACAAGGTGAAACGTTGGGTATTGTCGGTGAGTCTGGCTCTGGTAAATCGACTCTAGGTCGGGCTATTATTGGCTTACTGCCCTTTACAGGTAATCTATCCTATAAAGGTCAAGATCTGCGTTTACTCAGTGATAAGGAAAAATTTGCACTGAAAAAAGACGTACAAATGGTTTTCCAGGACCCGTACGGATCTTTGTCACCGCGTATGACGGTTGGCGAAATCATTACTGAAGGCTTAAGAGTGCACAAACCCCTGATGTCCAAACAGGAACGCTTACAAAAAGCCTACCTCGCGCTCGAAGAAGTACGCTTAGAGCCGAACTCAATCAATCGTTATCCGCACGAGTTTTCTGGTGGTCAGCGTCAACGTATTGCCATTGCGAGAGCGCTGATCTTGAAGCCGTCTTTTATTTTATTGGATGAACCTACGTCTGCACTCGACCGTTCTGTTCAGCTTACCGTGATTGAGTTACTGAAAGAGATCCAGGTCAAAAACAACATTGGTTTCATCTTCATCAGTCATGATCTTGCCGTCGTCAAAGCCCTATCTGACCGGGTATTAGTGATGCAAAAAGGGAGAGTGATGGAGCAGGGAACTGCTGAGGAAATATTTCATAACCCTCAGCACGATTACACTAGAAAACTGATCAACGCTTCGTTTGACTTGGATGAAGTGGCAATCGAGGGTGTAGCTTAGCTTTCATTAATATAAATAAAATGCCGCAATATGCGGCATTTTATAGGCATCGAGCAAGCAAGTTTGATGGTTTCAAATAATATGTTGAAACTGGTATGACCTCGCGTACAATGTTGTAAATATGTTAAATGAATGGATAAGCTAAAATGGATAATTTTTTCACAGATGAAGTCGATGTTTATTGCCAAGATGGTTACAAACTTTCGGCAACACTCTTTAAACCCACAACGGAGATAAAAGCAGCAATTTTGCTTGCACCAGCGACTGGGATAACACAACAGTTTTACAAAGGTTTCGCCTGTTTTTTAGCAGAGCATGGATATGCCGTGATCACGTTTGATAACCGAGGTATTGGAAAGTCATTATCGGGTAAAGTCAGTGCTAGTACCGCATCACTACAGTGTTGGGGAGAGCAAGATATGCCGGCAGTCCTTGAGTCTCTCAAAACAACCTATCCAGATAGCTCTTATCACCTGATTGGCCACAGCGCCGGAGGGCAATTAGTCGGCTTAATGCATAATGCGAAAGACCTCAGCTCCATTTTCACTTTTGCCAGCTCTTCTGGCCGATTAAAAAATATGAAAATGCCTTATGCTTTAAAAGCACAATTCTTTATGAACCTGTTCATCCCAATGAGTAACCTGATTTTCGGCCATACAAAATCTCAGTTGCTTGGCATGGGAGAGCCGTTGCCCAAAGCTGTGGCTCAGCAATGGCGTCATTGGTGTAATGGACAGGGTTATGTGAAGACAGCCTTTGGAAAATCGATACATAATCACCTGTACAATACACTCTCGATGCCTTCCCTGTGGGTGAATGCCACCGATGATGACATCGCCATTGATGCCAATGTGGCTGATATGCTGACCGTTTTTAAAAATATGAATGCAGAAACACTGACCTTATCGCCTGAAGCATGTAATTTAACTGAAATCGGTCACATGAAGTTTTTTAGTCGCAAGGCAAGTCATTTATGGGAGCACCCTTTAACCTGGTTAGAAAGCAATGTCCCCCCGCAGTAAATTCATCCGGATAGCAAAAGCGTTATGTTCGTAGGGTTGGTAGGAGTAGTGGATTGCTTAAAAAACTATTGGTTATACTATCATCGCTTTAATTGCTTTTGCTTCAGCCCTTGGCTACACAGTTTGGTATAGCGCATTAAGAGGTTTATCAGCAACTGAAGCCGCAGTTTAATCTACCGACACACATCCTGATATAGCTGATCAGCGAGATGCTTAATGGTATTACCTTCTGGGTGAGTATGGGCGAATGTTCGTAATCCATAGATACCCATCATCAGATAGTGAGCACGTAAATCCGCATTACGGTCGCTGGTAATTTCCTTTTGATCAATAGCCTGTTGCAATACATGGGTAATAGCCACCTGCCAGTTGGCAAGATGTAGCGTAATAATGTCATGTACTTCTGCATCTTGTTCAGCGACTTCATTCAGCGCCTTAGTCAGTAAACAAGCCCGAGAGGCATCGCAGCTCTGACATTCTAGAACAATATGATCCAGATAGGCTTTAAGCTCAGTGAGTACGGGACGTTGACCGGTGAAAATCCCAGCGAACTCCGTATTTCTATCTAGACGATACTGCTCTAATGCGGCTAACAGAAGACCGCGCTTATTCTCGAACGCACAATAGATAGAACCAGGGTGCAAACCTGTGGCCTTTTTCAAATCTTGCATACTGGTCTTACCGTAACCTTTATCCATAAAGGAGGTCATGGCAGATCTCAGTACTTTTTCTCTATCAAATTCTGCAATACGCATGGCTAGTCGGTAACTCTTCTTGAGACTCTTTATCGCTGAGTCATATTATGCAATGAAGTCCATTATAATCAATTTTGAATGTTTATTCAAAAATAGTTGTTGAATGATCATTCAAAAAAGATTATCTTGAACGTACATTCAAGAAACGGACATCGCTATGACTGATAACCTATTTCAAACTTATGTACTTAATAAGACTTTATCGTTAAAAAATCGCATTCTAATGGCGCCGTTGACTCGCTGTATGGCTGATGATGAATTAGTACCGACTCAAGATATGGCTGACTACTATGGTCGTCGGGCCGAGGCTGGTTTAATCATTTCTGAAGCGGTGATCATACGTCCAGATGGTCAAGGTTATCCAAATACTCCTGGTATCTTTACACCGGCACAAATTGATGGTTGGAGAACTGTAACTGATGCAGTACATCAAAATGGTGGTAAAATATTTGCACAGCTTTGGCACACGGGTCGTGTTGCACATCCACACTTTTACCAAGCAACAGGTAGCCAAGATGTCATGGCGCCTTCTGCAGTCGGTGTTGAAGGTAGTGTACCTAGAATGCGTGAGCTGACTTATCAAATACCAAAGGCTGTATCGGTAGAAGAGATTGCTCAGTTAGTGAGTGATTATTCTCAAGCCGCAGCAAACGCGATAGACGCAGGTTTTGATGGTGTTGAAATACATGGCGCTAACGGTTATTTAATTGACCAATTCTTACATCACGACAGTAACCGCCGCAGTGATGAATATGGCCAGACACCTGAAAACATGTCACGTTTCGCTCTTGAGGTTGTTGATGCAATCGTTGCTCGTATCGGTAATGAGAGAACGGCACTACGTGTATCACCCGGTGCATACTTCAATATGGCTGGTGACAGTCGTGACCGTGCGGTATTCGATTATCTTATCCCCGAACTTGAGCAGCGTGATTTAGCTTTCTTACATATTGGCATTTTTGATGATGCGATGGAATTTGATTATTTAGGTGGTCGAGCGTCAAGTTATGTTCGTAGCATTTATAACAAGACATTAGTGGGCGTGGGTAGCTTTACTGCTGAAGCAGGTAGCAAAGCGATTACGGATGATAAATTTGATCTGCTGGCGATAGGCCGACCATTTATTGCCAACCCTGATTATGTCGAGCGTGTTCGAGATGGTAAGGACTTAGTTGAATATTCAGATGAGATGTTGACGAGTCTGGTATAAGACAAAGTACTAATATTTTGTAGATAGCGATAAGAATTAAGCGGGTTAGCATTGTGCTAGCCTTTTTTGTATTAAAGCGTTTGCTCAATCCACCGTTTAGGCGAAATGCCGAGTTTCTTCCTAAATACTCGCGCTAGCGCTGACCCATTTTCATAACCTACGGCATTAGCAACAAGGGCCACTGGCTTGTTTTGTAATAGTAGACCCTTCGCCACAACAATACGCCAATCAATTATATAGTCGCCTGGGCTTTGGCCTACCGTACGCTTAAATACGTCGGCAAATTTTGATCGAGACATAAGCGCTAGTTCTGCCATCTCCTCTAATCCCCATTGTCGCTCTGGTGTCTCGTGTATAGCCAATAACACTTTCGATATTTGCGGATGGGCTAATCCTGCGAGCAAACCATGCTGCATGATGTTGTTATCAATAACATGGCGTAGCACGTAAATAATAAAGATATCTGTCAACGCGTTAATCATTGGTAACCGTCCGCTATCTTCGTTAAATGCCTCTTCAAATAACCACTGTGCAGTTTTCATTAGCGCTTCGTTTTCACTGAGTTTGAAGCACAGTAATCTTGGCAGGGCATCGGCAATCGGATTCGCTGTATTTTCATTATAAACGATGCTTGCACAGACCAATTTTGGTGGATTTTCTTCACTGGCTATTACACGGTGCGCATGCTGTGTGGGAAAAAACATCACGGTGGGTTCATTGATTAAATGTGAGGTTCCTTGCTCATCAATTATTGTGATCTCACCACTTTGCAACAGATGTAAATGACCTTTGTTTGGTTCTCGATTGAAATTAGATATACCACAAAGATGACCGGTAAAGAACACTTCGGTATTCATTGAAAATCGTTGAAGAATGACTGATAACGGATCCATTATTACCTCATATAGAACTATTTTGGACGATTGGGTTCAATGTTAGGACTATGTCATCCCTTTTGAATGATTGAAAGCACTATATTTACAACTAAGGAAGACAACCTTCGAATGCGTAAATGGTTAACATTAAACTTTTCATAAAATACGGAGAATACTATGAAGCTTTCAACATTTGTAAAATCAACATTCATGACGACTGCACTTGTCGCTAGCAGCTTAACTTTTGCTGCAAACATTGAAGTAAATGCGAACAGTAATGACATCGCAATCAGTGGTTACGATACGGTGTCTTACTTTACAAAAGGTACGCCAACTAAAGGTTCGAACAATTTCACAGCCGCTTATAATGGCGCCATTTATCAGTTTTCATCTGCTGATAACCGCGATTTATTCAAAGCAGATCCAAGTAAATATGCACCACAATATGGCGGTTTTTGCGCGATGGGCGTGGCATTGAATAAAAAATTAGATACCGACCCAACTGCTTGGCATATTCGTGGCGACAAATTGTACCTGAATTACAACAAGGCTGTTCAGACAAAATGGAACACTGATATTCCTGGTTATATCGAAACAGCGCAAGTTAACTGGATTGATATTAAAGGATTAACCGAAGATCAAATCGAAAAAGTGTACGACTAATATTGAATCGTACTCATGACGCGTTAACGGTATAGGAACCATTATGAATAATAAATTAATAGTAAGTGCTGCATTAGCGGCTGTGATGTCTACGGGTGTTATTGCCTCTGCAGAAGCAGCAAGTAAAAAAGAAAAGTGTTACGGCGTAGCGAAAGCGGGTCAAAACGATTGTGCGAACTTAGCCGGTACCCATTCATGTGCTGGGCAATCAAGCCTGAGTCATGATAAAGGTGAGTGGAAATTAGTCACAAAAGGTACCTGTTCAACATTGGGTGGATTGTCGAAGCAAGAAGCCAAGCAGTTATATTTAACCTCTAAATAAGACTAAGGAGCATGTTATGTCGGTACATAGTAAAGATATATTAGTGGGTGTTGGACTAAGGCACCCACACTTTACCGACATATTAACGTCGGCTAAGCAAGTTGACTTTGTGGAAGTGCATTCAGAGAACTTCTTTGGACAAGGTGGCGCTGCATTATCTGTCCTTAATCAAGTAAGAGAGGCCTATCCTGTTAGTTTGCATTCAACGTCTATGGGTCTTGGATCGTTACAGGATATACCTGCGAGTTATTTAACGCGTTTAAAGCAATTAACGCAAACCATCGATCCTTTTTTAATGTCTGAACATGCTTGTTTTACGTGGGGGCAATTACAAATGCAAGGGCAACTGATACATAGCGGTGACTTATTACCGATAGCGCATACACGTCATAATTTAAATCGAATGTGCGAGCAAATAGATAAAGTGCAATCGTACTTAGGACGTGAGCTGATTATTGAAAATGTGTCGGCTTATGTGAAATTTGATGAAAGTTATCTTTCTGAAGCCGAATTTCTAACGCAACTGTGTAAACAGACAGGCGCTAAAATACTGCTCGATATTAACAATATTGCGGTGAATAGCTTGAATTTTGAAGGCGGAAACATTCAGAAATCGGTCACTAATTATATCAATACCTTGCCAGTGAATAGTGTCGCGCAGATACATCTCGCGGGTTGCAGTGCGGTTCCTGATGGTCAAATGGTTATTGATGATCATGCGCGGCCTGTTTCTGATGACGTTTGGCAAGGCTACCAACAAGCATTAACGCGCTTTGGTGCTGTGCCAACATTAGTTGAATGGGATTCAGATTTACCCGCGTGGTCAGTGTTAGTTGGCGAAGCAGAAAAGGCACGTGCTATAGCTAATACCGTGTTGGGGGCTAGTGATGAATGACTCTTTTATCAATGAACAACAGCGACTATTGGATACGATTTGGAGTGATGAGGAATCAGGTACAGCTCTAAATGGCTTTAGCACTCAAGGCATCAGTATTTATCGTCGTAATTTGTTAGCTAATGCTGAACGTGCGCTAAGCATCACTTTTCCGACTGTGTTTGAATTACTTGATAGTGATATTCGTACTTGTTTGGTCCAGCAGTTTCTGAAAACATCACCACCAGTTCAAGGTGACTGGGGACAATGGGGCGCTGAATTTTCTGAATTTATCGCGGCAACGAAAATTGGTGTGGATTATCCGTACCTTGTTCATTGTGCAGTTTTGGATTGGCACATTCATTGTGCGTTACATGGCCGCGACCAAAGTTTAGAGCAAACGTCATTACAACTGCTGACTAATTTCGAACCCGAACATATATTTATTACGTTTAACGACAATGTGAAATTGCTAAGCACAAGCTATCCAGTAGTGGAGATTTTTGACGCACACCATCACGATAATCAAGAGCAGCGCGATGGTGCTTTTAATCTTGCTAAGCAAGCCTTATCGTCTGTGCTGGTGGACCATACTGTCATGATTTATCGATCTGAGTTTCAACCCCAAGTAACCAAGTTAACAGAGAGTGAAGGGCGCTTCATTTTATCTTTAATGTTGGGGAATTCACTCGCTCAGTCGCTTGATACTGTGCGGCATGATAGTCTATTTTCATTTCAAGCCTGGTTGATTAGCGCCATCGAACATAACTTAATTCATTATTTTAAAGAGAGTTGACCATGAATACTTCAAACTCATTGTTGTTATCAGTGAATCAAATTTATCGACGTATTATAGAAAAAGTAAGTATGTTAGAACCTGTTGCATTACTGGCCGCACGTTTGTATGTCGGTTGGGCTTTCTTTTCATCTGGACTGACAAAGCTAAACAACTGGGACAGTACGTTATTTCTATTTGAAGAGGAATATCACGTACCATTATTGCCTTATGAACTAGCTGCTTATTTAGGGACTGCTGCTGAGATCATTCTACCCTTATTATTGATGGCTGGATTAGCAAGTCGTTTCTCTGCATTGGGGTTATTTTTCGTCAATATTGTGGCTGTTATTAGCTTGGAAGATATTGCCGCCGCCGCTTACGCTCAGCATGTATTATGGGGAACTCTATTGTTGCAAGTTGTTATCTTTAGTGGGGGGCGTTTTGCTTTTGATTATATGGTTAAGCGCAAGGTAGATTTGACGTAATAGACGACATTTTGGCGTTCTCCAAGAGATATTTCAGGGAGATAATTAAAATAAATGAGGCGAGGCTATGTCTCATCACTAACTTCTAATTTCACTTATGAACAGCAACGTGTTGCGTTCTTCAACTAACTAAAATGACTAGATAGGCGTATTTTATACGTGTTATTGGTATTTTGGTGAACGAAGTCTCGATTTATCAAAAGACAGTCAGGTTTATCTTGCAGGCTAAAATTAATGTCAATATACTCAATTACATAGCTAGCCTTGTATATAACTTATAAGACTAAATAAATAATTTACAGGACGGCTCGCTTTTCCATAAGCATGTAATTAATAAATTTGAAGTATAACCTTACTTTTCAATTAATTAATCTACTTTTATTGAGGTGAATGAATTTGGGAAATCGAGAGTCCTGTTATATAAATGTTAGGCAACAAGGGAAAGTATGTCTGAACTTTCAAGAGTCGGTGAAGATCAAGTAACTTGGTATCCATGCCCAATTGGCAGGCTAGAATCTGTATTGAAAAAAGTCTTATATACAAATAGAGGTTATGAACATGTTTATGCCCACAGGAAAAATATTGCTTATAACCTTCAATATATACAATTTCAAGATAAGGTACTTCAAGAGATAAAACTTAGCTCTGTCATTTCTACCAAACGATAAAAACAATTGTTCTTGTCGGTTGCAGTATTATCGAGTCATTATTACATTTCCTACTCATAGTTAATGGTTATCACACTAAAACGGATTGGGTTGAAAAAATTAGCTTTAAAGGCAATCAAAAGAAACTTGATGGTGAAGTGGTTAGAGTCGACACTGTTATTTATAAAAAACTACCCGAAGAAAAACTGAAGCATATGTCATTCGACGCAATGATCAAATGTGCAAAATCAAAACACATCTTTGGTTCAAATAAAGCTATATATGAAAAATTAGAGTCTTTAAGAAACCTGAGAAATAAAGTCCATTTACAGGTTATCAATAATCCAAATTGGAATACTTTTAATAACTTGGATTTATCTGATGTTTGTAAAGTATTGTATGATATTTTCACTAGCAGTCTGTTTGAAGTAACAGAAAAAGAAGAACAGTGTTTTAGATATTTACGGCGTAATTTTGTTGCCTAACATATAAGAATAGGTGTCGCGTAGCCGACACCTTATTCGAGTGTTGAGCAAGCAGTTACTCAAACGGAGGTTCAAATTTGAACGCATTAATTCCAAATTCAGTTATAGGTTCAGTGGCTTCAATAATTGCCGCACATTATTACAGTCACACAAAGCTCGAATCACTATTCATGGAAGCGGGGGCTCCAGGTGATGCTCCTCAGGGTAATTGTGAAACGAAATGTAGCAGTTGGCTAAAGCGTTGCAATGAAGATGATTCAGTTGAAGCATTGGAGGTTTTGGGTGGTGTTATTCAAAAATATATGGATAACGATTCTTTTTGTGGAAACGACCTTGAAACAGGACAAGAAAGGATTTCTGCTGCCTTAGCAAAAAACAACCTTGTATATAGAGTGAATGGCCATGTCATACCAGCAGGATCAAATTCAATAACCAAAACACTTGAAGATTTTTTTAAGACTGGTGACTTTTCGTCTATAGAAAAAGAATTCGAAAGAGCTGTGCTAAACATATCTTCAGACCCTCATGCATCAATTACAGCTGCATGCTCAATTATTGAATCGGCATTGAAATTTTATATCGAGAAGTTTGAGCTTGGGATGCCGAGAAAACTAAACGTAATAGATCTATGGGGAGTAGTGCGTATTGACCTTCCTTTGAATTCTGACCCCGCATTAGCTGCAGATCAGCATAAGATTTTAAAGGGTCTATCTGCAGTAATCGATGGAGTTGGAGCTTTCAGATCCCATATAGGTTCCGCACATGGAAGAGGTCAAACTCCCCCTTCTATTGTTCAAGCAGAGGCAAGGCTAGCAGTTAATGCATCCCATACAGTTGTAGTGTTCGTAATGGAACATTTGCATGCGAAAAGTGCCTAACAAGGCAAATCACGCGGACGGCTAAAGCTGTCACATTTTTTGCTAAAAAAGAAAAGGCGCAAAACACTGCGCCAGCACGCCGCCAGTGTTTGCGGCGTTATACGCCATCGGAGCATCAGTGAATAAACTAGAGTTCACAAAAATTATTAAAGAGGTAGTGTCTCAGTCAGCGATAGACGACACACTTGAGACCCTCAATGATCCTCCTGGCCGAAATCCAGATAAGAAATTACTCGTACAGTCAGAATGGTTTAAGGGTTTGAATGGGCCATTCGAGTTCAAGCGCATTGAATGGCTTGAGCTTCCAAATCGTATTGGGCACAAACCTTATGAGAATGCACCAACTCAATTTAAAACACAGGACCTTTCCAGAATAATCGAGCAGCTAAATGTTATTGGGAGCTTTGAAATTGATAGTGATTCAGAAAGTATCACTATATATGGGTACAAGCCCTAACAAGCGCATGTTGTCGGAATGGTAACCCCGCAAATGCGAGCGTTATAGCGCTGAGTTACATCAGCATTGAATTCAAGGATAGATGAATTGAAACAATCAATAGTACACATTGCGATAGTAGTTAAAGACTATGATGAGGCAATTGATTTTTATGTAAATAAACTCAGATTTGAGCTTGTTGAAGATACTTACCAACCAGAACAAGATAAACGTTGGGTTGTGGTTTCGCCACCAGGTTCCAATGGTGTCACACTATTATTAGCTCGTGCATCTAAGCCTGAGCAAAATGACTTTGTGGGAAATCAAGCTGGTGGTCGAGTATTCCTATTCTTAAATACAGATGACTTTTGGCGTGATTATAATCGTATGTTATCTGAAGGTATAAAGTTTATTAGAGAGCCTAAAGAGCAGGATTACGGCACTGTAGCGGTATTTGAAGATCTTTACGGTAATTTATGGGATTTACTTCAATTAAACCCAAATCATCCGATAGCATCAAGAGCGCTATAACATATAAGAATAGGTGTCGCGCAGCCGACACCTATTCGGGTGTTGAACAAGTCCGAAGCCCTTCTTTATATAGTAAATAACGTGTTTGATCTTGGTGGGTACTTCGCCTTGGGGCTAAACCCAAGACGAGCGAAATTGAGATGAATAACAGGGCTGTTATTTATCAATGAATTAACCTATTTTCACCATAACTATCGCATCTCCAATCTTAAGTGTTAACACCATTATCCTTATTATGTTTAGCCTTTCGGCTAGGTCGTTCGCGTGATACCAACGCACTTCATTTCATGCTGACAGCAAGGACAAATGCGGATTGCTTTGCTTGATATTGTTGCGGCGAGTTCAGATCTTTTCCAATTGAACAGATGCAGCAATATTGTTTGAATGCGCACTCTTAGCCGTGTGGCATTACCGTGTAAAAACCCATAATCCAGCACTCGCTGTAATCCTTTGGGAAGCACATGTTGCAAGATAAGCCAGAGAAATTGAAACGTCGGTAAAATTCTGGTTTTCGTTGTTTGAGTTTGCCCGTCTTTATATTTGAATATCACGGTATTATTGCTTGTGTCGATGATGTTTTTGTCGGGAAATACGCCCCGATATAAGTAAGCGGTCAAGCCTGATATCATCAGGCTTCTAGGTCGTAATTCCAAGGCAATAAATCACTTAAATCAGCAAGTTCATCCCGTTGCAGCAGTTCTCTGAAGAGTTTTTGGAAGTATAAATACGGATTTATATCGTTCGCACGGCAAGTCATCACAATACTGTAAAGTACTGCGATCGCGTCTGCACCATCCACTGATTGACTGAACATCCAATTTTTTCGACCGGTGATAAATGGCCTGATATTTCGTTCAGTGACGTTATTATCAATCCCTAATTCTCCAGAATACAAATAGGGCCTCAGCTTTTCCCTTTGGTTTAAGGTATAACTAATAGCTACGCCTATTTTACTTTTCGGGGTGACTGTCTTTCCACTTTTTATTAGCCATTCATGAAATTGCTGCAAGACGGGTTCTGCTTTTTTCACTCATAAGTGTTGCCGTTCTTCGGGGGTTAATAATTTGGATTTTTTCTCTATCGCGTAAAGCGATTGGATGTAATTTAATGCCACTGTGGCTTTGCATGTTTTTTTGGGCTGCGCGGTTAAGGCATCATGTAACTTACGTCTTGCATGAGCCCAGCAACCAACAGGAATAATATTGTCGATATTTTCATAAACACTGTAACCATCGCATTGTAAATAACCTGAAAACCCCGTTAAGAACGATTTAGAACAGCGACGTGCGATTTAGTTAGCCCACTTTCAGCTTGTAACTGAAATATGCGTTGCCAATGTTGTTCGTTTTTGCTTTGTTGCATGATTATCCTTCATTTAATGAAGGATAATCATGCAACAATTGAAAATATTTGGTAGGTGGGCTTAACTAAGCGTTTACTTTTATACAGTGTTGGAATGGCCGCTATGAATGCATTACTAAGGTGAAAGTTGTTGATATATGTTTGGAAGCCGTGACGTGCTAATTTTTCGGGTTTTGATATGGTAGGGATGTCGATAATCTAAGCCATATGTTCCCATTTTATGTTATGGCATCTACTCAATTAAAAGTTGTTTATGATTATTCGCAATATATTTGCTTATGTGAAATGTGATAATTATGAGCATAATACTTCGCCAGCCCCCCAAATAATAACTTCGAGGTAATAAATAATACAAAAAAACACTTAACTTATTGCAATATAATAACTTATGGTTTAAGTTGGCCCCAAACCAAATCGTTATCATTAAGTCTAATCAGCTTAAAATCACTGCAATTTTTATTTAATTGTGGGCATATAATGAATATACGTTACAAATTTATACCAAGTTCTGAATTATCCCATGATGAACTAGCGTGTAAACAATCCTCCGATGAAGTCATTAGGACGCTTTCGTGTGAGCGAAATACTGCTTCTTGGCTGAACCATCTTCCTCAAAGATTAAAGCAAACTCTTTTGCTTTCAGGTGGAGAACAGGCGTTAAACACACTCCGTCGATTATTATCTAGTGGGCAGTGGGTCGCGGTAAATGCTCAAAATCAGTACGCTCAAAATGAAAAAAAAACTGCCTTTAGAAACGCTTATTATAAACGCGTTACCGATGATATTGTTCAGGTACCTCAATCTACTGATGTGCCTATGGAACTAACGCCTGAGCATAAAATTGTCATCGAAATTGCAGGACAATCACCCGCGGGTAATGCGGAATTTTATTTGAGAAAGAAAGAGGACCAAATTGGAAAGCAATCAAAACCTCAATTAGATGTTCGAAATATACACCGTAGTTTGGTTGAATTTGATGTATTAAAAGACGCTACGCGCGATTTAGATCTGCAAATATACATGCACATACACCCAAAGCCTTTAAGTTATATATTAACGCAAGGGATAGCACCTGTTGATAAGGACACAGAAAAAAAAGAGTGGGATAATGTACTTATTCCTGTTAGAGCTTTAGCGTATTTAGGAAAAGAGAAAGATAAAAATAATATCGCTGAATTCAAAGCGGGGTTTTTATATCTATTTTGGAAAGGAAAATTATGGCGAGAGCTTGCCATAACTGATAATAGTTATTACAAAGACATTGATTTTATGTATTTCAAATTGATATACGTAGAAGAACAACGAAAAAAAACGCCTAAAACAGTGGAAAGATATTCAGAAGGATTTCAACAGCAGCACTTGCTAGTACCTTATAAATTAAAAGGCGAATATCAAGTTGGTGATAATGGTTTAGATTTACTTTTTAGTCCCGTAGCACTGACATTTAAAAAAATAGCTGATTTTGAAGCGAACAAACAAGCATTAAAAAAAGTATCCATCTCTCTTGATCCGCTAAATGAATATTCAAAAACACAGTCATTTGGTATACAAGAAAACATCTCAAATGCAAGTGCTTTTATTGCAGGTGAAGTGAAAGATACTTATATGCCTTGGCTCTCTGGCAATCTTAGGGTTATCAATCATTTAAAGTTCTCCAACATTGCAGTCGCTTATCTTGATGGACAAAATGGGATCTTAAAATCTGAACATTTCTATCCCGTATATAATTTAGATTTATTCACGAAAAGTGAAACTGATTTTTTCAAAAAAGGTGTGAAAGGAGAGGCTGTAAAAAGTATCCAAGAAGCACTTGTGATATTAGGACTAAATATTGGTAGTGCAGGCGCAGATGGTGATTTTGGAAACGCAACACAAAAAGCTATCGTGTTATTCAAGTCCCAATTCACTCCAACGAACAAGGTTCACCAAGATTATAATTTAAATAAAAGTACCGAAGCGGTTGATAAAGACACTTTACTTGGGATTGATGAGGCTCTTGTTGAACATTGGCGTTATATCTCAGATGAAATGGATAAAAAATGGCTACAAGTACCTATAGGGCAACTTACTTTTGATGCTGAAGGAAATGATATTAAGGATAATATGTTTTTCACTCGTGTTCCTCACGTCCCCAATAATGGCGGTAAAGTTATAGAAAGCTCAGGAGTTACGTTTGGGAAAGGATTAGATTTAGGAGGTCGATCCGCTTCTGATGTTGAAAAAATCTTTAAGGCGGCGGCTAAAAACTGCAACCAAATTTCGGATAAGTTATTGACATGGCTAAAAGGTGGAGCAGGAAAAACCAAACAACCAGCTTACACATATTGGCAGACATTGGATAAATGCGTACCAAAAGCAGAGCAAGAGATGACTCGAAAAATGCAGCATTATGCATTTTTAGAAATTTATGACGTATACGTTAAAGACTGTAAGCGTTTAACGCTTAAGCAGGATGTATGTGATGTTTACCTTAATGGTAATTCAATTGACTGGGATGCATTATCGACCAAAGTAAAAGAGGTACTCGTTGATTTACATTTTGTCGGTCGGTATTACGCGAAAACAAAAAGACTCATAATACCAGCGCTGTATAAAGACCAGTTAGAGGGTAAAGTAGGCGAAGATTCAGCATTTTATAAGGTGATGAATGATGATGACTGGTGGTTAGTAAATTTCCCAAAAATGTCTAAAACACGCGGTGATAATAGAGCCGAAAATTTAATTTAAAGAGGGATTGTTATATGTTGAAGGCTTTACTGTTGTTGGTATGCTCATCGTCAGTTTTATTCCCTTCTTTCGCTGAGGAAGAAGTAAATAAATACATTAAAGATTATTCATTTTACGCAATAATTCAAGGCGCTCCAAAGTACGATGCAAAAGGTATTGTTTACCAATTAAAATCTGACCCATGTGTTTATGTTGAGTCATTCAAAAAAAATAAAACCAAACGTTTTTGTAAATTAGGTGATAGCGGTTTAGATTTGGAAAAAGATTACCCTACAATTTACGTCGATGGATTATATGAAACTTGGGGAAAGGTTCGTTTTGACGTCGCAGCACCGTGGAATGAACAACATTGTAAAATTGATGTGTATGAACTAAAGATAGCTTGTAAACCTAGAGGGTAATAGCAACTAGTGGAATTGATTTAATTACACTAAAAGATATAAAAAGAGGGCTTTAGCATATTCTGAAGGTAAAGCCCTTATAACAGCCAAAAAATTTTTGACAGGCAAGATTCCGGTTTTTAGTCTCTATAATTGAATCTGAATGATGGTTTTCGTTTGGATGGTTAATGATCGCGAGCTAATCATATTAAGGATAGGTAATTATGACAACGAAATAACTAGACGACCTTGCAAAGTTAGCAGAAAAAGATTGAAATATCAATAATATACCCTCTATTTTAGTCAAGTTCTCACTGCATATTAACCACCATTGAGGTTATTGGACAAACTTGCTTTTTTCACTGCCCTATAGGTGTCTTTAACCGTTATTCTGTTCATTTTTATGAAGGGAATGACTATGTCACTTCACTTTATGAGTTAAATTCGCTGTGATTTAAGCTAAGTTATGGCTAATCTAGATTGTGTTTACTCACCGATAAACGCTAAACGAGTGCGAGCTTAATAGAAAGCAGAATAGCTTGCTTACCATGATCTCAATTGGGTAATTAATGGTGGCAGGTTTAGTATTAAAAAAATCCCTTTGTTAGTAGGGACTTTTTCTGTGATAAATGCTCAACATACCTATCTAGCCTGTTACTCACTTACGGCCTATAATTCCGGCAGTCAGTAATAACCACCTTCCGGGTTATGAACCTGAGGATCGTCTTTGATATATTCAAATCCGACTTCAAACTCGTGATTATCCATAAAATCAATAACCTGCATTGTATGTTGTTCGCGATCAATACTGATGATGTGGCCATCGCCTTTTTTACTGGAAATCATCATTCCGGTATGTAATTTTGACAGATCCATAAAACCTCCGACTCGAGACTGTTCTATTAATTATAGACACCATTGGCAAACTACAAATGCTGCGGTGCAACAAACGATCTAATAATGCATCTGCGATCGTCGTGTTACTTATCCTGTTGTAGCACTCACTTACCGGCAATTGACTCACCATTTTTACGTAACGCTACGTGAACTCAGAATCTGTAATCGACATCCTAAATCTATTTTACGTCGATTCGCTCCAAGTCAATTACTTAAAACCCGATGAGCATCTCCGGTATGAGATTTGGCTCAGTCATGCCCGCTCCTTTAGGTATATTATTCTATATTGTTCCATATTGAAATGTAGGTAGTGGCATTTTGTTTCAATATGAAACCGGAGGGGCTATTTTATGAATTTTTGTGACTGAAGTTAAATTAACAGCTAACACAAACAAACAAACAATCTTTAATTGTGGGGACGATCGAGCTTATTGAACGCAATATCATAAAAAAGTTTTCTTTAATAAATAGATTGGTTAATTTGGTCTTACAAATAAAAATTATTCTATAAAGTGACGTTTAAATTATTTTCTCACTTAGATTAGCATGTTGATTTAAAAAACGACTCAATGTGGCAGTTATTTTTAATAACCAGAATAATACTGGTGAGTGATGATGAATTATTTATCTAGACGTGATAGCTGTGTCGTATAAGCAAAGCATACAGGCGTTTTTTAATTTTGTTTTCTCGTTTAAATACGAAATGTCGGTTATAGAATTAACAACTAATTTAAAATATAAAAATTAATTGGTTATAATCATAAAAGGGTAAACTATGTACATTTTAAAAGATAATTTTAGTCAACCTAGCGACAGAATAATAACATTGAAAAATCAAATGCGTGACGCTGTCCCACGTGTAGAAGCAAGCCGGGCATTATTACTTACAGAATCATACAAAGAAACTGAAGATAAACCAACCGTTTTACGTAGAGCAAAAGCTTTTGAAAAAATACTAAATGAAATTCCAATAATAATAAGAGATGAAGAATTAATAGTAGGAAGTCAGACTATTGAACCTAAATCATCTCAAGTGTTTCCTGAATTCTCGCATAAATGGATTGTTGATGAATTTGAAACGATGGATAAAAGAAGCGGAGATGCTTTCCAAATAAGTGACGAAGTAAAAGAACAACTGAAAGATGTTTTTAATTACTGGGAAGGTAAAACAACATCTGAATTAGCCATTTCCTATATGACAAAAGAAAATATAGAAGCATTGGAAGAAAATGTATTTACAGTGGGTAATTACCACCTTAACGGCATTGGACATGTTTCGGTCGATTATGCCAAAATTCTAAAAAAAGGTTATCGAGGTATCATTGAAGAAGTAGAAAATACGATGGCAATGGCTGACAAAACAGCACCCCATTATTTAAAACAGAGACCATTCTGGGAATCGATAATTATATCTTGTAATGCAGTTATCAAGTATGCCAATCGATATGCAGATTTGGCAAATGAAATGGCAGCACAGGAAAACAATACTCGTCGTAAAGAAGAGCTTTTAATTATTGCTAAAAACTGTAAAAAAGTGCCTGAATATGGTGCGTCAAACTTTTATGAAGCCTGCCAATCTTTTTGGTTTATCGATATGGTTATCAGCATCGAATCAAATGGTCACTCAATATCTCCGGGTAGATTTGATCAATATATGTATCCTTATTATGAAATGGATACAAAATCAACAGATTTTGATATTGATAAAGCACAAGAATTAATTGATTGTATCTGGGTAAAATTTAATGACCTTAATAAAGTAAGAGATGCGATTTCTACAAGAGCTTTTGGTGGCTATCCATTGTTCCAAAATCTAATTGTAGGTGGTCAGACCAAAGATGGTAAAGATGCGACTAATGATCTTACCTATATGTGTATTGATGCGTCTGCTCACGTACGATTATCTGCACCTTCTTTTTCGGTGAGAATCTGGAATAAAACACCTGATGAACTTCTTATGAGAAGTTGTGAGCTTAGTCGACTCGGAACTGGTATGCCTTCCTACTACAATGATGAAGTCATCATTCCTTCCCTTGTCAATAATGGACTCACTCTAAAAGACGCCAGAGAATACGCAATAATCGGGTGTGTTGAACCTCAAGTTCCAGGAAAAACGGAAGGGTGGCATGACTCTGCATTCTTTAACCTAGCCAGACTTCTTCAAATTGTAGTTGATAATGGCATGTCTAACGGGAAACAAATAGGGCCAGAAACAGGCGAATTTACAGAATTCTCTTCAATGGAAGAAATTATAGACGCTTATAGAAAACAAATGGAATTCTTTGTATACCAACTTATAAGCACTGACAATGTCATCGATCTAGCGCATGCAGAAAGAGCACCTTTACCATTCTTATCTTGCATGGTTGACGACTGTATTTCTACGGGTACATCCCTTCAAGACGGTGGCGCACACTATAACTTCTCTGGTCCACAAGGCGTCGGTGTTGCCAATGTAGGCGATGCCTTTGCCGCGATCAAATATCTTGTCTTTGATACAAAAAAACTTACTTTAAAAGATCTAAAAGAAGCTCTTGCAACAAACTTTGGTGACGATGCAGAAAATGCAGAAGATAAAAGAAAGCATGAAGACATAAGACTACTTATAAAAAATAAAGCACCGAAGTTCGGTAACGACATTGATGATGTAGATGAATTAGCCAGAATTGGTGCTTTGATTTATTGTGAAGAAGTCGAAAAATATACAAACCCTAGAGGGGGCGATTTCCATGCGGGATTATACCCGGCAGCGATCAATGTATTACTTGGCGATCTTATCGGTCCTTCTTTAGACGGAAGAAAAGCTCACGACCCTTTAGCTGATGGTGTATCTCCTTGTACAGGTGCTGATACCAATGGTCCTACTGCAGCAGTAAATTCAGTTGCAAAATTAGATCATCATATTGCATCTAACGGCACTCTACTTAACCAAAAATTCTATCCAGGATCAATTAAAGGAACTAAAGGGCTACAAAATTTAGGTTCTTTATTAAGAGGTTATTTTGATCAAAAGGGGCTGCATATACAGTTTAATGTAGTCGATAAAGAAACGCTAATTGCGGCACAAGAAAATCCTAACGAATATAAAGATTTGGTCATCCGTGTAGCGGGTTATAGTGCTCAGTTTATTATTTTGGACAAACGAATCCAAGATGAAATAATCAGAAGAACAGAACAAGAATTCTAATATTAATAGGTAAGGACAATATTCCGCACCAACGTATTGCCATTTATTTAAAAACGTTAATTTTTACATTTAAGTAATTTAAAAATAATGCATTTAAGTTTAGTGTCTATATAAATCAGGTGCGGGATTAAATTCGTGTCGAATATTAGAATGATGATCAAAGGAATCCGTATGTTACGAGAAGATAGATATAATAAAAATAAAGAGGGTACCATCTTTGATATACAACGTTTTTCTATCAATGACGGACCCGGAATAAGAACTATCGTATTTTTAAAAGGTTGTCCTCTTAAATGTAAATGGTGCAGCAACCCTGAGTCTCAATCAAAAGATATTCAAATTACATTTAATAAAAGTAGCTGTATTAATTGTGGTAAATGTATAGATGTCTGCCCTCAAGGTGCCATTAGTTTAGATGGAAACAATAAAATAGATAGAGATAAATGTGACAATTGTGGTCTTTGTGTAGATAACTGTTATAGCAATGCACTTGTGAAAATAGGACGGAAAATTAAGGTAGAAGAGCTGTTACAAGAATTAAAAAAAGACAGCGTACACTTTAGACGTTCTGGCGGTGGCGTTACTTTATCGGGCGGTGAATTACTTGGACAAGCAGATTTTGTAGCCGAAATTCTAAAAGGTTGTAAATCGATGGGTTGGCATACTACTTTAGAAACGACTGCGTTTGCCAAAAAAGAAGCGGTTGAGAAAGTTATTCCTTTAGCCGATTTGGTTCTTTTAGATATAAAACATACCAATAATGACATTCATATAAACCATATTGGCGTGGGTAATAAAATTATTCTTGAAAATGCAAAACACATTTCAATGATATCAAAGGAACTGATTATAAGAGTGCCCGTTATACCTCATTTCAATTGTGATAATGAAAGTATAAATGCAATTGCTTCGTTTGTTAAAACACTAGAAAACGTCATAAGGGTAGATTTACTCGCTTATCATAATCTGGGGAGTTCTAAATATCAAAATATTGAAATGAAATATGAGATGGACAGTGATATCGCAATACCCACTGAGAATATTATGAATGAATTCAAAGAAGTGTTTGAAAGTTTTGATATGAAATGTGTGATTGAAGGGTGAGATTATACATTTATTTCGATTTTAAATATAAATTATAAAGGAAGTATTATGAGATATTATGATTATTTGATGCCAAGTGTGAATTTTTTTGGTCCTGGTTGTTTAGAAGTGATCGGGAAAAGAGCAAAAATACTGCATGGTAAAAAAGCGCTTATAGTGACAGATCAATTTTTATATTCTTTGGAGGATGGTCCTGTAAAGAGAACGATTGCTTACCTTAAAGAAGAAGGCATTGAAGCCGTTGTTTTCGATCGCGTAGAGCCTAATCCAAAAGACACGAATGTATATGATGGTCTTGAAGTATTTCAAGCCAATAATTGCGATATGATTATCTCTATAGGCGGTGGCTCTCCTCATGATTGTGGTAAAGGGATCGGCATTGCTCATACGCATAAAGGATATGTTTGTGACTATGCAGGGATCGAAACGTTAACGAACCCACTACCGCCAATTATTGCCGTAAATACCACGGCCGGAACGGCTTCTGAAATAACCAGACATGCTGTTATTACAAATACAAAAACAAAGATGAAATCTGTAGTGGTTAGTTGGAGAAACCTGCCTCAAGTATCAATAAACGATCCATTGTTAATGATCGGAAAACCGGCCGCGCTTACTGCCGCGACAGGAATGGATGCGCTTACTCATGCGGTAGAAGCCTATGTATCAAAGGATGCCAACCCAGTAACAGACGCCACCGCAATACAATCTATCAAATTGATAGCTGGAAACCTTAGACAGGCCGTTGCTAATGGTGAAAATCTTAAAGCAAGAGAAAATATGGTTTATGCTTCTCTTTTAGCGGGAATGGCATTTAATAATGGTAACCTTGGTTATGTTCATGCCATGGCTCATCAACTTGGTGGTCTATACGACATGCCTCATGGTGTTGCAAATGCAATGCTACTACCTCATGTTTGCCGTTATAACATGATTGCAAACCCTCAAAAATTTGCTGATATAGCAGAATTTATGGGTGAAAATATCGAAGGACTTTCAGTGATGGCCGCTGCTGAAAAAGCCATTGATTCATTATTTTCACTATCATCTGAAATTGGTATTCCGACCAGCCTTAAAGAAGCAGGGATCAAAGAAGAAGATATACAATTAATGTCTGAAAATGCATTAAAAGACGGTAATGCCTTTAGCAATCCTAGAAAAGGGAATGTAAAAGAGATAGCTGAAATATTCAAAGCTGCATTCTAAATGTGACGAAAGGCTGGAAGTTTCCAGCCTTTTAGTAAGCCAAATGAAGTTATTAATGTAAGGCGCCACGGAATGGTATTCGCCGTGTGGACCTCGTGATTAATTGCTAAATATTAAGCCTTAGATTTGACTCAACTTCATCGATTAACGATAGCGGAACTGCTTGTTCGGTAGCTAGCGCACGCCATGTAGATACGTGCTGTGTGATTTCGTCGATGGTTTCATCTATGAGTTTTTTAGTAAATAGGGGGCTTAGTGTACTCAGACTATAGAAGTCACTACGCTCAAAATGGTCACGCTTACCGTTGAGTGTCATCCAATGGCAACTTACCCAATGACTATCTGGCTTGTATGAGTATGCAATGTCGTAAGCGGGAGAAAGAGACCAGACTCCGGCATCGTTCATCATGAATCCAAAGTTCTTTGAGTGGTCGTCATGGTTGCGCGATATAATATTAAAGATTAAGCGCCTCAATAGTTGCATAGCCTCTGGCGCTTTCAATCTTAGTTGACGGACGACTCCAAACAATTCCTCATACGAGAATGAACCTGCTTGTTTGTAGCTAACATGTGCCATTGCATTCAGGGTCTGCACATGTACGCGCTTGTTTCCGATTCTATCGAAACGTTGAGTGATAAAGTGGCGACGATCCCCTTCGTTCAAGAGTTGAGTTGGCATCATATCAATACCGCAAAGCTTATTTGCCATGAGATAATACGTATATTCCATCGCGCCGTAACCTAACGGATCACCAAATGTCTCTTTGTTCTTGTTGTGCTCACTGACACCATCAAATTTCATTAAGTAATGAGTAAATCCTTCAGGAACTTCAACTTGCCCGGAACGCACTTCGCTAAAATCCTTGTTAAATGCTAAAACCGCTTTAGGTCTAGCACCACCGGCGCTCATTCCTACAGACATAAGCTCTAACATGGCGTCTTTGTCTTCACGGCCAGCATGATCAAGTTCGATTCCAAAGTCTTGTCTCTCAGAAAGAATGTTTTGAGCGACAGAAACCAGAGACTTGATTTCTATCTCTTGCGACTTATTGAAAGAGTTACCGTATCTCTTTGGCGGGGAGTAAGACAATGCACCCATACCTCTCGCGCCAGTATACTTTAGGCGCTCAAGCGGGGTTATCTCACTGGGTAATCGTCCGTTTCGGGCTACCCAAGCATTAAGGACTGTATTACCGAAATCATCTGGTAAAGAATCGGCCAAAAGCCCCGAAAGACCTTTAAAGGTGGCGTGATCGATTGATGGGAATGAATAAATCTTCTTGGAGAGTGGCATCATTAGCGGAGAGAGTTCAATGCCACTCGAAATGAAGCTAGGATCGTATTCAAACGCGCTTTGTTTTGTCACTGGGTCGTAACTGGCTGCGCCGACAGCAAGGTCGTTATAACTGACCTCAATAACTTCTTTTACCATCCTAGGTTATCCTCGTTTACGGGTGCTTGTTTTTGTTGTTCTCTTGGACTAGATGCTCTTTTTCGTTCATTCCCATGGAGTTGGGCAAGCTGAACCGGCGACACCTGGGTTGCCGGAAGAAAAATATCTATTTGATCAATAACGTCCAGTGCCTGCATAATAATGACCATGGTTTCGAGTGAGCATTGCCCATTCTCAGCATTGGCTATCTTTTTACGGGTTAATCCAGCGTCTTTTGCGATTGATGCTTGGGTTTTGTTCGCGTTAAGGCGGTAGGTTTTTAGTCTTTCACCAATCACCGTAGCGATTGCAGGTGCTGTCATGCTTGAATATCTCATATCAACCCTTTAATGTTCTCTTATGTGCTCATTATAGGTTAAAAATGACCTTAATGCTCACTAAATGGTACATTAGTTTAATTTATTTTAATGTCCCATAAATCACTCATTAATAGCTTGAAATACAACTAATGCTCCATATATGAATCATTACATGCAATCCTTATCCGATCACAATTTCAATTTCAGCATTACATTATGGTCAGTTTAAACAGCCAAAAAAGGATAGGGCGCTTGCACCAAAAATTTATAAACGTCTATTAAAAGTCATGATTTTACGGAGTTACACATATAACTGTATATAAACACAGTTATATTTAGATCTCCGTATAATCGAGACTTTTTAAGTGTTATTGATAATAAAATCAATAGTATAGATATTTTACGTGACGCTACGTGAAATCTTAATCAGTAACTAACATCCTAGTTAGTAAATTTAACCTAGGATCGATTCAAAATAGCATCTTGAATTCCAATTAGTATATTCAGTATTAGATTAGTTAAATTTGAAAATTTTAATAATGCCAGTTCAGCAAAATTATATCGAATAGTTAGCTAGATTAAAGCTGAAATCATTTTAAGAACTGTAAATCTAGACTCAGCTAATAAGTGATAACGAATGAATCCATAACGAGCACTATGTAAATCATGTTGGTAATCACAAGGAAAGCTAGCTTAGATTTCACGTATCGACGCGTTTTGAATAATTGTTATCACAAGATTTTGTTGATCGTGCTTGAAAGAACTAGAATACTTGAAGTCAGATAAAAACATTAATAATCAAACGTCTAAATAGAACACGCGCTATGTGAAATCTACAGTAACTATACTGGCATAACATTTTAGATTTCACGTAGCGCACAGGTTTTTGATATCAAATTGAAGTACCAGGGACAGCATTTTGATATCAATAACAAAATTTCAAACCGGACATCTCTATCTGGGTTCATATAGCACTGCGCATAATGTATATTATGTTAAATAGGGCGTAGTGGAACTTGTAATAGATGCCTATTCTATTAATGATGTCTATATTCATGGATATAGACAAGATTGAGATGTTGTCAATTTAACACTTGGGTTATTTACCATAAAGTATATGATATGCATCTAAATGATTACATCATATTTTATCCAAAATATGACGTAATCAAATATATTCACACATATAAAACCAAACACCGAACTGACGATTGGTTTTACCTGCAGATTATAACGGTTCTAGGAGCGTTGCTAACTTAGCTTTTATATAATCCGAATGTGTTACGTAAATGAGATCGGCGACTTGTCTGATTAATGCTTCTTCATGTGGATCAATAACACCGTCCGCATAAGCTACGTGCCACATTGATTCTATAAGCACATTCCTTTGCTTGTATTCAACATTTCGAAGCTTTGACGTGAACTCATAAATTGATATAGATTCTTCACTGTCTTTGATGGCAATTGCCAATAGTTCGCTTGCTCTATCTTTGTCGATACCAAGTAGTAATGAAAGTTGATGTACTTTAGCAGCGCTTTCTTTTTCATTAATGGTGCTATCTGCGCTGGCAACTTCACACAATAATGCCGCCATTGATAATTCAAACTCCTGTGTATCTACAGCACCTGGCAACGACGTATCATTTGATAATTGCTTAAACAAATTTTGTATTGCTTTAAACATACATGTATCACTCTTATAAATAGAAGGAATTAGTCCAGTTAGTCACTTTAAGACAACAAGATAGGTAAAAAGTTGTAATCAATACCCTTCGCTTATATTAACGAATTTCTACTACTCATTTTTATATTATTGTTGATGGCTATTAATGTTAAAGTTCTTTTTATGATAATAAACAACTGTTTTTTATATCTAATTATTCAATCTCGTTGATTATTTGTTATTATCCTTGGTCACTCTATGATTTATTTTAAACGTATTCATTTGCGATGAGTTCAATTGAATTTTGAGTATAGGCAATATTATCTATGATGCCGAAAGGCGCCGTATAGAACAAAAAATAATAACAAAATAGAGAGTATCAAGCTATTGAAACCACTTAATAACAAGTTAAGGTAAAACAATGAGTTCATCACCTACAGATAAGACAAGTGCAACACCATCATTCACTAGTTTGTTGCCTATTTTGGCTTTTATCAAACCATACAAATTAATGGTTTGTTATGCCCTACTCGCATTGTTAGTTACCGCAGCGGTTAACCTATCGCTTGGCCAGGGCGTTAAATTTGTGATTGATAATGGCTTTATTGCCGGTTCAGAATCTCAACTACAGTCCGCTATTGTGGTACTCGTTATGCTTATTGCTCTTCTTGCTATTGGCACATTTAGTCGCTTTTATTTGATGTCATGGTTAGGTGAACGCGTCAGCGCTGACATACGAAAAGCGGTATTTAACCAAGTCATTAAACTACACCCGAGTTATTTTGAAGAAAATAGAAGTGGTGAAATCATGTCAAGATTAACGACGGACACCACACTGTTACAATCTATTATTGGCTCCTCATTATCGATGGCGCTTCGCAGTGTGCTAATGCTCATTGGTGGCTTAATCATGTTACTCGTGACCAACATCAACCTAACACTTTGGGTCGTAGCTTCGGTGCCTTTTATACTCGTGCCTATTTTAATTTATGGCAAAAAAGTAAGACTTCTTGCAGCAAGCAGCCAAGATGCAATTGCAGATATTGGTACCTATGCCGGTGAAATAATTCAAAATATCAAGGTCGTACAAAGTTATACCCACGAAGAAACTGAGCAAGCGTCCTTTGCGAATGAAGTGGAAAATGCATTTTCAGTAGCAAAAAATAGAATTAAACAGCGTTCATTGTTGATCGCAATTGTCATTTTCCTGACATTCGGTGCGATCAGCATTATGTTGTGGATAGGCGGCATGGATGTACTCAATGGCAAGATGACGGGTGGTGAGTTAGGTGCATTTGTTTTCTACGCGATTATGGTCGCGATGTCTGTCGCCACTATCTCTGAGGTTTATGGAGAACTGCAACGTGCAGCGGGTTCTGCAACGCGATTGTTAGAGCTGCTTGAGGTGACAAGTAAAATCCAAAGTCCAGAAGTGCCTAAACAAATTATTAATGATCACGTTAATATTATCGAGTTTAAAAACTTGGATTTTCATTACCCTTCACGTCCCAATACTGCTGCTTTAAAAGCCATTAATTTAAAAATACCAAAAGGAAAAGTGATTGCTTTAGTTGGCCCATCTGGTGCAGGCAAAACCACTTTATTTGAATTACTACAACGCTTTTATGACCCTCAACGTGGTGAAGTCCTGTTTAATAATATTAATATAAATGAGTTAGAACTGAATGAAGTACGTAAACGAATGGGGATGGTCCCGCAACACCCGGTATTGTTTAGTTCCGATGTTTGGCACAATATCCGTTATGGTGATCCGAGCGCGTCGGATGAAGCGGTAATTAAAGCAGCGAAACTCGCTCATGCTCATGAGTTTATTGAACAACTTCCTGAAGGTTATAGCAGCTTTTTAGGAGAGCAAGGGGTTCGTTTATCCGGAGGACAAAAGCAACGTGTTGCCCTCGCCCGTGCTATTTTGAAAGACCCCGAAGTATTGTTATTAGATGAAGCAACCAGTGCGCTCGATGCCGAAAGTGAGCACCATGTTCAAGCGGCTCTCGAAGAGTTAATGCTAAATAGAACAACTCTTATTATTGCCCATCGTTTATCAACGGTGATAAACGCTGACCTTATCTTGTTGATGGATAAAGGCGAAGTGATAGCACAAGGCTCGCATAATGAGTTGATTGAGTCATCTGCATTGTATCGTCGTCTATGTGAATTACAGTTCGATAACGTAGCCAATCGAGCTTAAGTTAGCTAGATCTTAATTTTTATAATGAATTAATTTGAGGCACTTGTAGTTTGTTAGCCACTGTCTACTATTAGGAAGTAAGACGTAATATCGATAACATAAATCCCTGTATCCACTTATAAAAAGAGTAGGATAATATGAATAAATTAATTTTAATGATCACGTTCATCATCGCTTCAGCTACATTCAGTGTTAGCGCAACTGAAGGACAAGGTTCCGGTGTATTGGGACCAGAAGTAAAATGCACACTACAGGATGGCACTGTAATTAACACCTACGCGCAAATTTGTGTTGCGCGTAAAGGCAGTTAGTTCACACCAGAACCACATCAAGCATCAATTAGTACAAGCTTAATATTCTTGTACTAATGAGTCATTTCATTTAACGCCGTTTTGAATTTTATGTTGTACTTGCTCGTAACCCGTTATATAAGCAGCAGGTAGCGATATAACGGGGCCAAATTTACTGTTAGCTTTCTCTTGTAATTTGATCTCAAGGTCATCGTTATTGTTTACTAATTCAGGCATAGCGAATGAAAATACCTGGTCATAAACACATAATTCGTCGCAGGTTCTAAATGTCGCGCGCTCTTGTTTAATCTTCACCGATTCCAATCCATTGATAGACACGAAACCATATTCAAAACCAAAGTCTGTGTGTTTAACTAATAAGTTGACTCGTGTATCTATCTGATGCATATCATTGCTGCTTTCTCTGCCATACAGGTAAGCGTCAGCTTTAAACAGCGCCTTTGCTGTACCCGTCTCAGGCGGGAGCGTAATTGTTGGACCTGTTAATCGCTTACCTTCCCAAGTCTGTGTTATAGAAACCATGTCTTTAAATTGTTGAGCACTCGCGTGTTGATAAGTATTCGAACAAGCCACAAGTGTGAGTGGTAATAGGAGTAGTGCCAAAGATTTTAGTTTCATCTTAATCGTCTCTTGTTATAGGTCTGATAGTGTTAATCATAAGATTGTTTAGACTGTAATATAGCGACAAAGGCAATTGAATTAATATCCAATCACCCTTTAATTTAAGTCATTATAACGTTAGCTTAGTTAGCTATTTTACCGAAGTAATACGGCTAAAGCGTTTACCGTCTGGCGATACTGTTCTTAATTCAGCAGTCGTTACATCGACAGGTTTCGTCCATGTCGTCCATGTTGAACCTAAGTCAGTACTGTATTGCACTTCTAGACCAGGGAATGCGACGTTGGTGATCAGCTTACCTGATTCAATTTTACCACCTGGTACTGGTAGGCGATATTGAACACCCGTTTTGTCTATTTTAGCAAGTTCACGCTGACCAATGATGTTCGCAAATTGATTCCACGCAGATTGTTGTTTATTTGCGTCAACAAATGTTGTTTCACCACCTTTGAACTCACGGTCTTTGACGTAATCAAGTTCCCATGACGCTTTATGCCATGCACGTTCTGCTAACGGTAAGATACGTGGGTAAACCATGTATTCAAATTGGGAGTCTGTACGCACTGTTTCACTCCAAAGTTGACCTGAAATGCCATTGTAACCACGATTTTGAGTGTCGCCTTTTATGTTGAAATTATTACCGTCACGGTCTTTAGATGTTTCGGCGTTCTGAGGTAAATTATTCGGTGAGAATTTAAATACCTTTTTGCTGTCTGTATAACGTGTTGCCCAGTAATAACCACGCTCTTTCGAGTTTACTTCGTATGGGAAATCGAAATACAGGTAGTCAGGGTGCGACTGTACTACTTCAAAGCCTTTTTCAGTCATATGGTTAGACGTGTTTGCCCCGCCCCAGTATAAAGTTTCCCATACATTAGCCACAGCCGTTAAAGGCAAGTCTTTCGCATCTACACCTTTAAGCCCATCTTGCCATAACTGCGTTTTTTCAATGCCTGCAGCGGCAATAATGTTAGCCACTTTCTTCACAAACATTGGGCCAAGATCGTGTGGTGTTTCTAAGTTGTCATCTGCCGCTATTTGCGCTACGCATTGCGGTGATTTAGCCCAAGGCATTGATTCTTTAGTTAAGTCTTTATCACCTTTCCAACCAGTGGTGCCACCAGTCTGTTCGAAACCGTTACCGAGGTGAATATTCTTGGCTTCATCACCACCCATGTGCCATGTTTTTAATGGTTGGCCCGCTGCTTGGTGCATCGCTTGAACTTCGGCGATCACTTTACCGATGAAATTATACGTGGAGTCCATACAAGGGTTTAAGATACCGTCATTGTAGAATTGAATCGTTGTATAAACAGACTTGTCATCCGGATCGGTTAAGCGATATTCAGTTGCTTTTTCGATGTCAGAGTCTTTGTATTTATTGTAGCGTGCTTCCATTGCCACAACACCTGCACGCGCATGGGCTGGCATATCGATTTCAGGAATAACTTCAATATTACGTGCCTGAGCATATTGTACTAGCTCAATATAATCCGCTTTAGTTAGGTAACCTGTACCTCGATTGTCCGACGTTGGGCCTGAACCCAACTGAGGTAATAAACAAGTTTTCTCCTCTAAATCATGACAACGTTTTGCGCCGACATCGGTTAACTCAGGTAAACCAGGGATCGCCAAACGCCAACCTTCATCATCGGTTAGATGTAGGTGGAATTTATTCATTTTATAAGCACTCATCTGATCAAGTAAGCGCAATAGTGATTCTTTACTGTGGAAGTTACGTGCTATATCAACTTCCATACCACGGTACTCAAAATTTGGCGCATCTTTAACACTTACCTGTGGAATACGTTTGTTTGATGAAAAATCAGATGGGATTAATGAAGCAATAGATTGTAACGCATAGAGTGCGCCAGCATTATCAAACGCGAGCACTTCTGTCCCTGCATCTGATATTTCAAGTGTGTAGCCACCAGATTTAGCGAATTCATTGATTAATTGTTGCGGTGCAATAGTGATATTAACAGGGTAACTACCTGCTACATTTACACCAAAGTTTTCGAATCGTTGAGTCACAGCGTCCAGTGAACTCTGTTTCATTGCTGGTGCGTTAATGTAGATGCCTGCACTTAAGTCTGCAAAGCCTGTAACTTTGTCATCTTGCCACACTGGTGTTGGAATAATTTTGTTCGCTATTGAAGCCGCAGATAATTGCGATGTCGCTTCGTTTGTATCAAAACGGGTATTCGCGTTCATCACGATGTTGTTATCGCCGGCATGTCTTTTAAGATTTTCACCCGTTAACGGTGTAATTATTTGTGACATATCTTCCGTGTCAGTATTACTGATAACCTTCGGCTGTGCATTCTCTGCGGTTACATAATAACGAGGCATTACATCTGTTTCGAATAATGACCAATATTCAGCAATGAAGTTAACATCCACTGTTGAGTTAGCGTCAAAGCCTTTAAACTCTGCTGTTGGTGTGATTTTGTGTAAATCACCGTTGATATGCTCAATGGTAAACTCTGGAGATCTCACTTCTAGGATACGTCGAATACTGTGGAAGTATATCTCCCAATCGGCTGACTCAATCGCAGAGCCACTGTTAGTGAGTTGAATTGTTGCCTCTTGGCAAGCCGCCCATTCAGCACCTAATTGCTTGCATGTTGCTGCAGCATCACCTTCAAGCTTTTGATTTACGACATAAGTTACTTGAACAGATGTAGAAATAGCGTCGACGATACTTTGTGTTGTAGCAACTGGAGATGTAGTAGTACTACAACCCGCTAATGCAACACTTAACCCAAGTGCTATCGTTGTTTTTTTCATATTCGGCCTTCCTTTGAATGAAACATTTAAACTAAAGCTAAAGTAAAACTTAATACGCACTGTAAAGTAACTGAGGTGATTTACTATCTTAAATTCCATTTCATGTGACAATTATCACTAATATAATGGGTTTTATAGGAACTTACGTGATTAATGTCATTTAAACCAAAATCTTAAAATATGATAAGCAGTAATTTATTACTGCAAAAGACTAAATGCACGTCATCACATCAATCTACCAGTTAACATATCAGTAACCATTGCATAATACAATCAAATAAAAGCAATGTTGCACACCCTTCACAAGCCTGCAAAATCAACGGCTTGAATAGGTCACCAATCTAAATGTAAATGAATTGTATTATCTACGTTTCATTTTTCCTTGGGTTTAAACTGAGTTCGCCCTATAAATTATTAGCGTAAATTAATCATTTTAATTAACGGTAAATGCGACATTAATCATTGTTTATAGTTTTTAATTGAAAATATTGTGATTTTTATCACGACTAAGAACAACTTAATTTGTTTAGCGAATTAATATGGGTAGACTTCGAGTTATTAAGTTCAATATTAATTACCGAAACAAACCAAATAGCATTTGCATCTACTAAAAGGAATTTAAAATGAATAAGTTAAGTCTTAACATGGTTGCCGCAGCAGTTTCAACTGCCTTATTGTCAGCTGGCGCTAATGCATACGTATTAGGGTCCGAAAATACAGGCAATGTTGAAGTGTACGGTGTTGTCGCTGTGTCTGCGTATGGGCATACAGGTGATGACACCAACGTTACTGATTACAGTATCGATAATGAAACCCGTATCGGTTTCCGCGGCAGCAAGCAAATGACCGACGGTATCAATGTTATCTTCCAAGTTGAATCGGGCTATACAGATGTAGATGACTGGGCTGGTGGTGGTTTGGGATTTCGCGACACTTTTGTTGGTGTCGAAGGTGATTACGGTAAAGTAACCGTTGGTCGTCAGCTTACGCCTATGTATGAAGTGGTTGATTGGCCTTTCACAAACCCTGGTTTAGGGCGTGTATTTGACCCTGCTGCAACCGGTGATATTGCTTATATGTACGACCGTACGGAATCAATTCGTTATTTCGCTCCTGCGATGGGTAATCTGAACATCAATGTGGCAACGGGTCGTGCCGGCAGCGGTGAAAATGCCCACTGGTTCGGTGGTGCAGCGAAATATAAAGCATTTGATACGATCACATTACATGCGACGTTTGAGTATGGTAATAATAGACAATCAAAAGCAGCTGTAGATGGTGTCGCAGCAGGACACAAAATTGATGAGAATGGTGTGATTGTACCTGTTGCAGCTGTAGATCCAATAGACGCAGTTGTAACGGACACTTTTACTTATCTCGTTGGTTTTGAAGTGCCGATTGCCAGTACAGGTATTAGCATCGCTGCTGCATATAAATATGGTCAGGCAGAGAATGTTGCGACCAAAAATGTTGACTCACAAGGCTCTTACTCTGTTGTTGCACAATATTGGAATGGCCCGCTGGGTATTAAATTAGGTTACGCTGCGACTGAAGACGTTGAGTCAGATGACAACTCAAATGTAAGTAAAGGCGCTTCAGTTACATCATTACAAGTAATGGGTGTGGTTAACGGCTTTGTTCCTTACGTACGTCTAGGTATGACAGATCAACTTGGTTGGGGTGCAGATCCACTTGAAGACCAAGAAATATTTGCTCGTGTAGGTCTTGAATACGGTTTCTAACAGTTCGACCCTTATATAGCAAAGAAACATAGATAACAAAAAACCAGCTGCAGATGTTAAAATTTGTAGCTGGTTTTTTAATTTTACGTACTGATATTGTTCATCACTTAGCCTGGTATTAGTTTCATGAACCGATAAAGTGATTATCTGTACTTTTATCCGTACTTTTTATCTGTAAATGGACGTTTGATCAAGACGTTATTGATTTTTAAATCTAGAATACACAGTGTATTTCATTTTCTATTTAGGTTTATTCATGAAAAAATTATCTACTAAAAAAAGTTTAGAAGTAAAAAAGAGAAATAAAATAATCTCAATAGCCGTTTTGTGTATCGCTGTTGTTATCACTGCACTGTCATTTACGTCTAAAGAGTCTATAAATATTGACCAACATCTATATAGTCAAAATGATCTTATTTTCGGCAATAAATATGCAAAAGTAACTATCGTTGAGTTCTTTGATCCTGCTTGCGAATCTTGTCGTGCTTTTTACCCTCTCGTTAAAAGCCAAATAAAGAAATATAAGGGTAAAGTTAACTTGATTGTTCGACCTGTCGCATTTCATCGAAACGTAGGCCCTGTTGTTGCCGCATTAGAAGCGACTAAAATGCAAGGTAAATTCTGGGAATCACTTGGTACTACGCTTAATTATCAAAGTCGTTGGGCTATAAATCATGTAGCCAATGTTGATTTATTATATCCATATCTTCAAGATATTGGTGTTGATATTGAAAAGCTTAAAATTGATGTTAAGAACCCCGCTATCGCAGAGAGTATGGCGCAAGGTGCCTTAGATGCTAAAACATTAAAAGTTTTAAAAACGCCTACATTTTATGTGAATGGTACTGAGTTAAAAAGGTTCGGTGCTGAACAATTAAAAGCACTTATTGCGAAAGAAGTAAGCAAGGCTTACCCAGGAAAATAACAGCGTAAACGGACACAATCTAAACAATTGGTCACAGTAAACGTAAGCATAAAAAAGCCCTCAAATGAATTGGGGGCTTTTTCAATTACGAGCTAGTCGCCTGCATAGAAATTTGTATTAATACATCAGATATGAATTAAGTATGGTATACAACCTTGATAATATGATAACCGAGATTACGTTCTATATAATATCTTAACAATGTGCCAACCATGCTTGGTCTTCACAAGATGTGGAGTAAGAATTTCAGCATTGAAACAAACCTTGTCGAAGGCTGGAACCATCGCACCTTTTCTGAACTCTCCTAAATTACCGCCATCCTTCTTACCTGATGGGCAAATCGAATGCGACTTGGCAAGCTTCTGAAAGTTTTCACCCTTCTCGAGTTTTTTCAATATTTCGTATGCTTTATCTTGGTGCTTCACTAAGATATGTAATGCTGCTGCTGTTTTCGCCATAACTAATTCAACTCTAAATAAATAATTTACAATAGAGTATTTTAACACAATCAATCCACCAATACCTATAGTCTTAATCTACCGGCACTGGCGACTGGTTATAGAAAGCGCAGAAACAACAACTAAGACCCGTTTTTAGTGCGTTAATAGTCGTTTCAAATGAAGCAGTGTGCCAATGTCAACTTATAAGAGGTATACTATTAACAATTTAATTCATCATAGCTTTCATTTATTAAAGGATAAAATCGCACATGGCAGTTCATCCAAGAGCCGGTCAAAAGGCATTAAATTCCGATCTTTGCAACATCCCTGCACTTGTTTCAAACTATTACATCAATAAACCTGATGTAACTAAAATTGCTGAACGTGTAGCATTTGGCACATCTGGTCACCGTGGTAACGCTTTTGCATCTTCTTTTAATGAGGACCATATCCTAGCGATTAGCCAGGCTATTGCTGAATATCGTCTTGAACAAGGTATTACGGGTCCTTTATTCATCGGTAAAGACACACACGCATTGTCTGAACCAGCGAATATCTCGGTTATCGAAGTATTAGTGGCAAATGGTGTTGATGTACGCGTTCAAGCGGATGATGGTTATACACCTACGCCGGTTATCTCACATGCTATTTTAACGCATAACAGTCAGAATGAAATTCAAGCTGACGGTATTGTTATTACACCATCACACAATCCCCCACAAGATGGCGGCATTAAATACAACCCGCCACACGGTGGACCCGCTGACGGTGATGTAACAAAGATCATCGAAAACCGTGCTAACGATATCATTGCCCAAGGTTTAACGGCAGTTAAACGTATTAGCTTTGCTATTGCTATCGAGTCTGCGCATTATCAAGAGATTGACTATGTAGCAGGTTACGTTGCTGATTTAGAAAACGTACTCGATTTGAAAGCCATTTCAGATGCAGGCATTAAAATCGGTGTCGATACGTTAGGCGGCTCTGGTTTTGCATATTGGGAAGTGATCGCTGCGAAATATAATTTAGATATTGAAGTCGTAAACGATCGCGTTGACCCAACCTTCTCATTTATGTGTCTAGATAAAGATGGCAAGATCCGCATGGATTGCTCATCACCTTATGCGATGGCAAGCCTGATTAACTTAAAAGATGACTTTGATATTGCCATTGGTAATGATCCAGATTATGACCGTCACGGTATTGTCACTAAAAGTGGTTTAATGAATCCAAACCATTATCTTGCTGTTGCAATTCAATACTTATTTACCAACCGTACTAACTGGCCTGTCAATGCGAAAGTGGGTAAAACGCTAGTATCAAGTTCGATGATCGATCGCGTTGCCGAAAAAATTCAACGCCCTCTTTGTGAAGTGCCGGTAGGCTTTAAATGGTTTGTTGATGGTCTGCACACTGCAGAATTTGCCTTTGGTGGTGAAGAAAGTGCCGGTGCTTCATTTTTACGTAAAGACGGTACCGTTTGGACAACTGATAAAGACGGTATAATTTTAGCCCTACTTTCTGCAGAAATTCTTGCGGTAACAGGTAAAGACCCAGCGCAGTTATACGCTGAGTTGACTACAGAATTCGGTTCACCCGTTTATAATCGCATTGATGCCCCGGCTTCATTTGAAGAAAAAGCGATTCTTGCTAATTTATCACCAGAGTCTGTTCAGGCTGAAACATTGGCCGGTGAAACAATCACGGCTAAATTAACCAACGCACCAGGTAATAATGGTAAAATTGGTGGTTTAAAAGTAACGACTGAAAATGGCTGGTTTGCGGCTCGTCCATCGGGCACCGAGGCTATTTATAAGATTTACGCTGAAAGTTTCAAAGATGAAACACACTTAGCGTTAATTTTGAGCGAAGCACAAGAAATCGTGTCTGCAGCTTTAAAAGCTTAAGGCTGTTTTGATAACAAAAAAGCCAAAAGTATCGTTTTTAAATAGGTACTATTAATAGAAAAGACTAATCACTCATTTTATAATCAGAGAGATTAGTCTTTTTTTGTTAACAAGCTACCAACAAGGCCGGTACATTATTATATCTGCTTATCATTACTGGTACACAGTGTCATATATTTTGGTCGTTTTATTAAGCACTTTTGCTTGATCATAATCAATTTGAACATGAAAATTACATTTTAAGGCCGTTTTCTATTGATCTAAATCAAGCTAAGTATAAGACTCTATTTTTAGGACATTTTTAACAATATAACAAACAAATTCCGCTGTTAATGTTACGGAAAATCGCGTAATATCCCCATCTGAGTATGACTGTCAATTTAGATTACTTAAATTTACACATATTCTTTTTGGGTATTCACGCATCAACAGATGTTTAATTATTCGTAGCACCGGAAGCAAAATATGAGCTCTCATTCACCTATAAAAATTGACTATAACTATAAAGTTGTACGACAGTTTACCGTGATGGCTGTTATCTGGGGTATTGTTGGTATGTCAGTAGGTGTGCTAATTGCAGCACAGCTAATTTGGCCTGCACTAAATTTCGATACTCCTTGGTTAACTTATAGCCGTCTTCGTCCCCTACATACCAATGCAGTAATCTTTGCATTTGGTACTTCGGCCCTAATGGCAACATCTTTTTATGTTGTTCAACGCACGTGTCAAGCTCGCCTATTTGGCGGCATTTTACCTGCGGTTGTATTTTGGGGTTGGCAACTTGTTATTATCTCTGCCGTTATATCATTACCACTTGGTTATAACACGTCAAAAGAATACGCCGAACTTGAATGGCCGATTGATATCTTAATCACCTTTGTTTGGGTTATTTATGCCATTGTATTCTTTGGTACCATTGTTAAACGCCGTACGTCGCACATTTATGTAGCGAACTGGTTCTTTGGTGCATTCATCTTGACCGTTGCTGTTTTACACATTGTAAACAGTGCCGCTATCCCATTAAATGGAATGAAATCTTATTCTATTTACGGAGGTGCGATTGATGCAATGGTTCAGTGGTGGTATGGACATAATGCCGTTGGTTTCCTGCTAACAGCTGGTTTCCTTGGTATGATGTATTACTTCGTGCCTAAGCAAGCGAATCGTCCTGTTTACTCATATCGTTTATCTATTGTTCACTTCTGGGCATTAATATCGTTATACATCTGGGCTGGTCCTCACCACCTTCATTACACAGCACTACCTGATTGGACTCAAACAGTTGGTATGGTAATGTCGTTAATCCTATTCGCGCCTTCATGGGGTGGTATGATCAACGGTATCATGACGCTTTCAGGCGCATGGCATAAACTACGCTATGATCCTATCTTACGTTTCCTAATTGTATCTCTGTCTTTCTACGGTATGTCTACGTTCGAAGGACCAATGATGGCAATTAAGAGTGTAAACGCATTATCGCATTACACTGACTGGACTATCGGTCACGTACACTCAGGTGCACTAGGTTGGGTTGCAATGGTATCTATCGGTGCTATCTATCACTTAATCCCTGTATTGTTTAACCAAGGTCGTATGTACAGCATCAAGCTGATCAACGTTCACTTCTGGTTAGCAACTGTTGGTACGGTTCTTTATATTGTTTCAATGTGGATCTCGGGTGTAATGCAAGGTCTGATGTGGAGAGCGGTAAATGCTGACGGTACATTAACGTACAGCTTTGTTGAATCACTACAAGCTTCATATCCATTCTACTTCGTACGCTTCCTTGGTGGTGTGTTCTTTGTTACAGGTATGTTGTTAATGGCGTATAACGTCTTTAAAACAATGTCTGCAGCAGATCACTCAATCAAAGCTGACGCTGACGCTGCATAGTTAGGAGATAGTTATGAAACATGAATTAATTGAAAAGAACGTTGGTCTATTAGCGATCTTCATCGTCATTGCTATCAGCTTTGGTGCGATGGTTGAGATTACACCATTGTTCTGGCAAAAAGATACCACTGAACCACTTGACACTCTACGTCCTTATACGGCGTTAGAGATGGAAGGTCGTGATATTTATATCCGTGAGAACTGTGCCGTTTGTCATAGTCAAATGATCCGTCCATTCCGTGCCGAAACAGAGCGCTATGGTGCATATTCTGTAGCTGGCGAATCTGTATGGGAACATCCGTTCCTATGGGGTTCTAAACGTACTGGTCCTGATCTAGCGCGTGTTGGTGGTCGTTATTCTGATGATTGGCACCGTGCGCATTTACTTGATCCTCGAAGTGTTGTTCCTGAGTCAAATATGCCTGCTTTCCCTTGGTTAGCTGAGAATGTATTAGACGGTTCAGAATCTGCGGCGAAACTAAGTATCTTTAAAGACTACTTTGATGTTCCTTACACAGATGCCGATATTGCTGGTGCAGAAGCCGCAGTAAAAGATCACACTGAACTAGACGCTTTGGTTGCATATCTACAATCATTAGGTCATGCATTAAAATAAGGGGATAACTTATGGATTACGGTACATATCAAGGGGTTTATACCCTTATACTCATGGCCATTATGATCAGTATTATTGTTTGGGCTTACAGCAAACGTCAAAAAAGTGCGTTTAATGAAGCTGCTAATTTAGTATTTGCTGATGAACAAGTCCACAGTGATTCACTTAATGGAGAGCAGAAAGATAAATCTGCTCATATTTAGGAGTTTATGATTATGAGTACTTTTTGGAGTATTTGGATCACAGTGATCACACTAGGTAGTATTTTTGCTTGCCTAGCTCTGCTTTGGATGTGTGATAGAAATGACACAGGCGTTAAAGAAGGCGAATCAATGGGTCACTCTTTCGATGGTATCGAAGAGTTAAATAACCCATTACCAAAATGGTGGAAATACTTATTTATTTTCACTTGTATTGGTGGTTTTATCTATTTCGCACTTTACCCAGGTCTAGGCAGCTACAAAGGTTTACTTGGTTGGACTAGTGCTAACGAGTATGAGCGTGAAGTTGAATCTGCAGACGAAAAATATGCTGCTGTATTTAACAAACTGGTTAAAACAGAAGAAAGCAACTTTACCGAATACCGTGAAATTGCTGACATCGCTAAAGACACTGAAGCAGTAAAAGTAGGTCAACGCCTATTCTTACAAAATTGTTCTCAGTGTCATGGTTCTTCTGCTCGTGGTGCGAAAGGCTTCCCTAACCTAACGGATGGTGATTGGTTATACGGTGGGTCAACTGCTAATATCAAAACTACTATCATGCATGGTCGAGCTGGTGTGATGCCAGGTTGGTTACCTGTATTAGGTGATGAGAAAGTAGCCCAAGTAACTACCTATGTTGTTGGTTTATCAGGCCGTAAAGTAAATGCACGTGAAGCAGCAGCAGGTAAAGAAGTATTCCTTCAAACTTGTTTAGCTTGTCACGGCGCAGATGCTAAAGGTATGACTATGCTTGGCGCACCAAACCTTACGGACAAAGTTTGGTTATACGGTGGCTCACGTAAAGCTATCGCACAAACTATTAGTTATGGTCGTAACGGTGTAATGCCAGCATGGGGTGATATCCTAGGCGAAGATAAAGTAATGCTATTAAGCGGTTATGTTTACAGTTTAAGTGTAAAGTAACGTAATTGTAGTAATTTAAAGCTCCATTTACTGAATGGAGCTTTTTTTTTGGCTGTAACTTTGTTAAATTTCACCTTTCCCTTCTTGGAGTTCACAATGAAATCTTATTGGTATAAAGAACCTTGGTTCTGGTTCGTGGTTTTCTTCCCTGTATTGTCTGTGGTTGCTGGCACTTCGACTTTTATTATCTTTCAAAATAATCAACCAGATATGGTCTCTGATGATTACTATAAAGATGGTAAAAAGATCAACCAAGACTTAACTAAATACCACACAGCTTTAGCGCGTAATATTACTTTCAACCTTAAATTTGAAGATGGATTTGCCGTGTTTACACCAGCAACAGGTGATATGGTAGAAAATGAAGCGCTTAATATTTCATTTTTCCATGTTACGTTGGCAAAACATGATATTTCAGTGCTGGCAACAGCGTCGGGTGACGGAAGTTACCGCGTAGAAATACCTGGAGATATGCTACAAGGTAAATGGCGTGTGCGGGCAGAATCTTTTGATGGCAAATGGCGCATTCAAGAATACGTTAAATATCCAAATACTTCAGTAATTAAGTTAGACGGCGAGCAAGATTAATGTCAAACGGTACTAATTGTTATCACTGTGGCGAAGGTGTTTTAGCTGCAGATAAAAATAAATATAAAGTATACATCGCGCCTGAAGAACGTGACATGTGTTGTCCAGGTTGTATGTCTGTCGCTGAAATGATTGTCGGCTCCGGTTTAAGTTCGTATTATGCACACAGAACTGATTTATCACCGACAGCAAAGCAATTAGTACCGGATGAATTATTACGATTAGAAATATATGATGATAATGAAATTCAAGATGAGTTTGTTTATCAAGACGGCGAAATAAAAGAAATAACCCTCACCGTTGAAGGTCTTAGTTGTGCGGCCTGTGCTTGGTTAATTGAACGAAGCTTTCGCAGTACCAAAGGTATCCATTTCATTAACGTCAATGCGACAAGTAATCGTATATCGATTAAATGGATAGCTGAACAAATCAAACTAAGTGATATATTAAAACAAATTAATAACTTAGGTTACAGTGCATCGCCTTTTCAAGCCGACCAGCATGAACTGATGTACAACAAGCAACTTAAATCTTATTTCAGACGCTTGGGGTTAGCAGGGTTAGCGACAATGCAGGTGATGATGTTTGCTGTTGCGCTCTACTCTACTTGGTTTAGCGATATGGAAGAGATGTACCGCCAACTTTTCCGCTGGGTAAGTTTAATTGTTGCCACACCAGTACTTCTTTATTCCGCACAACCTTTCTATTCTAACGCGCTGCGTAATTTACGTACCCGAACCCTTGGTATGGATGTACCGGTGTCGATCGCGTTGCTCGGCGCTTACACCGCCTCTGCTTATGCAACCATGACGGGCACAGGTGAAGTTTATTTTGAATCAATTTCGATGTTCACTTTTTTCTTATTATTTGGCCGCTATTTAGAGTTAAGGGCACGAAAGAAAACATCAGAACTCAGTGCCAATATGGCAAAACTTATACCCAACATGGCATTACGTGTTAGTGAAGATAAGAGCGAACAACTGATTCCAACCAAACAACTTAATATTAATGACCACGTTATTGTTAAAAGTGGCGAAGTGATCCCCTGTGACGGCATTATTACGAATGGCGAAACAAGTGTGGACGAATCGATGCTTACTGGTGAATTTTTACCTATTGTTAAATCAGTTGCTAGTGATATCTACACAGGTAGTCTCAATGTCGAACAAACAATTACGATATGCGTAACTAAAACACACAAGCATAATTTGATTTCAGAAATTATTCGTTTACAAAATACAGCGCAGTCATCAAAGCCGAAGATTGCTATTTTGGCCGATAAAATATCACGTTATTTTGTGCTCACGTTATTAATCATATCCGTTGGTACTTACTTGTTCTGGTTAGGCCATGATCCCGACAAAGCCTTTTGGATCACCTTGTCTGTCCTTGTTGCAACCTGCCCTTGCGCATTATCATTGGCGACGCCAACAGCACTTACTTGTGCAACCAGCTTCTTGTCGCAGCGTGGGATCTTAATCCGTAAAGAGCACGTACTTGAATCGCTCACCAAAGTTGATGAAATCGCATTTGATAAAACAGGTACGTTAACCAAAGGTGTATTCACCCTTACCAATATAAAATCGGACAGTGGAATGTCAGAGGATGAACTGTTACGTACTGCAGTGTCATTAGAACAGCATTCAACGCATCCCATTGCGTCTGCGTTTAAATCAAACAGAGATAAAATTCAATTTGATAAAACAGAAAATCACATTGGTTTAGGTATTTCAGGATGGATTGGTGATGATAGTTATAAAATTGGCTCTGCTAAATTTACACAACAAATCAGCACAGAATCCGATGGTAAAGACATCGTTGTTTATTTAACAAAGAACAGTCAACTGATCGCACGTTTTTATATTCAAGATGAGATGCGTGATAATGTTGCGACGACTTTAGATTATATCGCTGAATCAGGCTTAACGGTTACGTTACTCACTGGCGACAATGAAAACAATACCGATAAAGTAACCGAAGGCTTGGCAATTACCAATAAGAAAACAAGCCAATCACCAGAAAGTAAACTTGCCTACATCAATCAACAACAAGCACAAGGAAAATTAATGCTGATGGTTGGCGATGGGGTTAACGATGCGCCAGTGCTCAGTGCTGCGACAGTATCTGTTGCCATGGGCGAAGGTTCTGATTTAGCTAAAAATAGTGCTGACGTGGTGTTATTAACTACAGATTTTATCGCAATGAAATATATGCTGGCTACTGCGACAAAAACATATAAAATAATCAAACAAAACTTAATGTGGGCGCTTGGGTATAATTCATTAATTTTACCGTTAGCAATCTCAGGTAATGTACCACCGTACATTGCAGTGATTGGTATGTCACTTAGCTCACTGCTCGTCATAGGTAATTCATTGAGGTTGTTGAAGTAATGGAAATTATTTTCATGTTAATTCCGATAGCGATGATTTTCGTTGCTATTGCCGTTGCTATCTTTTTTTGGGCTGTTAAGTCAGATCAATTCGAAGATTTAGAACGTGAAGGCAGTAATATCTTGTTTGACGATGATGATAATAATAACGAATCACCGGTTGTTAAATCTGTAACCAAACATGATAACTAGTCTAATTGCGGCGTTTATGATCGGGATATTAGGTGCTGGCCATTGTATTGCTATGTGTGGCGGTATCTCAGGCGCTATTGCACATGCCAGCAAACAAACGACAGACGCTAATACCCTCGCCCCGCTTTTTTATAATTTAGGACGAATCAGTAGTTATACACTGATTGGGGCTATCGTCGGGTTCACTGCGCAAATTGGATTAAATTTTGGCGCAGGTTATGATTTATTACTGATCTTACGCTTTGTTTCGGGTATTACATTAATACTGATTGGTTTATACATTGCACAACTCAATTCAGCGATTCTCCAACTCGAAAAAGTAGGTCGTTTAATCTGGCGCTACATTCAGCCACTTGCACGCCGATTTTTACCCTTAAAAACACCTTATCATGCCTTTCCTTTAGGCTTTTTATGGGGTTGGTTACCCTGTGGTTTAGTGTATTCTGCATTGACACTGGCTTTATCTAGCGGGTCTACATTAAATTCGGCATTAATTATGTTCGCATTCGGCTTAGGCACCTTCCCTATTATGTTCTTGGTTGGTAGATTATCAAGTGAATTCAACAAGTTAATACAGAATTCAAAATTTAAAAAGTTTAGTGGTTTATTACTGGTTTTGTTCGGTTTACATGTTATTTACATAGCTTTAGTACAATTAAGTGCTTCTGGTATATAAATTTGTTACAATATTGATATATATCAAAAGAGTTTATTGGAATTATGGCCTTAGATAAGAAGATACCAACACGAACTACTGCTTCGAAGAGTGAAATCCACTGTCAGAACTGCAGCATCAGTCAACTTTGCATACCATATTCTTTGAATGATTCAGAGCTAGATTCACTCGACCAAATTATTGAACGCAAAAAGCCTTTTCAAAAAAATGACGAGATTTTTAAAGCTGGAGATAAAGTTAAAGCACTTTATGCTATCCGTTCAGGTTCTGTTAAATCATATACAATTACTGAGCAAGGTGATGAACAAATCACAGGCTTCCATCTAGCCGGTGATTTAATCGGCTTTGATGCATTAAGCACAGGTGTGCACCCAAGTTTTTCACAAGCACTTGAAACATCGATGGTGTGTGAAATTCCGTATGACACCCTTGATGAACTGATTGGTAAAATGCCAATGTTACGTCGTCAAGTGATGCGCTTAATGAGTGGCGAGATCGCTGCAGACCAAGAAATGATCTTATTGTTAAGCAAGAAGAATGCCGAACAGCGTCTCGCTGCTTTCTTAAATAATCTTTCGATGCGTTTCTCTGAACGTGGCTTCTCTGCTAAAGAATTCCGTTTAACCATGACGCGTGGTGATATTGGCAATTATTTAGGCCTTACTGTTGAAACTATTAGTCGCTTACTCGGTCGTTTTCAAACAAGCGAAATGATTGAAGTAAAGGGTAAGTACATCAGCATTATCGATCGTGAAAGCCTTGCAGTGCTTGCAGGTAAAAAAGAAGCTTAAGCGAGTCACCTTTTAGTTAACCGCCCTTGAGTCAAAATGTTAACTCACGGGCTTAACAAAAAAGCAGCGCATTTATGGCATCTATCACAAATTGGGATATAGTTAGGTAAGTAACATTGTTGATTATGTATAATCAATATAATAAACATATACTTAATCTATATTCAATTTGTTATCAAGGTGTCTTATGAATAAATACAAAAATATTCTAGTGGTTGCAGATCCAGTAAACACACCACAAATCGCATTATCCCGTGCTTTGTATCTTGCTTCTCAACAAGATAATGTTTCTATTTCTCTTCTCCTTGTTATCTATGACCTTTCTTATGAGTTAACCTCTCTTTTTTCGAGTAATGAACGTCAGTCTATGCAAGACGCGATTGTTTTCGAAGAGAAGAAATCATTTACCAGACAATTAGAACAAGATTATCCAGGTATCAATATAAAGTTAAAGCTGATTTGGCATAAGCGTCCATTCGAATCAATATTAGAAGAAGCGAAGCTGAATAATCATGATTTAATTGTTAAAAGCACTCACGCTCATAATAAATTAAGTGCTGTAGTGTTTACGCCAACTGATTGGCATTTATTACGTAAAAGTCTTTGTCCCGTGTTATTAGTAAAAGATCATGAGTGGCCAATCGATGGCAATATTGTCGCGGCAATTCAGGTGCTTGAAAGCTCGAGCTTAAGTTCAGAAGATGATTATTCAATTAACGAGCGGATCACACAAGAAGCACTGCAGTTAAAAGAATTGTTGAATGCAAATATACACTTAGCTAACGCATACCCAAGTACGCCTGAGCATATCTCAATAGAAATCCCCAATTTTGATGCTGTTGCCTATAATCAAGAAATCGAAGAGCATCACAAAACAGCCATGTATAAACACGCAGAAAAATTTAACGTCGCTAAAGAAAATGTGCATATACAATCAGGGGCTCCAGAAGATGTTATCGCTAATATTGTTCAAGAAGTCGATGCCGAATTGGTCATTCTCGGGGCTCCAACGCGTAATGGGTTTTCTGCTTTCCTCATTGGCAATACGGCAGAAATGGTGATTGATTCAATTAACTGTGATCTTTTGGCGTTAAAATAATTCACGAATATGCGTTTACAAATTTAAGCTAACGCTATGCTCTGACTCCCGAACTTGCTTTTCAGGCTTGCTTGGGTATACTGCGCTGCTTACAGCAATATTTATCCTGAGTGTCCCAATGAATCCTGAAAATCTTACCGTTTTAGAAAAAAAACAATTTGCTAAATTGAACAAAAAATTGCGCCATGAAACAGGTAAAGCAATCATTGATTATAATATGATTGAAGATGGTGACAGAGTCATGGTTTGTTTATCTGGTGGTGCTGACAGTTATACAATGCTAGACATTCTGATTCAATTACAAGCAGCGGCCCCAATCAGTTTTGATATTATTGCGGTGAACTTGGATCAAAAGCAACCGGGTTTCCCTGAAGATATTCTACCCCGCTACCTTGAAAATCTGGGTATTGAATACAAGATTGTTCAGAAAGATACTTACAGCATCGTTAAAGACAAGATCCCAGAAGGCAAAACAACGTGTAGTCTTTGCTCTCGTTTACGTCGTGGTATTCTTTATAACGCAGCCGTCGAACTACGCGCGACCAAACTTGCACTTGGTCATCATGCTGACGATATCGTTGAAACATTATTCTTGAATATGTTTTTCGGCGCCAAAATGAAAACAATGCCGCCAAAACTGATTTCGGATGATAAACGTAACATTGTTATTCGTCCTCTGGCATATTGTCGCGAAGCCGATATTAAAGCTTACTCCGCATTTAAAGCATTCCCGATTATTCCTTGTAACCTTTGTGGTTCACAAGAAAATCTACAACGCCAAGCCGTCAAAAAAATGTTAGCACAATGGGATGAAACAAATCCAGGGCGAGTAAATAATTGTTTCAACTCGATCCGTAACATTGTACCAAGTCACCTTGCCGATCTTAAAGCGTTTGATTTTGTGAACATGGATCTAGAACGTGCTGATGAATTAACAGAATTCGATACTGCATTTGATAATGAAATTGATGTCATACCGACTGCACAATCTAAGTCAGGTGTTGAGAATTTCGATCCAACTGAAATGGTTACTATTGTCGAATTATAAAAACGGCAGAAGTTAAGAATAAAGTTAGTATTTTAAATAGAAAAGCACTGCGTTAATGCAGTGCTTTTTTTTCTTAAATTTCAGTTAACGGTACGATGCGTAGCGGCTGTTTACTGAATTTTATTCCAGCAATTTTATCGCGAATAATTTCGTCCTGCGATAATGAAATTTGTTTGCCGCTTTTAAATAAATGTCCACTGGTAGTGTAAGCATCTACAGTCTCATCAAAAATAAACTGTACGCCCACCGTTGCTGGTAAATTCATTCGGCCAAAGTAACCTGCCATATTGCCTAAAAACAAATCAAACTCTTCAATTTGCTTCACTAAAGATAAAGTTGAATATTCAGCAGTATTATTTTCTGTTGTCATAATTTGAAACGCAAGGTCACATGACGCTGTATCGGTCACGTTCACGTGCAGTTTTGCTTTATTGTCACGTAAGTCTTTATCGAATGGGAGCAGCAGCTCAGAGTCAGCACCAATTTCGACATCCGTAATAGCGCCTTCGAAATTAATAAATGCATTTTCAATCTGGCAATGTTTACCAGTCTGACTATTATTAAGAAAAACGCCTATTTTGGTATTAACATATTGTTCTTTTTTACTATTTTTTATTCGATTATAAAAACCATCATAACCAACGACTAATTCTTGGGCGCTTAAAGAAGGGACAAGGAGACTTGAAAGAAGCACCACTTTAATGAAATGGTTATTGAACATGATCTGATCCTTAATAAATAAGTAAAGGGCTAACTAAAACGAAAAGTTATATGACTTTGATTATACCTAACATCAGTCATAAATTAGAGTACATATTCCGCCTTTATTGACTTTTAAAGTTTTAAAAATGACCTGAACGTGTTTTAAATTCATTATTTTTATTGAAGTGTAAATTTATGCTTCATTTCTGTGAACTATAGCATTAGAATTCACGCAAATTGCTCATCTTATTAGATTAGATGTACCTCTTATTATTTAGGTTTATTGATGCTTAATAAAAATCAGAACTCAATCATTAGACTTGCTAACGCAAAAAAGTCATTTGATAACAAACTTATTATTAATGACTTAACATTAGATATTTACGATGGCGAATTCGTTACCATTTTAGGCCCTTCTGGTTGTGGTAAAACAACCGTATTACGTGTACTTGCAGGTTTAGAAACGCTAGACAGTGGTGATGTATATCTGGAAAATAAATGCATTACTCATGTACCCGCCGAAAAACGTAATACCAATACTGTATTTCAAGGCTATGCACTGTTTCCTCACATGACGGTGTTTGAAAATATAGCCTTTGGTTTACGCATGAAAAAAATTGCGGCATCAGAAATCACACAACGCGTAAACGATATTCTCGCTATCGTCAAGTTAACTGATTTTAAAGATCGCCAGCCAGGTCAACTTTCAGGTGGTCAACAGCAACGTGTGGCAATTGCACGCGCTGTGATTAACCAGCCAAAAGTACTGTTATTAGATGAATCGTTAAGCGCATTAGATTATAAGCTACGTAAAGAAATGCAGAACGAGCTTAAAATGTTGCAACGAAAGTTAAACATTACGTTTATATTCGTTACGCACGATCAAGAAGAAGCATTAACAATGTCTGATCGTATTATTGTAATGAACAACGGGAATGTTGCACAAATAGGTACACCACGAGAAATTTATGAAACACCGATTAACTTATTCGTGGCTAAGTTTATTGGTGAAATTAATATCTTCCCTGGCGTTATTGAATCATGCCTAGGTGATAATAAATACATTGCCAATGTGCATGGCTGCCAGTATACGATTTCAACAGAATTATCGTTAGATCTCGATCAGCACGTCAATATTCTATTACGCCCCGAAGATCTAAGAATTAAAGAAATAGACGCTAAAGCGACGTCGGCACAGATTACTGGGCATATTGTCGAACGGAATTATAAAGGAATGACACTGGATTCGGTTATCCGCTTAGATTCAGGTGAAAGAGTACAAATCAGTGAATTTTTTGACGAAGATGATCCAGATTTTGATCATAGTCTCGGACAAAAAGTGGCGGTTTCCTGGGTTGAAAGCTGGGAGGTTATCTTAACAAATGAATAATTCGTCGCTTTTTAAGCGTTTCTCTATTGGACTGTTACTTGTTTGGTTGAGCGTCTTCGTCTTAGTGCCTAATTTAATGATTATCGTCACCAGTTTTTTAACGCGTGATGATGCAAACTTAATTAGTTTAACGTTTACGTTAGACAACTATGTGCGTTTATTTGATCCCTTGTACTTTAAAGTATTACGTCATTCTGTATACATGGCGAGTATAGCAACGTTTGTCTGCTTAATTATTGGCTACCCTTTTGCTTATACGATAGCCAAATTGCCTAAAAAAATAAGACCGGTGTTGTTGTTCTTAATTATCGTACCGTTTTGGACCAATTCATTAATTAGAACATATGGCATTAAGATTTTATTAGCCAAAAAGGGGCTACTCAATGCTTTATTACTCAATTTACATATTATTGATAAACCGTTAAAGCTGATGTACACCGAATTTGCCGTCATTTTTGCCTTGGTGTATATATTACTGCCATTTATGATTTTACCTTTGTATTCTAGTATTGAAAAAATAGATAAAAACTTGATTGAAGCCGCGAAAGATCTTGGTGCATCCAAGTTTACTACTTTTTTAAAAGTGGAATTACCTTTGACTATGCCGGGTATTATCGCTGGTATGCTATTGGTATTTTTACCTGCGATGGGGATGTTTTATATCGCCGATCTGGTCGGTGGTGCTAAAAACTTATTGATTGGTAATGTCATCAAAACACAATTTTTGAATATTCGAGATTGGCCGTTTGGTTCTGCCGCGAGTATTACCTTAACGGTGTTCATGGCTGGGTTACTATTTTTCTATTATAAGGTAGGTAAATCGATTAAAAACAGAGGTAACAATGCTTAAACGTCATATTTCCAAAGTCTTGTTATTATTCGTATATATCTACTTGTATACTCCCATCTTTATTTTGATCGGAAATTCGTTTAATGGTTCTAAATACGGCTTAAAATGGAAGGGGTTCACGACAAAGTGGTACGAGCTACTCTGGAACAACGATACATTACTCCAAGCGGCATTTAACTCGATTACCATCGCTGTTTTTGCATCATCCATTGCCGTTGTTATTGGTACGTTGGGCGCTGTGGCTTTATTTAAGCATCAGTTTAAAGGGAAAAAATTTATATCTGGGCTACTCTTTGTGGTAATGATGTCTCCTGATATTGTGATGGCGATTTCATTGTTAGCTTTATTTATTATTCTTGGTTTAGACCTTGGTTTTGTTACCTTACTTATCGCTCACATCACCTTTTGCATCCCGTTTGTTGTGATCACAGTTTACAGTCGTTTAAGTAATTTTGATAATGCAATATTAGACGCCGGTAAAGATTTAGGCGCAAGCGAAGCAACCATTTTTAGACGTATTATTTTACCGATTGCAAAACCAGCTATTATTGCGAGTTGGTTATTGTCATTTACCTTATCGCTTGATGATGTAATTGTGAGTTCGTTCGTGACGGGCCCTAGTTTTGAAGTACTGCCATTGAAGATATATTCAATGGTTAAAGTTGGCGTTTCGCCAGAAGTTAATGCATTAGCGACGGTCATGATTTTAATATCAATTTCGTTTGTTATTGCCGCTGCTCTTATTAATAAAGGTGAAAAGTAGATCCACTAGAATCGCTTTAACTTGTTATGCAGCCTTGTGCTGCTGTTGTTTACTATTCAATAAAAGAAGATGTCAAATTACTATGTTTAAATCGACCGTAAAGTGTATCGCCGCTGCCCTACTCTTTAGTAGCTCAGCTTACGCAACGACCATTAATTTCTATAACTGGTCTGAATATATTCCGCCAGGTCTGTTATCTCGATTTACAGAGGAGACCGGTATCAAAGTTGTTTACTCGACATATGAATCAAACGAGTCTATGTACGCTAAATTAAAAACGTATGATAAGAATGGTTATGACTTGGTAGTACCTTCAACTTATTTCATTAGTAAAATGACAAAAGAAGGTATGCTTCAAGAAATCGATCATAACAAGCTAACTAATTTTGATAACCTCGAACCGTCTTTGTTAAACAAAGAATACGATTTAGGTAACCGTTATAGTATTCCATATATCTGGGGCGCTACGGGTATTGGTGTTAACACTGCAAATATTGAACTATCGTCAGTAACAAGCTGGAAAGACTTGTGGGATCCAAAATGGGAAGGTCAGTTATTATTAACCGATGACGCTCGTGAAATATTCCATATGGCACTAAAAATACAAGGTCATTCAGCTAATACACAAGACAAAGAAGAATTAGCACAAGCATATGAGTTATTAAAAAAGCTTATGCCTAACGTGCTTGTATTTAACTCAGACACACCTGCTAACCCTTATATTGCTGGTGAAGTAGAGTTTGGTATGATTTGGAATGGCAGCACGTACATGGCGCAACAAGAAGATAGCGACATTACAATGGTATATCCAAAAGAAGGTGCTGTATTTTGGATGGATAGCTTAGCGATTCCTAAGAATGCGAAGAACGTTGATGCCGTACACAAGCTCATTGACTTTTTGTTACGTCCAGAAGTTGCAGCAGAAGTTGCTTTAGAGATTGGTTACCCAACACCCAACAAAGCAGCTAAAAAATTACTACCAAAAGAGTTTACTGAAAATAAGATCGTGTTTCCAGATGCAGAAACAATTGCAAACGGTGAGTTCCATTCTGATGTTGGCGAAGCGAGTATTATATACGAACGTTATTACGAAAAATTAAAAGCACAAAACCTATAAGGTTAGCCGCTAATTAACGTGAGTGTTGGATATTAAAAAGGTGCATAGAAGATGCACCTTTTTATTATCCATTATATAAGATTACAATCGTTCGTTTAGAAGAACTGTTTATCGCGAGCCATTAACTCTTCTACCAATTCTCTCACTTCATCTGTTGCTTTTCCTACACGATGCTCTCTAAAGTTATCCGAGATATGAGTCGCATCAAGGTTTATTTCAATTGTGTGTGCACATACTTTATTGGCTTCATTAACAAAATCAGCCGCTGGGTAAACCGAGCCAGATGTACCGATAGCGATAAAAAGATCAGCCGTGCTTAGCGCTTTATAAATATCGTTCATAAATAACGGTATTTCATTAAACCAAACCACATGTGGACGAAGGTTACCTTGTTCGTTACAACATGGACATTTCAATGATTTATTTAACTGCTTGTATGGGAATAATTTTTGTGTTTTTTCACAGCGCGCTTTGACTAACTCGCCATGCATATGAATAATGTCTTTTGCTCCGCCTCGCTCATGTAAATTATCAATATTCTGAGTAACAATAGTGACATTACCGGAATAATTTTTTTGCAATTCTGCGAGTGCTACATGCGCGTCATTCGGTTGAATGCTGGGCAAAGACAATTGATTAAATCTTTGATTATAGAAACTATAAACTAACTCAGGATCTCTACGGTAACCTTCCAGAGTGGCAATGTCATCAATGTGATGCTTAGCCCATAAACCATCACTTGCACGGAATGTTTCAATCCCTGATTCAGCTGAAATACCAGAACCGGTGAGGATGACTATGTTGTTATAGGTGTCAAACATTTAACTTCTCTTTGTTATAAAACTTGTGTTAACCATACCATTATTGTGCTTTTGTGGCACGATGAAATAATCATTTGAGATGATTTATTTGTGTAATGTGATACGGATTTAGAACTTACTATTCAAATGATTATAATGAATTACGTGACCAGCTGTTACATCTTCGACGCAAGATTAATGAAAGACGAGACGTGTATTCTAAGCATTAAATCGGTAGTAAAAGTCTGCTCACTATTACTACCGAAATAACCATTTTAAAATTCTTATTTCTTTTTAGCTACGTTTTTTTTAACACGGCGATTAGTTACTTTTTTTGTATGTGGCTTAACTACTGCCACTTTTCCAACTACTTCTGTTACTACAGGTTTAACGATAACGGGAGTCACTTGAGTAGTAATTTCAGTCACTGCCTCCGTCACTTTTTCAACTGCTGTCGTGATTTCAGCAGTGACTGTTGCAGGTTTATTTGTTACCGCTAGCTCGACTTTTCCAATGACTTCCTCTGTAGCCGTTACATTTTGTTGTTCTGTTTTAGCATCTGCAAGTGCAATTTCAATTTGTTCTATTTTATCAATAATGTTATCGAAAGTATTAGCATCAATATGCGTTAAATTTGAAACTGCACTTTGAACTTTACCTTGTAAAGCATTAGTCGCATTTTGACTAGCCGATGCTAATTTATCTTTTTGAAATGAGATAGTCTTTGTCGTATCAGCCTCTAACTTGCGGCCACGTTCGACTAATTCGTCAAAAATAGAATGGCTTTTAGTCATAGTGTTAGATGCAGATTCATAACCTTTATCATAGGCTCCTAAACCTGCTAACCAGATATTACGTGTAATTTGATCTTTGGCAGACCATGCTTGTTTTGCTGCAGTGATTACTTTAGACATAAAAAACCCTTTTAAAGCCGTTAATTCAATGTAAATTTTGTTACTCACATATTATCGAGGTAAATTAGAAGATACATTCCAAAGTTTTAGATCCATAAGCCAGCTCGCACTGTTAAAATAATTTGTTGATTAACCCTATATTAATAAGTTTCAATTAAATTAAAAATATCCAACAATTTAGCTAACAAATTAACTTAAATAGAACTAAAATAAGTGTCCTTTTGTATTTCCCAGAATATAACTATGCCCACTCAAACCCATAAACTGCAAATAAACTTTATTATTAAACTTGGCCTTGCATTACATCGTTGTGGTGCGACAAGTTACAGAATTGAAAACCATTTGTTGAATTTGGCAAAATTCTGGAATATTGAGGCAAGTTTTCTTGTAACACCCACTGCTTTTACCTTCATATTTTCTAGTAATCCAGATGATCAACGCACACATATTGCACGTGTTCAGCCCTCTGAAAATGATCTGGGGAAATTGGCTGTTATTGACGAAATCGTCGAGAAAGTTGTTGATTCACAGGTGACTCTCGATGAAGCTATCGAATTGTTAATCGAAGCAAAGCAACAACCGGGTTTTTATGGCGTTAAAACAGAAGCGCTAGGCTGGTGTGTAACAGGCGGTGCGTTTGCTATGTTATTATCATCGTCAAGTTTAGATATCATCAGTTCGTTCTTATTTTCATTTCTGGTGTTTATATTATATAAATTATCAGCTCACTCTCTCCGTTTAGCGTCTGTTGTGGAGTTTTTTGCGCCGTTTATTTCCGCTATCCTAGCCTGTTTCGTCGCAAGCCTCGGCATACACATCAATGTACCTTTTGTGATTTTATCTTCGGTTATTATTTTCATTCCCGGGCTTGCACTCACAGTGGCATTAAGTGAAATCGTAAATAAAGATCTTGTATCTGGTACATCAAAGCTAGTTGATGCAACGATGCTGTTGTTCAAACTGTATTTCGGTGCATTACTCGGTATTACATTAGGGAACCTGATATGGACAATCGATCCACTGATGTTAGATATGAGTTATTCACTACCTGACTGGAAAAACTATATTGCAGTTGTTGCGCTCTCAACAGGACTTGTTGTTGCTTTTAATGTGCACAAGTCAGATATGATTTGGGGTATTGCGGCGGGTCTGATTGCATATATAGTCAGTACCTTTGCCGCACAATATTTAGGATTTACACTGGGTACTTTTGTGGGTTCGTTTACTGTTGGTCTTTTCAGTAATATCTATGCCATTGTTAAAAACAGACCCGCATCGATTGTATTACTTCAAGGCATTGTATTGTTAGTTCCTGGTAGCCGTACATACATGGACTTGAACACTTACATCTCGGGACATCAAATTTTAAATAACATTAATGACAGCGGTTTTGTATTTATGATCTTTATCGCAATCCTCGCTGGTATGATCCTAGCGAATGCCGTGTTACCTGCGAAAAAGAGTTTGTAATATCATCAAGCTACCTTAATAACTGTATATACATCCAGATACTCATGTTATCATTACGGCATGAGTATTTTTTTATAGTTAAGTCATGGCCAAAACTCCAAAAATAAAAATAAGTTTCCTCTGTTCCGAATGTGGCGCTAACTTCCCTCGTTGGCAAGGCCAGTGTAACGCTTGTAAAGCATGGAATACATTAGCTGAATTCAAAGAAGCAACATTACCTAGCCAACAACGAACAATTGCATCTCAAGGTGGTTACGCCGGTACAATCGGCAATACTGTTAAAAAGATGTCAGAAGTATCGCATGTCGAATTAAACAAAATTAATACACAAATTGGTGAATTAGACCGTGTGCTTGGTAATGGCCTTACCGTCGGCTCTATTGTATTGATTTCTGGTGATCCTGGTGCAGGAAAAACGACAATATTGACACAGCTCGCTGCAAATATTAGTAAGCAAATGGTTTCAATGTACTGCACTGCGGAAGAAAGCTTAGAACAGTTCAAAAGCCGCGCGATAGAACGCTTGAAAATTGATTTTATTGAAGACAACTTTCTTCTCATGTCTGAATATATCGTTTCGAATATTATGGAACGAGCACTCGAATCAAAAGTTAAATTTTTAATTATCGATTCCATTCAAGCGCTAGAAAGTGAACATTGTAATGGTAGTGCCGGTTCAGTCAGCCAAGTGAAAGGCTGTGCACAAGAGCTTAGTCGATTTGCGAAACAACACGGCATTACGCTAATCATTGTTGGTCATGTGACAAAAGGCAGTGACTTAGCCGGTCCTAAAACACTTGAACATATTGTTGATACCCTACTCCACATTGAAGTTAACGACAGTATTATTCGTACTATTCGCGCGAGTAAAAACCGTTTTGGCGATGTTGACCAAGTTGGTATTTTCCAAATGCACAGTAAAGGTATGCTGTCTGTTGATAATCCAAGTAAATTGTTCTTGTCTGGTGCTGACGAGAAAGTAGCTGGCTCTGCGATTACTTGCATACGTGATGGCAATCGTAATTTGTTGCTTGAAGTACAGTGCTTAGTTTCGGAATGTGAAGCTGAAAATCAACAACGTGTCAGTATTGGTCTTAGTTTCAACCGTTTGAAGATGATAACAGCCGTTCTACGTAAACACGGCCGGATTAAACTCTTCCATGATATTTATGTTAACTTGGTCGGCGGTTTAAAATTACCTGAAACAGACACGAGTGCTGATTTGGCCATTGCGGCGTCACTTATTAGTTCACTGAATGATATAGAAATGTCTCGTAAACATTGTTTTATGGGGGAAATATCACTGAGTGGTGAAGTTAGACCGATTAATGGTGGTGTTCCTCGTGTAAACGAAGCGATCAAACACGGTTTTGAAGTTATCTATATCCCTAAAGCTAACTATCATAAGTCGATGGAAAGTAATGGCGCTAAGATAATTCAGATCGAAAAGATTAGTGATCTGTTAGAAGCGCTTAATTAACTTAGTTTGCTAGGAAATCATTGAAATTGAATGTTTAGATAATGGTCCGTCTAAGTGTTTAATTTAAAGTAAGATGTTTTTAGCAATATCAAAAACATCTGCATGATGGTCTAAGTAAGCTAGAGTGAATTATCTAATAAGCCTTAAAATACAGCGTAATTAAAGGGGCAATTAAGCCCCTTTAATGTTTTTACAACCACAACTTGTTTGAGCGGTTATAATTTAAACATGATGATATGGTCTTCTAAATCACCTGCTTGTGACTCGGCAACCGCTTTACCACGAATCGAATAACCTAACTTATGCATCTCTGATTGACTGCCCGTGAGTAATGGATGCCATTCCGGTATGTCACGCCCTTCTAAGAGACGCTTGTAAGCACATGTTTCTGGAAGCCAATGGAATGCATCAATATCATCGAGTGTGACTTTAAAACAATCAGAAACGTACTTAAATCGCTTTTCATATTTTTTACAGCGACATGTTTTAGTGTTTAATAATTCGCAAGCTACATTGGTGAAATGAATTTCTTCTGATTCATCTTCAATGATCTTATGTAAACAACACTTACCACATCCATCACAGAGTGATTCCCACTCTGAATCTGTCATTTTAGCGAGTGTTTTAGTCTGCCAAAATTTTTCTACCATGTAATTAATCTCTAAATGAACTCGCAGCCGAATTTATAACGGTTTGTAAGTGTTAATGCAAGCTTATCGCCTGAATTAAGTACCCCTACCCCTGCGGGCGTGCCTGTTAATACAATATCACCGGGTAACAAGGTAAAACATGCCGTAATTTCAGTCAGCAATGACTCAATAGAACGCATCATATTAGCAGTACATCCCTGCTGCCTTAGCTGATCATTGACGGACAACGTGAAATCAAGGTTATTCACATTTCCAAACTCTGCAAGTGGGATAAATGGAGTAACCGGACAAGCATTATCAAACGCTTTAGCCCTTTCCCAAGGATGACCTTGGGTTTTAAGCGATGATTGCAAGTCACGTAAAGTAAGATCAAGCCCTAAACCAACCCCCCAAATTAACTCAGAAAGTACAATTGATGTTCCTTTCGTTATTGGTGACTTAATTAATAGTGCCACTTCTAACTCATTGTGGCACTCCCCTAAATCAACTGGAAGTTGCAACGGCTTATCGAGTGCAACTAATGAGGTTGAAGGTTTAATGAAAAGTAATGCTTGCTCGGGTACGTCATTACCAAGTTCACGGATGTGATCAAGGTAGTTACGACCTATACAAACAACTTTACCAACTGGCAGTGCGAGTTGCTTATTATCTATGGTTTGGTGTTCATAAAGAGAATCAATCATTTCAGTCCCTGAATTTGATAGCATCTGATAAGTGTGCGACGGATGTTGCAAAATAGTCTGAACGGTTCCAACGCATTATGCTTTTATAATTGTTGTAAGCTAAATAGATACGACCATTTTCACCATCGGGCATGATCAGTGACGCATCAAGAACAACGTTTGGTAATGATTCACCTTCAAATGTTCTTATACCTAACGCTTGCCATTCTGGTAGCGTCTTGGTCAGTTTTAATCCTGAAATCTTAGCATCATAGCCTTTTGGCAGTGTTACTTGTCGACCCCAAGTATGAGTATCGTCCCACTTTGCTTGTTTAAGATAGTTTGCAGCAGAAGCCAGTGCGTCAGCTCTGCTGTTCCAGATATCTTTTTTACCGTCGTTATTATAATCAACAGCATATGCATTAAAGGATGTTGGCATGAATTGAACCTGACCCATAGCGCCGGCCCAAGAACCTTTCATATTTTCGGTGGTAATATGACCTTCATCAATAATTTTTAAGGCCGCAAAAAATTCCTTCTTAAAAAAGGTTTCGCGTCTGCCATCATAAGCAAGGGTAGCCAATGCGGAAAGTGTCGAAAAGTTGCCCGTATAATTACCAAAGTTAGTTTCAACACCCCATAAAGCTACAATAAAGCGTGGTTGTACACCATAGTCTTTACCTATGCGCTTTAATAATTCGATATTCTGGTCGTATAACCTACGTGCTTTCGCTATTTTCCACTCAGGCACGGCTCTGGGAATGTATGCATCGAGCGTGATTTTTTGACGCTCTGGTTGCGCTTTATCATGCACAATGGTTTTTTTACGGTATTGGATAGAAGCAAACGCGTCATCAAGCGTATCCGAACTCAATCCAAGTGTTTCTGACTCTGTACGTAAGGTAGATAAATACTCATCAAATGTCGGTTTAGCTGATACAACTGATGAACTTAAAACGAATAATACTAATCCTGCTAATTTCATTTTATCTCCTTATAACGACGTTCAAATAGTATTTCGTCTATTTATTATTATCACGCCATTTTTTATATTCTACTAAATGATCGATTGGTGGTGGCGGCATTTGCAGATAAAACCCTTCCGATGTTAAATTTGCTAATACATTTTTTGTATTAGCAAAAGCCAACGTTCGTTTTTCTGTCAAATTCATCGTCACAACTAACTTAGGTTGACCGAACATTTCCAATAAAGTTTCTGGAACTTGGCTAAAATCTTCACGACGAGATATAAATAAATACATCCCTTCTTTTTTATTTGTCTTATAAATTGAACAAAGCATTGTTTTTCTCTTAAGTTATGAACTTGCCTATTTTACGAGTAAAATATAACATGGCATAATGATTTATCTAAGTGCTATAACGATAAATGCTAAAACAGGCATAAAAACTAAGCAACCAGGAAAAAATGATGGTAGAACAGTCGATAAAATTTAAAGGGACAAGTTTTACACTTTCGGTGATTCATATTGAAAATGATGCGGCTATGGCTAATCTGCACACCTTTATTGCCGACAAAGTAGGCCAAGCACCCGCATTTTTTAAATCTGCTCCCGTGGTGGTTAATGTTGCCAACCTTGTTGAAAATATCGATTTTAAGGCCATTCAACAAATTATCACCCAAAATGGGATGAACCTCGTTGGTATCGAAGGTTGCCAGACTGCGGAACAAAAACTCGCAGTTCGAGAGTCAGGACTTTCGGTTATTTCAAATACGGCTAAAAATACAGCGACTAAATTAGTGCCGGCTGCAGATATAAAACCAGAAGTTCAGACGGTCATTGTTGAAAAATTGATAACAAAGACCATAGTTCATAAAGGACAGATACGTTCAGGTCAACAAGTTTACGCTCAGAATGCTTCATTAACAGTACTCGGTAATATAAGTGCTGGAGCAGAAGTGATCGCAGACGGTTCAATTCATATCTATGGCGCATTACGTGGCAGAGCAATAGCGGGCGCTAAAGGTGATGAAAGTGCACAAATATTTTGTAATAAATTAGACCCTGAGTTACTGTCCATAAATGGTACTTACATTTTAAGTGATGCAGTCCAGGCTGAATTCATAAATACTCAAGCACAAATTAATTGTATCAATAACAAATTAGAAATTACAAAGTTCGATTAAATTCAAGGAATTAAAATGGCTGAAATTATTGTTGTCACATCGGGTAAAGGTGGTGTAGGTAAAACAACTACCAGCGCTGCAATTGCTACTGGGCTCGCACTACAAGGGAAAAGAACTGTTGTTATCGATTTTGATATCGGTCTACGTAATCTAGACTTAATCATGGGGTGTGAACGCCGTGTAGTTTATGACTTCGTTAATGTGATCAATGGTGAAGCAAACCTATCTCAAGCATTAATCAAAGATAAGCATGTAGATAACCTTAATATCCTACCCGCATCACAAACACGTGACAAAGATGCACTAACAAAAGAAGGTGTGGGTAAGGTTTTAGAACAATTAGCTGAAAATCATGATTATATCGTGTGTGATTCGCCTGCAGGTATCGAAGCAGGCGCTATGATGGCATTATACTTCGCTGACATTGCAATTATCACCACAAACCCAGAAGTATCGTCAGTGCGTGATTCAGACCGTATCATCGGCATGCTGCAAAGCCGCTCACGTCGTGCTGAGCTCGCTCTTGAACCGATTAAAGAGCACCTGCTCATCACACGCTATGTTCCAGAGCGTGTCGAACGTGGTGATATGCTGAGTGTTGAGGATATTACTGAAATTTTGGCGATACCACTTGCAGGTGTAATTCCAGAATCAAGTGCAGTACTTAAAGCGTCAAACAATGGTCGACCTGTGATCTTAGATACAGAAAGTGAAGCTGGACAAGCATATGCTGACACAGTTGCTCGAATTCTTGGTGAAGAGCGCGAATTTCGCTTTCTTGAAGTAGAAAAAAAAGGCTTTTTAAGCAGAATTTTTGGAGGTTAAATGTCGTTACTTGATTATTTTCGTTCGTCTAAACCAGATGCAAGTTCAGCAAATCTAGCAAAAGATCGTTTACAGATTATCATTGCTCATGAACGTAGTTTACGTGACAGTACTCCTGATTATTTGCCACAGTTGAAACTTGATATACTTGAAGTGATTAAAAAATATGTTGCAATCACCTCTGACCAAGTTCATGTTAAACTTGATCAAAAAGACAACAATCTTTCTGTATTAGAATTGAACGTGACTCTTTCTGAAAAATAAAAATAGTTAAGCAAGTGCTTCAAATAATCTGCACTTGCTTAATTTTTTATTTATTTACCATTAAACTTTCAAATACAGTATTGCCTATCAATTCTGCACGCCAATTACATAACATAATAGGTTTCTCTCCTACTTCTCGCTCTTCGGCTGTTAATTTCCAACACCAATTCAATAACTCATTAATAATTTTCTTTGAACCAATTAATTCAGCTGGAATATTTTTATCTTCAGCGACAACCGCAATTTTATTTCGTATCGATTGGACAATCTTTTTGTAACCTGGGTGATCTGAAATACGTATCAGTGGTTCAGGTAACTGAGCATCAGAGAGTACCTCGACCTGTTTTACGATTTCAATTATTTGTTTACCATGGCGTTTGATTTCTATTGGTAATAACTCAAGCTTATTTAAATCTCGTAATGACTTTGGTTGCTGCTTTGCGATTTCAAGAATGTGTGCTTCTTTGACAACAAAGTTTACAGCCATATCACGATTTACAGCATTATTTTCACGCCATTCACCTAATGCTTGTAATGTGGCCAGTTGGCGAGGAGACAAGAAAGATGCGTTTTTGAATTGCTTATACACCGTTTTAGGGTTTTTCTTTTGCATTTTACGACGGCGTAAATTATCTAATTCTTGTAAGTAATAATCATAATACCCTAGCTCGTTAAGTTTAACTTCTAATTCATTCCAGCAAGGTAATAAATGATAAACGTCCGCGGCGGCATAACTTAATTGCTTCTCTGTTAATGGGCGAGCCAACCAATTAGAACGTGATTCACCTTTATCCAGAGTGATTTTTTGGAACTCAGCAACTAAGCCGCCAAAGCCAAGAGAAGAACCGAGACCACAAAATGCCGCAGCGATTTGGGTATCATGGAAAAAGTCGGGAAATTTATTTGCCACTGTCATGAATACATCGAGATCTTCAGAACAAGCGTGAAGAACGACAGGTTGGCGATCAAGAAGTTGCCATAAAGAACTGAGGTCTTCGACGGCAAGTGGATCGACTAAATAAGTTTCGGTGCCTGTATATAGCTGAAACAATCCAAGAATGGGGTAATAAGTACGCTGTCTGATAAATTCCGTGTCGATTGCTAACACTTCAACTTCCGCACATTGCGCTATCATCTTCTGCAATGTTATTTGATCTTCAACTAAAATATATTCCACTTATAACCTCAAAAAAAAAGCCACTTTCTTACAATTTAGAAAGTAGCTTAATTTTAACGAAATATATTACTAATTATAAGTGTTTTATGACTTTAAATTAGATAAATCATTAATCACGCAATTCACGACGTAATATTTTACCCACATTACTCTTTGGTAATTCATCACGGAATTCGATAATCCGTGGAATTTTATATGCAGTAAGATGTTCACGACAATGAGCGATGATTTCTTCTTTCGAAATCTCACCTTTTTTAACAACAAATATCTTAACAGTCTCGCCTGAAGATTCGTGAGGCACACCAATAGCTGCAGCTTCAAGAATGTTGTCGTTTAACGTTAGTACATCTTCGATTTCGTTAGGGAATACGTTAAAGCCAGAAACAAGGATCATATCTTTTTTACGGTCAACAATGTAGAAGAAACCAACTTCATCCATACGAGCGATATCACCAGTGTTTAACCAGCCATCAGCAGTCATCACTTCAGCGGTGTCTTGTGGACGCTGCCAATAGCCTTGCATAACCTGAGGACCACGCACTTGCATTTCGCCTACTGCACCAGGTTTTGTTAATACACCACCTTCATCATCAATAATACGAACTTCTGTTGATGACACAGGTAGGCCAATAGAACCATTATATTCATGCAAGTCGTAAGGGTTTACGGTTACAAGTGGTGAACACTCCGTTAAACCATAACCTTCAAGTAAGTGATTGCCTGTGATCTTCTTCCACTTTTCAGCGACTGAACGTTGAACAGCCATACCGCCGCCAACTGAAAGTTTCAATGCAGAAAAATCAATCTTTGCGAATGTTTCATCATTTACAAGCGCATTAAACAAGGTATTTACACCTGTAATCGCAGTTGGTTTATGGTCGTCAATTTCTTTGATTAACGCAGGGAGATCGCGAGGATTGGTAATAAGAATATTTTTACCACCTCCTAAGAAGAACAACAAACCATTCACTGTTAATGCAAATACATGGTACAGCGGCAAGGCCGTAATAACGGTTTCTTTACCAGGGTCTATAATACTACCGTATGCACCTTGTGCCTGTAATACGTTAGCAAGCATATTTTTGTGCGTTAAAATTGCACCTTTTGATACACCCGTTGTGCCACCGGTATACTGGAGGAACGCAATATCATCAAAGCCAGTTTCAACTTTGGTAAAGGGTAATGAACGACCTTTACTTAATACACGGTTGAATGAAATTGAATTTGGTAGGTTAAATTTAGGTACCATTTTCTTCACATACTTAACGACTAAGTTGGTGATAGCGCCTTTTATAGGAGAAAAAAGATCACCTAATTGCGTTAAGATTACGTGCTCAACAGCTGTATCTTTAATTACTTTTTCTAACACACTAGCGAAGTTTGAAATGATAACGATGACTTTTGCGCCTGAATCATTTAATTGATGCTTCAACTCACGCGGTGTATATAAAGGATTAACATTAACAATAACCATACCGGCACGTAATGCACCAAACAACGCTATTGGGTATTGCAGTAAGTTCGGCATCATTAACGCGACACGGTCGCCTTTCGTTAATTTAAGCTCGTTTTGAAGGTAAGCTGCGAAAGCTCGAGATTTCACATCGATTTCGCCATAAGTTAATGAACAGCCCATATTTACGTATGCAGGTTTGTTTGCATAGTTTTGAACTGTCTGATCGAATATATCGTTTAAAGAATGAAACGAACCAAAGTCAATTTCTGCGGGAACATTTTCCGGGTATCTCTTTAACCAAACCTTTTCCACCTTAACACTCCTTTTATTTAACTTTTTAATTTAACAACACAATGGCTTTATTATTAATCCCTTAATAATTAATGGCTATTGATGAAATTATTTATTGTGAACGGATCTTAATTGATTAACACTCAATTAACAAATGAAATATCGACATTAGTCGTTTATTTAAACCTTCATAATTTAGAATTAGATTACAATAATCTTATTTTAAGCTGTCAAATAAACCATGATAGTTAATGATTAACAAATTTAACGATAGCGCTTGCGGTTTCAGCAGCATTATCCATGTGAACATGATGCCCGCCTGAGAGTTTTAGAATATTAAAATTTTCTTTACAAAATATTTCTAAATTTAAGCTCTGATTAATTAAGGGATATCCTTTACCGCCAATTATGATCAAGCATCTAGTTGATATAGAAGATAAAATATCAATTACTTGGGGTTCTGTCAAACGCACTAATGAACGAACTTTCAGCTTAGGGTCAGAACAAAAACTAACGCCACTTTCATTAATGGTTACATTTCTGTTACAAATCAATTTTGCATGTTCTTCATTTAAATCTGAAACGAAACAGCGGGCTTTCACAATCTTTTCCAACGTTAAAGCATTATTTTTACGACTCGTACTTTGGTTGCTGTTCTTATTGTAAATCGCCCGACTCTCTATGCCTTTACGTAATTGGTTCACTGTTTGCTCTGCTTCTGCTGAAATAGCACCCAAGCCTTCAATTAATACAACACGTGTTACTAACTCTGGAAAAGTCGCAGCAAGAATAGAACAGATCATCCCTCCCATTGAATGCCCTATAATAGTGACAGGGCCCCAACGTTGAGATTTAATAATCTGATATAAATCATCGACCCACTCAATAAAGTTGTAATGCCCTACTTTATGGGTAGAAAGTCCATGACCAGGTAAATCTATCGCAATTAATTGATAAGGTAGAGAACCATCGTCCAAACTGTCTTTTAACGTATCTGCGAGCGGGATAAAACTGGCAGCATTATCTAACCAGCCGTGTACGGCAAGCAGCACGGGTTTAGACCTATCTCCATATTGTAAACCAGCAATAATATTGCCGTTAACCTCCATGTTAAAATCAATCATTATTGTTACTCTCTGCCTGGTAGCTTCTTCCAAGTAACAGTATCTCGAACATAAACAGGCATTGCATCTTCGACTGCAACGGCTTTACCGTTTGCAAAATCAGCAGCCGCTATCGCGAGCATATCGTGTGATATTGGAAACTGAATACCTTCACATGCAGTGAGTCGCGATACATTTAATCCAGCAAGTTGTTCTGCGTACGTTTCCCAACCGGTACCAAGCGTATAAAACTCGCGCTCTGGTTGGTTGAAATTAGCCACTAATTCAGCAGCGGTAATGACCATTTCATTGCCAACTAACGTCATTATACCGGCATCATTAAGCTGGTATTGAGCAAAGTATATTTCGCCCATTCGCGCATCAATAGCCGGTAATACATCGGTTGCATTATGTAATCGATGTGCACCTTGCGCCATTATCGCCAATGTAGACACTGGTAACATTGGTAAATCAGCACCAAAAGCGAGCCCTTGCGCAATACCAGTACCAATACGAACACCGGTAAAACTGCCCGGCCCGCGACCAAATGCAAGTGCATCTAAATCTGTCAACTTAATGCCCGCTTCAGACAATAAGCTATCAACCATAGGTAAGATTCGCTTAGTGTGTTCACGTGGACTTACAAACTCTCTTACTAATACCTCACCGTTAATACTCAGTGCGGCAGAACAATTTTCTGTTGATGTATCTAGTGCTAAAATATTACTCATAAAATTCACTTTCTAATTGTTAGTTTTCTTAATAAAAGATAAAACGCTATTTATATCTCTGGTTCGTGGCATATCTGGTAAGCTATTGATAAACGTAGCGCCATATCCACGAGAGACAATACGCGTATCACAAATAATAACACATCCCGTATCTTTGACATCACGGATTAAACGCCCTACCCCTTGCTTTAAATTAATCACAGCTTTTGGTATTTGCAACACAGAAAAAGGATCTTCACCTTTGCGCTGGCAATCTTCGATACGCGCTTGTAAAAGAGGATCATCAGGTGATGCAAAAGGCAATTTGTCAATAATAACACAGCTTAAGGTTTGTCCGCGTACATCGATGCCTTCCCAGAACGAGTATGTGCCAATAAGTAATGCATTACCGTGCTCAATAAATTGGTCGAGTAACACTTGTTTATTATCTTGTCCTTGAACAAAAATTGGCATACTAAGCTGTTGTTGTAATAGACTCGCTACCTGTCTAATCATGTAATGACTTGTGCATAAGAAAAAGCAACGACCTTTATTGGCAATAATAATGGGCGCTAATTTTTCAACCAGTATTCGGGCAATATTGGGATCATTGGGCTCGGGTATATTACGCGGTACACACAATATGGCCTGACTTTGATAATCAAATGGACTTGCTAGGATTAGTTCTTTGGCATCGGCCAATCCCATTTGTTGGCGATAATGTGAGAAACAATTATCGACAGCTAATGTCGCAGAGGTAAAGATCCAGGCTGATTTACTCTTGGCTTGTTCAGCGCTAAAACGTTCTGCAATATTAAGGGGCGTTATATTTAAAGTAAAGTTTCGCTTAGTGCATTCGTACCAATAGCTCTCACCGGTATTATTAACCGCCATTATTTGTTGAAATGTGGCTTTAATTTCCACAATACGATCGAAGCATTGATCGACAAGTTCCGTTCTACCAAGATTAAGCTTGATTACTTCATATATGAAATCGAGTTGATCTTGAAAGCGTATAATCGTTTTCATTACCGCTTGTTGATTGAATAAATGTCGCCAATTTCCGCGACCAGATTCCATCGAAAAACTCAATCTTAAATCTTGCGTCGCATTTGCTAAACCATTTGCGGCTTTGGTTACTTGTATTGAGTCCTTAAGGTCTGTTCGCCCCAAATACTGCACGTCTTTACATAACGCTTGTATCTGTTTACTGGTGATACTTTTACCAAAATACGCTGAAGCGATATCAGGTACTTGGTGGGCTTCATCAAAAACAATCACATCAGCGTCTGGTAATAGTCGACCAAACCCTGAATCTTTAACATTCAAATCAGCAAAATATAAATGGTGATTAACAACCACTATATCCGCGTCAAGTGCCTTCCGGCGGGCTTTGACTAAAAAACAATCGTCATAATCAGGACAATCTCGTCCTAAGCAATTATCATTAGTCGAGGTAACTAAGGGTAAGATCTCAGCGTCGTCTTTCAGTCCCGGCACTGAACTCATGTCACCGCTAATGGTGATATTGGACCAACCCTTTACTTTGACATAGTCACTTAATATGGTCTGGTTTTGATATTGAGTTTCTCGCCCTAACCGCGTTAATCGTTCGGTACACAGGTAATTACTTCGACCTTTAAGCAACGCAGTTTTGGCTTTGCTGTTTAACGCATCAATAATAAAGGGTAGATCGCGATTGAATAATTGCTCTTGAAGATTTTTACTCCCCGTACTGATAATGGTTGTTTTATCATTAATCAATGCTGGTATTAGATAGGCAAACGTTTTACCTGTCCCTGTTTCAGCTTCAACAATTAAATTACCCTTGCTTGTGATCACTGAATTGATGGCTTTTGCCATATCTATTTGTGGTTGACGAGCGGTATAGCCATCGATGACCTTGGCTAAAGCGCCACCCGATAAAAAATATTGCTCTATCACCAACAAGTTTCCATATAGTTTTATAAGACAGCATTTAATATCATCACTGGTCACAATAATCAAATTGATGTTTTATAAAACTGAGTTTATGGTTGTTTTTCGACCCTATTTTAGACACTATCACGCTAATACATTATCTGCATATTACGCCTTGTTCTGATATCTAAGCGAGTCTCTGATATAACATGTTGAAGTAGTTTGAGGATATAGGTTGTTCTTTTTAACAAAATTAATCAGTAATAGTGGCATCACTCTCCACATCTGCTAAAATCGCCGTCAATCGACAGCAACACCTCGAATCTAGCTAAATGAGTCCAAAGTAACTTGGAAGAGCCTTCAGGGAAATTGAAAGAAACTCTTCCAAGTTACTTAGGTATAAGATTAAACTCTATAAGGATAGTTAACAATGAGTCTTGCTGATAAAGTATTAGCTGTAAACAATGATTTACCGATCCGTACAGATAAACCGGTTCACAGCGGTAAAGTACGTTCTGTTTACTGGTTAACTGAAGCTGACAGTCGTCGTCTAATCGAAGAAAAAGGTTACGATGTAGCGGCGGATGCACCACTTGCGATTATGGTTATTAGTGACCGTATTTCTGCGTTTGAATGTATTTGGCATGGTGAAGATGGCATGCGCGGTGTACCTGGGAAAGGTGCTGCGCTAAACGCAATTTCAAACCATTGGTTTAAGTCTTTCCGTGAGAACGGTTTAGCTGATAGCCATATTCTTGATATCCCTCACCCATTCATTTGGATCGTTCAAAAAGCCAGACCAGTAATGATTGAAGCAATTTGCCGTCAATACATCACGGGTTCTATGTGGCGTGCTTATAGTAAAGGTGAGCGTAACTTCTGTGGTATCGAACTACCAGAAGGTTTAACTAAAGACCAAAAGCTACCAGAATTACTCATTACACCGTCGACTAAAGGTATTTTAGAAGGCATTCCAGGTGTTCCAGCTGTCGATGATGTTAACATCACTCGTAAAAACATTTCAGATAACTTCGAAGCATTTAACTTCAAATCGCTTGATGATATTGCTTATTACGAAAAGTTACTAAAAGAAGGCTTTAACGTAATCAGTGATGCATTAGCAGATGTTGATCAGGTATTTGTCGATACTAAATTCGAATTTGGCTATGTCACAGACAGTAAAGGTCAAGACAAGCTTATCTATATGGATGAAGTGGGTACGCCTGACTCATCACGTATTTGGGATGCAGCCGCTTTCCGCGAAGGTAAAGTGATTGAAAACTCAAAAGAAGGTTTCCGTCAATTATTACTTAACTACTTCCCTGAACCAGATATTTTACTCAATAAAAACAGAATGGATGAACGTTTAGCGCTCGCTAAACATAATGTATTACCAACATCTGTATTAATGTCTGTTTCTGAAACTTACTTAAATATTGCAGAAAAGATCACTGGCGAAAAGATTTTTTTATCTGATAATCCGAAAGCTGAAATCATCGAGATCTTACGTAACGATTATAATCTTATCGACTAATACGACTCCGCACAAAATACATCAGTATCAAGCGAAAAAATAATAATCTAACTAATTCTAGAGCCGTTCACTTAAAGTGCACGGCTTTTTACTTTTCCATTCCAGCGCTGTCAAATTTAATATCTAAATTTCAATCATTAAGCTTTCGACCCCGCACCTCATTATTGATTAAATATGATCAACATCTAATATTAGAGTTAATACTCAAATTTTCACAAGTACCCACTAGTAGGTATCGAGTGGTAAGCGTAGAATGGAATCAACTAATTTAATTATTGTTGGGGGAACGCATCAGCCTACCCCACGCTACATACAGGTGAGTTTATGGATAACTTTAAGATTATAGAAATAAAAGAAGGCATATTTGCCAATAATAACAAACACGCAGATTCGTTACGACTTGAGTTAAAACAAAAAGGTAATTTACTAATAAACTTAATGTCATCTCCGGGTTCAGGTAAGACGACAACCCTAGTTGCTACAATTAGCAAACTTAAAAATGAAATGAATATTGGTGTTATGGAAGCTGATATTGATTCCGATGTTGACGCCCACACTATTGCCAAAACCGGTGTCAAAGTGATCCAGTTACACACGGGTGGAATGTGCCATCTCGATGCAGAAATGACGATGCAAGGACTACAAGGGCTTGATGCGGAAGGGCTTGATTTAACGATTTTAGAAAATGTTGGTAATTTAGTTTGTCCGGCCGAATTTGATACTGGCGCAGCCAAAAATGTAATGATTCTGAGTGTTCCTGAAGGTGACGACAAACCGCTTAAATACCCATTAATGTTCTCTATCTGTGATGTACTCCTAATTAATAAAATGGATGCAATGGACTTCTTTGATTTTGATTTAGAAGCCGCTATAGAGCGTGTCAAAAAATTAAATCCAAATATTAAAGTATTTCCAATTTCAGCTAAAACTGGCGAAGGTATTGAAGATTGGACTAACTGGCTTCGTACAGAAGTTAAAGATTGGAAAAAATAAAAATAAAAATAAAAATAAAAATAAAATTTTGGAGGCAATGTGATGGGAAAAGACAAAGTTTTAGATCTTGCGAACAAGATCAGTCGGGTTAAACGTGGTTCAAAAGCTGGTATTACGTTTGACGATCCTGAATATAAGATTTATAGCCCTTGGATGTCTGAAGACGTGGCAGAGGTTACCCTTTGTTTGAAACTACGGGAAAAAATGAGTGCGGCGGAAGTTGCTTCTGTTTGCGGCAGGCCGGAGGAGGAAGTAGCTAAACTGCTATGGGAATCAGCAGTAGGCGGAGCAGCCTTTGTGAACAATGTTGAGGGTGTGGACAAATACTGGGTTGATATCTGGGTTCCTGGCCACATGGAAATGGTTGTTAACAATAAAGAGCTTATTCAGAAGTATCCTGAACTAGGTGCCGCTTTTGATGCCTTCGGTAAGAAAAAAGGCCCACTGTGCGCAGGTAATATCCCTGTTGGTAAAGGCCCTATGCGTGTAATTCCGATCGAAACTTCGATTGATGGAGATACAAGAACGGCCTCTTATGAAGAAGTGTCTAAATACCTTAATGATAATGAAGTTTTCTCTCTTTCTGATTGTGCTTGCCGTACATCTCGCGAAGCCATGGATGAAGGTTGTGGTCATTTAAAAGAAGATATCTGTATTCAGATGGGCCATGCGGCGGAATACTATATCCGTACCGGTCGTGGTCGCGAGATCACCCGTGATGAAGCGATGGAAGTGATTAAAAAAGCGGAAGATAACGGCTTGATGCACAGCATTCCAAACTTAGATGGTTCTGGTAAAACTCACGCAATCTGTAACTGTTGTGGTTGTGGTTGTTTCGCAATGAGACTTGCGGAACAGTGGCAAAACCCGGATATGGTTCGTTCTAACTATACGGTTAAAATTGATCTGGATAAATGTGTTGCTTGTGGCGAATGTGTTGAAACATGTCCGACTAATGCGTTGAAACTAGGTCAGAAACTATGTAGTAAAGTGCCAGTAGCTGAAAAAGAACGTGAACTGCCTCATAATACTGAATGGGGCGAAGATAAATATAACCCTGATTACCGTACCAACAAACAAGTTGTTACGGAAGGTGGTACTGCACCTTGTAAAGCAGGTTGCCCGGCTCATATCGGCGTTCAAGGCTATATCAAACTTGCTTCGCAAGGCAATTATGAAGAAGCTCTTAAACTGATCAAGATGGAAAACCCGTTCCCAGCAGTGTGCGGACGCATCTGTCCAAAATTCTGTGAAGACGATTGTACCCGTTGTGATCTTGATGGTGCAGTTGCTGTTGATGACATCAAGAAATTCATTGCGCAGAAGGAAATGGACGCGGATACACGCTATATTCCGAAAATTAAATATGACTATGATAAGAAAATTGCTGTTATCGGTGGTGGTCCAGCCGGTCTTTCTTGTGCTTACTACTTAGCAGTTGAAGGCTACAAAGTAACGGTATTTGAAAAACAAACTGCGCTGGGTGGTATGTTAACCCTTGGTATTCCGTCTTATCGACTTGAAAAAGATGTGATAAACGCAGAAATCGATGTTTTGAAAGAATTGGGAGTTGAGTTTAAAACTGGCGTTGAAATAGGTAAAGATATCACTCTTGCTGAACTGAGAAAACAAGATTACCAAGCATTCTACTTGGCAATTGGTGCTCAGGCTGGTCGTTCGCTAGGTCTTGAAGGTGAAGATGCGCAAGGTGTTGTGACGGGTGTTGAATTCTTACGTAAAGTTAACCTAGGTGAAAATAGCGAACTTGAAGGAAAAGTGATTGTTATAGGTGGTGGTAATGTTGCCATTGACGTAGCAAGAACCGCTACCCGAGTTGGTGCTGCACAAGTGGATATGTTCTGTCTTGAAAGCCGAGAAAGTATGCCTGCTCACGTAGATGAAGTAAGTGAAGCCTTAGATGAAGACATTAACATCAACAATTCTTGGGGTCCAAAACGTATCGTGACGGAAAATGGCCGAGTTGTCGGGGTAGAATTCAGAAAATGTATTTCTGTAATAGATGCAAACGGCAGATTTAACCCGAGCTATGACGAAAACAATACAAAGATTGTTGATGCTAACCATGTATTGCTTTCAGTTGGTCAAGCAATAGATTGGGGTAACATACTTGAAAACAGTAACATCGAGTTAAATCCTAACCAAACAATCCCTGCAGACGCTGCTACTTATCAAACGGATGAGCCAGACGTATTTGCTGGCGGTGACGTAGTAACTGGCCCTCGATTTGCCATTGATGCGATTGCAGCAGGTAAAGAAGGTTCAATCTCTATCCACCGTTATGTTCAAAATGGTCAAAGTTTGGTTCTTGGTCGTATTAAACGTGATTACCGTGCATTTGATAAAAAGAACATTAATCTTAATGGATTTGACAATGCACCAAGACAGAATATTGCTCATGTTGACGGTAAACAGTCTAAACAAACATTCCGTGATCTACGTGAAACATTCACCGAGGAGCAAGTACGGTTAGAAACTGAGCGTTGTCTCGGCTGTGGTGTAGCTGTTGCCGACGAATTTATGTGTATAGGTTGCGGTTCATGTACAACGAAATGTAGATTTGGTGCGATTACGCTTGTTAAAACACATAATGCTGAAGGTTCAGACCTGAAAGAAGTGAAGAAGATCATTATCAAGCATGCGTTAAAACGTAAAGTGCGAGTGGCAGTAAACAAACCGATCAAAAAAATAAAAGCGTTTATTAATAGCTAAGCCCTAAAGCTGGATAATTAATCAATGTTATAAAACCAGCGGTTTAGGTCAATGGTATCAAAAGGGCGAGGAATATAGTTATTCGCCCTTTCAATCAAAATAATAAGGAGGTTCTTATGCACGAATTAGGCGTTGTCTTTGAAGTCATAAAAACCGTTAAAAATTTCGTAGATAAAAATGGATTAACAAAAGTCGATACAATTGTGCTGCAAATTGGTGAACTATCATCGATGATCCCAAAATACATTCACGAATGTTTCCCTGCAGCCGTCGACGGTACGGAGTTTGAGGAGACAAAATTGGACATTGAAATCATTCCCGCAGAAGCAATCTGTAAAGAGTGTAAGTATGTTTTTAATATTATCAGACACAAATCTGAATGTCCGAGATGTGAAAGTCTGGAATGGGGTATGTTAAGCGGTAAAGAGTTCTCGATAAAAGAAGTCATTGCTTGCTAATAGTTGCACACAGCTGTTTTTTTATGACTGATTTTTCATATTACCTAAAAGCTAGGTCGCTGGTTGTCACGTGTTGGCAAAGGCGATCTCGGCAATTTAAATCTTAATTCCCACAAGCCACTTCTGCTTCAAACTTAAATACCGTTCGTTAACAATAATGTAGTAATTAACTTTTCACAGACATAACACGTTGTTTTTTAGCTAATCGTGATTTGCATCCAATCATAAACACTCAAAAATGAGTATAATAACCACATATTTAGTGCGTGATTGTATGCGTGGGATAAGACCTAGTTCCTATTATAACAAGAGGTCGAGCAGGCACTCTTATCAGCGTATTAGCGGCGCATAAAAAACTTAACGTTCCCCCTTAACTGTGTCAGAAGGCGATGACTGGACATGCAGTTAAGTGACTAATTTAAAATAATAATAATTTAAACATTTGGAGTTAATGTGATGGTAAAAGAAAAAGTAATAGACTTGGCGAATTTGATCAGTAGGACTAAACGAGGGGCTAAAGATGAAGTCAAACCAGAACACCCTGAATATAAAGTATTAGAACCTGTAGTCACCGATGAAATGGCAGAAGCGGCGTTGTGTCTTAAATTTCGTAAAGGGAAGACTGTAGAAGAAGTTGCTTCTGAGTGCGGGAAATCACCAGAAAAAACCAAAGAACTGTTATGGGAACTCGCCATGGTAGGAGCCACTATTGTGGGCGAGCAAGACGGCGTCGATAAATTCTGGCTCGAGCTCTGGGTCCCCGGCCACATGGAAATGCTGGTCAATCACAAAGAAAATTCGATTAAATATCCGCAAATGGGTAAAGCATTTAGTGATTATGGCAGAAAAAGAGGCCCCCTTGCGATAGGTAACTTTCCGATAGGTACGGGACCGATGCGGGTTATACCAATCGAATCTGCGATTTCAGGTGAATCTAAACGTGTATCGAATGATGAAATATCTAAATACTTAAATGATAACGATCGATTCTCGGTATCAGACTGTTCTTGCCGTACTGCCAGAGAGGCAATGGGAGAAGGCTGTGGTCACCTTAAAGAGGACATGTGTATTCAATTAGGCAACGCCGCTGAATATTATATTCGTACTGGCCGTGGTCGTGAAATCACCCGTGAAGAAGCATTTGAAATCATTCATAAAGCCGAAGATAACGGTTTAATGCATAACATGCCAAATGTAGACGGACCTGGGCACACACACGCGATATGTAACTGTTGCGGTTGTGGTTGCCTTGCTTTAAGAAACGCCAACATGTTGACGAACCACGATTTCGTGCGTTCTAACTATACTGTAAAAGTAGATGCAGATAAGTGTGTTGCTTGTGGCGAATGTGTTGAAGTATGCCCGACTAATGCATTGAAACTAGGACAAAAACTGTGTAAGAACACGCCTATTCCGAAGGTTGAACGTGAGCTTCCGTATAACACAGAGTGGACGCCAGACAGATGGAATGAAGATTACCGTATTAACAGAGAAGTTGTTATGGCAGAGGGCACAGCACCTTGTAAAGCGGGCTGCCCTGCGCATATCGGTGTTCAAGGTTATATCAAGTTGGCATCGCAAGGTAAATATGCTGAAGCACTCCAACTGATTAAGCTGGAAAATCCGTTCCCTGCGGTATGCGGACGTATTTGCCCAAAATTCTGTGAAGATGATTGTACCCGTTGTGATATAGATGGTGCGGTTGCTGTTGATGATATTAAGAAATTCATTGCACAGCAGGATATGAACGCTGACACGCGTTATGTTCCAACGATTAAACATGACTACGATAAGAAAATTGCCATTATCGGTGCTGGTCCTGCTGGTCTATCTTGTGCTTACTATTTGGCTGTGCAAGGTTACAAAGTTACCGTGTTTGAAAAACAAAAAGCGCTGGGCGGTATGTTAACACTGGGCATTCCTTCTTACCGTCTTGAAAAAGATGTGATCAACGCCGAAATCGATGTATTGAAAGACTTGGGCATTGAATTTAAAACCGGCGTTGAAATTGGTAAAGATATCAGCCTTAATGATCTTAGGACACAGGATTACAAAGCATTCTACATGGCTATCGGTGCGCAGGCGGGTCGATCGCTAGGACTAGAAGGTGAAGATACACAAGGCGTTATCACCGGTGTAGAATTCTTACGTCATGTTAATCTAGGCGATCACTCGAAATTTGAAGGTAACATAATTGTTATCGGTGGTGGTAATGTTGCTATTGATGTAGCAAGAACGGCAACCCGAGTCGGCGCTGCACAAGTAGATATGTTCTGTCTTGAAAGCCGTGAAAAAATGCCTGCACACGCAGAAGAAGTTGAAGAAGCGTTAGATGAAGACATTAACGTTAACAATTCTTGGGGTCCAAAACGCATCGTCGCTGAAAATGGCCGAGTTGTCGGTGTAGAATTCAGAAAATGTATTTCTGTATTTGACGCAGATGGCAAATTTAATCCGAGTTATGACGAGAATGATACTAAGATTGTTGCAGCTGATCACGTATTACTTTCAGTGGGTCAAGCGATGGATTGGGGTAGTATTCTTGCAGACAGCAAAGTTGTATTAAATCCTAACCAGACTATTCAAGCGGATGCTGATACTTTCCAAACGGGTGAACCAGATATTTTCGCCGGTGGTGATGCATTAACAGGTCCTCGTTTTGCCATTGACGCGATTGCACATGGTAAAGAAGGTTCTATCTCTATTCATCGTTTTGTTCAACGTGGTCAAAGTTTGGTGTTAGGTCGCCTAAAACGTGATTACCGTGCATTTGATAAGGCTAATGTTAATCTTGCTGGTTTTGATACCGCACCAAGACAACAAACTTCGCATGTAGATGGCAAAAAATCGAAAGAAACCTTCAAGGATCTTCGTGAAACATTTACTGAAGAGCAAGTAAAGAAAGAATCGGCACGTTGCCTAGGCTGTGGTGTGGTCATTGCAGATGAATACACGTGCATTGGTTGTGGAGCCTGTACCACCAGGTGTAAATTTGATGCTATAACCCTAACCAGAACCTACGATGCAGACGCGGTAGAGTTTAAAGACCTGAGATCTACGGTCATTAAACACGCACTAAAACGCAAGGTGCGGGTTGCGGTCAACAAACCAATTAAAAAGATTAAAGCAATTTTTTCGAAGTAACCAATAAAATTATTAATCTATAAAAAGGGCGGTTAATTCACACTAACCGCCCCTCTCTCTATCATAACGCGAATGTTTTACGCGTGCATGTCGATGTTTAATCAACTCATTAGCTAAACACTAACAACACTTGATTTAAAAGAACTAAGTTTCTTTTCCAAGCATAGAAAGTGCCATTGCTTCTGCCACTTTAATACCATCAATACCAGCAGATAAAATGCCACCAGCATAACCTGCACCTTCACCGGCAGGGTATAACCCTTTCGTGTTGATACTTTGGAAATCACGACCACGTTTAATGCTTACAGGCGATGATGTACGCGTTTCAACACCCGTTAGTGTTGCATCTTTGGCAGAGAAACCTTTAATTTTCTTTTCAAAAGCCGGTATCGCTTCACGGATAGCAGCAATCGCAAAAGGAGGAAGCGTTTTGCTTAAGTCAGTAAACTTAAGTCCTGGCTTATATGATGGCACAACATCACCAAATTCACCTTCACCACGACCAGTAAGGAAATCGCCTACTGTTTGTCCAGGAGCATCGTAGTTACTACCACCAATAACGAAAGCGTTCTGTTCCCATTTACGTTGTAAATCAATACCCGCTAATGGGTTACCTGGGAAATCTTCTGGCGTAATACCAACAACAATAGCGCTGTTCGCATTCATTTCATTACGCGAGTATTGGCTCATGCCATTTGTTACCAAACAACCTTCTTCTGACGCTGCCGCAACAACAGTACCGCCGGGACACATACAGAAGCTATAAACCGAACGACCATTCTTACAATGATGAACAAGTTTATAATCCGCAGAACCAAGTAGTGGGTTACCGGCATTTTTACCAAAACGCGCGTCATCAATGGCTGACTGTTTATGTTCAATACGGAAACCAATTGAGAAAGGCTTAGCCTCTAGGTAAACGCCACGTTTTTGTAGCATTTCAAATGTATCACGCGCACTGTGACCAATAGCCAGAGAAATATGATTTGTTTCAATAATTTCGCCACCAGCAAGTTCAACACCGGTAACTTGACCATTTTCAATTAAAATATCATCAACACGGGCACTAAAACGAATTTCACCGCCAAGCGCAATGATATCTTTACGCATACGCTCAATCATAGTAACCAGCTTAAATGTGCCAATATGTGGCTTACTTAAGAACATGATCTCTTCAGGCGCGCCCGCTTTAACAAATTCAGTTAAAATCTTACGCGCATGAAATTTTGGATCTTTTACTTGGCTATACAATTTACCGTCAGAGAATGTACCCGCGCCACCTTCACCAAATTGAACATTTGATTCTGGATTTAAAACACGTTTACGCCAAAATCCGAATGTATCTTTTGTTCTTTCACGCACTTCTTTACCACGTTCGAGAACAATTGGTTTTAATCCCATTTGCGCAAGGATTAACGCTGTAAATAAACCACATGGACCAAAGCCAATCACAACAGGACGATGCTCTAGTTCTTCTGTTTTTTCAGCAACAAATTTGTATTCCATATCAGGCGTCATTCGAACATGCTGATCTTTTTCAAACTTAGCCAGAAGCGTTTGCTCATCTACGCTATCAGCCAACGTAATATCTAATGTATACATTAAGATAATCACATCTCGTTTACGTGCATCATAACCACGACGAAAAACAGTATATTCACTCAATTGTTCAGGTTGCAGTGACAATCTCTGTAAAATATATTCATTAATAGCTTGATCATCATGATCTAACGGAAGTTTTACATCGGTTAAACGTAACATAGAAAATTATCCAAATATCAAAGTGCATCGCGCTGTTAGAGCACTAGCCAGAAAACTAAAATCTTAGGGCGAGTATTTTACGTTATTATGAAGAGATATGCATTTTATTATTTGAAACTAGCTTGTTTTTCATGCCTCTTTTTCAATCTACCTAGGATGTTAATTGCTTTTAGGTCGTGCTTACGTATAATGCCTGCACTTTGAAAATTGAGGAACAAGCATCATGGCTTTTGTCGTAACCGAAAACTGTATTAAATGTAAACATGGTGATTGCGTCCCTGTATGCCCTGCCGATGCCTTTCATGAAGGACCAAACTTCCTCGTCATCAATCCTATAGCCTGTATTGATTGTGGACTGTGCGTGCCAGAATGCCCTGTCGATGCCATTTACCAAGAAGATGAAGTGCCAGAAGATCAACAGGTATTTATTGAAATAAATGAAGAGCTCTCTGAACAATGGCCTATTATTACCGAAAAATGCGAGCCACCAGCAGATGCCGACGACTGGGATGGTGTAGAAAATAAACTGTCTTTATTAGAGCGTTAGCCCTCACCGCTCTAATCTTAAACCGTTTATATTAATGAAAAGCACTCCGAAGTGGAGTGTTCAGCTGGCGATGGCTTTCCTTACCCCGTCTCCCTCAATCCTACATGGACACCTACTCGTAATATTATTAACAACGACCTGCTGCCGTTACATAACAAAAATCACACCGCTTTAAAAAGTCTTAATTTTTATCGAGCCAAAGGTTACGATTTAAATACGTTATACCAAGAGAACCACCTTAAAAATAACAACGCTATATTTTTACATGACACGCCAACTAAATATCTGTTTAAACATCACAATAGAGCATTGAGTCACGGTTGTATCCGTTAGGTATAAACCACCTGAGACTACAACAATTATTGCCCGTTTTTATCACTTATCAAACAGCCTGGATTGATAACTTAGGGGACATCAATTGGCGTAACGACTTATATAATAAGGACAAATCATCGAACACAAGCACAATTCATAAATATACACAAGAAACATTAGCCAATAATCAGTTAGTGCTCTAGTTTTATCTATATGCTTCTCAAGCGTGGTATACAAAGAAGTAAAGCTAATAAAATCAATGCATTAATTTATGTTTGTGGATTAAAAGCAATGTAGCTGGAGTAATAAAATGAATAAATTATCAGTATTTATCCATGATTTTATAAAAGATGAAAGTGGTCTTACTGCAGTGGAGTATGCCATTGCCGGCGGATTAGTCGTTGGCGCAATGGTTACAGCGTTCTCTGACTTGGGTGATGCTGCCGTAGTGCGAATTGATTGTTTAGCTGATGCCGTCGGTGGTGCCGTTGGGGCTGGTTGTGCACCTGTTGTTCCGTAATCAAACGCTATTTTAGTCTAGGGGAATAATATGACGGAATATGCGTTGTTAACATCGGTAGTGATCACATTATTTAGCTTAAGTGTGGCTTTATACTTTGACCTTCGTTATCAACGTATCCCTAATCTGTTGTGCTTATTAACTTTCTTACTAGGCATAACAGTTAACAGCTATTTTCATAGTTGGGATGGTCTACTTGAAGCATTATCTGGAGCAGGTCTTGCCACCTTATTGTTAATCCCAGCTTATTATTTCAAAATCCTAGGTGCTGGAGATGTCAAATTAATAATAGGTATTGGCACGTTGGCTGGTCCCTTAGTCCTAACGTGGTCGATTGCTTACGGCGTTATCTTTGGCGCATTTACAAGTATATTAATTGCAACCAAAGCGGTAGGTTGGCGTGGTTTAAAAATGATGATTTATCGTTATATCGATTGCTTATATTTACGTACATATTTTAAACCCGAAAAAGGAGATGCAGGAAGGGTTAATGTGCCCTACGCACCCGCATTGATGCTTGGTTGGATGTTAGCTACTTATGTTAACCATGACATTGACGATTTGATGTGGACGATAGAAGTCATTATTAATGAAATTAGCACATCTCTTAATCTCATATAATTCTCCTATAACTTTAATATAAATAGGAACGGACATGATTATGACGGACCAATCGGTAAATGGGCAGCAACAAAATCAACCAACATTATCCACTGATGACAATACCCCCTTACCTGGAATCGTTTTAGAACAAGAAAAAACTAATTTTACTTATGAACACCTTGCTAAACGCCCGACAACGATTACCGAAACAGGCTTATCCGCTCAACTCCTGACACAATTACTTATTAAGCACATACTTTTCAGATCTAATGCTTTCTGATGACACACCCGCTGAGACATTGTCTACTCAGTATCATTACTGATCAAGTTAAATTGAATGAACTCCAAAACCAAGTCGAAAACAACTTAATAGATATCACATGGAAGCACTACTTTGTTAGTCAGAACGAATAATATTAGAGGTAGGTAACATGAATAAAAAAACCGTAATTTCAGTTACAATCTCGATTATGTTTGGGGTTGGCGCTATTTTAATCGCACAAAACTGGTTAGAAACCAATAAAGTGGCGGCTCCAGAAAACCAAGTTTATATAGCCTTTTCCACTATGATTATTCCCGTAGGTACGATCATTGAATCCAAACATATTAAATTGAAAGTTTTGCCCGAGTCTATGTCAGCTGATAATACTGTCGCTGAACCAAATGAAATCTACGGCATGATAGCGAAAGAGACTATTTATATAGATGACATCATCCGATTAGAAAGACTGCTCATCAAAGGTGAAGGCAGTACACTAGCAAGCCTTATTTCAGAAAATATGCGCGCTGTATCTATCCGTGTTGATGATGTTGTCGGTGTGGCTGGTTTCTTATTACCAGGTAACAGAATAGATATTTTAAATACGGTATCCGGTAGCGGAGGTTACGTAAAGACAGAAGTAATTCTACATAATATTAAGATATTAGCCATTGATCAACGCGCAGCAATAAATGAAAACAAGCCTCAACTTGTAAGAGCTATCACCGTCGAAGTTAACCTAGAACAAGCTGAAATATTGATGACGGCCCGTAATAAAGGACGGTTACAGCTAGCACTACGCAATCCAACAGACAGCCACGCTGTCGATTTTGCAAGCAATAAAGAAGTGACCACCGATGATATTGTTGAAATAGCGCCACCTGTGTTTAAACCGCGTCAAATTAGAAAACATAAAGTCGAAATAATCCGTGGAACAACCCAAGAATCTGTCCAACTTAAAATTTAGTTATTCGACTATAAATAGGTGATACATATGAATATAAACTCCCATTTTTATAAATATGAGTCTAAGCAATGGTCATTAGTTGTTTTAATTTTCATCTCCAATTTAATTTTAGTGAGTACAGCGTTCGCTGGCGGACCAACTGCATTAGATGATGATAGTGTTAGAATTCCTATTTTCAAATCTAAAACGTTACAAATGGATAAAGCGATCCATCGCGTATCCGTAGGTAATTCTGATATTGCTGATATCCTAATTCTACGCAGTCGCGAGCTGTATATAGTCGGTAAAAGATTAGGCACCACGAACATGATGGTATGGGATAAAGACGACAACCTAGTTCACGTGCAAAATCTAGAGGTAACCCATGACTTAAATAGTCTTAGAAAACGTCTATACAAATACTTACCAAATGAAGACATTGGCGTAGAAACCTCACAAGGTCAATTGGTGGTCAGTGGGCAGGTCTCATCATTAGTGAAAATGAATACTGCCGTAGAAATTGCCCAAGGTTATGCAACAGCAGCTAACGTGGACAAAAGTAACAGTACTGTCGTTAATATGATGTCTGTCGGCGGTGGTCAACAGGTCATGTTAGAAGTCACGGTTGCGGAAGTTAGTACAGATATAGGTCGCAATTTGGATGGTAACACCGTTCTGGGTGCATTCGGTTCAGATGGATTTGCTGGTATAGGGACAGGGACTGGTAATGTGCCGACTAATATTTTAGGCACAATAGATACTAATATTTTTGCTCGCTATCTCACTGGTGATATGTTGTTTAGCGTTGCTTTTGACGTAGCAAAAAGTAAAGGGTTAACGAAAATACTTGCAGAACCCAATTTAACGGCACTGAGTGGCCAGTCTGCTGAGTTTTTATCTGGTGGTGAGTATCCAGTGCCGGTTTCAACTGATGATGGCGTTATAATCGAATATCGAGATTTTGGTGTGGGTGTCAGTTTTGTACCAACAGTACTTGATTCTGGTAAAATCAACCTAAATCTTAAGGTACTTGTCAGTGAACTCAGTAGCGTCAATAGTGTGATGATCTCAGCATCAGACTCCAACACATCAACTATCATCCCCTCTTTAATCAAAAGATCTACCGCAACCACGGTTGAACTCGGAGATGGCCAAACTATCGTTATTGGTGGCTTGCTAAGTGATAACCTTCGTGAATCTATCACTAAATTCCCAGGTTTAGGTAACATTCCGATTTTAGGCCAGTTATTCACAAGCCAAGAGTATATAAGTGGTCAAACAGAACTGGTTATTATGGTGACACCTCGCTTAGTCAGACCCTTTAACAAAGATGGCATGATATTACCTACCGATGGCTTTGTGCCCGTGTCTGATATGGAGTTTTACTTACTCGGTAAAATGACACAGCAAGAGAAAGGCTCTGATACCAAAAAACCTAATGATACTTCAGATACGCCCGCAAGTATTGTGCCAAATTCGGGTGGCACGGAGCAACAGTATGGCCATACTCTCAATTAGCTAAGTATTGATAATACATTTATAGCAAGCAATTGAATTAAGGGATCATGATGAAATATATAAGTTTAATACTGCTCTGTAGCCAATTCTTATTCGGTTGCGTGCAAGAGCCTAATTACGAATTATCAGCATCAACGCTATATTTTAAAGACATACAAATTCTTGATCCCAATGCCCCTGCAAAAAATGATGGCATAACCAATACTCTTGAAGGTAAGTATGGCCAAAAAGTTATCTCTTCATATCATGATAGTGCTTATGACGCTAAATCTGCGCGTGATATTTCACAGTAATTGAAAGGCTACATTATGGGTATCAACTCAAACAACACCTTAAGAAATAAACAAAACGGTAACGTTCTCATTGTGTTTACAGTAGCCTTATTTGCTCTTATTGGCATGGCTTCATTAGCGCTAGACGGCGGCCATTTATTACTAAACAAAGGGAAATTACAAAATTTAGTCGATGCTGCAGCTTTGCATGCTGCTACAGAGTTAGATGAAGGTGCAACTCATGAGCAAGCTAGGGCTGCAGTCGTCGCCTTGATCCAATTAAACATAACGCATAACGATCACCATGAGTTAGCAAGTGCAATCGACTTTTCAAGTGTGAATAATAGTCTCGATCAAATGACAGCGCAGTTAAACGTAGAATTTTCACAATTACCAGATCCGTTTATTCAAGATAATAATGAAAGCGCAAAGTATGTGAAAGTATCTTTATCACAGTTAGATCTAGATAACTTTCTCGCTGATGTGTTCAGTTTTAATAAACAAGTTTCAGCGACAGCACTGTCGGGTCCTAGCTCTGATATAAGTAATTGTTATCAAGACTTAGTCCCTATGGTCGTTTGTGCTGACTTAGCGAACGCTAACGCAGATGCGCTGACAAATGAGTATGGTTTAAAAGAATATAGTCTAAATTTGATGAAAATTGGTTCAAATTCAAACTCTCCAATCGGTCCCGGAAATTTTCAGTTACTTCGTCTTGGTTCCAATACCGGGGCCGCAGACATCCGTGCGGCAATGGCTGGTGACACAAATCTTGGCACAGTCTGTTTCACGCCCGGAATAAGCAATCAATCGGTACCAACAGAACCAGGTAATACAGTAGGGCCAGTTGCACAAGGACTGAATACCAGAATGGGAGAATGGTATGGACCCGTTAATTCGACCGAGCACCTAAGAGATACCAATATATGTGAAGGCGCGACGATCGAACTTGATTCAAATGGTGACGCTCTTGAAGCAGGTGCTGCCGCTAAATCATATACATTTAATGACTACGATAACGATGAAGCCCAATATCTAAACGACGCGAACACTTCATGCGATGCCATTAACCCGATATCAGGCGGTAATATCATTGCAGAACTGAGTGCTGGGTCGCAAGTGGCCAGATCAGACCGCCGTATTTTACAGGTTGTTATCGCAGATTGTAACGGTACAACAAATGGCGCGAACGATCTTGACTTCCTTGATATTGGTTGTTTTTTTATGACCCAAAAAGTGGGTAGTTCAGGACCAACTTCCTATGTCGTGGGTGAGTTCATTAATAGTGGCGGAAACTGTACTGATAGTGGAACACCCTCTATAACTCCAGTGGATAATGATGGTCCATATAAAATTGTATTATTTCATGTACCAGGAAGCTCTGATTCTTAGGAGGCGTTATGTTACGAACCACAATCAAAACAGGCGGTGCAAAACATAGTAAAGAACAAGGTTTTGCCGCGATTGAACTTACGATAATCCTACCTTTTCTCTTATTAATAATTTTTGCGACTGCCGAATTCGGTCGGTTACTGTATCAATATAATGCCCTTAATAAAACAGTACGAAACGCATCCCGCTATTTAGCAGGTAATACCAAACTTGGCACTGGTGTATATAAAATAAGACCGGACGTAGCAACTAAAGTGACGACATATATAAAATATGGTGGCCCAGGCTCAGTAACGCCTCTACTACCAAACTTAACGTCTAGTACCATAGACTTAAGTTTATCCGGTAAATTTGTCACTATTAGTGTTTCTTATCCTTGGCAACCTTTATTTTCAGACATGTTCACTACCTTTGGCTTAGGTAATGATATTGATATTGATATGAGTTTCCCACTAATATCAACCTATACAATGAGGGCGTTCTAATGATTAACTACAATCACAGTAAACAACAGGGTGTATATGCTGTGGAGTTTGCTATAGCTGGTAGTTTATTTTTCTTACTTTTATTTGCCGTGTTAGAAATTGGTAGACTATTTTTCACCTGGAATGTACTAACGGAAGTCACACGACGTGGCGCTAGATTGGCTACGGTTTGCTATTTTGATACCACAAACATTGTCGCTTTTGATGACATGATCTCGACTTCACTATTCAATGACCAACCCATCATTCCGAACCTTTCGGCAGCAAATTTACAAATTCAATACCTAATGGATGACGGGACTCAAGTACTAAGCTCTGTTGACGCTAATTTCATTCATTTTGTCAAAGTAGATATCATAAATTATCAGCACCAATTATTAATACCGGGATTATTTCTAACATTAAATTCACCTACATTTTCAACTACGTTACCAAGTGAGAGTTTAGGCGTGACACCCAATACGACAACTTTATGTACACCAACATAATGATAAGACTAGTAACTATTTATTGGTAAGGAATCATAAATGAACAACCAAAATTCAAATAATATAATTGGATTTAGTGAAAGTCACTCCGTCCCGATAGATCGAGATGCACAAACATTGCCTTTTCCACTAAATTGTTTAGTCGTTTGCCCTAACTCGACACTACGCCAGAATTTGTCCACGTATTTAGCTTCAGTTACAAACTTAAAAGTAGGTTATTGCACCACATTGGAAAGTAACTTAAACAATCATAATTTGGTTATCTTCGTACTAGATAGTGATAACCATAAGACTATAAATGACATTAAAGAAATTGCGAAACATAATATTAATTTCATCCTAGTTGCAGACAACATTAAAAATGAGCTTATTCGAACAGCTGTGCAATTCAAAGTAAAAGACATTATTTCTGTACAGGATGTAGAAAAAGAATTGATTAACTCATTACTAACATCCGCTAATGAGTTAATGCAAGCCCGTAAAATAGCCCCGCTATATACCATCATCAACGGTAAACCAGGATCAGGTGCCAGCTTTATCACCAGTTGCTTAGGTGAGATTAGTGCCCATTTATCGAACCAAGAGATTGCTATTATAGACGCAGATCTAAATTATGGTTCACTTGCTGACACGTTTAATTTTGATGCGAATTATTATTTAACCGATGCGCTAAATGAAGTAGATAAATTAGATAATACAGCCATTAAATCAATGATGCTAAAAAGAGATAACCTGAGCCTGTTAGCCAGTAAACCTTATACTCAGCTCAACACCAACCCACAAATTTTACAATGTTTAGATCAACTAGTTTGGAAAGTAAAGTTGAATCACGACCTTGTATTAGTTGACTTATCACGTGGTATTGAGCATTTCACCATCCCATTATTGAATTTATCATCTAAAGTTCTGATTGTGGTACAGCAAAGCATACTCAGTCTTCGCGAAGCAAAAGTAATGATTCAACAATTAACCCAGAACCTAGGTATAGATACACATAAGTTACATGTCATCGTTAATCGATATTCGGCTAAAAATAGTAATATATCACTCACCGATATAAAAAAAGTCTTGGGCATCGATAGCCTATATGTAGTAAGCAACAATTATCAACTTGCCAATGCGGGTATCGATTCAGGCTCACCATTATTAAAAGTAGCTGATCATAAAGTAATACAAGATGAGGTATCACATATTATCGGGGAGTTATTCTCAATTGAGAGTCCTGTGAAAATAACCTTATTAACTAGAATATTTCGGAGACTATAATGGAATTTGTCAACAACCAAACGAATGACCCCTTTAGTATGTTAACAGCTAGCGATATGGAGACCAAACAAGAAATATTTGGTCAACTGTTAACTCAACTTGATCTCTCGGTGCTAGAAACCTTACCCCCAGAGGTTGCCAAAGAGAAAATAGCTAACTCTTGCTATCAATTTCTGAATAAACAAACCAGACCAATTAGTCTCGATGTTAGGAAAGTGTTAATTAAATTAATCACCGATGAAATATTAGGACTCGGTCCGCTTGAGACTTTACTCGAAGATCCGACAATCGCAGATATTCTAGTCAACAGTTACGACCGAATATTTGTCGAGCGCAATGGTAAATTAGAACAAGTATCAGTTCAATTTTATGATGATAAACATTTGTTAAATATCATCGACCGCATCGTATCCGGGGTAGGCAGAAGAATCGATGAGTCATCGCCAATGGTCGACGCCAGACTCAAAGATGGTAGCCGTATCAATGCCATCATCCCCCCGCTTGCGCTTGATGGCCCTGCATTATCAATTCGTCGTTTTACTGTTGATAAGCTACAGATACAGCAACTTATCGACTATGGTTCGATGACTCAACCGATGGCAGATCTCATCCAAGCAGCTGTATTAGGTAAATTAAATATTTTGATTTCTGGCGGTACGGGTAGTGGTAAAACCACACTATTGAATATTTTATCCGGGTACATACCCGATAATGAGCGAATTATTACCATTGAAGATTCAGCTGAATTACAGCTACAACAGCCACATACGGTTAGGTTAGAAACAAGACCTGCGAATATCGAAGGTAAAGGTGAAGTAACCCAACGTGAGTTGGTAAAAAACTGTTTACGGATGCGTCCCGACCGAATTATTATCGGAGAAGTACGTGGCAGTGAAGCTATAGACATGTTAGCTGCGATGAATACGGGTCACGAAGGCTCAATGACAACACTGCACGCTAACACACCACGAGATGGCTTAGGACGATTAGAGAATATGGTATGCATGGCAGGGTTTGATATGCCAGTACATAACATCAGAACTCAAATATCATCGGCCATTGATGTGGTAGTACAATTACAGCGACAAGAAGATGGCAAGCGACGTATCACCAGCATCCAAGAGGTCACCGGAATGGAAGGTGAAATGATCACTATGTCTGAAATTTTCACTTTCCGACGCGAAGGAAAAAATGATGATGGCAGCATTAAGGGAAGATATGCAGCTACAGGCGTTGTCCCCACCTTTGCGCGTAAACTCAAAAATAAAGGTATTGACATACCTCACAGCCTATTCACTGTCGATATGCTGTCCAACGGATTTTAAGTGGTTAATTTATGAGTTCTCAAGTCATTTTTTTACTCTTAGTATTTGCAGCGGTAGTATTGTTATTTCAAGGTTTTTTCATCTCCGTATATAGTCCACAACGAGCTAATTCCAAACATATACGTAAACATCTAGCATCACTAGCAGATTGCGATGAAGAAGCCCAAGCTGAGATTTTAATCAATAAAAAAGTAGAATCTCTATCCCCTTTCTTACAGTGGATTGAATCATTACCGTTAGTTTACAATTACACCTACAAGATGGAACTTTCCGGATCAAAAATGTTAGGTCATCAATATCTGATACTGACTCTTGTCTTATCGCTTATCGTAGCAATAACAGCATGGTTTATCAGTCTGGATATGATTTTTACAGTGTTTTGTGTCATCACTATGTTTACCATTATGCACTTAATATTGAACCGGAATATAAATAAGCGCATGGAAATGATTGAGCAACAATTCCCTGAAGCATTAGACATACTTAAACGCGGACTGCAAGCGGGTTATGCTTTTAGTGATTCAATTAAACTTGTTTATGAAGAACTTGAGGGAGAACTATCTGATGAATTTAAGCTTATGTTTAATCGCATTAATTTCGGTAACGATGTTCATACAGCCCTGCTTAATTTTGTTAAGCGCGTACCGAGCACGTCCGCAATGGCCTTTTGCAGTTCAGTGTCTATCCATAAAGAGACCGGGGGTAATCTTGCAGAAAATATAGATAATCTGTCGAAAATAATTAGACAAAGGTTTACCTTCAAACGCCGTGTCAAAACATTATCAGCTGAAGGACGACTGTCAGGTTGGGTACTCGTCTTAACACCTTTCGTTTTGTTTGCAGTGCTTTATATTTCATCCCCAGATTACACAAGCATTCTAATTAATACTCCAGAGGGTTTAAATTTACTAAAATGGGGCGGGATCGGCATGCTGCTTGGTATATGGTGGATTATTAAAATAATTAAGATTGAGGTATAATCATGAATCAAATTATACAGCTTTTTGAAGCAACGTTTACCGACCCTGTCATGGTTAAATGGGCTATTTATCTGATTGCAGGTATCGCAGGAATAATGCTAGCGATAGCTCTTTCGTCATTAGTATCGGGACTTTATTCCCCAGTTAAAAAACAATTAAATAAACTATCTAAAGAATCGACACAACCCGACGACTTAGCTAAAGAATACGAGTCATCACTAGAACATACGATTGATAAATTAAACAATATCCCTTTTATCAACAAACGTTACCAAGGGGACTCATCCACTAAAAAATTGCTGATTCACGCAGGCTTTCACACTCAAGACGCTTTAAAAATATTCAATTCAATTAAGTTATTATTACTCTTAATCAGTGGCGCGCTAGTCCCTTTATTAATCAATCAAATTTCAACTTATTCAACATCCACGATTGTCTATATAATGTGGTTTGTACTGGGTACAGCTTATCTTTTACCAGCTATTATTTTACAAAAAATAGCCAAGCGTAGAATGGCTGATTTAAAACGTTATTTTCCTGATGCGCTTGATTTACTTATCGTGTGCTGTGAATCAGGGCTAGGTTTACTTGAGTCATTTCAACGTGTTGCAAAAGAATTGAAACTTGCCCACCCTTATCTCTCTTATGAGCTCAACCTCGTCTGCAGTAAAGTTAGATATGGCCTAACATTGCAACAAGCTTTGAAAGAATTTAGCGACAGGACCGGTCTGGACGATATTAGAGGGCTTAACTCCGTCATTGTTCAAAGCTTAAGACTGGGTACTGGTGTAGCTGCGACGATCCGTATATATGCAGATGAATACCGTGAAAAAAGGCTGCAAGCTGCAGAAGAGAACGCAGCTAAATTAGGCGTAAAAATGATTTTCCCTATGATGTGTTGTATTTGGCCTTCCTTCTTTATTGTCGCAATCGGACCTGCAGTACTAAAAGTGATGAGTGTTTGGGGAGATGCATTTTGATTATAAAATCAGATCGAATCAAAAATTGGTTATCTGCCATTATAGGGTTTACTTTTTTAGTTGGTTGCACGACTACCACAACAGGTGGCAGCCAGCTCAATTTTTCAGACGTCCCGCCGGACTCAAGAGAAACAACGCTATCACAGGCTATTTCCGCTGAACAAAATAGCCAATATGACAAAGCCATCGTGCTCTATGCCAAAGCATTAAAGTTACAACCTAATGATGACGACAATCCAGCAATCAGTATGACCAATACAGCGTTATTTTATAAAATTGGTTTACTTGAAGTTAAACAGGGCAATACAGAGCTGGCCAGAAAAGCATTTGGACAAGTACTTAAAGATGAACCAGCACATGTTTTAGCGCAAACACAGCTTGGTGTTATATATTTAGCTCAAAAAAACAAACAAGATGCGTTAGTACTATTAACAAAAGCGATAACCACAGATCAACAACGCCTTACTAATCAAGTCAAACCTGTAAAGGGCTATGTGAAGCTTGATGAACAATCACCACTACAAGCTTACATGGGGCTCGCTATCATTCATGATCTTAAAGGCGCTCACAAACAAGCACGCGCATTGTTAAACTTAATATTACCGATAACACCACAAGACCCAATTCTATTCACTAATATTGGATATTCTCATTATCTGTCTGGAAATTACGTTGAAGCTGAAATAAATTTTAAAAAAGCCATCGACATCGATATCCGATTTTCTAAAGCTTGGGTAGATTTAGGTTTAGTTTATGTCCGTAAGGGGATGTACTCAAGAGCATTACAAACCTTAAAGCAGGTTATGCCAACAGAACATGCGTATAATGATATCGGTTACTTTCTAATATTAGAAGGTCGCTATCGTGAAGCCGAATACTTTCTTGAACGCGCAATAGAACTCTCGCCAAGTTATTTTGTGAAAGCCAATATCAACCTTGAAAACCTTAAACTTCATTTAAATAAAGATATCGATTTAGCTTATTCAGATAAATAATGATCCTTAGTTTCGATAGCGTTTAGGTTTTGATATAAATATTGTGTAAATAATAGTTAAAAATCATTGCAATTTTATCCTAGGTTGCTATTGTGAACTCAACCAAACTTATTAGTAACATTATACTAACTGGAAAAAACTTATGAATAACACTCTGAAAGTAAACGTGCATCACCATCATCATATTTGATTAGCTTTCAGGCTGTTGACTGGAGGTGTATGCACGCAAGCTTCCGGAACTCATTTAGAAAACCCTCGGAAGATTTATCTTTCGGGGGTTTTTTCGTTTATAGACAATTATTTTGACAAGGTTAAAGGATGACAATGTTAGAAATTAAAAATGACCAACCAAGACTAAGAATCGCAATTCAAAAATCAGGCCGTCTTAGCACTGAATCTCAAAACCTGCTTAAAGCAATGGGTCTTAAAATTAACATGCGCGAACAACGTCTGATCGCGCACTGTGAAAACATGCCAATTGATCTACTGCGTGTACGTGACGACGATATCCCCGGTTTAATCATGGACGGCGTTGTTGACCTTGGCTTCATTGGTGAAAACGAATTAGAAGAAAAAGAATTAGAGCGTAAACGTCTTGGCGAACCCGCTGAATATAAAAGGCTTAAGCGTATGACTTTTGGTAGCTGCCGTTTATCAATTGCAACAACTGAAGAATTTGACTACCAAGGCCCTCAATCACTTGAAGGTCTACGTATTGCAACGTCATACCCTGAATTGCTAAAACGTTATTTAGACGAACAAGGTATAAACTTTAAATCAGTGATGCTTAATGGTTCTGTTGAAGTTGCCCCTCGCGCTGGTATTGCTGATGCAATTTGTGATCTGGTATCAACAGGTGCAACACTTGAAGCGAATGGTCTTAAAGAAGTGCAAGATATCTTCCACTCAAAAGCCGTGTTAATCCAAGCAAAAGCGCCATTATCTGAAGATAAACAAGCGTTAGTTGATCGCCTGATGGTTCGCGCTCAAGGTGTAATACAAGCGAAAGAAAGTAAATACATCATGCTACACGCACCAAAATCACAACTAGATGCTGTCATTGCGCTGCTTCCAGGTGCAGAACACCCAACGGTATTACCACTTGCATCAACTGACGATATGGTTGCGGTACACTTGGTTAGTACTGAGAAGTTATTCTGGGAAACAATGGAAGAACTTAAACAGTTAGGCGCAAGTTCAATTTTAGTATTACCAATTGAGAAAATGCTCGGTTAGTAGCAAACATGCACAAGCAATGTTAAGGGAGGATCAAGCATGAAAACAGTAGTATGGGATCAACTTAGTCAGGCAGAACAATCCGCATTATTAATGCGCCCTGCCATATCAAACTCAGCAAAAATAGGTGACATTGTTACCGATATTATTGCTCAAGTGAGAAATGAAGGTGATAACGCTTTAAAAGCACTCACCGCAAAGTTTGATAAAGTTGAGACGGATTGTTTACGTGTGACGGCGGCTGCAATTGAAGCCGCAAGCCAACGCGTAGACAATGAAACCAAACAAGCGATCAAACAAGCACAACAACACATTCATCTTTTTCATGAAGCGCAAGTACAAGATACGATTCGTGTAGAAACGATGCCTGGTGTGGTGTGCGAAATGCACACGGTTGCGCTTGATGCTGTTGGTTTATATATCCCCGGCGGCACAGCCCCACTACCATCAACTGTACTCATGCTTGCGACACCGGCTAACATTGCAAACTGTGAACGTATTGTATTAACAACACCACCGCCGATAGCCGATGTAATTTTGTATGCTGCGCAATTATGTGGTGTAACCGAAATTTATACGCTGGGCGGCGCACAAGCAATCGCCGCTCTCGCTTATGGCTCTGAATCGATCAACAAAGTAGATAAAATATTCGGCCCTGGTAATGCCTTTGTAACAGAAGCTAAACGCCAAGTAAGCATGGATATTAAAGGTGCTGCGATTGATATGCCCGCTGGTCCATCCGAAGTATTGGTGATTGCCGATGCTGACGCTGACGCTGGTTTTATTGCCGCCGACTTACTTTCGCAAGCTGAACACGGACCAGATTCACAATCAATACTGGTTGTATCATCGGCCAAACTAGCGGCAGAAGTGTCTCAAGAAGTTGAACTACAATTAGCGTGTTTATCTCGACAGGACATAGCGGTACAGTCTATTGCATCAAGTTTAATCATTGTGACCGATGATATAGACACATCGATTGCAATTAGTAACCTCTATGCTCCAGAGCATTTAATTGTTCAGACTGAAAATGCACGTGGTTTGTTGCCGAAACTAAAACATGCAGGTTCAATTTTCTTAGGTGCTTGGTCTCCAGAATCTGTCGGTGATTATGCAAGTGGCACCAACCATGTATTACCAACCTATGGTTACACTAAAACCTATTCAAGCTTAGGGCTTGCTGATTTTACCAAACGCTTTACTGTTCAGGAGTTAACCCAAGATGGTCTCAAGAGCTTGGCGAAGACGGTCACTTGTCTGGCTGATGCAGAAGGACTCGACGCACACAAACGTGCCGTCACAATCAGAATCGATCGTTTGGAGGCAATGCTATGAGCAACAAGTTAACAACACTCGCAAGAAAGAGCGTACAAGAGCTAACGCCATATCAATCAGCGCGTAGAATCGGTGGTACAGGTGACATTTGGTTAAATGCCAATGAAGCTCCTGATTCAGGGCACTATTCATTGGACTGCAGTCGCTTAAACCGCTATCCAGAGTTTCAACCGGCATCTGTGATCAATGGTTATGCCGATTATGCCGGTGTAAAACCAGCACAAGTTATCACCACTCGTGGTGCTGATGAAGCGATTGAACTGCTGATACGTACTTTCTGTGAGCCGGGTGAAGATAGTATTCTCATTAACCCACCGACTTACGGTATGTATGAAATCAGTGCTGAAACCTGTGGTGTTAGTATCATAAAGCAAGATCTAGATGCGAACTTCGACCCTGATTATGCTGCGATTAAAGCACAGTTAGACACAGTGAACATTGTATTCTTATGTGCGCCAAATAATCCAACCGGTAATCTACTCAATACTGATAAATTAACGGATTTATTGATCGCAGCGACAGATAAAGCCCTTATCGTATGTGATGAAGCTTATATCGAATTTTGCCCCGAAGCATCACAAGTACAGCTATTACAAGATTTTGATAACCTGGTCATTTTAAGAACGCTATCAAAAGCATTTGCGTTAGCATCATTGCGCTGTGGTTTTGCATTAGCCAGTGAAACCGTTATTGGTTTAATGTCAAAAGTGATTGCACCTTATCCTGTACCAGAGCCGGTTGCACAAATTGCCAGTCAAGCGTTAACAGAATCTGGTATCGCGGTGATGCAAGCGCGGGTAAAACAACTTAACGGTATGCGCAGTGCATTTATCGACGAGTTAAATCAATTACAGGGCATCAACAAAGTATTCCCTGCAACGGGTAATTATGTATTAGTACAATTTAACGCAGACCAAAAAGTGTTTAGCTTATTAGGCGAACAAGGTATTGTATTAAGAGATTTTAATTCCAAAGTAAGATTAGAAAACTGTATTCGAATCACCTTAGGCAGCGCGGCTGAAATGAACACTACATTAGCCGCTTTAAAGTCCGTACTCTCTTAAATAAAGAGTCTTAAAAAATAAACGAGCAGGAGTCCGATGTGAGCAAGGAAAAATTCTTATTTATTGATCGTGATGGTACATTAATTGATGAGCCCATTAGCGATAAACAAGTCGACAGTTTAGAAAAGCTAAAGTTTGAACCATTCGTGATCCCAGCGTTACTCAAATTACAAAATGCGGGTTACACACTGGTCATTGTTTCTAATCAAGATGGGCTTGGGACTGATAGCTACCCACAAAGTGATTTTGATATCCCCCAAAATGCCATGATGGCGTTATTTGCTTCACAAGGTGTTAAATTCGAGTCTGTATTACTCTGCCCACACTTTACCGAAGATAACTGCAATTGCCGTAAACCGCATTTAGGCATGGTAAAAGAATACTTACACTCTGGTCGAATCGATTTTGCTAACTCGTATGTGATTGGTGATCGTATCACTGATATCCAACTTGCCGAAAACATGGGCATTGAAGGGATCTTCTATAATAGAGATAACTTAAATTGGCCGATGATTGAACAGCAAATACTGAATAAAGGTAACCGTGTTGCGAGTGTCACCCGCACCACGAAAGAAACCAATATCCAAGTCGATGTCGACCTCGACAGCCAAGGTGGTAACATTATTGATACCGGTATGGGATTCTTTGATCATATGTTAGATCAAATTGCTACACATGGCGGTTTTCAACTAAAACTGAGCGTCACTGGCGATCTACACATTGATGATCACCATACCGTTGAAGATACAGCACTGGCGTTAGGTAATGCGATCAAGCAAGCATTAGGCGACAAACGTGGAATTGGCCGTTTCGGTTTTGTATTGCCGATGGACGAATGTGAAGCATCTTGTTCTCTGGATCTATCTGGCCGCGCTTACCTGAAATTTAATGCAGACTTCCCTCGCGATCATATTGGTGAGTTTGCAACCGAGATGGTGCCACATTTTTTCCACTCTTTAAGTGATGGCATGGCGGCGACGCTGCACCTTAAGGTTGAAGGTAAAAATACCCACCACCTTGTTGAGAGTTTATTTAAGGTATTTGGCCGGACACTGCGCCAATGCATTAAAGTCGAAGGCGATGTACTACCAAGCTCGAAAGGAGTGCTTTAATGGATCAAGCAAGTGGCAATGATAAATTAAATAGCAAGGTTGTCATTATTGATACCGGTTGTGCCAACCTGTCATCGGTAAGATTTGCTATAGAACGCCTTGGTTATACGGTAACAGTAAGTCGCGAAGCAGACGTATTACGTAACGCGGATAAATTATTCTTACCCGGTGTTGGAACTGCGCAAGAAGCTATGAAAAACTTAGCCGAACGCGAACTGATTGAATTAGTCAAAAGCCTCACTCAGCCGGTATTGGGGATTTGTCTAGGTATGCAGTTACTGGCTGAATTCTCGGCTGAAGATGATGTGGCAACACTTGGCTTAATTAGTGGCAGTATCGAACATATGCCAAGTGAGGGTGTTCGGCTACCTCATATGGGCTGGAACCAAATAGAGCCACAACAAGATCATCCGTTATTCAAGGATATTCCGAGTGGCAGTTATTTCTATTTTGTACACAGTTATGCGCTGGCCGTTGGCAGCGACACGATTGCAACCTGTACCCACGGCGCACCGTTTACTGCGGCCGTGAATCGAGATAATTTCTACGGTGTACAATTCCACCCAGAGCGTTCAAGTAAAGCGGGTGCACAATTAATCAAGAATTTCCTGGAGATGTAATATGTTAGCAAAACGCATAATACCGTGTTTAGATGTTAAAGATGGTAAGGTCGTCAAAGGGGTTAAATTCCGTAATCATGAATTGATTGGTGACATCGTTCCACTTGCTAAACGTTACGCTGAAGAAGGCGCTGATGAATTAGTATTTTATGATATTACCGCCAGTGCGGATGATCGTGTCGTGGATAAAAGCTGGGTAAGTCGCGTTGCAGAAGTGATTGATATTCCTTTCTGTGTTGCTGGTGGTATTAAGAGTGAAGAAGATGCAGCGCGTATTCTAGAGTTTGGTGCTGACAAAATATCAATCAACTCCCCTGCATTGGCGGATCCAAGTTTAATTAACCGTCTTGCTGCTAAATTTGGCGTGCAATGTATTGTTATTGGTATCGATAGTTATTTTGATGAAAATACCCAAGAGTATAAAGTTTATCAGTTCACCGGTGATGAAACTCGCACCCAAGTAACCAAGTGGACAACCTTTGAATGGATCAAAGAAGTTCAAAAACGCGGTGCCGGTGAAATCGTACTTAACGTGATGAACCAAGACGGTGTTCGTGGCGGCTATGATACGGTGCAATTATCTAAAGCCCGTAAGATCTGTAAAATACCATTGATCGCGTCTGGCGGTGCCGGTGAAATGGTGCATTTCGATAGTGTATTTAAAGATGCAGACGTTGATGGCGCATTAGCCGCAAGTGTATTTCATAAGCAAATCATCAATATTGGTGAACTAAAAGAATACCTACGAGATCAAGGTGTGGAGATCAGAACATGATAACAAACGAACAAATTAGCCAACTTGATTGGAAAAAGGTAGATGGTTTAATGCCAGCAATCATTCAAGACTCAATATCAGGTGAAGTATTGATGCTGGGTTATATGAATGAAGAGGCTTTAACGGCAACACGTGAATTAGGTAAGGTGACATTTTTTAGCCGTACTAAACAACGTCTGTGGACAAAAGGGGAATCTTCAGAGAACTACCTGTTAGTGCAAGAGATCACCAAAGATTGTGATAACGACACATTACTTATCACCGCTAAACCTTGTGGTCCAACATGCCACCTCGGCACCGAGAGTTGTTTCGTAACAGAAAACAAACCCGCCCTCACTTTTATCGCACAACTAGATAAACTATTAGAACAACGTAAAACAGCGGACCCAGCAGAAAGCTACACAGCAAGTTTATTTGCACAAGGCACTAAACGCTGTGCACAAAAAGTCGGTGAAGAAGGTGTTGAAGTTGCATTGGCTGCTGTTGCAAAAGACCGAGATGAATTAGTGAATGAAAGTGCTGATTTACTGTATCACCTGCTCGTGCTATTGCAAAAAGAAGATGTGCCACTAACAGAAGTTGTTCAGTGTTTAGAAAACCGTCATAAATAGCGTCAAAACAGATACTAAATAGGTATCAAACAGCTACTTATTAGATCTAAATCAGTTAAAACTCAGGTTTTTCCGAACCCGGAGTTTTAACTGTACATTTAAACAGTACTTTTAAGGTTCCCGTAAAAAACGAACCAGACAAGGTTATTTTCAATTAGCGCTTAAATTTGGCCAGACAATATTTCTCTTTAAATTTCGGTGTTACATCTTTAAATACCATATCAATTGCCGCGAGATCTTTCTCAATATCACCCGTCACCTTGATCACATCACCTATCGTTACTCGCTTATTCTTATAATCGAGTTGATATAAAATAATCGGCACATTTGCTTCTAACGCTATGTAATAAAAACCTGAGCGCCAAAAATCTTGATATTTTCGTGTACCCTCTGGTGACATCGCATAGAGAAACCGTTCTTGACTATTAAAAATATTAACAACACTCTGCACCATATTGGTCGACTTTGAACGTTCAATCGGCACACCACCTAAAAAGGTCAATACGTTTCTAAATGGCCAACGGAACATTTCAGATTTACCAGCCCACTGCACGTTCACCTTATTGGCAAATCGAGCACTCATTAACAATGGGAAATCCCAGTTTGAAGTATGCGGCGCATAGGCAATTACCGCTTTTTTATACTCATGTGGGATCGGTTCGCAATACCAACCGGTTAAATCAAGAATTTTATTCGCGATCCTGCTAAAAAATTCATTCTGAGAACTATCCTTACTTATATCTTTACCATTTGTGTCGTTGTTATTTATGCTTGATATTCCAGTTTCATTCTTAATTGTCATTATTTTATCCACTATTTATAAACAGACAATTGATACACATAAAATCAGGTTAATATCCGCTCACCTATATAGATATTAACCTTATGTAAATTAACCTAATTTAAAATGCTTTATTATTTAATTAAGTTAATCTAAATCACAATCGTCGTAAGAATGGCTACAGGGTGTCATTAAATCCTGTTTATAACAAGTTTTTATAAATCAATCCCACGTTATAGCATTTTGATATAAATCAACAAAACTTTACACTCCAGAGCTATTTACACCGTATTTGACCTTGATCAATTACAGTTAGTGATTTAAACTTTCAGAAATTTCTGAAAGTTTATTAGGTGCAACGTGAATATCTCCACACAAAACCAATCTTTTGTATATCACTTCGGTGAAATGGGCAGCCGTTGGGGCTTTAACCGTACTGTTGGCCAGATGTATGCGCTGCTTGTTATTTCTGAAGAACCTCTCAACGCCAATGATCTTGCCAGTGGGTTAAGTATCTCTCGCGGCAATGTCAGTATGGGCATTAAAGAACTGCAATCATGGCAGTTGATCCAAGTTAGCCACATTCCAGGTGATCGCAAAGAATACTACAGTGCCATAGGCAGCATTTGGGATATGGCGAATACTGTATTCAAAGAACGTAGAAAGCGTGAAATTGATCCGACGCTATCTTTGTTACGTGCTTCACTGTTAGACAAACCAACAGATGCAAGTGACGAATATGCTCAGGGGAAAATGCAAGAGATCCACGACCTACTGGAAATGGTCACTGAATGGGCGGCAGAATTACAGCGCCTTAACCCAGAACAACTCAGTCGATTAATGAAGTTGGGTGCTGGTGTCTCCAAAATGTTGTCTGTTAAAGATCAATTATTTCCTAATAAAAAAAATTCTGATTCAAATTAATCTAGTGGAGTATTGTTAAAATGATTAATGAAACCTTAGTAGAGTTATCCCGCTGGCAGTTCGCCATCACAGCTCTATTCCATTTCCTTTTCGTGCCGCTCACAATCGGTATGACTTGGATCCTGTTTATCATGGAAGCAGTATACGTGATGACGGGCCGTATTATTTACCGTGATATGACTAAATTCTGGGGTAAGCTGTTTGCAATTAACTTTGCCATCGGTGTCGCGACTGGCTTAACAATGGAATTTGAGTTCGGTACTAACTGGTCTTACTATTCACATTATGTGGGTGATGTATTTGGTGCCCCACTCGCCATTGAAGGTCTTATGGCATTCTTCCTCGAATCGACCTTCGTTGGTATGTTCTTGTTAGGTTGGGAAAGATTAAGTAAAAGACAGCATCTGGCTGCCACTTTCTTAATGGCAATAGGGACCAACCTGTCAGCGATGTGGATCTTAGTTGCAAACGGTTGGATGCAAAATCCCGTCGGCAGTGAATTCAACTACCAAACAATGCGTATGGAGATGGTTAGCTTTTCCGAACTAGTGTTAAACCCTGTAGCCCAAGTTAAATTTATTCATACTGTTGCTGCCGGGTATGTGGCAGGCGCAATGTTTGTCATGAGTATCAGTAGTTACTATCTATTAAAAGGTCGTGACGTGGCGTTTGCTAAACGTTCATTTTCTGTTGCAGCCGGATTTGGTATTGCTTCTATCTGCTCGGTATTACTACTGGGTGATGAATCAGGTTATGAAGTTGGCGAGGTACAACGTGTTAAGCTGGCCGCTATTGAAGCTGAATATCATACAGAGCCCGCACCTGCCGCATTCACCCTCATTGGTTTTCCTAATGATGAAACCATGGAAACGGATTACGCAATCAAGATCCCTTATGCGTTAGGTATTATTGCCACCCGTTCACTTGACGGTCAAGTAACAGGTATCAGTGATCTGAAAAAAGAGCATGAAGTACGTATCCGTGAAGGTATGTTCGCTTATGATTACTTACAAAAATTACGTAATGGTCAAGAAACGCCAGAAAATATTGCCCGTTTCAATGAGCTAAAAGGCGACTTAGGCTATGGGCTATTGTTAAAACGTTACACTGATAATGTCATTGATGCGACTGAAGAACAAATTCAGATGGCCGTTGAAGATTCTATTCCACCTGTTGCGCCAATATTTTGGGCATTCCGTATCATGGTTGGTAGTGGCGTTGTTATGTTTGGCTTGTTTATCTTAGCCTTCTACTACAACGCTCGCCGTGTTATTGAACAAAAACGCTGGTTATTAAAAGCCATTCTATTTGCCTTACCACTGCCTTGGGTTGCGATAGAAACAGGCTGGTTTGTTGCAGAGTTTGGCCGCCAACCTTGGGCTATCAGTGAAATTTTACCGACCTTCATGGCGACTTCAAGTTTAGAAGCAAGCTCAGTACTCTTTACTATGATTGCCTTCATCGTTGTATATGCAGTGTTGTTCGTTATCGAAATGTGGTTAATGATTAAATTTGCGAAAATTGGTCCAAGTTCATTACATACTGGTCGTTACCATTTTGAGCAAGAAACTCAACAAGCATCACCACAATTACGTCAAGACAAATACTAAGGGCTTAGATTATGTTTGATTATGAAAGCTTAAAACTTATCTGGTGGTTAATCATCGGGATACTACTCATCGGGTTTGCAGTGACCGATGGCATGGATATGGGCGTGGGTGGTTTACTGCCTTTCGTTGCAAAAGATGATACTGAACGCCGTGTTGTGATTAATACGATTGCCGCCCACTGGGACGGTAACCAAGTATGGTTTATCACCGCAGGTGCGTCTTTATTCGCGGCATGGCCAATGGTATATGCGACTGCATTTAGTGGTTTCTACTTTGCCATGATGTTGACACTTTTCTGTCTATTTTTACGTCCATTAGGATTTGACTATCGCAGTAAAATCGATTCACCAAAATGGCGCTACAACTGGGATAAAGCCTTATTCGTTGGCAGTATGGTTCCGCCATTAGTGTTCGGTATTGCGTTTGGTAATTTACTACAAGGTGTACCATTTAGCTTTGATGAATTTATGCGTGTTACGTACACAGGTTCATTCTTTGCATTGTTTAATCCTTTTGCACTTCTTAGCGGTGTAGTGAGTGTATCTATGATGCTTATGCACGGTGCAACTTGGTTATCAATGCGTACCGATGAACATGTAGCAGCGCGTTCAGCAAAAGCAGCACAGATATTTGCAGCCGTACTTGTTGTTAGCTTTAGCCTTGCAGGTCTAATGATTGCCACTTCAATTGATGGTTTTATCATTCAAAGCACGATAGATCCACTTGGCCTTGCACAACCAACAACAAAAGTTGTAACCACAGCAACAGGAGCTTGGTTAAATAACTTTAATGCACATCCTGTACTTTGGTCATTACCTGCAACAGGTCTTGTGATGGCGATTGTCGCTGGCTTACTTGCACGCTTCAAGCCAGGTGGTTTAGCATTTACTGCAAGTGCATTATCAATTGCTGGTGTGATATTCACGATGGGTGTCTCTATGTTCCCATTCATCATGCCGTCAAGCAGTATGCCTAATCACAGCTTAACGTTATGGGATGCGGTATCAAGTGAGAAAACATTAAACATAATGCTCATTGTGGTCTCGATATTCTTACCAATCATCCTTTGTTATACCACTTGGTGTTATCACAAAATGTGGAGAACGGTAACCCGTGAAGAAATTAAAGATAACAACTATACATCTTATTAAGGAGTAAACCATGTGGTATTTCAGTTGGATCCTAGGTGTTTTACTGGCTGTTTCGCTCGGTATCATCAATGTAATGTGGTACGAAATGGAACAGCATACAGATAACGTAGCAAAAGATCAGGATGATGAAAATAACGAAAAATAAGGATTAAGCTTTGCGCCCAAGGATGGGCGTCTGTTTATATACCCAAGTTACTTGGGTATAAACCTCCAATTTCAGGGTCTATCATTTCAATATTCCTCCAATTTCAGGCTACCCAATGACAGAATCAGTTAATACAGATTACACGCAAAAAGAACTTTTAACTTGGCTTAAAAGCCAACGCACTCAGGCCCAAGGTCGTTTAAGCAAAGCGATTGCATTAGGCGCATTTAATGGCATATTGATGATTGTTCAAATGGCTATTTTAGCTGGCATCATCAACGAAATCATATTCTTAAACAAAACCCTTACAGAAATAACCCCGTTATTATTTGGCTTGGTTGCCATCATTATTACGCGTACTGTATTCGGTTATATCAGTGAGCGATACAGTCGTCATGCTGCCATGCTCATTAAAGTGTCGATAAGACAACAATTGTTGCAGCACTTATTCGCAATGGGTCCCGCAAAAACACAGACTATCGGCAGCGCCAAAATAGCCCAACTGCTACATCAAGGTGTTGATTCACTCGAAGATTACTTCTCAGGTTACTTACCTGTGGTCGCTTACTGTTCGGTGATCCCAAGCGCGGTTTTATTTGCCGTATTCCCAATGGATTGGCTTTCTGGTTTAGTGTTAATGCTAACGGCGCCGATGGTGCCAATGTTTATGATCATTATTGGTCATAAAGCGCATGATTTAAACCAAAAACATTGGACCAAACTACTGCGCATGAGCAGCCATTTCCTTGATATTATTCAAGGGCTGACTCAGCTTAAAATATTCAACGCATCGCGCCAAGAAATGGCTGCCGTAAAAACCATTAGTGAAGACTATGGTAACCAAACCATGGGGATCTTAAAGATCGCCTTTCTGTCTTCATTCATGTTAGAGTTTTTGGCCTCTATTGCTATTGCACTTGTTGCTGTGATCTTAGGTTTTAGACTTTATTATGGTGATGTCGATTATTTATTAGCGCTGTGGGTGTTGTTACTTGCCCCGGAATTCTATTTACCATTTAGACAACTAGGTACTCAGTATCACGCTAAGATGGCCGGAGTTACCGCAGCCCAAGATATGCTACAAATTCTCAGCATACCCATTAAAGAAAATCAAGCTGAGACACAGTTTAAAGCACCTTTCGACATCAGCTTAACTGATGTTAACTTCACCTACTCGGGTCGTAAAAATACGCTTAAAAATATTAACTTAACGCTATCTAATCACGGTTTATATGCTGTTATTGGTGAAAGTGGCGCGGGTAAGTCAACGCTGATCGATACCATCTTAGGTTTTAATACCCCTGATAGTGGCTCAATGACGATCAACGGTACTAAACACACATCTGCAGAGCGTGATGCTTGGCTAAATCATTGTGGTTGGATCGCACAACAAGGCCACATTTTCTACGGCAGTCTTGGTTTCAATATCGCGTTAACAGAAGACTATGACAACGCTAAGATCCAGCAAGTATTAACCAGTGTCGGTCTTGCTGATTTTGTAGCGCAATTAAAAGATGGGTTAAACACCCATGTTGGTGAAGGTGGTGTGGGTATTTCTGGTGGTCAGTCTCAACGATTAGCATTAGCACGTGCATTTTACCACCAGCCGGATGTGCTCATTCTTGATGAGCCAAGTAGCCATTTAGATAAAGATACCGAGCAAATTGTCAGTGACAGCGTCGCTGAATATGCCAAACAGCATTTGGTTATTGTTATCGCCCATCGTTTACATACAGTGGTTGACGCGAAACAGATCATTGTATTAGAACAAGGTCAAATTATCGAACAAGGTACCCACACAGAATTACTTGCGCTAAATGGTAGCTATGCAAATACTGTTAACATCGATATGGAGATGAACGTATGAATCCATTAGTTAGATTGATGAAACTCCTTAAACCACAGCTCCCGTTAATGTTACTTGGTACCTTGTTATCGATTATCACCATAATGGCTAATATTGGCTTGCTCGCGGTTTCCGGTTGGTTCATTACCATCATGGCCATTGCGGGACTGTCTGGTGTAACAGCTAACTATTTCACGCCTGCCGCCATTATCCGTTTTTTAGCAATTGTACGTACAGCAGGCCGATATGCTGAACGTTTGTTAACGCACCGGGCGACATTTAATACCCTTGCTGCATTACGTTACTATTTTTATACCCGCTTAGAGCCGTTATTGCCCTACTACCGTGTTAACTTTAAGTCAGCCGATATCCTTGCTCGTTTGCAACAAGACATCGATGAACTTGATAATTTTTACTTAAGAGTGTTACTCCCTGCATTCGTTGCTATTTGTAGTATTCCACTGGTTGGCTGGGGGGTGAGTTTTATTTCATCCGACCTCGCGTTGGTTATTGTCGGTGCATTAATCCTTGTTGGTTTTGTGTTACCCATATTCATTTTCTTATTAAGTAAAAAGCGCGCACAACAACAAGCAAAACTCTCAAGTGAGCTAAAAGTTGAATTAGTCGACGGCATGGTATCAATGCGTGAATTATTGGTTTATCAAATTTCACATCAATATCAACAGTCGATCAATCGAGTGTCAGAAAGCTATCACCGCGCTGAATTACATTTACACCGCCTGCATGCATTAGCCACTGCGTTAACATTTTTAGCCATTAACGCTACCGTGTTTGCAAGCTTATATCTACTGGTACCTCTGGTACAAACTGGCGATTTAAAACCTGAGTTTGTTGCTAGTAGTGCACTGCTCATTTTAGTTTGTTTCGAAACGGTCATTAATATGCCCCTCGCCTGCCAAATCTTACCTAAAGTGCATGACAGTGCCGCTCGTTTGTTCGAAATTATTGATAAGCCTATTCCCGACCTTGGTGGCGATACTTTAGTAACAACCGGTCCAATTAAGTTTAATAATCTAAGTTTCACTTATCCTGATGGTCATGACTGTGTATTAAAAGATATTGACCTTACCATTCAACAAGGTGAGAAAGTGGCGATTATCGGTGCCAGTGGTGCGGGTAAATCAACCTTAGCTAATCTATTAATGGGATTCTGGCCTATTCCGCCATCGAACAATACGTCACAGTCAGATATGCTTGATAAGTTAACGCCATGTATCACTATTAATGACGTTGACTTAAATCAGTTGAATACAGAATCATTACGTGAACACATTGCATTGATGAGCCAAAACAGCCATCTTTTCCATGCCACGATTGGTGACAACCTGCGTTTAGCCTACCCGAAAGTAACAGAATCACAAATGCGTGATGTATGTCAGATTGTGGGGTTAATCGATTTTATTGATGAGTTAGAGAATGGATTTAAGACGTGGCTAGGAGAGACTGGTTCTGGTTTATCCGGTGGTCAAAAACAACGATTATGTTTAGCGCAAGTGTTATTGCGAAATGCAAAGGTGCTCGTGCTCGATGAGCCAACCAAAGGACTTGATCGCCATAGTGAAAGAACCATCATTACCAATCTATTTCAACAACTGGAACAATCACAGCAAAGTTTACTGTTGATCACCCACAAACCATTAATGTTACAAAAGATGGATAAAATCATCGTGATGGACGAAGGGACTATTGTTGCCCAAGGGGATCATAAAACCTTAATGGAAACCAATGATTATTACCGAAAACTGCTCAACTATTTCTAGACGTTGGTAACGCAGAATATAAACCGGGTAATACACACAAATGTATTACCCGTCTTAACTTAAGCAATTACTTAATTGCTTCACTCACTAAGCCTTTCTCACTTAGGTATAAATATAAAGCGTCCACACGCTCTTTATTCACGCCAAAATCAAATTTTCCATATCGAGATGCAGACCGAACGGCAATAATACCGTTTTGTTCACGAAGATGAAGTTCAAAATCATCAACAAAACGCATGAATGTACTTGTACTTTCGACATACAAATAATCTTTAAGTTCTCTCACTATTTCCATATTGCTTTGCGAGTCTAGGTATAGCTTTATTTCAGCCCATACCTGCTCAGAGTTCGCTTCTAATTTGAATGCTGGGACATAGTGACTTTCGTCTAGACTGTCACTTGATACACAATTAGGTGTGTCAGGACAAGGTGCTAACGTTGAATTAACAATACCTAAATTATGGGGACGTGCACCAGTACATGCAGTAAGCACAAGGCTACAAGTTAATATGAATGTAAAACGGGTATATACTCGAGACGTAAACATTTGAATCCTTAAGCTATTAACCACTGACGTAATTTAACCAAAAAACTCAATAAACAGCAAGTAGTCATCTTGTAATAAACATTTGCTTTTATAGCGCACTATTACTTAGCTGGTTTTTCGGTGTACTCATCATCACTGTAATAACCATAATAATAATCAGACCCAGACACACCATCTGTATTAACGTGGTTCATCACAATACCAACAAGATTGGCATCAACTTTAGCAAGACGGCGAACGCCATTTTGAACTAACCGCACCCGTGTTACTTCACTCTTAATGACATAAATAATTGCGTCTGTATGCAGTGATATGATCAATGCATCACTCACTGCCTGAATCGGTGGTGTATCAATAACAATTCGATCATATGACTGCCTTAAACTGCTCAGTAACTGCTTAAACCGTTTCGAAGATAACAATTCTTGCGCATTTTTGGGCGTCGGTCCACAGGCCATAATATGTGCACCGGATACTTTATCTACGGTAATGCAGTCTGTTATATTCGCTTCACCAGTAATCAATTGTGCTAGTCCAGGTTTATCTTTTGGTATATTAAAATTATTTGCTAGACTCGGTTTGCGCATATCAGCATCAATAAGGATTGTTTTTTCAATCTGAGCCAACGAGAAGGCCATATTTGTCGCTGCTGTGGACTTACCTTCGTTCGGTTGCGAGGAGATTATCCCAATAACCTGATTAACCCGTTGACCTTGTGCTAATAAAAAACTAGTTCGCAATGTGCGTATAGATTCAGAAAATTTACGGCCTTTTTCATCAAAGAAATAATGCAAATCTAAATTTTGGTGGCGTTTCCTGCCAATCTTAGGCAGTACACCTAATACCGGAAGACCAAGTTTGGTCTCTATATCGCCGACCGAGTTAAAATTATCAGTGAAGTATTCTTTAACCAATAAATAACTAATATGTAAAATAATCGTCAATACAAAAGCAATGATAACAAGTAGATTCGAACTTAACGTAATAGGTTTATTTGGCGTATGCGCTCTGTCGGTAAAACGTGCGACGGCGGCATTAAAGTCACTGGTTAATGCCGTTTCTTTAGAACGTTCTAGGAAGGTATTAAAAAGTTTACGGTTACTTTCTACGTCACGAACTAATTTCTGGTATTCATTGTCCTTGCCGATGACATCCTGAAATTCACGTTGAATCTTCTTATATTCCCTTTTTAAAGCAGCAACATTACTCTGTTTCATTTTAAGATCTCTACCCAATCCGGTCACTAATTTAGAGATCTGAATGGTCAGATGTTTATTGACCGTATAAAGCTCAGATTTAGCCGCGATAAGATCAGGATGTTTACGCCCATAGATTTGTGATAATTCAGATACTTTTAATTTAGCTTTCACCTTTAAATTTTTAATATTTTGAATTACGGGGTGCGAGGTTATCTCTGGTATTGATTCTAATTTATCAATGTTCTTTATACCGTATTCACTTACTGCTCGGACAAGACTCCGTAATTGATTCACTTCATTTTTGGCTTCAATTAATTGATGAGAGGTTTGCTCAAGCTCATTGCCCACTAAACCCGTTAAACCTCTCCCTCCACGATTTTGTAAATCTATGATATTTTGTTCTTTACGGTATACTTGTAATCGTGATTCCGACACATCAAGGCTCTCGCGTAAATCTTCGAGTCTTTTTCTTAGCCAATGAGCTGCATTTTTATTGATTGACGATTTAACCTCAAGATCTTGCGCTATATAAGCCTCACCAACGGCATTCGCGATCAAGGCAGCCAAAGCGGGATCTTCACTGTCAAACGAAAGCTTAACAAGCTGTGTTTTTCTAATTGGGGTGACAATTAAACTGTTTGAAAACTGTCTTAAACGTGCTCTTTTCTCTTTTTGGCTTTCTAACTCTTCGAAACTAATCTCGCTACCAACTTGCGATACACCATTAATATAACCAGCACCGATATTTTCGCTAAATTCATTATCGACTTTATCGTCAATAACAAAGAAATTCACTGATGGTAAAGCCTCTAGTAGGTGACCGACCAACATACTTTTCCAACTTTCACTTGTTTGGAATGATGGCTGTTGTTGGAGATTTAGGCGATCGAATACAGTTTCTGCGATGGAATAAGACTTAAGAATTTCAAACTGCGTCAAGTAATACTCTTTCCTATTCGAATTGAGCCCTTGAACTGAATCAAATGCAACCGCTTGCACTTGATCAGCTTCGATCAACAAGGTTGCAGAAGCACGGTATACCGGTGACTTATTTGATAGGTATAATGCTGTAAATATAGAGACTAAAACAGCTAGAAAGAATATCCGCCATTTATATCGTTGGATCACATGCCAATGCGGTGAAGGTAACACAATGTCATTATTGACAGACGATTTATTGAGACTCTGTTCTAGTTTATCCATCAGAAAAACCTTTGCTTAATCAAAATGGTATCACCAGCGTTAACTTTATAGGTTAAGCTTGCGTTAATTTGCTTATTTTTGTTTTTTTCCTTAAGTAAATATATCTTACCTTTAGATGCTCTCTCGGTTAATCCGCCCGCTAAAGCAATTGCTTGGCTTACTGTTAAACCTGGCTGATAGGGGTAACCTCCTGGCTTTTGAACTTCACCATGAATGTAAAAAGGACGGTATTCGACAACGTGGACATAGACATTAGGGTTAACTAAATAATCGCCTTTTAAACCTTTATAAATAAGTTTCTCTACTTGTTTAACCGTTAACCCTGTCACCTTTATTTCACCAAAAAAGGGATAATTAATTTGGCCACTATTACTTAGTAATGTTTCCACCGTGAGATCTTTTTGACCAAAGACTTTAATCTCAACTTTATCACCAGGTCCTAAAATATAGAAATTCTTTGCTATAACCGAAAATTGTATTAAAACAAACAACATACCAATAATGATTTTTTTAATCATGCTTGCCACCTAAAGCGTAAACGTTAAACTTACACCAACAACATTTTTATCATATTCAAACACTGTGTTCGTCGATTGGTTTTTATCCCATTCACCAAAGACAGCAATTGCAAAATTTTGAGTTAAATCATAATTAATTTTTAGTGAATACCCATAGGTATCATCAACTCGTGATATACCACTGTAGTCATCTTTATATTTATAGACACCGAAAGAAGTATCATAATATGTCGCCCAGTAATGTCTCCATTCGACCTGGTATTTTGTTTTCAGAACATAATCTCCCTCAACATCTGGGTCTTTAGTTGCTTGGGATGTCGAAAATGTCAGCTTAGAATAAGTAAGTGGTCGCCACACCCCACCAATATTCCAACTAAAACCGGTGAAATCATCACGACGGCTGTCAGTAAACTCTTTAGCTTGAACACCTATTTTAATAAAACCATGTAAGATTGAAGAGGCTTCCCATTGCATGCCAAAAAGTGCCGTGTATACATCCGAATCTCGGTTGAATTCATTCGGATCGTTGTAGTCATAGCCAATTTTTTCAACATTAACTTCTATAACTGTATCTGTGTGTGCTCTAGTCGAATAATAAAAAGTAGAACCGAGTAAAACCGAATCATAATTACTCCGTCTCGTTATTGCATAAAAGTTACGGTATTCTTTCGTATAATATTGAAGATCAAAAACAAGTCGGCCTTTTGTTTGTTCAGCGCCATACTCATAGGCAACCGCCAGCGTGTTTTTCCCATACAGAATTGGTTCATCTGTTTTTTCGAAATCTTCTTCAGTTTTTCCGGTCCCACGTGGTTCCGTTAACCACTCACCTTTTACACTAAGGTCAATACGATGTGTATCATTTGGCTCTATATGCGCATTCATGCCCAGTTCAACATCGGTATAATTATCACTGCTACTTGCTTCGTACATCCCTTTTTCTGCATTTATATCAAAGCTATAATAATTAATACCATCGTCCATTTTAAAATTAACAGACGGCATAACAGCCATAATTACACTACTGGTACCACGTCCTTGCTCGTTATAAATATTATCATCATAGACAACACCGATTTCTAAAGATGGTTTAACAAATAAACCACCATCAGTAATATGCGTATCTGGTATGTAAGCAAATACACCATCACTCAATAAAGCTAAACTAAACCAGTACAAGTTGACATTAAATACTTTCATTCAGGCCACTCCATTTGTACACTAATTCCAGCTTGCATCATGACTTACCTCTACACATACTAATAAGTGTTCGACCTTTTTAAACAGGTCAGTATCGTTAACATTAGAATTTTCAAGTCAAACCAGATTGACCACTGCAAAATATAATAAAGGTCAAATTCAACTCGTTTTTGCATTTTATCTAATGTATCAGTCTCTCCTCGCCAGCCACTGACTTGTGCCCAACCAGTGATCCCAGGTTTTACGTGATGACGTAACATATAAAATTGAATAAGTTTACGATATTCTTCGTTATGCGATACAGCATGAGGCCGAGGACCTACAACGGACATGTCACCCATCAATACATTAAAAAACTGAGGCAGCTCGTCAAGAGAGTTACGACGAAGAAAGGCACCAAAGGCGGTGATACGTTTGTCTTCTCTTGTAGCTTGTTTAATTTCCCCATCCGATTCCATTACCGTCATACTTCTAAACTTGAGGACAGAAATTGTTTCGCCTCGTAATCCGTACCGACTTTGTTTAAATAATACGGGGCCTGGAGAGGTCAGCTTTAATGTTATCGCGATGAGAATGTACACAGGAGAGAGCAGTATTATCGCAATTAGACTCACGACGATATCTTCAAATCGTTTAAGCAATATTTTGGAACCTAAATAAGGAGATTCAAAAATACTCAGGGCGTCAATTTTACCTATATGAGTCAGACGACCATGCATAACGTCTGATAACATAAACGCAGGAACGACATATACATCTACAGTGGTATCAGATAATAAATTGATAATTTCGGCGATGCGCTTCTCCGCTGAAATCGGTAATGCAATAAACAGGATATCGATTTCGCCATTTTTTGCGTCATTAATACATTTTGATATATCACTAATTACCGTTAACCCTTTCGGTAAACGGTCTGTTTCTCTATCATCAAAAAATCCAACAAAATCAAAACCTAATTCGTCACAATGACTGATTTCATGATATAAATTAGCCCCCGTTGATGTCGCGCCTAATATAGCCATTTTGCGAAGATTTATGCCGAGTTTACTGCGTACCACTGTCCATTGATGTTTTAAGATTCGCCACGTAAAACAACTCGAAAATGACACGAAAAACCATGTACTTAAAACATAACTGGGAAAATAAAATGAGTTTTCAAGCCACATTCCTATCCCCAAAAGTATAAGAAATGAAGATATAAACACAGCAATAACCGTCATCAACACTGTTAAAAACCGGCCGACACGCCAACATTGATATAAATCAAGCGCTTCCGCGATATATAAAAACACTACCAACGCTGTTAACGCAACAATAATATAGTCTTGTGTCATTTCAAGACTATTACTATTAATTACAAAGACTAAAGAAAATGTAATACAACTTAAATCCAAAAGACGATAAATAAAATAATAATTATCAGAACTCACCTTAAATGTATTAACAGGTTTCAAAACGCGATTCCTTAACAAATTTAAAGTAGACTCATTTTTAAATAAATGAACTACTGAGCTACAAAAACTTACCGCTCATCCATTGAATATGTCATTGATAATCCGTTAATCTCTCTCTATTACTACAATATAATTAGATTGTATATAAATACACATCGAATATATCATTAACTATAGCAGTGATTTTTTTTATGGCAGTAACCTAGAGATTTGATAAAAACGCTCATTTTTGTAAATAAATATAACATTGCCGAGTAAAAACTCGGCATGACTAAATTTTAAATCTCATTTTTCGGTTTAAGAAAAACGCTATTATTGCAACAACTACAATAGGGAGAACTACATTCGCTATATTATAAAGGCTATTCACAAAACTAAACGAATCTTGCGGGACGTTATTGGTTGATTCAAACAAGAGGTTAACTAAACTAATCAATACTAATAAAGACAATAGGACAAAGTACTTCAACCCTTTAATTCTAAATACATAATAATGTAAAACATAAAAACATTGGAAATAATTAATTATAAAAGCGACAACTAAACTAATACACAACACTGTCATTTCACCCGTATAAATACCCAGAATGATAGCCGAGACATTTACAATTGATGAGAATATGCCGCAATAAAACATTTCCTTTGTCGCGCCCATAGCTTGATATACCCCCCCAGTGGAACTTAAAACCATTTGCACAGGAATAGACAGCGCCAATATTTTCAACAACTCACTTACAGCCAACCACTGCGAACCGAATAATATGAAAATAATATCATCGGCATACCAAAATATGATATTAGCTGTTAGCATTCCCAACACGGCAAGTTTATAAATTAATTTATAATAAGCAGAAAAAATGATACTTGGCTGATGTTTATAACGTGTCAATACAGGTTGTAACGCGGGGTTTATTGCAAAAGTAAACAATTGCAGTGGATAACGCATAATTTGGTAGGTTTTTTCATAAAATCCTACAGTCGAGATCCCAAAATATTTAGCCACCAATAACGTGTCTAAATTCCGAGAGAAAAAATTAAGTATATTAAAACCGAGCTGAAATTTAGCTATCGCTAATAACGGTAGAATACTCGTTATCTGAGTGCCCAATTTGGCTTGACCTATTTCTGTCTGAGCGGAAAAACGGTAATAGAATACAAATCGGCCTACCGGTGTGACCAACAGTTTAATCGCTAACGCCACCACGCCAAAACCGAGAAAATAAAGCAAAATACAGACCATTAACGCCATTATTTCTGCCAATATCTCAGCTTTACCAATAATAATAAATCTGGTATCTTTTTGTAATGAGGCTAAAGGCAACATTGCTAGCGCTGAAAAAAATACATTCAATGCTAATACATATGTTAACAAGTTAACGTTAGTTAATTGAAGCCAGTTCGCCAATACCGGCGTAAGATAAATGAATAATAAAGTCAGTGATATACCAATAATAAGCGTCGCCGTAAATATACCATCACGCTGATTAATTGAGATGGTTTCTTGGTGAATAATGGCAGGAGCAAGACCCGATGTAGCTAACAATTGAAAAAAAAGAATTAACACTTGTAATGCCGCCAAGGTACCAAAATCTTCAGGTGTGAATAAACGCGCCAATATAGATAAAGAGGTAATTTGAAGCAGATAAAGCGAATATTTGCCAATGAGACTGTGTCGGATCCCTTTATTCAACTCTTGATTTATTCTACTCATCAGTATATATACCTGTTGCGAAGCAGATAATTAAATCATCAGGTGTCATTAATTAATTATCGTGTATTGTTCACTTCATACCTAACTTGATAAATACCTGATGAAATTATTATTACGACCATTAAAAACCATGCCATATTCACATCTCTAAATATACTTGACTCGGTTACATTATGGAGGATAGGAATAATAAGTGCGGCATGTAAATATTTATTATTAGACTTTAACATTGATATCATTAAAAATGTAAATATGAACAACGAACCGACAACACCAAATTGTAGTAATAATTGTAAATAACCATTATGCGCCGATGATACATACTGCAAAAAACTATATTTATCATCTAATACGAACGGTATTACACCCACACCAAAATAACTGCCATAACCATAACCCAGAGTTATCGCATCAAAAAATCCAAGATCGTAATATAGCGCATCCCATATAATCCCTCGACCAGTAAAAAAATCATCATCCACGTATAATGCAACATGCTGGTAATCATTAATATGATAACTAACCCCAGGAATTAAAATGAATACACTAAAAAAAATGATCGCCAAAGAGGATGTTATGACTTTTATTTTAAACAAGCTAAGTTGTGTCATCAAAAAATAAATCACACAAAGTACGATACTTGTTTTACTCTGTGTTAATACAAGCAACATAAATAGTAAAACAAGCATTCCATTTAAAAGTTTACTATTTATATTAAATGATTTAGTCCACATGTGACTTATAACGATAAGAACAACTAAGTTGACACCCATCGTATTTTTAGATTTCAAATAGCCAGCCAGTTGGATATTTTCATTTAATCCAACGCCTTGTAAAACGGCTGACAACACCATCAGAATACATATAATAACTGCAAGTTTAAGGTTTAACTCAATACTTTTATGATAATAAGAAAAACACAGTCCAACCGATAGTGACGTACAAAATAAAACTTGAAACATAGCACGTTTCATTGAAATAAACGGATAATTTGACCAACTAGCACTCATTAAAGCAACCGCACAAACGACCATTAAAAAAAAAGTTTTATATATTATTACTGGTTTTAATTTGTTGATCTCGGTGTTTATTAAAAATCTAAACGAAAAAAACATGAATACAAAAATCCAAAATACTTGTTTAAATGTATTACTCTGAGCTAGGCTATTAGTGAACACATCTAATTCATGGTCCACAGCGCTCATTTTATTGGTAAAGTCAGGATTGAAAATACTAAGACAAAACAATAGCATGAATAATAAACCATATTTTTCAAGCCAAATAATAACATTCATAAAAAATCCAACTAAGAAGTGATAATACCGTGAATATGTTGGTACTATTTTAGATGATCGCATAATAATTAATTCAGCATAAATATGATATTAGACGCTAGGTAAGCATTTGGCATTTCATTCGCTGTCAAGGTGAGTCTAATGCGCTATCCTTAACACTGTTACATTACCCTGCGGCAAGGTTCGGTATGATGTATAACGTTATTAATCGATATAAAAACAAAGTATCTTGGTTTATATCAATTTTATGTATAGCTATTTTTGCCATTCCCGAAAATGCTGAATCAACAAATACCAAACGTGACTGTACAAAAATAATTACAACGGGAAACAAGAAGTTATCGAGTTATATACCATCGTTTTCGAAACTTAGTCTCGCTTTAGAACAGCATATTGAGGGGGATATAATCTGTCTTGCTGATAAACGTCAGCCAGCCATTATGATTGAAGATTTCGACAGTGGCAGTAAGCCGCTAATAATACGTCCTTTGCATTACCTTGGCACCACCATTAAAAGTAGGCATTACACAGGAACAGGAATAACAATAAAACATTCAAATGGCATTATCATCGAGGGTTTAATTATAACCGGTGGCTTAAGCGCAATTCTGATACAAGATTCATCAAATATTTCACTTTTATCGAATAGGGTCTTTAATACCGGCAATCAAGCGATATCGATCAAACCACGGTATTTCGGAGGCAAGCACTATATAATTGAAGATAACATCATATTTAATACTGGGTTGCTCAATCCCCGATTTGGAGAGGGCATATATATTGGAGATGGGTCCTACACTCAAGACCGGAGTCAGTTGAAAATACAGTACACAGTGAGTGACGTAATGATACGAAATAACATTATTCATCACACTGGCAATGAAGCGATTGACGTAAAATCAAATGCCTACAATGTAAAAATAATCCGTAATAGCATAAACCATATCAATTTAAAATTTAACGCTGCGATCACCATCGCGACTGAATCATCCTTTGCACCGCTTGGCGGATATCTAGTTGAAGATAATGTGATCGCGAATATCACTAATCGTTCAGGCTATCGACCAATAGGTATCGCGGCTGGACATGGTGATACCATCATTAAAGATAATCTGATTATCGATAAGAATGAGAATTTCATCGCAATTTGTCTATTCACTACTTTTTTAAATCCTAAATTAAATCACGTTATATTAGAAAATAATCAATTAATTGGTACCGGAGTACCATTTTCAGACGCATGTACAGGCGGGACTAACAACAACGCTAAAGCAGAGATCACATTTAAGTAACACTTTTAAATCACCAAATTCTTACACGGCCTGTATCTACATGGACAAAACCTGATTTAGGGTAGTAACCTACACCCCCCAGTTTTAACGATATAGCAGCATCACGTAAATGAGATATCTTCACATCAGGTATGGCGATATCAATTGCCATACCTCGCATATGATAGCTTTTAGTGGCAACCGCACTACTTTTTCTCGCTAACATTTCGTTAGTTTTAGGTGATCGGTAACCCGAAATAACATGATATTCATCAGCAACATTCAATGTTTTATTGAGCTGATATAACAGCTCGTATAGACGCTTGTCCATCGGTGCAGATAAATTTTGTCTGTGGTCACGCAATAAATGGCTGAAATTTTCGAGGGTGTCTTGTTGATACGAACCATCAATCCAGAAACTTCCCTGGCTACGCTCTCTCGTGTGTATATTATAAAAACCTAACTTTTTAATACCGAGTACACTTTGACTTGCTTGAGCCGGCATAACTGAATATGCAGCTAATCCGCCTAAACCTACTAACACCTTTCTACGTGTTGGACATACTGTTGACACGAAACCACCTTGAACGATTTTTATACAGAAACAGTGGAATGTATATGCAAAATACGACTTAATCAAGTTTTATCTCTGCAAAGCATATATGTCGTCACGGAATTGGCTTAATCCACTGTCATCGATCCATGCTGTCCAATACACCAAGTGAACAGGTAAAGGATCATTTAAAGGGAACCATTTGGTTGTTTCTCGGCTAATTTTTAGTCGTGACCATAGCGGTTTATTATCAACTAGGCTGTTTGCTATCCAATTGGCTAATTCATCAACTTTTTCAATTCGGATACACCCAGACGACAATGCCCGGTTTGCATTACTAAATAATTGCGGATTACTTGTATCATGTAGGTATACGCTATAATCATTAGGAAAATAGAATTTATAACGACCAAGCGCATTTTGGGTACCAGGCATTTGTTCGAGTCGATACGGAAATTGACCATAGGCAAGTTTCTGCCACTCTTGAGGGGATTTTTCTATTTTTTGGTTTTGATAGTTAAACACCTTAAAATTACGCTGGCTAAAAAATTCACCATTGATTTTTACTTTCGGTAATAAGTCATCTTCTAAAATACTTCGTGGCACTCGCCAACTCGGATTAATGACCATACTACTGATTTCACTTGTTAATATTGGCGTAGGTTTTTTAGGTTTACCTACAATAACACGCGAACGCAGCGCTATTTCACCGTTATCGCTGAGTAGTAATTCATAAGCGGGAATGTTTACAAGTAAATATCGATCACTAAGATTAGCCATAAAATAGATTTTTTCTTCCATATTTTTCCGTAATAACTCTGCTCGACGCTGAGGATTAATATTTAACCACTTTAAAGTATCAGGACCAATAATCGCATCTGCTTTAAGGCCATGACGGCGTTGAAAATTGCGAACAGCAACCGCTATCTCGACGGTATAAACATCAGATAAACGTAGTGACTCTTCACTGTCGCCGAGTAAAATAAGTCTTGAATGGATTTCATCTACGGCTGCACTACTATCACCGACATGTAAAAGGCGTGAAAGCGCTATATCATCCCAGCTATATTGCACTGAAAGCCAATTTAAATAACTGGCACGACTCGAAAATTGCAGTACTTTTTTGGATACCGGTACGTCACTAATAACATCCATGTTGGGTAATAAATTATCTGGTTGTATATTACGATGATTCACATATGCGTAGTGTTTATTGCTGACTGTATTCATGCCATTTATCATATGCGCTGCTTTACCGAGCATCGACACTTGATGATGCGGTAAAGCTGACGCATGATAACTAATTGATGATATCATAATGAACAATAAAGAAGATTTTAGCTTGTTGTTATCAGTGCGTTTTTGTATAATTTTCAATCTCTTAAAAAGATAATCCTTATACATAATAGTCTCCCAGTGAGCATAAATTAAGTATGGTTAATAAATATCAACTCACCAACATTTTTATCTTTTTATACGTTAAAATATCCTTCTTTAAATAAGCATGAGGTTATATGCCAAACAATATTACAATATGGGTTGATGCGGATGCATGCCCTACTCCGATGAAAGAAATTCTCTTTCGTGCTGCAGTACGTGTAAAAACACCACTAGTATTCGTCGCAAACCACTGGATACGCGTACCAGCTTCTCCTTATATATCAATGACCCAAGTACCTTCTGGATTTGATGTTGCAGATGACCACATCGTATTAAAAGTCGCTAAAGATGATCTTGTTATTACCTCTGACATTCCATTAGCTGCTGAGGTTATCGAAAAAGGGGCGCATGTGATAACCTCACGTGGTGAAAAATATACATTAAGCAATATTCGTGAACGTTTAAACATGCGTGATTTCATGGACACAATGCGAGCGAGTGGCGAGATGACTGGTGGTCCACCAGCATTAGGGTCAAAAGATAAACAAGCATTTGGCAATGCGCTTGATCAGTACCTCGCGAAATACGCAAACAAAGCATAGTCCATTATCATAGAACTAAATAAATCTACCGCGGAATAACAGGAGTTGCACGTGCAAAAAATAGCCGTATTTGTTGACGTACAGAATATCTATTACACCACTCGCCAGACTTATGGGCGTCAGTTTAATTACCGCAAGCTCTGGCAACATTTATTATTACAAGGTGACGTAGTCACTGCTTATGCTTATGCGATTGATAAAGGTGATGATCAGCAACGTAAATTCCAAGATGCACTCAAACATATCGGTTTTGACGTGAAGCTTAAGCCGTTTATCCAACGCAGTGATGGGTCAGCGAAAGGTGACTGGGATGTAGGTATCACCATCGATGTACTACAAGTTGCAGAGTCAGTCGATACTGTTGTACTGCTCTCTGGTGATGGTGACTTTGCAATCCTGCTTGATACGATAAAAGCCCGTCATCAAGTCAGAGCTGAAGTTTATGGTGTGCCGGCCCTAACAGCAAATGCATTAATAAATAGTGCCACGGTATTCAACCCTATTTATGAAGATTTCTTATTGTAGGCTAGCCACTATTGCTAGTTGATCGTTGATCGTTGCTAATGGCTAATTGCAAATATAAAAGCCGGTATCGATCTCATGCGCTTGTACAACACATGTTGTTATTCACGTTTTTTCCACATGTTTGATGTTAGGTTTACGGTTTCTACACGGGCCAGCTAAGATTAAACATGAATATCAAATATATTAATTTAGTCGCGATGCCCGCTGGTAGCACGAGCGAAGAAACGTATGCTGGTATATTGTATGTCAAAATAGTAATAACACAGACTTAAATAGCCTACACTAAAGGAAGGGTTATTTACAAAGGGGCGAGTATGCATATTCTCATAACAGGTGGAACTGGCTTTATCGGCCAAGCATTTATTAACACCTTTCATGCTGATTATGATTTCACGGTATTAACCCGCGATATCAGTAATGCCAAAAATATTTTTTCGTATATTTCAACTGATAACATCAGGTTCATCTCTCAGCTAATTGAATTACCGAGTGCGATTCATATTGATGCAGTGATCAATCTAGCCGGCTCACCTATTATGGATAAAATGTGGAGTGTCAAACACAAACATATTTTAGAATCAAGTCGCTGGGAAATAACCCAAGATTTAGTGGACTTGATCTCAACAAAGACCATCACACCTGAGGTTTTTATTAGTGGTTCAGCCATTGGTGCCTACGGTCGTCAAGGCGCGCAAATTATTGACGAAAAGCATACCGAGCATCACCCAGAATATGCAAGTCATCTCTGTGAACACTGGGAAGAAATAGCCCGTACAGCCTGCCCGTTAACGCGTACGGCAATCATACGAACAGGCATTGTATTAGGTAAGAACAACGGCGCCTTACAAAAAATGGAGTTGCCTTTTAAATTAGGACTTGGTGGTCCAATCGGGCAAGGTGAGCAATATATGTCTTGGATACATATTGATGACATGGTCGCGGCCATCAATTATGTAATACAGAACAAATCAATATCAGGCACTTTTAACTTTACATCACCAAACCCTGTAACCAATCGAGAATTTTCGAATAAATTAGCCGCTTGCTTTGGTAAGAAAGCCCGGTTTACTATCCCTACACTATTTTTACGGCTGTTATTGGGCGAACGTGCAGATCTTATTATTTATGGCCAACGGGTATTACCAACTCGATTACTCGATGTTGGTTTTACTTTTCATTTTGACAGCTTAGACCAAGCATTGTCTGCCATCTATGCTTCATGAACACGTATATTGTAGAGACATTTACTCACGTTTTCGTACTAATCTAATTGCATCTACAATATTGACTAGCCATACACAAACTAACGAGACAGTAGCAAGCTGAATACCTTGAGTATCGAGGCTGGCCATCTGTTGTGTCACTAATTCATTAATACTCAGCAAGTCTAGTTGCCCTCCAGACATCAATACTTTGTCTACCATCAATTGCGTTTGCGTCATCGTGACATCTATTATGTAATAAAGCGGTAACGCCGCAGCAATTGCATATATACCTGCCGCCAACTGTTTTTTTAACCACCAATGGGCAGCCCCGGGAAATACAAATGCAGATAAAAGCACTGCTTTAACGGTATTATTCATAAAACATTCCTGATTCAACTGAAATAGCTATAACAAATTAATGGTAATAATAACAAAGATAAAGCATGTAATGTACCCCGGAACGGTTTTAATATAAAACTTACAATCAATAGTACTAACATAAGTAACAGACTATTAGAAAAAGTATTATCGAATGTGCCATCAAACTCCAGCCAAATTACATCATTAACCGTTAATGCACCCCAAACACCTTGGATAAAATTTAATACCTCATTAACGCTAGCAATCAAGATACGACTCAGCCCTGGCATGATCGCTAATAACAGCACCGCCAGTAGTAATACAGGTAAAATCAATACACTAAACACTGGGATAAAGACTAAATTAACCAACGCAGACAACAGACTGAATCCAGAGAATACAGCCATTTGAATGGGTAAGATGAGTACCGTGAGTAACACTTGGCTATAACAAAGGTGGGTGACTTTATGTAGAACCCCCTTAATGACCTCAGTTACTCTATCCTTATTGGTAACAACACTGTTTCGATCTATTGCCACAGGTTTAGTTGGCTTATTCAACCACACAAGTATAAAAACAGCCGCCATCGCTGAAAATGATAACCAAAAACTTATTGAAAATACCGCAAAGGGATCTAGCAGTAAAGTAATCAACAACATCATTGAAAAAAGTTGAGACAAAGTAACTTTGTAATATTGAACACGATATAAGCAATGCAGGCACAACAAAATAATGGCGCGTAATGCAGGTAATGAGAAGCCCGCAATCCAAGCATAAAATATTGCAACCAAAAGACTCATCGACAAACTGATAACGAGATAATAAGGCGTTTTAACCAACCTTAACAATCCTTGTATAAAAATATAACAGAAACCAAATATCAGACCAATGTGCAAACCAGAAATAGCAACAAGATGACCAATGCCCAGTTGTTGTAGCTGGGTCCAAAGTTCATTGGTAATGTAATGTCGGTCTCCAAAACTTAAAGCATACAACATAGGGTTGGGATTGGCTGGCAATACGGACTTGAATATTTGATACAAATGGCCACGTAAACTAAGCTTAGATCGTATTACCTCTCCTTTTGTTATGATGCCAGCGAACGTTATATGACGTGATAACAACTTCGGTTGCTTAGTGTTAATTAGTCGTACCTTAAAGCGCCACACTTGACCAATCCCAAGTGGCCCTGGATAATCATAATCTGGATTTGACCACTTTAAGGCTAGTTTCGGTTGCATAGAAGAAAGCAACATATTATTAATTTTTATCACCTTTACATCAAACAAAAGTCGGTTTTTTTTATTTACTAATGTTATTACCTCAGCTGTTATGATATTGTCTTGAGCTACTGTAGTTGACAGTTGTTTGTGTTGGAACACCGTATTGTATAATAATGTATTTGATTCATTTATCACGTTATTTTTATACAACGTAGACCAACTTAATACGACAAACATGAGTACTAATATAGGTGGTACTTTAGCGTAAACAAGGACGAAGGCAGCGACTGTTATTATCGTGATAAATTGAATGCGTTCAATATCTACAAAGAACATACTTATTAATATGGTAATGGAAAGTAGTATGGCCTTTAAGGTCATTCATTACCCCTGACATTTGATTAGAATTATGCCTAAGAATTTAATTAAGAAATATCTCCCAAATCCCGAGTCAATCAAAGAACACAAGCACCTTAAGATTTTTGGTGACCTGTTACACAACGCAAACCTTTGGCACTTAAATCGCCGCTCTGCAGCAGGTGCATTTGCTGTTGGTCTTTTTATAGCATTTGTTCCCGTGCCTTTTCAGATGTTATTAGCGGCCGGCTTTGCAATTTTATTTCGTGTTAACTTACCCTTATCAGTAGCACTAGTGTGGTTATCAAACCCTGTGACCATGCCACCGATGTTTTATGCTACTTATGAGTTAGGTGCATGGTTATTGCAAGTTCCCGTTCACCCATTCTCTTTTGAGCTGACTTTGGAATGGTTAATGCAGGCTATATCCTTATATGGACCGGCATTTTTACTCGGCTGTTTTGTATCCGGTGCATTTTTTTCTATCGTAGGTTATTTTAGTATTCGCTGGCTATGGCGTTGGAAAATTATTAATGCATGGAACAAACGTAAAGAGTCACGCACAAAATAATAGTTAAAAATGAGAAGGCCACATCACTTAATCAGTGATGTGGCCTTTTTTATATCTGTAGGAATGGACGAGGAATCGCGTTATTTATTGCCTAATTCATGCGCAGGCTGTACCGAACACGCTTTATTCGCAGGATAAATGGTCGCTATCACACTCATCATCATAGCAACACCACCAACCACCAGCACATCATTTAATGCTAGCTGTGACGGTAAGAAGTCAATAAAGTAAATATCACCGGATAAGAATTCCTGACCGATCAAGCCTTCAATAAATTGGATAATCACAGTGAGATTCTCTGAAATCAAAATACCTAGCACCGTACCAGAAACTACACCAAGAATACCGTTAATCCCACCGTGTACAATAAAAATTAAACGTAATAGCGTATTTGATGCACCCATGGTTTTCAATATTGCAATGTCAGCGCGCTTATCATTAACAGCCATGACCAAGGTGGTGACAATGTTAAAACAGGCAACGGCAATCACTAATGTCAAAATCACGTACATCAAGCTTTTAACCATCTGTATATCTTGGTATAAAAAGCCCTGACTGGTCATCCAGCTGCGAATATACAAGTAATGATCTAACTGATTACCCGCTTCGCGAACAATGCGGTTAGCAGAAAAAATGTCTGTTACCTTAATACTCATGCCATCTGCTTTAAACGCTTTATCTTGAATATCTTGAGCTGCGCTTAAAGGTATATAAGCAAGGTTGTTGTCTAATTGTCCACTAAGATGAATGATGCCAGAGACGGTAAATCTGAACCGACGTGGCGCCTTAAATGATCGACCTGATTGCTGTGATAATAATACCGTGACCGGATCACCAAGTTCTAAATTCAACTCTTTTGCAATACCGCGTCCAATTACAACGGTTCTATTATTAGCTGGGTCACTTAAGCTATCCCAACTTCCCTCTGCAACATAACGATACACTTCAGATACTTGCTTTTCAGCCTCACTGTCAACAGCACGAAGTTGTACCGCTTTTAGTTCATTTCCTTTTTGCAATAAACCATTAAGCTTAATAAAAGGTGCGGCGCCGACAACTTCTGGATGCGCAAGTAATTGATCCTGTGTGCGCGGCCAATCATCAAACGGTTGACTCACACCTTCAAGTTCACCATTAGGCACAACCGCTAAGATCCGATTTTTAAGCTCATATTCAAAGCCATTCATTGCCGATAAACCAATGATCAGTACCATCACCCCTAACGCAATGCCAATCGTTGATGACGCCGAGATAAACGCAATAAAACCATTACGGCGCTTCGACGAGGTATATCTCAATCCGATATAAGCGGCTAACGGACGAAACATTATACTTCCTCCATCACAGCATTTACCTGTACTGTTTCGCAATCATTGGTCAATACACCATCAACCATATGCAAAGTACGGCCTAATCGGTTCGCTAGCTGTTCATCATGAGTAACAATAATAAAGGCGGTATCACACGTTTCATTTAACTCTTTTATCAAATTGAAAATAGTGTCCGCACTGCTTTGATCTAGGTTACCGGTGGGTTCATCTGCAAAGACGATATTCGGCTCATTAATTAACGCACGAGCAATCGCTACACGTTGACGTTCACCACCAGAAAGTTCACTTGGTTTATGTTCAACACGATGGGATAGCCCCACTCGCGCTAACATAGCCAAGGCTTTTTGCTTAGCAAACGTCACTTTCATACCCGCTATTAATAGCGGCATGCACACATTTTCTAACGCGGTGAACTCATTGAGTAAGTGATGAAATTGATACACAAAACCCATATTCTGATTGCGCATTGCAGCTTGTTGTTTCTCTGACATACTATGAATATCGACACCATTAAGATATACAGAACCTGAAGTCGGCATATCTAACGCGCCCATCAAATGCAACAAGGTACTTTTACCAGAACCAGAACGGCCAACAATCGCAATTAACTCGCCTTTTTCGACAGTTAACGACACTTGTTTTAATACGTGGGTATCAAGATTACCTTCTTGGTAAACTTTTTCGAGATTTTTGCAAACTAATAAAGGATTATTCATATCGTAATGCCTCGGCAGGTTTTACATTTGCCGCTCTAAATGCAGGGTAAAGTGTTGCGAGTAGACTTAATGCAATCGCACCGAAAATAATTGATGCGATCTGCGACCAATCAAATAAAACAGGTAATAAGCGGGCTCCACCCGATGCTTGCGCTAACAGGTTGAGTCCAATTAATGACATAAACTCATTGAGATTGGCTGCTAAAGTAATGCCCATAATACCGCCAGAAATTGCACCCAATACGCCGGTCCAAGCGCCTTGGATAACAAATATTTGCACAATAGTCGGTCTATTCATGCCCAAGGTTTTCATGATCGCAACGTCAGTTTCTTTCTCCGTCACTAACATGACTAACGATGACAAGATGTTAAATACTGCCACCGTAATAATTAAGAACAACAATAACCCTATCATGTTCTTTTCCATTTTCACGGCTTGGAATAATTCACCACGGGTTGTTTGCCAGTCCAACGAATCAAAGTTACTGAAGAAATCTCGACTCGCTAGTTCATTAACCGAAAACGGATCATGTACAAAAACACGATGTTGCATTGGACTTGACCGTGATAAGCGCACCAATTTACCCGCATCAGAGATATTCACTAATACCTGGGTGGCTTCGACATCAGAACCAACCGAATAAATTCCCACCACCGTAAATTTACGTTGGCTCGGCACTCGACCCATCGGGGTGAAAATACTGCCTTTAGTCGAAATAAGTCTGATTTTATCGCCGAGTTTAACATTCAATGACTTTGCCATGCTCCGGCCAATTATGATGTTGTACTTACCTGGTTGCAGTAATGAGATATCACCGATCAGCATATTCTGACGAATAACGTCCCATTGCGGATAGGACGATGGGTCTATTCCCTGTAACTGTGCGCCTTGGATCTGGCTTTTACTTTGTACCATTGCATCAGCTTGTAAAAACGGTGTAACCGCGGCAACTAAGGGATCGTCAGCTAAAGCAGATAAACTTTCATCAATATTATCCGAGCTTAATTTAGGTGTCACGATGACATGCGGCACAGCACCGAGAATACGCGTTTTCAAATCTTGCTCAAAACCGTTCATTACCGATAAAACCGTGATCAAGGCTAATACCCCGATAGTGATGCCAGCGGTCGAGAATAAGGTAATAAATGAAACAAATCGATTGTTGCGCTTCGAGCGAGTGTAGCGCAAGCCGATAAATAAACTTAGAGGGTAATACATAAATAGAGTAAGAAGTCCTTGCTAAAAACTGCTATTCATTCTAGAGACATGACCACTAATGAGCAAGTAAAATCATGCTTTGTCTTCAACTTGTGACCGATTAGTTATTCTGGTTTAAAACAGCGTCTTAAAAGCGACTACCATAAACTAAACAAGATAAATATAAATTAATATGGCACAATAACAGGTTAGCAATCTAGAAAAGGATGACTGCAATGACTCAACAATATTTTTCTATTAAGCACAGTTTATCTGTCAATATTGAACCAGTTTCTATTGATCAGGTCCCAACATCTAGATTGGCACTCGAAAACGAAATGCCAATCCCATTTAAAATGGCCAATGATGTTGCTGAAATTGACAGCTCTGCCCTGCGATCTATTCGCAATATCGGTGAACAAGCTGACGCGCTTGCTGATTTCTTACAGATGCAAAACAACAAAATAAACTTGATCATGGGCTATGTATTGGCACAACAAGATCACCCAGAGTCTCGCTTTGACACCTCAGAATTTGGTGCCGGAGAGGTCAAATTTTTAGCTCATGGTGATTTAGCCTTAGAACAAGCAGTGCGTATTAAGATATTTTTACCGAACGACTCTTCAGCTATTTATTGCTATGGCACCATCTCTGCACGTGAAGTACAAGAAACAGATCAGAGCCTCATTGAGTACACCGCTGCGTATACACGTATCCGTGATATCGACCGCGAAATATTGATCCGCGCAACCTTACGCATTCAGCAGTTACAGCTTAAACAACGTGCCGAGCTACGCCAACAACACGATCTGAAAAATGATGATCAACAACACAACCCTCAATAATTACGATTAGATTACTGACCACTATGAAATCAACAGCTATTCTTTCTTTACCGTTACCAAAAAAACAAGGCGACAAGATCGCCTATGGTAACCTTGTTGGCAGTAGCCTCGCATTCACACTTGCAGAGCTATGTTCACAAACCAAATCCCCTATCCTTGCGGTTGTTGCCGATACCCCAAGTGCATTAAAGCTTGAGCAAGAAGTACGGCACTTTTTAGCCGACGACAAACCGCTAATTACATTCCCTGATTGGGAAACGCTGCCGTATGATAACTTCTCTCCACATCAAGATATTATCTCGCAACGAATTCATGCTCTGCACCGCTTCCAACAAACCACCAACGGGTTGATTATTGTATCGGTAAATACCTTGATGCAACGTATCGCGCCAGTCAGTTTCTTAGCCCAGCATAGCTTGATCGTAAAAACAGGCGACAAGATTGACATGCACGCGATGCGCCAGCGGTTAGAAACCAGTGGTTATAATGCCGTTGACCAAGTACTAGAACACGGTGAATTTTCTGCTCGCGGTTCTATTCTTGATCTGTATCCGATGGGCAGTTCATCACCGTTTCGAATCGACTTTTTTGATGATGAAGTAGAAGAAATTCGTGGTTTTAATACCGAGACACAACGCTCGGAAGATATCCTTGACGCGATTAACTTATTACCCGCTCACGAATTTCCTACGGATGCTAAAGCGATAGAATTATTCCGTCAGCAGTTCAGAGAATTGTTCACACCATCGCGTGAAGCTGAATCAATTTATCAGCAAGTAAGTAAAGGCTTCTTACCTACAGGTATTGAGTACTATCACCCATTATTCTTAACTGAAACTGCCACGTTATTTGATTATTTACCTAAACAACTGACCATTGCGCAAATAGGTGAATTGCATCAAGCATCAGAAGTGTTCTTCCAAGACGTTGAACAACGCTACGAAGATCGCCGCCATGATATTCAACGTCCATTACTGACACCAAGCTCACTTTATTTGCCTGTTTCAGATCTATTCCAAGCACTTGGCCAGTACAGTAAAGTCAGCTTAAGCAGCGAATTGCTAAATGAAAAAGCAGGTAATACCAACCTAGGCTTTAGCAAGTTACCTGAAATAGCCATTAACCATCAGAAAAAAGCGCCGCTAACACCCTTGCTAGAATTTATCGAAGGGTTTGACGGTAAAATCATCTTTAGTGTTGAATCTGAAGGTCGCCGTGAAACACTGTTAGAGCTACTTGCAAAAACTAAATTAAAGCCTAAAGCAATTACCAGTATCGCTAAGTTTTTGAAAGCTAAACCTGTGATCGGTATTTGGGTTAGTCAGTGTGAAAACAGCTTTATTATTGACGAACTAAATGTGGCCATTATTTGTGAGAACGAATTACTTGGTCACAAGATCATCCAGCGTCGTCGCACCGATAAAAAAATACAAGCAAATAACGATGCGCTAGTCAGAAACCTAACCGAATTAAGTATCGGTCAACCTGTTGTACATATCGAACACGGTGTTGGCCGTTATCTTGGTCTACAGATCATTACTAATGCAGGCATGGAAACTGAGTTTTTAACGCTGGAATACGCTAATGCAGCAAAGCTTTATGTTCCCGTTTCAGCACTACACCTGATCAGTCGTTATAGCGGTGCAGGCGAAGCATCGGCACCACTGCATAAACTAGGCAGTGATAGCTGGGTAAAATCGAAAAACAAAGCAATGGAGCGTGTTCGAGACGTTGCGGCAGAATTATTAGATATCTACGCACAGCGGGCAGCTAAAAGCGGTTTTCAATATAAATGCGATAAAGAATCGTACGCAGCCTTTGCCGATGGTTTCCCGTTTGAAGAAACTGACGATCAGAAAACTGCAATTCAAGCCGTCATGGACGATATGCGTCAAAACAAAACCATGGATCGTCTGGTGTGTGGTGATGTAGGCTTTGGCAAAACAGAAGTAGCAATGCGCGCCGCGTTCATGGCAATGATGAACGATAAGCAAGTCGCCGTACTGGTACCGACCACCTTACTTGCTCAGCAGCATTTCGAAAACTTCAAAGATCGTTTTGCGAACTGGCCGGTACGTGTGGAAGTGATCTCTCGCTTTAAAACAGCGAAAGAGCAAAAGTTGATTTTAGCTGACGTCAAAAACGGTAAAGTTGATTTACTCATCGGCACACATAAATTGCTCAGTAACAAGATTGAATATTCTGATCTCGGTTTATTGGTCATCGATGAAGAACATCGCTTTGGGGTGCGCCAAAAAGAAAAAGTAAAAGCGTTGCGTGCGGACATTGATATTTTAACCTTAACAGCAACACCGATTCCAAGAACATTGAACATGGCAATGAATGGCATGCGTGATTTATCTATCATCGCCACACCACCTGCGAAGCGTTTAGCGGTGAAAACATTTGTTCGCCAATACGACGAAAATATCGTAAAAGAAGCGATCATGCGTGAAATCATGCGTGGTGGCCAAGTTTATTTCTTGCATAACAATGTCGATTCAATAGACAAAACCGTAGAAGCACTCGCAGAACTGATACCTGAGGCGCGTATTGTTGCCGCCCACGGACAAATGGCAGAGCGTGAATTAGAATCGGTTATGGCTGATTTCTATCACCAGCGTTTTAATGTATTAGTCTGTACTACCATTATTGAAACCGGTATCGATATTCCCAGCGCGAATACCATCATTATGGATCGCGCAGATAATCTCGGTTTGGCACAACTTCATCAATTACGTGGTCGTGTTGGGCGTTCTCATCACCAAGCCTACGCATACCTGCTAACACCACATCCGAAGCGTATCTCCAGCGACGCTAAAAAACGTCTTGAAGCAATTGCCTCACTAGAAGTCCTAGGGGCAGGTTTCACCTTGGCAACGCACGATCTTGAGATCCGTGGGGCTGGTGAACTATTAGGTGATGAACAAAGTGGACAAATAACCTCTGTTGGTTTCGCGCTGTATATGGACATGCTCGACCAGGCAGTGAAAAGCATCAAACAAGGAAAATCAGTTTCGCTTGAAGAAGCCCTCAAAAATCAAACCGAAATTGAACTGCGTGTGCCCGCGTTATTGCCGGATGATTACATTCACGACGTTAATATGCGTTTATCACTGTATAAACGTATCGCAAGTTGTCAAAGTGAAGAGCAGTTACGTGAGTTGCAAGTAGAACTCATTGATCGTTTTGGATTATTGCCCGACAATGCTAAAAACTTGATCCGTCAAACCGAGTTAAAATTACTAGCAGAGCCTTTAGGTATTAAACGACTTGAAATAGGTCCCGCTGGTGGCTATATTAGCTTTGGTGATGATAATCAGGTTGATGTAGGTTATCTTATCCGTCTTATCCAGCAACAGCCGCGTGTTTATAGTATGGATGGTCCATCAAAATTAAAGTTTGCAATCAAATCACCGGATGCAAAAGATCGAGTTAAGCTAGCTGAAGCAATGCTAGTTGAATTTGCAAAAAATAAGATTGCAGGAGTTAAACGTTGAAAAAGTCGTTAATCAGTTTATTAGTAGGTCTATCTGTTGGCAGTTCATTTGCAGTGAGTGCGGCAGATCAAGAACGTTGGTTTGAAGTCGAAGTCATTTTATTCGAGCGAAATATCAACCCAGCCAAAGTAACAGAACATTGGGACCAGTCTTTATATCCAACTTATTCGAAATCGAATAAGAACCCGATGGCATTATTTATCAATGACGATAATTTAATCACTCCAAATAGTAGACACGGCATCAATACGCTAGCGTTAGGCAACGAAAGCAATACCGTGGCAAGTGGTCTACAACCAACCATTATTGATGATAGCCAAACTTTACCTGTTTTCGGTGCTGATCGAGACGAGTCTGTGGTGCAAGCAGTTGATACAAACGCGGACATCATCAAAGCGACAAATGTGGTTATCGATGGTGCTAATTTAAAAGATAGCGTTAAGGATCCAGCTCTCGAAATAGTGCCTGCAAGTGAATTACAACTTACAGCGCAATTTAAAGCATTAAACAATCACGCTAATTATAATGTTGTTTTGCATTCAGCATGGCGTATGCAGCCAAAAGACCGCAACGAAGCAGTCCCTATTCGCTTGTTTGCAGGTCACAATTATCAACAACAGTATCAACCAAATGGCGATGTAATCACCCAACAAATAGAACCTGTTGTTACACCAATCAGCGCATTAGATGTATCTGCTGAACTTGCAGAGCCAACCGCACCAGTTTGGAAAATTGACGGTGAGTTGACCATTTATCTAGAGCATTACCTTTATGCAAAAACAAATCTATTTGTGCGTAAAGAAGGAACTAAAACCATAACAGCGAAGGAAAGCATTGCAGCTGAATCACAAGAATCAAACCAAGCTACTAATGTTGAAAATATTGACCTATTAGCATTATTAGGTATTCATTTAGAGCCAAAAGCTGCTGAGCATAACGGAGTGGTATTAAGTAATGCGGAAGTTACGGTTGAAGAAACTAACATTATCGAACCTCAAGATAAAACAGTGCCTTTCTTGAATAGTTATCCGATGCAGCAACTGAGGGTGATTCGAAGTGGTGAAATACATTACCTGGACCACCCTATGTTTGGCATGCTCATTCAAATACGTAAATATGAGCAGCCAATGACCAAAGATACCACATTGAAAACAGCGAAGTAATAACGCCTTATTAATGACCTTCAAACTTCACCATCGTTAAAAAGGTTCTTAATATGATCATCACATCTGCTTTTATCCAACGCGTAAAACTCGTTAGGCTTAGAGCATATGTATGATCCCAATAGAGTTTATTTTGCACATCTTCTAAGCATGTATCTGCACCTTGTGATATTTGAGCTAAGCCTGTGATACCAGGCCTAACACCATTTGTACGCTCTAAGTAATAAGGAATTTTCTCTTCTAATTTACCACAAAATACTGGTCGTTCGGGTCTTGGCCCTACGATCGCCATATCTCCTAATAACACATTAATCAATTGCGGTAATTCGTCAATGCGCGTTTTACGTAAAAATCGTCCTACCGATGTCACTCTTGAGTCTTGTTTCTGCGCCCACACAGGACCCGATTTTGACTCACACTCCACACCCATGCTCCTAAATTTTATAAGCATAAATATTTCAACATAGTCATTGCGAATTTCTCCGACCCTAAGTTGACGATAAAAAATCGGTCCTTCAGAGTTGAATTTAATCGCCAACGCAATAAATGGCACAATAGGAATTAAAATAGCGAGCGCAACGATTGATATAACAATATCTGAAAAACGCTTAGGTATAACCACACTTTTCTTCTGAAAATCAGATGTTGCTTGTTCGGTATTAATCTTGATCCAAGTACCACGATCTAAACCAAAAATGTAGCGGATACCACCATAAAAACTAGCCATGTACCCAACAGCTATATAATACAAAGATGCCCAAGGTTGCTTCACTGGTGCTGCCTCAAACAATAATCCCAGCGCAGAGCCACCATACAGGCAGCATTGCCCTAGCCACAAAAACCAAGCTGTATTGGCAATAACCGTTGAATTACTGTTTGTTAAAAAAGCAGTAAATATAAATAAAGCTAATAAGTTAAAGGGCATTAACGTGCGTAAAAACTTACCACTGAAAAAATTAAAACCAGTCAAACCGTGTTGAGATGAAAACAAACCGCGTAATCTTAATACTTGTTGAACATTGCCAGCACCAATACGTGTTCGACGAGAAAAATCATCGGCTTCATTTGTTGCTTCCATCTCAATAATCGAAATACGCTCATCCCATACAGCTCGATAACCACGGCTCACTAACAACATTGGAAAAACAAAATCATCATTAATGGTATCAACCGGGATCTCTTCGAACAATGATGCTTTAATCGCATATAACGCACCCGAAGGGCCAATAATAGAACCGGTAATACTCTCTGCTCGACGAATATTACGTTGATAGTTCCAATAATGTGCCTCACCTTTAGATCCATGATCATAAAGTTGGTAATCGCCGGTGACAACACCCACCCCCTCCTCGGCCATGCGATATGCAAATATTTGCATGGCATCAATCGAAATTAATGCACTCACATCACTTAATACTAAAATATCTGATGTCATCTTATAGCGCATCAATAGCTTATTTATAACATGCACCTTACCGTGATTAACTTCAGCAATGTCTAATTCAAGATTTACATTATGCAATTGATATTGTTTTAAATACTCCTTCGCAATAGCAACTGAATCATCAGTACAACCATCAAAACCGAGCACCACATTGAGCTTATCTGCAGGGTAATCCAGCATTAATAAGTTGCTGAGTTTTGCGCCTAAATGTTTAGCTTCGTTAAAAACAGGCATCACAATAGTGATCATAGGGAGAGCTCGATCTACATCATTGGATAGGTAATTCCGAGATTGAAATGTATCAACCCTGCCATCAGCAGGCCGTGATGTTGCATAGTACTGCAAAAACTTAGGGTAAACCCAATGATGATAGATAAATAAATTGATCGATACGATAGATCCAAACAAAAGCCAATCCATAGCTACTCCTTAATTAATTGATTATAGGCTTTAATCATCATTCTTATATCAAAGTGCTTAGTAATGAAATTGCGCGGATAATACTCAGTGCTACGTTTCATCTGCGCTTGGATCGCAACGTGAAATTCATTAACAGTATTTAGTTTAATTAAATGCCCAGTTTGTTTGCATACACCTTCATGCACAGCCCCCACATCACTACAGACAACAGGCACGTTACAAGATTGCGCTTCTAAAATTGACAGCGGTAGTCCCTCATTAGATGAGGTTAATACAAATAAATCTAATTGATGATAAAATCCAACCATATCATCTGTATAACCAATAAATTTAACTTTAGTTGATAGGTCTAATTCCTGCACTAAATTGGTCAGGTTTTGCTTTTCAGGGCCATCTCCAGCAATATACAACACAACATTAGGTATATCGGCAACCGCTTTAATCAAAATATCTAATGATTTTTCCGTTACCAATCTTGCTGCACAGCCAATCTTGAACACCCTTGATCTATATTTATAACGCTTGTGATTTAGACTGGGATAAAATTTTTCGGTATCAATGCCATTTAAAATCGTAACAGGGACGACTCCTCGACCTAGTACTTGTGATAACTGTATTCCAACAGTCTCAGCATCAGCGACTAAGGTAATATGATTCAATCGCAACATTAACTTTGTCATCTGTAATTGTTTATTATCAAGTAAGTGCCACGCATCATGCTCTGTATGTATGTGCTGTATATTTGTTAATCTTAAGGTTGCCATTACACCATAAAGTAACGGTCCGATATGATGCGTATGTATAATATTAGTATCCAATGACATTAATACTTTACGTAAGCGCCTTACTGTTACAAGTTTAAATCCAGGCTTTTTTTCTAAAAATATTAACCGTTCTTGATAACGTTTCAATATCGGCCAGTGAGTCAAACAAACTGACTTCTCACCTTCGAGAGCAACGATATACACTTCGACATTAGAGTTTTGTAAACGCATGATATCAAAAACTAATTTCTCTATACCACCGGGTTTTAGATGCTGAATTATTTCAACCATTATTTTCATTTTCGCTGTCCTTTTCATAATCAATCGAAGGTAATCGCGCGAGGATATTTATATTATCAAATGCATTGAAATTTCTGATATGCCATAACGTATCATCTAATAATTCAGCAGCCACAGTCAGACCAATACCACAGCCAATACCGCCAATAAGGCCCAGAACGATATACAGAGATAAAGACAGATTTGTGGGATAACCGGGAGTGAAAGGCATGTCGATCACTTTTATTTTTTCAGGTTCTTCATGCCGACCTAACTCACCAGTAACTTTCGCCATTTCATGACGATTTAGTAGATCATGATACAATTTTGTATTCACAATCAAATCACGCTCTAGGGCACTCAGCTCTTTAGCTACATCAGCCTCCATTGCAACGTTACTCGTTAAACGCTTCGATTGTTGGTGCAACATTGCAATTTCATTTTCCAATTGAATGACTCGTGATTGTGACGTTTGCAGGTTTTCTAACTGAGACAGTAATAATGAGGGGGCTTTGCTCTCACCATTTCCACTGTCAGGTACTGAAGCAAGATTCCATAACTGGTTTAACTGTTCGTCAGTAAATTCAACATTTTTACTGAGTAATTTGTTTTGTTCGTTTTTAAGATTATTTAACAGTAATTCAACGGATTGTACTTTAGAATGTTTACGGGTATATCTGGCTTTTAATAATGACAGTTTTGCCTCTGCTGATACTATTTGTTCTTCGACAATACCGATTACAGGATTAGTTTGAGCCAACTTCAACTTCAAGCTTTTCAACTGGCCATAAGCGCCTGACAATTCAATATCTTTATCTCTAATTGCACTATAAATTGAAAACAATGTCTGGTTGTTTTGAATAAATAACTCAGGTAAAACACCGAGATGTTGGCGACGGAAGGCTGCCATTTTTTCTTCTGCGGTGACTAATTTGTCACGTCTCAATTCTAACTGCGTAAGTAAAAACTTTTCCGATGAAACGATAGAAGCTCTACTTGGCGCCATTAAACTATCAATGAATAATTGGCTCACTGAACTTAAAATAGATTCCATTTCCCTTGGATCATCCCAACTCAACGATATAATAACTAAGTCCGTACCAGACAAGGTTAATGTGATCGCGTCAGAAAGTTGTTCTACAATCAGATCTCTTGCTCGATAATCACTGTTTTTATCTATTAATTCATTCTGCTCTGCAACGGTAAATAGAATGTGCCGACTATGTAATAATACCCGTAAAGCCACCATTCGGAACTCAAGGTTAAAAGACACGGATAAATCTTCTAAAAATGGATTAAGTAGTGCGCTTTCCTGAACCAAGATTGATGTGTGAGCGTCGTATCGTTTAGGGGTTAGAATACTGATCAACGACGCAATCATTACAGCAAATAGAATAGAAATGCCAAGATAAAAACGTCGACGCCATATTATTTCGATAAATCGATAGATATTCCCCCATATAGTGGTACCCATACTTACAACCTAGTACTCTCGATTAAGCCTACAGGTTTATTGGTTGTTGCATGTGTTGCTTTCACAATTTTCTCTTCAATCAACATAGAATCAACCACTAATGTTGGGTCATAACTAATTTTAATAACCTCTTGGTGTTTTGCTAAAGCTTGAATAACGGCTTGTACGCGTTTATGCCCAATAGATAACCCCATATAATCATTTGCAGATTTTACTTTACCGTAACTGATGATCGCACCATGCTGCCAGTCATATAGAGACAGTAATTGATTGCGCTGTTCTCTCGTCAGTTCTATCTGTTTGTACTCAAAAATAAAATTTAGCGTCCTCGGTTCTACAACTGCTGGTTTACCTAGTGCTGATATTGATGCGATCCCAGGCATTGCCATTGGTATAACCGTAGGTGAATTTACACATCCATACAGCAACATCAATGGCATTAACAATAATTGCACTCGTATAAGTTTATAATGAATAAATCCGTTCATAATATTTTCCCGGCAGCCTTATTATTTATATTCAATACTGCATTTAACCGCTAATTTTTCAGTTAGTAACGTCGTAACATAATCACATCGAGCCTCCCACGTTGCACTTTCAACCATTTTCCGTGATTTATCTTTTAATCGTATTAACTCTGTCTTAGTTAATGCTAATGCCGAACTTAATTGTGCTAACATTTGTTGCTGATTTTCAGCGATATAAAGACATTCCGAAAATGCCATCACCGCAGGATATTTAGTACTTACAATTGGATGACCAATGGCGAGGTACTCTCTTAATTTTAATGGGTTACATGCTTGAATCTGTTTATTATCAACAAATGGAATTAAAGATACTTGCCAATTAGCAGCATATTGAATCAGCTGTTCGTGTGCCATGTCAGGCAGATGAATAATATTGTCATATTCAAAAATTGGACACTCTGCAGTATCAATTCGACCAATAAATAAAAATGTAACATCAGGTCTAGAACTCGCAAGAAAAATAATTAATTCAAAATCTAACCAACTCGTGATACTGCCATAATAACCAACGACCAGATCAGAATCAGGGTAATTATCAGGGCAGTCACAGACTGTTGAGAAATATTTTAAGTCAACACCATGCGGGAGCAAATAAGTTTTATCCTGAGGAAACTGACGTGCAATGTTCTCACTCGCAGCAAAGATAACATCGGCACATTTAACTAACTCATCCTCTTCAATTCTAACTTGTTTATGATCAACGCCATGCAACGCACTAAAATCATCACCAACATAATAAACAACTATATCTTCTTCTAATGCTCCGATAACACAGCGGCCCGTTGGTAATGATAACCATAAGATCCGCGGTAAGCTTTTATTAACTGTTTGCTTAGCCAATAATGCGCGGGTCTGGTATGTAAGTAACAAACGATTGATCACATAAGCAATATTGCTTCCTGGCCAAGGTACAGCCACTGGTGCTAGAATTTCTAACGGTTTAATCTCGGCAACAAACCGAGTTTCATTATGATTAAAATCATTTGTCGTTGCATTAAACAACTGTTTTAACTTTTCAATAATACGTTTACTATCCGTCAACCTCGGATGTCTCAAACCGATAGAGTTAACCCAATACACTTGATGCTTATTTGTCATGCATTTCATCAAATGTTGAGTACTACTTGGGTGACGGCCCCAGTCTTCACCAAATACAATCCATTGCCAATTGTTCATAGCGATTTAATCACCTTAGCGGGTATGCCAGCAGCAAGTACACCGGAGGGTAAATCATTGGTCACGATACTACCTGCCGCTACAATTGTGCCTTCACCGATAGTGACGCCAGCCATTACACTAACACCCGTGGCAAGCCAAACATTACGTTTTAGAATGATGTCGCCGACTTGTGATTCATGGTCAGGCAATCCTGCAGCACGCTCTTGAGCATCAATTGGATGACCAGGATACCCAGCAAGAAAAACTTGTCCTGCTAACCTGACATTATCTTCAATAATAATACTGCCACCGACAGCAATATTATTTTGCCAATTTATATCCACATTATTACCAATGACCAGATGTGATGCTTGTCCATTCATACTACGCCCGCTTAATGTTGATATGCCAGAAACTCGGCAATTATCACCCATTTCAATGGTTAAATGCCCTAATACTAGTGGCATGCCTGAGTATAAATATAAATTACTCGGTTTCGTTATTAAGCGACTTTTAAATAACGGTGTCCAATACATAATCCGCAATATACTTGCGAATAAATACGTAATAAATAGATGGATTCTAAGCATACAAGGATGGAGAATTGGTATGACGGGACTAGACACATGCATAACCCCACGAATGCAACGATAACATGTTTTGGCTAGCGCACTTTCGTCATTTTTTAACCACAACTTAAATGAACCAAGCATATCCATATAAGTATATTCCTTGCAATCAGTTAACTATGTAACAAGCCTAGACTATATAAAAACAATGGGTTAGATGTGATATAAAAATATGTCATATTAACCGCCACCAAATGTGAAAAACATCACCACAGTTACTAATTAAATCGACTAAGCTAACTATTAATACAAAGGATTTGTAATGATTAAAATAGGGGCGAATATGAAACCAACAATGAGTGTCATTATTCCAAATAAGAATTGTCTTCCTTCTCTGCCTCGAGCAATCGAGCGTATTTGGTAACAACGTATAGAAAAGATAGAAGTCATTATCGTGGATGATGGTTCAACTGATGCGCGCTGGAAATGGATTTGCCAGCTTTGTCGAAAACACAATAATATTATCGCCAAGTCGCATGTCCAGCTCAAGCATTGGCTTGTGATATAAGAGCATTGTGCGAACAACTAGCATCACGTCGTTTTAGTAATATTTTAACCGACTTGAAACTCAGTATTCATATTTCTGAATACGATAATGGGATGAATTTTTAATTTGATAAGTGAATTGTGGTTTACTCATCAAATATATATTTAATGAGTAAACCCTTCTAATTAAACAGGGTTGTCGATATCAATAAAGGTAACGTCCAGCCCTTTTTCTTCCGCTAGCCACTCCCCAAGAGCTTTAATACCATAACGTTCTGTTGCATGATGGCCCGCAGCAAAAAAACTCATACCGGCTTCACGCGCTAAATGAATTGTCTGTTCGGATGCTTCACCACTGATGAATGCATCAATGCCCTGTTCAATCGCTAATTCAATATAACTTTGACCACCACCAGTACACCAAGCCACCGATTTTATCGGTTTACCAGCATCTACAACCAGTGGCGCACGGTTAAGTTGAGTTTCGATACGTTGAGTGAGTTCCTCAGTTGAGATCTCATCTTCAAATTTACCCACTAAAGCAACACTCGCTTTATCCCACGGTTCCAAACCACGACGAACCGTAATACCTAATAGCTTAGCCAATTCAACATTGTTACCCAATTCAGGATGTATATCTAACGGCAGGTGGTAAGCATACAAGTTAATATCATGCTTGATCAGTGTTTTAATGCGGTTATATTTAATCCCCGTAATCGCTGGTGATTCATTTTTCCAAAAATACCCATGATGCACCAAAATTGCATCAGCTTGTTGCTCTACTGCAGCGTCAATTAATGCTTGAGATGCTGTGACACCCGTGATCACTTTAGTCACAGTATCTTTACCCTGAACCTGCATACCGTTAACGGTAAAATCACGAACACGATGTGGCTGCATAAATTCAGTTAAAATATTTTCAAGTTTTTTATTATTGAGTGAGGCCATGCCCGCTCCTCGTTATTTGTTGAATCCTAATCTAAGGTTATATGTATACGTTAAGTTGGAGCTTGAAGCAAATAACATGCCGATAGAAAGTATTTTAGACACCTATAACTATAATTTTAACCATCCGATAGTACGTGTTCTAGCATGGTCGATTGCAAGTCCTCCAATGGTAAACGTAAATAGTCACGCCCTTATTTCAACAGATTGGTTAGCTCAACAATACACTGACTACTTACCGCGGCTCTTTGCTTTAGATATCGAACCTGCGCCATTACTTAATTTTATACGACCAGCTACAAGGTTGGGTTTATATTTTGAACAACTTTGGCACTTTTTTTTACTGATAATCCAAAATAACACATCATCATTTTAGGGAAATATGTATACACCATGATTGGTATCAAATAATGAAGCCTGATTACCTTGCGACTCGTACAATGCGAGAACTTGATAAATTTCAACACCAAAATCTGAGCGAAAAAAAACCGCTGCAGCTGCTTAGATATGACAATCAGAAAGAAGCTGAACGGTTAATACTGGTACCCGATGAATGGTTAGTTAAATTATACTTGGCCGCTCAAAATAGATAATAAATTAATCCAGTGTGATTGGTTCAAAATCAACAATTGGATTAACGTCAGCATCATAATCAACCCCTTCAACGCCAAAACCAAATAATGCCAAGAACTCATCTTTGTAGTACTGGTAATCAGTCGTTTCAAATAAGTTGTCGTCAGTCACTTCGTCCCATAACTTCACGCAAGTTGCTTGAATGTCGTCACGTAATTCCCAATCATCCATGCGTAGACGATTTTCGTCGTCTAATTTAGCGCAGCTAACACCTTGCGGGTAAAGTGAACCACGGAATAAACGTGAAATTTGCTCTAAACAACCTTCATGTAAACCATGTTCTTTCATCACACGGAATGCCATTGCGATATAAAGTGGCATAACCGGAATTGCAGCACTTGCTTGTGTGACGACACTCTTAAGTACCGCTACGTTTGCACTGCCACCTTTTGCTTTCAAGTCGGCATCGATCACATGCGCGGCACGATCAAGATCTTGCTTCGCCTTGCCGAGTGCACCATCCCAATAGATAGGCCATGTAATTTCTGTACCGATATAGCTATAAGCAACGGTTTTACATCCGTCAGCTAATACACCAGCATCAGATAATGCAGACATCCATAGTTCCCAATCTTCACCACCCATAACGGTAATGGTATCTTTGATCTCTTGCTCTGTTGCTGGTTCAACACTTGCTTCAAATATTTTATTTTTATTGGTATCAACCGCTTTCGCTGTATACGTCTCACCAATAGGTTTCAAGCAAGAACGTACAACTTCGCCTGTGCTTGGCAATTTACGTACCGGTGATGCTAATGAATAAACAACGAGGTCAATTTGACCAAGATCTTCTTTAATTAGGTTAATTGCAGTTTGTTTTGCTTGGTCAGAAAATGCATCGCCATTAATGCTCTTTGCATATAGACCTTCTTCCGCTGCATATTTTTCAAATGCAGTGCTGTTATACCAACCTGCTGTACCCGTCTTTCTCTCCGTTGCCGGTTTTTCGAAAAATACACCAATAGTTGAAGCACCACCTCCGAATGCAGCAGTAATACGAGACGAAAGCCCGTAACCACTTGATGAGCCAACTACCAATACACGTTTTGGTGCATTTTCAATAACACCTTGTTCTTTATTATACTGTATCTGTTCTTTAACATTTAAATCACAGCCAATAGGATGAGCTGTGGTACAGATGAAACCGCGAGTTTTTGGTTTAATTATCATATTATCTTCACAATGTTGAGACACAGTAGATAGAATAAAAGTTTCTGAAAAATTAAGCACCTATTTTTTAACGTTTTTCATCTGGTTGGAGTTCTAACCACAAAAATAAGACGCTATTTAAGCAAACAAAATAGGATACATTTGCATTATTGTACTTTTACACTAATATTGCAGCCTTATAACGTTTACTGCTCATTCAGGTTTTCATCACACATAACAAATGTACTATTAATACATTGAGCAGAGTCAAAAGTAGAGAAAGTAATATGCAGAAAATTAACCAAGCCAATACTTATTTATTCGATCTTGATGACACCCTTTATTCTCCAAAACTTGGTATTTTAAAACAAGTTGAATCACGAATGCATAAATTCATTTCAAATGCATTATCATTACCACTTCCAGAAGCAACACTTTTATCTAACCAGTATTACAAACAATACGGCGGTACAGTGAAAGGGTTGATCAAGCACCATCATGTGAATCGTGATGATTTCATCCATTATTGCCACGACATCAATATGACAAAACTGAAGGCACAGCCAACTTTAGGTCAACAGATTGACCAATTGGCTGGCCGTAAAATAATTTATACGAATTCACCAAAACATTATGCAACTAAAATTCTAACGGAATTAGCGTTAATCGATTGCTTCGATGATATTTTTTCATTAGAAGACGCCAATTATGAGCTAAAACCACACAATTCAAGCTATCAAACACTCTGTAATAAACACGCGATTGATAGTCATAACACCGTCTTCTTTGATGACCAATTACGTAACCTAAAACCGGCTAAAACCCTTGGTATGACTACTGTATGGTTAACTGGTTCAGAGCAAGTTGTTCCTAATCTGGACTACAAAGCCGATTATGAAGCAAATAATTTGACTCAGTTTTTCAACTTGTTACAAGCAAGCTAAATATTTATAGCTACTTTTAATCGCAAAAGACGTTATAAGTGGCTATAATCCGCCCTCAGTAACGGCTGGCTTCTCTTTATAGTATTTATTCCAGTCGTGAAAATAGCCTTCGCAATTAACTTTGCGCACTAAAATTAATACCCAAGAGTACTTTATGCAACAAACTGCCAAAGATCTTTTTTCATACCCAAAATATCAGAATCGGGTGACAAAACCCGCACCATTTTTGCCCATGACACGTGCAGAAATGGACCAACTCGGCTGGGATAGCTGTGACGTTATTGTTGTTACAGGTGACGCATATGTCGATCACCCAAGTTTTGGTATGGCTATAATTGGCAGAACCTTAGAAGCACAAGGTTTTCGTGTGGGTATTATCTCACAACCAGATTGGGAGGATGCAGAAGCGTTTAAACAGTTAGGTCGTCCAAACCTGTTCTTCGGTGTCACATCGGGCAACATGGATTCAATGATCAACCGCTATACTTCCGATCTTAAGTTACGTCATGATGATGCTTATACTGCAGGTGATATCGGTGGTAAACGTCCAGATCGTGCCGTATTAGTATATACCCAACGTTGTAAACAAGCATATAAAGAAGTACCCGTTGTGATTGGTGGTATCGAAGCAAGTCTACGTCGTATTGCCCACTATGATTATTGGTCAGACAAAGTTCGAGGTTCCGTATTACCGGATTCAAAAGCTGATATGCTGATTTACGGTAATGCAGAACGACCACTTATCCAAGTTGCACACCGTCTTGCCAGTGGCGAATCAATTAAAGATATTAAAGATGTTCGTGGTACGGCTGTCATGCTAAAAGAACCACTACCGACTTGGAAAGGTATTGATTCTCGTACATTAGATACTCCGGGTAAAATCGAACCGATTATCAGTCCGTACACAGAAATTGATGAAACTTGTTCTAAACAAGATAATGAAGACGTCATTGATAATTCCGATGCCGATGTAGCGAAACCTATCGTGATGCAAGCGCCTAAGCAAATGCCTTGGCACGAAACCTATATTCGCCTTCCAGACATGGAAACTGTGAAAAAAGATAAAATGTTATATGCGCATACATCACGTGTATTCCATCTGGAAACGAATCCTATTTCATCGCGTGCTTTGATCCAAAAACATGGCGCACGTGAAGTATGGTTAAATCCACCAGCGGCTCCGCTTGCAGAAGGTGAAATGGACGGCGTATTTGATTTAGAATATGCACGTGTTCCACACCCGAGTTATGGTGATGAAAAGATCCCTGCATACGATATGATCAAAACATCGATTAATATTATGCGCGGTTGTTTTGGTGGTTGCTCTTTCTGCTCGATTACCGAACATGAAGGTCGCGTAATTCAAAGTCGTTCAGAAGATTCTATCGTAAAAGAAATGGAAGCCATTCGCGATAAAGTACCTGGTTTTACCGGTGTTATCTCCGATCTTGGTGGACCAACAGCAAACATGTACAAATTAGGTTGTATGAGTGAAAAAGCAGAAGCGACGTGTCGCCGCCTGTCTTGTATCTTCCCGACCATTTGTAAGCACATGGACACAGACCATACTCCAACAATTGACTTGTATCGTCGCGCACGAAAAGTTCCGGGCATTAAGAAGATCTTGATTGCATCGGGTGTACGTTATGACTTAGCGATTGAAGATCCACGTTATGTAAAAGAATTAGTACAGCATCATGTCGGTGGTTACTTGAAGATTGCCCCTGAGCATACCGAAAAGTCACCGCTTGATATCATGATGAAGCCTGGTATGGGCACATATGATAAGTTTAAAGAAATGTTTGATCGTTTCTCTGCGGAAGCGGGCAAGAAACAATACCTTATTCCTTACTTCATCTCGGCGCATCCAGGTACCAACGATAAGGACATGCTGACGTTAGCCTTATGGTTAAAACAGTATAAGTTCAAACTTGATCAAGTACAAAACTTCTACCCTTCACCACTTGCAAATGCAACGGCTGTGTATCACACAGAGCTTAACTCATTACATAAAGTACGTGAAACAGATGAAAAAGTCGTGGTACCAAAAGGTGCACGTCAACGTCGTCTGCACAAAGCGCTGTTACGTTACCACGATCCAGCTAACTGGCCAATCATTCGCGAATACCTGCTTAAAACAGGTAACCGTCATCTGATTGGTCGCGGACCAAAACATTTGGTACCACCAGAAAGCTTAGCTGAAAAACTAGCAATACAAGCGAAGGCGAAACCACACTTAGGTAAAGGTGGCGCGAACAGTAAGAGCAAGCCGAGTACCAGTAATAAAGGTGTTAAGCAACAACGTGCAGAACCAGGTACTAAGCAGTTCACTAAAGCGTTAACTAAACACACCGGTCTAGCGCCACAAGAAGGTGTTGGTATTAACGAAAGCAGTAACAAAGGTAGTAACAAGCCGAACCGTAAAAAGCCAACTGTAGGTGGCAATAGCAGCACCAACGGTAGCAAGAATGCGAACGGCAGTACCAAGGGTGGCGGATTTAAGAAACCAGCGGGTAACCGTCCAGCTAGTGCGAATAAGTCAGCTAATAAAGGTGGTCAAGGCCAGCAAGCTAAGCGCAGTAACAAACGTTAAGCATTAGTGCGCTTTATTGCCTAACTTAAATAGATAGCTAAATACTAAAGGGTAAAATGTTTATGCATTTTACCCTTTTTCTATTCCCCCCATCGATCAACATTTCATCATTTCTTTTACTGAGCTTGTCCCATAATCCATCATTAAAGCAATTAACAACTATAATTAAAGCTCCGAAACATTCTTGAAACATGTATTAGCGCATTAACCGCAAGGGAGGTTGATTATGCTCATGCGAAAAATAACCCATTATTTAGATCAAGCTTATATAAACTACCAAAGTGATCATCACCCGCCCGGTTATACAGCGCAACATGTTGCTGAATTAAGTAAAACCAGTGGCATGTCTTTTGCCAAAACTGTCATTATTACCGCAGATACAAGACTAGTGATGGTTGTTATGCCCGCCCCTTACACCATCGATTTTGACAATATTGCTTTTTCTATTGGTGCTAGTTACGTCAACTTAGCATATGAACACCAGTTCAGTAGTATGTTTCCCGACTGTGAAATCGGTGCTATGCCGCCTTTCGGTCATTTGTTTAACATGCCCGTTTATATTTCAGACACGTTAATACAGCAAGATGAGCTCAGTTTTAATGCAGGTGACCACGCTGAAACGATTAAGATGAAAACGTCAGATTTAGTTGACCTAGTACAACCAATAATAATTAGTTGTGGCTTTAACAAAGCAGGCAGTGGTTATCATCATGAACATGCGAGACAAGGTAAATTAAGGCATTAAAAACACGTTAAATATTCCTATTCACCACCAGAGGATCTCTAAGTTATGAGGATTAGCGGCGCGTTATTAACCAGTTCAGAAAGTACATTAGCTAAAATAAAAGGTCAATCAAATTGGCAGCAAGAAGTCGATGCACTTGAATCTAACTCTGATGAACAAGCTGTGATAGATATCATCACCGCCAATATAATCCTCACGATTCAATGCAGCGGCATCACTATGATTGGTGAGCTATACAAAAATATTGATGTCTATGCCCAAGACGCATCACAACATATTAAAATTGATGTAGATAATGTTATTCACAAGGTAATGCGTAATCTATAGGTTAAGACTATAACTTTTCATCTGCCCAACTCATTGCAGCCATAACGCAGGGAAAACCCAATGTGCTGGTGAGCAGCAGTAATGCATGGCGAATTTCATCAATGCTTGCACCTGCTTCAAGCGCTCTTTTAGTATGACTATGAACAGCCCCTTCTGAACGAATAGCGGCGGCAGCAGCTAATTGGATTAACTGTGCGGTTTTTTCATCGATTGGTCCTGCCTGCTTTGCTGCTTTACCAAGTGATTCGACGGCATTGATCAATTCAGGGTGTCTTTGCTTTATCTTCAGATATTGAGTGGATGGAGTTGTAGCCATAAGTTGATCCTATATTTAGCCAGAGAATAATCATGTGTTTATTATGATTGGTATCACTACTAAATTAGCTCAAAATGCAAAAAAAGCTAAACCCTTTATACTTAAAAAGTATTACAGTAGATTAGCTTATAGCTTAGCGGCCGCTAAATATGGGCTTTCATTGGGAGAATAAACAAATGGTCTATTATTTCGCTTTTGGTCTGAACGGTTTAATTACCGACTCATCGCATTCAAGGAAAGGACCATCCATCAAATCAATGCAATAAGGGATAGCTGGGAATACCGCATCTAAACATTCGCGGATTGATTTCGGTTTACCCGGTAAATTCACAATTAATGTGTCTGCACGTAGCCCAGCCGTTTGACGAGAAAGAATTGCAGTTGGAACAAATTTTAACGATTCAGCACGCATTAACTCGCCAAATCCAGGCATCATACGATCACAAACCGCTTCTGTCGCTTCTGGCGTTACGTCACGCTTAGCAGGGCCTGTGCCACCTGTTGTTACGATCAAACTACAGTTTTGCTCATCTGCCATTTTGATTAATGTTGCTTCAATCACGTCTTGCTCATCAGGAATAACTTCATAAACAGCTTCCCACTCAGAAGTCAGGTACTCGTTTAATACAGCGATAATGGCTTTACCAGAAAGATCTTCGTATATGCCAGCACTGGCTCTATCACTTACTGTCACAATACCGATTTTAGCTTTAGTCATGTTTATTCCATATAGCCTATTTGATTAATGCCTAATTTTAACTGAAGCGATGTGATGTGTAAAATCAACGAGTTGATCTACCTCAAGCTATATTATAACTAAAAGTAAAAAAACTTGGCTACCTCGCTGTAATTATAGTCATCCCAACTCACAGCTAAGACTGCATCGTGGCCTGTTTCATTTAGCCACAATACAGAATATTGCTATGTATTAGTCAACGACTTTGACTTTTCAGTATTTTTATTTAACGTAAAATCGTGGATTAGCCGAGCCCCATAAGGTATAAAGTTCTGGGAAGATAAGGTCTGCATTTTTTTCCATTTCAGAAATCGTAATTCGTTCTTTGTTTTCAGCACCAAAAAGCGTTACCTCTTGCCCAGGAGAAACGCCTTTAATATCAGTAATATCGACCATAGTTGTATTCATTGATGTCATGCCAATAACTTTTGCTCGTTGACCATTAATAATCACTTCACTTGTATTACCCATCTTACGAGGATAACCATCAGAGTAACCCACAGGTAGGTTTGCCAGGATACTTGCACGTTTAACGGTATAAGTACTGTCATAACCAACAGTTTGGCCTTCAGGCAGGTGATGAATTGACGCAATACGTGTTTTAAACGACACAATTGAAGGGTATTCAGGGTTAGTTGGTAAATCACCATAAAAAACGCCGCCCGGTCTAACCATATCAAGCTGTGCTTCTTTCACATTAATCGCCGTATAAGAGTTTGCAACATGCAAAATAATATCATCTCGATTTAGTGATGCATGCTTCATTAACCAAGTACTATTTTGTTTAAATTCAACCAATTTATTACGGATATATTCTGCATTGTAATTAGGAAAATGAGTCATGATCCCAACTACTTCAATACCTTTTGATGTAGCGATAGTAACAGCCTCCTGCTTGCCAGACTCAGATGACATATCAATACCGTTTCTTCCCATGCCACCATCATTTAATGCGATATGAACCTTAATGGATTTACCTGTTTTCTGATAAAGTGCTGCCAATTGTTCTACTTGACTCTCGCTCCCAATTAACTCTTCGATATTCAGTTCTAAGCTCTGTTTAATTTCATCTATACTCGCAGAACGAACACGCATAAGCTGACCATCAAAGCCACTTACTCGCACCAATCGAGCTTCTGCATTACTCGCAATGGCAATACAGGGTATCCCCTGAGCGATTACCGTAGGCATCAGACCACGGATCCCATTTCCATACGCATCTGCCTTCATAACCGCACAGATCTTAGTACCGGGCTTAATGTGTTTTTTAAACTGTTGAATGTTTTGTTCGAACTGGCCTAAATTTATCTCTAACCAAGCATTGGATTGCTGGATCTCTTGTCGAGACGGAATCGGATTATCTAATAATAATGGGGCTGAGCTAGTTAAAAATGACGGAAGCAAAAGAGAAGCGATTGATAAAGATAATAATTTTTGTTTAAAGGTCACGAGAAATCCTACATAAATAAAGCCCTCAGAAACGAGGGCATAAAATTAACTAAAGTTTGAAACGGCCCATTGCATTTTGCAATGTTAAAGATAATTGACTGAGTTCGCGGCATGACTCTGCCATTTTCTCTGCGCCATTAGCTGCATCCTGAGAAGAAACATGAATATTTTCTACGTTTCTACTTAGCTCATCAGCAACACAGTCTTGTTCACTACATGCACTCGCAATTTGCGCACCCATATCAGCTATATGTGCAATGGATTCTTCGATTGACAACATAAACTGTTGCGAATTAATACCTTGCTCTACACATGTTTCGATACTGGCACGAGAACGAGCCGTCGCATCACTGGCCTCTTTAGACATTAGTTGTAGTTTTTCAATAATGACAGTGATCTCTCCGGTTGAAGCTTGTGTGCGTCCTGCAAGAGTTCGCACTTCATCAGCAACCACTGCAAAACCTCGACCTGATTCACCGGCTCGTGCAGCTTCAATCGCAGCATTCAACGCTAATAAATTAGTCTGTTCTGCTATATCACGGATAACGTCGACGACAACATTAATTTGTCTAGACTGCAGTTCTAACTCAGAAACAGAATCACCCGCTAAGCCAACTAGGTTAGCAACTTCTTGAATGGAATTAACCATGTCTTCATTGTTACGCGCACCTGCTTTTGATTTGTCATTCGCGCTAGATGCCTGAGAAGCAGATTGCTCAGTATTATTTGCCACCTCAGCCACAGCCGCTTTCATTTCTGTCATTGCTGTTGCAACTTGAGTGATTTGACATTGCTGATCTTTCATTCCATCCGCAGATGAATTGGAAACAAGGCTCATATCTCCAACCGCATTACTCAGTTTAGTCACTGCAGAAATAATCTCATGAATCAGCTGACGTAGATTACTTTGCATTTTAAGTGATGCATCGGCCAAAGTGCCTAATTCATCATTACCAATACAGTCTCGATCTAGTTTTTGTGCTAAATTGCCATTTGCAATTGCGTTGGCTTGCTCAACGACTAATTTAAGAGGACCACAAATAAGTCGAGTCAACATCATGGTCATCCCCACCATAAGCACTAAAATCGTAATATTGCCGATAATAGAGGTAGTGTTTAAACTCATAACCGAATTCAAAATTGAATCACGATTCTGATCTAATGCCTCTTTTAAGATCTCGATAAGCTTATTAATATCTGATTCAAGACTTTCAAATTGAGTAAGAGACTGTGCCAATATTGGATATGCGGCAGCATTATCCATCGCAAGCATTTTATTGTTAAATTGGTCCATACGTAAAAGATACTGGTTCCAATTATTCATCAACCGATTGAATGTTCGAGTTTCTTCACCCGGCCACACGGTTTTACCATAAGCAGCCAAACCCACTTTAATTTTTTTACGAAGCTGTTTATTACGCTGGATAAACTGTTCTATCTTGATTTTATCTTGAAGAGGAATAATAGCAAACTGGCTACGACGTAAAAGAGACATTTTATCGCGTATTTCATCCACTTCAAATACCGCAGGTAAAGTATCATCGGTGTAGTTCAGCAGTTCACCCTTGATCTTTCCTAGCTCCGTAATAAGGAGTAGGCCTAGCGCCAAATTGATCATCGCAATAATCGTAAAAGCAAGAGCAATTTTCTTGCCTATCGAAAGGTTTTTAGCAAACATAAGTGAATTACCTTAAATATACATTTCTATAACCAGCAATATCCTATACATAGGACTGCCAGCAAAATTATATGTCGAAAAGCCGTGCAAGCTATCATCTCGATACGCGGTTAACAACAGTAATATTTACATTGCTTACATCCCACATAAACCGGTCACGCAACGCTCGATTCGAGTTCAAATTATCAGCAATCACCTCATAAACCAATCCAATTTACACTATCTATAATTAGATAGTGCAAAACTAACCATCGAATAAAGTTAAATATTGACATACACGAAAATTTCACATTCAAACCCCACAGGAACATCACGACCACAACATTCCATTAACGCCCTTATCAAAAAAGGTGTTTTCATGTTGGCATTATTTATTGATCTAGCTGTAACGATCCCAGTGGACGATTTTATTATACAAGAATACAAAGCAGCGGAAGTATTGCTCACAACAGATATTTCGCTGCTAAGCATAATAGGATTACTGGGTAAACAAGTTCTGACATCAAGCATAACAAGTACAGGAAATACAGTTACAGATTTTGTAGTAAAGTTTGTATAATCAACAACCGGAGTCACGTTCCAACGTGAGATGTCTCCCAATTACACATAAAACAATCACTGCAAGCCCCTCCCTGTTAACGTGACAATAAAAATCCTGTTTTAGATCATTAATTTTGTTGTTAACAATCGTTTTATCATCCCTTTTTAGGTACCTTGTCGGTTGTGATATCTAAAGACTATTTTAAATATCAAATTATTTTATTACTCACTTTAATACAATAAAAAAAAGGTGTTTTCATGTTGGAATTATTTATTGGTCTGGCTGTGACTATCGCAGTGGGCTATTTCATTGTAAAAGAATACAAAGCAGCTGGCGTATTGTTAACCGCAGGTATAACACTACTTATCGCCACCGGTATTCTTGGCAAACAAATACTACCTGGGCACATACAAACAACCGGTAATATACTCACCGATTCATTAGAGTTTGTTAAGTACATGTTGCAACATCGTGGTGGCGGCTTAGGCATGCAAATTATGTTGCTATGTGGTTTTGCAGCTTACATGACTAAAATTGATGCCAACAATGTGGTTGTGAAACAATTTTCAAAACCACTGTCATTTATCAAATCACCTTATACCCTACTTGTTGCGGCCTATATTGTTGCTTGCTTAATGTCACTAGCGGTAAGCTCTGCGACAGGTCTTGGTGTACTACTCATGGCGACCTTATTCCCAATGATGACGGCAATAGGTATATCTCGACCAGCGGCCGTCGCAGTTTGTGCATCACCTGCTGCAATCATTTTGTCCCCAACGTCTGGTGATGTGGTTGTCGCAGCCGAAAAAGCTGGATTACCACTGCATGTATTCGCTGTTGAGACAGTACTACCAGTATCAATCAGTGCCATCATTGTTATGGCTGCCGCGGCATTTTTCTGGAATCGGTATTTAGACAAAAAAGAAAATACGCCTATGGTCAAAACAGATATCTCAGAAATAACGGTAACCGCACCAGGCTATTATTCAATTCTGCCATTTTTACCCATCGTAGGTGTATTTGTATTTAATGGATCTACAATTGAAGGGTTGGAACTGGATATCTATACCATCGTGGTTTTTTCTATCTTTATTAGCGCAATTGTCGACTTCATCACTAAGCGATTTAACGGTAAGGCAACCTTAGAAGATTTAGAAGCCTGTTACGAAGGAATGGGCGATGCATTTAAAGGTGTAGTCATGCTATTAGTCGCTGCGGGTGTATTTGCACAGGGCTTAATGTCTATTGGTGCGATTGATAATTTAATCGGTCTAGCTGAAGCAGCTGGAGCTGGTGGGTTTGCATTAATGCTGATGTTGACAGGTTTAACTGTTGCGGCAGCAATAGCGACAGGTTCAGGAAACGCACCTTTTTACGCATTTGTTGAACTAGCCCCTACCCTTGCCGGTAAAATGGGCTTAAACCCAGCTTTCTTAATTATTCCTATGCTACAGGCATCGAATCTCGGTCGCACAATATCTCCGGTCTCAGGTGTAATTGTAGCGACCAGTGGCATGGCTAAAATTAGTCCATTTGAAGTGGTTAAACGGACTTCAGTCCCCGTGTTAGCAGGCTTAATAACCGTTATCGGTGGTACTATGGTTCTTGTCCCTATGTATGCTTAATCTTACAGTTTTAGTTTTAAATTAAGCTAAATAACGAATATTAACGATATAAGAGGCTAGGATGGAAACCCCTAGCGTTAAATGACCTCGACTGTGATTAATACCTAAAAATCCCTAGTGCTGCATGCTTATTGCGTGCAGTACTAGGCCAATAGCATATTAACATTATTATGTGGTCGGTAACGATGGCGTTAAACGGTCTTATCGGTGCTGGCGTACCGCATGATTGGCTAACACACGTGATTGGATGACCATGCACTTAGTGAACGTGAAAATATCACCTTGGAAGTAAGTCGTAAGATTTTAGAAGCTGCATTATAAGATCTCTTTTATATACAATATCGGCTGGTTGGTAATATGGCCAACCTTTAAAATGCTAACCATATACACTTAATTTTACTTATTTCATGTAGCCATCTAACCAGCGGAATAATTCGCTGTAAACACGCTCTCGGACATCCTGACGGGAAAGTACTAAATCGTGTAAACCATCTTCAATACGGATCTTAGTTATAACATCACCAATATTATCAGCATATTTATCGATTGCATCAACGTTTAGTACGGTATCTGTTCGTGATGCTTTTTCGGTATAAAAAAGAGGTGAACTACTGTATTTAGAATGCATGACTAAGATCGGCATTTTAATATTTAGACCTTTATGCAAAATATTTTGTGCTTTATACACAGACGCAAGCCAACCCGAATAAACAGGAATGTTACCATTTACAACAGGTTTCCAGTCGTAGTTAAATTCCCATTCACCGTAATAATCATTACTTAACGACTTGCCATATACTTTAAGAGCTGGAGGTGTTGGTAGTTTACAGTATGGGCAGAGTAGGCCTGCACTAATTACGGCCGTCGCTAGCGGGGTTTCAGAAAAATACGGACTGTTTAAGAATACTGCATCAATTGTATTGTCATCCTGAAACTTATTAGCATAGATAGCGCTAATTAAGCCACCAGTTGAGTGCCCGGCTAATAATAGTTGGTTATTACCTTCTTCACCGCGAATAATGTGGATAGATTTGGTTATCTCTTCATCATATTCACTGATATCCTTCATCATATTAGGATGCTGGTTTGGTAGCATCGAACGGCCATATTTTCTCAGGTCTAAAGCATAGAAATTATAACCATGGTCTATATATTCTTTGGCCATTTCTTCTTGGAAAAAATAGTCTGAGTAGCCATGAATATATAAAACTGCTTTTGTAGAAGTAAAATCATTACGTTGTCTGATTAGGGTTGCAATTGCTTCCCCGTCATAATCATCCGGTAATGCTATTGTTGTGGTTTCAAAGTTAGATAGTTCAGTATCTGCTTGCCAGGTTATTGCATAGACGGGGTTAATTAATCCGATGAACAAAGTGGTCATAGCTAACATGTTTTTCAAAATACACTCCCTAAAAATACCTATAAGAGGGTGTTATGTTATCATTTATGATTGTGTATGTTGTGACTTATATCACTTAGCATATTTAATTAAGCGTTTATTCTGCATTGCGAACGTTATGTTCTTATGTTCTTATACTATTGTAATATAATAGCTATTTGATAAAGAAGGGATAATAGTATCGAATAAGTCGATCTTAGCCTTAACTTAATTACACATCTTAAATCTGGTAGAGTAGATAACTCTCAGATATTTAATGCTATAGAGGAAAAACAAGTGAATTACCAAGCTGCTATTTTTGATATGGACGGACTACTTCTTGATACAGAGCGTGTTTGTAAGAGGATCTTTGAAGAAGCATGTGCCTCATTATCAATTCCTTTTTTAGAAGATGTCTACTTAGATATTATAGGTCGTAATTCTCAAGGCATTGAAAAAGTCATTCGCGCAGGTTATGGCAGCGACTTAGATTACCCAGTACTACATGAAGCGTGGCGTATTCGCTATAACGCCGTCGTTAAACACCAAGCCATCCCAGTTAAAGACGGTGTTGTTGAACTCTTAACATGGTTAAAAAATAACAACATTCCGACGGCTGTTGCAACATCAACACAACAAGATGTGGCTAAAATAAAATTAAATCTTGCCGGTTTAGACCACTATTTTGATAATTTAACCACTGGTTGCGAAGTTAAAAATGGTAAACCAGACCCTGAAATTTATTTACTTGCGGCAGACCGCTTAAATATTCAGCCAGAGCAATGTTTAGCCTTTGAAGATTCTAATAATGGTGTACGCGCTGCTGTAAGCGCGAATATGCAAACATTCCAAATACCTGATCTTGTCCAACCAACTACAGAAATATTGACATTAGGTCATACTGTAACCCATTCTTTATCAAACGTTTTAGCTACTCTAAAGAAAAATTCACAAGCTGCATAATATACTTGAAGTAACTTGAGTATAAATATACTCCCACCTCGAGTAACGCTTCTGCCAAAAACAAACTAAAATTATTGATATGCGGGTTATTAGAGGTAATCAATATGTCTGTATTTAACGAAACCATGCGCCAGAGAGGCAAAGCTGAAGAAGATATATTCTTTGCTAAGTTAGATCTTGAACTTATCTCGGCGCTACACAAGAAATTAGATAAAGAACAGCAACAAGAATTACAGCAAATACCAACGGAATCAGGTTACGATCGTTAGCGCTTAAACCTGCAAGGCAGATGTCGAATCAAAAAATAACGAGACCAGCGCCTTCAAAGCACCATGATCAACCAAAGTAGCACTACCAACAACAAAAATGATAATGCCTGCAATAAAATAACGGAATAAACTATGCATTCCATCATCCAAAATAGCTTCTGGTGAACTATTGTCAGATTGCGGTCTATCGGCAGACACTAAGATCTTTTTGTGTTGAAAATACCGATGTAAATTAAATCGAGCAATTGCAGCAAACAAAAAACCCGATAACATAATTACGCCCAATATTAACTCTAATTCAGTCATTACTCTTCCTTAAGTATACATAACAACAATTCAATGAAATATATTAAACAACCTTATCATTAAGTTATAACATCATTGAATTAAAAAAGTATGACACTGGGACTAATATATGACTATTCGTCATTTTATAAGTAAAAAAAAGCTGAAATGAATAATCATTCCAGCTTTTACTAATAACATGTTATTTACTACTAGTTAACGACATAAATAAAGTGGTAAAGCTCTGAATTTACAATGCGGTCTCTAGGATCTTACGGCTTACTTCCAAGGTGATATTTTTACGTTCACCCAGTGCTACCATGCCGTGTTTCTCTAGTTTTGCAATCAGATTATCGATGTCACCCGCTGTAATACCCACTTCAGTAAGGGTTGTAGGTACTTCCATTGCTTTAAAGAAAGCTTCTGTTTTTGCTATCGCTTGATCGATTTTTTCATCTTCGTCAGCAACAGTAATATTCCAAATTCGTTCCGCATATTGCAATAGTTTACTGCGTTTATCCTCACGAAGTACTTTCATTACTGCTGGCAATACGATAGATAAACTACGCGCGTGGTCAATGCCATGTGCAGCAGTCAATTCATGGCCAATCATATGCGTGGCCCAATCATGTGGAACACCAGCACCAATAAGACCGTTTAGCGCCATCGTTGCTGACCACATAATATTACCACGAACGTCTAAGTCGTCTTTCGTTTCAGGCTTTAAAGCTTTTGGCCCTTCTTCGGTCAGCGTTAACAATAACCCTTCAGAAAAACGATCTTGTACTTTAGCGTTGATGCTATAAGTCATGTATTGTTCCATAGTATGAACAAATGCATCAACAACGCCGTTACTGATTTGGCGATCAGATAGGCTTAAACTAACCGCAGGATCAAGGATCGCAAAAGTAGGTCGAACAAGCGGACTACCAAATGATAACTTGCTGCCGTCACGCATAATTACCGCACCACCATTTGACTCAGACCCGGTAGCAGGTAAGGTTAATACCGCGCCCAAAGGTAATGCTTTAGTAACCGACGCACCTTTACTCAAGATATCCCAAGCATCATCACCTTCAAATACAGCGGCTGCAGCAATAAATTTACTACCATCAACAACAGAACCTCCACCAACAGCAAGGATATAATCAACATTGTGCTTGTTAATAACGTCAACAGCTTTAATTAATTGGTCGTATGTTGGATTAGGTTCAATACCTGAAAATTCAACCCAATTATGCTCAGACAACGCAGCCACAACCTGATCATAAACACCATTTGATTTGATCGAACCGCCGCCATAAGTCACTAACACTTTAGCATCTAATGGGATTTCTTTGCTTATAACTTTAATTTGATCATCACCAAAGTGAATGCGAGTTGGGTTTTGAAACGTAAAATTCAACATGTTTGTTTCCTAATATTAAGCGTGTGCGATTAGTTTTTCAGCTACTAATGCAGAAGACGCAGGATTTTGACCTGTAATGATCAAGCCATCTTGTACAGCAAACGGTGTCCAATCAGCAACCTTCTGATAGTCACCGCCACGCTTTACAAGCTCATCTTCTAATAAAAATGGTACGATATCAGTTAATTGTACCGCATCTTCTTCTGTATTTGAAAAACCTGTTACGGCTTTACCCTTAATTACATACTCACCTTCAGGTGTTTTAACATTCAGTAGCGCCGCACTTGCATGACAAACCGCTGACACAGGTTTGTTATTCGCAATAAAAGCAGCGAGTAAATCAATTGATGTTTGGTTGTCCGTTAAATCCCAAAGTGGACCGTGGCCGCCTGGGTAAAATACGGCATCAAAGTCTTGCTCGTTTACATCAACGAGTTTCACTGTTGTCGCCAGCGCTTGCTGTGCGGCATCATCAGCATCAAAACGACGAGTTGCATCTGTTTGCATGCTTTCATCGGCACTTTTAGGATCAATCGGTGGCTTGCCACCAGCCGGAGAAGCCAGAGTAATGTTCATACCGGCATCAAGGAACACATAATAAGGTGCAGCGAGTTCTTCAACCCAAAAACCGGTCTTTTCACCTGTATTACCTAAATCTGCATGTGATGTTAAAACCACTAAAATATTTTTGATCATACTGTTGTTATTCATCATAGTTTCTCTCATTTTAAATTTAGACATCAATTTATGTCCGAGCTGTTATGCCACTGTTTATTAATAATGACTTGGTTTATTAATCGTTACTTGGCTTATTAATAGCGGCTTGTTAACAGCGAATAGAAACAGTCTATACCTCAACATTAAATCTAACAATGCAGAGTATATTGATTACACTGTTCGAATTTTTGATACAATGTAACTAATATCACTATCTGGATTAGTTATGAATGTATCATTTGAACAATTAAAAAGTATGGTTGTTTACGCACAAATTGTCGAACAAGGCACGCTTTCCGCGGCAGCTCGGCATTTAAACCTCTCACGTGCAGTAGTCAGTTACCATCTTAAAAAGCTGGAAACCCATTTAGGACTAAAATTACTTAATCGAACCACACGCAGTTTTACGCTCACCGAAGCAGGACAGCAGTATTACCAGCACTGCCAAGAAATTGCCCAACAGGCTGAAGCAGCAAATCAACAAATAGAAAATTTAAAGCATGAACCTGAAGGGTTATTAAAGATAACCTGTCCGGTCAATGTAGGATTGCAGATAATTGTTCCGGCATTAAACATGTTCAAGATCCAATTTCCGAAGATTGAATTAGACATAATACTTACTGATGATATTGTAAACATCATGCAAGAAGGAATTGATCTGGCGATCAGGGGCGCTCCATTAGTTGATTCAGGCTTGCAAGCACTAAAATTAATATCAATGAAAACCTGCTTATGTGCATCACCTGATTACTTAAACAAATATGGTAGACCCGTTTCCCCAACTGAACTGAACGAACATAATTGGGTATTATATAAATTAAGTTCAAGTACCTTAACACTGTCCAAAGGCACTCGTGCTTATAGCGTTAAACCAAAAGGAAGTATAAGTACCAACAATGCAGCAGCACGTACAGCATTTGTCGAGGGTGGTCATGGCATTGCAAGGATCCCGCTTTACGATGCTGCACCCAAGATTGCCTCACACAAACTCGAACAACTGTTGTTTGATTATGAATTATCAAACATTGAACTATACGGCGTTTTTCCTCCGGGGAGCGCGGGTTCGAAAAAACATCGTGTGTTATTAAGTTTCTTAAAGGAACATTTCAATCATTTAGCGAAAATTATGTGAGCAAGATCGAACTATTACTTTTTAGGCATTATTAATCAAGTCTAAACGTCTCTAAACTAGGGTTTGACGCTAGACTTAAAATTAGTTTTAAACAAGTGGAGATAAACCAATGCAAGCAGTCGCATTTATTAATGAGAAATCAGCACTATTAACGGACAATGTAAATCAATTTCTCATGCATAAAATCAGTTACAGCGTTTTAAGTAACTTGGTATGGGATGTACTACAGGATTGGCAATCTCTAGATGTCGTAGACGAAAAGGTCTCAAGTGAAAAAGAGCAGATCTTTTGGTTTCTCGTTTTTGAATTACATTATTGGGGTGAAGAAAAATTAGTAAGTAATACCGAATTACGTAAAAACCTATATAGCTGCGCATTATACTTAGAGCGTGAGAAAGACATGCCTAAACATTGCATTGGTTTACGACCAAATAGATTGGTTTCTGAAGAAACGTCAACAAACATGGAACAAGATATCGTTACATCGCGTTAGCCCCTAAATTTATAGGCTATTAAGAAACATGGATAATAATCAAATCCGCATTTCAACATTATAAAAAACCCCTTAGAAATTAATATCGCTAAGGGGTTCATCATTTAACTTCAAATTATGACTTATCTAACATTTACTAATTCTAGTTATTCAACTTCTTCCGAAAATTGAATTCTCGCTAAGCGTTCAAGTTCTTCTTCTCTAGCTGCATTAATCTCGTCTAAAATACCTTCTACATCAGCAGATTCCGTACTTTCAACAAACTCACCTGTCAATTTAACGTCAACAGTGAGCTCTGCAGCTTCGTATAAAGCCCACATCTCTTTAGCATACTTTGTTAGAAGTAACTCAGGTGCATATTGTCCGTAATATTGGGTCATATTGTCAACATCACGTTCCAGCATCCACTTAGCATTATTGTTTGCTGACGCATCAACCGCTTGAGGCAAATCAATAATAACAGGTCCATGTTCATCAACAAGCACATTAAATTCGGATAAATCACCATGAATAAGTCCATCGCAAAGCATTAACCTTACATAATGGATCACTTTATCATGATCAATTACAGCCTGTTCAGGGCTTAATTGAACATCCGCTAAACGCGGCGCAGCAAAACCATCAGCATCAGTGACTAACTCCATGAGTAAGACACCGTCAAAGCAACCATAAGGCTCAGGAACGCGTACACCCGCATTATCTAAGCGATACAACGCATCGACTTCGGCATTTTGCCATATTTTTTCTTGTTCGTTACGCCCAAAGCTAGAGCCTTTTTCCATTGCACGAGCACGTCGACTGTTACGAACTTTACGACCTTCTCGATATTGCACCGCTTGTTTAAAACTGCGGTTCTCTACGTCTTTGTAAACCTTCGCGCAACGGATCTCCTGACCACAACGCACAACGTATACCGTTGCTTCTTTACCACTCATTAACTGACGTAATACTTCGTCAACAAGCCCGTCATCAACAAGAGGTTGTATTCTTTGAGGCACTTTCACTAGTTATTATTCCCTAGTTAACCGTTACATGAACCTAGGATAATAACATTAAGTTAATTTGATTTAAAAGGCTATCGCCTAATTTATGAACGGTCATCATTGAGTTTTTCAGTGATTACTGGTTTCACCACTCAGATAAAATAGCAACAGGCGTGAATTGCGGCCCAAACTGCTCACATAGTTGCTCTGCGCGCTGCTTAAAGTTGTCCGCACCATAATGGTCTACGAATTGTAAAACACCCCCCGTCCAAGCAGGAAAACCTAACCCCAAAATAGAACCAATATTAGCATCGCGCGTACTTGTCACTACACCTTCTTCATAGGCTCTAAGTGCTTCGAGTGATTGCACAAACAACAAGCGGTCTTTAACTGTATCTATATCCCAGTTCTCTTGGGTCGGAAATACATCAACTAACCCAGCCCATAATTGCTTGTGCCCTTGCCCGTTGTAATCATAGAAGCCTGCGCCCGCTAGTTTTCCACGTCGTTTTAATGCCAGAAGCTTATCTAACACAGCATCGGCAGGGTTATCAAGCAGCACTTTACCTTCGGCTTTAAAATCTAATCGGGCTTGATTCCGCACATTATCAATCAGTGATAGGCTCACCTCATCAGTAATAGCCAAAGGTCCTACTGGTAATCCGGCTTGAATAGCGGCATTCTCAATAACTTCAGCGGGAATGCCCTCACTTAACAGTCGCATACCTTCCGAAACATAAGTAAAAAAAACTCGCGAGGTAAAAAAACCACGACTATCGTTAACCACAATTGGCACTTTACCAATTTGGATGACTAAGTCATAAGCTGCTGCCAGTGTCGCGGATGATGTTTTATCGCCTTTAATAATCTCGACGAGCGGCATTTTTTCTACCGGTGAGAAGAAGTGTAACCCAATAAAGTTTTCAGGTTTTGTCGACGCGGTGGCTAAACTTGAGATAGGTAATGTCGACGTGTTTGATGCCATGATCAACTCAGTTCCAACAGTAGTCAATATCTCTGTGATAGCTTGGTACTTAACCTTACGGTCTTCAAAAACAGCCTCAATAACCATATCACAACCGATTAAATCTGCTGATTCTTTGGATGGCGTAATACGTTGTAAAATTTCACATTTTTCTTCATCGTCTAATTTACAGTTAGCTAATATCGACGCTGTATATGACTTAGCAAAGACCGCCTTTTCCAAACTAATATCTTTTAAGACCACGGTAATACCATGACTCGCTAATGCATAAGCAATACCCGCGCCCATCATACCTGCGCCTAATACCCCGACTTTACTAAATTTTTTCACTGGCAGAGCAAGAGGACGAGAAGCGCCTGCTTTAATTTCATTATGCTGATGCCAAAACGTATTAATCATATTCTTAGCCACTTGACCACGAATAATACTAAGAAAATAACGTGTTTCTAATCTTAACGCTGTTTCAACATCCACTTCTGTCGATTCAATCATCACTGATAAGATAGCTTCAGGTGCGGGAAGGTTACCTTGTGTTTTTTTCTTTAATGTAGCAGGCGCTTGGACAATCATGCTGACGACATTAGGATCACTCACATTGCCTCCCGGTAGCTGATAGCCTTTTATATCAAAATCTTGGCTAACCAGATGCTGCTGTGACAAGATCCAATTCGTTGCTTGCGCCATCATTTGCACATTTGATGTTGCAGTTTGATTTATCAAGCCTAGTTTAAAGCCCTCTTCACTATCAAATTGTTTACCTTTAAGTAGATAAGGCATTGCCGCTTGCAAGCCGAGTAATCGAGTCATTCTGACAACACCACCGACACCAGGTATTAAACCTAACGTTACTTCAGGTAAGCCTAATAGCACATGTTTCACCAGCGCTATGCGATAATGACAGGCTAATGCTAACTCCCAGCCACTGCCAAGTGCTGCACCATTAATACAAGCCACAACAGGTTTTCCACACGTTTCTAGCCAACGCATCGCATCTTTAAGCGAAGACAATAACTGGAAGCTTTCCTCAATGCCTTGTTCAGCACTATGACTCAGTTCGGTGATATCACCACCAGCAAAAAAACTGGTTTTCGCAGACCGAAAAATAACACCGGTAAACGTCATCTGCTTGAGCTTGTTAACAGTCGTGACATAGTCATCAATAAAACTGCTATCAAGTAAATTCACCTTTGACGCAGGTTTATCAAAGATAAAATGCATTATTCCTGCATCGTCTAGCTCTAAACGGATTGATGACATACTTTATCCCTCTACACGTTCAATAATTGTTGCGATCCCCATGCCTCCACCTACACACAAGGTTACAAGACCACGTTTCAAATTACGCGTTTCTAATTCATCTAACAATGTCCCTAAGATAATTGCACCCGTTGCACCGAGTGGATGACCCATGGCAATAGAACCACCATTAACATTGACAATCTCAGGCGAGACATTAAGTTCGCTCATAAAACGCATCACAACAGCAGCAAACGCTTCATTAACTTCAAACAAATCAATATCGGCTATGGTTAACCCTGCCACTGCTAATGCTTTTTTGGTGGCTGGTACAGGCCCAGTCAACATAATGGTAGGATCGGCACCAACCACAGCAGTAGCAACGATTCTTGCTCTGGGTTTTAAACCCCACTTCACACCAGCTTCAGCACTGCCCACTAACACCAATGCTGCGCCATCGACAATCCCAGACGCGTTACCCGGAGTATGGACATGTTGAATTTGTCCAACTTGTGGATAACGACGTTTAGCGACGCTATCAAACGCAGTTTGACCAAGGCGAGCAAAAGCAGGATTAAGTTTGGCTAATGAACTAACAGAGCAATCAGGGCGAACAAGCTGATCTTTATCAAGTAATAACATGCCGTTGCGATCGCGTACTGGCACAACAGATTTATTGAATGCACCACGTTGCCAAGCCGCTGCGGCACGTCGATGGGAACGCGCTGCAAAAGTATCTACATCTTCACGACTATAACCATCGAGTGTGGCAATTAAATCCGCACCAATACCTTGCGGCATATAATCAGTCGCTAAACTAGTTTCAGGATCCATTGACCAGGCACCACCATCACGGCCCATTTTCACCCGCGACATCGATTCAACACCTCCAGCGATAACAAGGTGCTCCCAACCAGAGCGTATTTTCATCGCAGCTATATTGACTGACTCTAGCCCTGATGCACAAAATCGATTTAAACTTACCCCAGCTACATTGTCTTTCCAACCCGCAACTAACGCCGCTGTTTTAGCAATATTAGCCCCTTGCTCTCCAATAGGCGTAACACAACCCAATACGATGTCATCCACCGCGTCAGTATCAAAGCCATGTCGAGCTTGTAAATGGTTAAGTAAATCTGCCAATAGATTAACGGGTTTCACTTCATGCAAAGCACCGCTGGGTTTGCCTAAACCTCGCGGCGTTCGAATTGCGTCATAAATGAAAGCTTGGGGGATCATCAATTACTCCTAAATACTTGTTTAAGTCTTACTATACGCGTATACATTAACAATACGTTAAGACCCACCTCAAAAATAGCACAATACTTTATCAATTTCCGAACAAGCTATTAACACTATGAATTTTCGATCAATCATATTGATCTTTGCGTTATACTGTATCCCACTTAATGTAATAACCTAACAATGACAAATCTGATATGCCTCTTCGCGATTACCAACAAGCAGCTGTCGACGCTGCTTTAGCTCACTTTAGAAAATCGGATCAACCAGCAATCATTACACTGCCAACGGGTGCAGGTAAAAGTCACGTATTGGCTGAATTAGCCCGTCTAGCACGACACCCTGTCCTTATCCTTGCCCATGTAAAAGAACTGGTTGAACAAAATCACAGCAAATTTGAATATAATGGTTTCCAAGCCGGTATCTTTGCCGCCGGGTTAGGCAAGAAACAAGACGGTTTCAAAACAACGTTCGCCAGTGTTCAATCATTAAGCCGAAATCTTGATAAGTTTGACGGCTTTTACTCCTTGCTGATTATTGATGAATGCCACCGCGTTAGTTTGAGTGAAGATAGCCAATATCAAAAAGTCATTCGTCATTTGCAAAAGACCAACCCAAAACTGAAAGTACTAGGCCTTACAGCAACCCCTTACCGTTTAGATAAAGGCTGGATATATAAAAAACACTATCAAGGCTATGTAAGAACAGAAGATGAGACCCCCTTTGATAGCTGCATATTCGAACTTCCTTTACGCTATCTGGTACAAAAAGGATTCTTAACCACTCCCGCAGTGATTGATGCACCAGTTGCGCGTTATCAGTTTGACGACTTGCCACGGGAATACAATGAAGTACAGCTCGATCAATTTCTAGCGAAAAGCCCGCGCGTGACACAAGCTATCTGCAAACAATTAATCGAACTTGCCGCCAATCGTCAAGGCATCATGATCTTTGCCGCCAGTATTAAACATGCTCAAGAAATATTTAAACTATTGCCAGACGAACAAACCGCTATCATCACAGGTAAAACCGCCATTAAAGAACGTGATGAACTGATCCGCCAATTCAAAGCCAAAGAAGTCAAATATCTGGTCAATGTATCCGTATTAACCACTGGATTTGATGCGCCACATGTCGATGTTATTGCCATTTTACGCCGCACCGACTCGGTGAGTTTATATCAACAAATCGCAGGTCGAGGATTACGTCTCGCAGAAGGAAAAACCGATTGTTTAATCATTGACTACGCCGGTAATGGATTTGATTTATACCAACCTGAAATCGGCTCAACCAAACCAAACAGTAATAGTGATTTAGTACAAGTCCCCTGCCCAAGTTGTGATTTTGCCAATCTGTTTTGGGGGATCACGGATGCAGATGGTGACATCATCGAACATTACGGCCGCCGCTGCCAAGGTTTAATCGAACTCAATAACGGCAGTGAAGAACAATGCAACTACCGTTTCAAATACAAGCAATGCCCACAATGTAATGCTGAAAATGATATTGCCGCTCGCGAGTGCCAACAATGCCATGTCGATTTGATCGACCCTGATAATCAATTGAAAAAAGCGCTGCAACTTAAAGACCGTAAAGTGTTACGTTGTTCAGGTATTTCAGCGCTAGCTGATGGCGATAAAATAAAAATAAATTACCATGATGAAGATGGTGATGTTGTCAAAGAGACCTTCTATTTCAGTAATAAAAAACAACGCCAACGATTTTTCAGTATATTTTCTAGAACAGTCACAGGGTCACCGATTAGCGCGACCACTGCCGAGCAAATAACAGCCCAAATTCAAAGCTTTGTCGCGCCGGATTTTATCATTGCAAAAAAAGAAAAATACTTCTGGAAAATTGAACATCGTATATTTGACTACAAAGGAAATTACCGAAAAGCCAATCAGCAATAAAGTATTCCTAAGTCACAAAAGCTTGAAAAATAGTCACAAAAGTTTAAAAAAAAAGCAGTTGGCTGTCACTCTTTCAGAGGTATTGTCAACAGAAAAAACTACTAAAACTACCTATTTGGTAAATATACGTAAATAAGCACTTTTAGTCTATAAAAGACTTGATTGGGACCCGTTAACATCTAGAATGAGTAGAACAAATACATCATCAGAATGAGCTTTAATCAGTATTTATTGACAAGCTTAGTCTCACCTCAGAACTTATATAACTTTTATATAACTGTATATAAATCTCGGAGTTTATCAAATAATGAAAAAGTGGACCTTTGCCATGTTACTAATCGCACTAGCCTTATTTGGTAGTGTCATTGGTATGAACCTTATGAAACAAAAAGGTATTGCCGAATATATGGCTAACAGACCGGAGCCGGAATTTCCAGTGACCGTTGTCGATACTAAGACATCTGATTGGATACCAACAATTCAAGCGATTGGTTTCATCGAACCTAATCAAGGTGTCAATATTGCCAATGAAGTAGCGGGTAAAATTGATAGCATCACTTTTGATTCTGGTACTAAGGTAAAGAAAGGCCAACTATTAGTAAGCCTAGATTCTGACGTTGAAAGAGCAAATCTGAAAAGCTCGCAAGCAAAACTAAATGCCGCGAAGTCTAAATTCTTACGATACGAAGCGCTTTATAAAAAGAACGCCGTATCAAAAGAAGCATTAGATGAATCAGAAGCATCTTACTCTTCGTTACTTGCTGATATCGAAAGCCAAAAAGCAACAATTGCTCGTCGTAACATCACCGCACCATTCGATGGTGAAATTGGTTTACGTAACGTATTTTTAGGTGAGTATTTATCTGCTGGTACAGCGATTGTTCGTTTGGAAGATACCAGTGTAATGCGTTTACGTTTCACCGTGCCACAAACACAAATCTCTAAAGTTTATTTAGGTCAAGAAGTTGAAATTTTTGTTGACGCTTACCCTGAAACAGCATTCAACGGTAAAATTAGTGCCATCGAGCCTGCGGTCAACTACCAAAGTGGTTTGATTCAAATCCAAGCAGATATTCCAAATAACGAATCACAACTACGTTCAGGTATGTTTGCACGTGCTAATGTGATCCTACCAACAATCAAAGATCAAATTACTGTTCCACAAACAGCAATTACATTTACGCTTTACGGTGACAATATTTACCTTGTTAGTGAAGATGAAAATGGCGATCTACGTGTAACACAATCTGTTGTTAAAGTGGGCGAGCGTATTGATGCAATCGCTCATATTTTAGAAGGTGTTAAAGTGGGTGATAAAGTAGTTACATCAGGCCAAGTTCGTTTAAGTAATCACGCTAAAATACGCGTTATTGAAAACGATACCCTGAAAGTACCTGCTGAAACACCAATGCTTTAATCGGAGGATACATGCGCTTTACTGATATTTTTATTAAGCGTCCTGTTCTAGCGGTATCTATCAGCTTTTTGATTGCATTGCTTGGTGTACAAGCAATTTTCAAAATGCAGGTTCGAGAATACCCTGACATGACCAATACGGTTGTTACCGTATCTACTGGCTACTACGGTGCCAGTGCCGATTTGATCCAAGGCTTTATTACTCAGCCCTTAGAACAAGCGGTTGCCCAAGCCGATAATATCGACTTTATGACTTCATCGAGTGTATTAGGTAAATCAACGATTACCATCACGATGAAACTTAATACCGATCCCAATGCGGCATTATCTGATATTTTGGCTAAAACGAACTCAGTTCGTTCACTATTACCAAAAGAATCTGAAGATCCAACCGTAACTATGTCTACGGGTTCAACGACTGCGGTAATGTATATTGCCTTTAGCAGTGATGAACTATCTTCAAGTCAGGTAACCGATTATCTTGACCGTGTGATCAATCCACAGCTATTTACCATTAGTGGTGTATCTAAAGTTGACATGTATGGTGGTATTAAATACGCACTACGTGTTTGGCTCGATCCATTAAAAATGGCTGCATATGATCTGACCGCAACCGAAATTATGGGTGTATTGAATAGTAATAACTATCAGTCTGCAACAGGTCAAGCGATTGGTGAATTCGTTCTTTATAATGGTAATGCCAATACGCAAGTATCAGGTACTGCAGATCTTGAGCGTCTTGTTGTTTCTACTGACAAAGGCCAAGTTATCCGTTTGGGTGATATTGCTAAAGTCACGCTAGAAAAGAGCCACGACGTATATCGTGCATCCGCAAATGGTAAAGAAGCCGTTGTTGCCGCCGTTAATGCCGCGCCAACAGCAAACCCAATCACCATTGCTGCTGATGTATTAGCGATATTACCCGAACTTGAACGTAACTTGCCGACAAACATCCACATGAACGTGATGTATGACTCGACAGTTGCAATTAATGAATCGATTAAAGAAGTAATTAAAACGATTATAGAAGCAGCGCTTATCGTGATCGTGGTCATTACTTTATTCCTTGGTTCATTCCGTGCCGTCATCATTCCTATCGTCACTATCCCACTGTCACTGATTGGTGTCGCGATGATTATGCAGTCATTTGGTTTCTCGTGGAACTTAATGACACTACTGGCAATGGTACTGGCAATTGGTCTGGTGGTAGATGACGCGATTGTTGTATTAGAGAATATTGATCGGCACATTAAACTCGGTGAATCGCCCTTCCGTGCCGCTGTTATTGGTACACGTGAAATCGCAGTGCCAGTTATTGCAATGACAATAACACTGGGTGCGGTATATGCGCCGATCGCGTTAATGGGTGGTATCACGGGTGCGTTATTTAAAGAATTTGCCCTTACTCTAGCGGGTGCAGTATTAATTTCGGGTATTTTAGCACTCACATTGTCGCCGATGATGTGTTCTAAAATCTTAGTAGCCAATGCGAAACCAAGCAAGTTTGAACAAATAGTTCATGGTTTCCTTGATCGTATGACTAATACCTATGAAAAAATGATCAGTGCAGTAATGCAAAAACGCTCTGTCATGATCGCATTTTCAATTATCGTATTTGCTGCTTTACCTATGTTGTTTAAATTTATTCCAAGTGAACTTGCACCGTCTGAAGATAAAGGCGTAATGATGATGTTGGGTACTGCACCATCAAATGCGAACTTGGATTACATTCAAAATTCAATGAATGAAGTTAACGAAAAACTAAACGAGCAACCTGAAATAGCCTACGCACAGATTTTCTCTGGAGTGCCGAGCTCAAACCAAGCACTTGGTATTGCATCTATGGTGCCTTGGAGTGAACGTGAAGCAAGTCAAGCTGAAATAGTTAAACGTGTAACGGGCTTAGTTAAAGATGTACCGGGAATGTCAGTTATTGCTTTCCAAATGCCTGAGTTGCCAGGTGCGGGTTCTGGGTTACCAGTGCAATTTGTTATTACTACCCCGAATAGCTTTGAAAGTTTATTCCAAGTAGCAAGTGATGTATTGACTGCAGTACAAGCAAACCCTTTATTTGTTTATTCTGATTTAGATCTGAACTTCGATTCAGCGACGATGAAGATTAATATCGATAAAGACAAAGCCGGTGCTTACGGTATTACCATGCAAGACATTGGTATTACGCTAAGTACGATGATGTCTGATGGTTATGTTAACCGTATCGATTTAAATGGTCGTTCATACGAGGTTATTCCTCAAGTTGAACGTAAATATCGCTTAAATCCAGAATCAATGAACAGCTACTACGTACGGGCTGCTGATGGCCGCGCCGTTCCACTAGGCAGCTTAATCAGCATTGATGTTGTTGCTGAACCACGCTCACTTCCTCACTTCAACCAGCTAAACTCAGCAACAATTGGAGCAGTGCCTAGTCCAGGTGTTGCTATGGGTGATGCAATTTCATGGTTCGAAAACACAGCGTCATCTATGCTGCCAAAAGGTTATCGTTATGACTTTATGGGTGAATCACGTCAGTTTGTAACGGAAGGTAGTGCCTTGTATATGACTTTTGCACTAGCACTAGCAATCATTTACCTCGTACTTGCGATTCAGTTTGAATCAGCACGAGATCCTTTAGTTATCATGGTTTCAGTGCCGTTAGCAATATCAGGCGCATTGGTTTCTCTTGCTTGGGGGCTATCAACCATGAATATCTATTCTCAGGTTGGTTTGATTACCCTTGTCGGTTTGATTACTAAACACGGTATCTTGATCTGTGAAGTAGCAAAAGAAGAACAGCTACATAATGGTAAGAACCGAACAGATGCTGTTATTGAAGCGGCTAAAGTACGTTTACGTCCAATCCTAATGACAACAGCAGCAATGATTGCGGGTCTTATCCCGTTAATGTATGCAACTGGTGCGGGTGCTGAACAGCGCTTTAGTATTGGTATTGTGATCGTATCTGGTCTTGCAATCGGTACGCTGTTTACCCTATTCATCTTACCTGTAATTTATTCATTCCTTGCGACGGAGCACAAACCATTACCGATTTTCGTTGAAGATGAAGAATTAGAAGAAAGTGATAAACAATATGCGATTGCATGTGCTAAGACAACTTGTGAAGAAAAACCAGCAAGTTAGTTCGAGTATATAATCGGTGGCTAAATCATGCCGTAATCAGTTCTAGATCAATATCTATGTAGAATTGATGTAAAGAGGTCGCTTATGCGGCCTCTTTTTTTACCCATCACTTCAGTTCAAAGGTATATTAAACACCTAGTGAATTTTAACCTTCTTCATCCTGTAATTGAGTATTCATCATGACGTCTTTAGAGCACTTCCCTATTCCCTTGCTTGGCTTCGCCGCATTCAGTGGCACAGGTAAAACAACGTTAATCACCCGACTACTACCCGAATTAACGAAACGTGGCCTACGAATTGGCATGGTGAAACACAGTCATCATGATATCGAAATGGACAACCCTAACAAGGACAGTTATAAATTAAGAAAAGCCGGTGCTTGCCAAATGGTACTGGCATCGCCACACCGAACTGTTCTATTTGTAGAACAAGATGCCCCCGTAGAACCCGCATTAATCACTCAGTTGAATTGGCTGAACACCAATGAATTGGATTTGGTGTTGGTCGAAGGATTTAGGCATGAAGCCTTTACCAAGATAGAATTGTATCGCCCTAGTTTAGGAAAACCGATATTAGCGAAAGAAGATGAGCACATTATTGCCATCGCGTCCGACACAGAAAAAAGTGAATTGATATTAAATAACATAGAACTAACAGGTAAAAATATAGACTACTTAAACATAAATGACATTAATCAGATTTGTGAGTATATCTTTGGTTACATTAAGCGATCATACAATAACCGTTGATAAATAAGCCACTCAACAGTATGATGTAAACAATTATCATTTAGATTTAATTACAAGGAATGTTGATGTCTACGATAATAAAAACCAGTGCGATACTCGGGATGGTTGTATTAGGTGGCGTATATTTTGGTAAACCAGCCTATGAGAGTTATCAAATAACGAAAGCCTTAACACAACCAATTAATTTTGGTGAAACCTTATTACCCCAAATCGATAAACTCATCGCTGATTATGATTATTTTCCGACTACCGAAGACATAGCCAAAGCCGGTATCAATAGTAGTAAGATACCTATGGTCGCCTACATATCTTCCACGGGCGATACATTAAACATCGAAGGACAACTCAAACTCGTTCTGATCAATGATGGTATTGCTCCCGAACTTATTAATCAAAAAGTTATTTTTGTAAAAGACAGTAATGGCGAGTGGTCGTGCTCTATGACAGTTGAAGAACAATATAGACCAACCAATTGTAGTATAAACCCTCCTCAACAGCCTGTTTACGTTGGTTAATCGATTTGTTCGATGATTTAATAATACAAGTAAGCCTACTCCATGATGGTAGGCAAGCTACTTATTGGCCCTATCTTCTTTCCTCCCTGTTTATCGCCATTATATATCTCGCACCGAAAGCCAAATTAAATGCTATTCATATACTTACACACCGGTCTGCCAGAAGAGATTATGGCTGGTTTATTATCAATAACACATTCGCACTGTTCTTATTACTGCCTTTAGTCTCTGGTTACTCACAATTTATCGTTGCTACATTTGATGATGTCCTACCATTAAGAACCAGCACGTTACTACAAAGCACCCCGTCAATCTGGATTGACCTAATTTATACATTCACTATGTTCATTAGCTACGACCTGACTTATTTTTTCATTCATAAGCGGTTTCACGCAGATCCTATGTTATGGCTTTTCCATCAAGTCCATCACAATGCCGAAGTACTTACCCCGGCGACAGTATTTAGAGTGCATCCCGTAGAAACACTTATAAAAGTCATCAGTATAAGCACCGTGTTATCACTTACCCATCACCTATTTTCTTATATTACAAACTACACATTAACCTTGTTTAGCATTACTGGTGCCAATGTATTCCTTTGGTTGTTTTTTATTAGCGGCTACCACCTAAGACACAGCCATATCGCTGTTCATTATCCTCGTGCTATCAGTTTTATTTTAATGAGTCCAATACAGCATCAATGCCACCACAGTAAAGTAAGGAAACTGAGTAATTGTAACTATGGTTTTGCACTGTCTATCTGGGATTCACTTAACCGCAGTGTATACATTCCTAAAAAAGGGGAAGTTGTCGAACTTCCCCTCAAAAATATATCAGTTAGCGAACAATTGAGTTTACCGTGTAAAGCAGCAATCAAACACTATCCTTTAAAGTCTGCGTTGCTATTTGCATGCCTTTTGGCGCCCGCGATAATAAGTATTTATCATCAATACCATCACGAGTAACAACAAAGCGGTTAAGTCAATACTGCCACTTCCGAAGCTTCCACCAACTTTCACATTTCGAGTTTTTGTTGCCATTACACCGTCACTATTCTCAATCGTTAACGTGACACCATAACGACCAACTTCCTCGAAGTTATGAATGGGAGAATTTTCAGTGCTGGATTGTCCATCTCCAAAGTCCCAAAGGTAATTTCCTGGTTCAGACGACAGATTAGTAAACGTCACATTACGCGCTGTCACGTCATAGCTAAAATCAGCCAGTAATGTAAAACCAACATTAACTGTTAGCGATGTCTCGATAATGTCGTTCTTTGCATCTGTCACAGACAGCTGAACTTCATATATGTTGTTAATGTTATAGTGATGCTGTGGATTTTTTTCATTACTGACATGACTAGCGTCACCAAAACGCCACTCGTAACTAAAAGGCGCAGTACCACCATAAACCAAAGCTACAAAATCAACATCTACACCTCTCACCTTGGCTCCTATTTCGGCCGTTAGAGGCTCTTCCTGTGAGTCAGAGATAATTAGATCTTGCACTGACACATCCGAGTTTCCTAATACATCGGTCACTCTATGTGTAACTTGATAACGACCAGGTTTTGTATAACTGTATGAAGGTGATTTATCAGAACTCTGACCGACTCCGTCACCAAAATCCCAATAGTAACTATTGATTGCAGAGTGCCCAACGCTATTGTTCGTAAATGACGCGGTATAGCCCCCCCGCTGAAAACGGTAAGCAGAAGTGAGTGAATAGACATCTCGAACAATTCTCAACCTGACTTCACTACTATCAGCTGCTTGGCCTAAAACTTGAAATTTAATCCCCCATTTCGGAAGTTGAACACCTGAACTAGGTTGAAGAGGTGAACTATAATCCAGGCTATCATCGAAGAATTGATTGCTACTGAGATTGTCATCATTAGGGTAGTTGGATTGCTGAAATAGACTAAAGGCAGCATCCCTAACTTGAGTAACGCCGCCCGCTTGAGGTATTACGTTTTGGTCAGCATCAACAACCGAGATGAAACCATACCCAGGATTAACCGTTACGTGATTGCCAGTATAATTTTCGTCAGCGAACCACATAACCACACCTGGATCATAACCTTTTAATGCTAAACCTTTCTCAAGCTGTTGGTTGCTTCTTAGTTGAACATAATAATACTGATCTCGCATAGGGCTGTAACTCGCCGTTTTCTCAAAACCATTAAGTACTGAAATGTTGGTTTCTGCATTATCAAAAAATACATTTCCTTTCGACGAGTTAATCATCAGATCATCAACTAAAAGACCAAACCCAGATTTAGAGTCGTCTGTAATATACTTAATTTGCACTTCGATAGGCATGCCTGCATAATCGGACAAATCAAATTCAAGCAATGTCCAATTTGGTAGCGATTTACCCATCAACATATACTTAACACCAGCGAGTTCGGGGGCAGAGCTTGTATCTTGCGTATAGCGATTTTTTAATGGTGTGCCGTTAACGAGAAATTGAACATAATCACTATCAGTTTCAATATCCCATAGTGCTTGCATTGATAATGTTAGACTTGCATCTTCAGGTAAAATCGCATGAAACGTCAAGCTATTACGAAGCAAGTTACCAACCCCTGAAGCATAATTAAAACTACCAGAATATGCTTTTTTATAAACTTGCATTTGTGGTGGTAATTTTATTTTGACTTGGTTCAATGAATTGCCGTGTTGTTGAGCCTCAAACAAGGTTATATCTAAACCTGATTCATTTAGTTCACTTGCGTCTAGGTAAAGCTGATTCATCCATTTACCACCGTAGCGCTGTTGTAAATAATCGCGTGCTAAAGGGCTAAAACCACTGGGTTCAACTCCTCTTACTTCACCTAAATAACTACCCCTTGCCATAATCGACCAATACCCTACCGGTGCGTCAATCTGGTTTTGAAAAGTATCATATTCGTCTTTAAGTCCGAGATCATGTCCAAATTCGTGCGCAATTACACCCGTTGCCGCATCGATGGGGGCTATCGTGTAATTAAAAACGACATATGGTGTATTTTCAATACGATGAAAGACCACAGATCGATGTGACCATATTGCATCCTCGCCCAATACACCACCACCCGTTTCTTCGCCGATACTCGAATGGAAGATCATGACATGATCAATAATGCCATCGCTTTCATTCCGATTACCATCACCATCTAAATCATAAGGATCTTCATTATCATAATCTGCAAGATTAACCGAATTAGAAGCTGCCATAGCATCAACAGCTTCCATGACTAATTGACTAACCTGGCTATCATTATACTCCTTATTCTTGCCATAATATGATGCGTTTTCACTCGCAGTATGCCAACCAGACACTTGACCATTGAAAAAGAAAGTATTGCCTGACTCGTTAAGGAAGTACTGGTATGCGGATAAATAATTTTTACCATTTGGTCCTGTAAAACCATTTGATGAGAATAGGATACTCGAATAATGTCCAGGAGAATAACGAGAGTAATACATAGGTGTATCACCCGGTTCTAGCCTATTATCATTGTTTAGCAAATCGGGGAAATCAATCAAAATTGCCAGCACGTTAACATGATGGCTTGTAGGAAGCTCAGCAGAGGTTATGTTCTTATTAACTGCATCATTAAACTGTTTTTTAGAACGTTGTTGTTTATAATCATTCAGCGCTTTAATGCTTTCTTCTGATAATGGCCTTATTTTCTCATTTTTGTAATTTGCCACATAATCTTGTACCGCTTCGGTCATTTTTTGCTTTGATGCATCATTTGCCAGCTTATTACGCTTTTTTAACCAATACGCTATACGCTCTTTATCAACTAAAGCTGAATCAAGGTGGTACGACGAACGACTATTAGCATCGGTTTTACTGGCCTCACTTAGCATATCAGCCATTGAAAGCTGAGAAGTAAAAAAAAACATAATAAAAAATATAATTTTTTGCATTGAGTTAGTCATTTCAGCTCACACCTAGTCCATTTTCATTCATATGATCCAACATAGACTGACCATGGTTGTGCCCCCTTTCAGCCGCTTTTTCATACCAGTAATATGCTTTTCCCAGGTCTTTATCGCGCCCCAACCCCAAGAAATAAAGTTCCCCCATTAGCGTCATTGCGTTGGGGTTTTTTTCAATAATTGATTTACCACACCAATAAAAAGCTTTGTCATAATCTACCGCAGCATTGTAATCACCGTACATATATTGATAACAATATGAATGTGTCATCTGTTGATGTAGCGTGGCTTCAAGCTGTGTATTAGAGTGAGAAATACTCTCGCAGCCACTCACCATACATAACCAAAATAAAAAAAAACATTTTAACATTATATCCATAATATCCCTATTTTTATTACTCTCTATTTAGCGGCATAAAAGTGCGCACTGTAAGGCTAAGTCTTCTAACGATAATTGCTTACCTTCCCGTGTTAAATCATTTTTATTAAATTCCCCGTCTTCAGGAGAAGTCAGTAACCTCGGTGTAATTAACAAGATAAGTTCACTGCGCTGTTTCTTATCCGAGATCGATTTAAATAAATTACCCAAAAAAGGAATATCGCCTAGGAAAGGTACTTTAGTTTGATCATCACTGATGGTTTCTCGGATCAATCCACCTACGGCAATAGTGTGGTTGTCTTTAACAATAATGGTGCCTTCGAGCCTCGCTGTATTAATCGTATCAATGGATAGCACTTTAATTTCACCTTGAGAGTTAACCAAACTTATATTCGCACCCGCTTGTCTAATACTCGAATTCTCTTGTTTTATATTGAGTCTAATCGTCCCATCTAACATATTAATAAATGGCGTTATTTCGATACTGTTGCCTACCTCTTCTATTTCAGTCAGTGGAATAATGCCACTGCTACTTGTCGTAATGCCATTCGTTGTCGTTGTCGTGTCAGAAGATTCATAACCTTTAACAAGTAACTGTTCTTCACCCACAAACAGCTTAGAAGTTCGGTTATTTGATGCAAGAATCATTGGTGTTGACAGCACATTTACTTTCTTGTTTTTTTGTAATAATTCAATGTTAGCTTTAAGATAATTGTTCATGTATTCAAAAATAAATGAACCACTATTTGCGAGTGGATTATTACCGATTAATATCGGCGCTTGGCTTTTTCCTTGGATGGATACACCGTTAATATCAAAGTTAAATACCGAGCTAAAATTATCATCCACAAGAACGTCAAGAATCTTCATTTCAAGAAGTACCTGGGGCACTGGTCTATCTAACTCTTTTATTAATTTACCAATTTGTTCAAGGGCCCTTCGATCACCGGTGCGAATCAACACTAAGTTGTGCTCTTCGGCAACAGTGACATAGATAGGCTCTTGCTGATCAAATAGCTGTTGAACTTGACTTGCCGAGATGACGTTATTACCTAAACCATTTGTTTTAAGTGATGATAATTGGTCGATACTCAGTTCACCTGAAATGGTATTTTTAGACGCCGTTCCTTCTTCACTTGATTGACCTGCACCGCCACTCCCTGTAGAAAACCGTTCTCCGGAATTACTTCGTTTAACCCGCTCTCCGTATAAATTGCCAATAGCATCAGCAGCCAGATTCACGTTTAAATTATTAAGGTTAAACACCTTGGTTTCTTCATCTCTATGGATAACTAAATCTTGTGCGTACTCTGCGTTTGTCATAATGCGATATGTATTAGTGGTATCCTCTTTTCGATACCATAAATTGTTAATACGGCAAATTGTTTCAATTGCATGTTTAACACTGATATGGCGTAAAAACACTGTAACTTCAACTTCTTTAGCACCTGGTGTGATCACAACATTCACATCCGACAGCTCAGATATGATCCGAACAGCATCTATTAACGCCGCCCCTTTAAACTCTAACTCTTCCAATATTTGTTCATCATTTGGTACTGCGGAATTAACTGGACTCGTGAAAATAAACAGTGTTAAAACGAGCGTCATTACCCCGATATATAATTTTTTCATCGTCATATTCATTATCTCACAACAATTAAATCGCCGAGCGTGCCGACTTCGACAATCACATTGAGCCGACTGATTTTTTTTATTTTTAACACTTGTTTCGGCGAGGCCGGATTAAAGCCAATTTCGTCGCCAATTCGAACCATATGAACACCATGTCCGCCGATATCAAGCAAAGCTAAAGGTTCTTTAATATTTTTCTTAAAAACCACTCCCTTTAAAGTCAGTTTTGGTAACGTCGTGGAAAATGCACTATTTTTAAAATCGTATCCAGCATAGGGAGTATCTTGTGCTACTGACATTTCAGGTTTTGTTAATTTGGCTAGTGATTTCGTCATCGAAAAAGGATCTCTAACACCATCAATAAAAGCATTAATATTGACTGTAAATCGTGCGGTATTTGGTTTTAAATGGCTTTTAATTTCAGTTTCAACGTAAGGGTCGGCTAGATCTCTGTTAGACATTTTATCTTTGAGTATTGAACTATGATCTTCTATAATTTGAAGCAATCCTGTGACTTGTTCTTTTGCTGTTTCACCACGCAAATTAGCACTCCAAAACAACCCTAAGATAACAATCAGATAAGCCCATAACTTGTAGCTGAACAAAATGGATATAATGGCATTCATACTAGGTCGATGCCCCCATCATAGCTTTAAAAAATCCGATATAAACCGTCATCACCATACCGCCAATCAACAAAATGGACGCTGGCTCAACAAGATTCGCCATTGTTTTACTTAATGCTTTCAACCCTTCTTCATAGAAACATCCCGCTTCAAACATAATTTCAACCAAGCCCCCTGTTCTTTCCCCCACGGATGCAAGTTGAGAGATAAGCGGATCGATGTAGGGAGACGTTAAACTTGAACCCAGATCTCGTCCAATAAGCACGCTGTCTGTCGCTTTTTTTATTTCCAACGCAATGACTGAATTTGGAATAAGTTTTTCGACAATTTTTAATGCTTCCACCAGTGTTAAACCACTTTGTAATAACATCGATAAACCCCAACCAATTTGCGACATAGCGCCAACTCGAACCACCTTGCCAAACACAGGGGTCATAAGGACTATTTGGTCGGTAATATATCGACCTTTTACCTTTGTTCTTATGTAATGAAGTAATGCAAGACCTGCCGCGACACCTAAGATAATGAACAAACCATAGGCATTAATGAAGTTGGAAATATCAATTAATCGTTGTGTCTCAGGCGGGAGTTTTTTACCCGAATTTTCAAAAATTTTGGCAAACTTTGGGATCACAGTAGCGACGAGAAAATACCCCATAAATACAGCTATCAGCATAGTTATTCCAGGATATAACATGGCAGCCATCATCTGACGTTTCATCTCGGCTTTACGACCCATATCATCTGCGACCCGTCCCATCACAACATCTAATTCACCCGTGGCTTCAGCACTGCGGATCATATGTTCTGACATACTGGTAAATACACCCGCTTGGGCAATACCATCTGAAAAACTACCGCCGCTTTTAATGTGATTACTGATATCGGTGACAATTAACCCAATTTTTCCACCCATGATATTCGCGACCATGTCTAAACTCTCGGTGAGCGCGAGACCAGAACGGAGCATTAAAGCCATTTGTCTAAAAAAGAAGATTTTCTTATTACTTGATACAATACCGACTTGTGCCAAGAGTTTACTTAACTCACCTTTAACGCCTGCATCCACGTTTGTTTCTGCATCATGGGTGACTTCTAATCCAAATAGCCCGAGTTGGCGTAACTGTGCATTTACATCACGTTTATCCTCGGCCTCAAGTGTGCCAAACTGCTCATTACCTTGTTTATCAAGTGCGACATAATTAAATAATGGCATTAGTTAATCGCCTCTTCACGACCTAAAGATAAACGTTCGAATTCAGCAATGCTTGTATGCCCTGCTCGTATTTTTTCTCGGCAGTCATCCGCTAAACTCACAAAATCCGTAGCATTTTCGAGAATTTCTTTTTCAGTCGCACCATTACCAATCACTTGCGCTAAATGATCGTCAACCCACAGGGTTTCAAATAAGGCTATTCGCCCTTTATAACCACTGTCGTGACAGTTCGCACACCCCTTAGCTTGATAAACAGTACCCTTGAAAACATTCGCGTCATCAATTTTTTTTTCATTCACATAGCCATTATGCTCATGAGTTAGGCGCAATAACTTTCTATCATCGTCAGAAAGTTCAACAGATACTTTACAAAACCCACATAATCGACGCACCAAACGCTGAGCAATAATACTCACTAACGTTGAACCGATTAAAAATGGTTCGGCACCAATATCGATCAAACGACTGATGGTTGAAACAGCAGAATTAGTATGCAAAGTTGAAAATACCATGTGACCAGTCAATGCCGCTTTCATGGCAATCCCCGCTGTTTCACTATCTCGAATTTCCCCGACCATGATCACATCTGGGTCATGACGTAGAAATGATCTTAATGCACTGGAAAATGATACTTTTGAGCTAACTTGAACCTGAGAAATGCCTTCCATTACATATTCAATGGGGTCTTCAACAGTCAACACATTGATATCGTTACTGGCAATTTGTTGGAGCGCAGAATACAGGGTCGTTGATTTACCAGATCCCGTTGGACCCGTAATTAAAATCATGCCATGAGGGCGTTTGATGACGTCTGAAAATCGCGCTAAAGCCCGTTCTGAGAAGCCTATTTTCTTTAACGATAATGCTTCACTGTCAGAGCCTAATAACCGTAACGTAGCCCTTTCTCCAAACTTAACAGGCACGGTTGCGGCACGAATATCAAAAGAAATATTATTATCTAATTCATAAGTCATGCCGCCATCCTGCGGCATACGTTGTTCTGAAATGTCCATACCTGCAAGTACTTTCATACGACTCATGAGAGCAGCGCCTTGCTCTGCACTAAAAATCTGTGCGTAAGGCTGTAAGCAGCCATCAATTCTAAATCGAATATGGAATGTTTCTTTTGCAGGTTCAAAATGTATATCCGATGTACGGTACAAATAGGCTTCACGGATCATCTCATCCAAACTAATAACAGGATCAAACTCAGGTGGTTCCTCATCGTTTGTCGCTTGCGTAACCCGAATCACGAGCTGCTGTAATAAATTCGGATCCGTCATACAAATTTCTATATCGGGCGGAAGTAATCGCTGTACCTGTGATAACCCAGCTCTATCTTCAGGATTATCCACCAGCAATAATGCGGTTTCGTCGATGGGCATTAATGGGACCACTAATCGACGCTCAATGATTGAAGGTGATATTTTTCTTAATAGCTGAGGATCAACACGTATTTCATCATTAGTCAAAAATCGGATTCCCTGCGTTTGTGCATACGCCCGATATAAATCAGCAATAGGAAATCGCAATTTATAAGTTAGCAGATGCAACAAATCAACACGCTCACGTCTTGCTGCAAGTTTGTATTCTGCAATCTTAGTTTCATCTAACATACCCGTTTGAATACCCGCATTGATTAATACGTTATCTCTGATCATTTAGTTATATCCCTTCAGTAATTGATTAACTAACTCATTAAACGCATGTGGTTTTCTTGCTAATCTAACGCCTTGCTCTCGAGGAATTAATTTTTCTTTCACCCGTAATGCCAATGCATAATCATGCGTTTGATTACCTAACGCACGACCTGATTCCATAACAGAATAGATCTGTTCCGGTTTATGATTTCTGATCAAGTTAGATACAGCTGAATTAACGATAAGGATTTCATTAACAGGTACACGCCCTGTTGCGTTATCAGGACGTACTAAGGTTTGTGTTACCACTGCTCGAAGTACCATTGATAATTGCTGACGCACCCCCGATTGTTCCTCACCAGGAAACGCACCAACTAAGCGGTCTATAACACCTATCGCGTCATTGGTGTGTAACGTAGAAAACACTAAGTGGCCTGTTTCAGCAGCCATTAACGCGGCGTTCATGGTTTCGAGGTCTCGCATTTCGCCGAGTAAGATCACATCAGGATCTTCACGCATAGCGGCCCTGATTGCATCGGAAAAACAATTAACATCTCGGCCTATTTCTCGTTGATGTATCATTGCTTGTTTATTGTGATGTAAAAACTCCACAGGGTCTTCAATCGTTAAAATATGACAGGGTCTAGTTTCGTTTATCTCATTGATAATACTGGCTAACGTCGTGGACTTACCACTGCCCGTCGCGCCTGTGACTAATACTAACCCATCTTTTAATTGCGCTAGTTTTAGTAGTTGTTTTGGTAATCTCAATTCTTCTAAACTATGAAAACTGCCATCTAACCAACGTATCGCAAGGGCTGGGCATCCTCGCTCAAAATAGATATTTACACGATACCTTAAGCCCGTTTTACTCGTAAATGCGAGGTCTATACTTCGATGTTCAACTAACTGCTGATACTGTCTGTCATCAGTAATAACTTTACAAAAACCTTGTAATGTTATCGGTGTTAATTGGTCTAAATCCGTCTGTTCAACTAAACGACCAGAAAGCCTAAATGTAGGGTAGCAACGGTCAGACAAATGTATGTCAGACGTATTTAACCCATCCGCGACAGTTAAGATTGATTCAAAAGATGCTAATGTACTCATAAATTAAAAACTCAATGTCAGTTGAATAAGCAGCTCTTTTTTACCATTAGCAGCTTGGAACGTATTTCTACGTGAGGATAAAGAAAAATGCGTCACAACAACTCGGTTAGGTAAGGTATCTAATTGTTTTATAAAATTAAGTAGGTGGTGATAACGTCCATAAAGCTTTATATTAAACATTGGACGCTCTAAAAAATCAGACAACTCCTGCTGATGAGCCTTGGTAAATTTAGTGAGATCTTGGTTTGACTGCGAAACGCTTGCCATTCGTAATGAATGGTTTTGTGCAAGGGCAGTTAAACGCCCGCGCATATCTGCAACGGCCTTTTTACTGTTTAAATCAATAAAACGTCCTTCAATACCCGCCACATTTTCTTTGGTTTGGTTTATTAATAATTCGATTTGTTTGATCTCTTCAGCTAGTTTCTCTGAGTCATAATTACTTGCTCTGTGCGGACGCGCAGATTTACGGTCGTCTTGACTATCTGTTAGCTGCTCTTGCCAGACTTCACGTTGTGTTATTTGCGTCTTTACACGCAACATTAAATAACCACCAATGACACAAGAAATAGCAAGGACACCAATGAGTAATTTTTCACGTACACTAATTGGTTTTTTCTTAATTTTCACCGTATTTATGCGTTTATCAGTCATCACTCTACTGGCTCCAACGTCATCATAAATTGATAGCCGTCAACGCCAAAGTCACTAGTACTTTCTTGGCTAGAACTATTCGTCAATTGCATTCTCCAAGGTTCTAGCTCTGAAGTAAGCTGTTGATTAAAATCATCAATAGCAAGTTGTTCAGACGCCCAACCGCTTAATGAAAAATGATACCAATTACCCTCTTCAACCATTTCCAGTATCAATTGGTCATTAATACTACGAGAAATTAGCGGTAATAAATTGGCGATAAACTCCTGTCTTTTTAGTAACACCGAATTCAGTCCTTGTTGACGAACAGATAGAATCACTAGCTTTTCTTCGAATTGTTGTTTTTGCTTCGTTAGGCGCGTATATCTTACATTTTTACTATTCAGCGCATCATTTATCTTATCAATGACCTCAACTGCAATTTCATTCTGCTGAATTTCTAAGAAAACACGTTGTTCGGTATAATAATAATGCGCTTCATTTGCAGCGATAAAGGCGAATATACTTAAACAAATTAACCCACCTTGTACAGATGTGTTTTTATACCAAGCGGGTGGTAGGGGTGTGCCAATTAAACGACTTTGCTGCTGTAAGGAATATTGATTAAAATAATGATTTGCAGCACCGGCTATGGCAGCATCGCCAACAATTAATGCTTGTTCATCTTTCGCTAAAACACCATCTAAACATATCCATGTAGCATTTAATTGCGGCGTCATTTCAGTAATTAAGTGGCTTATCTGAGGATGATAACCACTATAATAGATAGCACTCGGCTCATCCGTTATATCGGTTTGAAGTTGAACGTTTAAATGCTCAGTCAATAAAGTAATTATTTCATCGCTTGTTAGTGCATGATCACTACATCTATACTGCTTAGTTACTGTTACTCGCTTATTTTTAACGACAATGCCAGTAACCAGCCCGACATTGAAAATGATCAGTAATTGCTCGTTTTCACTTATTGGCAATTGGCTAACAGCACTGTGATGTTGCGAATAAATACCCGAAAGAAAAATCTTATTATGGCTAAATGCATCGACCCATTGTTGTCGAATTTGTGCATTCATGGCAGCACATAACCAGAGCCCACCCTGTTGATCCGTTGCAATCGCGTTATCACTCCAACTACAGTCAATCGTTGGATCTAATAATTGTGTTTCTTCATGAATACGTAAACATTCATCAAGTTGTTCCTTAGTAATATATGCAGCACGTATGGCCAGTTCACCAAATCGTGCAGGGGCACGCCCACCTCTACCTGCTAATTTTTCTTTTTGTTCACCAAGGTCAATGAGCAATTGCTTACGTTGTGATTCTGTTAAGTAATCTTTGGCTATTAATAATCCCCCAATAGTCCAATAGGCGATGAATTCGTTAAACAGTGGTTCCATTTCCCAACGAACAAGTTCTAACATCTGTTTATCTGACAGTGTTTTATCACTATCTATCGGCAATGAAATTAATGCAGCTGTCACAGACCCTGACACCAATAATGCTTTTTTAGGTATCGCACATTCCGCCGCCGTTAACTGCTCACAAATGTCAGCTAATGAATCATCACAACTTGCTATTTTGTTATGCACAAATTCAATTAATATGATTGCATTACCACTTCTCTCAATAACATACGCATTAATACCAAAACCACGACTTTCAATAACCAATAATCGATTGGTGCCTGCAGACATTTTTTCAAGAAACGGACGACTTAATGCGTTCCCTTTATTTCTAACTAAGTTTCCGAACAAACTGAGTTTTGAAGGTGATTGACTCATAATAAACTCAACATAATAGGTTCAGGTGATACGCCAGGTAATAGATTCACATAGGTCACAATAGGATTTTCAGCATTGTATATCTGCCATGTATTTGAACTCGGCGATATTTCTTCCAGCAATATGACCACATGACTGCCCACTGTGATTTTTGCTTCCGCATGGTCTGAAAAATCAAACTCTGTAGCTTGCGTAGGCATTACGGCATTGAAATGCCATTGCTTATTAGCGTCATCGGTAAAAGTAAGTTCGGTCATTTTGTGGGTGTTGATGTTGCTTGGTTCAGGCGAAATGGATTGAATTTTATTAGTGTCATCGACAAAAATCATATTATCGTCACTGCTTTCAACTATTTTGAATACGTTATTAAAAGGCGCAGGTGACGCTGTATTAACATTGCTTTTTAAAGTTTGCCAACAGCGTTTAATTTCGTCACTGTTGCCATTACAATCAGTTCGATTAGTAAACGAAATTAATGCCACTTTAAAATGGCTTGTTGCATCAGGTAAATTGTTTACAGTTACAGATAATTCATTGACATAAATAGATTTTTCGATATTGATACGATGAAAATTATTACTGACATTTTTATAGGTCGAGCTTGCGGCCGAAATCGCAACGCTAAATTCAGTATCATTATTCAACGTCTGAATATTAAAGGACTCACCCCAACTGTCTTTTATTTTCCCCTCTCCATCACGATATTGACTAAGATCGAACAATCCAGGACGACTACCTTTAAACAGCTGAGTATTAACAATAATTTGTTTGCGACTACCATTAGCATCACTTGAATCATCAGCATCAATATTGACAAAAATAGGTGTCGCTGAGTAAACATAATAATCATCTGCTGATGTATAGCCGAGGAGCATATTAATTAACTCATTATTTAGTCCATTATCAGCACTGAACCCACTATTAATTAACTGGCCTTGGTAAAGATGTACAGATGATATAAATCGTTGGATCATTTTTAGTTTTTCAACTGACTGTTGATAACGTTGTTGGCTATCTTTTTCATCTATAAAAGTTAATGACACTGAGGCCATAACGCCCATAATGACCATCACTAAGACCAATTCTAATAATGAAAAACCGTGCTGACTTTTTTCTCGTCGCTGATTGTTACTTAAATTAGCGCGCATTAACTTCGCGCCTTTTACGTTCAATTAAAAAACGTTGGAACCAGTTAGGTTCTACTTTTTTTTCCCAACTATAAATCAGTAATCCTGGTCCATAGGGAGAGTTGTAAACATGGAATGCTTCGAAAGCTACATCATCGCCAATGTTTAAATGCTCATTCATTCCATCCGCTAGCTCATCAATAATGTAAACAGATAATGATTTATCATGTTTAGAAACTATTGTTATCCCCTTTGTTGATACAACTGTAGACTTAGGCGCTATATCTCGAATAACTTTGTCTAAATAACCATGTTTGCGTTCATAAGGAAGTTCAATAACTTGACCTTCAAATTTTATTTTTCGAAATAGCGATAATTCAACAGTGCCTTCACGCGTTGCTTTAAACTCGACAAGCATTTGATCAAGTTCATAAAATGGTATTTCACTTTTTTCAGCGTCAGCTGCCATCAAATGGGTCGAAAATATAATTAAAATAAAAAATGAAACCAAGCGTAATCTAAACAGTAAGAAATTTAAACGAGCGTTATTCATTAATAATTCCTTTTTAAATAAATACATTTTTAGTAAACACATAACACGAGATCATCATTAAATTGACTATGACATGTTTCATCACTCGTTAATGCACGTCCGTCATAACGGCCATTGGGTCCCATACTCACAATTCTTGCGTGGTCTTTTGTATTGAGATCAAACAACAAATAAGGTCGACCATATGCTTGATGGGGGGGTTGATAATTACTTGATGTTGTACCAACTGACCACCATTCCAATACACAATTATGTGTGCTCGGATCGGGGTCATTACACGCTTGGATAGTACGCGTATCTTGTTTGAATTTTTGAGGCATCAATTGAAATGGGTCGGGAATAGCGCGAACTATACTGCTCATGTCGCCAAATAAGGGACTGCCCGAACCGTCTGAAATTAATTGGTTTCCGATATCCACTAAGCCGCTATCACCGCCACTTAAATAAGGGCCACGCCAACCACGTTGATAATCATTATTCCACGGTATTTGAATTGTGCCGTTACTGTCCATGCTTGAATATAAAAACAATAAATCAACAGGAGATGTCTGACTTGGAAATGAAAAATTGTCTTTTTTATAAGTTAATAACGCATTTCTAATATTAAGCATTTCAGTTTTAGCTGTTGCTAATTGACTCTCTTTAACCGAATTTTGATTAAATGAATACATAGCGCCACCAGCAAGTATTGCTAAGATGCCCACTACAACTAATAATTCCAGCAAGGTAAAACCACGATGACGATGATCGATTGCATAATGAGTTCGAGGTATAATATTAGATGATATTTGTGAAATATATGTCATAGGTAACAACTAGAATAAGCAGTAAATATAAAGAAATAGAAAGTAGAATTAATTCGATGTTAAATAGACATAACCAAGAGGTATTCCCCCTTGATCATGTCTTACTAAACGAGTTAATTAACTTTAATTAAATACGATTAGATTTTTTGACCGTTAAATTCAGCTATTTCTTCATCTAAGAAGTCACCACGCGCATCAACAACCGCTTGTACTTGTGTTTCACCGTTAGTAAACTCGTCACCTGCAGGACCCACGTTGATAAGTGCAATGTAATGAGCGTATTTATCTTTACCTACTTGACCGTAGAAAGGTGCTTTACTGAATGCAGCATTAGGACCTGTACCCACTAAATCAGACGCTTGGCCTACACCCATCGCGATAAGCACATCACTTTCCGCTGCGCCAAGTTTAATGTTGTTATAACCACCGTCGCCTTTTTTCCAAATTAGCACTGGAGAAGCCGTTTCAATCGTACCGGCAAAACCAATACCACGGAATTTATAACCAGTTTGACCATCTGGGCGTAAGCCTTCAAATGCTTGATTTGGAATATCAATACCTACTAGACCCTCACCGCCATCACCAAAATCAACTGATGTAGTACCATCTAATGCGAATATTGACGCTGTCGTTGTAACATCCGTATCACAAGCTTCAGAAATTGCATAACGCATGCTTGTAATACCAACATCGTTCAGTGCTGTTGCTTGCAGCGCTGTTAGTGCCGCGATATCGAATTTAGCCGCTAGTTTTTTAGTCATACCGCCGCCAATACCCGATGCATTTGATGTGCCACCGTATTTATAAGACGTAGTTGCTGCCGCTGTTGCAGGAAGTACACCACCATCAGCTGCTGAAGGGACTGAAGTTGATACCGTACCAGCGGCATCATAGTTAGCACAAACAAGAGATTCCATGTTGTTCGGAAGCGTACCTTTAGTTGTAGCACGGTAGATACGAGTCGCATCTTCAATACCTGCGATTGCGCTTGTTGCAACACCACGTGCAGCGGTAGCTTCTTGCCCACTGAATGATGAAAGCATTGCGCCACCGATGATTGCGATGATACCAACAACAACTAATAGTTCTAAAAGCGTGAAACCGCCTTGATTTTTGTTTACGAATTTCATTTTTAAAATACCTATACTTATGATTGTATAGAGTACACAGGCCTCGCGCCCGCTGCGTTCTATGAGATTTTAGTTTGTAGTTAAAATGGACGACCTCTCGCCGCTCCATGGTTCCAATTAAAAACAGTTGCCTTTAACTGGGGTTTACTGGATATAATCAGTCTTTCTGAAAATCCAAAGTAAATCTGTACTGCTTACCGCAGTGGATAATTATTTCTTTTTGATTACGTTTCAATATTTTCATTTCAACTCTAAAGTCACCGTAACCATCATGTTCAAATACTTCGTCAAACACTTCATTTAATTTTTGTTTTACTGATAGTTCACTCATTCTTAGTCCCTTAAGTTGCGCTAATCACCTCTTGTGTATTCATCACTCGGTCGACTAAATTAAATAGATAAGCCGGTAAGATAATTGATTTTTGTTTCGCTAATACTCGTTTTAGGTCTCGAGTACCAGTGCCATCTACTTTAATTTTGGACCAACGAATAATCGTCTCGTTACCGCTAAAGTGAACACCATAATTAATCACGTTAATCTTATTAAGTTGTTCATCACGAACCAACTCAATCACAATAACTCTACTTTTCTTGTTTATCGAAAAATCAACGACACAACCCGCATTTTTAGGTAACTGTTTATTGAGTAGTATTAATACTGGTGTCTTTTTACTAATGACACTTTTTTTAAACCGTTTAAGCTTTGACACAAAACCCAACACAAACAACCCCCTATAATCAACCTACGAATGCGAACCATTCGCATATCGATGAGGGCATTCTAACTATATTTATGAGTATTGCAACATTGCTCACAATGAATAGTGCTTTGAAGAGTACTTTAAGTTTTCGAAGGCTGTAATAAAAGTGTCACACGATAGAGTGTAAAACCAAAATAAAGGAGTGTAACGGTGATAATGTCGGCGTGATTACAGATGTTCAGATTTAAAATCTTATTTTGTTTTATTTTAATTTTACTTTGATTTAAATCAAAGTAACTATTAATAGATAGTTACTATACACTATTAGTTTCAGCTGATTTTTAGATGTCAAGCAATCTCGCAACATAGTCATTATAACTTGATTCTATATCCAGATCACATGCAGATAAATCTTTCATCGCTATCTTTTCTAGTATTTCTAGTTCAGCTATATTCTCTTGTAATGCAAGTTGCTGATCACGTAACTCATTCAACCGTGTGCGGCTTTGATGTAGCATATACAGCATACGCGGCGCGCTGTCTGGCTTGTCATCGTATAAAGCAAGGTAATGCTTTGCTGACTCCAAGCTAATCCCTAAACGCTTACTACGTAAGATAATAATTAAGCGTGCACGTTGACGATAATCATAATACATAAACCGTCCTCGACGTTCTGATTGTAGCAATCCTTTCGTCTCATAAAAACGGATAGCTCGTCGTGTGACTGAAAACTCTTCAGCAAGATCCGCCGCGGTATAATACGTCGTCATTTAATTAAATCCTTATCTAGAAACAGCCTATGCTTTACAACGAATAATCTACCACAAATTCACCCTATTGCTTAATTTAACCCATAATTAGTGTTGCAAAGCTTATGTATGCATCGAGGTGAGTTATGCGTATCCCCAAATTACAATCAAGCCAATACTCGTGGTTTATACGCCCGATCTTGTGGTTACTTGCGAGAAAACAAAATAAAACCTTAAAACCCGCACAAATATTGGGGCGTAAACCTCGATTATTCGCTGCCATTTTCCTATTATATAAAACAATCAATAGAAAGAGTTCCCCTATCCAACCTTATATTCACGCACTCATGAGTGTACGCATTGCGCAGCTAAACCAGTGTCAATTTACCATCGAACATGATTCTAAAGTATTGCGACGTCTCAAAGAAAGGTTAAATAAAGATAAATTATTAGATTGGCAGCATTGCAGTGATTTCAAACCTCAAGAATGTGCGGTACTGGCCTATACAGATGCGATCACCAATACGTCATTACATGTAACCGACAGGCATATTGACCAATTACGTTGTTATTATAACGATGATGAAATTGTTGAGTTAACGACTATTATTGCATTCCAAAATATGACTACAAAATTTAACGCTGCATTTGATGTGTGTAAAAAAACAGTTTAGTGATCGAAATTAATCCTAAACAAAAAAAAGAGATATTTAATACTTGAATTAAGTACTAAATATCTCGTTTCAATAAGCAACTAACTTAGACTAGCCGTTGCTCAATCATAAACATGAGGGCAGATTAACGACCCATACGTTTCAATGCTGATGTAGAGAAGTCTTTACGTTTAGCTTTAACGTCGAACTGAATACCTTTACGCTCTTCATTATTCAAGCCTGTCACTAGATAACGACCCGCGATAATGTCATATAGCGTCTCAGCAGCAAACCAGTTCACATCTGCATTATAATATTGAACTGAATGCGCTTCGGCTACACGCCACAAGTTACCACGTGCGTCATAATGATCAATCACACCGGCTTGCCAGCTATCTTCATCAATAAAGAAGTTACGCTGTGCGTAAACATGACGTTGACCCTCTTTTACTTTTGCTTGCACTTCCCAAACACGATGCTTTTCATAACGCGTATAGTCTTGATTAATATGACCTGGCTTCACAATATCTTCATATTCAAGATCGGTAGAAGAAAGATTGTAAGAGTTATATGGAATATACAGCTCTTTCTTACCTACAAGTGTCCAGTTATAACGATCAGGAGCGCCATTGTACATATCATAGTTATCTGACGTACGAGAACCTTCTACGCCGATACCTTCGCCATCATACGACACGTTAGGTGCGCGACGAACACGACGTTGGCCAGAGTTATAGATCCATGCTTTACGTGGTTCTTTCACTTGGTCGATGGTTTCATGCACAAGGGCAATTGTGCCAGTTAAACGTGCAGGGGCAATAATCCGTTGCATGTAATAGAACAAAATGTTGTCATCTTTTTTGGCATCACGACCGCCTTTCAGCGCTTCAGGAATATAGAATTTATCTTCTACTTTCACCGCAGTATACGCACCATTACGTTGTACCGGAATAGTGGTAATAACACGTTCAGCATGACCACCACGATAACGAGTAATGTGATTCCAAATAACTTCTAAACCATTTTCAGGGATTGGAAATGGAATTGATATTTTAAAATTGTCTAAACCATTACCACCCGCTGAAAGACTCGCATTTAACGCGTTATCTTTAATCGTGGCATAGATATCATCTGGCTGAGCAAAACTACGGCGCGTTTCGTATACTGGCATTTTATAAGTTTCAGGATACTTCTTAAACATCGCCAACTGGCCAGGCGTTAAGTTGTCTTTATATTGATCAACATTCGCCGCAGTAATAACAAACTGTGGTTTATCCGCTGCAAATGGATTAGTTACACGATCATTTTTACCAATGTCAGTACCTAGAATGGCATTAGTAATACCGCCCGTCCATGCCGGAATAGTTCCGTCTGCATTACCAGCCGTGACAGCGCCTACCGGTGTTAATTCTTTACCTAATTTAGCCGCATCCGCTTCACTTACTTTCGCAAGCGTTGATGCCGAGAATGCCATTGCCACTGAAATGGCTGCTACGCTATATGCTTTATTGAATACTTTCATAATTAAAATCCTTTTCTATAACTTTTATTCGTTCTATCCATTTAAATAATATAAAAATAAATTATATTTCTATTATTTATTAGAACGATATACCAACTGCTGCAGAAACATAGTCACGGTCTGATAGTGGATTAAAATCACCGCCGAACTGCGTGTAACTAATCGACATAGAATACATATTTAGGTAATTAGCTTTAAGTGCTAGATTCACACCTGTGCGACCTTCTTGGAATGTACCTTGTGGTTCAGGGCTGTAACCATATACGTCATGTGACCAAGCTACTGATGGCGCTAAATCAACACCAGCGAAAACATTACGATAATCGGCTTTAACCGCTAAACGATAACCCGCACTGTCTGTTGTTGTGAAGCCATCGTTATCATCGCCTTTATTATCAAAGCTAGCACCGAAGGTAGTAGAGCGACCGTATTTAATATCATCGTCACCTTCAGGTAAGTCCCATACGTGACCATAACCAAATTCAGCCACCGCAGTAATACGATCGGTGCCCAACGCTTTATCAAAGAATTTAATCAAGGTTAATTGCGATTGGGTATAATCAAAACGACTAAAACCATCAAGCGTGCCTCCACCAGCGACGGTATTATAACTTGCATCGGTTGGAGAGCCCGAATTACCAGCAGTTAATGCCGAGTTTAATATATCTGAACCGTTAATTTGTAGAGGCATATCTAAACGATGGCTAACCTCACCAGAAACAGCCCATTCCGAAACAGTGGTATTAAAGCTTAAACCAAACAGCTGAATGTCTTCCGGATAGACAGTATGATATTTAGGATTGAATTGTGCGGCAGTTATGCCAAGACCAGCAGCGATTAAATCAGTATTTGCCGGTACAAATGCTTTACCTCCGAGTAAAGTCCCGTATGTATTTCCACCATGCGCAGGGTTGGAGGATACGGTATTAGCTAAACCCGCTTCCACACTAGCATACGGTAGTCGAGAGTGGTAATTCATATAATATAGACCGAATTCAGTTGCATTCAGACTTTCAGCATAATATTTGAATGCCACACCAAACTGGCCGTTATCAGAAACGTCCTCATCTGTACCTCGCTCTGCATATAATGTACCATTATAAACATTTGAATCACCGAGATCACCTGTTAGGTTACCATCTAGAAAGACTAAAGTATCACAACCTTCTGCTAAGAAATCAGACGTCGAAAAATAAGTACCGCAGCTATCAATCACTGTTGGTTCAAACTCTAATTGATAAAATGCTTCGACGCTAAAATTATCCGTTAAACCGATATTTGCAAAAATCATGTTTACCGGTAGTAACCCTTCTTTTACTTCCGCACCAGGGCGGCGGAAAGCGGCAGCATCAATCGGGTTTACCGCATTGATACCACCTTGGATAAATGAACTTTCTCCCCAGTTCACCACTTGTTTACCAATTCTTAAGTCGACTGCCACATCACCGATGTAGAAACCGGTAAAGACATAAGCATCAAGCAGTGCAACACCTTTAGCTTTAGTCAAATCATCAAAATTGCTGTCATCAAGCGGTGTATTGGCTACATACCCATTATTACCATGGCCATGATCAACGTCATTTTGATCTAAAGCATAATCATACCAATATTTACCACGAACAAACGCACCAAACGTTGTTCCGTCCTCCGTTTCATAGGTTAAACCAAGGTCATGGAGACCTTTAATCGTTTGGGTAAATGCATCACCTTTATCATAATTTAAGTTTCCATCATCACCTGTTGGCGTATTACTAGTTACACCCCTAAGGCCATTTACACTCGCATTACCCGCACCTAGATTCTTTGCGTCAGCTTCTTCTACACGCCAACTTGAGCCAGCTGTAATTTGAGAGTTGAATGAGCCTTCAACATCACCCCAATTAAACTCTATCGCTTGAGGAGAAGCCGTATAGCCTGAAACTATTAACGCCAAAGCAATTGGTGTTGCTTTAAAAAATTTCTTATGAGTTGTGTTTTTCATTATTGTATCCATCCTATACCTTTAATTTGTTTTCATTCCATTAACAATTAGGTCGTAGGTATTATATTCACATAATACTTTTGTTACACAGTGTCAGATACAGGCCAAACGTGCCAAATTATTGTCAATCGAAGCCAGCATGATATTTTATGCGAGCTGCGTCAAAGATTTACAATCAACAAAGAAACTTAATATCGGCGAAGTTACCCCCTAAAGAGGGTTATAAACAGAGAAATAGTACTAGATAGGTATGTGAGACATGAATTATTAAATAAATATATTTGTTAGTTTTTTGTTGCTTGATGGAATTGAAGTAGCCATTGTCGGTTGTAAAAACGCCAAATTGAACTACGTAAACTGCCTGTTTCTTTTACATTACCGTCATTAATCGAATTAGCCTGATAACAAACCAACATGGTATCAGTTGCCAATGCAACAACTTTAAATTGGGTCAAACTCCAACGTTGCAACGGTGACTTAGCCAAAAGCCAACTCACAATTTCGCTACGAGTGGTATAACTTCCTATTGGTGATATCTCAAATAACTCAGGATGTAAGAAGTCATCAAGCTGCATCCCGGGTTTAGAAAAGTCTGTATGTAATAACGTTTCTTCACGGTGTTTAAACTGTTCAATCAGTGCGCTTTCTGATTTGTCAAAATGGTTCATCACTAGTCCTTTGTCTATTTATTTATAGTAATGGTCTGTTAATACCAATCGGCTCTTGCAGCCAAGTTAATTATAGATTTTCTCATCGGTTATCTCGACATACCTTCAGCTACTGATAGATAGAGCAGAAGGTATACGAATACAAACGAATACGGATAAAATTTAATCTATAAAGATATATTTATGCATTTGAACAGACAACTTCCAATTACGTTCAATACACAGCTTGATCGCAAGATCTGTTGCACGTTTTTGTTGTGAAATCGGTTGTAAACACATGATCTTATCAGACGTATCAATATCTGCGATTAGCGCATCAAGTTCTTCAATGTGCTTTTCCATTGCGATCACATGCTTTATTTCATTAGCACGACGCAATGCACTTTGTAAGACGGGCAACTGACCTTTCATTTGGATCTTTGGGGATACAGTCACCCAAGTAGAATCTGTTGCACGTACTTCCGATGTACCTGACGTTTCAATCTGGCAGAAATACCCTGCTTGCTCCAATTCACTTGTCAATTCAACAAGATCATATTGGCAAGGTTCACCGCCCGAGATCACAATATGCTTTGCAACAAAACCATTTTTTTGTATCATAGTAATGAATTCTTGTGCAGTAAAGTTCGCCCAATGTGGTTTATCATCGCAAGCTTTGTTCACCGTTTGTTGAGATACTTGCATCTCAGGGTCTACCAACCAAGTTTGTTTGGTATCACACCAAGAGCAACCTACATCACATCCTTGTAGACGAATAAAGATGACGGGATAACCAGTAAAATGGCCTTCACCTTGCACTGTTTCAAAAATTTCATTAACCGGATACTGCATTTTTATAACCTAATAAACTTCAATTAACGTTTATTATATCATCTGCCCTATATATTTTTAACATTTTATATAGGACGTTTTCGATCGCACAGTAATTGCTTAGCAATCGCATAATTAGTAGGTAGGTAATCAATGAAAATATGGCTATATAATATTTTCACCATTTTTTGTTTTGTCATTTTAGGTCGAGGAGTTGATATGCTATTGCCCGTCGAGTTTCCTTCTAGCATCATCGGCTTATTACTCTTATTCATCGCATTAAGCAGTGGCATACTAAAGAAAAAGTATGTCGAAAAAATATGTGAGCAATTTAACCGGCACATTGGTATCTTATTTGTACCTGCTGGTGTGGCACTCATGGGCTACTTTGATTTAGTCCAACAAAACTTGCTGCCACTCATCATGGCGGGTTCCATTGGCACCGTCGTTATCTTTTTTACGGTTGGTCACACTTATTGTTTTTTGAATCGCGCAAGTAGCAATAAAACATTAAATAAAAAATCAAATGCGAAGCAAGGTGAGAATAAATGATCTTATATTTAGCCATCCCATTAACCCTTGTTACCTATGTTCTTGCGCAATGGGTGTATAAAAAAACCGCACTCGCGATATTGAACCCTATTCTACTTTGCATTGGCGCGTTAATTAGCATCATGTTAGCATTTGGATTAGACCTTAATGAATATGAACAAGGCACAACGATCCTGACTCGCTTACTCGAACCTGCAGTCATTGCCCTTGCCTTTCCGTTATACCAACAGTTTGTCCATGTGAAGGAAAAAATAATACCTGTACTTATTGCATGCAGTGCTGGCGTGATTGTCGGTTTGGTTGTTACTACATTCGTTGCAATTAGCTTTTCAGCTTCACCTGAAATTATCGCCTCACTTGCGCCCAAAGCGGTAACGACGCCCATCGCAATGGCAATCAGTCATACCATAGGCGGTATTCCTGCTATTTCTGCGATCCTGGTTATTATGGTCGGGATATTCGGTAACGTCTGCGGGCCTTTCTTACTAAAGCATTCGCGTATTCGAACACCCGAAGCGCAAGGACTTGCGATGGGTGCAGGTTCACACGTGATAGGAACCTCTAAAGCAATGGAATTAAGTTGTATCCATGGCGCATTCAGCACCACCGCATTACTGATTAGTGCGGTCCTGACATCCATTATCACGCCTGTACTTTATCCATTTTTAATTACCTGGATGGTATAATATCAATCACAAAAATAGATGATATAGGCATTGATACAGCATAATTTCAATGTCTATTATCTACCCGAAAGACAGATCTTCGCATATAAATGCAAAAGTGAAATTTTCAACTAAAATAAGCTTAGAAGATGCGATATATAGCCTATGGAGGTTATCATGAAACAATTTTCTCATAGGACAGTAGTGTGTCCGCATTGTGGTCAATTTATTACCGCTGATATTGATGCCAGTAATGGCGCGCAAGATTATTATGACGAGTGCAGCGCCTGCTGCAATAGTATTCATTTTAAGTTATTGCATGATCAGGTTCATGAGAAGTATGAATTATTTATTGATGCGGATGATGAGCAGATCTTTTAAATACTTAGTTTTGATACAGCGTAAATACATCGTTTTAAATGCACAGCTTAAAATGAAAAGTTTTATATTATATGTACATAAGGTCCGTTTAAAACACGTGTTAAATTAAGAGCGATACACCATGTTTAAATAAACATCTAAGCTTGAATATCGCTCTTATATTTGTAATTGAAAGCGCCCGTTACTTTTTCAACATCATACGTTCTACCGTATCAACAATCGCTTGAGTTTGACTGTCAATTTCGATATTGACATACTGGCCCACTTTGCGACCACCTAAGTTAGTAACAGCCAATGTTTCTGGAATTAAGTGTACCCAGAAGTGTCCATCGGCAACATCACCTAAGGTTAAGCTAATGCCATCAATCGAAATGAAGCCTTTTGGTAACACGTATTTTTGCCATTTTGGTGCTATTTTAAAGCAGATATCACAGTTAGTCTCAGTACGATTAATCGTCACGATTTCAGCTTGGGTATGGACGTGACCCGATAATAAATGCCCGCCAATCTCATCACCAAATTTAGCGGCTCGTTCTAAGTTAACTTCATCACCCACTTCTAGGTCAATAAGGTTAGTCACGTTGAGCGTTTCTTCAATAACATCGAAACACACACTGTTGTCATTTATCTTTACTACCGTTAAGCATGTACCATTGTTGGCGATACTTGCGCCGATAACTAAACCGTCTTGATGTGCTTTAGCAAGCGTTACTTCTAATGTATGTAATTGCTCTTTTTTGTCGATACTAATAATCTTTGCTTTTCTTTGTACAATGCCAGTAAACATAAATGACCTTTATCACTACTTGAACGAATATACCTAACTATATCGTGTTAGTTTAGATAATTCATCTAGTTAATAACCAGATGTTCATATCAAGAAGATATTTTTAAATACATCTTTAAAAACTAGCTATAAAGGATTAATATGCTCCTAGCTGGATCAGGTACGTCCTCACGAACGCGAATATCACAACATTCATAATCATTTCTTTCGTTTTCAGCAACATCAAATCTTAGAATACACAACATAACAACCCAAAAATATCCGGAGTATCAGTGCAGAAATATCGATCTGAGGTTTCTAACTTATTTAGATTAATGGTTCCAATTCTGATCGCACAACTTGCGTTCACAGTCATGGGCTTTGTTGATACCGTAATGGCTGGCGCAGTAAGTGCAACAGACATGGCGGCTGTTGCCATTGCCAACAGTATTTGGTTCCCAGTATTAATGTTCTTAGTGGGCATTTTAATGGCGATCACCCCGATCGTTGCGCAGCTTTATGGCGCGAAAAAACAAAGTGAAATTGCGCAAGTCGTACAGCAAGGTGTCTGGTTTGTATTAATCATCTTCCTGCCAATGATGGCGTTGCTATATTACAGCCCGATGATCTTAGAATTCATGCATGTTGAAGATAGATTGGCCGAGCTAACAACAGGTTATTTACGCGTTATTTCATTAGCATTACCGTTTGCATGTGGTTATCAAGTGATCCGTAGCTACCATGAAGGGTTAGGTATTACCAAACCAACCATGGTAATTGGCTTGATTGGTATCATGGTAAACGTACCTGCAAACTACATCTTCATCAATGGTCACTTTGGTATGCCTGCACTGGGCGGTGTTGGTTGTGCTGTTGCGTCTGTATTAGTATTTGTAGCTATGTGTTTCTCGATGATTGCTTATAGCTATTTCCATAAAGATTTTAAAGAGATCAAATTATTCGATCAAGTTTATGGTATCAATAAGAAAGAAATGTCGCACATGATTGATGTTGGTTTTCCGATTGCAGCATCGATGTTCTGCGAAGTAACCCTGTTTGCGGTTGTGTCTATTCTGTTAGCACCACTTGGCGCGATCACGGTCGCTGCGCATCAGGTTGCGTTAAACTTCTCATCAATGATATTCATGTTACCGCTTAGTCTGGGTATTGCAACGACAATTATCGTTGGTCAATATATCGGTGAGAAAAAACCGTTACAAGCAAAGTTTGCCAGTATCACAGCAATGTGGATGGGCGTTGGTTTATCTGTTATTACAGCGATCTTAACTATCCTACTGCGTAATGAAATTGCAACAATTTATACCGAAGACATGACCACCATTAACATTGCAACAGGGTTAATGTTGATTGCAGCTGTATATCAAATATCGGATGCAGTGCAAGTTATTGCCGCAGGTGCATTACGTGGTTATAAAGAAACAAGTGTGATCTTTTACATCACCCTATTCTCTTATTGGGCTGTGGGTATGACAATTGGTTATACACTGGCGTTAACAGATTTAATCGTACCAGCAATGGGCGCTGCGGGTTTCTGGATTGGCTTTATTTCGGGGTTAACAATGGCGGCAATATTGTTATCGATTAAACTTGCGAATGTGTATAAGAAAACAACGCAAGGTCATACACCTGAGCTAACAGCAATTTAATCGCGATGAGTGCTTAAAGCCTATTTTGTTAAGTGCTTCATAGGACGTCGTGAATAAAAAGGCGGTAGTGAACCACATCACTACCGCCTTTTTATTCATATTTCATTGAGTAAGTATAATGAATTACTGAATGTCGAGTCGTTTCATCAATCGGTGTAAATTACTTCTATCAACGCCTATCGCACGCGCCGTGGCAGCTGAATTACCGTTATTTTCAGCTAACATCTTTTTGATAAACTGAGTCTGAAAATCATCCGTTATTTGTTTTAAATTGTTGTCGTTATCAACAGTACTAATTACGATGTCATCTTGCCCTGCTACATGAGCCACGCTAGCCATGCCTTTTGCAATAACGTCAGAATCCGTGTTCTTATTAGCATGTAAGCTAGCATTTGATTCACCAATTGCAGACTGAATATCTAAATCACTGCTTTCTAATACAACGACCCGATCGTCTTTACGGTTACGAGCTGCGGCTCTTAATGAAGCTCGACTTAAAAGATGCTCTAACTCTCGGACATTACCTGGCCATTCATACGCCAGTAATACACGCTCAGCGTCTTTGGCTAAGGTCAAGTTGTTAAGACCTACTTTACGCTGGATCTTGGCGAGGAAGCTACCTGCTAATAATAAGATATCATTACCGCGTTCTCGTAAACTTGGCACTTTTAATGGATACACAGTTAACCTGTGGTACAAGTCATCTCTAAATCGTCCCTCTGCAACTTCTTTAGCAAGATCTCGGTTAGTTGCGGTAATTAACCTTACGTCCACTTTATGGGGTTTATCACTGCCTAAGCGTTGCAGTTCGCCAAACTGAATAACCCGTAATAGCTTGGCTTGAATAGACAAAGGCAGTTCACCTATTTCATCCAGAAATAATGTACCACAGTCTGCAAGTTCGAATTTACCCAGACGATTTTTCATTGCACCAGTAAACGCACCTGCAACATGACCAAACAACTCACTTTCGACCATCGTTTCGGGTAATGCGGCGCAGTTCACGGTAATTAATGCTTCCTTGGCACGTTTTGACGACATGTGAATTCGACGCGCAACTAACTCTTTACCTGAGCCCGATTCACCATATATCAATGCCGCTAAATCTGAATCAGCAACCAAATCTATTTCTAAATTAAGCATGTTCATCGCAGGACTAGAGCCTATCATTTTCTCGCTGAATTTCTCACTAATTAAGCTGGCGGTTACCTGCTCTTGTCGTTGCACTTTTTGGTCTAATGAAAAAATTAAGTTGGCGGTTTTGATCACTACTTCAGTCAGGCCAATCATAGAGTTTAAAATCTTTGGGTCGAGTGAGTCGAAGCGTTGTGGATTAAGTGCATCCATAGTGATGATCCCCCACGGCTTATTATCAATCACTAACACCGCGCCCATGCAATCATGTACATTAAGTTGGCCGTCAGGTGTTTGGATCAAACCATCATAAGGATCGGGAAGCTCACAATCCGCATCAAAACGGTGTACTTTTTTTTGAATTTCATTTTCATAGTGAGCTAGGATCTGCTCAAGTCTGGGATGTTCTGCAATGGGGAAATGTCGTCCCATTGCGTCGATTTGTAACCCATTCGCCGATTTAGGGATTAAGTTGTCGCCGTCCAGCTTTAGCAACACGCATGCGTCACATGAAAAAATATCCCGCCATGCCTGTAATAGTCGGTTATATCGTTGATATTTAGGCAACTCTCTAGATAGGTCATAAATAACAGTATCTATGATCTCGATAAAGCGCAGATTTTCCATGTAACAGCTCCTTAAAACGGTCATTCAGTTGAGACTAGTTATAGCATTTCGTGGTCAAAGTGACAACAGGTTAAATCATCACCGTTGATTTATAGACTGCGGCTTATTGTTGATTTGTATCAACTGTTTTTATTGATTTACTAAAATTTTTTAGCCGATTATCTAACATGTGGTAAGTCGCCCTACTAAATATATTAATAGATAAATCTGCCGGATTAAGACTCGACATAATAAGGAATTTTTTGTGTCATCAACACTGCTGGTTTCCAATTTAAAAATGGTGCGGCTTTCCACGCCAATGGTAAATATACTGAGTTTGATTTCACCGAAAAATATACGGCTGGTGAAGGCACTACATTCCAAGTACAACGTGGACACTTCGACAAATTGCTCGCCGACTGTGCAGAGCAACAAGGCGTCACTATTAGCTATGAGATAGAAGCTGATTTTATCCTTGATGCCAGTGGCTTCGGTCGTGTGCTACCGCGTTTATTAGGATTGGAAGTACCATCGACCCTTCCACCAAGACGCGCTATCTTTACTCATATTGAAGACCACATTACTGCGGCTCACTATGCTGATACGTTAATGACAGGTGTTAACGCATTCCGTTGTTATGTTGAAGGTTGGTACACTGGCGAATTCCAAGACGTGGTCTTGCATGACAATCCTAATCCGAAGATAAAACAAATGATCTGTTCGATCTTAGCTGGTTATGCGTGGGATGAAACCAATCCGTTTGTTGCAGAACCAGCCCGTCGATTGAAAGCGGTTGCCGCGATTTGTAAGTCTTAAATCAATAACAAACCTTCATTGATGGCCGAAGAAGGTTTGTTATTATAAACACCATTATGACCTGCTTCCTTTTTTACCAATCTAACTAGGTATAAAACTACCGACTCTATCACAATAATTGTCATAAACTTCTGCAAAACTACGTAGTTAATCATATTCATGGAGAGAATATAATGAAGACATTAGCACGTTCAAACGAAACCGAAGCATTAAAAACGTTAATGGAGGAAAGACCGGAAATATTTTTCTGGGCGATGACAGCCGCGTTTGGTTGGTTTTTTGCGACACCAGTGACAGCACGGGCCGATCGACAAGTCGGTTATATTGAAGAGTTTCCTAAAGCGCGATTTATCTCCACACTAAAACTACTTTGGAGTGTGGTTGAAAAAGGCGCAGATTGTAAAGCACTACAACGCATTAACCAGACACATGCTAGCGCTGGTATTTCAACTCAAGATTTCGCCGATGAATTTCGTATGATCATCGCGGTATTTGTTTGTGAAGGTATTCGTTTTTCATCCAGCTATTCCTCATCAAAAGTAAGCGCCGAAGAACAAGCTATCTGGTTTAACTTTTGGACTAAAGATGTCGCTAACGCGATGGACATTACCGGTTTACCTAGCTCGATTAAAGCGCTAACGCGTTGGCTAACTGAGTTTAAAAACGCGCAAATACTTACAGGTGGTAATGAAGATACGCATGCTTTAGGTGCTATTTTATTCGGTTTACTCCAAGACAAAGACATACTGCAATCACCCCACTTGCATGTGCCTGAATGGGTTAGACAAGACGGTCAATTGGCCCCTGCGATTCTTGCTGCAATGGATGATAAAGTGCTCGGTGCTTTAGGTGCACCAATCATGCCTACATCTCAAGTTGTAGAGGTTGAGAGAGGGATGAGATCGCGTTCATCAGCATTGGAAATCGAAACAGTCTAAGATTTTTGCTATACAGCTCTTAGAGAGTTAAGTACTAAGCCTTCCTCTACGACTGAGGAAGGTTGATTGTATAGTTTAGGCGTGGGTACATCTTGTCATCGAGACGTGAGTAGTCATGACATATTACGTCAATAATTCAGTATGCATCTAATATCTCGGCCCTGTCCCGAAATCTGTGTAATTGCCTATCATTAACTTAATCATATTAAGGATAGGTAATTAGACAACGCAAGAACTAGAAGCCTTTGCAAAGGAAGCCGCAAAAAGCTTTAAATCTCAACAAAATCTCCTCGATTTTAGTCAAATGCTCACTAAGATCACCGTTGAAGCTGCGCTCAATGCAGAGCTAGATGAACATCTTGGTTATGAGAAAAATCAGAAAGACACTTCAATAAATTATCAAAATGGTTATTCTTCTAAAACACTAAAAATGGCCAATTTGAACTTGATACACCAAGAGATCGTAATGGTAACTTTGAGCCTAAGCTGGTCAAGAAAAACCAAACTCGCTTTACGTCGATGGATGATAAGATTCTGAGTCTCTACGCTAAAGAGATGGCAACACGCGATATCGTTGATTCGTTTAAGGAAATGTACAATGCTGATATCCGAGCAACGCGTCGACTATCCAACACCTGTTCTTATATGTTTACATTTTCAGATGGTATATGTGAAGATCCTGATTTTTATTATCGGCATTCATATAGTTAGGTATTGAACCCACTAACTCAGCCCCAGACTTTTTTGCCACACGAATACTCGCGGTATTATTTTCAAGGCACCTAAATTCAATTATTTTTACATCTGTGTTCGCTAACAAAAAAGAGGATATCTGGGCAATGATTTTAACGATAATGCCATTACCATGTGCAACATGCGAGAGCCAATAACCAACCTCAGCAATACCACTCCCAACTGAAATTGACTTGATACCAAAGACACCACAAACTTGCTCGTGGAATTGTATTTTGAACCATCGCGAACCTGACAACCCACTATTGATACGTTCTACTATGTATTTATGCGCGGATATCTCATCTCGAACACCATCAACCCAATAGAGATATTTTCCTAATTGGGCTCGGCTGTATTCAACTAGATCTAATATATCAGAGGAATCCGTCACCTCTAGAGGGAGTAACTCGATGTTTTCTGTAATACTCAATTTCATATAGCGCGTCCTCGTAAATATATCAACTCAACAGTCGGGACTGAAATGTTCTAAATCCTTTATGAACAACACTTTACCAATTTAAAACCGCAAGGTACAAGGATTGTGAATATTTAACTTTTGTTGGCATTAAATACACACAATGTAAGTTGTCATTTAGATAACTTGTTGTGTTTATGACAACTTACACTAGTTGTCATAAACACAACAACTAAAACATTTAAATATATATTAATTTAAAAACAACAGCTTACAAACTTGGCATGACTACTGCTATAGAATAAATACAAACATTGATCTAAATCAATTTATCTTACCAACCTATTACAAGGTAGCTATTATGTTAACGCAACACACTATTGATATTATCAAAGCGACTGTCCCTGCTGTTTCTATTCATGCCAATGATATTACAGCGCATTTTTATCCTTTGATGTTTAGAGAATATCCAGAAGTAAAACGCTTCTTCAACCAAAGCAACCAGGCGGGTAACGCACAGCCTAAAGCACTGGCAAATGCCCTTGTTGCATATGCAGGTAACATAGAAAACCTAGCGGTATTAGAAGCAGCCGTAAACCGCATTGTTAACAAACACGTGTCACTTAATATCCAACCAGAACAATACGCGATTGTTGGCGAATGCTTATTAAAATCAATCAAAGCCGTACTGGGTGACGCAGCAACAGATGCTGTGATCGAAGCTTGGGGACTAGCATATTGGCAGCTAGCTGATCTACTAATCGCAGCAGAAGAAGCGGCTTATACAGCCAATGCAGAAAAAGAAGGCGGCTGGCGTGGTGAGCGTGAATTCGCTGTCACAACAAAAGTAGCTGAAAGCGACAACATCACATCTTTCTACCTGACTCCGACTGATGGCAAACCTGTGACATCATTCACACCAGGTCAATTTATTGGTTTAGTATTAACCATTGATGGTGAAGAAACGCGCCGTCAATACAGCTTATCTGATGCTCCAAATTCAGAATACCTACGTATAAGTGTTAAACGTGAAGAAGGTGGCACCGTATCGAACTACCTACACAGCCGTGTTCAAGCGGGTGACACACTGCGCGTATTAGCACCAGCAGGTGACTTCGTGTTAAAAGACAACAACAAACCCGTTGTACTCGTCACTGGCGGCGTTGGTATTACACCTGCAATCAGCATGCTAAACAGCTTGAAAGGCACAGACCGCCCAATTCACTTTATTCATGCAGCGATGAATACCAAGGTACATGCATTCCGTGACCATGTAACCAACCTTGCTGCTGAAAACGACAACATCAAACCCTTCTTCGTTTACAGTGATGCAACAGCAGAATGCAAACCAGATGCAACCGGTTTCATCAACTTAGCCATGCTTGAAGAAAAAATCGGTGATGATCGTGATGTCGAATTCTATTTCTTAGGTCCAAAACCTTTCATGCAAGCAATGAATAGCTTCGCACCCAAACTAGGGATCCCAGCTGAAAATGTGCATTTTGAATTCTTTGGTCCGGCAGAAGATCTAAATATCGACCCAACTGCTTAGTTTTAAAGCAAAGGACTGATATTATTTAAAAAAGACTTGCCGATAATTTGGATGCGGGCTAATATTTGTCTCGTCTTAACGACATACCAAATTATGCTCGCTTAGCTCAGTTGGTAGAGCGCTAGCTCGACATGCTAGATGTCACAAGTTCAAATCTTGTAGCGAGCACCATATTCCGCGTCCTTAGCTCAGTTGGTAGAGCGCTAGCTCGACATGCTAGATGTCACAAGTTCGAATCTTGTAGGACGCACCAAATAATGAAGCCTTGCTCAATGAGCGAGGCTTTTTTATATCTAGATAATTTGAAATCAATCACTTCACTACTCTGACTACCCCCGCTGATTTCAGCTCGACTCTCTTAAAACAATATTTAATAACGCCCTCATTGTGGCTAACGCTCATCTAGGCTTTATCGCGAACAATGCCAGTATTTATTAAATAGAGCTGAACGATATCAGAGTAATAACTGAAATATCCATAATGTATATCAACGTTGCATCAAATCAGCCATTTCATACAATGATTGCTCAATGTATATATACATTTTATCGAGATTATCCTGCATTTCGGTACGACTAGTCATATTAAAACAGATAGAATCATCGCGTTGAAAATACCGAATACCATAACCGTCATCAACAATAGGCCCGTAACCAGCAAGGTCTATACCATAGTCTGATGTAGTACTGCTACAAACGACACTGTGATTCAGGATCTGGTATCCCTTATCAGTAAATACATCGGGAAGCGAATCAATACCGAGTTTATGACCCGCCATTTTATAGTGGTATTTTAGCGCGAGAAAATGAGAGTAAATCCCTTGACCAAACCGACACTCATTAGCCCTTTCAATATGTTTTCGAGCTGCCTGAATAAGTGAATCTTGTTTAGTTTGAGTACTGCATTTATCGTCGTACATATTGTATATAAAGGCCATTGACTCGGGCGATACGGTATACAAAACATCAATGCGCCCGTCGATAAATGTTCTGGTCATCACGGCTTCATAAGCACTGTAACACTTTCCATATAGCTTATACTCAGCCAGTTGCAATGCCAGTTGAACAAACGCATCTGGGCTGACACCAAATTGCTTGATCTGATTTTTGCCAAACTGAGTAAAATCCAAGACTCTGGTTTGTGTATTAGCGGTGTGTTTAATAAAGGTCTCTGCTGCGGCTCGAATTGTTTGTATTAGCACAGCGTCTAAATCAAATGTTACTTCTTCAATGATGGTCTTAGCAGCCGCCCCTCTTTCATCAATGCAAACCTTATCTATCGTGTCATAGATATGCCCAACTAGGCGTAGCATAACAGAACCATCTAAACCAGAATGCTCAAAATTAATGCCTGTTTTTCCATTTTTAAAGACGATAAACTGCAGTGATTTATCGAAAAATCGATCTCTTCCATCCCCATGCAATAATTTTTTTGATATTTGGTTTAGCTGTTCCGGTTTATTCTCATCTAGACACAAAACAAAAGTCGCGTCTTCAATTATCGCCATTGCACTTTTATTATTAGCCGATATCTGCAGAAGGGCCGCCCTACTTTCTGTCCAAGTATCCCGCTGCATTGTAGTTAGCAAGCCTAAATTTTGACCTTCACCTGAGATAGCAAGAATGCAGTCAATATCAAATTTAATCGCCGATGGTGACCTAATATTATCTGTTGAATCAAGAATGTCGAGCTTGTATATGCGCATATTATGCATTATTACAATATGCATTCTGGACGATGAAACTTTGAGTTGATCTTTACCCTGCTGCGGGATTCGAGTTGAGGAGAAAAGATTGTGGTACTGATTCATGCAAAGCGGCGTGTCTTTTTGCATATCAACCGGGAGTTCTTTTTTATTAAGTAAAGCAATAAAATTATAAACGCTGACTATCAGTGCCGCAGCTATGTTGGCCTGTGAATAAGTCTTTTCATCCAGCTTACTTTTCAGATAATAAAATACGTTGCTGTTAATGACCAAGGCATCTCGTGAATCAAGATAAATATTACGCCAGATGGGTGCTGCCCAGTTAGATTGTGGATTGCGTTTATTCCATTCAGTTAATTCATTCTGTAGTTTTTCACCTTCCCCGCCCAGCTGCAAAAATTGTGCAATCACCTCTCTGGTGTTGATTGATTCTTGCTCCGTTAATAACGGCGCAGCCCATTCAATCAGTTTATGGCATGTAATATTTAAGTCCGGTACCGGCATTACTGGTAACCCGGTTTGATAACTAAATGTGTTCCCTAACAACCTTTCAACTCCTTGGTTCAAAATAAGCCTAAGCTCAATGAACCCTACCCGACAATATCACTTTAGGGGTATACGATACTCTTTTTTTGCTTTATTTTCAATTTAATGCCCGCGTTAAAGAATTGTACAACACATGTAGGGATTATGGGATGTGAATAACAGTGATAAAAAGAGTCGCTAGTCCGATACCTATTCCAGTCCTACTTTATTCGTCACATTACGTACGTCTATGCAAGTTTTAATCTTTTAACAAGTAAAATAAAGTGCAGGGCTTAAGTGTTTACGTCCTAATTTTTAAAAATTCAGCGAGGCAAGTATTACTATCAATACCACTATTATTCAACACACTTAACGCATTCACAACAATCGTTTTCAACTCAGTAACCACAGTTACGTAATCAGAATCTCCTTGTTGCAGTACTTGATATTCTGGAAAACTCAACTTCAACTTATTGATTTTCTTATCAATGCAGTTAATCATCGCCACTAAACTTACGTGATAGTCAGAAACCAACTTATCCGCGCTTTGTTTCTCAATAACAGACAAGCCTTGTAAGATCCCTGTTTCGCTAGCAAAGTGCTCAGCCAGTGCAAATTTAACATCTTTATACCACTCACGCACAGCTAACAGTGGCGCGACATCAGTATGTAACCCTTGATGAGAAGTAGCTAAGATCGGTGCTTGAGCAAACAACTCATTAAAGCGCACTTGAGTATCAGCGTATTTGATCATAGCTGGAAATAACAACTGTATGTCATCAAGCTTGAGCTGTTCATTGGCTGAGAGGATTAATGCTTGTTGCTTGGCTTTACGCCATTTAGCGGAGAACCAACGAAACATCCCTGCATTATCCAAACAGCATTGGATCGATTGCAGTGAACTTATCGACCCCAGCGCATTGGTATTCACAAACGGCGCAAGCTTCTTGTTTAATGGTTTTAAAATGGCTAAATGCTGTTGTAATGCCACTAAACGAAAATCCATGTCATAACAATTAAAACTATCATCCCTTAACGACCATAATGCTTGCGGCGCACTCTGGATAAGTTGCACCAACACAGCAAGTCGTTCAGTACTGGTTGCAGAGCCATGTAAGCAAATTTGTAATTCTGATGGTAAACCCGCTTTTCGCTGCGCGTAGTTATCTTGCAATTGCTGACAGCTCGCTAAAACGGCATCAAGTTCAAGGGTCTGGAATTCAATTGCTTCAAGTGTCATCAAACCCGAAATACCCAAGTCGTTTAGCTGTTTAGCGGCACCAGCATGGGGTTCGTCGTTTAGTGTTTTATCTTGTAGTAAACGACCCATTTCCAAAGATGACATTATTTTATCCTACTCAATATGAGGTTATGCAAATTAACCGCCTGTTTAACTTAGCATAATCAACTGCAAATATTTAACAGACTTCAGCTTACCTTATTCCGCAGCGTTAATCGACCTACTTCATCTTACCTGCTATTCACTATACTATTTAATGATATATCTTGATTTTATAACTGACTGTAGCAGGTGACATCATGGTTAACACTCGAATTGAACGCGACAGCATGGGGGAAGTCAACGTACCCAGCAATGCGCTTTATGGCGCTCAAACGCAACGTGCGATAGATAATTTTCCTGTCAGCGGTCAAACGCTACCCGTAGATTTCATTAAAGCGCTATTACTGATTAAATCAGCCGCTGCAGAAGCCAACCTCGCATTGGGGTTATTGCCCGAGGATATTACCAACGCTATCTGCACTGCAGTTAATCAGTTGCTAGCCGACGAAAATATCATGCAGCACTTTCCAGTAGATATTTATCAAACTGGTTCAGGTACCAGTTCTAACATGAATGCCAACGAAGTGATTGCCCATCTGGCTAGTATCTATAGCCAAACCAAAATTGATGCCAATGATCATGTCAATTATGGTCAAAGCAGCAATGATGTCATACCCAGTGCAATTCATGTCAGCGCCGCAATCTTAGTCGAGAAACAGTTATTACCGGCACTGCAGCATTTACAGCAAACCATCGTCGACAAAGCGCTAAGCCTAAATCATCTCGTTAAAACTGGTCGAACCCATTTGATGGATGCCATGCCCGTAAGAATGAGCCAATCATTATTCAGTTGGGCAGCTCAAATCAGTTACAACATAGATAATATTAAGATGTTACAAGCCAAGTTACAGCGACTTGCACAAGGCGGAACCGCAGTGGGTACGGGGATCAATGCCCATCCCGATTTTGCAAAGCACTTTAATCAAAAACTGTCTGCATTAACCAACGTCAGTTTTAGCCAAGCGGATAACTTTTCTTTCTTAATGGCAACGCAAGACACAGCAGTCGCGTTATCCGGTCAGTTAAAAACAACCGCTGTCTCGTTAATTAAAATAGCCAATGATTTACGCTGGATGAACTCGGGCCCACTGGCCGGATTAGGTGAAATCAGTTTACCGGCGCTGCAACCTGGTTCATCAATTATGCCGGGGAAAGTAAACCCAATCATACCAGAATCAACTGCGATGGCAGCGGCACAAGTGATTGGTAATGATGCCGCCATCACCATTGGTGGGCAATCAGGTAACTTTGAACTGAATGTGATGCTACCAATGATCGCGACTAACCTCATTAGCAGTATTAATTTACTGACATCAAGTTCACGGTTACTCGCTGACAAAGCGATAGCTGGTTTTGAAGTACATGAACAACAACTAACACAAGCACTTTATAAAAATCCGATTCTAGTCACTGCACTAAACCCCGTCATTGGTTATCTTAAAGCCGCTGAAATAGCAAAACAGGCTTATCGTGAACAGCGACCAATTATCGATGTCGCAGAAGAAAATACAGCGCTAACACGACAAGAACTAACAAAATTATTAGACCCTGTACAATTAACACGAAATATAAAGTAACCTCAAAACTGGCATAGTAGTTGAATGCTATGAATTAGTTGTTTAAATGTTTATTAAAAACTGTTTAAATGTTGTAATTATTGTTGATAATTTTAAATTCAAAACATAAATTCAAAGAAAAGTGGTGATCTATGAAGACAATGCCAATGCTAGACCAGTTCATTCAGCGTCACCAGTTGGATGCAGATTATTTAACACATGCATCAGAGTACTTTTCTAGTGCACTACTAAGTATCGTCTCGCACCAAAAACAGGAAAAAAAGACCTTTATCGTCGGTATCAACGGCTGTCAAGGCTCGGGGAAATCAACCCTTGCCGATTATTTAGGCACTCGCCTAAGTAGCGAATTTGATTTAAATGTTGCAGTATTATCTCTGGACGACTTCTATTACAGCAACAAACAACGTAACGAACTAGCCAATCAAATTCACCCTCTATTACGTACCCGTGGTGTTCCTGGGACGCATGATATGACCCTTGCCAAGGCAACATTAGATAAACTCTGTGCAGGCGCAACGGCAGACGCCCCTGTACTGCTGCCGCGATTTAACAAATTTGCTGACAACCCTTACCCTGAATCAGAATGGCCAATTGTCGATCGTTCTATTGATGTGATCATCTTAGAAGGTTGGTGCCTAGGCGTACAACCACAACTGATGAAAGACCTTATTTATCCGATCAACAAATTAGAAGCGACAAAGGACAAATACGGTATTTGGCGCAGTTATGTTAATCAACAATTAAAACAGAACTACCAAGAATTTTATCAACGCATAGATCATTGGTTAATGCTCAAAGCACCTAGTTTCGACAGTGTACAAGCATGGCGATTAGAACAAGAAAATAAACGTAAAACGTTACAACAGAATACTGACTACAAACAAAAAGAAACATTCATGACCAGTGCAGAGGTGCGTAATTTCACCGCTTATTTCCAACGCATTACCGAGCAGTGTTTAGCCACGTTACCCAACCAATGTGATTGGGTATACGAATTAGATAATAAACGTAACATCGTTAATACTACGCAGCCGGCTTTAACAACATCAGCAACGACTGTAGATTGAAGCGGCTAAACCAGTACCAGAATAACCACATAAACCAGAGACAAACCAGCAAGGCCCATGATGAGTCCAACTCTTGCCATATCCTTGCTGGCAACTAATCCCGTCGCATAGGCCAACGAATTAGGCGGTGTTGAAACCGGTAATATCATCCCGAGTGAAGCAGAACACGCCACCACCACCAACATCACCAACAATGACAAATCATCCATTGAAGTCGCGACTGCCGCTGCAATGGGCATTAATAAGTTAGCCGTAGCGGTGTTGGAAATAAAATTGGCCATTAACCAACACAAGAAAGACATGACTAAGATCACCAACAAGGCCGGCAGCACTGAATAATCAATCGAGTTGGCCATGACAGCCGCTAATCCCGTTTTATCTAATGCAATTCCAATCGCAATACCACCAGCAACCAGCCATAATACATCCCAATTAATTAACTTAAGTTCTTCTTTGCCTATGATGCCTGTTAGCGTGAAAATCGCCAGAGGCACAATGGCCACAACATAGGTATTCATCCCGTGTAGACCAGTGCTCATCCACAACACAATCGTGAGCGAAAAAGTGATATACACAACTATCGCTTGCCAACTCCGCTGGAAATCACCACCGAGTTGTAAATGTAAACGGTCACCACTGAATGGGAACAATTTTTGTAATAGCCACCACGCAAAGGCTAATAATACCAACACAAATGGTAGCCCAACCATCATCCAATCAAGAAAGCTTACACTATAAAGATCATTTAAATACTGTAATGCAATCGCATTGGGCGGCGTGCCTATCGGAGTTGCAATACCACCGAGATTGGCAGAAATGGGGACGCAAAGCACTAACGCTTTAACGCCCTTCTCTTCTTTCGGTACTGACATTAGAATTGGACCTAATAATGAAAGCATCATCACAGTCGTTGCGGTATTGGACATAAACATCGAGAACATCGCAGTGATCATCATTAAGCCCAGCATAATCGAAGCGGGTTTCGTGCCAAAAGGTTTTAATAATACGTTGGCGAGATTGGTATCAAGGGCATATTTATTCGCTGCAATGGCTAACGAGAAACCACCAAGAAACAACACAATAATCGGTGACGAAAAAGCCGCAAAAATATCGTTATAATGCATCAAGCCTTCGATATTAGCGGCGATATCAGTTGAATCATGCTGTAAAAATCGAAAGCTGTATAAGCCTTGATCAGACAGCATCATCAACTCAAGCGTGATAATTAAAATTGAAGTAGCAAATACAGGAACAGGCTCGAGGATCCATAACAAAGCAGCGAGAATAAAAATGGCTAACAATCTATGCTGGATTATAGTGAGGTCATCAAAGGGTAATTGTGTGGTGGGGACAGAGAGTAAAAATAATGGGATACCAAACGCAATTAATAGTTTAACCAATCTAATCATTAACAAATGGCTACCGTTATCGTCAACCACAGGTACTTTATCTACAGTCATATTCGTCATTAGCTTTAACCTCATAAGCCACTAATTCATAACATATAAAATACACTTTTTTGATATTTATTATTCGTTTGTCTATCACATTTTAAAGTTATAACGACATTTCACTAACCATAAAGATATCGTATTTAAGTTATGCCGCTAACCTTATCTCTAAAATAGCCTTATAGAAGGTAAAAAGCCCCAAAGGGTTGATCTTATTGTGAGTAAGAGTGCCAATGGGGCTAACTTAATCATCGCAAATGATTATTTAAAACATCCGTATATTAAAGGTTACGTAATGCGTTAATACGGTTTTGCAGTGGTGGATGGCTCATTAATAACTCCATCATGGTCTTCTTACCAGTAATACCAAACGCCAACATCGAACCTTCAAGTTGTGTTTCTTGACTTGTTTTTAGACGTTCTAGTGCAGCAATCATCTTCTCTTTACCAACTAGCTTTGCTGCGCCAGAGTCTGCTTTAAACTCACGTTGACGGCTGAACCACATAGTTAAGAAACTGGCTAAGAAACCGAATAGCATTTCTAACGCCATTGATACAATGAAGTAAGTCATAAAGCTACCGCCTTCACCCTCGCCTTCTTCATCACTCGATGTGAAACCACTTACTGCATTAGCAATTATACGTGATAAGAAAATAACAAACGTATTCACAACACCTTGCATCAAGGCCATCGTGATCATATCACCGTTAGCAACATGGTTGATTTCGTGAGCAACAACCGCTTCTGCTTCATCACGTGTCATTTGTGCTAATAGACCCGTAGATACCGCAATTAAGGCAGCATCACGTTTAGCACCGGTTGCAAATGCATTCATCTCGGCAGCATCATAAATTGCAACATCAGGCATGCCAATACCCGCTTGTTTTGCTTGTCGAGCAACCGTTTCTAATAGCCAATGTTCATTCGAGTTACGAGGCTCTGTGATGATCTCGCCGCCAATTGAACGTAGCGCCATTTTCTTCGACATCATTAATGAGATTAATGAACCACCGAAACCAAACAATACCGCCATTACCAACAATCCAGAAAGGCTACCTGATTGAATACCTGTAGTTGCATAGATAATGTTTAATACAATACTAAAAACCACCATTACGGCCAGGTTGGTTGCAAGGAATAGCATAACGCGTTTCATATATGTGTTTTCTCCAATAAAAATAGAGTGACATAATATGACAAAATATCCGAAACAAAAAGAGATGAAACTGTAAAGAGGAGTAAAGAACAAAAAATGACCTTTTAAACGCCCTAGGCATCTAAAGGTCAAAAATACAAATGTCGCTGAGTGATGACACTGTATATACTACAAGGAAATTATTGATATCGGCTACAAGAAACGACTATATCAAGTACTAATCAAATGACCCTGGTCTTGCACAAAGGCAAAAATCGTATTTCACTAAAATTAATTTATGGCGATTTGAATAAGGTCAATCAGCTCATTTTCCGTCGCCGGTTCACGCGCTAAATCGAGTTCAGGTGCCGCGCCACCACTTAAAGAGTAGACCTTCGAACCACAGTGATCGTAATGATACCAAGTACCATCAATACACACGTCCGTGTAACATTTAGGATTGCGTAATAATTCCATTTTTACCACCTTTTAAGCTTGTGTGTTAATCACTTTACATACTGTTCACATTTAATATAAGCGCACATTGCCATTGTCGCTATTGATGCAGATCAACGAATAATCTATTTAGCAATTAAGCATCACTTTATTTCACTAACTTGCAACATGAACACGTGTTATTTCTCATCAAAAATACTTAACTCCCTCACGATATACCCTCTAAATGCGATATACTCATCACGGAACTAAGCTTAGACTTTAAGGATCACAAGGCTGTATGTTAGAAGTTAAAAATACGATGAATATTAATGGTACCTGTATTTCACACACTGTCGATGAGCACGGCCCCATTTATGTTTACGAAACAAAGAACAGCCGCATTCTTAGCTTTGATGGGAAAATCTATCAAAGTTGCATGAAACTAAATAACATTAATGGATTACCCCTAGGTTACACCAAGGCTATGATGGCGGGGTTATTTTTTATTCCCACAGTAACAACAGCGACCATCATGGGACTCGGCGCAGGCTCAATGGCAAAGAACTTACTCAATAGCTTCCCCGAGTTGAACGTACACGCGGTTGAATACCGTGAAGCAGTAGCTAAAACAGCAAAAGAATACTTCTACTTACCCGATACAGATCGTCTCGTTATTCATATCGACGATGCTGTAAATCACATGAAAAACACCGACATGAAAAGCGATATTATCTTTTCAGATCTATACAACTCGGAAGGTATGGAACCGAAACAAGTACAAGCATCTTACTTGCGTGATTGTAAAAACGCGCTCAACGAACAAGGTGTCCTCGTACTCAATATCTGCCATACAACACTTGAATTACAAAAAGAGTTCGATGCATTACTCGCGCTGGAATTTGACAACCAATTGCTTAGTTTCGCCGTAGACAGTAACAACACAATCGTACTCGCATTCAAGAACGATATCCCTTCAATAAAAAAATCAGAGCTACTGACTAAAGGTAAATGGCTGCAAGAAGAAATGAACATTCCGATGCTACGCTATGCTGAATTACTTTGGGATACGCAAGATTTATACGGCTAGCAAGCGAACAACACCCACGATGTATAAAAATAGATTTGAAAGCGTTAATAGCGGCATAGCTATTTAAATGCAACGGATGTAGTGAGGGGGTCACAATTTTATCACTGACGATATTACCCCCTCGAATACCAGTATAGAGTCTAACAGCAGCTCGTTAAGCTCTCACTCTAGACTACGTAAGCACCTGATTAGCGCAAATATTCCCTGCTCCAATATCGTTTAAATTATTGAGCGTAGTTTGGGCAATACTGATTAATGCTTCTTTGGTCAAAAAAGCTTGATGGCCAGTAAAAATTACATTGTGACAAGCAGATAGTCGACGGAAAGTATCATCGGTAATAATTTCACTGGAATGATCATTGAAGAATAAATGTTCTTCTTCTTCATAAACATCTAAACCTAGTCCACCAATTCGACCCAATTTTAAAGCTTCAATTGCATCATTCGCATTTAGCAAACCACCACGGCTGGTATTAATAATCGTCACACCATCTTTCATTAACGCAAACGTCTTTTCATTCAATAAATATTTATTTTCAGAGGTTAATGGACAATGTAAACTGATCACATCACTGTGAGTAAACAGAATATCTAGGTTGACATATTCAGCACCTAATGCAATTGCATGCTCAGAAGGATAAGGATCATAAGCTAAAATGTTACAACCAAAACCTTTTAAAATAGCCATGGTAGCAACGCCAATTTTACCCGTGCCAATAATACCGACAGTTTTACCGTGTAAATTGAATCCCACTAAACCGTCTAAAGAAAAGTTAGCGTCACGGGTACGTTGATACGCTTTGTGAATACGACGATTGAGTGTCATTAATAACGCGATGGCATGTTCGGCAACAGCCTCTGGTGAATAAGCAGGGACACGAACGATGGTGATCCCAAGTGCTTTAGCACAATCTAAATCAATGTTATTAAAGCCTGCACAGCGCATTGCTATACACTTTATGCCCATTTCATTAAGTTGAATTAAAACAGGGGCACTTAAATCATCATTAACAAATGCACAAACGGCATCATATCCTCTGGCTAATATGGCTGTTTGTTGATTTAGCTGAGCATCAAAAAAATTAATACTGATGGGATCTGATATTAATGGTTCAAAATATTGAATATCATAACTACGGGCGCTAAACATGATGACTTTCATAAATGGTTCCTCATATTAATTTGTATTGTTACTATTAGTTTGTGTGGCAGGTAAGAAATGTTTAACCTATGCTAAGCACACCATTTTGTACAAGATAGCCTGCAAAACCAGCCCAGCTTAGCGCTAATAATGCCCATGGTAATCGGCTTGAACTTGCTTGTGTTTGTTCAATTTCAATCTCTGCTTCATTTTCCTTTGCTGCTGCCGCAGTATTAGATCTTATTTTTTGTTTTTTCTGCTTATCAAGTTGTCGAGCTTTAGCTTTATGCTGTTTTTTGTATTCAGCAATTCCCTTCTCAATACCTGCCGCGATCAATTTAGTCTGTTCTCTGCTTTGACCTGGTTTTTTAATGCCGTTAGCAATGCGTGTCGATTCAGTTTGCACTTCTGTTGATACTTTCTGTGTCATGGATTGTTCACTCTTAATTCAGTTAACTTGATGATAAATAACTCAGGTCCATGTTGCAAGTTAGCAAAATTATATTCCAAGTTTTCTATGACCTATTTCTGGAAAACAGTGCCGTCATGTACTCTATGGGATATGTTGAAAAACAAATAATCAAGTTATACCAAGTTAACTTATTAAGGGGTCAGTTCGCCTTAGCATGCACACGGCTTAGAGCGGCCTATTTTAAATCAAATGATTACGCTACGTCCTGTTGGGAAGTACTCAAGAGAATCACCAAGCACACCTTTTAATATTTCATAAGCTTTCATACCTGTACAATGGCCAGTATAGAGCTTATCAATTGGATAAGTGAGCATGGTTTCACCAATTGCCTCAATGTCTTTCTTTGTTCCGCCAATACTATTAAATAAAGGTAATCCGACCAAATGAAATCCACCGACAACAGCCTTAATTCTCGTGTTTGGGAACAATTCAATAGCAGTTTCAATCATATTGAGCACCCCACTATGAGCACAACCAGTAAATACTATAAGACCATCATCTTCTTTGATGACTAAGAGTAGCTCATGGTCAAATGTGTCTGGTTTACAGCCATCACCTGAATCAGTAAAGAGATATTTATTACCTTTTGGCTGTTCATACTTATGGCTCAAACTTGTAATAATAAAAATATTTGGCCGTATCTCAGTAGTTTTATTAATGAAACTGAATCGCCCACTGGCTTTGTTTAATAATGCTTTATCAATACCCACATTACTTTTGAAACCAAACGCTTTGAAACTATAATCAGTTTCTGTACATTCGCGGAAATAGACCTGAGCCTTAGAATTTCGGTCGAGGAAATGAGTGACGCCATTACAGTGATCATGATGACGGTGCGAAATAATTGCAGCATCAACATCTTCCATCTTAATGCCTAACAAAATGGCATTGTCACAAAAAGCTTTACTGCTACCGGCATCAAACATAATTTCTTGCCCCATCGTTTTTATATGAAAAGATAAGCCTCTTTCAACCGTAAGGTCTGTTCTATCATCTAATCGAGTATTATCAATTAACGCTGTCAGTATCATATCTACGTCCTAAACCATTGTTTAGTTGAGTCTACTGTACCTGAATTTTCAGGTACCATTATTTACACTAGTTTATTAATATTACTAACTACTTAACAGCCATTTCACGACTCAGACAAAGCCCTCTTTAATGCTTTCGTGATATGAAAAATCACTCCAATGCCTCACATAAGAAAATCTATGGATAATTGTCATGAACAAAATATGAGTGAGTTAAAACTCTAACAAAGAAAGGGGAAATTCCGGCTTAAAGCTTGGGCTTTAAAGGGGATTGTTCGCATTAGATAAAGTACAATGAAATTGAGATTAACGCCGCATTAAGCGGAATGAAATAGTGAGTTAAAATGCGTGAAAACCAGAAGCGTAACCCACTGTTTTAGTTGCATTTAAACGACTTGTCATATACTGATAGAACTACGTAATTTAGTTGATATGCTATCAAATTCCTGAGCGGTATAGCCACATAAAGTTGGCATTTCCCAATCAAAGAATCTTTTATCTTCTATTGCATGAAAAATTAATGAAGTTACACCTAATGTTTCTTCTGGTGAAATGACGCCACCAGAATATTCTTCTTTACTTTCTTAAGTATGACTTGGCTGACTTCATCAATAATAGAAGTCGTTATTACTAAATCTGAATTTTCTTCACACTCTAATAAAGCAGTCGATATTGCATTAAGTAAACGAGAGTCTAATTCTTCCACTGAAATCTCCTAGGCATATAACGCCCTAATTTGTCCTGTTAATTAGCTTGTTGAACGAATCCGCTGCGCGGCGGAGTCTTTCCACCACCGTTCATACTAACCAATAGCATCACCATTATGGTGGTGCCTTATTGGAGGTATCAGTATGAATCATTCTCAACAGCCTGATCCAGACCCACTCTTGGAGCACCGTTAAAATCGACCGTAATGGCTTGCAGTTTTTCTACTGCTATACGCTATATTGTCATAAAGAGTAACAATGGGAATTGCTCAACATTGTCAAACCTCCGCAAGTTAAACGCTTACCCGATATCTTGACGCCAGCGCAAATAAGTAAAATGATAAGTGCGACGAAGAAACAGCGCTATCAAGTGTTCTTTCTCACCCTTTACAGCATAGGCCTGCGATTAAGCGAGGGCTTAAACCTTACCGTTCATGATATTGATAGCCAAACCATGCAGGTTCATATCCGTGAAGCGAAAGGCGGACACGTTATTTACTATATAAAGAAGGGCTTGGGCTTGCTCAACACTCGAATAAGGTGTCGGCTGCGCGACACCTATTCTTATATGTTATGTGCCGATTGCTACCTATTTATCGTCGTTTTCCAATATAGGTTGATCGTCCTGCGGCTGATCATCATCTACTCCTGTTTTTTTCAACCGTTTCTCTTCCTTCTTTTTCTTTTTTGCTATTTCTTTCTGGCGCTTTTCAAAACTGTAATTTTGCTTAGCCATTGATATTATCCTCTACATAACTTCGAGATTATAGCCTTTAGAATACGGTATTTTGCAACCGATTGCGCTCTTCATAGCATCGAAAGTGCCCACGATCGTGATCGTGTACAGATCAATACAGAATGTACACAGTCCCTCAGGCACATAACGCCCATTTAATTAGCGAAGCAATGTTGGCTAGCTTTTTTGCGGGTCTTTGCAAAAAGCAGGACAACTTACGGAACCTGATTGAAATGCTTGTTGAACGAAGCCGCTGCGCTGCGGAGTCATTGCCCGACCTGTCATACTTACCAATAACATCACCATAATGGGGATGACATTGGAGAATTCAGTATGAACAACTCACAACAACAACGCTTTAATGTTCTTTATGAACAACACCTTATCAATTTACGTTTGCAAGGTAAACAACCAGCGACTATTGATACCTATTCTCGTGTAATTCGACAGATTAGTGCGTACTTTGATAACGCCACAGATAAATTAACGCTTGATTGGAGTTTGAACGGCAATTTGGTAATCAGCTATCTCACGATAGCCGACGTGCAATCTACGCCATGCTCAGTTGTAAAACGAGCAACCAAGGTTGCTCACAATGGTATTGTGGTCACTGCCAACATGATGACCGACTGCCGCTTTCTTGCGGCCATCGACATTGTCCGCAATGCCAGCAACGCACGACTTCTGATTGGCTTGAGCGCCAACAATCAAAGTTACTGCCCGTGCATTACTTTATGGTCACCTTCACTTTACCCTATGAATTACGAACGCTTGCGCGTTCGCAACCTAAAGCGCTCTATCAATCCATGTTCTCAGTCGCAGCAAGTGTGTTGAAGGACTTTTACAAACGTAGAAACGGCGGTGAAATAGGCTTCACCTCCGTTTTTCATACTCACAGCAGGAAACGTAATTTACATCCCCACTTACACATTATAGTCGCCAATGGCAGCTACAATAAAACGCGAAACCAATGGCATAAAGGTAAGAGTAACTATCTGTTTAACGCCTTTGCACTAGCTAAAGTCTGGCGAGCTAGAATGATTGATGCAATCAATCAGCACGCTGACCTATCGCTGGCGAACGCTGATACATTACCCACTAAATGGGTCGTTGATTACCGAAAAGTCGGTTACGGTCTTCCCGCCTTACAATATCTGTCACGCTATTTATATCGGGGCGTATTACCTGATAAAGATATCATCGATACAAGCAATAATACGGTGACATTCAACTATAAAGACGGACAAACTCAAGCAACGAAAACCAGAACCTTACCGACGCTGCAATTTCTCTGGCTCATCTTGCAACATGTGCTTCCCAAAGGATTACAGCGAGTGCGGGATTATGGCTTTTTACACGGTAATGCCACACGGCTGCGAGTGCGCATTCAAACAATATTGCTGCATCTGTTCAATTGGGAAATTCCTGAACTCGTCGCAACGATAACTGCGAAAGCAATCAAGATTTGTCCTTTCTGTCAGCATGAAATGAAATGCGTTGGCATCACGCGAACGACCTAGCCGAAAGGCGTAACATAATAAGGATAATGGTGTTAACACTTAAGATTGGAGATGCGATAGTTATGGTGAAAATAGGTTAATTCATTGATAAATAACAGACCTGTTATTTATCTCAATTTCGCTCGTCTTAGATTTAGCCCCAAGACGAAGTGACCACCAAGATCAAACACGTTATTTACTATATAAAGAAAGGCTCGGGCTTGTTCAACACCCGAATAAGGTGTCGGCTGCGCGACACCTATTCTTATTTGTTATGTTTTTCTTTTTACAAAGCTATCTAATAATTTCGGTTCTAATATACGATCACATTCTGTAATAACTTTTATATATTCAGTTGAAACCATTTCTTTATACTCTCGATAATCTTCATGTTCTATTTTTGCACTAACGGTAAGGTTACAAGCATGAACAAAACCTCGAATGGCTTTTGCTAATTCAGGGTATCGAGCGAACCTTCCTGCAACATATTCTAAATTCTCATGGAGAGGTATAAAGTCAGCTCTTAATTTTTCGACACTGGTGTATACAGAAACAACTTCTTGGGCAATCCCAATTTGTTCCTCAAGATTTTGTAACCTTTCAATTTCATTATTCCAGCGTAATGTACGCTTCTCTCTATTAAAAGTTAATTTTGAACCCAAAAATAGAGATAATATAGAGGTGAATGCAGCTAATATTGCAGCAATTAAAGTTAACTCTTCCTTTGTCATCGACACAACATCCTCGAAAAACATAACGCCCACTTAAGCGGGCAAAAATAGTTGGCTATAATGGTGGAGCGAAGCGGAACAGAGCCAACTGTTTTGTTCCGTTTAAAGCGCTTGTTGAACGAAGCCGCTGCGCGGCAGAGTCTTTGCCCTACCAGTCATACTAACCAATAGCATCACCATTATGGTTGTGCCTTATTAGAGTTATTAGTATGAATCATTCACAACAGCAACGATTTAATTATCTTTATGAACAACACCTTATCAATTTAAGGCTACAAGGTAAACGACCAGCGACCATTGATGCCTATTCTCGTGCAGTTCGACGCATTTCGGCTTACTTTGATAAGTCCCCAGACACATTAACTACTGCCGATTTAAAAGTTTATTTCAATAGCCTGATCCAGACCCACTCTTGGAGTACCGTTAAATTAGACCGTAACGGTTTACAGTTTTTCTACCGCTATACGCTCGACAAGCAGTGGGAATGGCTCAACATTGTCAAACCACCACAAGTTAAACGCCTGCCTGATATTTTAACTCCTACGCAAATAAGTAAAGTCATTAACGGCACCAAGAAGCAAC
>NZ_JABSQR010000007.1 GCF_013215705.1 Moritella sp. | reverse complement strand
AACCAAGCTTCGCTTAGCGGATCCATTTCCAGCACATCACTGACGATTAAGGATAAGCCGTCAATGGATTTACGCATATCTGTATGTCCAGTAACGAGGTAGATCAGCTTGTGTGGTGTCATGCTGATAACACGTTTAAAAATTGCTGTAATTTACTCGGTTCTAATGACGCGGGAAATGAAAATTGATAACCATTAGGTAATGTTAGAGTGAGTTGCTGGTCAGGTTTAGTTTCAGGAAATACGAGTGGTATAACCTTCTGCTTATTTGTTCTTTTTGGTGATAGCGAGCTTAGTTTTTTAGCCCAGGAATAAAATGTGGATACGGTAATGTTATTGCGTTTACAGAATTCTGATTTGTTTAGGCCACTTTCAGCTTGCAGTTGAAATATGCGCTGCCAATGTTGTTCTTTTTTGCTTTTTGACATGATTTATCCCTTCATTTAATGAAGAGTAATCATGCAATAACTGAAAATATTTGGTAGGTGGGGTTAACTAAGCGTTTACCTCAGGACTGGGTTCTAGCATTTACCCGTTGGTATAATAATGAACATTTACACAGTGGACTTAACTTTGTAACGCCAAATCAGCGCCATAATGGCCAAGATACAGCGCAGTTAACACATAGGAAAGAGGTGCTAGAATCAGCCAGACGGAAACATCCAGAACGTTGGTCAAAAGCGACAAGAAATTGCGAACCAGTTGGTGAGGTATACATAAATAAACCAGCAGAAAATGAGCTGAAATTAGCGGCTTAATAACAACCCATCATTGCAACTATGTTGACATCGACCGTTACATAAGTACGTTGAAATTAAACTGCTATGTACTTTACAATAACGCTTCAAAATAGAGATTTTTTTCGTTTAATGGAGTAAATTTGAAAAAAAACACTAATACAATGCTTGATGGCACCGATTTAACTATCCTGGATCATTTGCAACGCGATTGTCGAATTAAGATTAATGAGTTAGGCCCACGCGTTAATCTAAGTGAAACCCCCTGTTGGAGACGTTGGAAGCGACTAGAGAAAGAAGGGATTGTGACGCATTATACCGCGGTTTTAGATCGCAAAAAACTGGGTTTCAATGTTATAGGTTTTAGTATGGTTTCTTTAAATAATCATACTCCAGAAGAGACCGATAAATTTGAGCAGATGATTCGAGATTTTGATTGGGTGCTGATGTGTTTTTGTATTGCGGGCAGTGCCGATTTTATTCTTCAAATTGTAGCGAGAGATCTCGACGAATACTATGACAAGCTTTCTGAGATACGCCGTATCAAAGTGGTTGATTCAATTCAATCTAATATTGCGGTAAAAGAAATTAAGAACTCGACCAAATTACCCCTTTTCTGAGATCCATCCGCAGTATCGGCAACGGCTTAAGCGTTGCCTAATGCGGTAAGTCTGTGCCGGAAAGAGAGGGCACTCAAATGCCCCAATATGATTGCTTTGGTGTCACGAACATTAACGACACTATTATTAGTAATTTAAAAATTTATCTCTGAGTAAGTTGATCATGGTTTTAGTTTTTTTCGGTAAAAATTGTCGCGAAGAATAAATCAAGGTCATAGCAATCTCTGACTGATAAATATCAGGTAAAACATGAACTAATTCCCCTTGTTTAAGTTGCTGTTGGACTAAAATAATCGGGAGTAATGCAATACCATGCCCCGATTGCGCCATGAGATTAACTAACCCTAAATCCTCTGAAATTAAGCGTATATTCAATCCTTCTGGGAGTATGCTGGAATCATAATGACTGGTTAAAATAGCATGTTCAAACAGATCATTAAGACTGTGCGGCAGCTCATGGATTTGCAAGTAATGTGGTGAACAAAACAGGCCTTTTTTAGACGGGAAAAAGACTTGCTGCACGTAATCTTCATTAATGACTTTGATCACATCAGGCAGCAGTTGCAGGTCTATATTTTCACGTTTTAAATCGACACTTTCGTGACGGTGAATAATTTCCAAGGTGATATCTGGAAACTGTCGGGCATAGTCATCTAACAATTCTGCAAACAAGGTTGAGGCAATAAACGCGGCCGGTACGGCAATGCGCAATACTCCTTGCAGGCTTTGTTGTTGGTTTTTAAGTACAGAGATAGCTTGATTTACATCGCTTAGTGGCTGATTAATCTGTTGATACAACAAGCGTCCATGCTCGGTCAGTTCTATCTGCCGCGTGGTGCGGATAAGTAATTGACAGCCTACTGATTTTTCTAATTCTTGTAACCGTCTGCTCACTTTAGATCGTTGTAATCCATGCGCTTGTGCTGCGGCACTGATACCGCCATGCCTGACTGTTAATATGAATAAGTACAGATCATCCATCGATGTTTTCATTGTTGGTCCTATTTATGAGACGCAAGTGCCATATTAATCATTGTATTTAATCAAATGGAATATTTCTATAATATCTGAAGTTTTATTTTAAGCGGAAATTTATATGCCTCATACACAATCCACTTTTCGTCGTTGGATGCGCAGCCTTATTGTCTTGTTCATTGTGTTCATGGCTTACATTATTGTGGCCGATCGATACGCGCCGCTGACAACCGAGAGCCGGGTATATGGTTATGTCGTGCAACTCGCACCTGAAGTGTCAGGGCCGATCATCGATGTCGCGATCGGTAATAATCAGCACGTTGAGAAAGGGGAGTTGTTGTTTACCATTAATAACAGTAAATACACCCTTGCGGTTAACAAGGCGAAAGTAGCGCTGCAGCAAGCGTATGAGCAAGAAAAATCGCTTTATGCTCAGGTCGAAGCTGCAATCGCGAACACGGCAAGCAGTAACGCCAATTACAATAATGCCACCGCAGAATTTAAGCGTATCAGCAAGTTGGCTAAACAGAATTTAGTCTCTACGTCGATGCGCGATAGTGCGTATGCCAATTACCAAGCCGCGCGTTCGACACTGCATGCCTATAAGCAACAAACACTCGCGATTAAAGCCAAGTTAGGAGAGGACGGTGGTGATAGTTCGCTGGTGATGGCGGCTAAAAATAATCTTGCTCAAGCGGCGTTAGATTTATCCCATACCCAAATTTTTGCGCCCAACAAAGGGGTGATCACCAATCTACAACTTGAAGTGGGTGCGATGGCAACGGCTAATCAACCTATGCTTACCTTTATTCCGATCGATTCGTTGTGGGTTGCCGCTGATTTTAGAGAGAAGGCCACTGCGCTGATCAGTAAAACATCCGCCGCGTATGTCACCTATGATGCCTTGCCGGGGCAAATATTCAATTTCACTGTCGCCAGTCGTGATTTTGGCGTGGCAGCAGCGCAGCAAACAGCGAGTGGCCAATTAACCTCGGTTGAAGTTAGTAATCGTTGGGTGCGAGATGCACAACGGATTAGGGTGAACCTATCCAGTGAACAGGCTATTCCTGAACAACTCTTTGTCGGCTCTCGCGCGACTGTGGTGCTTTACCCTGCTGATAATGTTTGGTGGAAAACCTTGGCCTGTATGCAAATTAATCTTGCTGGTCTGCTGCACTATATTTATTAAGTTCACCTAGGTTTATTAAGTCTATCGGGAAAGTATGATGAAAACGATGCGAATTTGGTTTACTTGTGTGTTTGGCTTGGCGTTAAGTATGGTGTTTGGCTGGTCGTATGGATTTTTTGCGGTGTTATTACCCGCGTTTATTATCGCCCGTGCGGATGATTGGCATTGCAGCTTAATAACCCAAATGGTTTTAGGTATTATTTGGGTGACGTTGGAGGTCAATTTTATTTCCGGGTTCTTGCAACCTTATCCTTTTTTAATGACTGTCGCGGTGGCGATGTTGTTTCTCAGTAAATGTATTGCCATGACCAAACCAAGCGGTTACCTGTTTGGATTCTCGGGTTTGCTGGTGGGGTCTATTACCCTTAATTTTATCAGTTATCCGAGTTTTGATATTGAAGAGTTCACGCTGACATTGTGGGTCAGTGCGTTTGCTATCTATCCTATTTGTGCGCTGGCTTATTATTTTTTCCCCGAACCTGTGCGTGAAGCAGAGGATAGGGCATCACACATCAGTAATAGCGCAGTACCATACGATCATATTGGCGTGTTACGACAAACGGCAATGGGCTGGAGCATCTCCATGTTGGCGTTTCTTATTTTTCAATTTGGTGATCTGAGTGATTCTTTATCTGCGCAAGCGTCTATTTTTATTGTCCTTACACCAATGACCTTTATTGGTTCAATGGCTGCCGCTAAAATCCGAATAAGCGGCACATTTTTAGGTTGTTTGGCCGGTATGGCTATTCAATTAGGCCTATCAAGTTGGGCTAATAATGGGCTGTTATTTTTAATGGCGTATGCGATAGCCGCTGGTTTTTTTGCCTGGTTATTATCATTAGGTGGGGTTAAGTCGGGTCTTGGTTTTTCGGCTCTGGCGGCGTTATCGGTACCTCTTACTACCGCTTTCCAGCCGGGACAGAAAGATGCTTTCTTTTCGATTATTTATCGTTTTAGCTCGATTACCTTGGCCGTTTTCCTGACATCGTTGGCGATATGGCTTACTCATGGTGTTTTAGTTCGAGTGATAAAATCATCGCATGCATGTCATTAAGTTTGACTGAAGATGGCGACATTAGGTATGTTCGTTATCTTAGGGATGGCTATTTCTATTTTGCTTAAAAAAATCAGGCTATTATTAATAGCATAGTAAAATAGTCAAAGATGAATTAATTATTTTGTAATTAAACATGTGGCACTAAGTAATTTATTGGGCATACTGTTGTAAACCTCTAACAGAGAGCACAAACGTTTAACAGAGAGAGAGAATGGATTTTACTGTTTCTAAAAGGAATAAGGGTTTTACGCTAATTGAATTAGTTATTACTATTAGTGTGCTTGGTGTGCTGGCCGCAACGGCTGTACCACGTTTTATTGATTTAAAAGAGGATGCAAAAAAAGAAACGGTTGAAAATTTTCACGGCAGCCTGAGGGCGACGGTGCGATTGCTGCATATGAAATCCCAAATCGACAATCTATTGGGTGATAATGTCACCATTGCCACCGACTATGGGGATTATCAGTTTTATCGTGGTTACCCAGAAACAAGAAGTGAAGCCCTAACGCCAAATACCTACTTTATTGAAACCTTCTTAGCATTAGGTGTGCCAGTCGATGTCATTAGAGCTAATGGCGCTCGAACCGCGAATTATGCTGAAATTACCGTTTTCGAAGATAATGGCTACTCGCGTATCGGTTATGGTGCGGGGAATTTAAAGAGCGGTTTATGTTACGCCGAATATCCCCATACCAGCGAGACTCAAGAGTTTAATATTGAAACAGCGGGCTGCTGATTTGTTTATCGCGACTAAAGGACAAGCAATGAAAAACAGATGTACTTGGTGTGGCGAAGACCCGTTATATGTAGCTTATCATGATGAAGAGTGGGGCGTGCCTGTTCATGATGAACAACGCTTATTCGAATTTCTGATCTTGGAAGGTGCGCAAGCCGGACTCAGTTGGATCACCATATTAAGAAAACGTGAAAACTATCGAAATGCTTTTCACCAGTTTGATTATACGATTATCGCCAATTACAGCGAAGACGATGTTAAGCGCTTACTTGCTAATAAAGGGATTGTTCGTAATACCCTGAAGATAAGATCAGCGATAAAAAATGCCAAGGGATTTTTGAATATTCAAGCCGAGTTTGGTTCGTTCGATGCCTATATTTGGGCCTTTGTTAACGGCGTTACCCTGCAAAATAATTTACCCTCACTGGCTGAAACCCCTGTTAAAACTGAACTCTCAGAAGCCATAAGTAAAGATTTGAAGAAGCGGGGTTTTAACTTTGTCGGCCCCACGATCTGTTATGCCTTTATGCAAGCAATCGGCATGGTTAACGATCACACCACAGATTGTTTCCGCCATCATGAGTAACCCAGTGATCCCAATGACTTGCAGAATCCCTTGGATGTAACCTGCTTGATGTTCTGAATAACCATTGTTCACTAAGATACTCGGTAACCAAGCCAAGTGTCACACAGCAATCATATTTCGTTAAGTTCAGATGTCTGTATGTTATTTGTTGATCCTGATATTTCCTGCATACCCGACCACCGAAACAATATATGAAACAGTCAGTTTAAATATGAGGGGCTGGAAAAGGGTGAACCGCTATTTCAAACGGTCGTGTCGAGAATTATTTTTTAAATACTAGATTAATATTTAAAGGAATAATATCAGAAAGGGCAAGGCCGCCGACTGTTGCTGCAAGCTTGGTTAAGTTCTCTGTAGGAATACCAAAATCACTGGCTCTGACGATAACTGGCGCATACGAACTGACGGTGATGGTATTCTTTGTTTTCGTGATAATGACAGGGAAGTTAAATGTTTTCTTATTACCATAGAAAGACACGTCTGCAGGTACGGTCAATTTGGTAATATCTTGCGCTAACGTGGCTAATTCAAACTGCCCCGTGATATGGACTGTCGGATTTAACCCTGAATTAAAAAATAATGAATTAAGCCGATCGTTTCTGATGCCTATACCTGTTTCAACATTTATCACTGGAACCGTGATAGCAAATTTACCATTATCATCTAGGCTACCCGTGAGCCCACTAATTGTTGCTGGTTCCACTACAAATTGTTTTTTGATGGTGGCAAAACTCACCGATGAAAAATCAGTCATTATATTAAATTGGTCAGATGCGAATGATTGAAATGAAAGTAATACCAGTGATAAAAATATTTTAATTTTCATGGTTATTTTCCTTATTAAGGTGATGTTCAATCATATCGCGCTAGACTGATGATACTTATCACGTTTTTATCACATTTTTATCACGTCTTTGTCACTTTTGTTGGGGCGAGATTATTCAAGGCTGGTACTAGCGTTGCTTTATGCATTAAATGTCCATGACTTACGAGTAATTTCTGCAATTTCGGTGTTCTGATAAGGCTCCATGGCATAGACTGCGCTGCGATATTTACCGCGCAGGGATAGAAAGATAGCCTCGGTACACCAATAACAGCTGCCACTGAGTCCAATTTTTTTGACTGTATTGTCCATTGCCGATCCTTGCGGGTAAGTGCATGCGAAGTCACGCTTAACTCAATTTAATTATGGACGATAGCAAAGTCTCATAACGAGGCTTAGTGGAGGTATTATTTTTTTATAAATCTGTTTGGTTTTTATCATTCCTAAAGGAAACAGTTTTCGCACGCCTTGACGCAACGCATTATCAGCTTGTAAAGCCACATCTCTGACTGTTTCGGTTTGCTAAATAGCGCCATCACAATTTAATGAGCGAGGTCAGATAGTTAACTTTTAAAATCACGACAAAGAAAATTTACGTTATTATGGCTAACTGATTCTTTAGTATGGCGAGTGCGGCTTTGAATAACTACAAATTATTACCGGCGTTAATGTCGATATTACAAACCTGTAATTTGACCGAGTCGGCACGACAACTCAATGTCACGCAGTCGGCGATAAGTAAAACCCTAACGCAAATCCGCGCGGCGTTTGATGACAAGATAGTCATCCGAGAAGGTAATCAATTTATATTAACGCGTAAGGGTGAAGAATTAAAAACGCAGTTACCAGTATTGATGCAGACCTTGGATAATTTGTATTTACCGAGTGTGATGGATCTTAGTTTGTGCCCACGTCAATTTACACTGGCCTCGAGTGATTATGTCGCGCAAGCTATCTTACCGTCAATATGCTGTGAGTTGGCTGCCGACGCATCTAATGCCAGTGTTGAATTCCAGCTTTGGCATAAAGACAAGTTAACTGAGTTAGCTGACATGCAGCTGGATCTGGTGAGTACCATTACCGATGTGGTGCCTGAAAATTTACATGGCAAGAGTATCGGTGAAGATCAACTGGTGGTAGTGTGCCGCCGTCAACATCCTTTGTGTCAGGGTGATGATTTATCGGTGACGGAATATATTAATGCCAAACACGTACTGATCAGCGGCGGTGGTGATAAAGACAGTCCGGTGGACCTGGCATTGTTAGCACTGGGTAAGCAGCGTCAAGTTTTTGCATCGGTACCATTTTTCCAGTCGGCGATTGAGCTGTTAGTAAAGACCGATACCTTGTTGACGACACCATTACATATCGCGGCAGACTTTGCCCAGACATACGATCTTCGGATCATCGCACTGCCGATCAAATTAAAACCACAGCAGTATTACTTGTTGTGGCATGCTAAACACCACCAAGATCCAGAACACACTTGGTTTAGAGAACTGTGTCATCCATTCCTAAAAAATCATCTAGAACGTACGAAAACACTAGGTATGAAATTAATTCATACTGGTGAGTAGTTAATACAATTTTTGTTCATGCTTTAGCTGTATTAAAATAAGGGCTGATGAAGGCAGATCAAGATAATTTATAACGATAATAAATTAGAGGTAAGTATGGAATTAACTGCATGGCTGTCTTTAGCACTGATTTGCATGATGGGCGCGATGACACCGGGACCGAGTCTGGCGGTGGTATTAAAGCATACTATCTCAGGTGGTCGGGTTAACGGTGTTGCAGCCAGTATTGCCCATGGTATAGGTGTTGGCGTGTATGCGACATTAACAGTGGTCGGTTTGGCACTGGTGATCCAACAAACACCGTGGTTATTTAATGTGATCAAATATGCGGGTGTTGTCATGTTGCTGCGCTTGGCTTACAAGGCGTTAACCTCAAAACCTGCATTGGATGATGTGGACCAAAAAGAGGAAACTGTGACCTTAAAAGAGAGTATTGTACAAGGCTTTATGATTGCTTTCCTGAATCCTAAATTAGCGATTTTCTTTTTAGCCTTGTTCGGTCAATTTGTCGAAGCGGATGCGGGCTGGTTACAAAACCTGATCATGGTGGGTACGGTATTTAGTATTGATACCTTGTGGTATTGCATCATTGCGATTGTATTATCGCAGTCATCATTACTCGCTAAATTAAAAAATAATGTGCACAAGATTGATAAGGTCACAGGCGTGGTCTTACTGGCAGTCGCTGCACGAGTCGCAATCTAGGTTTACCTAAATATATAATCACGGCTGACAAGACTCAAGTTCGTTATTCGTGGCTGTGATTGGATTGCGAGAAATCCATTTAAGTGCAAAGATCAAGCTTACCATCATAGTATGAATGGTACTTGTTGCTGCCAGTACCGCCCACCATCCACCGACTTGCCAGCAGTAGATAAGGATAAAACCACCGATGCTGCCGCCTGAATAATACATGACAAGGTATAGCGCGGTTGCGGTTGATTTACCTTGAGTCGCGCTGCGCCCGATGTGGCTGTAAGCAAGAGCATGAATAAAGAATGCGCCAGCGCTTAATACCAATAACCCGATCATAATTGCGATTATTGTTTGTACCGACATGATGATTAAACCAAGCACACTAATGCTAATACCCAGTAGGATCCCGCTGAATAAACTGTGGGAATGCATCCAGCGACCACTTAATCTTGCTGATAGTGTACCGCTGAGGTAGCACAAGAACATCAGTGATAATAGACTGGCAGGTAGTGAAATGGGCGCGGCAGATAATTTAAATCCCATCACCGAAAACACATTAATGAACACTGAAAAATTGAGCCCACCAATCAACATCGCAAAAAACAGCGTGGGTGTTTTGATATGCTTGATGAGTTGTTTTCCGTGATGGGATAATCGTCCTTGCTGGGCAATAAAATGGCGTTGCTTTAATATCAGTGGAAATATGATTAACAGTGCAATACCACTGAGTACCGACATGGCTAAAATAGTCCACTGTAGTCCTATCGCATCTGTCATCACTCCGCCATATATTCGACCAATAATTCCCCCTAAGGTATTAGCACTGATGTAACCGCCCACAGCGATCAACAATGCGGGTGGCGCGAACTCTTCTGCCATATACGCCACTGCCACGGCAATGAATCCCGCGAGCGCAATACCGAGTAATGCACGCAATAAAATTAAGGTGTGTAAATCAGGGCTAATAAACATTAAAAAATTGATGCAGGGAATAAGCACTAAGCTGCAGCGCATGATGGGGCGGCGGCCAATCACTTCAGATAAGATAGCCCAAGGCAGTAAGGATATCGCGACGGCTAAAGTGGTGCTAGAAAATAACCAGTTAACTTGTAATTCAGTGGCGTTAAACTTAACCATGAAATATGGCAGCAGCGGCTGAAAATAATATAAATTGCAAAACACCAGAAATGAGCCGAGTCCAAGCCCCAGTGTTACTTTTTTATAGTCTTGAGAATGCAGTGCAATCATTCATCCGTCCTGCTGATAACTAAGGTGAATAGCTAAGGTAAATAGTTGAGGGAATAGCATGATCTGCTTTATTAGGCTCATGCGGTACTAACAATGCTTATAGAGTAGTGGAGTAGTGCTAATATGAAAAATATATAAATATCATAGAAGGTATCTATTTTAGTTATGCTTAATTCTAAAATACTGCATTATTTTGCCACTATTGTTGCACTGGGCAGTTATACCAAGGCGGCCGAGCATCTTGGCATTGCCCAATCGGCACTGAGTATTGCCATGCGTAAATTTGAACAGCAAATTGGTATGCCGTTATTGATCCGCAGCAGCAAAGGCGTGGTGGTTACCAAAGAAGGTGACGTCTTACTGGTTCACTGCAAGGATATTCTGGCTCGTATCGTGGATGCTGAAATGGCATTAAACGATTTACGCGATCTTGAACAAGGTGAGGTCAGAATTGGTATTCCGGGGATGATGGGATCGTATTTTTTTCCCGAGATCTTAATGGCATTCAAGTTTAAGTATCCTCATTTAAACTTGAGTATTGTCGAAGCTGGCACGCAAACGATTAAAGAAAAGCTACTCTCTGGCGAATTAGACTTGGGGGTGATTGTCGATGATCATGTGCCTGAGAGCTTGCAAATTCAGCGTTTAATTCGTCCGCAGATGGTGGCTGCTGTCGGAAAAAATCATGCCTTGGCTGATGCAGAATCGGTGAGTTATGCTGACTTTTTTACCCATGAATTAGTGATGTTTAAGGCCGGTTATTTTCATCGCGAAGTGATTGATGGTTTATGTAAAGCCAATAATATGACCGCGAAGTATTCCTTTGAAACCAACTTGATCACCATGATCCTTAATATCGTGAAGAATGAATTTGCCATTACCGCATTATTGGAGTTAGTCACAGATCTGGAAGCGGACGTTAAAGGCATACCGTTTGATCCTCCTATTTATTTGGATCTGGCACTTGCGTGGCGTAAAGATGGGTATTTATCGTTGGCTAATCGACGCTTTGTTGAGTTTACGCTAGCGCAGGTGAATTAATATAAAGGCCACTTTAGCCAATATATCTTCAAAAATATAAGCAATATTGTACTATAAAATAACGCTTTAATAGGATGAGTAAGCAGATGTCTCACATCAGCAAGGAAAAAGCTGAATTTAAAATTGTAGATGCCTTTAACGGGTTAGAAATTGTCGATGCTGATTATCAAGAACAGACATTTTCAAAACACGTGCATGAAGGTTATACGATAGGCGTTATAGATAAAGGCGCACAACGGTTTGAGCGCAGTGGCAGTACCCATATTGCCGATGAAAATTCGATTATTTTTGTGAATGCCGACGATGTCCATACGGGAGAGTCTGCGACACAAGACGGTTGGCGGTATCGGGCCATGTATCCGCATCCGTCACATTTTGAGAGTATGACGAATGATCTCTATGATGGTCAGTTTAACGCACCTTATTTTAATCATGCCGTGGTTAAAGACCCACAGTTATCAGCGCAATTAAGATTACTCTTTACCCAGATCGATAGTAACGCTTCAAAATTACTCATTGAAACGATCTTATACAGCATCATGATGAACATGACGCTACGGCATTCATCGATGAAAAATATACCAGATGATATATCGGGCAGTAAGCAGAGATTATTGCTAGTGAAAGAATATCTTGATGCGTATCCTGAAGAGAATGTGTCACTATTAACGCTGGCGACGATGGCTGGACTCAGTCAGTTTCATTTCATCCGTCAATTTAAAAAAGTGTTCTATATCGCCCCGCATAGTTATCAGATACAAATGCGATTAAAGAAAGCTAAAACATTGTTAATGCTCGGTGTTAAGCCCGTGCAAGTGGCCGCCGATTGTGGTTTTCACGACCAGAGTCATTTCAATCGACATTTTAAAAAAGCAATGGGTACATCACCGAGTAAATTTCAAAAACAAGCAGTTTTGTACAAGATGCCTTAGCATTTTAACTTTAAGCTACTTCTAAATATTGAAGGAGCTTACTTATGCTAAATGAAACCGATCTTGCTTATCGTCCTATAACAAGTGATATAAAAACAATTAATCGTGCGGTGCTCGATATTATGCCGCTGGCCCTCGCCACCGTACCCTGGGGGATCTTATGCGGTTCGTTAGCAATTAACATTGGACTTACCGCGATCCAGGCTCAGTTAATGTCGTTATTGGTTTTTGCTGGTGCGGCACAGCTTGCCAGTATTACTATTTTGGGTGCTACGGGAGCCATCTCATCTATTTTTTCATCTACCTTTGTGATCAGCTCTCGCCATCTTTTATATTCAGCGGTGTTTAGAGAGCATGTTCGGCAGCGTTCTTTTTTATCTCGACTTTGTATTGCCTTTTTTCTCACGGATGAAATGTTTGCTGTCACTTGTGCTTATGTTGAGAAACATAAGACCTTCTCGGTGTTATATGCGATAAGCGCTGGTATTACGTTTTATGTCGTTTGGAATGTCTCAACGTTCGCAGGCATTGTTGCGGGGCAATACATTCCTAACCTAGAAAATTTAGGGCTAGAGTTTGCGATAGCAGCGACCTTTATTACCATCGTGATCCCGTCAATCAAAGATCCATCCATCCTCATTGCTGTACTTGTGAGTGGCTTTAGTGCCTTGGTCTTATCTATTTATATCCCTGATTATGCACTGATTATTGCAACTATCACTGGCATGTTAACGGGCTATTTCACCCCAATTAAGGAGTAACATGATGGATAATTTTTGGCTAGTATTAGGTGGGATGACATGCATTACGTTTTCATGTCGGTATTTGTTTTTATCGCGACTTGTTTCATTTGAATTAAGTCCGAGAATACAGCGGGCATTGAGCTTTACAGCCCCCGCTGTATTAACCGCAATGTGGGTGCCGATTGTATTTTTAGGACATCAAAGCAGTGAGGCCGGATTTTTGAATAGTCCGTTTTTATATGCAGGTCTATTGACTGTGTTATTAAGTTTAAAGATAAAGAACACTTTAGTTGTGGTTTCTATAAGTATGTGTGCTTTTATGGTACTTAGGTTTACTCTATAAGAAAGACACTTAGGTTTACTTTGTAAAAGGAATAATATGCAGATAACTACCCCGCGTTTAAGTATGCGCCAAATAACGGCACAAGATTGGCCGTTGTTTTTACGGTTACATACCGAATCGCGTGTGATTGAAAAATGTTTTGATCAACCAAGTGACAATGACATTCGCGCTAAATTCGAATCGCGTTTACCTCACTGGTCTGTGACTTCGGGTGCTTGGCTGTGTTTGCTGATCACCGATGTCGAAACCAATACTGCGGTTGGCATAACGGGGTTCGATTATGATGGCCGATCTGCAGAAGTCGGTTATCTGTTATTACCGGAATATTTTGGCTTGGGCTATGCCACTGAATCATTAAAGGGACTTATCGCTTGGGCAATGCGCGTGCACCTTATCTCGGTATTTCAAGGTATTGTCACTGAAGGTAATAGTGCTTCAGAAAAGGTGTTGGCGAAGTGCGGTTTTCAGCTTAATGACGTGATACCGCAAGCGTATAACATAGGCGGGATATTGTATGCAGATCGGATTTATAAACTGAATACAAATTCACAGGCTTAATGTTGTGAACTGGTATCCAGCGGTTGATTATGTTCTTAGGCTGCTTGTCCGTTTTGCACTATTGGATTTACCAGCCAAGGCGCTAAATTTGTCGCCATCTCTATTTCAGTGTCATCTAGCCATTGGTATCGCTTAGTGTACATTTTCCGTTTGGTTTTTTTCAATGTTAGCGGATCTTTTCGTGGGGTAAACACTGACAAGCCAAACATGTATGGGTCGAGTTTTGTCGCTTCAAACTCGTTCCACAAACCATCGTAATCAAAAGTCACTGAGTTTCGTTTAGAAATATAGCGTATTGCTTGATAGACATGACCTTTGTTAGAAATTGCTTTTACTTCACTGATGCCTAAAATACGGGACAGCATTAACGCCATTTCAACCAATAATGATTTAGTGCGTAAACCATGTAATGATTTGGTTAGCTCTTTAATCAGCGCATGGCGATTTTCTACTGAATCACGAGGACCTTGCAACATACCAATATGCATTGTTTTAGTATGTGTGCCGGAGATATTACAGGCTAAAGCATAGACACTTTGGTCCTTATCGTTAACTAAACGAATGCCAATACCCCCTTCACGTCTTGTGCCTCGATGTAGCTGAATTCGATATGTTTGTTCGCTTAAACTTTTGAACTCTAAGATGGTAACACCTTCATCAGAAACAATCGCACTCGCGTGTTTCCCAAAAGTCTCATCAATAAACTGGTAATGTTGTGTTAAATATTCAAGACGCTCTGTACGTGACCAGTTAACACAAAGATAAGGTTTTAACGGCTTTTCTATTACTTTTGGTGTTAGTGTTAATATAGGTTTTAAATTTTCACGGGTAAAAAGAGTCATCATCGCATTGACAGCTTTACTGTTTGTTACCGCCCAAAAATAGAATCGCCCTTTTTTTTGTATTTTTCTCATCCCTTTTGCATTAGGGTAAATCTGATCTGCGAAGTCAAAGATGTTAGTTGTAGACATCAGTTTGTTATTCCTAGTAAAAATAGCATTAATGGTTGGTATTTCAACTGAACTATACTCAACATATTGACACTGTCCGGTCAGTGGAAATTCGGAGTATGAGTCAGATCGTCATACTTGGTCTATATATTTCGAGGTAAATTTATTTAATGGTGTGAATTTATAATAAATAGTGATTTTTAACTAATTATATTTTGTATGCGTTTGTAAGCGCCCTGGGGTAATGCCAATCAGCTCATGATAGTTGAATATTGAATTGCTTCAACGCCATCCTACCTTTGTCAGGAAATCTAATCGTGCGCCTTCTATGTATCCGAAAAACAGATGAGAACAAGATTAGACCGTATTAGACACGCGATTTTATTTGAAATAATTGGTTTAGTTGCGATTATGGGTATATTAAGCCAATTAGGTTTTGAGCTTGGTCATGTAGGTGCTATGGGCGTATTGTTCTCGGTTGTGCTTGATATCGGCATGGTTGTTTTCTATTTGTTGTACGCTTATGGCTATAACTTAGTGTATGACAAGTTATTCCCTGTGCCTGAGATGGTAGTGAAGTAGGGCTATTTATAAAGCGGTAGCTAAATGTCGTCACCGCTTTTACGTACCCTTTCCCCAACTTATACATAAATATTAGCGCAATGCAGTTTTCTGTTGCTACAATAACTATCTCTTATCTTTATAGTTGAAATCCGCATGACACAACCAACCACCATGACCTTTTTTGAACGCTTCGAAACCGATATTCTTTCAGGTAAAAAGACCATTACCATTCGTGATAAATCTGAAAATAACTATGTCCCGGGTTCGACTGTGACCGTTTCAACATTAGAAGGTGGCCGTGAATTTTGTCGATTAACTATCCTGTCTGTAAAGCCTATTTTATTTACTGAGCTGTCTAACTTTCATGCCGAGCAAGAAAATATGACATTAGCCGTGCTGAAAGACGTGATCCAAGATATTTACCCGGGCATTGAACAGCTATATGTGGTGTCTTATAAGCTCGTTGGTGCGGCTTAAGCGATAACTTGTAACACTATCTTACCACGTGCGCGTTGTGACTCACTGAGTGCATGCGCTTGCTTAACATCTTCTAATGGAAACACTCTATCTATGTGTACGCTTATTTGGCCATTGTCGATGAGTGTGGCAATGCTTTTTAGATCGGCTGCGCTCGGTGTCACCCACCAACGCTGAGCATTGATATTTTGTTCTGCCGCGCGCGCGATATCGACGTCATCCAATAGGGAAACTAACTCACCACCGCTTTTAATGATTGGTAATGAACGCTGTAAAATATCATCACCACCCACTGCCGCAAGTACGCTATCTACTTCATCAACCACGTCTTCAAAACGCTGAGCGCGGTAATCAATGAACTCGTCGACACCTAAGCTTTTTACAAAGTCCGCTTTCGACGCAGACGCGGTGCCGATGACATAAGCACCAAGTGACTTAGCTATTTGAACCGCAAAACTGCCGACACCACCTGACGCATTATGGATGAGAACTCTGTCGCCAGCTTTTAGTTTGCAGCCGTACACAAGTGACTGCCAAGCCGTTGTTGCTGCAAGTGGTACCGCAGCAGCTGTTAGGGTATCTATCGATTGTGGTTTCGCTGCCACAAGGTTGCTATCAACGGCAATATATTCTGCGTAAGCGCCTTGTTTGGCAATAGGCGCATACGTAAATACGGCATCACCGACCGTGAAATTATTAACATCTTTGCCTATTTCGGCTATTTCACCTGCTGCGTCCCAGCCCAATATTAAAGGTAATTGGTGCTCACCACTGTCTTGTAAAAATCCTTCTCGAACCATCCAGTCGACAGGGTTAACCGCTGCGCCATGTACTTTAATGAGTACTTGATTATCGGCAATCTCTGGCTTAGATAATTCACCTAAAATAAGTTGACTTGCATTTCCATATTGTTCGATATAAATAGCTTTCATGACGCGTTCCTTGTCTTGTTTAGTTGATGTAGCTAATTTGCCAAAAAACATTGATACCGTCTAATTGATTGTTTGGATAATACATATTGATGTTATCAATGTGTTAAATTACACTGGTTGTTATCTGTTACTTAATAAAAACAACGATATGGCAAATGTAGATCTAAATTTGATGGTTATTTTTGATACCATCATGCAAGAGCAATCCATTACGCTTGCAGCACAACGGTTATCGATGACGCAACCCTCTGTGTCTAATGCCGTTTCTCGGATGAGACATGTTTGGCAGGATCCATTATTTGTTAAAAAAGGGCGGGGGATACGGCCGACTCCTTTTGCTGAAACGATGTGGCGAGATATTGAAGCGCCGTTACATTCGATCAAAAATGCGACTCAGCAGCAGCTATTCGATATTCGTGGTATCAAGCGCACTTTTCGTATTGCGCTAACTGATTGGATGGTTGATATATTTTGGCTGCCATTACGGCAATTGATTGAGGAACAAGCGCCTGATATTAATATTCACGCCGTGCCTTATACTGTTAACGGAGAACGATTATTATTGGATGCTGATGTTGATATGGTGCTCGATTATTACGAAGGCAGTAATGAGAGAGTGAAGACGCAATGGCTGTTTGATAATCATTTTGTCTGCGTAATGCGGCCCGAGCATCCGTTGGTAAATCAAACCTTAGACTTAACCACATTTGCGCAAGCAGAGCACTTATTGATGTCATTGTCGGGCGATGCATCCGGTGGTGTTGATACCATATTAAGCAAACATGGCCTTGAACGACGTATCGCGATGACAGTTAATCATTGCTATAACTTACCTAAGTTACTGGAGAATTCTGACTTGATCACGACTATTCCATTACCGGTGATCTTAGACAGTGTTAAAGCTGGTCGGTTAGTTGTCCGCAAGTTACCTTTTGACTTAGCACCCGGTCCGATATCAATGTCTTGGCACTTACGTAATGATCGTGATCCGGCATTATTATGGTTAAGAAAACAGGTATTAGAAGTGTTACAGACGCACTTACATCCCCGGTTAGAATCGGTGTTGTAGCGATTTTTAAACGAGTTAAGGTTTTATGATTATTATAAAAATCTTTATACTTTGAGTTTTCATTCTATTTAGCCTGAATGGCTGCGTTACATTGATTTATAATGCTGGGTTTTTATTTTTTTAAAATACTTATGCTGATTTTACTGTGTTTTATGTTCTTGCCTTTAAATTGACGGCAATGAAAAACATGTGTAGTTTCCTTGCTTGTTCTTCTGGTGCTGAGTTTACTCAATTCAGCAGGGAAGTTGGTGTGAATCCAACGCTGCCCCCGCAACGGTAATTGAATGGTTTTATTATTCATAAGTCCGGAGACCGACCTGAAGGATTTAAGAATAACGTGAACAAGCGGAGGGCTTGGGCAAGTGGTTATTAACTACATATTTTAGTTATATGTACTTATTCTAGTTATATTTTTCATATGCTAGTTATAGTTGACCTCTGTCGTCGTTCTTTCGTATTTTACACCCAAGCAGCTTGAAGTAACTTGGGGATATTTTAAATTACGAGGAAAAATTATGCATATTGAACCTGGAATGGTTGACGCAAGTAAAATTGGACTGTCTTATATTTCGGCTGCTGCCGCGATTGGATTAAGTGCTAAATTTACCTGGGAGCACATTAAAGACCAAGGGATGACGTCTTTATTATTTAAATCACTACTCGCTATTATTTGTGTATTTCTGTCTTTTGAAGTGCTGCCACACGAGTCTGTTGGGGTATCGGAAGTGCATCTCATTATGGGGTCGACATTACTCCTTATTTTTGGGATTGCGCCTGCGGCCATTGGTCTCATTATGGGCTTATTAATTCAGGGGGTATTTTTTGCACCGTTTGATTTACCTCAGTTTGGCATGAATGTAACGACGTTAATTATGCCGTTAGTTGCGATGTCTTATCTGGCTAAAAAGATCATTGATCCTAAAACCGCTTATAAAGACCTGTCTTATTCACAAGCGTTTAAACTGTCTACTGCTTACCAAGGTGGTATCGTTGCTTGGGTTGGTTTTTGGGCGTTCTATGGCCAAGGTTTTGGTGCTGAGAATGTCGCCTCTATCTCTTCTTTTGGATTAGCCTACATGACGGTTATTATTGTCGAACCATTCGTTGATTTGGCTGTATTAGCACTTGCCAAGCAGTTCCCTAAACTGGCCAACACGCCATTCGTTGCAAACCGAGTGTTTAGCGCAGCAAGCTAATTTTAATAGCGCGCTTTAATTAATATAACTTGCCCTCTCTGTACATGTTAGAGGGCAAGCTGACTAATTATTTTTACTCTGTCACAAGCGCACTACTAAACTCTATTTCGGCTTTAAAACCAATTGCACCTTCACCACGATAAGTCATTTCACCAACTAATTGTTTTCCTTCATTGTCTGATGTGAATTTTAACTTAATGACGAGTTGATTATTTCTGCCACCGATGATCATATCGCCACCACGATGCCAAGGGGCTGAAGTGCCACCCCATTGATTGTATACTTCAAATGTATTGCCAATTATGTGTGTAGCTTTAAAGCCAATAGTACCTTCACCTTCGTACACCATCGTACCTTCAAATGTTTTTCCATTATCGGGAGAGCTGATATCCATAGAGGTAACATTTTGATTATCACGACCGCTTAATACCCAAGTACCACCTTCGTGCCAAGGCGCTGAAGTACCACCCCATTGGTTTTTAACCGTATACGCAGAGGTTAAATTGCCTTTAAAACCAATAGGACCTTCCCCGTTATAAGCCATAATACCAACAAGGTTTTCGGTATTGTTATTCACGTTTACATTAAGCTTGATGCATTTTTGGTTATCTCGGCCGCCAATGATCCAAACGCCATCTTCATGCCAATCACCGGAAGCGCCACCCCATCGTACTTGGGCACGATAAGCATTACCGTATTCAGCTGTGGCTCTAAAATCAATAGGACCTTCGTTCTTGTAATTGATCACACCGGTAAACGTTTCACCATTGTCATTAGATTCGATGTCTATGTTAACTACAACCTGATTGTCACGACCACCTAGAACCCATGTTGAACCTTGTTGCCAAGGTGCTGAAGTACCACCCCATTGGTTTTGTACTTGATATGCCGACATATTAAATTCCTTTTAATGATGAGTTTTTACGTTGATTTAAATATAAATTGAGTATTTTACTAACCATATTGCAGCCCCTTTAGAGGTAATTTAAGCGTATATCTCAACTCGTATTTACGCAATGAAGAGCAGAATAATAAAGTAAGGAGCATTCAATTATATCGAGTCGTACCAGAATCATTGTGGCGTAATGTTACCTCGTACGAATTGTGACTGTTTACACTAATTTAATTATTCATACTGTTAACAAATACATGCTTTACTTACTTGTTTTAGCGCCAAGATATTATCTATTGATATTTAAAATCGCGTTGATTATTACCGCTGAATAAGGATAATAGCGATCTTTATTTGATTATAGAATGTTGTTAATGCGCCTTGATAAGTTTGTTTGTAAGAGTACTGAATTAACCCGAACCGACGCAACCGCTATGATCACTGGCGGCTGTGTATCGGTTAATCACGATGTCATTTTAGATGTTGCTACACAAGTACATGAAAACAACCACATCACTTTAAATGGCGAAATACTCACCGCAAGGTCGTCTCGTTATATCCTCTTGCATAAACCCGCTGATACCATTTGTTCTAATATCGATGAAGCGTACCCGTCATTATTTAATTATATCGATGTCGCTAATGCATCAGAATTACATGTTGCCGGACGATTGGATGCCGATACTACCGGACTAGTATTAGTGACAGATGATGGCCGTTGGTCATTTAATATTATTACCCCAACCAAACATTGTCAGAAAGTTTATCGTGTTGGCTTATCGCGTCCTATTGGCGATGATGTCGCGGCTAAATTTGCCCATGGCGTGCAATTACAAGGCGAACAGCAATTAACTCGTCCGGCAATCTTGGAAGTTGTAAGCCAAAAAGAAGTATTACTGACGATCACTGAAGGTAAATTCCATCAGGTAAAACGCATGTTTTCGGCTGTGGGGAATCGTGTGGTGAGTTTACACCGTGAAAAAATTGGTGCAATTCAGTTGGATGTTGAGGTCGGGCAGTGGCGTTATTTAACCGATAGAGAAGTAAATTCATTTGGAGCATAAACGTAATGATTAACCCTGTTTTACTCCGTAGTTTTTGTACGCTGGTGGAAGTCGGCCATTTTACCCGCAGTGCAGATCGACTCAACATGACCCCGTCGGGTATTAGCCAGCATATCCGAAAATTGGAAGCGCAGTTAGGCCAAGACTTACTGATCCGTGAAGGTAAGCAATTCACCCTCACGGATGCGGGTCAGCGCTTATACGTGGAAGGTAAAATCTGATCTTAGAACCTGTGAGTATGGGACTTGGTTTACAGTATTGCCTGCACATGCGGTCGCTGCTTTCCCTTCACCAGAAAAGGTGACGATCCACCATCTCGCAATACCTGTTGCTGAAACCTTGTATCTTGGGGGGCACTTAAATAAGTTTATACCGAATCGCGTGAAAACCGTTATTGCTGCGACGAAGCAATGTTTGCTGTCATAAACGAATTTTACATCGAGCGCTTGTATGAATACTGATTATTTAAAGGGCGATATAATACACCGTTTGTTATTGCAAATGAGATGTATTACTATTGGTGGTCGTTATTATTAGGGTGTTATATGTTTACTTTTTATCAACTATCTTCTCCATCAGTACCTGTATTCAAAAATTATAAACGCAGTTGTATCTGTGTCGTACTTGTTTCCATACTTGCTGGTTGCACAAGTTCTTCTTTATTTTCTGCGGTAGATAAAACGATCATCTCATCGGAAGTAATTACTTACTATGATTATAATTTACAGTCGCCCTCGGGTCAGGATATTAACTTAAAAGACTTTATTGCAGACATTCACGATGCCGATGTGGTGCTGGTGGGTGAGTGGCATACTCATGCTGGTATTCATCGCTTTCAAACTGAATTATTACAAGCCATGATTGCGGCTAACGGTAATGTGACCCTATCAATGGAGCAGTTTACTCGCGATAAACAAGCGATTGTGAATGCTTACTTAGCAGGTGAAATAGGGGAAGGGACGCTAATAAAACAAGCGAATACCTGGCCAAATTATACCAGTGATTATCGTCCGCTTGTTGAGCTAGCAAAGCGTAACAATATTGATATTATCGCTGCCAATGCACCGAAAAATATCATCCGTTGTATCGGCACAAAAGGTATTAGCTATGTGGAAAAATTACCTGCTGATGAACGCACGTGGTTAGCGGCGAATATCAATACCCAAGACTCACCGTACAAAACCCATTTTATGGCGTCGATGCATCATGGCGATGAAAGCCAAAATGAGTATAAATTTGCTTCGCAAGTGACATGGGATGAAACTATGGCTGAGAGCATTGTTAACTATTTAGCCGATAACGCGAATAAACCATTATTAGGTAGTAAAAATAAACAAGTACTGCATATTGCCGGTAAATTCCATACCGAGAATGGCTTGGGTACAGCGGCCAGTATTTTGGCGCGCGCACCCGAGTTGAACGTGGTTATTATTACGCCTGTTGACGTGAATCGCTTGATGACAACCACTGAAACGTCATCAAGCGATTATCGTCTTCAGGTTATTACGCCACCTAAGCAGTTCGTGAAAGAAGCCAACATGATGGCGTCATTTAAGGGCTTATCTAAGCGTAATGATAAGTTAACGTGTATTGAGTAAACCCGTTTAAGAAACCTTTTCAATTGGTTTATTGGTCGAGCAGGAAGGTGATTTCTGCTCGATAAAACGCGCTAATATTGCAATAACAATAAAACCAAACAGCAAACGCCCCCATAAAATAGACATCAAGTCAGCACCTAATAATAAGATCAAAATAGTATCTTCAATAATGCTGTGGGTTAGTCCTAAAAAGCATACCGCGAGGAAAATATCACGCTTACTGATTTTACCTGTACGCGCCTCATCAATTAATAATCCGGCACCAAAACTTAATCCCAGTACTAAACCAATCACACAAACATTGGTGGTTTCTTTACCTATGGTTAAGGCTTTTAAAAACGGTGATAGCAGGGCTTGGATCAGTTTTTCGATACCACACCATTTTAATAACCGCAGTAATATCATCAATGCGGCAATGATAAAAAAGATAGAAGCCAGCATGGTTAATTGCGCTATACCCCAATCAAATAGGCTAGATGAGGCGGGGGTCGGTTGCCAAACGATCTCGGCGGGCTGTTGCTGCCAGTTACCCAACAAATAGACTTGATTGGTGATCATACCCAGTATGAAACCGCCGCCAATGCGCAGTGGCAAGGTAACGCGCCAAGAGATACCCGATAGCTTCGCGACAGCACCTTCAATAGGTAATGCATGTGCGAGTAGCATCATGATACCAAGGACTGACACTTGGGCTACGGTGAGTGGATTGTCGCCAGCTAAATCAAAAAATACCGCCATACCCGTATAGATATTGGTGAGCATAGCGGTTGCCCATACCAAGCCCATCGCTTCGGGTAAACCAACTAAACTCATCAGCGGTGCTAACAGCTTTCCTAACCACACAGTACCGCCAATCATATCTAATACTTTAACGATAATAAGCGCGGGTACCATGACTTTAAGCAGTGTGAGATAAACACGCCAAACATCGAGACATAAAGATTTTAAGCTTGTAAGCATGTGACGGTTTCCATGTCTGCGGTGAATAAGTGTTTAATGCCATCTATTATATGCAAGCAACTAGAAATTATTTCTATAATCGGGTACAAATGTTGTTATATATTTCTTATTTTCTTAGGTTAAGTTAATTATGTTTCTCGATCGGATGGATAAAGCCATTTTGCGCCAGTTACAGCAAGATGCCTCGGTGAGTAATCTACAACTTGCTTCGCTGATTGGCTTATCGCCACCGGCTTGTTTTAAGCGCGTGAAGAAGTTAAAAAGTGAAGGTATTATTGCCAGCCAGGTGGTATTGCTAAACCAAGACAAACTCGGTACCTGTTTACACATGATTGTGAATGTGGAAATGGAGCGAGATAGATTAGATCTGAATGATGGTTTTATTAAACATATCCGCAGAGCTCCGGAAGTCAGAGAATGTTACCAAGTCACCGGAGAAGTGGATTTTGTATTATTAGTGACGGTTGAGAATATGCAGCAGTATGACGACTTTTGCCAACGTCACTTGTACAGTGACCCGAATATGAAAAACTTTAAAACCCAGATATCGATGAACCGAGTAAAATATGATACCTGCGTGATTATTCCCGATTAGCGATAGGACATATTGAGTATTTCATTTTGACCTCTGCCAATGGTCGTACCAGAATTAACTTGGTTTCACTATTTCCTGTGGAGCATACAGGTGAAAAATACAGCGCCAGTTTATTGAAAAACGTACAGGTTGAAATATTAGACCTCAATGATTATGAATTACCTTTGTACGGTCAAGATAAAGAAAAAGAGATTGGTCATCCACAACTGGCTAAAGATTTTTTGGCTAAAATAGCGGGAAGTTACGGCATTCTTATTGCCTTTGCGGAACATAATGGCTCTTATACCGTGGCTTATAAAAATATCTATCGACTGATCAAGAGTCCCTAACCCAGTATAGTGGCCATTCAATGAACAATTACGCACAGTCATAAAAACTTGATAGATGTTGATGTTTGGATCTGGGATCTCGACATCACCTTCATATTCACATCAGGATCATTGCCGGTTGAACTTAATCTTGATACGGTAAAGTTAATCTCCATCTGGGAATCATCAGTTGCTAATACATGTGCAGTATTGTCCCATACTAATACGACTGCATTTTCTCCCGCTAAGACACCATTAAATACCCCATCATTCATGAATCTAGTCAAGATAAACATCTTTATTAATCATTATCTTATTATATTTTAACTATGTTATTTGTATAGAAACCAGTCGAAAATAACATCCTCTAAACATTAATCACTTATTACCCCGCTGATAACGTGAGGTATATCACACTAATATGAGAATGATAATTGATCTCATTTGTATTTGAGTTTAATGTCTCTCATCTTTTTAATTGCTTATAAATAAGAGACATGAAATTTAATCCAATTAATGTGTTAATTATCCTTCTTATGTTTGCTGGTATAAATATCCAGGCGAATGAGTTTGATTGGTTACGTGATGATTCTCGTGACAACGATAAAGTTGTTAATTATTTACAGCAGCAAAACCAACAAACGAAAGCTTGGCTTAAGCCGACAGTGCCGCTTCAAAAAGAGCTATTAGCTGAGTGGAATAGCAATCGTGCACAACGTGGTGATCAACCTTGGTTACTGATCGGGGAGGCTGAATATAATATTACCAATCATAATGGCAGGCGCGCTCTGCTTACTCGTGATTTAACGGGTAAAAACCTTAATGTGCTTGTTGATATCAGCCTTCGACAAGACAAATCGGATTATTATGAATTAGGTTCTTGGACTATAAGCCAAGATCTTCGTTATGTCGCATTAGCCGAGGATTATAATGGAGCAGAGCAATATACGATCACAGTAATCGATTTATCCACTCAGAAAGAAATTGTCATTGCGAAAGGCTATGCCGCTAATATCATTTGGGGTCAAGATAGTAAGACGCTCTATTTAATTGGATTAGAAGACCAAACACAAAGACCGAATACACTCCAACGATTTTATGTCGCTAACGCTACACCGTCAGAGTTTCTATTAGAAGAAACCTCTAAGGACTGGTTGCTGTCTTTTTATCCGAGTGCAAATAAAGATTATGCGTTGGTTCAATCAAATAATGAGTCGAGTAGTGAGCAAAGACTTTTATCATTAAAGTCAGGTAACTTGAGTGCGCCAATACGTCCACGTAAAGCTGATGTTGAATACTACGCAGATGTGGATGAAGAGACGCTGTATTTAAATAGTAACCTTGACGGTGAATTTAAACTTTATCGTAGTTCATTAAGCGAACCATCACAATGGACTATTTTCTATCAACCGAAATCCGGCGTTCAGATAAATAATTTTTATTTGTTTAGCGCAGGTCCTGTCGTCATAACACAAACTGGGCAAGTTAAAAAAATTAATGTGTTATCAAAAAGTGGGCTAGTTCGCTTCAGTACCGATCTCGGCACTAAAGGCAAAGTTGAATGGTTAAGCCGCGCTGGCGATTACAACAGTAATAAGTTACATATCCGTACCATGTCTATGGTTACACCACCTAAGTGGGACATTTTAAATACCAAAACATTACAGCGTACATTGTTATCTCAGGATAATTACCCGACTTTTGACCCGGTTTTATACCATACAGAACAAATTAATATTCAATCAGGTAATGAAAATATTCCTGTGACGCTTGCCTACCGCAAAGATAAGTTTAACGCAGAATCAGCCATATTCCTTTATGGTTATGGTGCTTACGGCGTGACGATGAAGCCTTATTTTATGCCGCAAATAACGAGCTTAATGGATCGTGGGATCGTTTACGCTATCGCTCATGTTCGTGGTGGTGGCTATAAAGGTGAAGCGTGGCATAAGGCCGGTGCGGGCATAAATAAAGTCGTCTCTATATCAGACTTCACTCAGGTTGCTGAGTCAATGAAAGGCTATAAAAATGGTCAGCACCCGATCTTTGCTATCGGGGGGAGTGCGGGTGGTACCTTAATTGCCGCATCACTAAATCAACGCCCAGAGTTATTTTCTGGCGCTGTATTGCAAGTACCTTTCGTCGATGTCGTTGCAAGTATGTCAGATACCAGTTTACCCCTTACGGCACAACAATATGATGAGTGGGGAAACCCGAATTCAGCCAGTCAATTATCTGTCATGCGTACTTATGATCCGATACGAAACCTAAAAGCGCAAGGCTATCCACCAGTATTAGCGAGGGTTGGTTTACAAGATCGCCGCGTACCCTATTGGGAGGGGGCTAAGTACATCGCCAAGTTATCACAAATGAGTCAAAGCTCAGGACCCTATCTACTCCATACCAATTTTAAAGCGGGACATGCAAGTGATAGAAGGCAATCACTTGCTAACCAAGCGAGAGAATATAGTTTTTTACTTACCTTAGACAAATTAACTAAAGCGGAACAATAAATGAAGTTTTCTATCCTCTCAACAGCTGTATTGAGTGTATTAATTAATAATGCTGCGTTTGCTAACTCGGACTCCAACCCGTATGGAGAAACAATTGTAACAGCCAATATTATTGAACAACCTCTTTCTAAAGTGGCGGGGTCTATTTCTGTATTCGATGGTGATGAAATCGAAAAGAAAGGGGCTACAGAGCTTTATGATGCATTGAAAAATGAACCTGGTGTGAGCGTTTCTGGCGGCGCAGGGCGACCACAAAATATTACGATCCGTGGTATGTCAGGAAATCGTATTGCAATCACCATGGATGGTATTAAAACATCCGATGGATATGGTGCTTTAGACCTCAATGATAAGGTTGGTATGAACTCTTTTGATTTATCCAATGTGAAATCGATTGAGGTGGTAAAAGGAGCGAGTTCGTCCATTCATGGCTCTGGAGCTATTGGTGGTGCTGTCATTATTACCACGAAAGATGCATCTGATTATCTTAAAGATGACGATTTATATCTCGATGTATCTGGTACTTACACTGGGATCAGTAATAAGTATAAAGTGGCCAGTAACCTCGCTTTTCGTACTGGAGATACTGAAAGTTTAGTTAATATGGCTTACTGGATTGGTGAGGAAACGCGTAATTTTAATCAAGATCTTTATAACCGAGATGTTGATGGTTATAGCATGGCTTATAGCGTTAACCATTTTGTCAATGAAAGCGTTATGTTCAATGCTAAGGTTGACTATTTTACCGATAATTTACACCGCGTAGAAGGTTCGGCATCAATACAGAAAGATGGCAAAATGGAGATCGTAACCTTTGATGAGCAGACCGCTACAGATGGTTTTGGGCTGAATATTGGTATGGTACTCACACCGTATGATTCGTGGTTTGATGAGATGAAGACTAAGGTATATTGGCGAAACACGGAAAATGACAGTAATACTAACCGTTTGATGACTAAGAAAAAAAACGGTGTCCAAGAATATCGACGTCAAATTAAAAAACAGTTATTTACTGATGAACTCATTGGTATTGGTAGTGACTTTGTTTCAATGATGGATGGCGGCAGTCTTAATCATCAAGTTGCTTATGGCTTAAGTATGACTACAAATAGCTACGAACGCCCAAACAATAAAGTCACGCTTGATTCGAACGGTTATAAAGTCGAAGCAAACAGCCCTTTTGCGCCAGCAACATCTTATAACATTGGAACTTATATACGTGATGTGATCGGTATTAACGACTGGACGATTACGGGTGGTTTACGTTTTGATGCACATCGATTAACTCCGGGCTCTGATGATCAGATCAGTGGTTTTAGTGTTAAAAATATTGAAAGCAATGAACTTTCGCCAAGCCTATCATTTTCCTATCAATTCACGGATGAATTGAATACTTACTTGTCTTATAACCACGGCTATCGTGCCCCTAGCTATGATAAAGCCTACGGTTATGTTTCGCATGAATTTATTCCCTTAACCCCATTTATTATTATTCCTAACATGGATCTTGAAGCGGAAACCAGTGACTCATTTGAACTCGGGAGTAAATATAACAACGGTAGAACACAAATTTATGGTGCGATCTTTTACCAACAGTTTCAAAATTTTATCGATGTAAAAGAAGTCGGCCAAGACGCTTCAGGTAATTATCTTAAACAATATCAAAATGTAGATGGTGTAAAAACCTATGGCATGGAGTTGAGCGTTGAGCATCGTCTTGATGAAAATTGGTCGACAAGTTTTAAAACGGGTTATGTCGACGGCAAGGACAAAGATGGTGATTACGTCCGCAGTATTACGCCATGGGAAGGCAACGTTAAGCTGACTTATGAGTTAGAAGAGTTAACGGTTTACAGCTTATTTGATTGGGCTGGCAGCATGAATCGAACTCCTGCATGTGCTACTGATATTGGTTTAAAAACTGATTGTGCAGCGACATCAGGCTGGGGCGTATTGGATATGGGGGCGAGCTATTACTTTAGCTCTGGACTTGAAATCAGTGCCAATGTAGTGAACTTATTCGACCGAGCATATATTCGCTATCAAGACGTTGCAGGTATCAGCAGCAGTGCTACTAAATATTCAACTGAACCAGGTCGTTATTTTACATTCAATGCTAAGTACATTTTTTAAGGAGGCGTTATGAAACCAAGTTTATTGTGTATTTCATTGATGATTGGTTCTGCATCGGTTACTGCTGGTGAGTGGGATTATCCAAACATTCAAACGACAGTTAACAATGCCGAAGAAGCCCTGACGTTTCTTAAGCAATCGTATCCTGAGTTTGGTGATTATCAGCTACGTTATCAAACAGAATCTAAACTCGGACTCCATTACAATTTTAATGTATTGATCAAGGGTGTATATCAACCTCAAAAAGCGATCGTGCTTAGTACCGATAAAGATTTTTTTGTTAATCGTGTGTTCAAAAGTTTAGAAAATACAGTAGTTAGAAATGGTGAGCCAATCATTGCTGCCGAACTAGAGGCATCAAGAACACTTAAAGCAACAAGACCGCCAGCATTATCTCTGGGACAGATTAAGACTGTTTCAGTTGGTGTGTTTACACCTGATTTAAGAACGATGGATCGTCAACCTGTCCCTGATTCACTATGGGCTGATATTACAGATTATCCAAATCTGCCTCAGTACATGTCTAAAAATATTGAAATACTCAAATCGGGGAATAAATACTACCTCTCGAACTCGCGTGTGGCGCAGGTTGATGCAAAGGCGCTCGTGAGTATTGATCCTATCTCTGGTGATGAAAGTGCGGATAGCAGCCTATTTTTATCTGAAAGTGAGCCGTTGTCTTTTGCTTCAGAGGAAGCGCTGGGGAAATTAGTCTTTACTGATAACGCCTTTGCGCAACTGATGGCTTTTTATCATTTAGATTTATCTGCCCGTTATATCGAATCGTTAGGGTTTGATATTTTTACTGATCCCATTCTGTTTGATGCACGTGGATTAGCGGCGAATAACTCAACTTATTATTACGGTCCTAAGGCGGCGGTATTTGGGATCGGTGGAGGGTCGCCAGATGCATTGGATGGCGATATTGTCCTTCATGAACTTGGGCATGGCATTCATTATCATATTGTACCTGACTGGGCTTATGGCCATACCGGTGCCATCGGTGAGGGTTTTGGTGATTATTGGGCGGGAAGTTATAGTTATCGTACTCAATTTGAAGACGCTTTTTCTTCTGGTCAAGTCTTTGAAATTGATACCGTGTTCAATTGGGATGGTTATTTTGGACATAAAAAAGGTATCCGCAGTCTGGCAAACCAAGATGCACGCTACTTTGAACATGCGGAATATAGAGCGCATGAGTATGTTGCTGGTGAATTGGGTGATGAACTGTGGTCAACACCGTTATTCCAGTCTTTAAAAGACGCCGTTGCTTTGTATCAAGCTGACGCGTTTACCGAGTTTGATGCCTTAGTATTAGAGTCGATGTATGGACTTGGTCGAGGTCTTAAAATGCATGATCTCGCACAGAATATGGTATATGTCGCGAAAACCATGTATCCAGATAAAGATTACGCCGATATTTTAACTCGTAATTTTAACGTGCATGGTCTACTCAAATCAGCCTTTAGCATCGAGACCTCATCAAAATATATTGACCCGAATAAAGCGCTTACAGTGACAATTTCCCCGACAGATCGTCAAGCATCAGTGCAAGGGATGGTGGTGTTATCAGGTTCGAAAGAATATGAATTTCAGCATGATAAGTTTACAACATTGGATATTTCCCCGCCACTACCGCAACTTAAAATATGTGGTAAAGCGATGCAATTGGAAACTAATTTCACCTATAAATTCGAAGATGATTTAGTTTCTCAAGCATGGAGTAATATCCAAACCTTGGTATACGGCGTACCTAAGCTGAGTAATGATATTAAGCATGTCGATAGCCTTATTCCAGATGCAAAAGGCAGTATAAAAGGGGTAAAAACATTTAACTTAACGCTCACAGATCGAAATGCAGATGTTGGTGAACAATTTGCCGTATTTCTTGATATCGAGCATGACAAGTTGTCGGACCTGAAAGTCTTTCTTACTTCTCCAAGAGGGACGAAGGTCAATTTACTCGAGCATGAAAAATCAAATACATCTGGGTTTACGGGCTACTTTACTACCGAGTTCGATGATGTCATGTCGGTATTTAAAGGTGAATCTAGCTGGGGTACATGGCGTTTAGATATTATCGATTACGCAACTGAAAACAGTGGAAAGTTAAAATCATGGAATGTCAGTCCTATCGATAATTACATGTGTCCAGATGAAAATAATAATAAAAAAACCAACCAGAGTTCTGGTGGTAGTACCTCGCTATCATTCTTGACTCTACTTTTGACGTTATTAGCTAGTCGACTATCGATTGTGCGAAGCACGTTTTTAACAACGCTGAGAAAATAATACTAATGAAACCTCAATTAACAATTCTTGCTATGTCATTAGCACTTGCTGGATGTAACAGTTCTAGTGATACCGATACCGATACATCAGCCCCTACATACTCAGTATCAGGGACTATTGCAGCGCAAAATATCGCGCTGGATAGCAAAGTGTGTGCAGATTTAAACCAAAACTTTACTTGTGACAGTAATGAACCAGTTGTACAAGCAAATAAGAATGGTGAATTTACAATCACACATACCAGTAAAGATATTCTAAATAGACCTTTGCTTGCATCTTTAGATTCAAGACAAAAATTACTTGCAGCTTCAGATTCAGAACAAAAATATTATCTTATTGCTCCAGGGCTGCAAAAAACCTCAGGTAATATCATTAATGGCGTTAGTTCACTTGTCGCTGGACTAATGGCTGGAGGCATGACAGATAAAGGCGCGCTAGCTTACTTAGAACAACAGTTTCCCACACTCGGTGTCGATATTAATGGCAGTTTGATTGATCATCTTGATGATGCATCGCTGGCAACGCTTGATCAAAATATTGTGTCACTGATGAAACAAGTCAATGATGAAAAACGCATGAATGTTACCGCTCTGATAGGCTCACACCTGCAACATGGTGCAAGTAACTTACTGTCAGATTTATTAAGCGGTACAGAGTCTGCTGCACTTGTCCTTGCTTTAGAAAAGATAACTGCAAATAACGTAGGTCTCAATGATACTGGCGTAACGCTTTATCATACGGATGCCGATGAAAACAAAGGGTCAGTGTCACCGCAGAAAGACTATCCAGGTCAAGATGCTGACTTTGGTTTTGATAAAGTGGACCGCGATAATAATTCTGGCAAGGGGTTTAAATTCGTTAAGCTAGATGCTAAGGGGATAGAACTGAGCGATGACGCTGATGAATGGAGCTGTATTGCAGATAAACGTAGCGGCTTAGTTTGGGAGTCAAAAACGAATTCTGCTGATTCACTGCAAGATAAAGATCGTTGGTTCGCACTTGAGATCCCGGGTCTAGTCACTCCTTATAAAGAAGATTTAGCGGAAGCTACCTGTAAAACCAATGGGGATAAGATCTGCTCGACACAAGATTATACTGAGCATTTAAATAAAATTGAATTATGTGGTAAAAGTGATTGGCGGTTACCAACGGGATATGAATTTTATAATTTAATCGACTTTGGTGAAACGAAGGTGAATGAAGAAAACCATATTTATGGACTCACCGTTAAGTATTTTCCAAATCAAAGTAAGGGTGGAAATTATACTGATGTCGGTAGTGTTTGGACTCAGACTGTGAGTTACCCAAACTCTGTGGATCAAAATATAAAAGGCGCAATCAGTATTAGAGCAATAGGTACGCTTGGTAATAGTCGAGGTGAGGTGAGTTTCTCGGAGATTTATACTGATCGCGTAGATCCTGATAATCCTGATAATTCTTATATTTCTGATTCATACCTATACCCTGTTCGTTTAGTTTCTACTGAAGGTAAATAACCATGAAACACTTTATTATTTCTCTACTTGCTCTTGTTTCTGTCTCCGCTATCGCACAGGAATGCTCTGTTGATATTGCGCGTTCAGCACCCGATACACGTTTTGTCCTTAATGATGAAGGTTCTGTAAAAGACCAACTAACGGGTTTAACTTGGATGCGTTGTCGACTTGGACAAACCTGGAATAAGGTAGATAAAACCTGTGATGGCACACCACAGACTTTTTACTGGCAAAGCGCGCTGACTACCATTGAAACAATTAATGATCCAAATGGTAACCATGCTCTGCATCAGTTTTCAGGTATGAAGCAGTGGCGTTTACCTAATGTTAAAGAATTATATTCATTAACTGAAGTTGCTTGTTATGGACCTGCTATGAATACGAAAGTTTTTGCTGAGACTTTCAAACAGGAGGTCGCAGACCCATCTGCAAAGTTATGGAGTAGTACGCCAGCAAATAATGTATTTGATCTTGATGATGTTGCAAAGGGGACTGATGGTAAAAAAATAATGACTTATTACACAATGAATGGTGAAGTTTATCCTCAATTACCAGGTAAATATGAGTTTGGTATTTTATTAGTTGCTGAGTAAGGAAAATCAGTAAGTACAAGGAAGTCAAAATGATTTCTTCTTAAGGATAAAAATAAAAAGCGGTGTCTATCTCACCGCTTTTTATTAATTGTTAAATCATTCTTTTAAAAATACGCTACCCATGATTTCATGTTTTATTCACAAGGCGCGGCTAGTCACCGACACGACCACCGACAGACAATAACAGGGCCCACGGCCTGAAATCGTATTTTTTATAAATAGGATAGTGATTGCTATCAAATGTTAAAGCAGTGCTTTTTTGATGAACTCGGCCATGCTGATGATGGTTTTCTGCAGGTGAGCTTGATGAGTAAAACCACTTTTTACTCTTGGTTTTAAATCATGATCGCCATCTTCTAGCCATAACCAGTCAATATTATCTGGTAAGCCATAACTTGCCACTTCTTCTTTAGTACCTAACTTATCTCGCTCACCTTGAGCAATAAAAACCGCTTGTTTAATCAATGGGAAGTGCTCGGTACGTAATGTTTCGGGTTTATTGGCTGGATGAAAAGGGAAACCTAAACAGGCAATGCCTTTGATTTTCGAATTAACGGATAACTCATCTGTGGTTGGATCGGATGCGACTAAACTGGCCATGCGTCCACCCATTGATTTACCCCCGATCACCATAGGTTGATCAATGCTGGCAATAAGCTGTTGGTATTGCGCGATGAGTTTCGGTGCGCGCTCTGGTGGTCGGCGAGTACCATTATCAACACGCTGCTGCATATAAGGAAAATTGAAACGTGCGACGCGTATTCCCTGTAAGGCTAATCCTTTGGCGATGGTTTCCATAAAGTCAGCACTCGCAGGCGCGCCAGCACCGTGAGCAAATATAAATAATGGGCCATCAACTGGGCCGTTATAAATGAGTTCCATGATCTTCCTATGCCGTGAATAGTATCTATGCGCAAGGACGCATTAAAAGGTCATTATACGCGATTGCGAGTAGCAGCGTAATGACATCATTAAATTAGCCCCGTAGACGGTTAAAACAATAAGTGCTAGGGTTATTAAGTTTCAATTTTACTTTAATTCTAAGTAATCTAACTCTTACTATAAAAGGCGTTTGTAATGGAAATGTATGATTCAGTCAATGTATTTGGCGAAGCGTTGGCATTATGTGGCGATGATCCTATGACTGGTTTTTATCGTGATGGTGCCTGTAATACCTGCAGCCAAGATGCGGGTTCGCATACGGTGTGCATTGAAGTGTCGGCTGAATTTTTAGAATACTCGCGTTTTAAGGGGAATGATTTATCAACCCCAGTGCCAGAATCTGGTTTTCACGGTTTGCGAGCGGGTGATCGTTGGTGCTTGTGTGCCGCGCGCTGGTTACAAGCGTTAGAAGATAAGATGGCGCCGAGAGTGTATTTAAAAAGAACCCATATCCGTGCATTAGAGATAGTGCCAATGGAATTACTTAAACGCTATACCATGGATTTGAGTTAACCAATTAAGGATATTACCTTAGTATTTGCACTGTAAATGCCTTTGAAATTGTAAGTGTATTGACATACGCTTACAGTTTTCTTATTCCAAATTAGGTATTTTTAGTGTATATATGACCACTAATTTAGAGTAGTAAAGTCATTCCCCTGCTTAGTCGTGTGCTCATTTATATTGTATCAAATTTAGCCGCGAAACTAAAAACCGTAGTTGGGGTGATGGAACTGAAATATTTTATGAGTAGTGTCCATAATTAAGGTATCAAGAATGCACAGCAAAAGTATCCGAGAGTTAAGTTGGCTTGCCTATCCAGATTCGAGCGAGAATCAGTGTTCTAATTTAAAACAGAAACAGAAACAGAAAAGTTATCGTTCTAAATTTGTATTGCGAACAATGATTCTTTATCCGTATTTTCGTCAGTTTCAGCGTGGTATTGATGCACCTTTTCTCCAGTTATTATTGCAGCAAGATGTACGATTTTTAGGAAAAATATTTCGTCCTTATCTTCATATGGGCAATGGTATTGCACGTCGCACTAAATTAGTAGTTGGGCATTATCGCTTTATTAGCCAATGTTTACCTGCGCACACTGGACTGGCTATTTACGAAACAAAGCAGGGAATTGAAGTTACCAAATTTATGGTGGGAGAAGATGAATACCGTGTGACACTTAGCTATTATTCACCAAATCATAAAGAAGGTGACTTGTGCATAAAGTTGTTGGATCCGAATGGTAATATTTTTTATTCTATCACGTTCAGCATTTGTGATAATGCTGCTACTGGCCGAACTATTACGGTTGGTAGTCTTCAAGGACCGAAAAGCACGCTTGAAGTTAAAGAGCAAATAAAATATTTTACTAAACAACATTTTGGTCAGAGACCTAAAGATCTGATGGTTAAAATATTGACTATTATTGCTAGAGTTTGGGATGTCGAGCTGCTTTTACTTGTCACTAATGAAGGGCATGTTTATAGTTCAAAACGTTATGCTGATGATAAGATTAAAACCAATTATAACAATCATTGGGAGTAGCTAGGAGCGACTAAATACAACAAAAATCTGTATCAACTCGATTTGCTTGACGTGAGAAAATCACCGGAAGATCTTAAACGTAGCAAACGTGCAATGTATCGTAAACGTTATGAATGGCTTGATGAATTAATGCAAGAAATCAGTGAAAAACTAGTTCTGAAAGTAACCGACAATACAAGTATCACTAACCGTACTGATTAACTCGGCTGTTGTTAACTCGTTATCTGTTGGTGCTACGAATATGTTTCTGCTAGTATCGAAATATATATTATTAGTGGGTATGGTGGAGATATAAAAATGGATATTGATGTTATTGCGAAAGCACTGAAGGAACTGGGACATCCAACGCGATTAACTATTTTTAAAAGTATTATTCGCGCCGGATATCAAGGTATTGCTGTGGGTGGTTTACAATCACAATTATCCATTCCAGGGTCGACGTTATCACACCATATCGCTAGCTTAGCGTCTGCAGGATTACTGTCACAGCGCCGTGAAGGACGTACTTTGTACTGTGTGGCTGAATATGAAAAATTACAATCTGTGATTGGTTTTTTACAAGATGAATGTTGTATTGATGAAGTGAAGAGCGATACGTGCAATGACAGCATTAATAACGAAAAACAGTGCTAATACATTTTTAACTGTTTTTTAAATGATGGTTTTAACTATTGTTTTTATTAATATTTTACACCACCTGTTCTGAGTGGTGTTTTTAAATCCAGGTCTTTTTTTGCTTAATATAGGTTTCATATATTTCTGCATTTATGGAAGTATATTTGACAGTTAAAACTCGTTGATCTATATTTCCAGTTTCATGGAAATAGTTAGCGTCGCTTATTGGTGATGCTTTAACGTTGTTTGCAACGGGGTCGACGGTATGAAGAATGTAGAAATAGCAGTTACAGATAGTGTTGAATGGGCATTAGCGCATTCGTTAGTATTCAAGCAAAGTAATGCCAGTAGCTTGCATTGTCCATTTACCTTAACACCAAGCAGTATCGATAAAGTACGTTTTGAGGGGTTGCAACAGGCGGCTGGATTATTTGGTCAACTATTACATGCTATTTCCAAAGATGACGATTTTATTCAACAAGCTATAGCGCCTATTGCCGATACCGATCCGTTATTTTCGGCATTATTAACATTACATAATAAGTTATCGTTAACCCAATCCCGTCGAGCGACGCCTTTACTGATCATGAGAACTGACTTTATGGATGATCAGCAATTAGGTCCTAAGTTGATTGAGTTTAATGGGATTGCTGCTGGTATGGGGCCTTTTGGTCAACTTGCATCTGAATTGTATCGTTATATTGCGGCGCAGCATGCTGATTTATTTCAAACTTATACAGAGCATAATCATTCACCGAGCCAACCTAGCGCACAAATTCCGCCTGAATTTATCGCTAATGATGCAATCGAAAGACTCGCTGATGGTATCGCCAAGTCTGCATGTATGATTAAACAAAAACACAAGGATGCAGGTAAACCGACGTTTGTCATGGTAGTGCAAGCACATGAAGATAATGTCTATGACCAGCATTTATTAGAATATGCGTTACATGCAAAAGGTATTCGCACGTTAAGAAAAACATTTACCGAGTTATACGGTCAATTGTCGACTGGCGATAACCATCGTCTGTTATTAAATAATGAGCCAATTGATGTAGTCTATCTGCGTGCTGGTTATCAGCAGTGTGATTATTATGATAAAACCATTATCGAAAAGTATTGCTGCAGAACATTGATGTCGGTGCGCATGACGCTAGAGCAGCATGATATTGCGATGAATGCGACCATCGCTCAGCAACTGGCATCGAGTAAACGGGTACAAATGTTGTTATCTAATTTTCCTGCACAAGCGCTGATTAAATTTGGATTAACTGAGCAAGAAGCATTCACCATTAAACCCTTTTTTGGTGAGATGCTGCCATTGCATGCGGATTCAATTGCGCATTTAATGACAACCGGGCTCGATAATTGGGTGTTAAAAAATCAGGGCGAAGGTGGTGGTCATTGTGTGTTTGGTGAGGATATTGTGACTAAACTAAGAACACTTGATGAAGCAGAGTATGAGTCTTGGTCGTTGATGCGCAAAATCGTGCCCTTGCCTCGATCGCACCCGACCATGATTATTCGCAATGGTGAAGCGAGCATGATTGGCGATATGATCAGTGAAATCGGTATTTTTACCGTCAACATTGATGGTGTTGCTATTGATGATGCTGTGGCGGGTTATTTAGTGCGGAGTAAACCAGCGAACGTCATGGAAGGCGGCGTTCATAGTGGGCAGGGAGCGGTCGATTCATTGGTTTATCGCTAGTCCTTATCGTTGAAATAATTAAACCGCGCGCAATATTAATCATCACGCGTGGTTTATGTTCTCGCTAAGGAGTCGTGTATAGCGGCTTATTTACAAGAGCCGGCTAATACCCAACCTGAATACTGGGTATTAGGTGTTCTGCCGACATCTGTCCAACGCTCTGCACGGTAAACATTACCTTGGTATGAAACTTCATTACCTGGTTGGTATTGCTTGCTGATATCAATTGCTTGGATATCTTGGCAATCACCCGGAATGTCAGCGGCAAGGATTTTGAAGTTATTTGATTCTTGCAGTGATAGGTTGCTGTTATCGTTTGAGTTGGCAATTGAGACCAGTTTAAAGATACCTGCGGTTGCATTGTTGAGTGATATGGTAAAGTGCTCAACCGTGTCATTCACATTTTTAGACTCTGAGGCGATGGCGTTATTATTGGCATCAAAGATAGTATTGGTGACATTTAAGTTACCAACCGCTTCAATACTAAAGGTAACGTCTACCGCATTATTGTCGATGCCATATTCATCTTTTAGGCCTACAACGTTAATACTGTCATCAATAGGGGCTTCGGCTTTAATAATGTCCACTTCAACAGAGCTAAGGTTAGAGCTTGTTTTTAAGTAGATAGGGTTGTTACCGTAAACAGGGGTAAACATATCATCGTCACTTTTTGATCCCGCTTGCACATCGGTTTGATTAGCATTAATCGCAGTGGCGATATTGTAAGACCAAGTATTCTTTTTACCATTGGCAGCAGAGCTAATTTCAATGGTCGTTTCGTGAGTAAATGAACCAACTGAGGAATCAAAGAAGCGGGCTTTGACTTTATCACCGACGACTAAGTCTGCTTGTGGGGTAATTGTGGTGCTTTGCTGCCAAACATCGGGTAGTGGTGGTGGCGTTACACCGTCCTCAAACTCTACATCGATAACATTGTAAAATGCATTGTCAGTATCATCGATGGTCCAAACGGAAAGAATAACTTGATACCCACTGCGCGCTGGCACGTTGCAGCTATGTGAGTTACCTAAATTTTTCAGTGGTTGTTGACCATCCATGTCAATGACACAGAAAGGATTAGCTAAATCAAAAGATGCACGAGTTAATGGCGCGTTTTGGTCCCAATCAGATTTGGTGATGTAATAAACGTAATCAGTAGTTTTATGGTTAGCTGTGCTAAACCAATGGAAATCATTTAACCCTGCTTGGATCTTCGTTTTATACCATTGGTTTGATGATTGCAGATCAAGCACATCAAATGACCCGCCTTTTTGTGCTGATGCGATCTTTCCATCAATAGGACCAGTAGCTGGAAAGCCTTTCGGCGCCTCTAAGCTTTGTCTATCGTATGACGCGCTTGCACAATCATTTTTAGATCCATTATCTGAATGACATAAATTAACGCGTGAAGGAAACTGGCCTGCAACATAGCCGTGTGCAATAGCGACTGTAGGTACTAATGCGACTGACACAGCCAAAGCACTGAGTGACGTTAATATTATTTTTTTCATATCATAAACTCCATGTTCATTTAATGTTTGATGTGCTGACACTGAACCTGTGGTGCTCCATTGCGGCCCGTTTATCGTAACGACCTGTCACACTTATCGCTAGAGTAATACTTTATGGATATGTGTAATTATCTGCCTAGTCGTAGGGATAATGGTGAAATTGCTTAGCATGTAGGCATTTTTTTTTTAAAAGTGAAAAGTATTACTGTGGAACTAATGCATGTATAAACATATATTTGATTTTTATTGATTGGTAGTGTTTTTTTCAAACTTAGTGTTTAATGTCGTTGAGCAATGACTGTGATTAAGTTCGTGATAAGGGCATTCGATATAATTGGAAGTGAAGATGGGATACACAAAATACTCTTATCAAAAAACAATAATAATGAGGGTATTCTCAAGTTTTTTAAGAAAAATACGGTCAGAGCATAACCTTTCACAAGAAGGGTTACGGGCGTTATTAAATGAAAGAAGTCATTTTTTTGATAGCTTAGATACGATCTCAATTAGCCGTTGGGAACGTGGTATTAACACACCGTCTTTAACAAAACAGTCAGAAATAGCCGAAGTGTTTGGTGATGACCTGTTTAATATCTATAGTTCAGATATTGATTTTGTCAAAGAAAGCTTATATGCCATTCAGCTTTCGGGTAGCGGAAAAAATGACAAAGCAGCACATCCTTATTATAACAATGATCAATATCATACCAAGTCAATGCTGCCTGACCACGTTAATTTTGCATCGATGTTAAAACTTTGCTTAATGTATGAAGGTAACCCGCGTTTATTTCCTACACACCAAGAAATAACCTCAACAGCATTATTAAAACCGCTTAATTTAGTCTCGGCATTTTGCAGTTTTAGCCAATTAGTAGGGCATTGCCTGTTTTGTAAAGTAAATACCAAAGCATTATTTGAATTCATGAATTGCAGTATCGGTATAATGGAACTGCTGAATGTTGCGAAACAAGAGCGCGCGAATGTCTTGGTAGTGCTTTCTTCGTTTGGTGTTTCTCCTGCCATTGATAATCATATGATGTCTGTCTACCTTAATCAGTTAGCAACAGATAAAGCGATTGAATATTTAAGTTTTAGTACTTGTGATAGCAAATTGAAACAAAAATTAATGCAGATGAAGATCCCCATGTGTAAAGTTAAACCAATTGAACACCAATCTAAAATCATTCAGAACTATTCGTTTATTATGAGTCGCTCTGAAGTCATGGCCAACCGAAATATGCTGATGCTTTCTGTTATACCAACACGAGAAATGCAGCCTACGAATGTCGGTATCGCGGAGTAATTATGAATATTTTGATTGTAGATGACCAAAAATTTGTCCGAGAAGCGATTAAAGCTGATCTTATCGAGAGTACCTTCGAATATGATTTTCAGACGTTTGAAGCTGAAGATGCAAATCAAGGTATTGAAGCGATTGTGGCTAATGAAGGTAATATTGATTTACTGATCTTGGATTTGAAAATGGATCACTGTGATGGCATGGAAGTGATTAATTTTTTATCTGAGCACGCGAGTTATGCTGATATTCCCCTGGCTGTGATTAGTTCTTCGGATAAACGTACTTTGGCGTTAGTGGGTAGTATTGCCAGTAGTTTGAAACTGCGCTTGGTCGGCGTTTTTGAAAAGCCGATTAATATGGATTTTATATTAGCGGAAGCAGCCCGTTTGCAACGTCAGCATGGCCATAAGATAGTCGTTAAATCACCGGGAAGTGTCTCTGATTATGACATAAATCAACTGCTTGCCGATGAACAAGTATTACTTTGCTTTCAACCTCAAGTCGATATGAAAAGTAATAATATCATCGGCTTTGAAGTGTTAGCTCGAATGTACGATGAAAATGGTTATATTTATCCCGATACGTTTTTACCTTTGATTGATAAAGCAGGACTGAACGTTGATTTCACTAAGATAATTGTCGCGAAAGCATTCAAATTCTGGGCCTATGAAAAGACGTTATCGAGTTATACATTATCGATTAATGTCACCGCAGAAGACTTAAGCTGTGATAACTTGATTGACTACATAATCCGCCATAAACAAGCACATGCTGATATCAAATTAACTTTAGAACTGACCGAATCACAACAGATTATTAATCAAGCCAGTGTACTGAATTCTATCGCTCGACTGATTATTAATGACATCGGTATTTCACTGGATGATTTTGGTAAAAGCTATTCGACTTATGAACGCTTAGATACCATTCCGTTTAATGAAATTAAAATTGATCGCTATTTTGTCTGTGATATTGATACCAATGAACAACATCACCTTATTGTTGAGTCGACGATCGCCTTAGCTAAAAAGATGTCGGTGAGTGTCGTTGCCGAAGGTATTGAGACTGAAAGCGTGCTTAATATTTTAGCTGAACTGGGTTGTGATATCGCGCAAGGGTATGTATATAGTCCGCCGATTGAAGGCCGCTATTTAACAGCTTGGGTTAATCGTTATGTGCATAAGGACATTGCCGTTAATGTTCGTTGATATCAGTGATAACGTGCGTCATTTCTTCTGGCATTATAGTCAAGAAAGACGGTTACCTTTATACCAAGCATTAGTCGAGGAGCTTGTTAACATTAGCTCGAAAACTAGATTAGTTGAAAATAATGACCAGCTTAATGCGCTAAAACATCAGCTTAAAGGTATATGTCGTTATTTATCTCTTGAGTTTGATGCTCGGATTGAGGAGATAACAAGGCATCAACAATTACATTGTATGGTTGAGCATATTCACGGGCAAGTGGTAGCGATTGCTGATGAATTATAAATTTAATCTGCGCAGTTATGTTTGCATTTGTCTGCTTGTTACGACTGTAATTGTTACTGTATTTACCAGTTATGGTTTGAATGAATTTAAATATAATCATGATAAAAAAGTATCGATGCTGATGGCATTTAACCAAGAAAACTATTTTCAGCACAAACTGATTATGAATGCGATGCAATCTTTTTTTAAATCATCTAAAAGTGTAAAAAGAGCAGAATTTGAAATATTTACTCGAGAGTTGCTAGATGAAAGAGCTGCGTTACTCTTTACATTAACACCAGAGTTGGCGTTAGGTTATATCTCGGACCGCACATTTATCCCACAATTAGATACGTTAGTAACAAGCCGAGATAAGCATGGCCGTTTGAACGGCTTATTACCTCATTATCGATTAATTGTTCTCGATATTGATGAGCCCAATATGCCATATTTATTTTATGCTATCCCACTCGAGAGCTTGTTATTTAACATCAATAAATTAAAAAATACGTGCTTACAATACTCACTATTGCCATTATTTGTTGAGAATAACGCCTGTACGATGCAGTCAACTAATCTGATGCCAGATTTTCTTCGTTACCGCACAGACTTAGATATCAGTATCCCAGAGTATAATTTTTATTATACTCTGGGTATTGAGTCTCAAGTATCCTCGACAAGATTAATTGAATTTATCTGCGTGCTGTTAGCCACCTTGTTTATTTGTGCTCTGATCGCTGTATTGCTGTATTTTAAATTGGTCAATAAGCATTTATTTAACCGTATTGAGCGAGAGCATAAATTCAATGTTGCGATGGTATCGAGTATTAATCATGAGATAAGAACGCCGATTAATGCGTTATTAGGCTACAGCCAGATGCTGAGAGACATGCCTAAGATCAGTGATGAACACAGTGTTATTATTGATAAGATGCTGTGGTCGGCTAATTTGCTGTATTCGGTGGCAGAAAATACCCTGAATTACAGTAAATCCACCACGAGTACATTAGTGCTAAATAATGCGCCGATTAATACCCTGCAATACATAGGTAACATCCAAGATTATTATAATAAGTTGAGTATTCCTGCCGGAAAAATATTAGATTTTCATGTTAGTGACAAGTTACCTGCTGTCATCAGTGTGGATAGTTCTAAGTTATTTCAAGTGATTACTAACATGATCAATAATGCATTGAAGTACAGTACGGGTAAGACCGTAAGTTGCCATATTGATATATGTCAGCGCCCTGCATTTAACGATGAATCAATCATCCGGGGTTATTATTTACGTATTCTGATCCTAGACTCTGGACTCGGTATGTCAAAATCAACCAAGGAGTTGTTAATTAATCCTTTCTCGATCGATGCTGAGTCGAAGCAGCAACAAGTCTCGAGTATTGGTTTAGGGCTTTATACTTGTAACCAATTACTGACCCAGATTGGCGGCAAGTTAAGGTTGCACAGTGTGAAGGATGAAGGCACTAAAATCATGCTACACTTTCCCTGTCAGTTTGATAAATCAACGTCATTGCCACAATTTAACTCCGTTAATTATGGTGATATGAGTATTTTAATTGTCGACGATAACCGCTTTAACCTCGAAGTATGCAGCGCGATGCTGGCAGAACAGCAGTTTAATACGGTTTGCGCGAATAACTCGAAAGTTGCGTTAACCCAATTGGTGAATGCAGAACCCGATGTTGTCATTGTTGATTATCAGTTAGATGAGATGAATGGCTTAGAATTAATTGCCAAAATGAAATGTATTCAAGCTAATACGCAAACCCAATATGTGATTTTGTCGGCGAATGATAAAAATGAGATAGCAGGTAGTGAATGTCATGCTGATATTTTATTTATGCAAAAGCCGTTTAATATCGCGATATTTTTAAGTTACTTGGAAGGCGGTAATTAATTCGTCCTTGTAGGGTGATGCTGTACATCTTTCCACAAGCACTCGTCATCGGAATTATTGAACGCATTAATTTCTGATTATCACCTAGGTGAAGCAATGGCTAAATACAAACCTGTCACTAAAATGCAAACATATGGCATCCATTCTCAGTGGCAGAGTAAATCAAAAGACTTACCAAGTATTCAGGCGTTCACCACCGACATTCCGGCAGAAATTGATACTGTGTGGTCTCCCATTGCGGATAAATGCGGTGACTGGCGTATGACGATTGAACTCGATAACAAAATTTTAGCGGATAAAACTTTTAATATATCGCCGGAACACTGTTAAAATCCAATTCTCATTATCGTATTAACCCAAATATCTTGAAGTAACATGGGTATAACCAACAAAGGCTGCAACTGTGGACGCTTTTATTTCCAAAAAAATTGATAACTCAGCGTTAAGATCTCATCCGTGGACGAGTATGGTATCGGATGAGTCGAGTGTATATATGGATTTTAAACGACAGCCTCAGTTGATCCGTAGTGCATTAGAAGATCTGTTACCGTTTAAACAGTGGGATTTTGTTGAACAGTTTTATAGCTTAATTGAATGGGTGAATGGTGCCGGCTCGTTATTGGAAAGTAACGACTGTGTGTTTAATGCCGCTGAAGATAATACCGACCAGCAGTACCCGTATGCGAAAAAATGCAGTGCGCGGTTAATGATCTTGTTCCGCGATATTCCTGAAAATTGTCAGGAAAAAAGCATTAACTGGTTAATGACTAATATTCAGTCCATGGTGTCGTCGATGAAACCGAGTTTTAACGCTGGCGTGATTGGTTTGTCGCAATCGCCGACCTGCTATTTGGCGTTGGGTGATAAACCGGATACTGGTGGTATGGGTTATCAAGTGTCGTTAAATTTCTTTGCTTATGGTAAGAATGAGCACGCTTGTTATGAGAGCATGAAAGATGTGTTGAAAATTGCCCAACATGCGCTACTGCGGGTGAATATACGCATTAAAAATGGTGAAATTGACGCGCTTTATCGTTAATGTTCACGGTTAAACGTTACGGCAAATTCTTGTTCTCCTGCAATCGTAAATACCCCTTCGTGCCAAATATCAGCATGGATATAGGCACCGCGATCACCACTGAAATAGAAACATACAAAATCTTGTGGTTTCACATCATCACCCGGTAAGGCGTGTAGTTTAAGAGAATACTGACATCAATACATTCACTAAGCTATTGTGTGATCACTTTGAACGCTGCTTTAAACTGCTCAATCGCATAGCGTTGTACTGTACCGGTACTTTGATGGTTACGGGTGAGTAATATCAAACTCCAACGGCCATCATTAGTCATAAAGTTAATATTGAGTTTACAGATCGCATCGACATACGAAGACGAACTGACAAAGTGGTTAGGCAGCAATGCCCAGCCACCTTGTTTGAGTAATGACAGAATAATATCTATATTGCTGATCGTGGCAATACGCCCTGAGATTTTGGTATTGTTTCCGAGCTCCACTTCTAGGTAGTTTTCTGCGGTGTATTGCTGCTGCTTTTCTAGATCTTCTAAGTTACAACTTGTTTGTTGCGCTAATACACTGTCTTTATGGGCAAAGAAAGAAAATGGCAGATAACCGAGATTAGTAAAGGTGAGCCCTTTACTTGGTAATACACCGGAACCTTTACTCAATACAATGGCAATATCAGCGTGTTGCTCTGCAAGAGCGTCCATGGACTCTGCACGCCCGCGATGGATCCAATGCAGTTGGGTTTGTGGGTATTGCTGGTGGACCGCTAATTGTACTTGTTCTATGACCGAGATAGGTAAGGATATATCGTGATAGATGGTCAGGCTTTCTTCTAAACCCTCCGCCAAACTATCACCACTATTTTGTAATACTTGAGCGTGATAAAGAATATGTCGGGCTTGGGTTAATAAGCTATTGCCTTCAAAGGTGATTTTCGGGAATTTCCCACTGCGATCAAATAAGGTAATGCCTAAATCAATCTCTAAATTGCCGACGTGTTGGTGCAAGGTCGAACGGTCTTTCCCCAGTGACAGCGCCGCTTTACTAAATGAGCCTTTTTCAGCTACCGCCACGAATGACGCCAGCTGTTCGAAACTAAATCTAAGCATTATTATTGCCTTGTCGTTTGTTTTCTTTTTGTTAGGGAATGCCCAACACAACTGAGATTACCTGTGAGATTAAACCTTTATTATGGCGGTATGTAAACAAGCGAGATCCAGAAACATTCCATTACTGGGATAACATCTTACAAGGTAGGTTAAGCATGACTTTATTAGCAAAAAAATCATTGGTTAAGATAGCGGTCGGCGCGGCGCTATTCACATCCGCTATTTCTGCGGTGCAAGCCTGCTCGCGTTTGATTTGGGATACCGAAGAGCACGGGGTATTTGTGTCTCGTACCATGGACTGGATGGTTGAAACACACCCAACGATTGATGTACGTGCCAAAGGTATCAGTTACCGAGGTGCTGAGTCTGGTGAAAAAGTCATGACGTGGACATCTAAGTATGCATCTATTCTGACGACGTTTTACGGTAAAGCCGGTATTGATGGCTTTAATGAAGCGGGATTAGCGGCGAATGCCTTGTATCTTGGTGAAGAAAGCAGTGGTGAATACAATGCCGATAAAGTGCAGTTAGAAAACTCGCGCGTTATTCCGTATTTCTTAGATAACTTTAGCAGCGTAAAAGCCGCGTTAGTGGGCATCGAAGATATTCAAATACAGTTGTTTTCACATGCTGGCGCTAAGTTAAAAGGCCATTATTCATTGCAAGACACCAGTGGTGATTCTGCTATTTTAGAATTCATTGATGGCAAGTGGAACATTTACCACGGTGCGCAATATGACGTATTAACCAATAGCCCCGAGTTTAATGAACATTTAAATAATTGGGATGCAAAAAAACCGACCCAACAAGCGCAATTTTCCAGTGACTATCCACTCGACGGTAACGTAGGGGCTGCAGAACGTTTTGTGTGGAATAAATACATGTTATCCCAACTGCAAGAACCAAGCAGTATAATTAACGGTTTAGCAAAAATTGACAGCTCGACCTATAAAGTGCCACTGGATGCGGCTAATCGACTCATTGGCGGTGAAATGACAGGTTATGCAACACAATATACCCTCACTTATAATCTCGAGCAGAAAGAGCTTAATATGCGTTATCAGTATGGTGATGTGTATACCCAGTTTAAAGTTGATTTTAATAAACTTAACGATGGTAAAAACTACACCTTAAAAGCTGATGAGCAAAGTAATGTTGGTGACATGACCAGCCAATTTAAACAGCAAAACGGGGTGATGGCCCAGTACCGTATAGATAAATAGCACCGAATAGAAAGTGCGTATAGATAAATAGCACCGAAGTATGAAACAATGCGGGTTGGTATTGATGGGATGAATCGATACTGACTGGCATTTTTCTTTACCGGTTAAATAATAGTTTTTATAATATATTCTTGATCCTGACAAACTTTACACTAGTTGACCCTAATCTCCTCATTTCCTCCATATTTCCCTGCCTATTTTGCGGTATTATACGATATCAAAATTTTAGATTTGCTATTCATGGATGAAGGCAATCACGCTCATTTTTATAGAAGAGATATAATGCATAGACGTACTTCCCTTGCGATCATTAGCGCACTGATGTTTAGTTTTTCTAGTTACACCATTCCTGTTCAGGCCAAAGGCGCGAAAGGTGGACAAGGCCCCGAACGGGTGGTGTCTGTGTATACGGATACCGTGCAATATCACGAAGTTTCACAATCTATTTCGTTAATCGGTAAGTTACAGTCAGTACAATTTGTCAGCGTTGCACCAGAAGTCGCAGGTAAGGTTGATAGTATCAAGATTACAGCCAATCAAACGGTGACAGCAGGGCAATTATTAGTGCAGCTTGATGACAGTAAAGCACAAGCGGTATTGATGGAGGCAAACGCTTATTTTACCGATGAGCAGCGTAAGCTTAATGAATATGCAACGCTAGTAAAAAGTAATGCCATTACCCAAACCGAAGTTTTCGCACAAACTGCGTTAGTGGATATTGCCAAGGCGCGTTTAGCGGCGGCACAAGCAAATATGGATGATCATTATTTAACCGCGCCTTTTGCAGGCACGGTTGGTTTATTAGATTTTAGTCGCGGCAAAATGGTGTCGGTTGGTACTGAGCTGTTAACGCTGGATGACTTATCGACAATGCAGCTTGATCTGGCAGTACCAGAGCGTTATTTATCGCAATTATCAACGGGTATGGTCGTGACCGCAACAAGTCGGGCATGGGATGATCAGCGTTTTAAAGGCGAGGTCGTTGCGATTGATTCTCGCATTAATCCTGAAACATTAAATTTACGTGTACGCGTGAATTTTGAAAATACTGATAACCATCTTAAACCAGGAATGATGATGTCATCAAGTGTGGTATTTCCGGTGATCAACGAACCTATTATTCCAGTACAAGCAATAGAATACTCAGGCACAAAACGTTTTGTATATGTTGTCGGTGAAGATGAACGTGTCACGCGAACTCAAGTATTTTTAGGTGCACGTATTGTTGACCAAGTATTGATTGAAAATGGCCTAGACATTGGCGACCGCATTGTCGTACAGGGTCTGGTTAATATGCGTAACGGACTGCAAGTGAAAGATTTGACAGATCAACAGGAGACTAACTAATGTGGTTGTCTGATACGTCAGTTAAACGACCTGTCGTCGCGATAGTACTCAGCTTATTGCTGTGTGTGTTTGGCGCCGTGTCGTTTAGTAAACTTGCGGTACGCGAAATGCCGGATGTTGAAAGCCCAGTTGTCACCGTGATGACACGTTATGATGGTGCTGCTGCATCCATTATGGAAAGCCAGATCACCTCGGTGATTGAAGATCAAATTACCGGTATTAGTGGTATCGATGAAGTAAGATCGGTTACCCGAAATGGTATGTCGCGTATTACGGTGACATTTGATCTGGGCTGGAATTTAACCGAAGGTGTCAGTGATATTCGGGATGCGGTTGCCAAAGCGCAGCGTAGCTTGCCGGATGAAGCCGATGATCCCATCGTATCGAAAGATAACGGCAGTGGTGAACCCTCGGTTTATATCAATTTAAACTCCACCGTAATGGATCGTACTCAGCTTACCGATTATGCCCAACGGGTATTGGAAGATCGCTTTAGCTTGATCTCGGGCGTGAGCTCGGTTGATTTATCCGGCGGATTGTATCAGGTCATGTACGTTAAGTTGTTTCCTGATTTAATGGCTGGGCGTGCGGTTACCACCAGTGATATCGTCGATGCATTAAAAACTGAAAACGTTGAGAATCCAGGTGGTGAAGTACGTAACGATACCACAGTAATGTCAGTGCGTACCGCTCGTTTGTATGCCGAACCTCAAGACTTTGAATACCTCGTTGTACGTATGACCAGTGATGGTTATCCGGTGTATTTACGCGACGTCGCCCAAGTGTATGTTGGCGCTGAAAATGAAAGTTCGTCATTTAAAAGTAATGGTATCGTTAACCTGAGCTTGGGTGTTGTCACACAATCAGATGCCAATCCTTTGGATGTCGCGTCGGCGGTACGTGCAGAAGTCGATAAGATGCAAGGCTTTTTACCCGAAGGCATGAGTCTGACGGTGGATTACGATTCTACCGTGTTTATCGACCAATCTATTTCGGAGGTGTATAGCACGCTATTTATCACCGGTGGTTTGGTGGTATTAGTCTTGTATATCTTTATTGGTCAGGCACGCGCAACGTTGATCCCGGCAGTTACTGTGCCTGTCTCGTTGATTTCGTCATTTATCGCCGCTTATTATTTTGGCTTTTCGATTAACTTAATCACTTTAATGGCATTGATCTTATCCATTGGTTTGGTGGTGGATGACGCCATTGTGGTGGTCGAGAATATTTTCCATCACATTGAGCAAGGTGAAAAACCATTATTAGCGGCGTATAAAGGTACGCGAGAAGTGGGCTTTGCGGTTGTTGCTACAACCATGGTGTTAGTCATGGTATTCCTGCCTATTTCGTTTATGGATGGTATGGTCGGGCTGTTATTTACCGAGTTCTCGGTATTACTCGCAATGTCAGTGATCTTCTCGTCGTTGATTGCATTGACACTAACCCCTGTACTTGCCAGTAAGATGTTAAAATCAGAGCAAAAAACCAGTCGTTTTAGTGTGTGGATGGAAGGATTATTCCAGCGCTTAGAAAATGGTTATCGCGGTATTGTCACCAAAGCAATTGCATATCGCTTGGTTGCACCTGTGGTTATTATCGCCTGTGTTGTTGGTAGTTTCTTATTAATGAAGCAAGTGCCATCACAGCTGTCACCACAAGAAGATCGCGGGGTATTATTTGCGTTTGTTAAAGGTGCGGAAGGCACCAGTTTTAACCGTATGACGGCGAATATGGATATTGTTGAGGGGCGTTTATTACCGCTTGTTGGCCAAGGTGTTATTAAATCCTTTAGTACCCAAGCGCCTGCATTTGGTGGCCGTGCTGGGGATCAAACGGGCTTTGTGATCATCATTCTTGAAGACTGGGCAGACCGTAGTGTTAGCGCTGGTGAAGCGTTAGGCATGGTAGCAAAAGCGTTAAAAGACATTCCCGATGTGATGGTACGTCCTATGATGCCTGGTTTCCGTGGCGGCTCAAGCGATCCGGTGCAATTTGTATTAGGTGGCTCTGATTATTCGGAACTCGAAAAATGGGCGGAGTTACTGAAAGCCAAAGCAGAAGAAGCAGGCGTTTTAGTCGGTGGTGATCTGGATTATTCAGAGAAAACCCCTGAGCTGGTGGTGACTATTGATAAAGAGCGTGCTGGTGAATTAGGTATCAGTGTTGATGAAGTATCAACAACACTTGAGATCATGCTCGGTGGCCGTAGTGAGACCAGTTATATCGAGCGTGGTGAAGAATACGATGTTTACCTGCGCGGTGATGAAAATAGCTTTAATAACGTTAACGATTTAAGTCAGATTTATATTCGTAGTGCTAAAGGTGATCTGATCACGTTAGATACCATTACTACAATCGAAGAGGTTGCATCGGCAAATCGTTTATCGCACAGCAATAAGCAAAAATCTATTACCCTAAGCGGTAGTTTGGGTGACGGTTATACCTTAGGCGAAGTCTTGGACTTTTTGGATGCGCAAGCCGTTGCGTCATTACCGAGTGATATTTCCATCGCTTATTCTGGCGAGTCAAAAGACTTTAAAGAAAACCAAAGTAGTATTTTAATTGTGTTTGGTTTAGCTCTGCTGGTGGCTTATTTAGTATTAGCGGCGCAGTTTGAAAGCTTTATTAACCCGATGGTAGTGATGTTCACTGTGCCTATGGGCGTGTTTGGTGGCTTCTTAGGCTTGTATGTCATGGGTGGTGGTCTGAATATTTACAGTCAGATTGGCATGATCATGTTGATTGGTATGGTGACTAAGAATGGTATTTTAATTGTAGAATTTGCCAATCAGTTACGTGATCGTGGCGTTGCAATTGAACAAGCTATTATTGATGCGTCTGCCCGTCGTTTACGTCCGATTCTGATGACGGCATTTACCACGTTAGCGGGTGCTATTCCATTGATCATGTCTACTGGCGCTGGTTCGGAAAGTCGTATTGCTGTGGGTACTGTGGTGTTCTTCGGTATGGCGTTTGCGACCTTGGTTACGTTATTCGTGATCCCTGCAATGTACCGTTTGATTTCTGGCACAACACATTCTCCAGGTTATGTAGAAGCGATGTTAGAAGCTGAATTAGCAGAGCAATCAGCCAAAACGTCTGCTGCTAAAACAGCTAAAACGAACATACAGGTAAGTGATGTGCATGTAGTGAAAGACGTCGCTTAATTTTTCATTGTCGTTTTAACTGACGGTCATACTGACGATAAGGGCAAACATAATTGATATTATGTTTGCCCTTTGTTGTTTTTAGTCGGCATGTCCAAATAAAAATTCTTCATTAGTTTCTAGCCAGTGCGGGTATTTCGCCATTGGCTTAGATGTGATTCGAGCATGGTCACGTACCGCTTGCATCGCGTAAGGACAGTTTTGTAATGAGTATAAAATTGGCAGTGGTTAACCCTAATTATAATAATGTCGTAGTCGTATTTTAAACGCAATATTATATGAAAAATAACACAATATTATAAGCCCAACAAAATTGATGTTTTAGCGGGTCAATCCAATTGGTGCTGGAAAGATTTAATTTTCACGTAAGCTAAATATATTTTTTGTAAGCGTTTGTAACGGCCTGTCGTGATTTTGATTAGTCAAAGATTAAAATGTCCTTATATTTAAATTAATAGATATTAAATAATTTAATATATATTAATTTGGTTTTTTGAACTAGTGTGGTGTTTTGCACCAATAATGGGTAGGTTACAGAATAATAAATATGTTTATAATTCGATGCGACTTTTGTGTGCCACTAGACTGGCTCACTCAGCATCTATATTATTTAAGGGTGGGTAAATGCCGAGTACACGAATATTGATCGTCGAAGATGATCATGAAATAGCAAGATTAACAGCCATGTATTTAAACGGCGAAGGTTATCAAACTAAGATTATTAATGATGGCGCCATAGCCTTGACTGCTATAAAGCAATATCAACCTGACCTACTTATTTTAGATTTAATGCTACCTGGTTTATCAGGCAGAGATATTTGTGCACAAGCTAGAGTTTTTTTCAATGAACCCATACTGGTATTAACTGCCAGTGATGATGAGTTAACTGAAGTTAGCTTACTCAAACTTGGTGCTGATGATTATTTAACTAAACCTGTGCGTCCTCATATAATGGCTGCACGAATAACGGCATTGTTACGCCGCTCAAACAGACAACAAAATGGCAGTGAGACAATTCAGCTAAAAAGATTAAAAATTGATCCGAGAAAGCAACATGTAGAATTTAGAGGGAAAACATTAGAACTCACCGATTCTGAATATGATCTACTGTTATTATTAACCAAAAATGTGGGAGTCGTTATTTCCCGGGAAGAGTGCTGCCAACAACTGCGTGGTATTGATCATGACTTTTCTGATCGTTCTATTGATATGCGTATATCTGGATTACGCAAGAAACTCAATATTGATGATTCGACGCAGAAAATAATAAAAACGATCCGTTACAAAGGCTATATGTTGATCAATGAATAATCGTCTGACCTCATTATTTTCGCATATTTATATCAGTATCGTGGTCGTTATCTGTGCCTGTATTTTATTAACAGCATGGTTAACAAGTATATTCGTTTATCAAGAAAAGACCGCGTATTTTTATAACAATACGATGCAAGTTTACCAAGAACTAGAAGCTCAGCGTAATGATGTGCTGATGAATGCTGATGATTTTTATCAACGTGCCGAGGTTGATTCATATAACTATAACATTGAAAAAATTAGCTTATTGAAAAGTTTATCTCCTTGCCAGGAATGTAAATATATTAAGACTATTAATAAAGTTGATATTTACATGCAAAAAAATAACGAATATCTCGCAGTTTATCGACTCCGTAGCGCTATTGCGGCGATCACAATCAGTGAAAACTTTTATGATGAACGTGTTGAAGATGATATTATCTTATTCGGTACGTTTGCTTTCATGCTTTTTCTTATCGCTATAAATTTATATTGGCCTATCCGTAAGTTACAGATTCAGATAAATCACTTAGTTGAAATAAATCATGCCTTTGGTCGCGGAAATCTGAATATACGCGTAGATCTTCAAGCTACCTCGTTACTTAATGGCCTATCGATCAGCTTTAATGCCATGGCAAAAGCAATCAACGAACGCGTTGATGAAGGTGAGGTATTCGCACAAGCTTTACCTCATGAAGTGAGAACTCCGCTTAGTCGAATACAACTGGCTGTAGGGCTATTGAAAAAAGACCTCACAAGACGTAAACATATCGAACTACTAGATAGTATTGATGATTATGTAGATGGCATGGTTGAATTATCAGAGCAGATAACTACATTTTCACGCGTCAGCGCTAAATATTCCCATTATAATTGTGATGAACAATCTATTGTAATAACCGACTTCATTCAGTCTCGGATCGCGTTATATCAGACTCATAATAGTATTGATGTAAATTATTGTGCTGACGATGAGATAATAATGAATATCAGCCCGATGTATTTGCGCTTAGCATTTGATAACTTACTAAAAAATATGTTAAATTATGCCCAGTCAACGGTTAAAGTAAGCGTTGTTCAACTCGCTAATACCATTAGAATAACAGTTGAAGATGATGGTCCTGGTATCCTTCCCGAGAACTATCACAAGATTTTTATCCCTTTTGCTCGCTTAGATAATAGCCGAAGCCGTAATTCGGGGGGGCTAGGACTCGGCCTATCAATTGCGAAAAGTGCTGCAAAATGCTTAGGAGGTCAAATCGCTCCATCAGTAAGTCAACTTGGCGGCGCTAAATTTGAACTCATGATTCCAGTACAAAGAAAAGAGTCGTCCCCTGTTTTAAAGAGTTAATTGGCGCAGTGACATAACTTTCCATTGAAGTTCACCGTTTTACTTGATTACAATCGTTTAAGAGAACTTGAATGATGTTGCAGATAGACAATATTATATTCAAAATATACAAGAATGCACCTTCGCGCTGTATTTAATAATTGTGATATTTTAACGCTGTTATTTCTTAGCTGATTTAACGCTAAATCAGGGGTTATAAGGGCCCAAAATAAAACACTGAACATTTTCACCTTCAGTGCTTTTACCGTTAAGATATCCGCTAAAATAGCATTAAACCCAAGCCCCCACCGGAGGTTGTATTGCTAGTAATCCTTTCGTTCTGCGTATTGCTTTTCGACCTCGAGATTGTTTATTTAAATGCGACTTATTATCTGCAACCGATTGACTTAAAACCTGAGAACTATGCATAATGCCCTCCTCGGCTTTCTTCATGCCGCGATCACTATTCATCTCAACCGAACGTATATAAGCATCATCAAGTTTGGCTCCTCGAGATAGATCATCATGATAAACACCATTAGAATAATTAGCATCTACCGGGATTCTCCAAAGCTCTTCTGCCATTTTTCTATAATCGTTTTCTAGAGAACTTAATGACATGAGAGCATGTTCACCGCAACGTATAATCGCCACAGTATTTAAATTTCGGTCTAGTTTTTCATTCTTGCGTATTTGGTATTTTTTTGTTGTCAGGTGATGAGCGAAACCATCCCATAAGATCACCTTAAGGGCAACTGGATTAACACTTGCACCTAGTGACGTTGAAGCGCCGATCCCTGCGGTTGCCCCTGTTGCAATTTTAAATTTGATATCCCCAGAGGTTCGAACCGATGCTTCAATTTCAGCTGTGATGCCTATCCCCGCCGAAACAGATCCAGAAACCTTCACAGATGCTGCACTGATTCCTCGCGCTTTAAAGGTAACGGTACTCGAGCCTGTGGCTTTTAGTCCCGCAAAGGCACTTGCCCCCAGCTTACCGAAAATTATTTCATCTTTTCCATAAATGTTATTTGAGTTCAGCGTAGCTGAAGCTGAAGCCTTTACCTCTGCACCAACAAACAGTTCAGCTTCATTGGTCATTGCCATAATTTGACCCACAGTAAGCTCATGCTTAACGGTAACTTTTACCCCCATCATTGCTGCAAGTTCTGCATTTACACCTAAATCAATACCGGGTATCAATTGCATGGCATCAGAAAAACCACTCTTATTCGTGGTTTTTTTTGCTTCGTCAATTTTGGCACTAGCACTCGCGTAACTAATGTCATTTATCTTAGCGTTAGCACTTACTGCTGCTTTAAAATTACTACCAATTAATGCGTTTACTGTTACCTTATTACGCATTATATTTGCAAAGTCCCATTCTTTAATTACTTCAACTTTTAAACCGGCAAAAAGCTCAACACTAGCATCCGCAGATAAGCTATTACTCTTTGCTTCTGCACTTGCTTTCGGTGACGCTGTAGCCTGAAAGACACTCTGACGACATTTGTAGTCATTCAGAATTGTCCATACCTGTTCATTGAACTGACTTCGCTCATTGTAGGCTTTTTCCAAAGAGGATATCTGTGCTTCAAGAATCTGAACTTGTAGACGACCTAACTCACCTTGGGCAATAATATTAGGTTTCATAATTTCAACTAGACGTTGTTGCTGAAAAATAAAATTAAAAAATGTCCGGTTAACACATTTATCCCTAATTGCCTCATGTGGTGTTCTACTCGGTCTAACTACTTTGACCTGTTTAGGAAAATGATGTGTGACAGAAGATACAAGACATTGCCAAGTAGGGTCTTCAGTAATAGCAGATACACCATATTCATATGCACTACTGTTACCTTTGTGATGTCGATACTTCATACTTTCAAGCAGCGAGTAAACACCATCAATCCCTCTTTGTAGTACCGGAATAGCCCTGACGGAATTTACTTTGCCGTATGCTTTTTGTAATCGGTCTAACCATTTGTCAAATTCTCTCGAGCATACACCTGCCTTGCCTAAGTTATTTTTGATGAAACCCAAATCTAATTCTAAGTGGGGTTGACTTTGACGTGGCATATTAGCTATTCCTATTATAATTATTAATTAATAAAACCATTCACTCAAAAAAATATAATTATTATACTCAATATCGAGATAGACAAAACGTAACATACTACTCATGCGATTTCTTATATTAGAGTTAATCTCTTACAATGACTTACAATGAGGTGTTGTCATAAATTGAATATAAATTCAGACGACCACCAAATACATCTAATCTTTCGTACGTGCTTGATGTAAGTTTTCCAATGTTTATTGGATTTCTAAACGTAAAGTTTACTGTCTAATAAATTTCATTACATATAAAACAAATAAATACTGGTTTCATATTGTCCATTAAAGTTATTACTCTATTTTTTTTAAGTTAATGGCTTTTATTAACTGGTCTTATTTTTTGTGGCGCCCATGATGGCTGCAATATTAACCTATTGATACATGTGATATTAACCTATTGATTATTATGTATTTATTTTTGTGCTCGTTGTTCGTTACACTATTGAAGATCTTTATTTGTATTAATATTAACTTTGAATTATTTTTATTACCCTCCTGATTCGTTGCTTGACTTACATCGCTTACGTCCGCTTACGATAAGTTTGTTTACAAGCTGCCAACCTGTTGGAACAATAGGTCTAAATTAAATAGGTCAGAAAATATATGTTATTCAATCAGACATCACATGAATTACTTTTATTACCAATTGATGATGAACATTTTTGTGGCGTTTATTTAAAATCAGATAAACAAAAGTTTAGACCGCTTAGAAATGAATTTAATGTTGCACAAACATCTCAGCGTCAATTAATGCAGACACCAGATCCTGCAGAAATGGATAGTTTACAAGATGCCAACGTTGAACACTGGCGTTCTTTATCAAGTAGTTTGATTGAAATATTTAAAACGACATCAAAAGATATTGAGCTAGCGGGTTGGCTGCTAGCGGCTCAGATAGTCATTGACCCTGCATTAAATGGGCTGCGTGAAGCAAGTCAATGGTTGCAAGCACTTGTTGAGGGGCATTGGGACGAGGTTCATCCCGTACTCCCTGACAATAAAATAAAGTCAGAAAGTGACAAATTAAAAGAAATTAACGCATTTAAAGTGAAGGGCTTTGTACAACTAGTCGGTGAAAGTGAAGACAGTAGCTTAGTGTATTCACCTTTCTTAATGTTACCGCTAATTGGGGACTTAAATTATTCGCGTTATTTAAGTGCAGAGCGCAAAGGCGGTTTACCTGAGTTACGTCAACAGTACCAAAATGTGGCATTGGGTGAAAGGGTTAAAGTAACTAGCTTAATGCAAAATTTAGTGTCGATACGAGAGGCTATGCGTGCCGTTGAAACACATGTCACTAGCGTATGTAAACAGTATTTATTACCTCAACCTGGCTTTCAATTTATTGTCAGCGTGATCACTAAAATATTGAAAGCGATGGAATACATCTCAGGTTTAAAGAGTGAAGAAAAACGCGTGATTAAGGCTGATATACAACCTGAAACAGATGAAATCAATCATGTTGATGGCGGCGAAAAGAATATGCAAGTTAAAGAAGATAGTGTTACTGATTACGCTTTGTTAGATGGTTTACCTGTTAATAATCAAGAATTCAATCGCGATGATGCGTTTCATCAACTACGAACGTTAGCTGAATCGTTTAGGAAAGTAGAACCACATAGCCCGGTCTCTTATTTGTTAGAAAAAGCAATTCGTTGGGGCTATTTATCACTTCCTGAGTTGATGTCGGAGCTGTTATTAAATCAAGAGGATACGATTAAACAAGTGTTTCATCTATCCGCTCTTGATGAGAACGGGGATACGAATGTTATTCAGCCAATGCACAAAAAAATGTTACCGCTGTCAGGTGTGGATAAATCTACATCTGTGCAACACAACACGAGAGCAGTCAGTACAACATCGAGTCACTCTGTTTTGAACAATGTAACGGCTGTCTCTGTAGAAGAAGTTCAAGAAGAACCAGTATCTACCTCGAGTAGTAATTCTCTCTGGTAATTGGTTTTCAATCCCAAGTAGAAATAAGTGAGGAATATCATGGCTAGTATATATATGAGAATTGATGGCGTTAAAGTTAAAGGTGGCGCAACAATTGAAGGTTTACCACAAGATGGTTGGTTTGCTTTGAATTCATATAGCTGGGGCGCTGTTCGTCAAGTAGCAATGGAAATTGGTAGTGGTAATAATGCTGACTCCGGCATGGTTGCTATGAGCGAAGTAAGTATTACAAAAGAACTTTGTGGTGCTTCTGAAGATCTTTTATCGTTCCTATTCAGTCCAGGTGTTGAAGGTAAAAATGTTGATATCGTATTTACTAAAGCTGCACGTGATGGTTCTGGTGCTGAAATTTATTACCAAGTAGGTCTAAAAAAAGCACGTGTTGTTTCATACAACCTAAGTGGCAGCGACGGTTCTCAACCGTTCGAAAGCATCTCACTTTCTTACATCCAAGTTGATAAGAAACATCGTCATGAACTTGATGGCGGTAAACTAGAAGACGGCGGTCTTGTTTCTTACAACGTTCCACAAGGTAAGTTAATTTCTGGAACTAAATAATTTTGACCGGTGTGTTTCTTAGGCTGCGCACCGCTTTATTTTTGTTAAAATAAAAGGTAGGGAAGTATGGCTCTCAACTCACAACATAAGCGTATAAGTAAAAACCGTGTCAGTATCACCTATGATGTTGAAACTAATGGCGCAACAGAAACCAAAGAATTGCCCTTTGCCCTTTGCCCTTTGTCGTTGGTGTTATTGGTGACTTCTCTGGTCATAAAGCTGAAAGTGATAAAATTGACCTAGAAGAACGTGAGTTCACTGGTGTTGATAAAGATAATTTTGATGCTGTGATGGGACAAATTAGCCCGTCATTGTCATATAAAGTTGACAACAAATTAGCAAATGATGATAGCCAATTTGAAGTTAACCTGAAGCTAAGTTCAATGAATGATTTTCATCCTGAACGCTTGGTTCAACAAATTGATCCCCTAAAAAAATTGGTTGAAACACGTAACCAGTTAAAAGAATTACTAAGCAAAGCGGATCGCTCTCGTGATCTAGAACGCTTATTGAAAGAAGTACTACAAAGTACCGATTCAATTCAACATTTAGCTGAAGAGCTAGGTGTAAAAACTGGGGAGACTGAATAATGAGCACGGAACAACAAGCTGCAACAGAACAAGCCGGTGCCGCAGAAGGTGAATTAAACTTTCTTGACCGCGCTATTTCAGCAACCACACAGACACCAGCAGACACGACCAAAGAATTGCTATCTGTACTCACTTTACAAGCGCTAGACGGTACTGTTACTTGGGATAAAAACCTAACACTAACAATCGAAAAAGCGATTTCTGCATTAGACGTGAAAATCTCTGAACAGCTTTCAACAGTGATGCAACACAAGGCGTTCCAAAAACTGGAAGGTACTTGGTTAGGTCTGCAAAAATTAGTTAAAAATAGTGAATTAGGCCCAAACTTAAAAATTAAGCTTGCGGACTACACGAAAGACGAATTATTAGAGCAATTTGAAGATGCGCCAGCGATTGATCGTAGCCGTTTATTTACGATGATTTATCAAGAAGAATTTGGTACAGCTGGTGGCCAACCTTACGGTGCATTGTTAGGTGATTACGAATTTGGTTATGGCGATGAAGATGTAGCGCTAATGCGTTATATGGGTGAAGTTGCTGCGGCATCTCATTCACCATTTATTGCGGCTGCAAATGCAAGCATGTTTGATTTTAGTTCATTCGTTAACTTTAACGAAGGTAAACCAGTCGCCGCTGGTTTTGATTCACCTGCTTACGCTAGCTGGAATGCATTCCGTGAAAGTGATGATTCGCGTTATGTTGCACTAACACTACCAAAAACAATTGCACGTTTACCTTATGGTAAACAAACAGTACCTGTTAAGTCATTTGATTTTGAAGAATTGAAACATGACGCTAACGGCAATGCTTACCCAGAGACGCAAGATGATCTTGTGTGGAGTAATGCTGCGTTTGAATACGGTTTATTGTTAACGCAAGCATATACACAATTCGGTTGGTGTACTGCTATTCGTGGTAATGATAATGGCGGTAAAGTTGAAAACCTACCGAACTTTACTTACTACACACCAGCGGGTGATTTAGTTCAACAATGTCCGTCTGAAGTAAACCTAACAGATGAACGTGAAAAAGAACTGAGTGACTTAGGTTTCTTACCGTTAGTGCATTATAAAAATACGAGCTACGCCGTATTCATGGGTGCTCAAACGGCGCATAAGCCAAAAACGTATACCGATCCTGATGCGACTGCAAACGCAGCCATTTCAGCACGCTTGCCTTACACCATGGCAAGTAGCCGAATCGCACAGTACCTAAAAGTCATGGGCCGTGATCGTATTGGTTCTAACTTAGATCCGGGTACTATTGAAAAAGAACTAAGTAACTGGCTCCACCAGTATGTTAATCCAAGTGCGATTGGCAATGAAGCAAAATCAACACATCCATTGGTTGAAGCAAAAGTAACAGTTGAAGAACAAGTGGGCCGCCCTGGTTGTTATTCTGCCGTGGCTTATTTACGCCCTTGGTTACAAATGGAAGAGTTAACATCGTCATTACGTATGGTTGCTAATATTCCGGGTTAATAGTTGATGCCCGGGGGACCCCTCGGGTAGTTGAGGTTGTTATGAGTACATCAAATCTAACATCATCCGCCAACGTCCTGACGGATGCAGGGCTGTGGCGGATGCTGTTAAACCATGCTCAGAACGATAATCGTTCAGAATTCAAATCACAGTTAAGTAAACTGATCACGCAACTTGATGATGTCATGAGCGAGCAACTTTCTGCTGTCATGCAAGCCACTGACTTCAAAGAATTGGAAGCGCGCTGGTTAGGACTACATAGCTTAGTTTTACTGCCAGTTTCGCAACGCCGTGTGCACGTTAAGTTATTAGACCTTAGCTGGGACATGGTGTCTGCCGATCTTAATCAATCTTTCAATGTCACCCGCAGTGCGTTATATCAAAAAATATACGCAAAAGAACTCGATACTGCAGGCGGCCACCCCTTTGGACTGTTGGTTGTTGACCATCTTATTCAGTCTGACTTAGATGATGATGCCGATTTTGATGATCTGTACACACTGCAGTTATTAGGTGAATTAGGTGAACGCGCGTTGTGCCCTGTAAGCCTTGGCGTGGATCCGTATTTCTTTGGTGACGAACCCGCTCGATTAATGCCTGACCATAAACGTATACAGCGTATTTTAAGCAGTTCAGATTTACAAAGTTGGCAGTTATTACGTTCTCATAGTGCGAGTCGTTTCTTAAATTTGGTGTTACCAGAATACCATTTAAGAAGCCCTTATCAGCATTGCCAAGCCGGGTTTGTGTTTAACGAACGAGCGCTGACGGAACATGTACTGTGGGGAAACGCAGCGTATTTATTGGCTGCAAACGTGATCCGTGAATTTGATCGTATCAGTTGGTTTGGTTTTTTACGTGCCTACGATGAACGCGGGCGTTATGGCGCGATAGTGCAAGTCGGTAATGGTCAGCAAGAGCCACTGTTATCACGGATTGATCTGTTTAGTGAAGATGATGAATTTTGGTCTGAACAAGGGTTTGTTCCTTTATCAAGTGTCTATCTCAGCGGTCAAAAAGGCATTTTCAGTAATCAGTCTGTGTGGAAGGCAACGACTGAAACTGAAAAAATGAGTGGTATGTTACAGACCAATCTCATGGCCTGTCGTTTTGGTCATTACATTAAAGCGCAGATCCGCGACCAAATCGGTAGCTTTGATAGCCCGTCTACATGTCAGCGTTCGTTAGAAAAATGGTTAAACCAATATATCAGTGGCGTTGATTTTGGTGATGAGTCTGTCATGGCCCGTTATCCTCTTAAACGCGCTGATGTTAATTTTACGCAAGACCTGCTTGATCCAACAAAATACCGTTGCCAAATAAACCTACAGCCGCAATATCAATATGAAATGTTAGACACCCACATAGTGCTGCTTACCGACGTGCCCGCAACAAAATTAGGGAAGCAATAATCATGAGTCTGTTTGCAAAAATGAAAGGTGATTGGACGGCGAATATTGATGATCTTCGCGATGCTATTATTGAAAATATTGCATCATTACTTTCTGCTAAATCGCCCATTTGGGGCGATGATGATGTTGCTAAATATACTGATGAATCTATCGCTTTACTGGGTATGAGCCATGCGGTGAGAGGCCAGAATAGAGCCAATAGTGAACATATCTTACAAAGTATTAAGCAGTTAATTACGAAATTCGAACCTCGCATTAAGGATCTTAATATTGAGCTGGAAGAAGAGTCAGTCGTCACGAATAAACTGAAATTTAGAATCGAAGGCGTGATCGTCAGCGAGTTTGGTGAAGAGCTTGTTGTGTTTGATTCAAGCTTAGATTTCACCACAAGCAGTGTCGATGTAAGGAAAACTAACTTTGTCTGAATCATTATTAAGTTATTTTGAACAAGAGTTAGCATTTATTCGCCAAGATGCGGGTCACTTTGCTCAACGCCATCCCGGTGCCGCTAAGTCACTTGGGATCAGTCGCGATAGTATTGATGACCCGCAAGTGACCCGTCTTATTGATAGCGTGGCCTTGTTGAATGCTCGTTTACAACAGCGTTTAGATGAGGATTACCCGCAGTTAACGGATAGCTTGTTACAACTTTTATTTCCACATTATCTACGCCCTGTGCCTGCTTATAGCATGGTTAAAATGCTGCCTCACGAAGAAGTCACTGCAAAGTACACTCTGCCTCGCGGAACGCACTTAGGACTTGATGATGTCGATACCGACACCTTGGTGTTCCGCACAACGCAAGATGTTGATTTATACCCGATCACCTTAACGGATTGTTCAGCGTCTATTGCTCCCTTTGATATTAAAAAGCCAAAAGGGGCTGAGCATGCGAAAGCGATGCTTGAACTGACATTAACAACGACAGATCCAACGATCCTGTTTTCTGATTTGGAACTGACTGAATTATCGTTATTTTTGCGGGGTGAAACATCTACAATATTGCGCCTTTACGATCATTTGTTTTCGGGGATCCAACAGATCTCAATTCAATATGACGACAGCGTTGTTTTATTAGGGGCTGACGCCCTCTTGCCGGTTGGTTTTGAAGAGCAAGAATTCGTCTTACCTTATAGTGTACGTAGTTTCGGTGGTTTTAAGTTATTAACCGAATTTTTTATGTTTGCAGAGCGATTCCATGCGATTAAGTTAGCGTTATCGTCGGCATTGCAGCATGCCAATACCAACACACTTAAAATCCGAATTTTTTTAGACGACATGCCAGTGGAGTTAGCACGTAGCTTAGGTGTTAATAATTTTCATTTATTCTGTTCGCCTATCATTAACTTACAGTCCATCACCGCAGAGCCATTACGTGTCGATTTTAGCCAGTCGCAGTATCCAATCATGCTGGATGTTGGTGGACAAGCGCAGTTACAGTTATTTTCGGTTGATGATGTAACGGACGTAACTGAACAGAAACCCCGAAATGTACCGCCGCTATACGGTGAAAAATTTAACGGTGCTGAAATTGGATTACGTTGGCAGTTATCGCAGTCTGAAAATATGAGCGACCAGTCGGTGTCGAGTGCATTGCGTGTTGCGAATTTAGACCACAGTCATGTTGATAAATCAGCACACACTTGGTTAATCTCGACGACCTGCACAAATGGCAATGCGGCGAGTCAATTGTCTACGTCTTGTCAGTTACATTGTCACGACTCTATTTCTTTACCTGCGGATTTGACGTTATTACGTCGCCCGACAAAACAAACTAACATCAACACTGGTGAGCAAGGCGCTTGGCCGTTATTGGCGCACTTACATTTTAACTACCAAGCCCTGTTTGGTAACGATGATCCGGTGTCGGCATTAAAAGTCATGCTGCAACTTTATAACCACAACAATAGTGCCAAAAACAGTGCTTATATCGAATCCATTCAAGGTTTGTCGCAAGCGCATGTTGTTGCACCTGTGCGTATTTCGGGGAAAAGTTGTTTTGCTAATGGCACACGACTGAGCGTGACAATAAACCCGACGGGTCTGGCTGGTGGGGTTGAGCTACTCGCCCAATTATTGGATCGATTTTTTGCGTATTTCTCTGGTTTTAATAGCTTTACACAAGTCGTGATATTACTTGATGGTCGAGAAGGCGAATACCGTGTTTTCCCACGGAGGCTCGGATGCAAAAATCTATATTAGGCTCGCTACGTTGTGCGCCTTATCAGTTTGAATTACCGCAGGCGGTGCAGTTAGTGAAGCATCATGCGGCTAAGTTAGGCGCGCGTCCTGAGCTTAATTTTATTACGCATTTACTGCCGTCATACCATCAATCAGACATTGTTGAAGTTCAGCAATACACTGACAATTCATGGCATTTTACGTGTGACTTACCCGCGCTGTCTGGCAGTCAAGGGGTCATGCCTCGTTATAACTACAGCGAAGCGTTACGTGAGTCATTTGAGCAAGGTAATAGCGCCTTAGTCGATTTTTTGGATGGTTTTAATAATCGCTATTTTCGCCTTTATTGCCAGACCGAAACCAAGAACAACATCGTTATCCAAGCGGAAGAAGAGCGGTTTAGCTGGAACCGTCATCACAAATCACTCACTACGATGTTGTCTAGCCTTGCGGGTGACACGAGTATTAATACTGCGTTACCACAAGGGCACCTTATTCAATACACCGGGTTAATGGGAGCGAAGGTGACATGTCTAACAACACTCAAGCACTTATTAGCGGATTATTTTGGGTATGAATTTGAAGTCGATCATGGCGATATTGAATATCAGCCGCTATTAGGGTGCTGCTTGACACACTTAGGCGCAACAGGGCAAAACAACCAGTTGGGCTTTGACGCATTGCTTGGGAAAAGTGCGGTTACCGCATTTCAACAACTTGACGTCAAAGTGAAACCCAATCATCAAAACTTTGAACAGCTCAATCAAAACAAAGTCTTGAGCGATGCCATCGACGCATTTATCCGCCATTACATGGGCTCGAATATTAAAATCAACTTAGCAATGAAAGTGGCTGGACAACAATTACCGGCTTGTCAGTTAACTCGAGATGCGAGTTATGGTGTGCGATTAAGCCAATCCGCGAGGTTAGCATCGACTGAAATAACACAACAGTATGTGGTTATGCCACTAAAACTAAAGTAGGACACTGCATGATTAACGTTGAATTACAAAAACTAGTGACGCGATTAACGCCAACATTAAAGAGCGCTCTCGAGCAGGCTGCTGCAGATTGTATGGCTCGAACACATTTTAGTGTCGATGTTGAACACTGGTTTTATCAATTATTAAATGAGTCAAAATCAGGTTGGCAAGGCGTGTTATCGCAAAGCAGTATTGAGCGTGAACAAATTATTGATTTGCTTAATCGGAACTTAAATTGTTTAGCTCGTGGCAACGACAGTTCGCCATCGCTTTCACCTTCGTTGATTGAACTGCTTAAAGATTGCTGGTTATTAGCGTCGCTTAACCACAGTAACGCGTCAATTAATGGTTATCACGTACTGCTCGTACTCAAGCAGCGTATTGAACAAGGTGGATACAACGGTGAATTGACCACATGGTTGAACACGGTATCGCTTGAATCATTAAAAAGTGTTGCCACGAAGCAAGGCGCTCAAACAACCGCAGGTGAAGTACAACATAATGACATGGCTCCGAATGAGTCTGTGGGTACTGTAGCACTTGATAAATATACGCACAATTTAACTGAAGCAGCACGTAAAGGTGAATTAGATCCAATCTCAGGGCGTAATCCTGAAATCCGTAAATCGATTGATATTCTGTGCCGTCGTCGTCAAAACAGCCCGATCCTTGTAGGTGATCCGGGTGTGGGTAAAACCGCGATTGTTGAAGGATTAGCACAGCAAATTGTTGATGGTAACGTGCCTCCGTCAATGATGAATGTGGAGTTACGTACACTGGATCTGTCTTTATTACAAGCGGGTGCAAGTATCAAAGGTGAATTTGAAAACCGTTTGAAAGATGTGTTAACGGAAGTGAAGCAATCTGAACGCCCAATTATTGTGTTCATTGATGAAGCTCACACGTTAATTGGCGCAGGTGGTGCTGCAGGACAAAATGATGCGGCCAACTTATTAAAACCAGCGTTAGCACGTGGGGAATTTAGAACGATTGCTGCAACAACGTGGGCTGAGTATAAGCAGTATTTTGAAACCGATGCCGCACTGACGCGTCGTTTTCAGCTTGTTGCTGTGGGTGAACCGAGTGAAGAAGATGCTATTCAAATGCTACGAGGTGTTGCGGGTAGTTTGCAAAAACACCATAACGTGGCGGTATTGGAAGAAGCAATTGAAGCTGCGGTTCAGTTGTCAATACGCTTTTTACCAGAGCGAAAATTACCTGATAAAGCGATTAGTTTATTAGATACGGCGTGTTCACGTATTGGCTTGAGCCAGAGCGCATTACCGCAACAATTAGATGGGTTAGCTGAACAGATCCGTTATGCGCACAATGAGCGTACCTCGTTTACATATGAAGATGCGATGTATGCGAACGGCACTGAAAAATTGGTGGCGATTGAACAGAAATGTAATCAACTGGAGTCTGAATACGAGGCGTTAAACTCGCGTTGGAATATAGAAAAGGAATGTGTGACCGAAATTTTAAGATTACAGGATGTTATTGGAGAACGTTTTCTTGCGGGTGAACAGGTTGCAGATACGCCAATGCAGGCACTGTTAAGTGAAAAAATGACGGAACTGCGCAGTATTCAAGGTGAGTCACCCTTGGTGATGGCACAGGTTGATAAGCAGACTATTGCTGAAGTGATTGCGTTATGGACTGGGATCCCTGTTGGTAACATGGTTAAAGATGATGTGAAACGTTTACTTAACCTTGAAGCTGAACTCGGAAAACGTGTTATTGGGCAACATGCTCCTATTCATGAAATAGCCAAAGCGATTCGTATGTCTCGCGCTGGATTAACTGATCCACGTAAACCCGTCGGTGTGTTCTTAATGTGTGGACCGAGTGGTGTGGGTAAAACAGAAACCGCGTTGGCATTAACGGATCTGCTTTACGGTGGTGAGAAAAATATCACGACCATCAATATGACTGAATTTAAAGAAGAGCACAAAGTATCAATGCTACTTGGCTCGCCTGCGGGTTATGTTGGTTACGGTAAAGGTGGTGTGTTAACCGAAGCGGTACGTAAAAATCCTTACTCGGTATTGTTACTTGATGAAATGGAAAAAGCGCATCCCGGTGTTCACGATATATTTTATCAAATCTTTGATAAAGGCACTATTTCAGACAGTGAAGGTCGTGAAATTGACTTTAGAAATACGCTTATCATCATGACATCTAATGCGGCAGATAGTGCGGTTGTTGATGCCTGCCAGATCGAGCGTCCAGATGTATCTGCTTTGACTCAGACGATCACGCCTGCTTTACAGCAGTATTTTAAACCTGCCTTTATTGGTCGTACGACCGTGGTGCCATATTTCCCTCTAAATGATACTGAAATGGCTGAAATTGCGCGTCTTTCTTTACGTCGAATTGAGAAAAGAGTGAGTGGTTATTATAACGCTGAGTTCAGTTATGACAGTGACTTGGTGGATTATTTAGTGAGCCAAAATAATTCGCCAGAAACAGGTGCTAGAGCCATTGAACAAATCATTAATCGTCGATTAGTACCAGAACTGGCGACGCAATGTATCACCAGAATAAGTGAAGGGCAAAGCATCACCAGCGTCAATATCAGTGTTGTAGATGGTGCCGTGGCAATTGCCATTAATTAAATAAATGGAGCAGTAATTATGCCGAATACAGAAACAGGTAAAACAAATGCAGCTAAGATGATTGCTAAAGCAGATCCTATTATAGATGTCGCTTCTGGGCTCGTGTTTTCTAAGCTTAGTCCTTTAATCGACCAATATATTGTAAGCAAAGTAGAACAGTCCGCAATAGTTGAGGGGGCAAAACAAAAGTTTTCTAGTTATTTCAGCCGCGTGTTAGCTCAGAAATTACAAGCGTTCGCATCACCAAGCATGTCGCAATCAGATAGTTTTGTCAGTCATTTACGCCATAATAAAAAAACATATGGTGGAGGTGATTATATCGATCAATCAAAGCATGCTTATGACTCAGCAACCAGTGGGAAAGGTTATCAAATTAAACGTAGCATCGCGGATAAACTTCGTGCGAATAAGAAGACACCGATTAAATTTATCAAAATTCCCTTTAGTCTAATTCCAGGGGGGACGATTGCAGTGAAGTATACATTTAAAGGTATAGAAGCTGCGAGTAAAGGACTTGGCGATGCTAGAAAAAAACGCAAACGTGCAAAGTATGACTCTAGTAACCTTGCTGCTTTACAAGGTTCACTTGGTGCATCAGAAGGACAACGTAAAGTCGCAAAATGGCATGCAAAAGATATCGCAGAATTGGGACCAAAGTTGCAACGTAATTTAGCTAAATTAAAGCAAGCGGCGGTGTTGCTCGATAGCCGTCAGGTAATTCTTGAACGCCTTGTTGAGAGTGATTTTTCTGAAAATGGGTTAGCAAGTAATGCGGGACTAAAGGAGCTTCATATCCGAAGAGCTCGAGATAATGTAGCGATGAGTTATCACGAAGTGAAGCACTATATTGACAAAGTTCAGGCTATGAGTGTGGTATTACAAACAACAGCTGTAGAAGTAACGGCTCATGTTACTTGCTTCGATGCATATCTTGATGAAACAAGAGAATTAGTAGAATGGTCAATTGATCATTAATCGATTTTTTAATTTAAATGCGTGATTAATATTAATCACGCATTCGTTTAAATTTTTGTAAGAAGAGAATATTTTGGAAAACAGCACATTCACAATCGAACAAATCCAATGGATTCGACGTTCACTTTACATTGCCGTTGTGCATGGTGGCGAAAAAACACAGCCGGATAGCTTTATTTATAAAAATTTGAGTCCGCGTTCAACAAAAACATATCAGTCCGTGGCTTATGATATTGCAGATGCTTTACGTGAGTCTGGATTTCAACATATTGATGTATTACCTGAAAACATGGACTTGCCACAACGCTTAAAAGCGCTAAACATTGATCTGGTGATCACCAATAGTGGTGGCCTTCAAGGCTTTGATTCGATGTGCCATTTACCGTCGATGTTGGAAATGTTGGGGGTGCCTTATGTCGGTCATTCGCCAATGACGGCTGGCTTACTCGATAACAAACATTTGTTCAAACATGAAATAAAAGCGGCTGGGATTCCAACTGCACCTTTTATTACCGTTGGTTTGGGTGAGTGTATTACCGATGCGGTGAATAAAGAGGCGTTAGACCAAATGGACGCTGATTTCGGTGGCCGATTTATTGTGAAACCTGTTTCTGGCCGTGCCTCGATACATGTTTATCCGGTGTTTGATCGTGCAGACCTCGCTGGTAAAGTAAAAATAGTGCAGGCTGCGACAAATAACATCGTCATGATTGAACCTTATCTGTCTGGCCGTGAGTTTGTGGTCGCGGTTGCAGGTTCGGTGATATTTAAAAACGACAAGTTAAATCAGTTAGATTCACCTTTTGCATTTTCGGTGACGGAACGTGTACTTGCAGACGATGAACTCATTTTTACGTCGATGGATGTAAAACCGATTACCAGTGATCGTTTATTAAAAGTAGATGAACCTGAATTACGCCAGTCATTAATTGATCTGGGTAATAAGATTTACCAGCAATTGGGACTCGGTACGCTTGTGCGTGTTGATTTACGCATGGACTGCAAGGGTAAATTATATGTCCTTGAAGCGAATCCAAAGCCAGATTTGAAACGTCCTGAAGGCGATAAACTCAGTATTGTTTGTCACGATATTCACAATGAAGGCATGAGCTATCAAGACTTGATCCAATCTTTGGTTTTCAATCGTTTGGTGTATTTGCAAGCACAGCGCCCTGAATCGTTAGCACATTGTTTTAACGATGATTTTTTCAGCTTGAAAAGTGCTTAGGAGCGACAGTGAGAACCGTTAACGATAATCTTCGGCTTACGTTTGGTGTAGCAGTAGTGACAATGTCATTATTGCTAATACTGGTTGTAGGTTATGCACAAGCGCTAAAAAGTCATCGCGAATTATCAACCGACACCATTTTAGCGCAAACTCAAGCGGCTAAATTAGGCATCGAACAGATACTCAACTCGGGTGTGCCGTTACCTGAAATCGCAGGGTTAAATCTGGTATTACAGCCGATTGTTAACTCGAATTCATCGGTTACTGGGTTAGCGTTATTCGCTGGCCACGATGAACTGTATCATGCGGGAGAAACTATCCTCGATGATAACTACATGACGATCCCACTCAACAATAAATTCACCCAGGTAGGTTATTTAAAAATTGCATTCAGTCCTGAAAAAGTAGAAGAAGTCGTGACCGATGTTTTTCAACCTATGGTGTGGTTGATTGCATTTTTACTGATTTTATTTATTGTTTCAGTGCTTCGAACTCAGCGTCGAAAAGTGTATTTAACGAGTTTTATTGTGGTATTTTTTAGTATGGCAATCAGTGTCGTGCTACTTGTTGGTAGCTTATATCATGATGGTTTACGTAATAAGGCCGTATCGTTAGCGGATATTGTGAGTCACCGTTTAGCCCCTGTACTGGAATATAATATTGACCAGAGCCTGGTGACGGGGATTGATAGCATGTTGGATAACTTCCGCAAAGCTAATCCTGAAGTGGCTACTATTGCTGTGTATAAAAATGCCGAGTTAGTTGCGGATTCTCAATATAACCAAAGCATTATGCTACCGATGTTGGGGCGTATAGGGTGGTTAGATTATAGTTTTACGACGTCTGAATTTGCAGAGGTGCACCTTACTTATCAATCAAGCGTGGTACTGGGGCAGTTAACCAAAATATTAAAAAACTTCGCGATCTTATTTTTTGCTTGTGGCTTGGTCTGTTTTGCCTTTATCCGCTTACTTGGTGGTGACGCAAACCAATCTTCATCAGAACAAGTGCTTGAACGTCTAAAGCCGTTGTTTTTAGGTGCTGTGCTGATGGAGTCTTTAATGGCACCAATCATGCCACAGTTCTTAACCTCATTAGCAGAATCGTCAGGGCTTGATGCAAGCACTTCTGCTATTTTCTTCACACTCTACTTTTTAGGTTTTGCCTTAACCTTACTACCTGCCGCACGCTTAATTGAAACTTATGATATTCGCACTGTGCTTGTATGTGGCGTGCTTTTGTCGACGTTAGGTAGTGGCATCCTTAGTGTCAGTGCTGAAGGTAGTATTGTGAGTGTATTGATTGCGCGTGTTGTGTCGGGTGTGGGCCAAGCCTTCGTATTCATTTCGGTACAAGGTTATATTTTACGCTTCAGTGATAAGAAAAATAAAACTCAAGCCGCAGGTATTATCGTATTTTGTTTTAATGCTGGATTTATTGCGGGCGCTGCGATTGGCGCACTCTTAGCTAACTACTTTGGCGACCGCGCCATATTCATGGTAGCGACCACTATTGGCGGTGTGATGACGTTATTTAGCTTTGTATTACCGAGCATGAAAGCGTCTACGAAAGCCTCGGGTTCGTTGTTAAATAATATCTCGATGATGATGCGAGATTCTTGGCGATTAATGAAAGTGCCCGCGTTTATTCGCACCATGTTATTGGTGGGAATTCCGACTAAAGCGGCGTTAACCGGTATCGTCTCTTTTGCGGTGCCGTTAATGCTTGCTGAGCGTGGTATTAGTAAGGAAAGCATCGGTCAAGTGTTGATGACTTATGCCGCCGTGGTGTTATTGGTGAGCCACAAAGCTGGGCCTTGGGTCGATAAGTTAGGCAGTAGTAAGCTTGCATTGAGCGTTGGTAACCTGCTTGCCGGGATCTCGCTCATTATCCTTGGTACTGCATTTGAAATGGAGGACAGTCTGATGATTGTTGTCTTTACTACTCTTTCAATGATGTGCATGGGGCTATCGCATGGCCTTATTAATGCGCCTGTGGTGACGCATGTTGTGAATGCGATGGCGGATAGGCAAGAAGTGGACTCAGTTATTGCTGCGACGTATCGCTTCCTTGAACGACTGGGCCATGTGTCTGGGCCGCTTGTTGTCGGGCAATTATTATTCTGGGTTGGCGTGGATGATACGCTAATAACACTGGCTATTTTATTTGTCGTGATAGCAGTGTTGTTTTCTGTATTCGATAGACAAACATCTAAGGCGGTAAACGTATGATCCGAATCTTATTAATTTGGGTAGCATGTTGTTTACCAACGTATGCTGCAACAGAATGGCCAATATGGCTAGGTGAAGAGTTACAACCTAAAGCAGCCAGCCATTGGCGTGCGAAGTCTGTCGCTGAAGGGGTATCGTTTGTGCCTGCGCGTTCATTGTCTAAAATATTGGTGATCGTGTCACGCAAGGCATCGTCTTATGATGTGGCATTACAAACGCTGTTAAATGTATACAGTACCCAATTACCGCAAGTGCAGTGGGTCGTTAAGCGCTTACCTGCAGATAATGCCATGTTAGCGAACTTGCTTCATCGTGCAGAGAGTGAGGTTGACTTGGTGTATACCTTAGGCTCTAAAGCGACCGTGTCTGTACACAAAGTGTATCAAGGTGGTTTATTGCCAGTTGTTTCTGTTAATTCAAAAGATCCGGTGTTATTAGGCCTCACAGATGACTATGCAGGCACGGGGAACAATTTTGCATTCACGTCATTGAATTTACTCACAGATGTGACCCTTCGTATTATGCAACGCTTTAATCCACAACTAAAGCAAATCGGTATTTTGTATTCACGTACCAATCAGAGTGCATATCTCACGCAATTTTTGCCAATGAAAAAATTTGCTGAAAAAGTGGGATTAACTGTTGTGCCAATTGTAGTTGATGAATCGAAATCGGCTCTGGGTTTAAAGTTAGTGATGGAGACTGCGATGACTCGGCTCAAACAAACTGATCCAGAACTGAATAATACCTTGCTTTGGTTAACTGGCAGCTCGTCATTACTCGCGCGTGTGGATGAAATTAATCAACTTTCACTGCAGCTTGCGTTGATTTCTGCAGTGCCTGATGTGGTGAATGGGACGAAAGCCAGTGCGTTAATGTCGTTTGGCGTTAGCTTTGTGAATAATGCGACACAAGCGGCGTTGTATGGCATCCAAATTTTAAAAAAAGAGGTCGTTGTAGGAGACCTTCCTGTTGGTGTTATCTCGCCACCTGACATTTCAATTAGCTTTAGGCAAGCGGCCCGTATTAACCAATCAATCCCATTCGAACTAATGGAAATGGCCAGCGATGTGTATGGTATCGAAGGCAGAATGATCCGCTCTAACGGAATGTCTGTGGAGGAAGGTCAATGAACGTAATACATAACGTAATACATAACGTAAACAGAATAATGCCTTTAACACTGGCGTTAAGCTTGTTTCTCGGAGGGGCATTTATGGCAAGAAGTGAAATCCGTCCGGAACGATTACTGTTAGCGACACAAATGTGGAGTCCTTATCAATACCAAGAAAACGGTGAAATGAAAGGGCTTGGGATCGTGAAGTTGAAATGTATTTTAAAGGTAATGAAACAGCCTTATCAAATAACGATGACAGACTGGGACCGTTCTCAAATTCTAACGGAAGTAGGGGAACTACATGGCCTTTTCCTCGCGTCTAAGAATGATACCCGCGATAAATATGCCGAGTATTCTGCGCCTTTAATGAACCAAACATGGAGTTGGTTTAGTTTGTCTGACGCGATTGATACGAAGAGTCACCAGTTTAAAAAAGAAGTACCAGTAACCGCGTTATTTGGTTCGAACAAGTGGTTATGGTTACAAAAACAAGGTTACCGAGTCGAGAAAAAACCGCGTCGTGCTACTGCGCTTATTGAATTACTACTGTCAGGCGAAGTAGGTGCAGTGTTGGCGAATGATGTAGTGATGGACAACGCGATTAATCAATTGGGTATTAGCCATCGAGCAATAACTAAAACAATGGTAAATGAGAAACCACTCGGTGTGTATTTCTCGAAGAAGTTTACGGAGAAATATCCGTTATTTATCAATGAATTCAATCAAGCCATTGTGGCGTGCGAGGGTCAATAATATGCCGTTATCATTACGAATCATCAGCTCTCCTGATGGAGAACCCATTCCAGAATGGACAGTCACTTTCCCTGATGAAGGAGGAAGCATTGGTCGTGCTTATGGTATGACGATGCAATTATCGGATGCCTCTAGAGAAATTTCGGGTACGCATGCGTTAATTAATCGTGGCAGCCGTGGTTATCAAATTATGGATGTGAGCACTAATGGTGTGTTTTTAAATGGCGCGACCAAACCGTTAGGTTCAAATAATCAATCGACCTTGAACGATGGCGACGTGGTTAATGTGGGTAAATATCGCCTAATGGTGTCTTGTTTCACTCCCGACATAGCGGTTGTAAAGGTGTCGGGGAAAACTGGAACACAAGGTACTGATAAGTCGTCATTACTGAATGGCTGGGATGACGATCCGTTTGGCGATGCCTTATCGACTGCCCGCGTTAACGCTCATTCGGGTAATGACAACGCAGACTCAGCACCAGAGTCGTCAGATGACCTTGCAGTACCAGAATGGGTGTTTGTTGATCCCAAAGAAGAGTTGGACGGCATATTTGCAGACCCATTTGTTGCGAATGAACCTGTAAAAAAACGGGGACAAGACATGCTTCAAAATACCTGGTTGGATGATGATAGTTTTTCTGATGATCCCTTTGGTGATGAGATGCTTAATACCGCGTCTGTAGTGATTGATGAAGGCCAACCGTTTGCTGATACGAGTTCACGATCTAATTACCCTGCGTTGGAATCACAGCAACTGATGTTGTTACAACTTAAGCAGCATGACCTGATGGTGCAATCAGCAGAAATGGCGTTAGAACGATTACTGTCTGATATTTCGCCGACGGAGCTAGAAAGTTTCTTTGATGACTTTGCGCCGCGACGTTTTTGGCAAAAGAAAGCGGACTATTGGACTGTGTACAAACGCTACTTTACTCGTCAAAAAGAGAACAACGAATGGCAGATGAAATTTAAAGCGTATTTCAGTGAAAGTTTACGCATTAAGCAGTCAATGGGAGGCAAGTAATATGCAACGTGTGCTTGTCTTTTTGATGTGTACTTTATTTTTAAGTGGCTGTAGCAGCTGGATGTTTTGGCGAGACGCACTGCCATTGCAAGTGGTCGTTAATATTGAGGCTGAATACAACATCAACCCTAATATAAATGGCTTAGCGTCACCCCTTGAGATTCGAATCTATCAGTTGGCTGACAGAGAGGCATTTATGCAGGCGAACTTTATTGATTTGTATCGTGATGATCAAGGTGTGTTAAAGGCTGGATTATTATCTAAACGCCAGCTCGACAGTATCTTACCGAGCGAAGCTCACAAGGTCGCGTTGCCACAAAACAGCGAAATTAAATATGTCGGTGTGGTAGCTGCTTTTTCTAATTACAGAGAAGCCAAAAGTACCGCAATTTTGAGTGTGAAATCTGGATTTCCGATTGTTGTAAACATCAGAATTGACGGCGTAAACATTACCGTGACAGGTGAAGAGGATTAATAATGGATAAGAAAAAAGTAGTTTGGTCTGAGGGGATGTTTTTAAGCCCGCAACATTTTCAACAACAAGAGCGTTATTTTGAAGAGTTTACCAAACAATATTGCAGCCTGATGAATCCAATGCGCCACGGTTTGGCTGAGTTAGAACTTGATTATTCATTAGTTAATATTGGCAAAGTTGGGATCAAGCGTGCAAAAGGTATTTTTCCTGATGGCACTCCTTTTGATATTCGTAATGGATTAGCACTTGATATTCCTGCTGGTGCCATGGATAAATTAGTGTATTTAGCGATGCCAATTTATCGATCTGGTGTGATGAATGTAGGCAGTAAAGATGACCCTCATCGCCGTTACCACCGCACTGATTACGACGTGTTTGATACGACCCGAGACAATGCCGATGCGTTGCAATTAGAGTTAGCGGAATTAAATATCGTACTCAAGCTTGAAGGCGAAGAGTTACAGGATTATACCCAGATCCCGATTGCGCATATCACTGAACATAAGTCAGATGGCGGGATTGAGCTAAACCGTGCGTTTATCCCAATGTCACTTTATTTCACGGTGTCTGAATACTTAAAAGATAACGTGAATGATCTGTATGCACAGATGAAATACCGCGCGAGCACCATTTCACAACGCTTACAGGTAGATTCTGTTAACAAAAGCTATCAAGCGTTAATTCGTGATTATTTATGGCTACAGGCTTTAGGTCGTTGGTTACCAAATATTAAGTATTGGCTTGATAGTGGCACCACATCACCGCAAGAAATTTACCAAGAATGTATGTCAATGGCAGGTGAAATGCAGGGCTTAGATACTAAGATGCCGAAAGAATATGACAGCTGGAATAATGGCCGTTTGTATAGCCTTTTTTCAACCTTGTTCTCTGATATTCGCGTGCTATTACGTGAAGTTCAACTCGATAGCGTGACTACGTTAGTCTGGGATAAGAGCTTGTTTGATAAGCGTCGTTTATTGCGTACGTTAGTACAGGACTCAAGCCTTTATAATGCGGGTCGATTTATTTTGGTGGTATCGTCACCGTTAGGTGCTGTGCAGTTAAGTAAACAATTCCCACTCGCGGTTAAGCTAGCAGGTAACAGCATGGTTGCTGAACTTGTGCGAAATGCGTTATCTGGTGTGCCTGTACGCGCGTTACCTATTGCGCCATCGGAATTAAAATCACGTACTGATGTGGCCTATTTCGAGCTGGATACGAAATCTGATTTGTGGCAGCAGCTCGTGAAGAAAGACGAACCGATAGCATTACATGTCGATAATCGCATTGGCGATGTTGATATTGAATTGTACGTAATTCGTTAGGGGACGCTATGACATTATTATTTAATGAACAACCGACGATTTCAATTCGTCGCAGTAACAGTCCGCGTAAAGCAGTGAAAACGAGTAGTGAGGTACAGCTTGATTTAAGAGGCTCGGAAAAGTTAATCGCTCAATTAGCGAATTATAACAATCCAATCTTAAAAGAATGCAGTGAATTACTGGGTATTTTGGCAAGTGTTGAAAGACAAACCTCACCTTTAGATATTAATGCCTTTCGTCAACAATTGCTGGATGGTATCGCAGACTTTAAACGCAAAGGGTTGTTTTTAGATTATCACCCAAGTGTGATTGAAAAGGTTTGCTTTATATTATGCGCGGCGTTTGATGAATTGATCTTGTATACCTCGTGGGGCGAAGTGGCTCGTTGGGAAAATCATTCATTACTCAGTAAGGTCTTTAGCCAACGTAATGGTGGTGAGGTTTTCTTCCAACTGCTTGAACAAGCAGGCCGTCAACCTGCAAAGCTGGTGGACTTCTTAGAGCTTCAATATGTGTTGATTATGCTCGGTTTTTTAGGCAAGTATCGTCATGATAATCGCCAGAAAATGAATGAGTTACAGTCTGAGCTTTACAGTACGATCCTACACTACCGTAGCGAATCAATACTGGAGCCGCCAGCGCCGATTTCGATGCCGGAAACGACCTCGCCTTGGCGATTTATCAGTGCGGTTAAATTATCTTGGATTGGCGTATTATTAATTATCAGTACGTATTGTTTTTCAGAATTTTGGTATGACCAGCGTAGTCAATCAACCTTAATGGCATTTAGCTCGTTGGATATGGCTGGTTTTATCAATAGCACGAATAACAATGATTTGATTTACACCAGTACGCCTGAAGACTTAGACATTGAAGTGCAAGAAGCTGTGAGCGTGGAACCGACTGCGCTTATCGATACGATCTCATGGAATATCGTGGTAGCGAGTTTTGCGACGAAAGCCAGCGCTGCGCGGTTAGAAAAAGACATACAAGCTATTGGCTATAAAGTGGTATTAAATGAAGTACCTACCGGCGTGGAATTATTTATTCCGAACAATCGCGATTTAGCAAAGGCGAAACTGTTGAAAAATGAAATTAATGCTCGCTTTGGATTAAATGCAGTTATACGCCGTAGTAAAAAGGTAGATGATAAGTAATGAAAAAAATAACATTAAAAATAGCATGCTTACTCATTGCGTTAGCGTTATTAGTTTGTACTGGACTTGGCTGGATATACCTCCCGACCTTAGATGAAACTGATAAATTATTAAGGCTGGTGGTTACGATTTTTGGAGGGTGTTTGATTATGATAGCCCTCGCGATTGCGGTTATGCAACACCTGCGTGAAGAAAAATCGGCTGTCCACGAGCAAGTTATTTTATTTAAACAAGACGTGAAAATCATTAATTCACTGTTTAAGTCGGCAGTTATAAAATTGAAAGGGCATAAGGGTAGCAAACTTAATAGTTTGTATGAATTGCCTTGGTATGTTTTGATTGGTGGTGAAGAGGATGCTAAAAGTAGCGTACTACACCAAAATAACCTAGAACCGGTTAACTATCACGATCGTGATAAAAGTGAAACGTCACAATACATGAGGTTTTGGAGTAATGAAAACATGGTGGTTATTGAAGTAAACCATCGATTATTCGATCGAGACGGTATTGATGACGCGTTGTGGCGTGTATTTGCTCAGCAATTAATGAAATACCGACCTCGTCAAGCGGTCAATGGTGTGTTAGTCGCGATTAGCTGTGAGCGATTATTAACGGGGGATAAAAAAGAACGTTTATCTCTTAGTTCAAATTTACAAGATGCTATTTTAACACTTGGCGAGCATTGTGGGTTAGCGTTGCCTGTTTATACATTATTCACGAAGTCAGATACGATTGCTGATTTTGTTGAATTTTTCTCGAGTAACTCGGGATGCGATATCGACCGACCTTTGGGTATTACGTTTCCAAACACGGATGACCATCGATTTGAAGTCAGCATGTTTGAGCAGGAATGTCAGAAATTACTTGATGTTTTAGCTCAGCAGCAATTCCAATCATTACGAGAAACACGTCAAGAGGATGCGCATTCTGTTGTTGCACTTCCTTATCAGTTACGTCTTTTCTTTGAGCAAGTTACCGAGTTCTTAGAGGGAATAAGTCGGGAAAATCGGGTTCGAGATGTTGTGTGGTTAAGAGGCATGTATTTATGTTCGACACTGCAAGGTGGCAACTGTCACGATTTACTTACACAACTTGTCGCTAGCAGCAATGCGTTTAATGCCAATACGACAAGAGAACAATTGTCTGGCCGTAAGCAACTGTTCTCAATGAATATATTGAAGCAGGCAGTATTGCCTGAATCGAGTATTGTTGGTGTTAACCAGCTGCGTCATTATAGTTACCTTGTATCGCGAATATCGATGATGTTAGGTTTTATCGGGATGATTGTTGTACTTGGCTTACTGCTGCGCGATAACTGGAATAAAGATGAAGATTATCGAAACCATGCGGTCACTCAATTAGCGTTGTACCAGCAAAACATGGAACGATTACGTAATACTAACGTTGGTTTTGAAGACATTATTCCAGTGTTAAATGAATTGCGTCTGGTGGTTGAAGAAGGGCGTAAACCAATGCCTTTGTATCAACGTATCAGTGTTAATCAGCCTAAAACGACGGAACAAATCTACTTGAGCTATGAAGCCCAATTGCAGATGTTCTTGTTGCCTCAGCTGGCTGAAGTATTAAGCAGTGAACTGTATGTATATGTTAATTTAGGCAATCCTAGCAAGATATTTGAAGTGTTGCGTTATTATCAAATGTTGTTTGATAAGCAACGTTTAGACATGACTGAATTATTATCTTATTTGGTTGAAACGCTAAATGAACAAGGTGATATTTCGCTAGATAATATAGAAACGTTGATCATGTTAATGGAAGATTTATTCAGCAGTGATTATGAGAATGTGCTTGTTCCGAGTGATGATTTAATTTCGGTGGCGAAGCAAAATTTAGAAGGTTTATCACCAGAACGCCTGATTTACACCCGTATAAAATCACTCCCTGAATACCGTAATCGCGTTGATATACGTCGTCAATTAGGGGATAAGTTTGATGTGTTATTTCAATTTAAAATTGGATTTAACGGTTATTTATTGCCTGAGTTATTTACTCGTCAGGGGCAAGCGAATATCGATCTGAGTGCGAAATCAAGATTACTTAAAAAGCAACTGAATGAATTTAAAAGTATTCAAGGTGGTGTGTCGGGTGCGTCGATTTCTGAGCTTGTAGAGTTGAGTAAGAAGGTACAGCGTCTGTATTATGCAGATTACGTATATCAGTGGAAAGAACTTATTAACCACATCGAAGTGAAGCAATTTAATACGACCGATGATCTTGTTTATGCGATTAAAACCGCGCGTTCACCCGCCAGTAGCCCGATTATTGATGTGCTTGAGGCTCTTGTTGTGAATACCACCCTTGCTAAAGAAGCTGGAAATGCGCCTGATGCGAAGGTTGTCGGTCAATTAGGCTTGAAAAAAACGGCATCGGTATTGAAGAAAGTTGAAAGAGTTAATCGCCTTGCGGGTGATAAATTATTACGTTTACAGCCTTCGTATGTTGTTAATGAGGCGTTTAGCCCTTATTCAATGTTCATGGCGAGTAAAGGTAAAACAACACCTGTAGATGAATTGATGGCTGAATTAGAGCAATTGAATACGTATTTTGATATTGCGTTATCAAGTGGCGATCCAAGCCGTGCGTTATATCAGTATGCACAAGCTCATGCGTCAGGAAGCCAAGATATACTGGTTAATTTCCGTCGTCAATCAAGTCGTTCGCCGAACCAAGTGGCAAGTTGGATCAACTCCTTGTATGCGCAGTCATGGAAGAGTGTGATCAACGGCAGTGCAGAACATGTTAATCAGCAATGGAAAGAGCAAGTATATGGGTTTTATCGCCAAGCGGTTGAAGGACGTTTCCCATTTTTTTTAACAGGACGTGGCGAAGTTGCCATTGATGATTTTGCATTGATGTTCAAGCCTGAAGGGCGTATAGATAAGTTCGTTAGTGAAGTGCTTTCTCCCTTTACATACTGGGATAATGGCACTTTAAAATTGGCTGAATTTGATGGTGAAAAACTGCCAATCAATGCGAAAAGCTTGCAGCAACTTAAGCAGGCAAAAAGGATTAGAGAATTGTTCTTCGGTACGTCAGGGCAGGAGCTAGCGATGACGTTGAAGTTAAAAGTCAGTTCGATGAGTACCTCTGTGACCCAATTTAATATTATGGAAACAGAAAACATATTCTCGTATCGCCATGGCCCTCGATTATGGGAAAGCATTGCATGGCCATCAATCGGTGAAGATGATTACATGTCGGTGAACTTCTTTAGTGGTGAGAACCGTGTCGCGAGTAAGTCATATTCAGGACAATGGGCGCTGTTCAGAGCCTTATTTGATGGACGTACCAGTGCAACGGGTGACCGGCGTATTAAGAAGTTAACCTACACCCTTAATAATGAGAATATCGTCTTGCAATACAGCCTGAGAGGTAGTAACCAAATATTTGATAAGCACTTGTTTACCCGCTTTGGCTTACCTGCGCGTTTATAAAGGATTACGAGCGCGATAAACGATCGACTTGCTTCTCGTTTTACAGTAATTAAATTACTGTCATCGACGACATGGCTGGTCCGAGATAGCCAATCTGCTTCAGCATCAGAGTATGTGGTGCTGAAGCGGGCAGAGCCCATTGCAATAGAACGAGAGTTACTCTGTTTAGCTGACTGTCACTCATATTACATCCGCCCTGTGAGGGAGTATTTTAAGGCGGAAAATTTATTATTGATGCCATTCATTGAAGGGGAGTCATTACTCTCTTTTACTGCGCATCAAATAAATGAATTTTTGCCACTTGTACCACAGATAGTGCGTGCGATGATGGCGATGCATGCGCAAGGTTGGGTGCATGGTGATATTAAGCCATCGAATGTTATCTATAATGTGGATAAAGGTGAAATATCGTTAATTGATTGTGGTTCTGCATTACCGTCAGGTACGATATTATCGAACTTGTCATCATGGCAAGTGACCCCTGGTTTTTGTTCCGCAGATCGTTATGAACAGTCGCACATCGTGGTGCCTCAGGATGATTGGCATGCTTTTTATCAGTGGTTATTACAGTTGTATAATTCGGATTTAACCTTGCCAGAACAGCAGTTATTAACGCGTTGGCTTAACTGGCTTACAAAAATGAAAGATAAATCGAATGATTTATCTTTGTATGATAAGACTGAATTAACCACCAATTAAAACCGTTGGCATTCCCATTATAATGGTACCACCGTGGGCTGTGGTATCGCCCATTCTTGCTGCTGGCTTACTGTTGATTAAGACGGTTGCACTGCCTTTCACCACACTGTCGGGTGGGCCAACACACATACATATTTGTCCTACGGTCGCAGCGGGTAAATTACCGATTAATACGGTTGTCGGCAGTGGTAGCAGCGGCCCGCCAACATGTGGGATCGGTACTAATGCGGGTGTTTGCATTGGACATATATGCATGTCGGTCGCGCGTGCTGCTGGTAACATATTATTCTCCTAACTTACCATTGCCACCTTGGGCAATATGTAATCCAAGTTTAAAATAGTGTTCATATCGTTCTGTGGCATGCTCGCCATCAGGCAGGGCTGCAGTTAAGTTAACCGCACCTGCGACTGCTTGTGAATATAAGTATTCAGGCGGCTGAACAATGGGTTCGCTCGGAGCCGTCATACTACCACCGCTCCAGAATGCAGCCTGAGCAACCCAACCAGCACCAGTTTGTAAGTCTGCTTTTTTTGCCATATCTTCGGCAAATCGACGTGCTGTTTCATCGGGTTCATGAACCCATGCTTTGGCAGAGCGAATCGCATTGGCTTCGTCTTCATTCCAGTCGCTACGTTGACTTGCGCAGCAACATGCCCACCAGATTGCTTCTCGAACCGGTAATGCATGCGCAAGGAATAAGACGGTATCAGCAAAGAGTTCAGCTGCAATTGCCATATCGATGACCGCTGCGGGCGTAAGATGTTGCGCTGCGAGCGCGGTTATTTCATCACTTGCTTCATACAAAGATAAAATGTCTTGTGCATGCTGGTGTGGGATCTTTAAATAATGCATTAGTTTACCTTTGTAATCGCGCCCTGTATTTGAACCATGGCCCCTGCTTTAATTTGTGTCATTGCACTGCCATTAATGCCGACTAGTGCACCTTTAATATCTGTTTTTGCTTTGCTTTCGACAGTGACGATAGTGGCTTTGAGGGTCGCACTACCTTGTCCTTCGATTGCGATCTGTGGGCCCGTTATTTTTATACCGCTTGGACTTATTTCGATACTGCTACCCCCGACGGATAATTTTATTTTTGTTTTACCTTTTAATTCAATTGTCTGACCATCAATCTTGATCGCAGAAGTTGCACTCATGTTGGCATTTTTACCAGCATCTAAACTGATGTTCGCATCTGACGCTATATTCGTATCCTTTACAGATTTAGTTGATAAGGCATCTTTACTTTCCAGACTTGTCGCTTCTTTACTGCTGATATTTATTGTTTTTTCGACGGTTAATAACGACGTACCAGTGACGGTCTTTTTGTTATTTTTCTTTACGTTGATGGTCAGATCTTTTTCGGCTTGTAAAAAGATTTCTTCTTTATCTTTTTTGTCTTCGAATCTGAGTTCATTCGCAGTACTGGCATTACCTTTCGGTGTGCTTCTGGTTTTGATCCCTGATTGTGTTGCTGCGCTGTAGGGCGGTTTATTTTTCCCTGTGTAGATAGAGCCACAAACAACAGGGCGGTCAGGATCGCCATCAATAAAGTTAATTAATACTTCGTCACCAACACGAGGAATAAATTGTACGCCAAATCCGTTACTGGCAGAGGCTTGAGAAACTGGTACCCAGCACGAACTTTTTTCGTCTTTTTTACCTTGCAAGTCCCAATGAAAGTGGATTTTAATTCGCCCTTGTTTATCTTGATTTGTTTCTTCACCACTTGGCCCGGTGACTTCTGCGCTTTGTACACTGTGGATTTGTGGTTTTGGCAAGAAGGGTGGACGCCATAAAATGGATGCAGGCATACATTGAAATGTATTGGTGTATTCGGTTTTATGACCGCTTTCTGTTGCTGAGAAGTGATGTTCTGCTTGTGTTACCACGTATTCTTGATTGTGCTCGCAGTCACTGTGGTCAGTTAGTGTAAAACGTAATCCAGCCCCTAATGCCGGGATGGATGATTGTGCTGTAATATTGATTTTTTGTGTATCGATGCTTTCCATCTGACGCTTAGCTGAATCTCTGATGGTATTTTTATCGTTATGCCCCTGACCAAAAAAATATTGTGTTAAGGCATTATTTTTAACGCTATTGGTCGTTGTTCTATTACCACTCGAAAGGCACTCGGCGAGTTCGGCATTGTGATCGCCAAGTGATAATTTGCTTACGCCAAGGATACTACGTACGTGCCAATGTATGATGGCGTGTGTTTTATCTTTCGCACCGGTAATGAACGGAATTTTGCTGCTATCTAGATTTGCAAAGTCTTGATTATTATCACCGATGATAATATACGGCTGATTCCCGTTATGATCGCTGTGATAATGCCAACCTTCACTTGCCATCATTCGCCTTAGGAAATCGTAATCGTTTTCGTTAAATTGAATACAATAGGAGTGCTTAATACCAGCACTACGCATTGATAGTTTGAAATAGCTTTTTAAACCGGAGTCGGACAAGACCTTTTCAATGATTTGTTTACTGGTCATGTCTTGGAAAGTACGACTCGATACGCGATAGTTAAATACGGACAATGGATCTATCGCTTCGATACGGTAGGTGTAAAGCGCTTTTACAGGATCAAAACTGAGACTTTCTATCGATGAGACTAATGCATGAAAACAGCGTGCTTCTTTTCTGTTTCCTTCGAGACCTGGTGAGTAGCTGAGAGCAATCGCTTTGCCTAATAAGGATTCTGATATCTTGTCTTTGGATATTAATACTGTGGCATAATAGGAACGTGAAAATATTTGTTCTGTAACAGTTAATTCGGTGACAATATAAGGGCCTTTACCGTCTAACTTAGCCCGTATTGGCCGGTGTTTTTGAGTATATTCTGAAGCTGTCATAATGGACTCTCGTTACTATTTTTTACCATGCGATGGTTAGTGTTTGTTATATCAATTCGCATTAAATCCTAACATAAGAAAAAATAATGCTGGATTCCTTTTATGTAAGCGTTTGTGAGCGTTGCCTTAGATTGTATACTTACCTCTGACGAATTCATTCAACACTGATAAATATTAAATAACTTGGATTTTTATAGGTGAATTTATGTTTAAATCTTTTGATATCGTTTGCCGCGTTCGTGATTTCACTACTGGTCCCTATGGTTGGTCTGCTGCTTTACGCGACGTTGCCCAAGTGTATATAGACACTAACCCCGACACTTGCCAGTAAGATGTTAAAATCAGAGCAAAAAATCAGTCGCTTTAGCCTGTGGATGGAAGAATTGTTCCAACGTTTAGAAAACGATTATTGTGGTATTGTTGTTAAAGCGGTTAAATATCGCTTGTTGGCAAAGGCGTTATTAAATCGTTTAGTACCCAAGCGCCTGCATTTGTTAGAAGCGGAATTAGCAGAGCAATCAGCCAAAACGTTAGCAGCTAAAACAGATAAAACGAACACTCAAGTAAGTGATGTGCATATAGTGAAAGACGTGGCTTAATTAGCCATTCATTCCAGATGCGAAAATATTCGTATTAATGATAAGGACAAGCATGAGCGATATCGTGCTTGTCCTTTTTTAGTCGGCATGTCCAAATAAAAATTCTTCGTTAGTCTCTAACCACTGCGGGTATTTCGCCATTGCCTTAGCAAAGCGTTGATCTTGTAAATGTTTATTTAGCCAATTACGTAAGTGTGGTAGGGGGGCTTGCAAATACCACTGGCGATCAACACGGGCAAACTGACGGATGAGCGGTAAAATTGCGTAATCAGCCAAACTGACTTTGTCACCCATTAAATAAGCATGTTGGCTTAGATGCGATTCGAGCATGGTTGCATAAACTGCACATTGTCTGCGTAACTCAACTTCATCATCTGCATGGTAACGTACCGCGTATTTGTATTTACTTAATGCTGAAGTAAACACGGTATCGTGAATGTCAATCAGGGCGAGCATGGCTGGATATGCTTCAGGCTCACTTTTGTGTAGTAAGTCTAATGGATCACTTTGATGTAGCGCCCAAATCATAATGTCTAAACTTTCGTCAATAACAGTACCGTCATCAAGTACTAATACTGGTACTGTCGCCTTCGGTGATACCGCGAGCATTTCAGCCGGTTTATTTTTCATTACCACGGCACGTAACATCACGGCTTGTTGGGCGAGTAATAACCCCAGTCGTGCGCGCATCGCGTAAGGACAGTTTTGTAATGAGTATAAAATTGGCAGTGACATTGAGGGTTTCCTTTGTTCTTTTTACACTGGTATATTTACTGGTATATTTACTGGTATATTTACTGGTTTTTGGTTGATTTTATGATAAATTATTGTATTTAGTTGCTCTTAACGTATGGTGTTAAATTTGAATATAGTCATCGGAATTATTATGGATAGAGAACAAGTACAATACATTATTAAGTTATTACGTGAAGGACACTCGTTAACTAAAATTACTAAGTTAGCAAAAATTAACATTATGTACGTTAGCGTTATTCGTAAATTAATGGTGATGGACTTACTACAAATTGAAGCATAAGTCATTTTAATTGATTGGATTAAAAAGCGAACCATAAGATCCGCTTCGTTATTTTAAGAGGCCGCTATGACTTCGTCATGGTGTTGTTTTAGTTGTTTATATAACACATCTTTTAAATTGGCACGTTGTAATTTTAATTGTGTCATGTGCTCATCACCAGTCGGACTGCCATTTATTTCTAATTGGCGAATATCGTAATCGAGTAAATGATATTGCTTTGATTTCTCTCTAAACGTTTCATTTTTATAATTCAAATAAACTATATCTTGTTTTAGTTCTGGAAAGTCAAAAATAAGTGCATGATTTTCATTTAGCATAAGATTTCCTCAAGAGTGAAAATAAATGTCTATAACTAGCTTATTACTATAGCACCCCACTATTTATGAAAGTTGACTTTAATCGTGGTTACAGATAATTTTTGCACTAACAACGAGATAGGCGCATGACTGGTAAATATACCAGTCCACTGCAATGTTTAATATTTTTCATTGTATTTAGTTGAAAATGCAGTATATTACTCATTTTTTTGCCCTGATCTATGCTACGTAAACCGGGGCGATACTAAATTCAAGTTCAATGGAGCTTATTATGCTTGTTCATTATTCCTCTTCGCCTACAATCAAAATTATTCAACAAGAAATAGTACAGTTTATTTTATTAATACTGATTGTCGCGGTTGTGTGTTTAACTATATTTTTGGATGTGATGGTATTAGAACACGGTGTTGGTGAGCGCTCTTTAACTGAGTATTATCAGCAAATATTGATTTTGTCAGTTGCGTGTAGTTTTGCTTATGCAGTAAAAATAGATAAAGGTAATCGTCGTTTTCATGTGCTGGTCATGGGCTTTTTCACTTGTATGCTGATTCGTGAGTTAGATGGTTTTTTTGATCAAATTGTGCATGGATTTTGGCTTTACCCAGCGTTATTGGTTTTTGTAACATGCAGTTTGTATGCATCAAGGAATAACCGCGGCACATTGGAAGGATTGGCTCAGTTTACTCGTCATCGTGATTTTCAAAGTATTGTTACAGCTTTAGTTATCATCCTTATTTTTTCGCGCTTATTTGGTATGGGAGAGTTGTGGAAAACGGTCCTTGCTGATAATTATATCCGTTTAGCCAAAGATATCGTTGAAGAAGGTATTGAATTATTAGGCTATTCGTTATTGTTTTTCAGCTCAATTGGTTATGTCCGTAGCCTGCCTCATCTTGATTAAGCATTATTCATTACCTGTAATGGAAAGCGTAATGTCTATTGCCTCCAAACTCGTCTCTTAATGCATTAAGCTCAATGGCGGTTAATATTTTATTGTTTGCGCTTGCTGTCAATTAAACATCAAAACTGTGAGCAACTTAATTGTGATATTATTCATTGATGTTCAATTTAAATGAACATCATGTTAACTTCATTCTGATGTTTTTAACCAAGATGACAGGTTATACTGATGACTCTTATAAATAGAGAGTTCTTATGTTTAAATCACTTGCCCATTATTCATTTCAAAAAACAAATTTGTTATTTATTGTTATTGGCTTTTTATGTTTAACACCGCTTATCTCATCGCCCGTAGCGTTAGTGCTGGGTTTTACGCTAGCCTCACTAGGTTTAGTGCCTAAACATATTAATTTAAGCGTGATAACTAAAAAAACACTCGCTTACTCTATTGTTGGCTTAGGCTTTGGTATTAACTTAGAAGAAGCGATTGTTGCGACCAAAGATGGGATGGGCATTATCGTTACTTCGATTTTTTGTACGTTAATACTTGGCTGGATCCTGACTAAAGCATTTAAAATTGAAAAAAAGACGGGGTATTTAATTTCTGCAGGTACGGCGATTTGTGGTGGTAGTGCGATTGCTGCTATTGCGCCCGCCATTAATGCCAAAAATGATCAAACATCATTAGCGTTAGCGACCGTATTTATTCTTAACTCTGTGGCTTTATTTCTCTTTCCTGTGATTGGTCACCTATTGGACATGAGTCAACATGCCTTTGGTGTGTGGAGTGCGATTGCAATTCACGATACGTCATCTGTTGTCGGTGCCGCTTCTGCTTATGGCGATGAAGCATTATTAACGGCGACAACATTAAAGTTGGCGCGCGCATTGTGGATCGTACCGGTGGCTTTTATCAGTGCCTTATTATTTAAAGGTGACAGTAAAAAATTAACGATCCCATTTTTCATCTTATTCTATTGTTTTGCCATCTTTATTGCGTATGTACTGCCGGATTACCAGCCGCTATATCAAAGTATTTTTAGTGCCTCTAAACAAGTATTAGTGATGTGTTTATTTTTGATTGGTGCGGGGATCACAGTGCAAAAAATAAGAGATGCAGGTGTAAAACCATTACTATTAGGTGTGTTACTTTGGATCGTGATCAGTGTTAGTTCGTTGACTTATATTTTATTTTTTATGTAACAGTATCGTTTTTTCGTCTTTCTTTTTTCTTAATAGATAGGTTATCAATAAAGAAAATGCGACGAGATCTAATGCTGATGACGTTAATCCAGTCGTGAAGACTGACAATAATATGCATAAACATACCAGTAGCATGATGAGTTTGTTAATAAGCATATTGGCCCCTTGTTATTACCTCTGTTTATATTATTGGAGCAAGGGGGTAAATAGGAAATACCGTAAACTTATAACTTATAACTCGTAAGCTATAATTAATCACCTGATAAATAAAGTTTAAAACACTGATTTTAGTAAGGTTATGTCGGTATTTGACCACTTTTTGTTTGATATTCACTCGAGGGTATATGTTTTTTCATATGAAACGTGAGGTCTGTCAAAGTATATAAAATGTTTTATAATTGTGATCAACGTCAAAGTATTCTGCGTGTTACTTTCCTGAAGTTAAAAATTTAACATTGGCTGCAAGCAGCATCAGGAAAATAAAATAATAATGAAATTAACAATAAAAACAAAGTTAATCACAACGATATGCGTGGCTTTACTCGCTGTCAGTAGCTTCTTTACTTTCAGTATATTAGATATTGAACAATCGGTACTTAAGCAAGAAAAAATCAACATTAGCGCGAAAGCTGAGAATTTAATTAAAGAAAATTTATTAGGACAGGTTGACACGATAATTTTGTCATTGTCTGGGCTTTATGAACAATCTAAAGTTGAAAACATCAAAGCCGAATTACGTACAGAGATTAATACTTTCAGACAAACTATCTCGAATATATATGCCAGCAGTGCGTCACCCGATCAGGCTAGGCTGAGTATTTATGCATTTATTAATAATTACCGATGGGATAATGGTCGGTATATTTTTGCCTATGATGCTGACACTATCGTTAATATGGCGAATGGCGTAAACAGCGGTATTATCGGTAGTAGTAGTTATGATTCTACTGACGAAAAGGGTACTTTTTATGCCCGTAATATAGTGGCGGCTGCTAAAGCGCAAGATTTAGGTTTTAGTCATTATTATTTCACCAATCCGGCTTACCAGAAGGTCGAAGAAAAACTATCAGTATCCTTTTATTTTGAACCACTAAACCTAGTTATTGCCACCGGTGAATATGTCAGCACCTTAAAACAATATAAGATTGATATTGCGCTTAAAAATATTATCGCGGCTAAGTATGGTAACAGTGGTTATTTTTGGATCCAAGACGCTAACGGTAAGATCCTCGCTCATCCGCAGCAATCACTTGTTGGCCAGACAGTGACAAATACCAGAAACGCAGTGACCAGTTTAATCGGTAAGACGGATGCATTCTTACCGATGAAGTTTGAGAATCCACAAACTGGACTGCTGGAGAATAAAATAGGTTATGTCCGTAAGGTAATGCCAGAATGGAGTTGGGTTATAGGAACAGGTGCTTATGAAAGTGAGATCACTTCAATTCAAGAAGAATTAACTCAGGCAACCGCTGCTATTTTCGATCATGAAGTATCACGCAGCATTGGTGTTGCCGGCGTATTATCTATATTAGCGGTGTTTATATCAGTTTGGATCGTGAACAAGATCGTTAAAGAATTGGTGGTACTTAAAACACGTATCGACACTTTATCTACCGGTAAAGCCGATTTAACCTCGCGACTTGAGATTGTATCGGATGATGAGTTGGCGGATATCAGTCGGTCAGTTAATACCTTTATTAGTTATCTGCAAACGATGATGCTGGATATATCTCAGGCATCGAATCACATTACGGATGGCATTCAACAGATTCATGCGCAGTCCGAACGCAACAGCCAAGCCTTGCACAATCATACCCAAGAAACAGAGTTAGCGGTTACGGCTATTACCGAAATGAGCACAACTGCCGATATTATTGCGCAAAATGCGGTGCAGACCGCATCGAATACCCTGAGTGCTAATGATGAAGCTAAGGCTTCTAAAATTTCGGTAATCGATGCATCAAGTAGTGTGATGGCGTTGGTTCGAGAGATGGGTAGTGCATCCGCAAGTATTCATACCATGAATAAAAATACTCAGCAGATTGCAGAGGTACTGGAAGTTATCGGTGGCATTGCCGATCAAACTAATTTACTTGCGTTGAATGCGGCAATCGAAGCGGCTCGTGCGGGAGATCAGGGACGTGGTTTTGCTGTTGTTGCGGATGAAGTTCGTTCACTTGCAGCCCGAACTCAGGATAGTACTGCACAAATTAATGACATGTTATCAACGCTGCGTCGTGATGCTTCTACAGCTGCAACTATCATGGATGAGACTAAGCTGAGTTGTGAGCAGGTCGCGGAAAATACTTCCTTGGTCACAGAAAACCTAGACTCCATGACGCAGTCTATCGTGGTAATTAATGATTTGAGCGCACAAATTGCCACCGCATCGGAAGAGCAAAATTGCGTCACGGAAGAAATCTCTCGGAATATGCATTCGATTCAAGATATGGTACTGGTATTAAGTAAAAATGGTCAGGAAACAAAGGAGAGTACCAAAAATCTTGCGACCGCGAATGAACAACTTGCAGCGCTGGTGAGTCAGTTCAAATTGGTGTAATTTAAGTAGACATATGACTTAGTGTTAACCTATATTAGATTTATATCTATAGCATGGTTAACACTAGATAATATGAATTTTATTACGTAATAAAAACTCTCTGACTGAGTTTAATTAGTATCACGCTTTATCTTAGTTAAGGGAGTTACCACCAATAATATACATTTGTGAGGTCGGTAATGAAGGAAATACCACATGGTCTAATTAAAGGAGCCGTTACAGGGCGTATTAACTGGACTGATAGCGAATTCAGTTTACAGGTCACCGCCGATATTTCTCGCTATACAGCAGGTCAGTTTACCAAACTAGCACTGCGCGATGATGCTGGTGAGTGGGTTCGTCGGGCTTACTCATTTGTTAACTCTCCGAATCAGGCGCTGGGTCAACAAGTGATGGAGTTTCTGATTATTACCGTCCCTGATGGGCAATTATCCTCGCGATTAGATCGTTTGCAAGTCGGCGATGACGTGTATGTGGGGAAAAATCCTGCTGGTTTTATGACGTTGGATGAGATCCCGCGTTATACAAAAGATCTATGGTTATTGTCTACTGGCACCGCGATTGGCCCTTTCCTCGCGCTACTTGATGAAGCTGATACGCAGCAGCGTTTCGAGAACGTGGTATTAGTTCATGCCGTACGAACGTCGGCAGAATTAGTATATCAGGATAAAATCCAACAACTTGAAGAACGCTATCAAGGTAAGTTTCATTATGTGCCGATTGTTTCCCGAGAACATAGAAACGCGACATTACGTGGTCGGATCCCGGCGTTTTTAGAGACCGGAGAATTGGTTAATGTAGCTGGTGTGCCATTGAACCCAGAGCGCAGTTTTTTCTATTTATGTGGTAATCCGAGTATGGTTAAAGACACGAGTGAAGTGTTAAAGCAACTTGGCTATCAAAAACACTCACGTCGCAGTGCTGGGCACTTTAGTTCTGAAAACTACTGGTAATTATTTTAGCGTTTATTTTTTACGTTGTTGCGAGCTCAAGGCTTGTTGTTTTAACCAAGCTTTAAAACACGCAATAGCGGGCGAGTGATGATGCTGGATCAAGTAATATCCCGCTTGTGCATCTATGGGGCTGAAAGGTGAGACTAACCCTTCCTTGGCTAAATCGGCGGCTGTTAACCCGCTATTAAACAGTGCGCAACGTGCTAAGGCAACCCCTAAGCCAGCTGCGGCTGCCGCCATTGCCATATCTGTACGGTTAAAATAATGCCCGTGTTTGCTGAGCGTTTGTCTTCCTGTTGTTGTGCCCGCTATCTGCTGTAACCAAAATTGCCATTCTGTGTCTTTATCCGCGTGCTGCCAGGGCATAGCATCATGTAACAGCGTAATACTCTGCCAGAGTTCATTATTATTACACTGTTTAATATCATTCGATGCCACCACTTCCTGAGCAAGATGCCAGTCAAAATTAGCCATGTATTGTGGACTCATCACGGGTAATAACTGCTCTGCCAATAATAATTCAGCGTTAATCTTTTTATCATTCGCTTGATAGGGCGTTTTGCCATAATCGATAGCAAGATCAAAATTGGTATCGGTATGATCGACTAATGCTCCTTCGGCAAAAGTATGGATTTTGATATCGGGGTATTGCTGATAGAAATTCTTTAAGCGAGGGACTAACCATTTATATGCAAAAGAGGGGGTGAGTTTAAGATGTACATCGCCATCAAGTCGATTTACTTGTTGTAACTGACGGATCTCGTCACCAATATCCGTGAGACTTTGCGCCACGACTTGATGTAATTGCTGCCCCGCCGTCGTTAAACGAATACCGCGAGAATGGCGTTGAAATAGGGTTAACTTGATATTTTTTTCCAACTGTTTTATTTTCTGGCTAATGGCGCCGGTGGTGATATGTAGTTTTTCGGCGGCTTGGGTGAAACTATGACAGCTAGCCACTGCGGTAAACGTGGCTAAACCGGATAATAGATTATCGTTAATTTTTATCATCAATGGTCATCCTGAGTACGCGCTTGCGTTTAGTTTTTCTAAAGGCTGATATTAATACTTATGGATTGTTAAGTAAATGTAACTCTCTTATGCTGGCGCTATTATTCATTCGCGATAAGTCGGTAACAAATGGACGTCATGGTATTAGGTTGTGGGGTGATAGGGTTAACGTCGGCATGGTATTTGGCTCAGGCCGGACATGATGTGACGGTCATTGATCGTCAACCAAGGGGGTCTGAAGAAACTAGTTTTGCTAATGCCGGACAGATTTCTTATGGTTATTCATCTCCTTGGGCTGCGCCTGGTATACCAGTGAAAGCAATCAAATGGCTAGCGCAAAAACACGCCCCGTTAAAAATAAAACCGGGACTGTCACCCGATTTGTATTTATGGGCAGCAAAAATGCTCGCCAATTGTAATCAACATAGCTATGAGATTAATAAAGCGCGGATGTTGCGCATTGCTAACTATAGCAGAGACTGTTTGATTGAATTACGTCAGCAGCAAGACATCCAGTATGAAGCTCGCCAGCAGGGCACATTACAGGTATTCCGTCATGAGTCTCAGTTAGCTGCAATCGCCAAAGACATTAAAATATTGGCTGATAGTGGCACGTTATATGAAGAATTAGATGTTGCGGCTTGTATTGCTGTGGAGCCTGGATTGGCAGGTGTTAAAGATAAAATTGTCGGTGGATTACGTCTACCTGATGATGAAACCGGAGACTGTTATATGTTCTGCCAGCAGCTAACTGCATTAGCGCAAGCTGCGGGAGTTAAGTTTAAATTTGATGTGACGGTCGATAAACTTAATCATAGCGACAACAAAATCAAGTCAGTCAGCACTAATATGGGTGAATTAACGGCGGATGCTTATGTGGTCGCCATGGGGTGTTATTCATCGGCATTGTTATCACCAATTTTGTCACCGCAAGGTTTAGTTATGCCTATTTATCCGGTAAAAGGGTATTCGCTCACGGTTCCGATTGTTGATAGTAGCCAAGCGCCGGTATCAACAGTGATGGATGAAACCTATAAAGTGGCGATGACGCGTTTTGATCAACGAATTCGCGTTGCTGGAACCGCAGAGTTGGCAGGATATAATTTAGACCTGACAGAATCTCGAAAAGACACGATAGCGATGGTGATAAACGATTTATTTCCCAACGCTGGCGATATGAGCAAAGCTGAATTTTGGACCGGATTACGACCAATGACGCCCGATGGTACGCCGATTATTGGTAAAACGCCGATGGCTAACTTATTTACTAACTGTGGACATGGCACGTTAGGTTGGACTATGGCGTGTGGCTCAGCGCGTTATCTTGCTGATGTCATCAGCGGTGTTACACCTGATATTGATAGTAGTGACTTGGATATTTATCGCTATGGTCGTTAGCGTTAGCTAAATAACGCTACATGATGACCCGATAAAAATTGCGTGCCCATTTCGTAGCCCATGTTGTAATCGGCCGCTAATGCTTCATCACTGCTACCAAGAATACGGCTTGCTAACGCTTTTGGTGGGGCTATTTCAATTATCTGCGCATCTTCTGGTGGTGACTGTATAAAGTCTAGCGCCTCATTGTAGGCGTTCTCATGACCCGTGATGATATCCAATACTTTTGGACAGCGCTGTGAGCTACATACCCAAGACTTGAGTTTATGCGCCCACGGAGATTGTACATTTTGATGTGCAGGGACAGTGCGCAGTACAATGATCTTTTTAGCGCCACGATGATAAGCTTCTTGAATTGGAATCGGCAATGCCACTCCGCCATCTACGTAGTGGCCGTCACCAATAGCGACTCCTTTCTTATACAAATAGGGCAACGCACTGGATGCTTTGAGCATGGTGAGCCAATTATCTGCGGTTGGTTCAAGAAAAGTGGGACAGAATCCATTGATATTAGTCGCTGAAAAGAGCAGTTGACGGTTTTTCAATTGTGCTTGGGCACAGTTCATATTGAGCTGAAACTCGGGGTCGTTAACTCTATCAAAATACCAATCTAGATCCACCGTATTACGTCCGGATAGCGGGCGCTTTATATCAAAAAATTCGGGGTGTTTGGATAGTTGCATGATCGAACGTTTCGCATGTCCAGATTGCTTCGTCATGTAACTTGATAAATTTTGTGCACCTGCGGATGTCCCGATGAGTAATGAAAAAGGGTTAAAATCATTGGCTAGCCAACTATCTAAGATACCCGCTGTAAAAATACCGCGTTGCCCACCGCCTTCGACAACCAGTGCCGCGTCTTTGACCGGTACGCTGGCGTTGCAACTGGCAATATTAATTAAGGTATTTTGGGTTATGCGGTTCATATTCAACTCCTAAAAAAGATCAGAGTTAAATTTAACGTATGTATCAACATTTGCAAAATCGATTGAATGTTAAATATTGATAGGTATTGATTATCAATTGGTCGTTTATCGTGGCTATCTTCTGTTTTTAAAGTTGAATTACTACCTTTTGAGTAATTATTTTAAATGCTGTTTTATCATGCTTTTGTAATACTCGGTCGATACTTTCGATTTATCGAGGTAAGTGTAATTGAGTATTTTTAAATACTGTTTTATGTCACTCTTTAAATTATCTAAATTAAAATATAAATCATATTTTATAAATGTTTAAAGATGTTTACGGGGACTTTTTTATTAGCTAATCAAACTCGTATATTGAATTTTCACTGTATTTTATCGATGAATTAATTATCTTCTATATTCACACTTCACCAATATAAATACTAAATAGACGGTTGTTCCTAACACTCAACTTGGTACTTTATTAATGCTTCCATTTTTGTCAGATAGTGCAAAGTAATTCATGCGAGTCGCAAATATTGAGCTTAATAAACGGTTTATATTTGTTTCGAATAATCTGGTTGGAGAAGTTATATGTCTAAAATTAACAATGAAATAATTGTAAAAAATAGATTTATTCAAGGTGCAGTAATGATTTCTGCGCTGTCATTTCAACCATTTGTGAATGCGCAGGTAAGCGCTCAGATCGATACAACCCCTCAGATATGTTTCTATGAACATGATGATTATACGGGTCAGCAGGCTTGTTTTGATTCTACACAGCATACCGTCGGCAGTGAAAATGATATTTGGTCATCGGTAAAAGTACCAAGTGGCTCTTTGTTAACGTTATTTGAACATGATGATTATGGCGGTAAACAATGGACACTTTATCCGGGTGAATATGCGAGCCTTTCAGACTATTACTTTAACGATATAGTGTCTTCATTTAGCATTGATCCATTAGTTTGTTTTTATGACAAGATGGACTTTCAAGGTACTCCATCTTGCTATAGCGCAAGCCATCAATCCATCGGTAAAGCGAATGACTCTTGGTCATCGGTCACTGTACCTGTCGGTTATAAGTTGACGATTTATCAAGATGATCATTATAACGGTAGCAGTGCCGAAGTGAATGCTGCAGGACAATTTCGTTTAGCCAATATTAACTTCGATAATAAAGTGTCTTCATTTTTACTGACCAAAGCGGATAAAACGTTTAATGAATATAGCTGGGTAGGCGCTCATAATGCGCATGCTTCACAAGGTTATGTATTTGCAATCGGTTATATGAATCAATGGCTCGATATACCGGAGCAACTACGTGACCATAATGTTCGTTCTTTATTGATTGATATTCGGTATGAAGATGGCCGAGTTGAGTTAACGCATGGTACCGATAATGCGGGTGAGTTCATCGATAGAATGAATAATGAGATCGTTCCATTCTTGAAAGCGAACCCTGATGTGGTGCTCACTTTTGATGTTGAAGTGACTAATAACGTTTTAACGAAAGACCAGCTGAAAGAGGCGATGGATCAAATGCCTGAATTTACTGCGATGATGTTTGATCCAAGAGATCCTGTATGGGATGGTAAGCAAGAATGGCCGACATTGGAAGAAATGGCTGCAGCTAATCAGCGTATTCTTCTCTATATAGATAAGTATGATGTGTCTGGTGATTATGGCGACTATTACGTGTTATATAGAAAAGATGTCACCATGGAGAACATGTGGGCTGTAACTGATTATGATAGTTGTGAAGAACGACATAAATACGGTGTACCAACGGTTAATATACTGGGACATAAAACCTGGTCTCGACTATTCAGTATGAATCATTTTCCTAATGTCCCACATTCAGGTATCGCTGCATCAGATAATAACTGGGATGGACTTTATCCAAGAATCATTGATACATGTATGCCTGCAACCTTGCTAGACAAAAAACCTAACTTCATCGCTGTTGATTTTATTGAACAAGGCGATGTACAGGAAATAACGGAAGTGCTGAATGAAGGCGGGGTAATTTTTTATGAAGGCAACGGAGCTACACAGAATATAGTTTGTGGTATAGGCGGAGATAAAACACGCTATATTCCGAGTGGTGAGCACGGTTGTGAAAATGATGAAGCACGCTCTGCTAAACTCGTTGATGTACAAGCTGGCACCACGATTGTCGTATATGACAGTCCTTCTGGTAATACTAATGATGACTATACGGTTATTCAGATTAAGCATAATTTGTCTGAATATGTCATCGATTCATTTGAAAATAATGTCAGTAACGCTGCCGTTAATCAGTGGGCATTTCATAATAACGGATTAGATGGGAAGATTTCATATTTTGAAGTATTTAAGCCAGGTGATTATGAAGTAACGCCTGAAATAATGCTTTATGAAGGGAATAACGCGACGCAAAATATAGTCTGTACATTGAATGTGTATGACCGTGAATTTAATTTTAAGAACTCAGGAAGTTGTGATAATGATGAAACGCGCTCAGCTAAATTAGTTGGAGTTAGTGCGGGTACACAGTTCACCATCTATGATTCTCCGAATGGTGATACTGGTGATGATTATACTCAGATAACTGTATTACAAGATATCTTGGGCACTTATGATATAGACAGTTATGAGGACAGCTATAGTGATGATTATGTACGTGTTAATTTCCATCGTCATAATGGCTTAGATGGTAAGGTATCTCGTATCAAGATCAGTGCACCATAAAGTGTGATTCTAATAACCATAATCACTTTGTTATGAGCAAAAAAATAGCCCTCGTTAGGGCTGTTTTACATGTAGTTTTTTATTAGATTATATATGATTGGTTAGTTTAGGTAATCTTGTTGGTTTACGCTGTTAACTAATAACTCGGGTTTAATTTTTTGTAAACTAGCCGTAATAATTTGACGTACACGTTCTCTTGACATAAATAGACGCTCACCAATGGCATTAAGCGTCTGTGGTTCTTCTCTACCAAGACCAAACCTGAGTTGGATGATTTCTCTGTCACGATCACATAGGTGATTTAATACTGCTATTAGATAGCTAGATGTATCGGTTTTTTCTATTTCATCATTCGGTTTACAAATAGAGCTGTCTTCAATAAGATCGACTAATGCTGTATTTGAGTCATTCTTAGTTGCAATTGTTTTATCCAGACTGGCCTCAGTGAAGTAGTAAGAAAGTACATTAACAACTTCATTTAATTCAAGTTCTAAGTTTATGGCAATTTTTTTTAAGTCATTATTACATTTAAGATCAAGGACCTTTTCACGGGCATTTTTTAGAATGCGCTTGTATGTTTTACCAATATGAATTGGCACGCGGATTGTACGGGATTGATTCATGATAAAACGTTCGATATTGTTTTTAATCCACCACACAGCGTAAGTTGAAAAACGAAAACCTTTGGTGGCATCAAATTTTTCAACGGCGTGAATTAAGCCCGTATTACCTTCTTGAATTATATCAACAAGTGATAATGAAGTATGTTGATAACGTTTAGCTATGTTGATCACTAAGCGCAAGTTAGACTGGATCATACGTTGACGTGCTTTTTGGTCTCCTTCATGTACAGCAATGGCAGTATCGTACTCTTGTTCTTTGGTAAGTAAGACACTGGTTTTATTCACTTGTTGCATGTAAAGGTCTAATGCGTTTGATTCATTAAATAATTCCATTTTGTAACCCCCAACGTATCCTATTAGCGATATTCGCTCATCCCTGTAAAATACGTAACTCTATGACAGATGAAGAAATTTATTATGTGACAGCTTGTCTTATTATATTCCTCCAAATCTAAAAATATAGATAGTGATATAAATAAAAAGAGAGCTATGTTGTGAATAGGTTAAAAGAATGAAACAAATAGGAGTGATGTCAGACCAGTTTTTAGTAAATACTAACTAATTTTGTATAGGGGGAGTGCATTTATATCGATAATTGTTCTATATCAATCTGTGGGTTGATTGTATCCCCACAGATATTTGTGGTGTATTGCGAGCATATATTTACGTATAGTTACATATGCGCTTCACGTTCTTCAATACACTCGAATGATGCCATTTCAAATATGCGACATACCCAAGGCCTGTTTTCATAAATACTGCACATCAAGGTGTCTCTATCGAGTGCTGCACACCAGCCATCATGACCCTGCGCCATTACTTCACCACCCCAATCATCAGTTGATATGTAACGTTTCGGTACGCCGGTATCGGTGAGAAGCATTACTTCTAAGCGGCAACAGCATGCTTCACAGTTCGAACAGGTTATTTCTGTTACTGGCAGATTGGTTATTTCAATGGTCATTATGATGCCTTTTCTACCGGTTTAATACGGTTATTAACAAACTCATGGGCAGACTGTGCAATATCAGCGCCTTCAGATTGTCGGCCTAGATTGGCCGCTGCTACTAAGGTTGCGCCTGAACCAAAGAAGGGATCAATAACCAAATCATCAATACTTGAACTTTGTGTTATGAGTTTTTCAATTAATGGCACAGGTTTTTCGGTTGGGTAGCCACGCCATACCCGTTTTTCTTGTAATACATCAGGCATGCCTAAATCATGTAATTTACGTTTGCCTTTTTCGAAAAATAAAATGAATTCATAACGTGCGCGATAATGGTAGCCCATGCCTATTACGCATTTGTCCCAGACAATTGGTTTCCAAAATTTAAACCCAAGCTCTTCCGCTATCGGTTTAATCACAAACATGGTTTCTTGATCGCAAAATAAATAGAAGTGACTGTTTTTTTTCAGTACTCGATAAATTTGTTCAATTAATGCAGGGAAATCACTGTTAGGGAAGATACTAAACCATTGGTTACTCGAACCTGCACTGTTTTTTAAGCGGGTTGTGGTGCCTATTTTACGGTGTTTTTCTAAGGACTCATAAGGTGGATCTGTGATAACCAGATCCACGCTTTCATTCGGGAGGGTTTTTAACCAATCTACTGCATCAATCTTGTGTAACTTCATTTATTTTTTCAACATGTTTGCAGTGGTCTGCATGAATTAGGTCGCCATGTTATCAGGTAACGCCCGCAAACAGTAGTTTTGCATTCGGTTGGCAAAATTTAAACACAATGGCTGTTATGACTAAGTGGTGTTACTTTGCTAGCAGGCTAAGTAAACGTTTAAACTTGAATTAGCAGAGAAGGGGTGTTGTACTGCGGTAATAGGTAATAGGTAATAGGTAATAGGTAATAGGTAATAGGTAATAGGTAATAAGTAATAGGTAATAGGTAATAGCAAGCAGAGAGTATCGAGACTCCCTGCTGGTATTATTATTCTTCGCCGTAATCGAAATCTTCGTCTTCTTCACTGATCACGCGAATGCCTTCTTTTACCAACACTTCGATATAGAAAGATGCATCTTTGCTTAGGTCGCCACTATCAATTGATTTATTGATTTCTGATAGGTGAATAACCTGCGCTTCTTGTTCTGTTGCACCATACTTACAATTAAAGTCCCAGTAATCAACGCCTTTAGGTAAGACCTTGTTACGCTCTCTTTTAATGTATTTTCTGATTTCGCTTTTTATTGATTCAACTTGGCGTGCAGGAACAATTTTTGGGTGGTTTAATACAAACGTTTTTTTCATTTTTACCCTTTAAGGAATAACGGAATAATTCATAACATAGATTAATTATATCAGGGAAAAGAATAAATGTGGTGAACAGTACAATTTGTCTGCACTTTTAATCGAATTAGATGTTCATATTACCGAAAATCATGCGTCATAATCAAGGGGGTGATGATGAAATATAGTGTATTAATAATCTTATTCCTACTGACCTCGACTGCGCAGGCCAGTTATTGCAGTGGTAAAAATTGGCAGGATGCTTATCAACTTTATACGCATAATATTGATTTACTAAATGATCACATCGACCGTTATAATGTACTGTTGGATAAAGTCAATTTATCTAAAGTCGGTAAGGGTGAACAACGATTTCGAGTGGAAAAATTAGCCATTGAAGAGCTAGAACAGCTCAATGTTGAGGTGGAAAGTTTAGAGAGTAAGTTTAATAAGGTAAAGCAACTCTGGCTGCTGATCAGTGATAACTGCTTATATGATGATGAACTCGATTATAATAATAAAGCGCTCGAAAATGTACGAGGGGCAGATATTGGGCGCAAAGAAGTGAATGACTTGTTGTCTCGAATAGAAATTTTAAGATCACGTTTTTTTCAAGCCATTAAACTTACTCATTATTAAATCGACCACTATTCTTCCGCAACTTGCTGTGCACGGTATTCGATATAAAACTCTTTCATGCGTTCGTAAGGATCTATGTAGGCTTGTTTGAAGGTTTCGTAATCGCCGAGGCTAAAGTATATCGTATTTACTCTATCTACAGCTTGTACCGTGATTGACAGCTTATCGGGTTGTAAATAGGTCAGTGGACTAAGAAAATAGTCGGTACTACGTCCTACAGTATCCCTTAAGGTTGAAGGGCCAAATACAGGCCAAACAATATAGGGCCCATTGCCAATCCCGTATTTTCCTAATGTCAGTCCCATGTCTTGGTTATTTGGTTGCCAATCCAAGTAATGTGCAGCTGGATCCATAACACCGAGTAAACCAACCGTAGAATTTACTGCAAAGCGTCCCAATTCAGTGCCTGTCGACGTTAAATCGCCTTGCATTAGGCTACTGGTAAAGCGTATCGGCATCGTGATATTGTGAAAAAAGTTGGCTACACCGACACGGAAAAACTGTGGTGTGATCGCTTTGTAACCTAATGCGGTCGGACGTAGAATCCAAAAATACAGTTTATCATTGACATGAAACATGGCTTTATTGAAGTAATAAAAAGGATCTGATATTTCGGTCTGCGGCGCCGGTTCAATGGGACTATCATCACTGAATAAGTCATCATCATCATCATTTTCATCGAAAAGCCCATCATCTTCAATAAATACTGACGCTGAGGATACAAGGGGTGCTACAGAAGAAGGCTCATCACTATGTTTCGAATTGGCACAACCACTCATCACAAAAATGAGCAGCGATAGCGCCACCTTAACTAAAGACCGTAATTTATTATTGTTCAGCATTATTACCCGTATGAGCTAAGTTTTTTTCATTCAGTAGTGCTAATAATTCATCCGGCGTATTTTTTAATAAAATTGCCGAGTACTCTTTACGAAATGAACTAATCAGACTTCGACCTTCAACTTTAATGTCATAGATGCGCCATTCATCATTCTTTAGTCTTAATGAATAATCGATGGACGTTTTTTTGTTAATTAAGCTGTTTACACGTGCTCGTTGCATCTTACGTATTGGTTTCATTGCTGATGTTCGGGTCAGTTGTACCGAGAACTGGCTGTCGTTATTGAGTTTGTCTAAATATAAGTTTCCCAAGTGAATTGTAAATGCATCGGTAAACTCGGCTTGCTGCTTGTCTGTAAAGCGACGATCGCTGTAATCACCCAGCGGACTTGTTGCACCAGCAGAAAATTTACCCAGCGTTAACTCCGAAATCAAGGTGAAATCAAAATAACTTGTCACAATAGGCCAGAGCTTTTTACGTTTCATTGCAGTTGTCAGAGCTGGATCATTAATTATGCTTAAAGATTCTTGCATCGCATTGTCAATCAATGCCGTCGCTTGGTTAATGTTATGAGTATGCGCATTAACATTAACCGCAGTCGTTAATAGTAAAAGTGTTGCAATACATAACGTAATAATTTTTTTCATAGAATGCCTTATAATACAAAGTTCAAATATAGCGTAGTGCTTATTAAGTGATTATTAACCTTCACTACTAAACACATATTTACTGATGAGATCTTCAATATCAAGCGCGGACTCTGTTTCTTCAATACTATCACCTGCTTCTAGATATTCATCACTCCCACCAGGGGTAAGAGACAGGTATCTATCGCCAAGTAATCCAGCTGTTTTAACTGATGCAATAACATCGACAGAGAGGGTTATCTCTTTGTCTATATTTAGTTTTACCCGGGCAATTTTAATATTAGGCAACAATACAATGTTATCAATTTGACCGATCTTTACGCCCGCCATTTCCACATTAGCCCCACCTTTTAGGCCTGTAGCAGAATTGAAATCGGCATAAACGCTATAATAGTTATCGCTGAGTAACTCCATTTTTCCGAGTTTAATAGTCAGGTAACCGACACACAGTATACCGATTAGTACAAATATACCGACAGAAGTTTCAATGGATGATTTTTTCATAATAGCTCCAATTTATTACGTTAATCGATATCGAGTAGTGAGGACTCATGTCCGTGAATAAATGCTGAAATAACGGGATTGTCATCAGTGTTAAGCTGTTCAGGAGTACCTTGAAAAATAATATCGCCTTTATTAAGTAATGCAACGCGCTGAGAAATACTAAATATCTCAGGGATTTCATGACTGACAATGACCCCAGTAAAACCAAGTTTACGTTGATAGTTTGCAATCATCTGATGAACCGCTTTTTTACGTATCGGATCTAACCCCGTCGTTGGCTCGTCAAATAAGATAATTTCAGGATCAGTCACCAGAGCTCGGGCTAGCGCGACCCTTTTGCGCATACCACCCGATAGTTGTCCGGGATATTGCTGCTCAGTACCGATTATGTCGAGTTGTGTCATGCGTATTTTAACACGTTGCTGTATCTCTGTTTTAGTTAGTTGACTGGCTTCTTGTAAGGGCAGGGCGATATTGTCATATACCGTCATTGAGTCAAACAGAGCTGAATCTTGAAACATGTAACTGAATTTCTTTTTTAAACTAAGCTGCTCTTCAGAATTGTGAGCAGAGAAGGCCTTACCTGTAAAAAGTATAGTGCCGGAATCAGGTTTAAGTAAGCCGATAATATGCTTGAGTAAAACGCTTTTACCTTCACCACTTTTACCTATGATCGTGGTTATTTCGCCCTTAAAAATACTGAGGTTAATGTTATTTAAAACTGTGTTGTTGTCGAATGTTTTACTGACATTACAAAGCTGAATCAGTGGCGTATCCATAGCATCCCTATAATAAAAACGTCGTTAAAATATAATCAATGACAAGTACCAGGATACTTGCTTGTACAACGGCGGTTGTTGTTGATAGACCAACGCCTTTCGCTCCAAAATTGTCACGACGAATATGGGTATAATAACCGTGATAGCAGCAGACGGTTATTACCGTTATAGCAAAAAATATTGATTTAATAAAACCGCCTGCGACATCGGCCATGATAACGCTGTTTTCGACGCGATAGAAATAAGTCGCGGGGTTAATGCCTAATAATTGAGACCCGGTAAGATAACCGCCAAAGATACCAACAGTATCGAAGATAGCCGTTAATAGTGGAAAACTAATCAGCGCAGCAATAATACGCGGGCTAACGAGGAACCTGATTGGATCTATGGTCATTGTTTTAAGCGCATCAATTTGTTCAGAAATACGCATAATGCCAATTTCTGCTGTCATTGCTGAACCGGCACGGCCGATGATCATGATGGCGGTTAATACCGGGCCTAACTCACGAATGAGCGTAAGTGCAACCGCAGAGCCGAGTAAGCCGGTTGAGCCAAATTTAGAGAGGGTATAATAACCTTGTAGTCCTAATACCATACCGGTAAATAGTCCGGTAACACAGATAACGACGATGGACTTAGCACCAATAAAATACAGTTGTTCAATTACTCGGCGCCATTGCCAAGGACGAGAGAACATATGTACTACACTATGTATAAGGAAGAGTGTAGCTTTGCCAAAACCTCGGAGTAAAGCGAGTGTTGCACGGCCAAGTTGGGCGAATGGGTTTATCGACATGTTCGCTTGAGACATGCGTACTCCTTAATAACGTTAAGTCTGTTTGATTTTTTATTATGCTTGCTACTTATTTTAATACCGAGCATAAAATAAAACAATGTAGAATACTATCAAATATTTAATGTGTCAAAGTAGAAATGGAACAGTAGCTAGTTATTATGAAAATTGACACTTATTTAATTTATTTTAGCTAATTTTAGCGCAAAAAAATGACGGTGTACTATATTAGTTATTAGGTCGACCGGAATATTTGTTTCTATCTACCTCCCGTAATATAGTAAGTAAAGTAGTAAAAGTAAGTAAGTGTAAGTGAATGTAAGTAAGTGTAAGTGAATGTAAGTGTAAGTGAATACCGTACGTGGCATATACGTGTAAGAAAGTGTTAGTGAAGACCGCATGTGAAAGGTGCGTGAAGTGAAGACGTAGATGTAAGTGTAAGTGAATAACGTAGGTGACAGATACGTGTAAGAAAGTGTTAGTGAAAACCGCATGTGAAAGATGCGTGAAGTGAAGACGTAGATGTAAGTGAAGAAGTAAGTGTAAGTGAAGAACGCATGTGAAAAGTGCGTATAAGTGAAAACGTAAGTGTTAGTGAATAGCGTATATTAAATGTACGAGTTAGTGAAGAAAGTGTAAGGAAGTTAGTAAGTGATAAAAGTAAGTCAATGTAAGAAGTGTATTACGGATACAGGAGCAGGCTTTTTGGCCGACCCTCTTTTCCCTTATATGTAAGTCAGGCTAACAACCTGACTTTTTTTTGTCTAAAATTCTTTCCAATTATTCTTTCCAATTTAGTTGCCACTGATTGATACCTATCACAATAAATAGATGATCACTTATTTAATGCAATCGTTATAAGCCAATAAACGGATGTAGATGTATTTTATTAGAGAAAAATAGGGATGATTTTATTTTGGACAAGATAAATACGACGGAGTATATGAAGAAGGGAGGGGGAATAATATCCCGATATTAAAACTCTTTTAAGTTAAAACATCGGGAATTGGTATTGATGAAATTAGCTATTTACTAGCATATCAATAAAGTTACGGCGTTCTTTTACGGTTGCAAGTTGAGCTATTTTCTCACCTTGTGAATCTGTAAATGCTACTCGGTTTTTGTGAACTGAAATCGAGTGTACCGGTTGTTTAATTTGGATCTGTGTACCATTAAAAATAATAGTCATAATAAAACTCACTATAAAGGCGTAACTTAAGCTACGCGTTATTTGTAATAAGCTTCATTACCGTATAACGATAATATTCTGAAATCTAACTATCTTTATTCTTTTATAAATAGCTGATTTGATTAGAAGTGTTTACAGCACGCAACATTTGCTGTATTTCGTTGTTCAATAATTTAGCTTTATATGTTGGATTTTTTAATCTGGCTTACGGGAATTTCTAGGTAAGGCTTTAATCGCTGATTTTTAATTCGAGGATTGTTATTAAATAAATCTGTGCTGATACTAACAGGGTGTTTCTTTTATGGCAAGTTTATTTTTGGGTATTTTTATTTATTGTTTAGCGGTATTTCATTTTTCCGCGATTATATACCCAAGATACCGTCGTTCGGCATCCCAGCGAGTCTCTGATATAGCATCTTGAAGTAGTTTGGGTATAATCCCTCCTCATGATTAAGGTAACCTGATGTTTTCACTGAAAGTTCATCTTTTTAATTTTTATTCTTTGTAGCGGTTAGCCGTTGGAGTGATTTACATGAAATACCAATGGATCTTATTTGATGCCGATGAAACATTATTCCATTTTGATGCATTTAAAGGTTTGCAGTTGATGTTCTCCCGGTTTGATGTTGATTTCAGTCGAGATGATTTTAGTCATTATCAAACCGTCAACTTACCGTTATGGGTTGATTATCAAGATGGAAACATTACCGCGACACAGTTACAAAACCGTCGTTTTCAATTTTGGGCTGATAAATTAGCGGTGACGACACAAACTTTAAATAGCGCATTTATGACCGCCATGGCTGATATTTGTTGTTTGTTACCCGGTGCCAAAGAGCTTATTTCGGCATTAACAGGTAAGGTAAATATGGGTATCATTACAAATGGATTTACAGAATTACAGCGTGTACGTTTAGAAAAGACAGGCTTAAAAGATGTGTTCGCTCCCCTCGTTATCTCTGAACAAGTCGGCATAGCTAAGCCCGATATTGGTATATTTGAGTACGCGTTAACCCATATGGGAGACATACAACGTGAGCAAGTATTGATGGTTGGTGATAATCCCCATTCTGATATTTTAGGTGGGATGAATGCTGGATTTGATACTTGTTGGCTTAACAGTGAGAACTCAGTATTACCTGACGGTATAAAACCCAGCTATCAAGTGACATCATTAACACAGTTGCAATCATTGTTATTCGCGGCGTAATGTAGCGAGTATTTATAAAAATATTTATATTTTTTGGCTGCTTGCCGATATACTTTTAGCGATCAATCTAGTTCAGTGTTTAGCTAAACCTTTAGTTAAACAGTTAATACGTGAATTCAAGTTTAATTTGTTTATAGAAAAGGAAAAAACATGTTTAAAGTTTCAACGCTTGCAAGCATACCGTTACTTATTGTTGCACCAACACTCATGGCAGAACCATTTAGCCATAATAATGCGCAGATAAGTTATCGAGCGGAGCATTGGGCGCTAAATGTTGAACGTGCTGTCACTGAAGATTTCTATATTACAGGCTTTTATCATCACACTGGTAATATCGCGCTAAGCTCGAACGTAAAAGCTAAAGCCAAGATCTTAGGCGCAGGTTTAATGACGTCAAGGAATATTGGCCATATGACCGAGTTTTATGCGGGTGCTAACCTTACTCAAAATACCGTTAAGTCGTGGGAGAATGGCATATCACGACCACTGGAATCAGATTTTTATCCGAGTGTGATTGCTGGTGTGAAAATTTCTTCTAGCCCTGAATTTGAAGCAGATTTTAATGTTAATCATGGATTTAGTAATAGCCAATATACGTATAGTTATCTTGATTCAACATCATTTACTTTCGGCGGTAAGTACTTTATCGATCAGGCGATGGCTCTCGGTTTATCTTATGTGTGGATTAAAGAGCAAGATAAGGCGATGAGTTGGGACAATATAAGTTTGTCATTCAGCCTATACTTTGAATAGTGATTGTTCATATTTAGATATAAAAAAAGACGAGATTGCTCTCGCCTTTTTTACATCTATTCGATGTCTTGTCCTGAAATGTGTTGATACATTGGGGACGTACTATGAATAATGTTTATTGCACGAGTGAATAAAAAATAGCAGTAATTGAGATCAAACCAATTAGGGTTACGAATACATTACTTAGTGCACCTGAGTACTTATGCATTGCCGGTACTTTATGGATAGCATACATAGGCATAATGAAGAGCAGTAACGCAATGATTGGTCCGCCCAGGCTTTCAATCATATGCAAAATATTTGGATTAATGGTAGCCACTGCCCAAGCCGTAACTAGCATGAATACAGTAGTGAAACTGTTTAATGTTTTTTTACTTACTTCTTTACCTTGGCTACGTACTGCTTTTAAAACTAGACCGTTAAGACCTTCGCTTGCACCGATATAATGACCTAAAAATGACTTGGTGATCGCAATGATTGCCACAATTGGTGCAGCATAAGCGATGACAGGTGTATCAAAGTGATTGGCTAAATAAGTCAAAATAGACACGTTCATTTCTTTGGCTTCTGCAAGATTCGCTGGTGATAGGCTTAATACACAACTGAATACGAAAAACATCACAGTCACAACCATCATTACGTGTGCACACAATAAGATACGTGAGCATTTTTTCTCGGCATCATCACCGTATTCATTTCTTTTTGCGACTGCAAATGAAGAGATAACGGGCGAGTGATTAAACGAGAACACCATGACTGGCAAAATTAACCAGACCGACATCAGCACTGAACTCATGCCACCTTCGGCAGGCATAACTTGCTCGAAGATTGCACCATTCCAATACCTATTTAGTACTATACATCTTCTTTCAGACTGCAAATTATAAAAAATAGTTTAATCTGTCAAATATATTTGATGAAATGGCATCTATTGTTGAGATAACCGCTAAATAGTGTGATCTATCACTCGTTATGAGTGCGATGGATTGAAATATACGGATGATAAATTAATCAATCAAATAACAGTACTGCATTACAATATTTGAAAATGGAATATTAGCCATGATTAATAATGCATAAAATACTGTATCTAAAATTGTAATGGACTAGATAATATTATAAAAATTGATTTATGGTCAGCATATTGTCAATGGGTTGCGGTTTCCCTATGCCATAGCCCTGTGCGACTTTGTGACGTGAATTTTGATTGCAATATGTGTGATTTATCTATGTTGCCTATTAGGATGTAGCTTGTAATACAGTCACTTAAGTGCAGTTATCACGATAGGTTGTCAGCTATTCATTCGTGCTAGATTCATATTTATCCCGAACTTGACTACGCAGTTGGCCCGGTGAAAGGTGAAATCGTTGTCGAAATACTTTGCACAAATAGCTGCTATCTTGAAAACCAACTTCATCCGCCAGATTTTCTAAAAAATGGTCTGAATTAAGTAAACGCCAATGCAGATGTTGTAAGCGAACTTCGTTCCAATATTGATGTGCAGACATATTAAAATGCTGCTTGAAGCGTCTATCTAATTGTCGGCGACTTAACCCGGTGAGCGCGGCTAATTGTTCAATTGAAGTGTTGCTGGCCATGAGCTCTTGCATTAAGGCAATTGTACGGCCAAGGTGGCGATCATGATGCATTGCTTGTTGGCGTGATTTTAATTGATGCAATTGATTACGGCTTTCATCAACCAGCATATCTGCCAGTCCTTTTACTGCCCAGGTTTGTCCAAGATGACGACTGAGTATCGCCACTGCTAAATCAATGGCCGCCGTTCCTCCAGCGCAGCTGACGCGTTTATCATCGATGCAATAGAGTTGCTCATTCGCGATCTTCAAACGCGGATAAGCGTTACTAAACTCATTGATATGACGCCAGTGCACAGTCGTTTTATGATCATTTAATAAACCTAATTCAGCCAAGGTAAAGCAAGCGTTATCAATGCTAATTAAGGTGATGCCGACTGCTGCCGCTTGTTTTAAAAATGCACCGTAATGCCGTGCTTGTTGTTGTGATTGACGCGCAGTCCGACAACCAAAAATAACCAGGTAATCATACTGGCAGAGGTTTATATCCGCAGACGCTGCTTGTATCTCAATGGATATACCGCTACTGGATGTCACCGGGGTAGTGTCTAAGCCGACAACTTGCCATGAACAATGTCGCTGTTGGCTATGGTCTGCATCATCAGCCGAAAAACGTAATTTATCTAAAAAACCACCAAACGGTAGCATATTAAATTCGGGCAGGGGTAGTAGTAGAAAACGAACGTCTACTGAGTTCATGGCTGGTATCCGTTAATGGCTCGTGTATTTATCGCTACGTCCAAATAATACCATTAAACGTCCAGATTATACCGTTTGTTTTTATTGTTGGAATTTATACTCATTGTACTTCTGTTCATGTGGATATGGTTATGGCGTTTAATCTTTGGTTAGTATTTTTAGTTGCGGCAATGGGGCTGGCAGTCGTGCCTGGGCCTAATTCATTATTGGCATTGAGCCACGGTGCGCGTTATGGACATCGACGTACACTGTTTACTATATGCGGTGGTGTGTTTGGGTTTTTGATCTTAATTGCAATCGCTATGTTTGGTTTAGGTGCGGTATTGCAAGCGCAACCTGATGCCATGACGGCATTGCAGTGGGTTGGTGCCGCGTATCTAGTTTGGTTGGGCATCAAGCTATGGTATGCCCCTGCGCTGGAGTTGACCGAGCTTGCTGAAAGCCAACTATATAGTCCTACTCGTTTGTTTCGACAAGGTTTTTTTGCAGCGTTATCAAATCCGAAAGTATTACTGTTCTTTACCGCATTCTTAGCTCAGTTTATTGATCCTGATGTGGCGTTACTGCCGCAGTTTATTGTTATTGCTATCACCTTTATTTGTGTTGAATTTGTGGCTGAATATGGCATCGCGTGCGTTGCTCACAGTATTCGTCCTAAATTAATACAAAGCGGGCAGCGTTTTAATCAGTGTTGCGGCATGTTGTTCATTGTACTTGGTATATCGATGACATTGGCGTAGCGAGACTAAAAATAATATGAATACTATTTTGTAGCCGCTTTGTTTTATATTTACATTGTATTTACTTTACATTATATGTACTTAGGTCAGTATGGTACGTCAATTTATTTTTGTGAAAGGGAGTTACATGAATTTATTTTTTAGAATGCTCATCATTATCTTTAGTGCGCGTAAGCAGGATGCGGTGGCGCTGGTTGATAAGCGCTGTGATCGGTTTCGAGTTTGGTTACACGATCTGGGTTGGCGTGATCATTTACCTAATTACCGGGTATTTAGTTTCATGGAATTAGGCCGTTTTGGTATCTGGCATAGTTCTCGACTGGCGTTATCTGGTCGTTATGGTTTACGTATGATTGCCGCGCAAGATTTTATTTATTTAAAACCTATTCGTCCATTTCAAGCGTTTACCATGACCACAGAAATTTTGAGTTGCGATGAGAAATATTTTTATTACCAGCATCAGTTTTTTTGTGGCAACAAATTAGTCACGATTGGGTTAGTGAAAGAAATGGCCTTGAAATCAGGTAAGGCTGTGGCACCGCATTCATTATTAACGGCTGACTCAGAACTGAACGGTTCGGTGATGACTAATTTGGACAATAGGGTATTGCATCCGGTAGTCGAAAATTGGTTGACGATGCAACAAGCGATAAAAGAAAACAGTTAATCGTACGCTCTGATGGTGAAGGTATATACCCAAGCTACTTCAAGATGCACAATCAGCAAACCGAAAGGAAAGGATATTCAAGGCATGAAGTCGAAGATTCATTCTTTCGGCTTGCCCTACGGGAGGCGAGCAGAAATAGCAGCACAGCGTTACAATATTTGAAAATGGAATAACCATTCTCTACATATTGCGCCTTGTTCTGTTATCCCTGCTCGTCTCTGATATAGCATCTTGAAGTAACTTGGGTATAGATACAAAAAGACCAAAGCGATGACTTTGGTCTTTTATATCTGTTATCCCGTTATTATCAAAACTTACCAATAAGCAGTGTTATTACACTGTGTATTGCGCAATGGCTCGATCTAGGTTTTTAGCCTGATCTGCAATAGAGCTGGCTGCTTGTGCGTTTTCATGCGTGATTTGTGAATTTTGGCTAGTGATATCACGAATTGAAGTGACGTTACGGCCTATTTCATCAGAAACGATAGTTTGCTGTTCAACGGCGGTTGCTATTTGAGTGCTGGTATCCATGATGAGTTGCATATCAGACATGATTTGCCCAATCTTAGATTCAGCGCTATCGGCTTGCTCTACGCTTAATTCGCCTTGTTCATGACAACGGCTAATGTGTAGAACAACCTGACCTGTTTGCTCTTGTAATGTCGCAATAATACCGGTGATCTCTTCTGTAGATTGACGGGTTCTTAATGCCAAAGAGCGGACTTCGTCGGCCACAACAGCAAAACCTCGCCCCTGTTCACCTGCGCGTGCAGCCTCGATAGCAGCATTCAGTGCAAGTAAATTGGTTTGTTCTGCGATTGACCTGATCACATCCAGCACTGACCCTATGTTATCTGACAGGGTAGAAAGGTTTGAGATTTCATCACTGGTTTTAGATAAGTCGTCAGATAAAATGCGAATACGATCTTTGGTTGCACTTACTTCAGATAAACCTTCCATTGCGCCATTATGGCTATTGTCCGCATTACTTGCTGCACTTTCGGTATTGTGCGCAATTTCGCGAATAGTTGAGCCCATTTCTGTAATGGCTGTTGCGACTGCATCCGTTTCGGCTTGTTGGCGGCTCATTGCGTCTTCAGAATGAATGCTACGCTCTTGTAATTCTGTTGATGCCGAACCAAGTTCATATACTGCAGACTGAACATTACTGACAAGTTCACGTAAATGGGATAATAAATAATTAAAGTTACTGGCCATTTGTGATAATTCATCGTTGCCTTTTTCATCTGCAGCAGCAGTTAAATCATGGTTTTTAGCTATCGTTGCCATCAAGCTACTTAAGCTTTGTATACGACGTTGGATAGAGCTGCTAATTAACCAAGACAGTGTGATCAGGGCTATTATCACGATTAATACGGCTATAATAGTAAACATTATCGTTTGCTGCTGTTGGTTTGCTGTTTCGTCATTGAGTTGCTGACTCATGGTTTTAAAGGTTCGTTCAACTTGATGTGAATACCCGCGCATCTCACCACGTAACCCCGTTTTTGGCGTATTACCTATCGTGTTATATTGCGTAATGATCTCAGCCATCGTGGCACGGAAATCAGTATAGTTACTACCAAAATCAAGCGTGAGCTGCTGGTCATAAAGCGCCAACTTAGCTTGGTAGTCTAGGTAGTATTCTTGTTTACCCAGTAATGCAAATATTTTAGCGGTTTGTGCAAGATCAGTGGTAATTAACAGATTACGGTTATGGCGATCCGCAGTTTGCAGTAACTGTTTATAACCACTATTTAGGCGTTTCAGCAAACCCTGTTCATTGCTCAGTCCCAGTGTTTTATAATTGCTGATCAGTGCGTTCACCGTGCGATTATAATCTTGCATTGATGCTGGTAAGCTGGCAATACTTGGCAAAACAATATTGACGGTTGTAAGGTCTGCCGATAATGCGTTCAATTGTATTTGAAATAGAGCGTAGTTAGTCTGAAATTTGTCGAGATATTTTGTATCACGTCGTAGTAAGAAATCTTTTTCGTTACGACGTAAATTTAATAATGTGACTTCAAGTTGCTTTACATCTGTCGCAGCATGGTTAATACCCGTGACTTGTTCGTTGGCAACCCAAGACATACCGAGTACCAATAGCAGTGCACTTACTGAAATACCAGTAAGTCCTAATAATTTATCTCTGATCTTCATATCTACGACATCCTACCTAATTAACATTGCCGACCCTGTGGCTAGGTCTATATAGTCGGCATTTTTGGTAATATCTTTAAGTAAATTTAAGCGAAAAAACAAACCATTCACGATGTTTCTATAAACATTTTTAAAATTAAGTGCTTAGGTTGAAAAATAAAATCAACAAAATAAATTTATTTTATGCACTTTTCAATCGTCAGAACAGAGATTAGGGCGGAATTACTTATTTGTTGGTAATTTGTGTTATTCGATTTCGGTATTAAATTCAAGCTCAAATAAACAGGTTTCTAAACCTGCGGGTAAATTTAATAACAGTCGCTCGGTGTTCAGCTCAAATTCAATCTCACTATACTGGATGGCATCAAGAATATTGAGTTGATCTGCAAATAACAGTAACCCTGTACTGACAAGAATGGCGTAATGGCATTGTCGTGATACGGTGTCTTCGGTTTCCATAATAGCTTTAAATGTTTCTAAAAACAGTATGAGTAGTTGTTCTGGTGTTTTGTCTTGATAAGACTCCTCAAGTTGAATTAACTGGGAGTAGGTGAGGGTAAATTGATGGTCAAAATTACGTATATTAATACATACGGTGTCTTCTGTTTTATGATCATTGAAATTTAAAAATCGGGCAAAGCTATCACTTTTTACATCAATTAAAAAACTGACATTGATATCGCTATACGTCGATTCTTTGATCGCATCAACACTGATGCCATCTTCATTTAAGGCACTGATGTGATAGTTTAATATCGCTGTTATCAGTTCGTTTTTGCCTATACCAGCATGCAGCATCTGCTGATAAGTGTCGGCAAGGTGGATACCTGCGATGTCAGATGATTGATGTTGATAATCAGTGCTGTTGATAAAAGAAGCGATCACTTGCTTTGAAAAATCAAAGTCAAAACCATTTAGATGAATATACATATCAACTCCTTGTTAGCGGTTTGCTAAAGCGGGGAGACATAACGCAGTTGCTATAAGTATAACGGGTTAAATTTGGTTAGTAAGATAGATTCAGTATGGTGATTATTTTATGCTAAGAAATGTTGCTAGGGGGGGGGTGCTCAGTAACGCGAGATAAAGTGATTAATAAGGAGATGTGAGCAGAGAAAATAAGGCTTTCTCTGCCTCAAGATAACGTTAACGCATTAACATTATTTTAATGTTAGCGGCAGTGTTTCGAATTGGATACCTGACCAGCCCGTACGCATAAAGTAACGGATGTTGGCATGGTCATCACCGTCTGGGTTATTTAGTACGTCATCACGATAATAAGTACCGAAACACTCCAGCATTTGCTGTTTGGTGAATTTATTTAAACGACCTAGTGCAAACAATTTGCATGAACCGGTGTTTTCAGTTGCTTCGTTTACTAGGTAGCCATTATAAAATTTAGTGGCTGTGAAATCATAGCTTTCATCAATAACAGCGATGACATCTTCGAACTGAATAGTCGTTGGTTGTGCCGATAATTTATTTAAAAAATCATTTAACATGGAGTGTCCCATCAATTTAAAGTATTTGCTATCTTCCCCTAATTTATCATAAATGTTAGCTAAAAGAGTAATAATTTACCAATTAGTTTTAATGTTCACCTATTTATTCAGTAAACGCAGGTTGCTATGGTACGTTTTCTTACTCAAATTGTGATTTTTTCGTGATAAATTAAACCCCGTATTTGATGTATGCTTTACTTAGAAGAAGTGCTGATAAAAGGAATAATTATGGTGTCAGGCCCTGTAGAGCAATTTAGAACGGTAATAAAAGGGAATATAGAAGGTTTAGACCAGGGGATCATTTTACTCATGGCGATGACCAATGAGCAATATTGTATGCGTGCGAAACCTTATATTACAAGCTGCATTGGTGAGCATTTACGTCACATTCTCGATCTTTATTATGTATTAAAAGAACACGTTGGAGTGATTGATTATGATGTTCGTCGTCGTGGTGCTCTCGTGGAATCGTGTCGTATGACGGGCTTATCTGAATTAGAACATATCAAAAGCTGGCTGCTCACATTACAGCCGCACATGATGAACAATAAAATAATGATGTCGACAGAAGTATCAGTGCTTAATACTTTAGTCGCACAAGTTGAAACATCCTTAATTCGTGAACTTATATTTGTCAGTACACATGCGATCCATCATTATGCATTAATGGATATTTCGGCAAAATTGTGTGACGTCGATACACCGAAAAATATGGGCATTGCCCCTGCGACACTCACTGCATTGAGGAATGGTTCATCATGTGTACAGTAAGTTGGTTGTTGGCAAATGATGGCTATCAAGTATTCTTTAACCGAGATGAGCAAAAGGGCCGTGCTCTGGCATACTCACCAAAATACTTTAATGATCTTGGTGTTAAATATTTAATGCCGATGGATCCGGTCGGTGGAGGCAGTTGGATTGCGATGAATCAAGCGGGTTTATCGGTATGTTTACTGAATTATTATCAACAAAAACCACCCGAGAAAGCGCTGATCAGCCGTGGTTTATTAGTCAAAGCATTAATCAGTAATACGTCACTGACGAAGATCCGTTTGGCATTAAAAAAACTGCCTTTACAGCGTTATGCAGCCTTTACGTTATTAGTGTTCCCAAGTCATCTCACGGCACAAATTGGTGATGTATATGCGGTACGTTGGAATGGTTTTGAACTCACCACTGTGACCGCTGTATCACCGATGATATCGTCATCAGTCGCTTTAGCCGAAGTGACTAACTACCGAGAAGACCACCATAACGCCATTTTATTACATCATCAGGTGTTATTTTCGGGCGACGGGTGCAATGATGAGTTGGAAATAAGCCAACACCCGGCATCAGCTGATATTGATATTGATAGTGTTGAAAAAAATATTATTGAATTAACGAATCAGCGGTGTATTGATGATAAGAACAGTTTAGCGCTGACGCGATTTCATGCGAGTCATGAACCTACACCGTCTTATTTATCGGTTTGTATGCACCGTGATGACGCGCATACGGTCAGTTTTACCCATCTAATTGCTACCCGTAGGCAACTTAAAATGAATTATGTCTGTGGTTGTCCGTGCTCATCAAAGCAACATCAGTCTTATGCTTTATATCCACAGCGAGAAACCTACGTTGAAGTAGTCTAAACTCGCCGATATTTTTATGGCCTTAAAGTTGCGGGTACGGCGTTGTTATCAACCTGCTGATACAACACATAAACTGCAATCAAGGGTAAGACCGCCCAATATACCTGACTTAAGCTAAAGCTTGTTAGGTTCGATAGTGCCGTTAAACCGGTAAAAAACAGCACTATGCCAAGCTGAGAATACAAACTTTTGCTGACTAAGTAATGGTAATTGGCTTGTTGCTTGGCGTTATCATAAAAACGCTTGTTGAAGTATAAGCGAAACAGCGCCGTGGCAAAGGCAATACTCAGTAAGCCTAAACCGATGGCAAAGCCGCTCCAATCAGCCGAGATCCAACCCCGCATTAACCAACCGCCAAGATAAAGCAGCGTCGCCACTTGGTATAATCGATATTGAGGTTGCTTATCTATGGTGTTTTTGATGAAGTAAAAGATTAACCCCAAGGATAACGAAAGGGCGATAACGGTTAAGCTAAATTGACTGGTATCACTGTTAGTGAGATGAAAAATACTCACCACCCATAAGTAGCTTTCAAGGTATAAAAAAGGACCATCAACGAGAAACACTATCTTATCACGTATACTTATAACCGATTTCGGTTGTGAGTGATCACTTTGCTTATAGACGAAGTGCGGTGTGGTTAACGAACTTAATGTCAGTATACAAAAGCCCAGACCAGCAATAAGACTTAAGGTAAAAATAACCCAAGGTTGCGATTGCATAAAATAGCCGCCAAACAAGATCCCCAATTTTAAGCTCAAACCTAATATTAATTGTAAATTACCGAACAAGCGCCCGGTATTATGGCTGCTACTAATGCTGTTAAACAGGATGCGTTGTAACATCCAATAGCTGCAATTAAACAGACCATTGAGTAAACCGAGTATGATCAAGTGCGTACTTGCTGCATGGAATAGCGCCACATAGATGAGTCCTACCTCGAACACAAACGAGAGTGTCACTAAGGTGCGCCAGTAACCACTGATGAATAGTTGATGCCAGCCCCACAATGCCATGACATAGCCTGCACCTGTCCAGGCGATAAACGTTGTCAGTGGCGCGAGCTGTTGGTATTGCTGCCAGATAAGGATAGGCAGGTAGAAAGGTAATAAGCCAATCACAAAGCTGTGAATGGCCGAGAATACAGTGAAATAGCTGGCCGGTGCCAGCTTAGGAAGCACCGAGGACATTAGAAGGTGTCTGCTTGTTGATTTGGCGCTACGCTGATCAACCCTAAGTGTTCAGACAGATCATCTGCTTCACCGTAACGTGGGTAGTTGTGCATGTTTAGATAAGGGCGTGAGTTTACTTCGAGGAAGATCAACTTTTGCTTACGGGCATCATGCTCAATACCTTGTTCCATGATCACATCAATACCTAATATTTCAGCATCAAATAAATTTAATACCTTGGCAAACAATTCATGATTGTAGGTTGGTATCAGATCGCGCTGGATGGTTTCAACCACGCCACCTGGTGCTAACGATATACGATAAAATAATTCAACTTGCTGTTCGTTATCTGGCACTGAGGTTAAGGTTAAACCTTGCTTAGCAAGATAACTGATGGTTTGTTGGCCTTGAGATATCGGGTTATTGCATGGATAAAGCCCCATTTTTTCACGCACCAAATTTTCTGTTTCGATTAAGCTGCTGATGGTATTGACCCCATCACCTGTTACAAATGCGGGATAACGTTGTAGGACTGAAATCACCCCAGCTTTAGTGATCACCACTCGGTAGTTTTTACCTTGTAAATATTGCTCAACAACCGTCGTTGGCCACCACAGTTTAGCCAAGAAAATGGCCCGCCAAAGTTCTTTATAATTACGGATCGGAAAATGACTGCCACGCGAAAAGCCACTGACATTGGGCTTTATGACTAATGGAAAACCATGTTCTTTAGCAAACTTAACTGCAGTCAAAGGATTGAAGAAGATAGTGCCTTGCGCATGTGGAATATTACCCGCAGCAAACTTATCCCGCGCTTGTTTCTTGGAACGACAACCGCGACGTACTTCTAGGCTGTTGTAGTTGCTACAGCCATCCATGAACTTGCTACTGATCCATTTGTAAATTAGTTGCTTTATTCGTTTCATCTTGAGTTAATATCCTTGTTCCATGACTCCGTCTGGCGGCGATCAACTTATTAAAAAATATACCTTGGGTTACTTTTTTGCTGTTTAGCTGTTGCGCTAACTGAGCAAGTGAATGCGTGGTGTTATACAGTAACTGGTACTTCTGTAACCGGGTCAAATTATGACTTAATAGACTGAGCGGCATCGGCACATATAAATTGACTTCGACGAGCTTAAATTGTCGTTGTAATAGTGCACCTAATGAATCTGCTTTCAAACTATAGCGGGCGATTGTAAAGTCACCCATGCGATTAAGCTCCTGCCACAGCTGTTGCTGCTCTGCAGGACTTAATGCGTCGGTAATATCTTGGTATTGGGTATCACTGTTATAAATGCCATTGACGGGGAATTTATCTGCGCTGTGGTTAATCACTTGCGTTATCGACATGACTGCAAACTGTCCCGCTTTCTGAGGGTGTTTAACAACAAATACCTCAAACTCAATTGCACCGACTGCCGCTTCTTGGATTAAATAATTTTGTGCCTGATAACCGCAGCTTTCTCGTAATGCGCCAAGCTCAGCAATATTATGGATACAGCTGACACCGGTCGAGTTTTGTCCCCATTCTGGTTTAGCAAATACAGGGTAGCGCTCTGGACGTAAATCAGACCTATCAATATACTGCTTTAAACGCCATTCGACAGGTGTTATGGCATCTAAATCTTGCTTAGAGAATATTTTTTTTTGATTATTAAAATAGCGCGCATTGAGCTGGAAATAACGCCACGGAATAGTCAAAAACCGCAAGCAAAAGACCATGTAATGTAATATTAATAAGCCACGTATAAGCATAGGATCACTCTGCTTTGATTAATTTTAAGTTAATAGCACATAACACTAAGCCTAAAATGAGGATTGATACAGCAGCCATAAATAATGATCCGCCATCACTTTTACCTTGATGTAGTACTTCAATGCCTAACGGTGTAAATAAGTGGAAGAACACAGCACCGGCCATAATACCTGAAGATGCTAACCCGCCAATAGCATGAATTCTTGCACGTAAAGGTGCACTGTTTTGACCTGACATTTTATCTTTCAGTAACAATACTAAAGGACTTAATAGCAGTAGGCTGGTTGCTAATTCAGCACTGCCAACCACAATCGCGCCGTATTGGGCAAAAAAGCTACCTAAATCGACAGACAAGGTGGTTGCTATCCATGAACCTATGGTTGAGAAGATATGCATCGTATCTGGGTGGCCAGAAAATTTGTATGGAATAGAAGATAAAAAGACTTTAGTGATCCAAACCACGATAACCCAGTTAGCAATAGTGTAAATACGGTTCTTTGTTAACATATTAAAAAATCCTTTTAATTAGTTTAATACGTGAGGCCAGTTTTGATCAGCTTTGATTATAAAATTGGCTTTGTCTCCTCGCCATTGTTGCTTGATATCAGCGTTGTAATTTAAATAAAGTTTACCGTTTTCAATTGTCCACTGCTCGGGATCTGAAGACGCCGTATCATTTTGAGCAACCGCATAGGCGCAATAACCACCATATTGTGGTGCGTATTTCTCTGGATCTTGTGTAAATAATGCAAGGTGTTGGTTGTTACTAAAATACCAATCTTCACCTTGGTATTTATAACTGAATTTTTTTAATCCTTTAACCGCTTTTGACTGGGTAAAATAAGCAACGGTATCGTAACCGCTCACGGCTTTACTACTAAAGTAACCAGTATAGATAGGATCTTTAGCAAAACTGTTAAATGAGAAAATTAGGCTGCTGATAACTAACAATTTAATTATATATTTCATCTCTATTAATCCACTGTCGTTAAGTATGTCTAGCAAGCTGTGTGCTAGGTCTTGTCTATACTATAGCTGTGATTAGATTGGGAGTTATCACAAAATTATCACAATTTAATATCAAAAAAGTACATTGCGATAATCTTAATTCTTGTTAGGATCCCCCTCATTATTGTTTGTCGTTTTTATAAAGGTAGTTTTATGGATTTTTATACATTGGCCTTAGGTCTATTTATGCTGTGCCATGGCAGCTATATTGCGTTGACTCGTGCTAAAGCTAAACATCAAAAAGCACGTTTAGACTTTATGAAAAAAGCGTTAGGCCGACCAATCGGTTTTACCATCTACTCACTCATTTATGTCATCCTACCAATCGGTTTTGGTGCCTATATATCGTATGCAGGTTTCAATAATGTGTCCTTGAGCACAATATTTACTGGTTAATAACCTGAGGTACACACATGTCTGAACAAGAAAAGTCATATAACGTTAATATGTTAAAGCTCGTTAGAGAAGGCTTAACCGCGTTAGCTGATGCGCAAGCAGAAAAGCGTAGCTTACAAAATCCCGTTTCAGAAACGCATTTTTTGGGTAATTGGATCATTACTGCGTTAAAAGAAAAGCGTTTTGATATTATCTTAGCGGGTGACTTAAAAATTTGGTTGCAAGAAAGTCGCACATTAGGGCCAAAGGCTGCTTTCAAACAACGTTTCGAAAAAATTGAACGTGTCTATACCCAGATCTGCGAACTGGAATATAAAAATCTAACCCAGTTTGTTTTAGAAGATATCTTAACTGAACTGGATAATGAAGGTTGGTTGATTGAAACTGAAAGCAATGTGACGGATAAGTTTAAATTAAGCTCAAGTGGCGAAAATTCGCTGGTGATCTGTGCTGAAGTCTATGACCGTGCTTTCTCTGATACCGACGGGGTATTGGAAAGCCCGCTGTCAGTGTTTATTCGTCATGGTGATTTGGCATTTATTGATAAAATGTTCTCACACGGTTATTTGGTGTTTGGCTCGACGAATCGCTCTATCGTGAAACGCCACAACCGTTATATATTACGTCCGTTTAACCACGCTAAAAAATTAGCTATTTTACCGACGTTAGCAGACTAATTTAGCCTGTAATACAGGGATGATCTTGATTATCCCTGTATGCTTTTGCTATTAAATACCTTGTTTACCTGCTTCGATATCGACACTTTGGTTCTCTTCTACTACTACTGCCTTGCTTGATAATGCTAACTTAGCTGGATACTGTTCTGGTAATGGTTTCAATAAACTAAATATTTGCGAAAACATGACGATCACAAAAGTGATAAAAAGATTGAAATGTTGGATGTCAGGTAATGGTAATATTACGCTAAACAACAGAAATATAAGTGCAAATTTACAAGCATGACCGAGGATCATGAACGTATTGGCTCGCATAATGCTGCTAGACCCGATATATAAAAATGATAGTCGGGTAAAGATATATTGTGGTACCAAGAAGATCATCCCCCCCAATGCTGCCGAGCGTGTAGTCTTATGGTCTGTCCCCAGGTAAGTTGCAGAAACAATAAATATTACCAACAACAACTGACCTAAAATTAGTTTTAGTGCATAACTTCTGATGGCTAATTCATATGCATTATGTGGTGTTAACAACTTACCCTCCAACTCGATTAAATAAATTATACGACCGCTATTTTACCTTTTTCTATATATCTATGCATAGCAAATCTTTGCTTACGCTATGTAAAATACCGTAAAGAAATAATGTTTACAGCTAACTGCTTATTATCATTATGATAATTCCATTACTGAATTTAGATCATCGGCGAGTGTTTTTAAAATGATAACTTGTTGTGATAGCTGCGTGCCTTGAGTTGCGACTGATTCCGATATCTGACTGGTTTTATCGGCAGTTCGGTGTTATGTAATGATTGGTTTAACATCCAAGCTGTAATGGCAATCACAATGCCACTCCAGCATATTGCCATGGTTAAGCTTGCGGTGAGGAAAAATGAAATAATAAGCAGTGGGATCCAGAATGCTTGCGGAGAAAGAATCACCCCACCGGTCTGATAAATTAGGTTTAAAGCGTTAACAACCATACCAACAAAGCCGATATGTAGGGCTAGATTGGTGGTTTTAAATAAGCGTAATACCAGCGACGCAATCAGTTCGGCACAGATCAAAAAGAGGGAGGTGATGATCATCGCTTGATGATCATGGTTGTACCATTTTACAAAACTGTAGATCCCTGAGACAAACGACAATAACGTAAAAAAAAGTATAATCTCAACGCATTGAGATTGGCTTTTATCCCAATCATGGTATTGATTCCTTTATGCGATCTGTATGGTGATTTATTTATAGAGGAGGTATGACGATTTTTTAGGGGGGATGCATGACGACCGCCAAGTAGGGATAGGCAGTCGACATTTTTGGCGAACTATATATCGAGCATTTCTTCTTTTAAGTCATCATCTGTTGGTTTATCGCCTAACCAGATAGCAAGTACTGTTTTTCTAAAGTCTTCACCTGATGTGATCGACATAAACTCGCCATTTTTATAGTTTATCAAGCCTTCGCCAGGCACACTCAGTAGTGTAAATTGATCCCCTTTTTTAATGGGATCTGCAAAGGTATCAATAAAAGATTTTATTTTGGTATCTAAGTTTTTGCTTTGCCCTGTGGTGGCACGTTCGAAACCTTCCTTCATTGCGTTGATCATTTTTTCTGACGTGATCATATTTGAGGTGATATTTAAGCGAATAGCCACGGCTTTATCACTATTGATGACCATATCACCTTGGTTCATTTTTTCGTGGGTAAATAATGAACCGACGTATAAATCAATAAAAAATTTACTGCGGATACCCGCACCGTTAAATTGTAAGCTTTCTCCTTGTGGCGTAATACTGTCTGGTACGCTTACACCTGCGATGTCTGTTGCAGCCATGGCACCGCTGCTCATCATTAATAGGGTACTTAATACTAAAGCCGATTTTTTCATTGAATTCTTCCTGAATGTAATTTTACCTGGCTATGTTATAAGGCTATATCTCGGATAAATGCAGATCTAGCCTTTGTTTAACTTAAATTAGAATGCGAATTTGTAACCAAGGCTGTATTTATCGTCAGCTTTGGTATTGTCACCGCCATAGAACAATGTGATAGTTTGTGTTTTGGTGAGGTAATAACCAAGCTTGAGATCCCAAGCGGTAGACGCCATTTGTAAACCGCCATCTTTGACGTCGGCATCCCATTCTTTACCTGAAAGCGATGTGGTATAACGAATGCTACCTAGCGCAAAGAAATCTTCATGTGGCTGGTAACGAATGTATGCCATCGCGGTACCGGTTGTAGCCATCCAATCCATGCCTTCTGAACTAGTTGTTGTTACAGCTTCTTGGCTCATTAATGAAGCAAGAGCTATTGATAATTTCTTTACTGTATCAGCATCGCCGGCTGCTTTTGCTTTTGCAATGTCAGCTTTTGTTTTATCAATTGCAAAACCTAGATTCTGAGCTGAATTATCTTCTGCGACTACACCACCAACCAACAGCATTGGCCAAATATAAAGGTCATCACCAATTGGGATTGTGGCTACTGGACCCGCTTGTGCAACCACCATGTTACCGAAAAACGGATGTTCAGCCGCCACAATATCGGCAAAACCACCTAGGCCATTGGTGGTGTTGATACTGCCGTAGCGTAAACGGAAGTTACGGCTAGAAACATCACGACCAGTTATAGACGATGTCTCTTTATCATCATCAAGAATATCTTTCGCTTCGAAGATAAAACCACTGCGTTGGGTATCAGTTTTAGTTAGGACCGCCATGGCTTCAAAATCAAGGCCTTTGTTACCATAAGCCAAACCAGCATAAGCATAAACCGCTGTCGGGTCAGCCATATCTGGGCCATCTGTTTTTGCTTCTTCTGCAATCACAGCCATTGACGAAAAAGATGCTAACACTGCAAGAGTTAAGATACCTTTTTTCATAATTTACTCCGTTATATTGTTTTAATTTATATAAAAATGACAATTCGATGTCATATCATCTGGCTACAATCCAAGGTTCAATATGACGTCTTTATTTATTCCATTTAGTATTTAGAGTGTTAACTCTAACTTGTGAGTATAATAAGCGTTGTGTAAATTTATTTAGTGAAGATGATCACACTGATAAAATTAAGTATCACTTTATGAGTAATTAATTTAAAAAAGTGAGAACCAGCGTAAAATTCTGTTTTTTTATGTCACGGTAAAATTAATAATTTAATTTATGGTGTCACGTTCCTAATCCGCTCACTTGCACTGTGTGAACGGATCAAGGTCATTGTGCTTTAGTGCTTTATTGCTTTGTGGTTACCCAGTGGCGTTATTTAAACGACGCTGTTGTAACTTCTTGCTAAAGAACATGTAAGCGTAAATACTGTTGATAATGAAACTTGCAGCACCTGCCGCCAGCATTAATTCATCATTACGCGGCATCATTACTACATTACTTTCGAACATGGCAGGGTTTGAGAAGTAATACATAAATGACCCAGCTAATGTAAATGCGCGGGCTTGTAACCAGGTGCCTTTTTTGATGAACAACGCTGGCAGCGTGGCAGATATCAGTACCATCAATTGGGCTGTGGCAGAACCAGGGAAGTTTAAGTAAACAAATACAATATTCCACACATCATAAGCAATGATCCAGAACGTTGTCATTGCAGGCCAGACCATGTCTCGCTCTTTACTCTTATCTGCCTGAATGCTGAGCCAGCCAGTCAAGGTGATAATGGATAAGATACCGCCAATCGCATTTAATATATTTGCAGTATTCCCCATACTGAAGTCTTGCATTACGGCTTCGGAAATATTAATGGCGAGGAATGCGGCGGCACCAAATTTAGCCAGTTTCATGTTCCCTATTTTGGTAAACCTGATCAGCGTGAATAATGCGGCTGCACCGACTACTGAATATAGTTTTATCCATTTGAACCAGTAGGTTACATCGTAGCTAGTCCATAGCGGAATAAGTACAATCGGTAAGATGAAGAACAGTAAGTAGTTACTCCATACTACGCGGCGGCATAATTCGTTAAGTAGCATTAAACCAAGTAACACAAAGATAACGTGGGCATAAGAACGGTATTGATGCCATTTGTGAATGATAAATGAATCGCCATCGAGACTAAAACTAACGCGTTCATCAGCATAAAATGTGAGTGTTGCGCCGTCAAAATCTTTTATTTTAGAGTTGGCATAACTCGTAATGATGATGCGATTCTCTTGTTGACGCCAAGTCTGTTGCTCACTGTGGTTAAAACCACCCGATTGCTTGATCACTTGTACTTGATTGTTATCCGAAAACTCTAAACGATACAGCAAACTGCCTTCGCCTGGTTTACCGTCACGTGTACCTTGCCAAACCGTATTTGTAATATCGGTAACGTAAGTCATATCATTATTGATTGTGGTAGCGTTTGCGCCGCTAGCACCGAACATCAGTAGCAATGTAAACATTGCCATAAACAGTGAGTTAATCCTGTTTCTCATTATTATACTGCTCTCTACAATTAGGATTCTGGAATAGCGCCCATCCAGTGGACGCTATTTATTGATTCTTATCATTTATATAATCAAGATCTGGCTAGTTTTCCTTCTGGGGTTGGGTTTAATTCAGTACCTGCGTAGTCACTAAGTAATGGTTGGTTATCACCACAAGGCGGCTCGCCCGTTGGGTTATTACGTTTTTTATTGAAGTACCAAATAGCGTATGGAACGTGTAGTGCCAAGTTGACCGCACCCCAGAAATACAGGAATGTATCGTTAGCCCAGCTTGAAGAGTCCATAATTGGTGTGAAGATATCACCGTTAGCACGCACCAGGATGTGGAAGGCTAGTGTGAATATTCGAGCTGTGATGTATAATTCTGGACGACCCTTGATGACAGGATACAATTCAGCTGCCATTAGGATACAGAATGAACTCGCAAAGAAGCCCGGGTTTTCACCAAATACGAATGCAAGGTTCCATGTTGTGTATAGGAAGTTCCACGCCGCGGTTGAAAAGAACAGTACATCATTTGTCTTGTCTTTACCGACAACCCAATATAGACGCTGACCATTTTTGTAACGTGGGAACGGAATCGTAATACACAGGATCGCACCACAAATTGCATTGAAGTAGTTTGCGGTGGCAAAATCTTTGGCTGTTGCTTCGGCGATATTCAGGAACAGAACCATGTAAAGTACTTTTAACACCCAGTCGCCGCGGAAGAACGACAAGAATTTATTCGGGTTATCATGATATAACCACGCGATCCGCGCACCACCAACGATGATAGCCGTTGGGATCAGTACACTTACGGTTTTAACCCAACGGAACCAACCGTCAAGATTGTCAGCCCATAGCGGCGCTGTACACAGAGATAAAATCCAAAAAGCAGTGGTTAATCGTGGTGTACGACGCATGCCCTCGACCATGAGTAATAAGAATATTATGTATATACTCATCGATACAACATATTGCCAAACAGGAATGTTCATAAAGCCTCCAGTAGTTTTTATTTAAATATTTGAACTATCTTTATCTAGTTCAGGTCTGATTAATAATTATTTAGAGCAATAGCTCTAACCTGTGGCAATGATAGCCATTTGGGGGTGTTTTTTAAGTGATCCAGATCAAAATTATGATTTAATTAACCCTAACTGGCTATATTTGGGTGGGTGTGTGGTTGAGGTCTCATTTATTCTATTTTTAGCTGTGAGATACAGATAATAATATGTCGTATAAAGATAATGTTGACCGCGATTCATTTTGCTAGCATAAAGTAATCATTATCAAGGAATGGAAGAAAATGGAAATAGCATCTACTTACAATACCTTTACGCTAACTGTTGAAAATAGTGTCGCGCATCTACAATTTAGTCGACCGGATAAATTGAATTCAATGAACCTGGATTTTTGGCGTGAATTTCCAACGGCTATCGCCGCACTTTCTATGAGTGATGATTTACGTGTGTTGGTGATTTCGGCGCAAGGTCCACATTTCTGCGCTGGCATGGATTTGGAAGTATTCCAAAGCCCTGATAACTTCCCTATGGGGAAAGATAAAGCCAGAGTCAGTGAGGCGATGCGCCGTTTTGTTATGCAGTTACAACAAGTATTTACTGATCTTGAGCAATTACGGGTACCGGTATTAACGGCGATTCAAGGTGGTTGTATTGGTGGTGCGCTGGATTTAGCTGCGGCATCAGACATGCGTTATTGCACGGCAGATGCGTTCTTTACCATTAAAGAAGTGGAGTTAGGCATTACTGCTGACCTCGGCACATTGCAGCGTTTACCGAGTATTTTACCGCAAGGTATTGTACGTGAGCTCGCCTACACAGGGCGTAATTTTAGTGCTGCTGAAGCAGAGAAATTTGGCCTAGTTAATCAAGTGTTTGACACCCAAGAAGCTATGTTGGATGGGGTATTACAGATCGCCAGTCAAATTGCGGCACATTCACCACTGGCAGTGACCGGCAGCAAAGAGATGCTTAATTACAGTCGTGATCATGGTGTCGATGACAGCTTGAAATATATGGCAACTTGGCAAGCAGGCATGCTGTGTTTAGAAGAAACCATTACGATCTTACAGGCGAAGGCGCAGCGTAAAATACCGGCGTTAAAACCGTTACGTAAAGTGACTGGGTTGTTTGATAGTTAAGAGTTGATAGCTAAGAGCTAGAGACTGTATCAGCATTTAACCAGTGGTATTTAAAAAGCCTCAAAAACTATAATCCAAGGGGATTGGTCTAGAGGCTATTTTAATTTCATCGCCATTAGGGTCGATAATATAAAGAGAGCGCTCCCCCTGTTTACTACCGATAATTACCCCTATATCTTTGACTTGTAACGTCATTTGTTCTCATGAATTTTAGATAAAGTGCTTTTTCCAGCAAAGGGGGAGTCCAACTGGTATAGATAAATAGAACTGATGATAATGAGTAAACTGATGAATATCCTGTTATCTAATCCGGTATCAGCCACTAACATAGACAACAAGACCCCGACTGTTGGTACTAAATAATTACTAAAAGAAGCGAAAGTTGGCCCTTTATTCATAATCAGCGTCATAAAGAGCACATAAACTAAGCCACCACAAAATACCCCGAGGTACAATACCGATCCGATACTGGCAGTACTTGGCATTACTGTTGGCATGGTTCCCCAAATCAACGCCATAGGGATTAATTGTATAGCGGAAACTGCGATAACATCTCTTGCTAAAACAATCGGATGTAAATGCTGCAAGCGTTTTACGAGAAGTAAACTCAAGGAAAAACTTGCCGCGGCAATTAATATTGCGATAGAACCAGAAAAATCTGTCAATCCCTGATGTTGTAGCTGTGGCCAGAACAAATATAATAACCCGCTAAAACCGATCAAACTACAAACGACTGCTTTAAGTGTCATCCTCGTGCCCGCTAAAACCACAGGGGCCAGTAATAAAGTTATCAGAGGATTAGTACCAGTGATCACCGCAGCAAATGCCGACGGGGTTGTTTGCTGTCCCCAGGCTACCAGTAAAAATGGCAAGGTCGCCTCAAGTAGACCAATTAAAATGATAAGTGGCCAGTTACCAGGAGAACGCTTCAATTTAAGCATGTAACAAATCAGAATCAGGAATAGAGCGCCAATACCTGATCGAAATGCGGCGATCCAAATGACATCAATCTCTCCTATAGCAACCGCATTAAAAACGTACTGAGATCCCCAAATGACGCCACAGGCGATCAACATTAATATGCTTTTCATGTTAAATATCCTTTAGTTGGTTGCGGGTAAGCCGTTACTGGGAAATAGATAACGCTTCATCGTACTTCCTTATACTAATTGCAGATAGGGTTGGCCGAAAATTGGCCGCCCATAAATATCATTTTGTTGTAACCGCGTTTTCTTTTGCCATATTAAGGCATTAGATATTGATAACGATTTTTCCGCGTACATGTTCTGTTTCAGAAAGTGCATGTGCCTGAGCAATCTGATCAAACGGCATTTCTGAAATCGCAGGTACCTGGATTTCATTATTGTCGATTAAGGCGCCGATTTTTGTCAGATGTTCACCGTTAGGCATCACCATGACGCGGGCATGTTCAAAAGTAAATTGTTCAGGGATATCGTGCTCTTTTAAGGTGGCAATATATTTTCCTTTGGCGTTAACTTTGTCATAAATACCAGCAACATCGTTATCAACGATATCGAAAACTACATCAAAGGTTGCAAGGGTTGTAAGATAATTAGGTGTTTTGTAATCCACCACATTATCGGCGCCAAGTTCACGTAAATAATCATGATTAGCCGCAGAAGCTACCGCTGTAACCTTAGCGCCTAATTGCTTGGCAAATTGAACTGCAAAACTGCCTACACCGCCACTGGCACCATGTATCAATACCGAATCACCTGCGCTGAGTTGCGACACCTCATAGATTGCCTGCCATGCCGTTAATGACGTCAACGGAACCGCTGCAGCTTGCGCAAAACTAATGTTTTTTGGTTTATAAGATACGGCACTTGCATCCACAGCTACAAACTCGGCATAGGCCCCGTCACGAGTAAGATCACTGAAAGAATAAACTTCGTCACCTACCTTGAAGTTATTGATATTCTCACCAACTTGGGAAATTCGGCCTGCGATATCCCAGCCTAAGGTTAACGGTAATTGGTGTAAATCTTCATCAGCCAACCAACCTTCACGTACTTTCCAGTCAACTGGATTTACGCTGGTATTAACCACTTCAATTAATACTTCGTCGGCTGTGATTTCAGGTAAGGTGATTTGTTCGGTACGTAATGTGTGTTGTCCGCCATATTCATGGATACGAACTGCTTTCATTAGTGGATTGGTTTTCATAGTATTTCCCCATTGGTTTATGTTAATTAATCTCAGTGGGTAAATATTATGTTGTTATGGATTATCAGACACCTGTCCTTTAAGTCAGGCAAGGGGATTATTTATAAATGATGTTCATCCCTGTGGGAAAAGTGAGGCCTTACAAGTGTAATAGACTTGGTATGATTAAACGGAAACTAAACCAAAATGAATTGCCCTAGCTATTGCTTGAGAGCGATTTACAACCTCTAGTTTTTTGAAAATATTAGAGAAATGAAATTTAACAGTACGTTCTGAAATAGCTAAAATCAGTGATGTATCCCAATTACTTTTACCTTCTTTAGCCCAGTTAAGTACTTCTAATTCACGGTTTGACAAATTGGGCTTCCATAAACTTTTACGTATGTTTTCCCCCTGACGATTAAATACTTCATGAATATGAGGTGCAATATATTCAATTAACTGGTTTTGTTCTGCGTCCAGACTGTTTTTCGGTATAACTAAAGAGATCAAGGTCGAACCAACATCCGTTTTAACCAGTATAGAAAGACCGTCACTACCAACATATTTTTGCGACATTTGTTTAAAATCGTCGCTTATATAGTTAGCTTGACTCGTCGCTGTACGCCAGTCGACAGCCGATGTGGTATTTGCAATAGCGCTTAGTATTGGATCTTGATTGAAAAACTTACGCTGAAAGTAAATTTCCTGCCACTCCTCACTGAGGTTTTGAGTGAAAATTTGTTGTTTTGCCGTTAAAGCAAATTCTATATTTGTATCGATAGCAATAGTGGCTGCTTGAAAGGGGATCAGTTCATTGATTTTCGTCAGAATATCCGATATAGAATCCGAATTACTGTTTGCTCTGATACAAGTATCAGCAATATCTAAGATCTTAATCAGCTTATTTTTGTCTTTCATAATGATGTCCCTATCATTAACAGTGATTAGTGCTTAATTTGATTACACTAACTATATTACTTTGTAAGATAATAAACACGATAAAAGACAGGGTTAGTAACAAAAAACTAACAACTTTCAGGGATTACTTAGTATGCATGACTAAGTAACCCCTAAAATAAAAAATGGCCATGTATACTACGCCACTTCAACCCTCGATGATTGGAATTATAGCGGTATTTTGTGCGAGTGAAAATTCAATCAGTTCCAGCATCTTATCCTGGATCATCGGCAGACTTCTTGCTTCTACAGCCGTCGCTAAAGGTTCATTAAGCGCAGTGCTATAACTACGATAACCTTGCTTAATAGGAATAGACATAGACATAGGAATGCCTTGGGCTACACCGCCGCCAATCAACTCGATTGCTTGTGCTGTAATTAATACGGTTTTAGGATCGTGAATCGGTTGGAAAATAATACCATTCTCATCTGAACGCACCATGATCCCTGATAGATCCGGTCTCCAGCTCTCATCTAACTGCGGCATGAATCGCCATGCACAATGCCAGTCTTGGCATACCGAAGGCCTTTTGGTATAGATCTTACAGCCACCTTTTTCCATTAAATTTTTACAGACTTGATCGGCAGGCTTTTTAAAATTTTCATCATCAATCTGAAGTACAACGCAGCATGCTGTGCATTCTCCACATTCTCGACCGGCAACTAAATTTGATTCGTTATTTTTACTCAATTTTTTACCTACGTACGAAAATTTAAAAATGAAAGATATCTGCTACGTTAATATTAATTCATCTAAGAAAAGATACAAAGAACAATGGTGGTATTATTGGTTTTACTGAATTTCAGGTACAAAAAAAGATGCGTTAGCATCTCAATGTAGTTTGATGGCGGGACGGAGGCAGTCTCCAGTCGCTTGTAAACTACTGATAGATAAGGACTGATGCGGTTGTCATTACTATCAATGGTACATCTGGTGGTACAAAACGAATTTGTCATGAAATAAAAATAATTTTATTTACAACCTTGATAGTCGACTTATCGCTTAGATACAGTTTATTCTACCATATAACTTCAATATGCCACATCCATTTGTCCTATGTTGATTGTAGTGCATGTTATTGTTGAGCTAAGCCAGTTTAATTACAAATCGTAACTGGCTTTATTCTAAATTAAGTATTCGACTAAGATCGCTATCTATCTTGAATCATCGGCAGGCGGCAGGTTTCTACGACTACGGTTAAAAGTTCGTTAAGCGCGGGGCTATAACTTTTTGGATTGGAATACTTTGGATAACAGCACCAATTAACTTGATTGCTTGTGCTGTAATTAGTTACTATTAAATAGGAGTTAATAAACTCCTATTTAATTAAGCATTTCTATTAGCGGTGATGACATCGAGGCTATTAACACTTAAAAAATCAATATCATCAGTTAAAATATATTTGATATTGTTTGTTGAAAGCTCATTCTCAATAAATAGATCATAGCCATCCAGATATACATTAGCATATCTGTCCATGTATTGAGTTGCATCTAAAGGTGGTATCGGGCCAAGTGGTGTTGCTCCCCAAGACTCTAGTGTTTCAATAATTGTTTTCATTTCGCTTACTATTATCTGTCGACCACCCTTACGTAGCCACTTTTTCTTTTCGTGTCGTTTGCCACAACCACTCAGAGATGATTCAACATTTACGATAATATTGACCAGTTCCGGAATTGAATAATGGGAGTAGATCAATTGATTATTTTTTTCAATAACAGCCTGAAATAGTGCAGGATATTCTTCTAATTGGTATGCACTTGGTTTTAATGTAGAGGGTAAAGATCTAGCACTGGCAAACGTTAACCAATATAAAACATTTGTATCCAAAAAAACTTTTTCATTTTGAGGGAATTTTGAAGAACTAATATTTATTGAACTCATTTTAACCTCAATCTAAGCCATTATTAACACTATCTTCAATTCGTTTCTGCTCTTCTTCAGATTTTGAATAAAAGTCAATTGCATTATGTATCACTTGGTTAAGCAAGTTACGTCCTACAGGTGTAAGATTATGAAAAATAAAGCGTTCTTTCATTTCACCTAGTGACATTTTTCCTAAGTATGGGGCAATTACAGTATTGAAAAATGGAGATGCGTAAAACTGAATTCCTTCGAAATCAATTTCAACAATGTTTCCTTGTGAAAGTAAATCATCTATAGCACTTTTAAGCTTAAGGCCGCTTTCACGAGATACAGCCGTTTTACCGATAAGGCTTGTTACTTGAATTGTCATTTTAATATCCTAAAGTTATTTAGAAGTACTCTGGAATTTTTTCATTAGTAAAATAATATAATACGTCTTTTTTACACTGTAATGTCAATCTAATCCAGCTTCCTTTGATTGAATATGAGATCGTGTCATACAGATCTTTTTGTTCATGTCTTAAGTAATAAATGTTATCAGTGTATATTTCCATTGACCCACCATTCAAATCAACAAGCTGAGTTAAGAGATGAAAGCCTAAACCTCTAGGTTGAGTTTCACCAGTTTCTCGTAGATTTGCAGTATATGTGGAATTACCTTTAATTAAAGCCCATTTTAATGCTTCAGTAGAGGGTATATCACTGTCTAGATATTCTTTAATACAATTTACTATACCTCTTCCTGAATCCCCAACAAGTAGAGTTAATGTATTATTTTTGCTGTCATAGGAGCCACAGCAGTTAACCTGAAACGTATTACTATGTTCAAACGCATTAGCATAGATTTCCCATAGGGAGCTAAGAACAGAATTTTTTACATCTTCTGAAAAATTTAGCCTGTTTTTCCCTAACCAATCACGTTCTAGATAAGATAAAACTTCATCTTCTTTCGTTGAAGCTAAAAACTCACGATAAGGAATAATGTCATCTGTTTTTACATTATAACCAGGCACATCGTATTGAGCGAATGTAGATAATAACTCCATATTTTTAAGCTTTAAATATACCTGTGAATTCATTGTCTTAGTTTCAATGTGAATTTGACTATTAGTCAATTTCCGTCGTACAAAACAGACGAATGCACCTAGTAAAGCTGTAAGATTAACACCGGCATAGTTGCATGAACTAAAAGTAAGGGTTATATGGTATTTTTTTGAAACATCCCACTCAACAAAGAATAAGCGATGCCAAAGATTATAAAACCCATCTTTAGTATCTCGTACAGAAGGAATACTTATTTCTATAGGAGCAGGTTGTTGAGCTTGTAGATTAAACTTTTTTAGGAACAGATTCTCAGTAATCATTAAGCCATATCTCTCGGTATTAAAACATGGTTGGCGGTACTATTTATTTAACACCCGTTATTCTTGATATTATAAACTGCTGTCTACCATGCCTTACTTTGTTAGGATTATGTCGATACCTTTAATTTTTATTTTGTCAAATTATCGGTATGCACTAACTTTATTGAGTACAATCCAGCTGAGCCTTTATGGGTATACGTCACTGTAACATTTAAGCTATTATATTCAAATGTTTAAACCGTATATAGTGCCTTGAAGATGAATTTAATATATTGTAATGAATTGATGACTATTACTATGTCAGCACTGACGGATGGAACTTATTTTTTGCTCAAGCTCTTAACCCGTGCAATAGTAGCCCTAGAGCAACCAAGCGCATTTTGTATATCGGTATAGCTCAATCCAGCAGTAAGCATGGTTTTAATATTTTTATGTAACTCAGTATTAATCTGCTTACCTTTGTATTTTCCTTCCTCTTTAGCTTTCGCTATTCCCTGTTTTTGACGCTTCTGCCTTGTCTCATAATCATCACGCGCCATCGCAGCGCCAAGATCTAGCATAAAACTCGTTAGCGCTTGCTGTATTGCTGATAACTCGGGTTGGCATGCCGCAAGAGCTTGGTGAGTCATAGGTTGGTCGACAACAACAATAGTTAAGCCCTTTTCTTGAATTCGCGATTTTAGAGTTTGCCATTGCTGATAAGGTAGGCGGGTTAATCGGTCCATTTTTTCAATAACTAATACGTCACCATTATGTGAATCATTGATCAGACGTTCCAGTTCTGGCCGTTCAGCTTTAGTACCACTTTCATTCTCAATATAGAAGCCAGCGATTTTATGATCGTGCTGTTTAATAAAAGCGGCAACTTCTTCTTTTGCTCGTTCTGCTGATTGTTCTTGTGTGGAAGCGCGTAGATAGCATCGGATAAACATAATATCGTCCATGGTTTCGTTTGAGTGGTTTCATTGTTGTGGTTTTGTTAGGGTGGTGTCAATCTTAAATGAAACTAAATTATAGAAGTGTGCGGCTGGTTTCGTTGAAGCATACTCATAATGAACTGGTATTTTTTAACACTAGACAGATTTCGAAAATCAGCAGTTTCACATTTCTATATATTATTCCTTTATCATATTGATGCCATTTAAATGAAAGTGGCTTCAATCGGAAATTAATATTAAGGGAAATGAATATGAAAGATTCAAATATAGAAAAAGATATGGCCTAACACTATAAACAAATGGCCGAATTTTTTAAAAACATGTCGGTTTTATCAATGACATTTGCTGCTATTACGGTAGCGCTAGCAAGTGACTATTTTAAAACACAAGAATATGATTTTTATTTGAATATTGCGCTGGTGGCATTTATCGGAACAGCATTAGCCTCTGTTAATGCTCACCTTGCTTATGCAGAGGTCTTTCGAGTACCAGAGTTATTAACTGGCAGTCGATATGGAAAGCTAGCTGCGAGTACGGCTAAGCCAATTATTGGCTTCTTTGCAGGAGCGACACTCTGTGTTTTTTATGTCCTTATTCAATTAATGAATTGAGCTTTATCTAGATGCAACTAAGCCATATTGAAGCTGACTTTAATAAGCTAGCTTCAATATCTCGCCTATAGCTTGAGCAATTCTCTGTTTATTTGATTTTCTGCGTAATCCCAAACACAAATTAGTGTAATATTGGACCCACTTCCAATCAATAACGATGCCAACATGACGACTTCAAACTTCTCGCAAACAGCTGCTTTCATCTGGTCTGTCGCTGATCTTCTCCGTGGTGATTTTAAACAATCACAATATGGACGTATTATTTTACCTTTTACTTTATTACGCCGTTTAGAGTGTGTGCTTGAAACAAGCAAAGCGAATGTATTAGCGCAAAACGAAAAAGTACAAGCGATGAACCTGCCAGAAGCAGCGCAGGAGAAAATGTTGTTACGTGCGGCAGGATTATCTTTCTTTAATACCTCACCAATGAATCTAAGCAAGATGGGGCAAAGTGATATTAAAGCCAATCTTGAGCAATATGTGCAGAGCTTTTCAGCCGATGCGCGTGAGGTGTTTGAACACTTTAAGTTTGATGAATTTGTTGGCTCATTAAACGAAGCGAACTTACTGTATAAAGTAGTGAAGAAGTTTGCCACTACAGACCTAAGCCCTGCGGCAATCTCTAATCATGATATGGGGATAGTATTTGAAGAATTGATCAGACGTTTTGCCGAAGGCTCAAACGAAACGGCGGGTGAGCACTTTACCCCAAGGGATATCGTCCGTCTCACTACGTCTTTAGTCTTCATGGAAGATGATGACGCACTCAGCAAAGACGGCATTATCCGTACTATTTATGACCCAACAGCGGGAACCGGTGGTTTCTTATCATCAGGTATGGAATACGTACATGAGATCAACCCTAAAGCGGTAATTCGCGCCTTTGGTCAAGAACTAAACCCTGAATCTTATGCAATCTGTAAAGCGGATATGTTGATTAAAGGCCAAGACGTTACCCGTATTAAACTGGGTAATACCTTGTCTAACGATCAACTATCTAACGACAAATTTGATTACATGTTATCTAACCCACCATTTGGTGTGGATTGGAAGAAAATCGAAGCCACGATTAAAGACGAAAATACTTTGAAAGGCTTTGATGGGCGCTTTGGTGCGGGTTTACCACGCGTGTCTGATGGTTCGTTATTGTTCTTGATGCATTTGATTAGCAAAATGCGTGACGCTTCATCGCAAGAAGCTGGCGGTCGTATTGGTATTATCTTAAACGGCTCGCCATTGTTTACCGGTGGTGCAGGCAGTGGTGAAAGTGAAATTCGTCGTTATATTCTTGAAGCTGATTTACTTGAAACCATAGTCGCATTGCCAACGGATATGTTTTACAACACAGGTATTGCCACGTATGTGTGGGTGTTGTCTAACAAGAAGTCTGCGGAGCGTAAAGGCAAGGTACAATTGATAGATGGTTCTAACCTATATGGCAAGATGCGTAAGTCATTAGGCTCTAAACGTAATCTAATGAGTGCAGCAGATATTAAGCTCATCACTCGTACGTTTGGTGCGTTTAAAGTAGTTGATGCTACAACACTTGAAGCTTTAGGTTTAGACAAACCAGCGGAGCAAAAGAGCAACCGAGGTCGTCAATCAGCTACTGCGAAAGTAGAAGCGCCTAAGACATTCGCAAGTAAGATCTTTAATACCACTGATTTTGGTTACCGCCGACTTACTATTGAACACCCATTACGTTTATCAACATCAATCACAGATGACAAGGTAGCTGGATTACGTTTTGCACCTAAACCGTTTAACGCACCAATGGTGAGATTGTTTGACGAGTTTGGTAGTGATTGGACAGTTGATAACGATGCCGATAAATACGGTGATTTAACCGCTGTCGAAGTACAAGTCAGAGCGATTGTTAAAGCCGATTTCCCTGAGCTGAAAGAAAAACAAATAAAAGACCTGTTAAGTGAGAAGGTATGGTTGTTCCAAAAATCATTAATGGACAAAGCAACGTTATTACAAGGTCATATCGGGCATGAACAGTGTGACGACTTTAACCTGTTTGACTTAACGCTTAAAGCGGCATTAAAAGCCACAGATGTTAAGCTTGATACTAAAGAAAAGAAACAGTTTATTGATGCTATTAAGTGGACGAATCAAAACGCTGAACCCGTAATTAAAAAAGTACTGAAAATAACGGCTAACCCAGTTTACGGTGCGTTTGAATATAAAGGCAAAGTTGTTGAGTTCCAGCAAGACGGTGACTTACGTGATAACGAAAACGTAGCACTGGATCCAAGTGTGGATACTGCGACCTTGATTGAAACCTATTTTGCCAAAGAAGTCGCCCCGCATGTTGCTGATGCTTGGATTAATGCCGATAAGCGTGATGAAAAAGATGAAGAAATTGGTATCGTGGGGTATGAGATCCCGTTTAACCGTCACTTTTATGTTTATCAACCGCCACGCGCACTGGAAGCGATTGACAGTGATTTGGATGCGGTGAGTGCGGATATTATGAAGCTACTGCAAGAGGTGCATTCGTAATGGCTGAATCTAAGTATCAAGCATATCCAGAGTATAAAGACTCTGGAGTTGAGTGGTTGGGTGATGTTCCACGAGATTGGAGTATAAAAAGATTAAAATATATTTGTAGCGTTCAAACTGGTACAAAAGATACGGTTAACGCTATTGATAATGGGAAGTATCCTTTTTTTGTTCGATCTCAAACTGTCGAGCGAATTAATAGCGTTGGTTCGGACTGTGAGGCAGTTCTGACTGCTGGAGATGGCGTTGGGGTTGGTAAAGTTTATCATTACTATAAAGGTAAGTTTGATTATCATCAACGCGTCTATATGTTAAGTGAATTCAATCTAGTGACAGGGAGATTTGTATATTATTATTTATCTTCAAATTTTTATAAAGTAGCACTCGCTGGAAATGCTAAATCTACAGTTGATTCTCTTCGATTGCCTCAGTTCTTAAATTTCGAATTTTCGTTACCATTGTTAATTGAACAAGAAATAATAGTTAATTTCCTCGATCACGAAACAGCCAAAATAGACACGCTCATCGACAAGCAACAACAGCTTATCAAGTTGCTTAAAGAAAAACGTCAGGCGGTGATTAGCCATGCCGTGACCAAAGGGCTCAATCCGCAAGCACCGATGAAAGACTCGGGTGTTAAGTGGTTGGGGGACGTGCCTGAGCATTGGGATGTGCTTCAAATTCGTAGAATACTTAAGTTAATGGAACAAGGTAAAAGTCCAGAGTGTGAAAATCGTGTATCTGAATATAATGAATGGGGAGTATTAAAAACTAGCTGTGTTAATAATGCTGAATATGACTATTCACAAAATAAAGCACTGCCTAATTTTATTACACCTTTTCCTGCATATGAGGTGAAAATTGGTGATGTATTAATGTCACGAGCTAGTGGCTCTATTAACTTAATTGGCTCTGTTGCGTACGTTTATGAAACGCCACCTAAAATTTTATTATCAGATAAGATATTTAGATTACATTTAACGCCTCAAATTAATGGAGAGTTTTTCTCATTATTAATGCGATCTTCATATATGAGACGAAATATTGAGAGGACGATTAGTGGTGCTGAAGGTATGGCTAATAATATAACTAAAAGTGCAGTTATAGGTTTCAGATTTTCCTTGCCACCTAAATCAGAGCAAAATAATATTGTAGAGTTTGTTATGCAGCAACTTGAACTATTTAATTGTTTAGTTAAAAAGGCTCAGGATGCTATAGCATTAATGCAAGAACGCCGCACTGCTTTAATCTCCGCAGCTGTAACAGGCAAGATAGACGTTCGAGATTGGTCATAATTTAATGCTTACGACAGTTTATACAATGTGCAATAATTGCTTTAGTTAAAAGCCTTTACAACAATACGGTTCAAATATGCCTAATAGACCTTTTTTACCTCCTCAAGATTTGCAAGATGACATTGAGATTGCGGATGCGATTGAAAGTTGCGCCGAATCTTATGGAACGCTTAGTGATACATCTATCCGTATTGTAAAAGAGCAATATAGTGTCTTTGAGATAGTTAGACATATAGAAAAACGAAGAATCAATATTAGTCCTGATTTTCAGCGATATAGTGTTTGGAGCGACTTGCAGCGATCAGAGCTAATTGAGACAATTTTGTTAGAAATACCAATACCAATGCTGTATCTATTTGAGAATGAGTTAGGTGAAAAGCAGATTATTGATGGTAAACAAAGGCTTACAGCGTTGCATGATTATATTAGTGGGAAGTTTACGCTATCAAAATTAAAATTGTTGCCAGAATATATAGGGAAAAGTTTTAATCAACTTCCCCCTATTCTTCAAGCAAGAATTGAAGACTGTCAGCTTCAAATATATGTTGTGAAGCCTCCAACGCCTGATAATGTGAAGTTCTATATATTTGATCGTATTAATAGAGGTGGAACTCAATTAAATCAACAAGAAATGCGGCATGCACTACATCAAGGGAAATCTACCAAGCTATTACAGTCTATAGCTTCTGATGAGAGGGTTTCTTATTTTGGTATTGCGAAGCATGACTCAAGTCGGATGCAAAAAGAATATATGATATTGAGATTTTTATCTTTTTATTTGTATTCAACAGGTTTTATTCATGTTAATGATGATTTTTCTAATGATATTAACGAATTACATTCACATGTGATGAAGTTCTTAAATGGTTGTGATGATCAATTTATTGAACAGCTAAGGCTACATACGATTTGGTCTTTCTATTATGTGTTTATTACTTTAGGTGAAAGAGCTTTCCAAAGTATTGGCTCAAATTCTAGGACTGTAATATCTCTTTTTGAAATTATACTTCATGTTTTTAGTAACAATGATGTCAGAAAAAAAATAGAAGAAGGTCTGAAGGACCGAATTGTTGATATTGTTGATGACTATAAAATACAAGTTAAATCAAATAAGATGTTGTTTTCAGATAATAAAACAGTCTCTAACTCATATAATAGAACTCAATTTGCAAATGAGATTATAGAGAGTATTAAACATGCTTAACAAAATAAAAATATTAGATTTTAAGAGTCTCGGTTGTGAATCTTTGGATTTAAAGCCACTAACGGTTATTACCGGAATAAACTCATCTGGTAAATCAACTGTAATACAGGCTTTATTGTTAGCTATTCGTCATTCTAGTTTGGAAAACCAACTTAAAATGGAAATGTTAACAAAGTTTTTAGATTCGTTTTCAGATATTCGAAATAAATATAACAATGCTAAAAAAATTCAAATTGAATTAAATAGCGACACAGGTATTTTGAAGTGGAATGCAGACTCTGAAGAAATTTTAACAGAAGGACCAGCTGATTATCGCATAGATGTATTGGATAACATTGTTTCTCCAGAGTTATTCTATCTCAATGCTAATAGGCAGGGCCCTGAAGAAAATGCACAAATTTCCCAGTCTAAAGTCGGTATATCTGGACAATTTATTTTTGGACATTTTGATAGAGTTAAAGATGAACCCATTCCAGATGATATGTGCTTTTATAGAGAGTCAAAAGATCTTGATTATCAAGTTGGACGATGGCTAAGTTATATTACAGATACGAAAACAGAGCTAAAAACTGAAGCTAAGTCGTCTTCTGAAGCAAAAGTATATTTTCAAGATAAAGATTTGGGGCCTGTATCACCTCTTAATTTAGGTGCAGGCATGAGCTATGTATCTAAGGTGATTATTCTTTGCCTAATAGCGAAGAAAGGCGACTTGGTTATTATCGAAAACCCAGAGATTCATTTACACCCACAAGCGCAAGCACAGTTAGGAGTATTCTTCACTTTTATCGCCAACTGCGGCATTCAGTTGATCATCGAAACTCATTGTGAGCATTTGATTAATAAGATTTGCTATCAGGTTTATGATGAAAAAATTGCAGAAAGTGACGTTGTGATCCAATACAAAGCAAATGTCAGAGAGCAATTTCAGCAATTAATTATTGATGAAAATGGCCAATTCACAGATCAGTTAAATAATATAATTAGCTTTCCAACCGGATTTTTTGATACTTCAGTTGCAGACCTGATGGACATGAGGTAGTCATGGCTGGAAAAATGGTATTAAGTGATGAGTTGCTGGTGGCTTATGAAAACTATGCGCTAGAACCTCGTCGATATAACAAAAAATACAAGCAGTTAATGAGTAAACTCATCTTACCGTATGAGACAAACAAAGCTCAGTTGGTTAGAGCTAAAGTGCTAGGTCTTAATGCTGCTTGTTACGATCGTTTACTGCCTATTTATGCTGGCTCTATTACTAAGGATTATGATTTACCTGCACTAGCAGCGACAACAAGTCTTAAATTTATTCTGACTTCAGATACAAATGTTCAACTACCTTATCTGAATATAAAATCGAATTTTACCGCGAACAATCTTACCATTAGTTTATCACCAGCTGAATCGAGAGCAGATCTGAGTAAATACCTTGAAATGGTATCTGCTGATGCAACAAAAGTTACGATTTGTGACAACTATATTGCTCAGAACTGGAGCAATACACGGGCGTTATTTTTATCGATTTTACCTCGAAATAATTTAAATATTGAATATGTTGAAACATCACAGACAGTCAATGCCACTTTGAACAGTACTAAGATTACCGCCGCTTTTGTTAAAGGAATACATGCAGACTGGACAGTTTCACCAAGTACCTTATACGCTAATAGCCATGATCGTTACTTAAGAATCGAATCACCGACATCAAAAATAGAAATCATGCTATCGAGTGGCTTCGATCATATATGGAAACATAATCCTAAAGAAATCACCTGTGTTTTCCGTGAAATAACATAATCAGTACCCCATCATAATCGGCAAACAACAATAATAACAAACGTCAGGATGTACCAAGATGTCAGATAAATCTAATGAACGCGTTTTTCAAGATAATATCATCGAGCAGATGGTGGAAAATGGCTGGCAACTTGGTTCACCCGAACACTACCATCGAGAAAGCGCCTTATACCAACAAGATGCACTGGCGTTTGTAAAAGAAACTCAAGCCAAAGAATGGCAGAAGTTCTGCAAGTTATTCCCTGTCGAGTCAGATAAGCACTTTTTAGAAGCATTAGTATCGCAGCTTAAAAAAGCCGATATCAATGCCACAGACCAAGCATCGCGTACTTACGGTACATTGGGTGTATTACGTCATGGTTTAAAAATCCGTAACGTCCGCTTTTCACTGTGCCAATTTAAACCCGAGCACGGTTTAAACCCAGATACATTAGCAAGATACCAACAGAACATCTGTCGTATCGTCCCCGAACTTGTTTATAGCCCGTACGCCACCGCCGCGCATTTAGCTGAAACAGGTAAGAAAGCCAAAAATTGGCGTATTGATCTGGTGTTATTTGTCAACGGTTTACCTGTTTCGACCCTAGAGCTGAAATCAGAGTTCAAACAAGCGGTTGAAAATGCAATTAAGCAATACAAGCAAACCCGTTTACCTAAAGATCCAGCAACTAAAAAACCTGAGCCATTACTGTCTTTCAAACGTGGTGCATTAGTGCACTTCGCCGTCAGTCAGTACGAAGTATTTATGGCAACCAAACTTGATGGTGCTGAGACGTATTTCTTACCTTTCAACAAAGGCACAAGTGAAGGTGGTAAGGGCAATGATATTCCCGATCTGACTAATGCCGAAAGCCTAAACCGCTACGCAACAGACTACCTGTGGAACGAAGTATTATTACCTGCCAACCTATTAAACATTATCGGTCGTTTTGTTCATTTACAAATTGAAGAGAAACAAAACTGGGAAGGATTAAAATCCAAGAAAGAAACCTTAATCTTTCCTCGTTATCATCAATGGGATGTAGTGACTAAATTAATCACTGCCGCTATTGACGAAGGAACGGGTAATAAATATTTGGTTCAACACAGTGCAGGTTCAGGTAAATCAAACTCAATTGCATGGACAGCACACTAGTTATCTACCTTGTATGATGAACAGGGCGAAAAACAATTTCATTCCGTGATCATTGTTACCGACCGCACGGTACTGGATGACCAGCTACAAGATACCATCTATCAGTTTGAACATGCAGACGGTGTAGTCGGGCGTATTAACAACAAAGAAGGTGACGGCTCTAAGTCAGAAAAACTAGCTGCAGCACTGGAAAACGCCCAGCCGATCATTATTGTAACGATACAAACATTCCCGTTTGTACTGCGAGCCATTGAAAATAGCACCTGTCTAAAAGAGCGTAACTATGCAGTGATTGCCGATGAAGCTCATTCATCACAGAGCGGCTCTACAGCGCGTCAGTTAAAAGAAGTGCTAATGACTGATGAGATGGATGACGACACGGTATTATCGTCAGAAGACATCCTTGATGCGTCTATTGCTGCACGTAAAGGCAGTGGCAATCTAAATTACTATGCGTTTACCGCAACACCGAAAGCTAAGACGCTTGAATTGTTTGGTCGTTTACCTAATCCTGAATTACCAGCATCCAAGACAAACCTCCCACAGGCTTACCATGTGTATTCAATGCGTCAGGCCATTGAAGAAGGTTTCATTCTGGATGTATTAAAAAACTACACTAACTATCAGGTGGCTTATCAATTGGCACAGAAGATAGAAAGTGCTGATGATGAGGTAGACAGTAAGCGCGCCAAGGTGAAATTAAACCAATGGGTACGTTTGCACGAGTACAATATTACACAGAAAGTAAAAGTCATTATTGAGCATTACAAAACCCACGTAATGGGTTTACTCGGTGGGCAAGCAAAAGCCATGGTCGTGACCAGTTCACGTAAAGAAGCGGTTCGTTACAAACTGGCGTTTGATAAATACATAGCAGAATCCACCGCGGGTGCGGGTAAGAAAAATGGTAGCAATATTCAAGCTATGGTGGCCTTTTCGGGGGAAGTTGAATTCACGGAGGACGATCCTGATTGTGGCGCATGGCTTGATCAGAAATTTACCGAAAAGAACATGAATCCAAATCTCAAAAAACGAGATATGCGTAAAGCATTTGATAGTGATGATTATCAAGTCATGCTGGTGGCGAATAAATTCCAAACTGGTTTTGATCAACCAAAGCTGTGCGCTATGTATGTAGATAAAAAGCTCGGTGGTGTTGAATGCGTGCAAACTCTTTCTCGCCTTAATCGTACTTATCCGGGTAAAGCAGAGACAGGTACCTTTGTATTAGATTTCTTCAACGAACCCGATGAAATATTAGCGGCATTTCAGCCTTACTATCAAACCGCTGAACTGGCGGATGTTTCGAATCCCGATCTGGTGTTTGAGTTATTTGAAAAGTTAAAAACAGGCCGTATATTCCAATGGCGCGAAGTCGAACAGTTCTGCGAAGCTTTTTTTGTGAAAAACAAAAGCGGCGCAGCAATCAGTAATATCTGTAGACCTGCGGTTGAACGCTGGCAGAGTCAATACAGCTCAGCTGTAGAAGAGTTCCTTAAAGCCAAGGATATGTTTGAGCGCACTAAGAAAACAGGTGATGCTGTGTTAATGGCTAATGCTGAATCATCATTAAAAGAATGTCTAAAAGAGAAAAGCCGCTTAGAAATATTTAAGAAGGATTTAGGCAGCTTCACACGATTCTATGAATTCATGTCACAGATCGTTGATTACGATGATAAAGAATTAGAAAAACTGAGCCTTTATGCGCGTTTTCTACGCCCATTGTTACGTGAAAAAGTCACGGAACAAGACGATGTCGATCTTGATAACGTCGTGATGAGCCATTACCGTTTGTCTAAGATCCGCCAACAAGACATTCAGCTTAAAGAAGATGCCGCTGAATACCAATTAGAGCCAAGTAATGATGTTGGTTCTGCGACGGCTAAAGATAAAAAAGAAGAATATTTGTCGCAGATACTTGCTCGTTTAAATGAATTGTTTATTACCGATGAACTGACAGACAAAGATCTGATTAACTATGCCTTTACCGTACGCGACAAGTTAACTGAAAACGACGCTGTGATGACGCAAATTGCCAACAACACATCAGAACAAGCCATGTTAGGTGATTTCCCACAAGCCATTGATGATGCTGTTATGGATAGTAATGATGCGCAGCAAGCGATGATGATGCAATACCTGTCTAACCCTGAGTTAGCCAAAGGATTTGCGAGAGTCGTGTTTGATATGTTGAAAGGATAGTGATGTAGGTAGGTGGAATGGTTTGAACGTATTAATTGACCGCTTAGTCAAATATTACACTAACTAAACAGAGTACATAAGCTATTCACTACAACTGAAATAAATTTGTTTTAACCAATAACAAACAGCTGAAAAACTAAGCATGGGCATTGCTACCGTTAAGATAAAGTGGGATAAAAATTGAAGTTTCTTAGTAAACAATAAGATTTCTAGTAAAAACCTAGTTAGAAGCTAGGTGTAGGCTGGTTTTCCTAGTTATCTTAGTAATTTATTGTATTAAAATATATAGAATTACATATCTCTAATATTTTCGTATATGCTGTAATCACACTTATCTTATTTTTCCAAGAAAACTAGGAAACCAAGTAAATAAAGGGCTTCCCAAGGCTTTAGCTAGGATATATCTAGAAAAAAACACTATCAACATGTTGTTTTAAAAATAATAAAGAACAAGCATTAAGCTCGCTCTTTTTTGCTTGTTTAATCTAAAAGTGATAATTTTTATAAAATATTTCTTTTAACTCAACTAAATTAGCTAAAGAATAAGCATTCTTTCCTGATGCTGTTTTCTGATTACTATCAACCAACCTCTGTTCACCACCACTAACCATTTTTTTAAATTGCTTACCGAAAGTTCCAGCATTGGTGATACGCTCTTTACTGTTAGGCTTTACATTATCTAACCAACTCAAATAGCAATTGAATACAAAAGATTTTTCTACCTTGTCATTACTCAATTTTTTAGTTGAATCGAGGTTAAAAGGCGAATTACTACAATCGTTGTCCTTATAATTTTTAATCTCACCTGCTTCTAAACAATTATCCCACCATTGTTCCATAGGACTCATAGAGTTAATTTTCTGGGCTTGTAAGGCTTTAGTTTGAACGCCTTTGGATAAATCTATATCTTCATACTCAAAAGAACTAAGTAGACTAAATAGGTCACTTAGCATTTTTTTACACAATTTACTTTTAGATTCAAAAAATGAAGCAAAGTATTCATTGTTTTGTTTTTGATGTTCTGCAACATCTAACACAAGATAACGCCTTTCATCTTTTGAAGCATTTACAGCCCATTCATTATTGGTAATTAGCATTAAGCGGTAGTATTTAGGCAAAGTAAAAACATCCACCCCTTTCATTTCTATAGTTTGTATACTCGAAGTAACGCAATCCTTTATTTTATTACCTATATCAACACTTCCACCCCAACTCATTTCCTCACCACATACAAAAAGCTTATTTGCTAAATGTGCATTAAAATTCCCAACAATTTGTGCGGCAGTGGAAGTACTAAAAGCATAATCAGTCCCAATTAAATGAGAAATAATATTACCTACAATACTTTTACCAGTCCCCTTACCTTCACTTCTTAAAACAGGAGCAATCATTGGAGAACGATCTGGTTTTTGTAATATATCAGCTATCCATGCTAAAAATTGGCGAGCGGCACGGTCATCTGAATCACAAATATTATCCCAAACATGCTCAATAAAACGTTTAGCATGAGGATAATGTTCTTCTGTAAATCTTATAACATCATTTCTTTTTATAGAGTTATCGAATACAAGACGTTCAGATTGATTATAAGAATATGGAAAACCTCTAAAAAGATTTTTAATTTTTCTATAATCCCCATCTACAGCGGGATTAAATGCAATTTGTTCAAATTTAGGAACATCCATACTTTTTAAAAATTCCTCGCTTATCTTGTAATTTCCACTTATATATTCTTCATTTTTTAATTTTTTGTATGGTATAAGCAAATCTGCTGTAAAATTCACCCAGTCAGCTTTTGATGCAAATTCAATAGGTGAACTGCTTTTATCATCTAATTCTACTGCAATCCTAAAGCTTTGTTTTACCATCACTTTTGAGTATTTCTGACTGAGTAGATCAATACCTTTTTTTGTAGATTCTAATTTTGAAGGCAAATCCTTAACATCAAGTAATTTCAATCCCTTGATATAACTTTCTATAGTTTCATCATCTTTAGGTGGTGCAATATTTTTTAAAAGAAAATCTTTTGCTTTTTGTTCATTACCTTCAAACATCAGATCAGCAATAGCTTGTCTTTTAGAAACGCTACCTGTTTCCTGACTTCTCGCGTATAGAATATCATTAGCGTTATGCGAGCATACCAAATCGTGATTAAGTACATTCAAGCCAAATTGAGAGGCGGTTGCATGTTTCCATTGCTCAGAGTTACTTGGATTTTGTATGTATCCAAATGCCCCTAAAATATTCCTCCAACTTGATTGCAATGTAAGAGGTATATCAGTTCTATTCATAGCTGGAGTTATATAGTTACTTACAAATTCTTCTTTAAGCTTCTCACTTTGTGGTTTTATTTTGTCTTTAGCTTCTTCAATATATTTTTTTACTGTTATTTCATCTTGTTCGTTATTAAAAAAATCATGGAAAATATCACCCTGTAAATATAAATCTTTTACCGGAATAACTTTAAAACCATCACCTAAAAAGTCTGGTTTTGCTTCAAACACCAAGCGTTCAGCACTAAATACAGCTAAATCTATACCACACTTAACTTGCATAGAGCCTGCATTGTTTAAGGTTACTTGACCATAATCGTTTAACCACATTTTTTGATTTACATGTTTTTTAACGTTTTCTAAAGTTGTATCTTTGCATACAAAATAAACATGCCATGAGGAGCAATTTTTTACTGGTTTATTATTATATAAGATTTGATTTGATGAACTAGCGCGAATGTAAACACCTACATTTTCACCTAATATTTTTTGAGCAAATTCACCAATAGTTTTAGGATCATCCATGTCTAAACCGTTGATAGGATCATCGAAATCTAGGAAAGCTAAAAATGTATCATCGGTACTCATATTATCTTTACTGCGCGCATAAGAACCTGATGGAATATTTTCTTTCGCTTTAGTTACTACATTAACGATACCTTCCTTAAAACAACCTAAGCTGATTGCCTGATTTTTCCCTAAGCCATTTAAATAATCAGATAAAAAACTTAAATCTTTTATTATTGTTTCTTTGGCCTCGCCAGCATATATAACACCATTCGCATTTTTATTAATTTTATTGTTTTCGACAAAATAATTTTTGTTACAAGGTTGAGTTGATGTGAAAGTAGTAAAATTAATCATTAGACACTACCTCCATTTGTTCTGCATTATGGGGGGGTTCTAGATCTGATTTTAACTCACAAGCTTTTGATTCACGAAGTAATGCACCGCATTGCAGTCTAAAATCAGTGCTATTAATGAACGGTTCTATTGGTGGTGGTTCAGGTAGGTTTAACGCTTTAGCTTCTTCTGATAATTTTAACGTTTTTTTGTTATATTCAACCAAAAAATCTCTCACTATTGCTTGGGCAGAACTAGCCATAGACATTTGTGCCACATCCGCAACTTCGTGTAAAAGCGGTAATAAAAAGCGTTCACTTAAACGAAAAGCAATAACATTATTATTTACTTGTTCTTTTTTAAACTCTGTTCTGTTTTTGTTAGTTTTAAATTTTTTCATTTGTTTTCACCTGTTTAGGATAAAAACACGAGACACTCAAAAATCATTTTACACTTTCAAATCTTTTCTATTTATTACCTAATATATGTTGCTCTAATTATTCGCTTGAAACATAAATAACATGTGCTACATGCTTAAATCTTGGATTGATTAAAGTTAAGTATTTTATTTAAATAAGTTACTTTTGAACCATCTATTAGATAACAATAAAATTGCTAACCAATCGAAAATTCATTATTGTTGTATAACGTTTGTTACACATATTATTTATATTTTTAATGAAATAAATAAGATTTTTTCGTATTTCATGAAGCAACCATCTGGTCGCGTATGTTGATACGATCATTAATCCAGAGCTGTATATCATATTCTGCCCAAGCAACAGATCTTAGACCTAGTGCAATTGAGTGAGGAAAAAGTCCTTTATTCATATAGTTGTAAATTGAAGATTTGGATAAACCAGTGAGGTACCGAACTTCGGTGAGTCTTAGTAAGCGGGGGGGATTGGTGCTGGTATTAATCATGTTAGTAACCTTAAATAATCAGTAATAAACGTTATTGCTTATTACGGGATTAAGGTTACTTGCTGAGGTCAGTGTAAGTACAGGGAGTTAATTAACTCATTTGTCAGATATTAACTCCCGAGTTCAAGTGGTTGAATTAAATCACATTTTTATTTTTTATTTTTTTAGTTTCAGACAGGTAAAAAAGTTTAGAACTTTCTCGCCAGCCTGCAATAGTTCTCTCATTAAAAGTAATTTGTTCATTTACTCCTGTGCTGATTAAATATTCTCTGATTAAATCGTCTGCATCTTTTACTTTATCTTTATCAAAGCATCCCTTTAATTCTTTGATTGACTGAATTAATGCAAAGATTAGATCAACTTGTCCAGATTCCGTTCTAGCCTTTCTAATATTAGTGTCTTTATCAGGTAACTTTTTACCTTCATATATGGCGCTATGTATTCCCTTTAATTCTGCATACATTATGTAGATATCATCATTCTTAGGCTGATAATCGTCATTAACAAAAAACGGGGTAAAGTTATAAGTGTAATAATGACTTGGAATGTGATCCTGATATTGCTCATCCCACTTTTCTCCTTCCACAACGTCTTCACTTCGAACATATAATTTGATCCTGCTTATTTCATTAAAATGTTTAATATCATCTACTTCAATATTTAGCATTTTTGCTGCACGATTCAGATTACAGTATTCAAGAGGTAGTAACCTTGGAATTAGTTTGTTTATTTCTGTGTCTTTTACTAACTCAGCTGTCTTTATTTTTTGTTCTGTCATCATTCAATCCCTTAAGATGTTGGTTGAACTACGTTCTAAAAGTTTGAACGGTTGTACGAACCTTATTTTATCAATATGACTAAGTACTGATTCAATTTAATCACGGCAAAGGCTTTCTCATTTAATGCCGTGCTAACAAGTGTTTGTATAGCGCTATTTGTCATAATATTCGGTGAATCATGTACTACTAAAAGTTCACTTTTCCGAAAGTAATCAAAAATTATCGATATTTATGAACCCTAAATGACTTTACGTAGCTTAATTCCAGCGGTAATACTAAAACTTCCTTTCGCACTGTTTTCAATATGATCTGACCACCAGCACATTAAATCAATACGGTGTTTTAAATACTCAGCGCGGTTATAGGCTTTGCGCACTGTATTTTTATCAACATGTGCGAGTGCTGCTTCAATCACATCTGGATTAAATTCTTTCTCATTAAGTGTTGTGCTTGCTAATGCTCTGAAGCCATGTGCTACTAAGCGGTTTTGATAACCGATACGACGTAATACTTTGTTGACCGTTTCCGTATTAATGTGTTTTTTAGGATCGCGGTTAGATGGAAATAGGTAAGGGTAGTGAGGCCGCTTAAAAGGTTCTAACACGGTAAGAATTGCAAGCGCTTGCTCGGTCAACGGTATTGTATGCTCGCGTTTCATTTTCATACGTGAGGCTGGTATTATCCAAAGTTTGTTTTCTACATCTATCTCTGACCACTCAGCTTTTGCTGCTTCATTTGAACGGGTCATGGTATGTAATTGCCATTCGATTAATGCGCGAGTGATCATATGCAAATTAGCTCGATTTAGCGTTAGCATTAGTTCAGGCAGTTCTTCAGGCTTAATGGTCGGCATGTGTGCACGCTTAGGCTTTTCAAACGCAGATTTTATACCGCTTAATGGATTTGCATGGATCAAACCTGTATTGACGGCAAAGGTCATTATTTCATTTAAGCGTTGCGCTAAGCGTCTAACCGTTTCTAAATTACCTGTTTCGGCTACTTTTTTTAACACTGCTATAACCACGGGTGCAGTTAAGCTTGCTACAGGGTATTTACCTAACGTTGGAAATATATGTAATTCAAGCGATCGCCATATATCTTTAGCATAGTCGGTAGTGATTGCCGTTTCTTTAATACCGAACCAATTTTCAGCTACTACTTGTAAGCTATTGTTGTGTTTTTCTTGTTCTTTTAAATGTTCTTGGTCTTTGTAGCCTTTTGGATCAATATCTTGTGCTAATAGCTCACGGTATGTTTTACGTTTACCTCTGGCTTGAGCCAGCGATACTTCAGGATAGATGCCTAACCCTAGGTTGGTTCTCTTTTTGGTAAAGGGTTTAGAGTATTTAAATACCCATGTTTTAGAGCCTGACGGTTTGATTTTTAGTTGTAGTCCATCGCCATCGGCAAGGATGAATTCTTTCTCGCATGCCTTGGCCTGCTTGACTTGAGTATTAGTGAGCGGAGTTACTTTTTTAGCCATGATGTACCACCTTAAAAGCAAAGTTCTAAGAACTTTGATGTGCCACCAGCTAAATAGAAGTACATAAGAAAAGGGTGCTGGTACAAGAGATGGTACTAAAAATTTAGGATGCTGTAAAACGTCCTTGGACGTTAATACACACTAAGTCATTGATATTGGTGTATTTCAGATACAAAAAAAGACGTCTTTGGACGTCTTTAAATGTGATGATGGCGGTGACGGAGAGATTCGAACTCTCGAAAGGTTACCCTTTACACGCTTTCCAGGCGTGCTCCTTCAGCCACTCGGACACGTCACCTAATCAGAATGTTATATAAAATATAACGATGCGTACTGTAATTAATCACCTCGTAAAGGTCAATCAAAAACTTATATTTGCTGTTTGACTGCTGCATTACTGAGCATGAAAGTCTATAAAAGCCACTCGTCATTAACCTATAAGCAAGGCTCCGAGCTGTTTTTTGTGCGAATACACGAAATTAACTAAAGTTGTTAGCTGTGATGACGATATAAATCTTATAATTTGTGCGATGGAACATGTCGCTATTCAAATATCATAAGGATTCATGATCTGATGAAAATTCAACTCAGCCAATCATTATTGTTGCCTTTATCATTGGGTATTGCCGTTACAAGTTGCCAACTTTCGGCAACCGAGTTCGACGCGCGCTCATATGCAATGGGTGGAGTAGGTGTTACTACTGCAGATTATGTTACTGCTTCTTTCCACAATCCTGCAATGGCGGCCAAGCATGATGTACGTGATGACTTTGGTTTATTAGCTCCGGTACTGGGTATTCAATTCGATGATCCGAATGAATTATTTAATGATGCCTCAAATATTTATGATGTTATCGCTAATACGAACGTGTCTACTGATAAAGCAATTGTTGAAGCTGCATTAACCCAACTTGCGGGTGATAAAGCTTATTCAGAAGTGGGCTTTGGTCTGGTTGCTTCAGTGCCGACACGTTATTACTCCACCAATGTGTTTATTAAAGGTTATGCCGATGCCTTTTTGTTTGCCGATATATTAGATGATGATCTGAATAGTGATAGTAATATTGATTCTAAAATGAGCGTGTATGCGATCTCTGTGGTTGAATTTGGCATGACCTTCGCGCGTAAGTTCGATACTCGTTATGGTGGCATGCACTTTGGTATATCACCGAAATACAATATTATTTCAACTTATAATTACTCACAAACTATCGACAATTTTGATCCGGATAAATACAAATACGGTGCGAGCAGTGATAAGAAAGGCTTCAACCTTGACTTAGGTATGGAAGTTGGCCTGTTATATGGGTTAAATGCGGGCGCGGCAGTGAAAAATTTAATACCACAACAAGTCGATTTAAAACCGATGAACGGTTCGAGTGCCAGCTATAATTTACACCCAGTGCTGACAACAGGGCTTAGTTGGCGCAGTGACTATGCCACGTTAGCGATGGATATTGATGTGAATGCGACGCAGCGTTATGAGAATGTACAAAGCCTATCGGGTGTCAGTGATGATTTTGACGATACCCAAATGCTGAGAATTGGTGGTGAGCTAAGCTTGCCTTCTGCAATGCAATTGCGTGCTGGTTATACCAAAGATTTGCAAGGTAACAAAGCTCAAGTATTTACGGCTGGTATTGGCTTGTCACCGTTTAAGGTTTTCCACCTTGATCTCGGTGTCAGTTATGGTGGTTCGAATAAATTTGGCTTGGTCGCACAAACCATGGTGTGGTTTTAGAGATAGCGTTAATAAAATAGCATCTTGAAGAAACTTGGGTATAAATATGGTATTCCCATCTTATTCGGGCATTTACTCTAAGAATAGGAAAACTTGAGTTATGTCATGATCTAAAGTCACTCTTTACTCTACTATCTTGTTATTCGATTTATTATTGAATCGCATATCAATTGTATTAAATGAACATTTATTTATTGCGATTGGTATCATACAAGGAATGTAAGAGATGCCAAATAGTCAAGTAACCGCACAACAACCACGTGTTACCGTGGAAATTATCGATGAAGTGGCGATAGTCACCCTTAATCGAGGCCTTAAATATAATGCGTTAGACATGGATATGTTTTATGCATTAGATAGCACAGCGTCAGAACTCGCGGATAATAAAGCCATCCGAGCAGTGATCGTACGCGGTGATGGTAAGGTGTTTTGCGCTGGCCTGGATGTCAAAAGTATTATCAAAAACCCCCTCAATCCCGGTAAACTCTTAAAACGTGAAGAAGGCGAACTGGCTAATCTGGCACAAAAGGTGGGTTATCTGTGGCGTCAAATTCCGGTGCCTGTCATTGCCGTGACTCATGGTGTGTGTTTTGGTGGTGGTTTACAAATAGCGCTCGGTGCAGATTTTCGTTATAGCACGGCTGATTGTGAATTCTCGGTGATGGAAATCAAATGGGGATTAATTCCTGATATGAGTGGCATGGTCACCATGCGTGAACTAACCCGTATTGATATTGCCAAAGAGTTAACCATGACGGGGCGTAAGTTTAGCGGTATCGAGGCTGAAAAGTATGGTCTGGTTACTCATGTTTGTGATGATCCGATGGCGGCGGCGATGACCTTTGTCGAGAGTATCAAAACCCGTTCACCAGATGCGATTGTCGCCGCGAAATCGTTACTTAACGAAACATGGGTGGCATCAGAGCAAGCAGTATTAGTAATGGAAACTCAAACCCAGAAAAAAGTCATGGGTAAGTGGAATCAACTTGTGGCTGTAACTCGTAATTTTGTCAAAAAATCATTACCCTATAGAAAACGTAGTATTTAACAGGCGGTCTTATAACTATGTCCCAACTGAATATTAAAGCATTATTAGAACCTTCATCCATTGCCGTTATTGGCGCTAAAAATAGCACCGAGAGTATTGGTTATTGGGTCGTTAAAAATTTAATTGCCAGTCAATATGATGGTCCGATTATGCCGATATCATTAAAGGCTAATAATGTCTGTGGGATTTTAGCGTATGAAAAACCAAGTGATTTACCGATAGCGCCGGATCTTGGCGCGATCTGTACACCGATTCGTTTTGTTGCCAAGATCGTGAAAGAACTGGGCGAGGTTGGTTGTAAAGCGGTTATTTTATTTAGTGATGAACCTTATGAAGGCAATGCTGACACCTGGGAAAAAATTGGCTTAATCGCCGCAAAATACAATATTCGTGTATTAGGGCCGAGCAGTTTAGGGGTATTAAATCCACGCCTGAAATTAAATGTCAGCTTGGCGCATGTTGCCCCGCCAGCAGGTGATGTCGCGGTTATTTCACAATCGGCCGCGTTTGCTACATCTATGATTGATTGGGCTGAAACCCGTGGCGTTGGTTTCTCCTGTTTTATTTCTATTGGTACGCGGATTGACGTTAATTTTGCTGACTTGATCGACTATTTAAGTCGTGATCGCTTTACTAAATCGATTGCACTATATGTTGATAATATTATTGATACTCGTCGTTTTATGTCTGCAGCCAGAGCCGCGGCATTTAAAAAACCGATTGTAGTGGTACGTTCAAGTTCCAACATCTGTGGCGCAACGGCGTTATTACAAGACCGCCGCAATAAGATCTCTTATAACACCGCTTACACTGCAGCATTCCAACGCTCGGGGATGTTACGAGTGAATGATACCTTCGAGTTACTATCTGCTATTAAAACCATTGCTACGGTCAAACGTTCTGTGCGTGGTGATAAAATGTTGATCATTTCTAATGGTGGCTCTCCAGCCTATATGGCCATTGATGTATTGATTAAATCAGGCTGTAAATTAGCTGAATTAAGTTATGAAACCGAGCAGAAACTGTTAAAAGCCCTGCCGGGTAAAATTATCAGCATGAACCCGATTAATATTCTCGGTGGTGTTGATGCCGAGGCATACAGTAAGGTGATAGATATTGTGTTAGAAGATGCACAGTATGATGCCTTATTAATTATTCATGCACCGCAGGTGACGGAAGAATGTCATGTCACGGCAGAAAAACTGATCCCTCAACTGGTTAAAAATAACAAAAAAGGTCCGATTATATTCACGTCGTGGATGGGCGAAACCAGTGGTCGTCTTGCCCGTCAGACCTTAATTAAAGCCGGTATTCCGTCATACGGCACCCCGGAAGTCGCAGTCAAAGCCTTTAATTATATTGTTAAATTTAGACGTCACCAAAAGCAACTGATCCAAACACCTGAGACATTAGCTGATTTAAATCCTGGCTTGATTGCCGACGCTAAGATGATGGTCGACAAAGCCATGCGTATCGGCGTCAAAGAAATTAATGACAAAGGGGTTAATTTATTACTCAGTGCATACGGCATTAGGTCAGATACGACGTTAACCAAAGACGAGGTGAATAAGCTTCGGATTGAGGTGATTGATGACGCTGCGTTTGGGCCAATTATTTGCCTAGGCGAAGCGGGTGGCGACTGGGATATCGATCAAGATGCTGGAGTGGCTTTACCACCGCTGAATATGGCGCTATCTCGTTACCTTGTTGTCGGCACTATCAAGCAAGGCATTATCCGAGAACGCAGTTTATCGGTTCGCTTAAATATGGACGGACTCTGTGAGATATTAACCCGTATATCACAGATGATTATTGATTTTCCGATGATAAAGTCGATCTTGTTGGAGCCATTAGAATTAGGACGTACTGCTTATAACATCAAGGTAGATAACGTTAGCATTGGCCTACGTGGTCGCCGTTCACAGCAAAAATTAGCGATATTACCCTACCCGAAAGAATTAGAAAGTGTCTATACCATGAAAAATGGTAAAGCGGTATTATTAAGACCAATTCGTCATGAGGATGAACCAGAGCATCAAGCATTTGATTCTTCATTAACTGCAGATGATCGTTATTTACGTTATTTTGGCGCACGTTCTAAATTCAGCCACTTTGAAATGGCAATGCTAACGCAAATTGATTATGAACGTGAGATGGCCTTTATTGCCAGTGCGAAAAACCCGATGGGTCAGCCTGAAACATTAGGGGTGGTACGGGCAATTTTTGATTGGGATAAGTCTGAAGCAGAGTTTGCCATTTCAGTACGTTCAGATTTAAAAGGGCAGGGCTTAGGTAAAGCATTAATGTTGAAAATTATTGAATTTTGTCGTCAATTAGGCTTAAAAAATATGGTCGGATTCACCATGCCAACCAACTCGGGTATGATTAAGTTATCGAAATATTGTGGCTTTAAAGTGACAATGGATTATCGTGAAGGCAACGCAGATTTAAAATTAAAGCTAAATGATTAATTTACAACGTATCAACCTAAACCTATTACTCAGTTTGCAGTACTTGTTGCAAGAGCAACAAGTTACGGCGGCAGCACAGCGTCAATACATCACTCAGTCGGCAATGAGTAAAAACCTGGCTAAGTTACGCGAGATATTCGCCGATCCTTTACTCATCAAAATGGATAATAAAAGTCAGTTAACCGAAAAAGCCAAGCAGTTAAAACCCGAACTGGCGCAAATCTTGAACAACATCGATGGGTTATTGATGACCGGGGGCTTTGACCCGCTGCAATCACAGCGTGAATTTACAATTGCTTCAACCGATTATGTCACCGATTATATTTTACCTGCGGCGCTGGCTCATTTGTATCTGCATGCACCGAAGATTAAACTTAATCTCACCTATTGGGATAAGTTTACCCTGGCGGCGATGGAGCGTGGTGAGATTGATTTAGGCGCTACCATTATTCGTCCTGAACATAAACACCTTTCCTATTTACCGCTAGAGAAAGATAACTACGTGTGTATTATGCGCCAAGGCCACCCGTTAGAAAATGAAGTATTAACGTTAGCGAATTATACGCAATATCCACATAGTATTATTACCTCGGGTGCAGATAAAGCCAGTGACATTGATGTAGGGTTATCCGCACAAGGGCTATTTAGAGAGGTGGCACTACGCATCCCGTCTTATTCTTCGGCCTTTAGCATTCTCGCCAAAACTGACCATTTATTAACCATTCCTAACTCTATTGCCGATAAATTAATCATCGGTGAGCAATTTATTCGCAAAGCCTTACCCATTAAGTTACCTATTTTACAGGCTGCAATCATCTGGCATCCCCGTTTTGACCATGATTTGGCGCATAAGTGGCTGCGTGATGAACTATATGCTCAATTAACTACCGGTATTCCCAGTGGGACTGCTGAAAAGTAGGATAAGTCATTTTATTCATTTCAACTTAGGTTCTATGATTACCTCAACGCAATGGAGTGGTGATCAACATGTACGAAATAATAGTGTCATTATTAATTATTAACTTTTTTGGCATGCTTAGCCCTGGGCCTGACATGATGTTGGTCTTAAAATACGGTAGCCTAAGTGCGAAACGTGCTGCTTGGTACTGTGTTGGCGGTATCATTAGTGGTTTGGCTGTGCACATTATGCTAGGTTTATTCGGTATATCGTTTCTTATTTCGAGCAACCCTATGTTGTTCAATGTGGTGCGTTGGTTCGGAGCCGGTTACCTTATTTATATTGGTATTAAATCATTGCGTGCAGGGAAAAGCGAAATAGCGGTTGATACGAGTTCATTAGATTTTAGTCCTGGGAAAGCTTATTTAGACGGTCTGCTGTGTAATTTATTAAACCCTAAGATCTTGATGTTCATGGTGGCGGTATTCAGTCAGGTTATTGCACCTGAGACACCGACATCAGATAAGTTATTAATTAGTTTATCTATTTTCATAGAAACAGCAGTGTTGTGGTCATGTTTCATCATGTTACTTAACCGTGGCACACTAAAACAAATGCTCAATCGTTATCAAGATAAGATCAATAAAGCCACAGGCGGTCTGTTAATTACGTTAGGCGGCTTTATTGGTTTAAGTAGCTAACGCTATTTAGAATCGATCAAGCTTAAAAAGAAAGGCGCTGTGGGTGAGTAACCGACTGCGCCTTTTTTGTACTTGTTATGTTAGTTTTGTTTAGCGCTATAGCTCAAAAATATGACTTTGCTGCTGGAAGGCTTGTACATCAGTAAGATAGGTACCTTCCAACTTTTCTATATGACGTTCTTCGTGGTCATCTTCATGGTCATGTTTATTTCCTTGGTTAATGGTCGCCATTATCAAGCGGTCTGAGGTGCGAGACTTTAACTCCACCATGAAGCGGATCAAGTCGACACGTTCAATTTTTTCCAATTCTTCGGCAATTTTATCGGACTTATTAAAGTCTTTATCTTTAATGCCAATAGCATGCCACAGACGTTTACTTTTACCGTTTATGTTAGCGTCCGGTTCGCGTAATTTAGACACTAATCCCTGCTTACTGGATTGCCATTGCTGCTCGGTAAAGGAAATCATCCCGAACGGGAAGAAATCAATAAAATCATTGATCGCATTGAGTAGTTTCGTTGGTTGCGTATGGGGTGATTGTACGTACAACATTAATCCGGCATGACGATTCAGCGGGATGTTACCGGTCCCGACGACATAACCCAATTGTTGCTGGGTGCGCAGTTCATAGAAAAATTTCGATGACATGACATGATTTGCCAAGCTGTAATAAGCCAATTCTTTGGGTGATATCTTCGCTGCTTGATAGTACACAATCAGCGCAGAATCGTTATGTTCAACAGCCACTTCATGTACCAAAGAACCGGTATCCTGGATATCCACCAACTTACGTATTGTCTCTTTACCTGGCGTGCTAATGGGATGCAGTTTATCTTTGACGTATTGACCTATCTCTAACGCTTGTGATTGATGCCAGTCACCATGTATTAATATTTCCACACTGATGTTTTGATATATTTTTTCCAGATACTGAGGTAATTGTTCCTGCTTAATACCCACCAAGGCTTTAGCAAGACGTTCACTTGACGGATTATTTGGTTGCAGCAGTGAGGTTAACTCTGAAAACAAGCGATTGATTGGTTTCGCTTGTTTCTGGTTTTCCCACGAAATAAGTAACTGGTTTCGAATACTCGAGAAGGTATCATTATCGACGGTTTGTAAGTGACGATGACCAATGATCAGTTTTAATAACTCGAACTGTTTCTGCGCAAACCCGGCAAGGTGTAAGGTAAATCCGCCTTGATGGGCGTAGATATGGTAATTAATACCAGCAATTTCGGCTTGATAAGTCAGGCTATTTAATTGCTCCATCAATAGCTCAACCGCTAATCGGGTCATGGCTATATTATGGGTATTGGCAATGGCGAATTCACTGTCAATTGAAATGAAGATATTACCTTTTGGCAGGTGGAACTCATGCTCTTGCATAAACCAAGTTTTAAACCCTTCACTCTTATCAATCAAACGGGGTTGTTCAGTGAGATTGGCTTTATCAAGCGCCAGGGCTTCTAAAGACGAACTCATGAATAGGTTTTTAATTGGTAGCGCCAGGCGGTCATCAATCTCTACATTTGCCCAGCGTTGTTGCTGGCTAGGTGTAAATGCATCTACGCGATAAGGGGTATCATACCAAGCCGCTTTTTTATTGGTCTCTAAGTTTGGTGCTGATATCATCAAGCGCATATTTGTCGGGCTAAGCTGCTGCAAGAAGAAACGACACGCCTCAATATCAAACCCCTTCATCATATAATCGCCGTAAATCACATGCTCAGGCTGATAGATATGCAAGTTTTGTGATAGGTGAGAGACATTTTTAACGGCGGGTATTTTTTCTTGGTAGCGAAAGGCTTGTTCCAAGAAATTTTTCTTCTCGTCATAGCGCCACGCCTGTAAACCTTGCTCGGCGATCAGTTTGATATATTGCAGGCAGAACTCAACAATTTCGGTGATATGGTTAAAACCATCACTGGTTAAACCGACAATGACATTATAATCTTTAAAGTTAGCACCGCTTTGACCACTGCCCGCTGATAACGCGGTTACCCAGCCTTTACGTTTCAGTAATGACAGTAAACTGCCATCGGTTTCATCACCGATTAGCTGGCTAATGTAACTCAGTGGTTTAATTTGGTAGTAGGGGACAATATTGCCTAGTGGGAAGCTGATGTATAATTTTTTATGGCCGCTGAGCGATTCCACCCAAATAGCTTGTTGTAATTGCGCTGCTGTATATAGCGGGGTTGCTAAAGGAACTGCATTGATCCCGCGATTAGGCACGGCGGAGAGCATCTCCCTAAGCATGTGTTCTTGTTTATCGAGTGTCAGTTCGGATTGGATCACTAATTTCATTAAAGATGCGCAGTAATGTTGCTCATAAAATCGCAACAATTCATCACGCAAAGTGTAACTTTCGGTGTCGGCTAATGTCGTGAGGTTGCCCACCGAGAATTTACTAAAAGGATGGGTTGGATTAACGGTTTCTTTGTGTGCTTGGTAGAAGCGACGTACATCATCTTTAAGCTTTAGTTTATATTCGGAATCAACCGCGTGACGTTCGCGTTCTAACAAATCAGCATTAAAGCTTGGCGCGATAAAAAATTGGGCGAAACGGTCGAGGGCGTTATGGAAATAGCGATTGTTAATGTCAAAATAATAGTTGGTATATTCGGTACCGGTCCAAGCGTTGTTACTGCCACCATGCATGGAAATAAACGACTGGTATTCGCCGGGTTTTGGGTATTTGTCGGTCCCCAGAAATAACATATGTTCGAGTAAGTGCGCAAGCCCTTCATGCTGCAAGGGATCATCAAAATGGCCAACGGCAACGGACATGGATGCGGCTGACTTTTTACATTGATCATCTTGGATCAGTAATACAACTAAACCATTAGGGAGCGTGATGTGGCGATATTGTTTGTAATCATTAGGGCTAGTAATCAAGGTGAATGCTCCATGTGATGATGGCATCAGAAAAAGAGTTTAAATTAGATCGGCTTCAAAGAATGGCCAATTTAAAATGCAATCATGAATGCTGAGGTTTAATCTTACTGAATAAAATTGATACCGCACGATGGCGATACTATTTGCTAATAATATAAGTTCAGTATGGCGTTAAAATGGCAGTAAGTAAGTATTTTTTGAAAACAATGTTTAAAAACATAAGCTAAACGTGGTTTTTAATATTTTTGTCATCAAGCTGCGTTACCATGCAATCGTTTTAAGGCGCTGTGTTAATATCTATAGAGTATTCAATAGATAATATGCGTGGTGGTATGAAGATTTATATTATGCGACACGGTCAAGCGGGACTGTATGCCAACAGCGATGCTGAACGTGAATTAACGGGCACTGGACGACAACAATCCGCTGAGATGGCTCGTTGGTTAAGTGCCATTGAACCGACGTTAGATTGTGTATTACATAGCCCATATGTACGAGCTGTACAAACTTGGCAAGTTATCGGGAACTTTTTCACCGTAAACAAAGTCCAAGTATGTGAAGATATCACCCCTTATGGTGATGCTGAATTTATTGCTGATTATATTCGCGCACTGGTCGCAGAATATAACTATGAAACCATATTGTTAGTTTCGCATTTGCCTGTAGTGAGTTATCTCACTGCTGCATTGACAAATGGTAAACAAATGCCTGCTTTCGCAACGTCTGCGATTGCTTGTTTAGAATTAAATGAAAATGATTGCCAGCTGAAGTGGTTAGAGACATCTCAAAGTATAAGTTAGTATGTTGTTTAATAAAGCATATTATGAATGGTGCTGATACTTTGCACAACGGTTATTGTAGTGTTAAATAGCTTTGCATTGATGTTTTGTTAGTATACTATGCCGCCTCTGTTTGGGTACTTGGATGGTACTTATATAAGCGTATAAAGGAGTGCTAAATGCGTAGTTTTAAACAGTTTAACTCGTTCCGTATTGCAAAATATGTAAAGAGTTTTTTTCGTGGAACCCTCTATGTCACCGGTTTGGGATTATTAGAGTTCCAGCAAGGTATGTTAATCATGCCGAGCAACGCAGGTAACAATGTTAAAATGCGTATCTCGGAAGTGAATCGTGAAATTAAGCGATTTGCGGTTTAACAGACTGAGTTTGAAAGGTTAGTGTTATGCACTAACCTTTTTTTGTGCCTGTTGTTTAGTACTACAGGATAAATAGTTTAGTACACGTCGATAAACCGTTTGCTGTTAACCGATAAACATAGACACATTAAAACCCACCGTGATGAGCAGAAAAAACAGCATCATAATGATGACATTGTAACGCTTTAGAAAGCTTAACCTTGGATGTCTCGCTTTGAAATCTGTAGCTGCTTCAGCCTTTTTCCTGACCTTCCCAGCTTTGATTAGGTGCAATTTATCCTTGGTCTGCATCGCTTGTTCAAGTTGCACCAGACGCTCATTGTTTTCTTTTTCTAACGCTGCAAACCACTGATCTTGTTTATCAGTCACCATACCTTTATTACCTTCGCGATAATCATCAATAAATACTGCTAATACGTGGCAGACAACTAAAACAAATCTTCTTTCGTGGTCAGCTCAACCAAGATAGATATGGCTGCACTGCCCCCCCAGGTCTTGGTTGCTTGATGAAATGCTTCAATATCAGGATGCTGCGCTAACCACATTGGTAATTGGCGTTTAAGAATATTCTTGCCATGACCATGCATGACGTTACAGCAGCGAATATGCTGTTTGCGACATTCTGCGATTAATGCGGATATTTCTACCTTGGCTGTTTCTTGGCTTAAACCATGTAAGTCTAACAGCAACTCAGGTTCGTAATCACCACGACGCAATTTCTTCAACTCATAAGGTGAAACGCCGTCGCGTATATAACGAGTTGGACCTTCGTCAGCAATATGTGGTTCAAATTGATCGGAGAAAAAATGTTCACGTTGCGCTGATTCTTGCCGGATTGAATCATTTGCTTGCGTTTTCGGTTTATTAGCCCTGATTTTTGTTTTGCGTATGGTATCCTGTGCTAAAGGTTTTATACCTTTCATACTATCAGAGAAAAGAGCGTGATCATCTGGTTTCAACGCTGCTTGCGATACTTTCACTTGCGCCGCTTGTGCCTGTTCTTTTGCTACATCTATTTGCAGCAACATCTTTTTTTTCATTTGTTTATTAAACATAATGTTAGTTACCCAAATTCAACTGCTAAGCTCAGTTGATTAAACATTTTGTTACTTTACCAAAATTGGAGTCAATTGTGGACAGGATTTTTATTGACGAAGCAGTCAAAGAGTTAATTACAATACAAGATATTATCCGTTGGGCGGTTAGCCGTTTTAACGATGCTGGTATTTGTTATGGTCACGGTACTGATAATTCGTGGGATGAAGCTGTACAGTTAATCTTACCGACATTACACCTGCCATTGGATATTGACCCTCAAATTCGTCATGCGAGACTGCTTACTTCTGAACGCCAAACATTGGTTGAGTTAATCGTTCGCCGTGTAAATGAGCGTATCCCTGCTGCATACCTGACTAACAAAGCTTGGTTTGCTGGCTTAGAGTTCTTTGTTGATGAACGTGTATTAGTGCCTCGCTCACCGTTTGCAGAACTGATCATGAATGGTTTCCAACCTTGGTTAACAAACGAGCCAATGCGTATTCTTGATATGTGTACGGGCAGCGGTTGTATTGCCATTGCATTGTCTCATGCATTCCCTGATTCAGAAATCGATGCGGTTGATATTGAACATGGTGCGATTGAAGTTGCCGAGATCAATATCCAAGATCACGGTGTTGAGAATCAAGTAACACCAATTCAATCTGACTTGTTCTCGAATCTTGAAGGTTTACGCTACGACATGATCGTATCGAATCCGCCTTATGTTGATCAAGAAGACATTGATAACCTACCTGATGAGTTCAAACACGAACCTGAAATCGGTCTACAGTCTGGTTTTGATGGACTAGAGCTAACGCTTAAAATGCTAGCACAAGCACCTGATATGCTAAACGACGGCGGTTTACTGTTTGTTGAGATCGGTAACAGCATGGTTCACATGCAAGAGAAATTCCCAGAAGTACCATTTACCTGGTTAGAAATGCAAAACGGCGGTCACGGTATCTTCGTGATCAGCAAAGAGCAGATCTTAGATTCAATGGCGCTGTTTGCACCGTTTAAATAGGCGCTCCGTTTAAATAACGCTGTAGCGAACTATTATTGGGTCTTTAACCCATGATAAACCTGTGATCATCTTATGATGGTGACAGGTTTTTTTTTATTCCTTCTTTTAGCTGTTTGCTATTGTCGCTAAGCCACGGGTCTTGTATTCTCGAAGGTATTAGTCGGCATTATATAAAGGAAACGCTGTTATGGCAGGGAATAGTATTGGGCAATTATTTAAGATCTCCACATTCGGAGAAAGCCATGGACCAGCACTTGGGTGTATTATTGATGGCTGCCCTCCAGGACTCGAAATCTCACTAGAAGATCTGCAGTTTGATCTCGACCGTCGTAAGCCTGGCACCTCTCGCTATACCACTCAACGACGTGAAGCTGACGAAGTTCAGATCCTTTCTGGTATTTTTGAAGGTAAAACCACAGGTACTTCAATTGGTCTGATGATCAAAAATACCGATCAACGTTCACAAGATTATTCCAATATTAAAGATACCTTCCGTCCCGGTCACGCTGATTATACTTATCATCAAAAATTTGGGCATCGCGATTACCGTGGTGGCGGTCGTTCATCGGCACGTGAAACGGCAATGCGCGTCGCTGCGGGTGCTATTGCGAAGAAATACTTGAAAGAACAACACGGTATTGTGATTCGCGGTTATTTATCACAACTGGGCCCAATCAAAGCAGAAGCACTGCAATGGGATCAAGTTGAACAAAACCCATTCTTCTTTCCTGATCCAAGTAAATTAGAAGCGCTTGATGAATATATGCGTGGATTGAAAAAATCAGGTAACTCTGTGGGTGCCAAAGTAACAGTGGTTGCCCAAGGTGTTCCGGTGGGTTTAGGTGAGCCGGTATTCGATCGTTTAGACGCTGACATCGCCCATTCACTCATGAGCATCAATGCTGTGAAAGGTGTTGAGATTGGTGATGGTTTTGGCGTTGTAGAACAGCTTGGCAGTGAGCACCGCGATGAGATGACACCAGAAGATGGTTTCCTTTCTAATCATGCTGGTGGCGTACTGGGTGGCATCTCAAGTGGCCAAGACATCATTGCTCATATTGCCATGAAGCCAACATCAAGTATTACCATTCCAGGTAAATCCATTGATAAATTTGGTAACGCCATTGAAGTGGTTACCAAAGGTCGTCACGATCCATGTGTGGGTATCCGCGCTGTGCCAATCGCTGAAGCACAACTTGCTATCACGCTAATGGATCACTTGCTAAGACACCGAGCGCAAAATCTACATGTAGTAACAGACACACCAAATATGTAGTTTTGATTCGTCCAATAATTGAAGAGTACCCATCAGCTTAGGTTGATGGGTATTTTTTTGAGTCGGAAAATATAGACACAAAAAAACCGGCGAGGTGACTCGCCGGTTTTGTTCGTTATTAACTTATGTTGCAGTACTTTTCATTACAGTCAACAGCGGTTTAGAATGCGCCGTAGATAACTGAAGTGATAGCGAGTAGACCACAGATAGTAACAAAGATGTTTGCTGCTTTATCGCTAGCATATTTTTGCATCGCAGGTACTTTCTTGATAGCAACCATAGGCATTAAGAACAAAATAGCGGCAATCATTGGTGCGCCGATTGTTTCAATAAGACCCAGTACACTTGGGTTGATAATCGCTACAGCCCATGTAGTTAGTACGATGAATGCGATAGAGAATGTACCGATTTTCTTCTCTGATGCTTTCGGCATAACTTGTTTAACTAGACCGTTTAGACCTTCTTGAGCACCTAGGTAATGACCGAAGTAGCTAGACGTAATCGCTGCGAATGCGACGAAAGGACCAAAGTATTGAATTAATACTGAATCATGTACGTTTGCAAGGTAAGACAGGATTGAGATGTTTTGTGCCTTAGCTTCTGCTAGTTGCTCAGGTGATAGTGATAACACACAAGAGAATACGAATAGCATTACAAAACCAAGTAGCATTTGACCTGCACGTTTACAGATAAGGTCTGATTTTTCTACTGCGTTTTCACCGTAAGATTTACGTTGTGCTTTAGCAAACTGGCTGATGACTGGAGAGTGGTTGAATGAGAACACAATCAGTGGAATCGATAACCAGATAACTGGTAGGAACGATGATGCTTCAGGTACAACTGTTAGCATCGTTGTATTCCAGCTCGGAATTAAGAACAGTGATAGACCGAATAAGATGATTACTAATGGGTAAACTAATGCTGATGTTGCTTTAAGCATTAAGTCTTTACCAAATAGGATCAGTGCAGTCATTGCTAAAATTAGACCACCAGATAGTAACCAACGTGGGATACCGCTTACTTTATCCATTAATTGAACACCAGCTTCGTTAAGCATCGGTGCGCCATCAGCCGCTAGGCGTGGAATTTCAGTGAAGATATCAAGTTGGTTAACAATGAAACTTTCGAATGTATTAGTAATACCAACACCGTAGATTAATACGATAGGGTAGATAGCAAAGAAGTAAGCAAATGTAATTAGTTTTGCTGAGCCTTTACCAAAGTGTTCTTCAACAACATCTGTGATGTCTGCATCAGGATTTTTTGATGATAATACAAAACGCGCCAGTGATCTGTGCGCCAGCCATGTCATTGGGCCAGCAATCAATGCTAGAACTACCAACGGCCAAAAACCACCTAAACCTGCTTTAATAGGTAAGAATAAAACACCAGCACCTACTGCTGTGCCGAATAAACTTAATACCCATTCTGTGTCTGCTTTGTTCCATTTAGCAGCGTTCGTAGTGCTGTCCGTGATAGTTGTAGTTGTTTGCTCTGACATATCTATTTCACCTGTAATATTGCGCTGTATCTTAACTGCTGCATAGGATAATGATTTGAATTTTATTTAAAGTGATGTAGATCGCCTTTTTGCCTCTAACCTAAAAAATACCCCGTATTTATCAAAATAATTTGATGTTTTACGTGTTTTTTATTAACAACCCTTGTGGTTGTATGTTTATCGAGCGCTTGACTGTATTTATTGCTGTTTATGTTGTTGCGAGGGTTCTATTTAGTGTTTTATGCTTTCGTTTTGGTGTTACTTGGTTTTAATCTTTATCTTATAATGACCAGTAAAACATCGCTGTAGCTAATAATGGGTAGTTTTATGGGTTTTAACAAGTTGTTAGCAATTTATTTGTATGCACAGATCACACTAATCATAGTGGGCTTCAACTTTATTTGAGTGCTACTTTCGGACGTTTCAAGCTTAAATAAGTGTATATGCCTAGTTTTGAGTATTCATCTAGTGGTGATATCGAGTTTTCGGCGGATATTTCCGCATCTAAAGAGAATAGATGCGGAAATATTTATGCGTAGAGTTTTATCCTGCTATTACTTGGTCGGGTAGATAAAATATCCGCGAGCAGCGTAATGGTCTGATAAATCCCAAGTTCCCCAAAGCGATTTTGTCAGTACGCGAGGGGCGAATATTTCTTGGCTGGCACTGATTGGCTGTAAATTGTCATTCCCTGTTAATGTGTAATCCAGATATTCTAAATAAGGTTTCTCTGCCCAATAGTTAGTATTGGAATCAAAAGACAGATTGTGACCTTTATTCTCTGGTTCGGTGGCATTAAGAATATATGCCATTTGATCACGATCACCGGGCAAGCCAATTTTGTTGACGTTGAAGTCACCCGCTAAAATGACGGCTTCGTCGGCAGGAATGTTTTGTGCGCGAATAAACTCACCCATTTCTTCTAGCTGGCCTAAACGTGCTGCGCGGTTGGTATCGTCATCAGACGATTGTGTGTGAGTCGCAAAGACATGGTAAATATAACCTTGCTTATTAATACGGGTATAAATAACCCCACGCGTCGCAGCACACTGAATACCGCTACAGTTGGTATATTTCAGACTCTTTTCTGCTTCTACAGGCCAAGGCGTTAAGATACGTGTACCTGATTGCATGATTTTACCTAACTTAAATATTTCGCTGCTGGTAAAGCTATATTCTTTACTGAGCTGTTTAAGTAATTTGCTTGTTCGGATTGGATCAAAGACCTCGGTTAGCACTAACGCATCATAACCTGACATCACCGCTGGCATTTCCGTTAAACGGCTATCGACTTTTTTAGAACCGAATATGGTGGTGGCCCAAATGTTGTAGCTTAATAAGCTAAACTCGTTGCTGGGTCCGATAGTGGGCTTTTTATCATGCAGCTGTAATACGTAATTTACCCTGCCACCTTGGTGTATATTTTCACTATTAAAGGCGATGGTATTGTTATTATCGGCAAGTTGGATCTCAAACTGCTGAATAGTATTGTCGGTTTGTGGAGCTATGGTCAGTTCACTGCTATCGAAGCCAAAAGCGAGTTCATCCTCGGTTACCTTCTGCGTTAAATTAAAGCTGTAATCAGCGTTACTCAGTGAGATAGATATATTCTGTTCCACATTAGTGCGGGTAATATTAGCCACGTCAACGGTACTTAATGGCAGCACTTCTGTTGTTAATAAGTCGACATTATTACCTTCTTCAATATACGCATATAAAGTATGAGGCGTACTATTGGTGAATTGAATAATAGTATGCCGTTCCGTGGGCACTTGGCTCATCGCCATTAATGCCGGCGTGAACATGTACAGCCAGAATAAGACGGTTACTTTCTTTAACATAAAGATCCTTATTTTTGTGTGTGTTTTATGACTAACCAAGCGGGAGTATAAAATATTATGTTATATATTAAGTACGCATAGTAGGCAGTTTTGGTGACGGTTTGATTAAAGTGTTATTTTTTATGTTTAACGTGATAGGTAATAGATGCTATTTCAACGATGAAATTGGATTGTTTACGCAATTAAAAAGGAACACTTAAGTGTTTAGTAGTTAAATATTGCTATAAATCACACTTTTATAGTTATAAAAGCTATGTATCATGGTGTTTGGTAGGTTTTAATGGTTGTGTTTTCTGTTTATCTGGGTATAACACCTATTATCAATTGGAATTGGCAAACTTGGTACGGATAAATGGCTGCAATACAGAATAATGATGGTGCGTCTCGAGGACATTTTGGTTCTCGTTTTGGTTTTATAATGGCCGCGGCAGGTTCTGCGGTTGGTGTGGGTAATATTTGGGGTTTCCCGACGCAAGCGGCAAGTAATGGCGGCGGCGCGTTCTTACTTGTGTATTTGTTCCTTATCTTCTTACTGGGTTATCCAATGTTAGTGGCTGAGTTGATGGTCGGCCGTCATGGTCAAACTAACCCTGCAGACTCGATGGCTAATTTAGGTCGTACGCCTGCCACTAAAATGATTGGTAGCCTTATCGGTCTGGCATCGATTGTGTGTGCGGCGATGATCTTTAGTTTCTACGCGGTATTGTCAGGCTGGTTCGTGAGTAATACGCTCGCACCTATTGCCACAATGGCTGGCGCAGATGAAACAAGCCGTTGGTTAATCGATTTCTCATTATCGCGTAATATCGTATTTACCTTAGTATTTGCATTAATGTGTGTTTACGTTATTCAAAAAGGCGTACAAGACGGTATTGAAAAATGGTCGAAGCGTTTAATGCCACTATTGTTCGCTATCTTGATTGCGAGTGTTATTTATATCTTGTTCCAACCAGGCGCAAGTGAAGGTGTGACGGCGTTATTCACCGTAGACGTTGAAAAAGTAATGCACCCTGATGTGATCATCGGTGCACTTGGTCAGACATTCTTCTCGTTATCGATTGGTACGGGCGCAATGATGATCTACGGTTCATACCTTAAATCAAATGAAAACATCAGTAAGTTAGCGATGCACGTAACCTTTATGGATACAGGTGTGGCTTTCTTAGCGGCAATGTTAATCCTACCTGCTATGTATGTAGCTAAGCACAATGGAGTAACCATCTTTGATGCTGATGGTAACTTACTCAGTTCTGACACGCTGGTATTCACTGTACTACCTGCATTGTTTGCAACGATGGGCGCCGCAGAACATATTGTTGCGATTATCTTCTTTGCACTGATGTCTGTTGCAGCACTCACGTCGGCTATTTCGGTAGTCGAAGTGCCAACCAGTTATATCGTGGATAAAACTGCAATGTCACGTAAGAAAGTAACGTGGATTGTTGGCGCGGCACTGACTGCATTCGCGATGGTTGTAGTGACTAACTTTGACTTGATGTTTGGTTTCATGATTAAGCTAGCGACAGAGATAACACAACCATTAGTATGCTTAGGTCTTGCTATCTTTGTAGGTTGGGTATGGCATCGTAATAGCCTACTTGTTGAAATCAAAGGTCAAGATGGCGCAGACGAAAATGGTATTTTCTGGAAAGTATGGCCGCTTTATGTGAAGTTTGTTTGTCCTGCTTTAATCATCTTATTAATCAGTACCGCGCTTTAATTAGACCTGAGCCTTCATCAGTAATAGATAAAAAAGCCCAGTAGCGCGATCTACTGGGCTTTTTTTTTACTGTTAATCATTACTCACTACTAATAGCAGCAAACTCAGCATTGGTTAGCTGCTTTAGGTCTAACGGGCTTAGTTCGATCTCTAAACCGCGACGACCGGCACTAACATAGATAGTTTCATGTGCTTGTGCTGAGCTATCAATGACAGTGAGTAAGCGTTTTTTCTGTCCCAATGGGCTCACGCCACCAAGTACGTAACCCGTCGAGCGCATTACATCATTCTTATCTGCCATTATTGCCTTTTTAGCTTTTGCAGCTTTGGCGATGGCCTTTAGATTAAGCATTGCGGTGACGGGAACAACGGCAACCACGAGTTTCTTATCACCGACATCAACCACCAGTGTTTTGAATATACGTTCGGCGGCCACGGCCATTTTCTCTGCCGCTTCTAAACCATAAGATCCAGCGTTTGAATCATGTTGGTATTCATGAGTTGTGTGGGCTATTTTTGCTTTTTTAGCTAATTTTACTGCTGGAGTCATCGTTATCTACCTTGGTGAGGCCTCATTTTTTAATAATATGCAGTTATTTGCGCGTAGCTGCTTTCATTGGCGTGGCAAACTCAGCCAGTTCTTGCAGCATTTTTGCATTATTATCAAGGTTTTTTTCAATGATATTAACAATGGCTGAACCTGAAATTGCACCCGCAGCACCTGCTGCGATAGCTTGTTTCACTTGTTCAGGTGATGAAATACCAAAACCCAGCAGACAAGGCGCGGCATTAAATGATTTTAGTTTATCTAACAATGGGCCGATTGGCATTCCTGCTTTGGTTTCGGTACCTGTTACACCTGCGCGGCTAAGTAGGTAGGTATAACCAGACCCTTGCTCTGCTACCTGTAGCAGTGTCGCGTCATCGGCATTTGGCGGTGCGATGTAGATACTTTCGATACCGACTTTATCGCCAGCGTCTTTAAATTGTTGACCGTATTGTACTGGCACGTCGGCAATCAGTAATGAGTCAACCCCGGCCGCGGCCGCTTTGGCCATAAACTTATCGGTACCGTTACCGTAAACTAGGTTGGCATACAGTAATAAACCAATGGGTATTTGTGGGTATTTTGCACGGATTTCGGTGAGCATTTCAAAACAGATATCTGGGTTGATCCCCACGTTTAATGCGCGTGATGTGGCTTTTTGGATCGTTGGGCCATCAGCCACCGGATCCGAGAATGGAATGCCCAGTTCTAACGCGTCAGCACCTGCTGCAATGAGCGTTTCGATGATCGCCATTGATTGCTCGCGGTTTGGATCGCCGATTGTGACGAAAGGTACAAAAGCGCCTTCATTTTTTGCTGCAAGTGCAGCAAAAGTTTGTTGATAACGTCCCATTATAATGCTCCTTTACCTTCAAGAATATCGGCAACGGTAAAGATATCTTTATCACCACGACCTGATAAGTTCACTACTAAAATTTGTTCTTTGTCCATATCCTGTTCCATCATCTGTAGTGCATACGCTAATGCATGTGATGATTCTAACGCCGGGATAATGCCTTCTTTAGATGATAATAACTGGAATGCGGCTAATGCTTCATCATCGGTTACTGACGGGTACTCTGCACGGCCAGTGGTATATAGATGCGCATGTTGTGGACCCACTGATGGGAAATCCAAACCAGCTGATACTGAATATGATTCTTGGATCTGACCATAGTTATCTTGCATTAATAATGAGTGCATACCAAAGAAGATCCCGTTAGTACCTTCGGCAATCGGCGCGCCATGCTGACCAGTGGCAATGCCTTTACCTGCAGGCTCAACACCGTACAGTTTGACCCCTTCTTCTTCGATGAAGTCATTGAATATACCAATGGCATTTGAACCGCCGCCTACACAGGCAATCACAGCATCAGGTAAACGACCTTCTGCTTTTAAGATCTGTTGTTTGGCTTCTTCACCGATCATTTTTTGGAATTCACGCACAATCGTTGGGAATGGGTGAGGACCTGCCGCTGTACCGAGTAGGTAATGGGCATTTTCGTAGTTAGCAGACCAGTCGCGTAATGCTTCGTTACAGGCATCTTTTAATGTGCCTGCGCCAGAATCAACGGGAATGACTTCTGCACCCATTAACTTCATGCGGAATACGTTGGGCTTTTGGCGTTCCATGTCTTTTACACCCATGTAGATGCGACATTTTAGACCCAGTAACGCACAGGCTAGCGCAGATGCAGTACCGTGTTGGCCTGCGCCTGTTTCTGCGATGACCTCGGTTTTACCCATGCGTTTAGCCAGTAATGCTTGACCCAATACTTGGTTGGTTTTGTGCGCGCCACCGTGAAGTAGATCTTCACGTTTTAGGTAGATCTTAGTTTTTGAACCTTTAGTAATGTTACGGCATAGCGTCAATGGTGTTGGACGACCTGCGTATTCATTTAACAGTTTCTGAAACTCTGCTTCGAAGGCCGGATCATTTTGTGAATCGATAAATGCATCTTCTAATTCATCTAATGCAGGTATTAAGATCTGCGATACGTATTGGCCGCCAAATTCGCCAAAAAAGGCATTAAGTTTTGCCATGATAAGTTCCTTTAATAATGTCTAAGCGCGCTAAATGCCGCGATAATTTTGTTTGTATCTTTAATACCGGGTGCTGATTCTAATCCTGAGTTTAGATCCAGTCCTAAGCAACCGAGTTTCGCCGCGTCTTGCACGTTGTCAGGGGTTAATCCGCCGGCCAACATGATTTGACTGCAATCTTCAGGTGTTAATAACGACCAATCAAATGTCTGTCCTGTGCCACCTGATTGTCCCGCTACCTTACTATCAACTAAATGACGATCAACCTTGGCCAGACTTAAATCGGGTGCTTGTTTGCTAACCCCGTGCGCTTTCCAAATTTGTATGTCGTTATTGAGTAAGGTTTTTAATATTGCAATGTAGCTTGCATCTTCGCTGCCGTGTAATTGTACCGCGGCTAAACCTAAGTGATTAGCCAGCTGAGCCACGACTGTTGCTTGTTCATTCACAAATACACCCACGTAAGCCAGCGGTGCAGCTGCAATGACCTGTTGCGCTGTTGTTACGTTAACACAACGTGGTGATGTTGGTGCAAAGATTAGTCCGCCATAAATAGCGCCTTGTTCATACACTACTTTTGCATCTTCTGGACGGGTAAGGCCACAGACTTTATTGTCACCTAAAATCAATCGGCGGCAAGCTAAATCGACGTTGTCTTGCGACATTAATGAACTGCCGACCAGGAAGCCATTTGCGTAGTTGGCTAAATCACGGACTTGTTGGTTATTGTAGATGCCCGATTCTGAAATGATGATACGATCACTTGGGATCTTTGGGGCAATTTTCTTAGTACGGTTTAAGTCAATGGATAAGTCGCGTAGGTCACGGTTATTAATGCCGATCACTTTTGCATCTAGCGCAATGGCACGGACTAATTCTGCCTCATTACTGACTTCGGTAAGTACGCCCATGTTTAAGCTGTGAGCTACTTTAGCTAAGGCAATATATTCTGCGTCATCCAGTACCGATAACATTAACAGCGTTGCATCGGCTTGGTATAAACGGGCTAAGTAAATTTGGTATTCGTCAATGATAAAGTCTTTGCAGATCACCGGTTGTGTCACGATATTACGTACTGTAGTGATGTAGTCAAAGTCACCTTGGAAGTATTTCTTATCGGTTAATACAGAGACTGCTGCCGCATAGTTTTTATAGACACCAGCAATTAACTCTAAATCAAATTCTGGGCGAATGAGTCCTTTGGATGGTGATGCTTTTTTACATTCCAGAATAAACTTGGTTGGTTTACCCGATAACGCGGCATAAAAGTCACGATCTGTCGGTGTTAGATCAGCAATAAAACTCGCTAATGGTTGGCTGATTTTGCGCGCGGCAACCCAAGTCACTTTATCGTTAACAATATTACCGAGAATAGTTTGCTGTAACTCTTGCGTTAACATGTATGCTTCCTTCCTGTTGTTAAGACTAAGAGCAAGACTAAACTTGCTGACTTTTTGCTGCTAGCTGGTGGATTAGGGCTAATGCACGGCCATCATCAATTGCCGCCATGGCTAATTCAGTACCCTGTTTGAAGTCTGTGGCTATTTCAGCCACCACCAACAATGCCGATACGTTGATTGCCACTGCGGCTTTTTGTGCGTCGCTGCCGTGACCTGATAATAAGCGTTCGATAATGACTTTGTTTTCTGCGGCATTACCACCACGTAGTTCGGCCACGTCATAACGCTGCACACCAAAATCGGCAGGGCTTAAGGTGTACTCAGTGATCATGCCATTATTTAATTCGGCAACGTTGGTTTCACCGTGTAGGGCGACTTCATCTAAACCACTGCCGTGCACGACTAACGCACGGCGCACTCCAAGCTTATCCATGGTTTCGGCGATTGGGCGAATTAAACATTCATCATATACACCCATTAACTGTACTTGTGGACGCGTTGGATTTAGCAGTGGGCCGAGCACATTAAAGATGGTGCGGGTTTTCAGGGCTTGGCGCACAGGCATCGCATGGCGAATACCGGCGTGGTATTGCGGCGCGAATAAAAAGCAAATGCCCAATTCATCCAGGCAGGCTTTTGCTTGTTCTGGGGTTTGGGTTAAATTAATGCCAAACGCTTCCAATAAATCTGACGAGCCTGATTGACTGGATACGCTGCGGTTACCATGTTTCGTCATTTTCAATCCGCAAGCAGCCGCGACAAACGCAGCTGTTGTTGAGATGTTAATGGTATTCATGTTATCGCCACCGGTCCCACAGCAGTCGGCATGCAGTTCGTCTATTGCCGGGAAAGGTGTTGCTGCGGCCAATAACGCTTGCGCGGCACCCGCAATCTCGTCTGGCTGTTCACCACGTATTTTTAATGCAGTTAACACTGACGAAAGTACGATAGGGTCCATTTCACCTCGTACCACTGCCGTAAACACGGTTTCTGATTCTTCAAGCGTGAGTACTTGGTTTGCGTATAACTTTTCTAGAATAACGGTGATTGTTGCTGGTGCCGTGTTTTCCGATACGATGTTTGATGCTGCCATGACCTACTCCTTAGGGCTGGTTACTGATGCTGTTGCCCATGCTAGGGTATTTTTTAACAGCTCAGCGCCTTCACTGGTTAATATTGATTCTGGATGAAATTGAAAACCAATTACTTTATCTTCTGGTTGAATAATTGCCATTGGCATACCGTTAAATTCGGCATTAACGGTTAAGCCGCTTGGTACTTCTGTTGCCACTAATGAATGATAACGGGCCACAACTAACGGCTGACTTAAACCGGCAAACATCAACTGACCATCATGGTTAATCGATGAGGCTTTACCGTGCATGATCTCTTCTGCACGGCCAACGGTGCCACCATACTGTTGTACCAGTGCTTGATGCCCTAAGCAAATGCCAATCATAGGATATTGACCGCGACACAAGCGGATAAGCTCCAACAAGCAACCCGCTTCAGATGGATTACCAGGGCCCGGTGAAAGTACCACCACGGGGTTGTTCTCACATTGGTCTATTTGCTGTTTAATCGCTTGTGCACTGATGCTATTACGGTAAATTTTAACCTCATGACCGAGACTGCGGAATTGATCCACCAGGTTGTAAGTAAAAGAGTCAAAGTTGTCTAATAAAAATAAAGTGTTGCTCATGTTGCCTCCGTTACTTAGCGTTGTTAGTTGTTGAGTTAGCTTCTGCCTTCATGATGGCAGCTAATGATGAACCTTGTGCGAGGGCAACTGCGTTTAATACCGCGGCTGCTTTACTGCGGGTTTCTTCGGCTTCGGCTTGTGGGTTTGAGTCGTAAACCACACCCGCACCAGCTTGTACATACGCAGTGCCATCTTTAACAAATGCAGAGCGAATAACAATACAGGTATCCATGGTGCCATCACCAGTCAGGTAACCAACTGCACCGCCATAACTACCACGGCGTTGTTGTTCTACTTGACGAACCAGTTCAGCGGCGCGGATCTTCGGTGCGCCAACTAACGTCCCCATGTTCATGCACGCTTGGTATGCATGTAGGGCATCAAGATCATTGCGTAGTTTTCCTTTTACGCGAGACACTAAGTGCATCACGTAGCTATAACGATCTACGTTTAATAGGTTAGCCACATAACGTGTACCTGGCTGACTAATACGGGCTACGTCATTACGGGCTAAATCAACCAGCATGATGTGTTCGGCCGTTTCTTTCTTGTCTTGGCGTAGTTCTAATTCGATACGGCCATCTAAGTCGGGGCAAATTGAACCATCAGCGCGGAAACCACGGCGGCGAGTCCCGGCAATCGGATAAATTTCTACATCATTGGTTTGCGCATCATATTTTAATGCACTTTCTGGTGATGCACCAAATAATACAAAGTCAGAATCGTTCAGGTAGAACATATACGGACTGGCGTTAGTTTGTTTTAGTTTGGCATAAGCGGCTAACGAATCTGGACAGGGTAAGCTAAAGCAACGTGACGGTACCACTTGGAAAATGTCACCGTTACGGATGTAGTCTTTTAAATCTTCAACCGTGGCACAGAACTCACTGTCGCTAATATCAACGTTTAACGTTAACTCAACTGCTTTAGACTCTGGCGTTGCCGTTAAGACTGTCGTGCACTCCGTTTGGATACGGGCTAATTTCGCTTGGGTTTGGTTAAGTGCAGTGGCAAAGTGCTCGCCACCAAAGACACTACCGATTAATTTTGATTGTTGGGTTTGACGATCAATCACAATTAAGGTTTCGGCAATATAGAATACAAAATCAGGACAGATATTAGCGCCATCTGGCACACTGGGTAATTCTTCAACGCTGGCAATCATGTCATAGGCAAAGCAGCCGCCTAAAAATAGCGCTTCATGAAACGGTGTTTCTGGAATGACGCGGTTGATAATGGTCCGCAGGGCATCGAATGGTGATGATGACTGTAAACGTGAATCTTCATCCAAGCTGTCGTCAGTCGGCGCGAAGGTTAATGCTAATTTGTGATGACTCAGAGCGGTGATCGCATCACCGCCAAGTTGAGCTTTAAACTCATCGGCTAAGAAAGGCAGCAGGTTTTCGCCGTTCAGGGTTAATGCGGTAAATTCAACCGTGCGGCCACAACAGGTTATCTTAACGGCGGCATCAAGCAAGATTAAACTTTGCAGAGCGGTCTTGGTGACTATATCCGCCGATTCTAATAATAAGCTGTTACCACTGGGGCGATACATGTGGCGATAAAACGCAAGGGGATCGTCAATGTGAGGACAATCTTGCTGAATCGAATGTAATTTACCTGGCGCTAATAGTTGCGTCATCGCACTTTCCTTGCTTTAGAGTGTCTAAATTTCCAATAAAAAAGCCCGTTTCAATGAAACGGGCTTTAATGTTTGTTATTTTTTGTAGATTTACATTTACTGCAGATATCACAAAATCACATGCCCGTTTAGAGAGGGATGTGCCACCACCAACTGATTGTTTGGTTTGTAATATTTTGCATTGCGTCTGAGCCATAAAGTTATCTAAGTAGGTTAAACTTAGGCGGTTAGGGCTATTACTGTCAATACATTTATTAATTTTTGTGTGAAATTGTTAAATAAAACTTATAATGGGGCCCTATTTTGCCTTTTCTGACTTTTTATCGCTGGATATACTCTATTTTATGATTTACGATCTACATTCTCATACCACAGCCTCTGACGGCTCTTTAAGTCCAGCTGAATTAGTCCAGCGCGCGGTTGAACATCGTGTTGATGTGTTCGCTATTACCGATCACGATACCACTAATGGCTTACAAGAAGCCCATGATACGATTGCCGCACATGGATTGCCTATTACTCTGATCAATGGTGTTGAAGTTTCAACTAACTGGCAAAACCATGAAATTCATGTCGTTGGCTTGAATGTTGACCTCGCGAACCCTATGTTGCAGGCATTCTTAGCTGAACAGCGCCATAAACGCGAAGAGCGCGCGGTTGAAATGGGTAATCGTTTAGCTAAAGCGCGTATTTTTGGTGCCTATGAAGGCGCTAAAGCGCTTGCTGGCGATGCCAGTATCACGCGTAGTCACTTTGCTCAATATTTGGTTGAGCAAGGCGTTGAGAATACCTTCCAAAATGTATTTAAACGTTTCTTAGCTAAGGGGAAAACTGGTTACGTGCCACCCAACTGGGCAACAATTGAGCAAACGATAGAAATAATACATCAATCTGGTGGGCAAGCTGTACTGGCTCATCCGCTGCAGTATAAACTGTCGACTAAATGGATTAAAAGATTATTAGCGGCCTTCGAAGAAGCGGGTGGTGATGCCCTCGAAGTGGGACAGCCACAACAAGGCATTACCGAGCGCACCCTGTTGGCCAGTTATGGTCGCGATTATAATTTAGCTGGGTCTGTTGGTTCTGATTTTCATCGACCAAGCAGCTGGACTGAGTTAGGCCGCAATTTATATATCCCCAAAGATTGTACCCCTGTGTGGTCGTCTTGGCCTGATGCTAAACCAGTCTCTACTGTCGAGCAAAGTGCTTAAGTAGTGCGAGGAACTCAAGCTAACCCGGCATGAGTTAGCATGACTAAATAATAGTTAGCGGCATCAGCAAGGGTCATTAAACAGTTAAGGAATCATTATTATGAGTCAATTTTTTTACGTGCATCCTGATAATCCGCAAGCGCGTTTAATCAGTCAGGCCGTTGCTATTTTACGTGATGGTGGCGTGATCATTTATCCAACCGATTCTGGCTATGCGCTAGGTTGTCATATTGGTGACAAAAACGCATTAGAGCGTATTTGTAAGATCCGTAAGTTAGATAAAGATCATAATTTTACCTTGTTGTGCCGTGATTTATCAGAACTGTCGTTATACGCACGTGTTGAGAACCAGGCTTACCGTGCGCTTAAAAATAATACCCCAGGTCCATTTACGTTTATTTTTAAAGGCACCAAAGAAGTACCACGTCGTTTAATGAATCCGAAGCGTAAAACCATCGGTATTCGTGTGCCTGATAACACCATTGCGTTAGCATTATTAGATGCACTCGGTGAACCTATGATGTCGACGTCGTTAATTTTACCGGGTAACGAAGGTGCAGAGTTTGATCCTGAAGCGATCCGAGACCAACTTGAAAACCAAGTCGAGCTGATTATCAATGGCGGCTACTTAGGTGAGCAAGTAACAACGGTTGTGGATTATTCGGAAGGTGATGCCGTTATTCTTCGTCAAGGTGCTGGTGATGCATCTTCTTTCGTGTAACCCGTGGTAGAGTCTAGCGCTGCGATTGCCAAGGTTAATGGCGAGTTATTACGTAAAGTTCCCAAGGATTTGTTTATTCCGCCAGATGCGCTGAGTGTATTCTTAGACGCATTTGAAGGACCATTAGATTTATTACTGTATTTAATTAAAAAGCAAAAACTCGATATTCTGCAGTTACCGATGCAACAAATTACTGCGCAATACATGGAATACGTGGATCTAATGACTACGTTGAAAATTGAACTTGCCGGTGAGTATTTGGTGATGGCTGCCTTGCTCGCGGAAATCAAGTCGCGTTTGCTACTACCTAAATTAGTGGTGGCAGAAGAAGAACTCGACGATCCACGTTTAGTGCTGATCAGACAGTTACAAGAATACGAAATATTTAAGAATGCGGCAGAAGATTTGGACCAGCATCCAAGGATCCAGCGCGATATTTTTGTTGCAAACGCACAGCTGCCAGAAAATATTACTACTACACCGTTATTAGCTGAAGTATCTCTGCGAGACTTGGCGTATAATCTGCAAAAATTGCTCAAGAAAGCAGAACACTTCGAGCATCATCAGATCCAACGTGAAGTATTAACCACGCGTGAAAAGATGACCCATATATTGGCATTACTGCAAGATGGTAAAGTGCGAACCTTCCATCAAGTGCTCGATCCTAAAGAAGGTCGACGCGGTATTGTGGTGAGTTTTCTGGCGATCCTTGAGTTACTTAAAGAGTCTTTAATTAGCCTTATCCAGAATAATCCTTTGGGTGAGATATACTTAAGTTTAGCCGAATAAGTATGGATCAGAGTGTGAATACAACACCTTATAAACAGATTATTGAAGCAGCTATTTTTGTTGCCAAGAAACCGTTATCATTAGCGGCTTTATGCCGTGATGTGCTTGCCGACGAAGATTTAAGCCGTCAGCAAGTGACCGCCTATATTGCCGAAATAAGCGCGGATTACCATGATAAAGGTATCGAACTGGTAGAAGTTGCCAGTGGTTATCGCTTTCAAGCGCGTTCCTATTTAACGCCTTGGTTGCAGCGTATGTTGCAAGATAAACCGGCGAAATATTCGCGCGCGACATTAGAAACATTAGCATTGATTGCTTATCGTCAACCCGTGAGTCGGGGTGATATTGAAGCAGTTCGTGGGGTCGCGGTGAGCAGCCAAACGATCCATTCGCTTGAAGAGCGTGAATGGATCAAAGTAATTGGCCGCAAAGAAGTACCGGGTAGACCGGCTTTGTATGCGACAACGACCCAATTCTTGGATTACTTTGGTATTAAAAGTATCCAAGAGTTACCCCCATTGGACGAAGCGTTATTGGCTAAATTAGCCGCCATGGACGAAGAAACATTGTTAGATATTTAAAGAATATTGTTAGATATCGAATACATACAACATTTTATAATTGCGAAATAAGATCGTAACTTAATATTTAGGAAAACTGATGAGTGAAAAGCTACAGAAAGTACTAGCACGTGCTGGTTTAGGTTCCCGTCGTGAGATGGAAGCTGTGATCGCAGAAGGCCGTGTCAGCGTTAATGGTGAAATGGTTACATTAGGTAGCCGTGTTGAAGAAGTGGATAAAATACGTCTCGACGGTAATCCGGTAAGTGTGGTCAAGGAAGAAGACGCTGTATGTCGTATTCTTGCATACCATAAACCTGAAGGTGAGTTATGTACGCGTAAAGATCCAGAAGGTCGTAAGACTGTATTTGATCGTCTACCGCCACTTAAGAGTGGTCGTTGGATCGCGATTGGTCGTCTTGATATCAATACATCGGGTCTATTGCTCTTTACTACAGATGGTGAGCTAGCAAACCGTCTAATGCACCCTAGTCACGAAGTAGAGCGTGAATACTCTTGTCGTATCTTTGGTGAAGTAACGCCAAAAATAATTCAAAACCTGCGTATGGGTGTTGAATTAGAAGATGGTCCTGCCAAATTCCAAAAGATTAAAGGTGTTGCAGAGGGAACTGGCGGCGAAGGTCTTAACCAATGGTACAATGTATTATTGAGTGAAGGTCGTAACCGTGAAGTACGTCGTTTATGGGAATCTCAAGGTATTCAGGTAAGCCGTCTTATCCGTATCCGTTATGGTTCTTTAGTACTTGATCGCCGTTTACCACGTGGCGGTTGGTCAGAGTTAGCACTTGAAGAAATTAACTATTTACGTACCCTGGTTTCATTACCACCAGAAACAACCGCGCGTAGCTTAGAGCGTAAAGAGACACGTATTCGTCAAGGTCGTATCCGTCGTTCATTGAAAAACAATGACGCACGTCAAAAGCCGACGAGAAGCGGTCGATTGGGTAAAGAAATCGAAGAAACCACTGAATCGCGTGGTAAAAGTCGTACTAAGCCTACAGGTTCTGGTATCCCGCTCCATAGAGGTAAGAAAGGCCCAGCTAAACAGCAGCGCGGCCCTAAAGCGAAAAAACGTACTCGTATCTAATTACACGTTTTAAGCACAACGCTTTGGTTATAACAGAATAAACTTTACTGCTAACGCGCTAACCTTGTTATCTGATTGATACAGGGCTAGCGCGTTTTTTTATGCCTCATGACTAATTCGACTCGTTTGATAACTTGAAATGAGAGCCGCCAACGAAAGTGGTCGGTCAAAATAATAGCCTTGAACCAAGTCACAGCGATAATGACGAAGATGGTCATACTGCTCTTTTGTTTCAACCCCTTCGGCGATCACCGTTAAATCACAGAATTGACCAATGGCGATGATTGTTTTTACTAACGACTCACTTTGGTCATTGGTCAGTAATTTATCAATAAATGAACGATCAATTTTTATTTCATCGATTGGCAGGTTGCTCAAGTAGCTTAATGATGAGTAGCCAGTACCAAAGTCATCAAGTGACAACTTCATCCCACTGTTGCGGATAGATTGCAAAACGGGCTGTACTTTAGCTAAATCGTTAATCAGCACGTTTTCTGTGATCTCTAACGTAATGAGGCGGTTATCAACGGCCATTTCATTAGTGAGATTAATAACATTGCTGACAAAATCGGGTTCCATCAATTGCTTAGGTGAAATATTAATGGATAGGTGCAATTGAGTATTGCTGCGATTATTAAACTGTAAAATATCCTGTAACGATTTTTTAATGACAAAGTTACCGATGTCGTTGATTATACCCACATCTTCAGCTACTTGAATAAACTCCACAGGTGAAACATGTCCCAGTTTGGTATTGTACCAACGTACTAATGCTTCAACGCCGTAAATCTGTCCTGTTGCAGCATCAATTTGTGGTTGATAAAGCACGTCTAATTCATTCTTCGCTATCGCTAAATGTAATTCAGATTCGAGTAATAGATCCCGTTGTACTTGGGTATTGATAGTGTCATTAAAAAATAAAAAGTGGCCCTTTTGTTGTAATTTTGATTTATACAGCACGATATCAGCCTTACTAATTAGTTGCTCGGCAACATGACCATCATCTGGATACATAGCAACACCGATACTGCAACTTGAGTAAATTGATTTACCATTAATAACAAAGTGTTGTTTGAAGATCTCTGATATATGCTTGGCTTTTCTCTCCGCATCGGCTAAATTTTCTAGTTCTGGGAAACAAAAAATAAATTCGTCGCCACCAAAACGAGCAACACTATCTCCTGCAGATAACATCTGATTGAATATAGTGCCGAGTGTCGCGAGTAACTCATCACCAACAGAATGCCCATAAAGGTCATTTATTTTCTTAAAATCATCGAGGTCGACAAACATGATGGCTAATTTTTTATTGTTTTTATTTGAAAGAGCAATGCCTTGTTCTATTTTAATATCGAGTAATATTCGGTTTGGTAGTTTCGTCAACGAATCGTGTAATGCTTGATATTGCAATTGCTCTTTAACTTTATTTAACTCAGAAAAATCGGTGCTAATTTGGTTTTCGTACAAGGCAAAACGACGGCCTAAATAATTAGCTAAGAAAAGCGACAAGGTAACAAAAAACAAGGTGACGAATAAACTTAGCCATAAAATTTCGGATAACTGATCCTGATGTTGTTGGCTAATCGCTTTTTCACGTGTGGTAAGGTAATTTTCAATGTCGCTAATATAGACCCCTGAGCCAATTGCCCATTCCCAGTCTGGCAACCCCACTATATAGCTAATTTTATCAGTGGGTTGAGCGGTGCTCGGCATCTCTGAACTGGTATAATGTAGGTAGTCCTCCCCCTGCTTAGCCACGAATACAATATTCTGCATTACAGCAAGGCTGTGATTATTATTGTTATTATATCTTTTTAGGTCTTTTGGATTATGAGATAAATAGTTACCTTGATAATCGATAACAAAAATATAACGATTGGTGCCATAACTTATATTGGATATTCGCTGTAATAGACGTTGTTTAATGTCATTTTCTACATCTATCACATATTCACCTGTACCGATGAACCAATCATAAGGTGAAAAATGTTTACTAAAACCAATTTTTTCAAAATCTTTATTTTTGTTCTGTGGTTTTTCAAACCACCATCGGGAGAAACCTTCGCCCTTACTTTTCGCTAACTGTCCCATGTCTCGGACAACGTAGTTCCCCTTTATATCCTGATAATCCCACTTTGAAGTTCCCTCGATTACAGGCAGTGTCGAGTGCATGACATTAAGACCATTGGTTTTATAAATGAAATAATAACCACGTCCTTGATTAAAACGAATACTTCTCAAAGCGTCGGTAATTAATTTGGTGACTTGGACTTCGGATTTATGTTTATTTGCTTCATAAATAGTCGTGGCAATACGGTGGGCCTGATACACACGGGCTTTAATGTCTTTTTTTAATAAGGCTCTAGTACTGTTTTTTTCGTAATTTATGTCTTGAACAAGCTGCTGAACCTGAAACTTTACTAACTCTTTTTCTGTTTTTATAAAATCTTGGCGAAGTGTTTTTATATCATCTTTTAGTGTCGCTTGATTATTGCTAATAATAATCACGTTAACCAAGATAGCGAAGATAATGACAATAATAGGGGGGATTACTTTTATTAACCGCAGTATCTTTAGATCATGAGTCATTTGTATTGAATAGCTTACGGTTGATTATTAGAGTTTAGCAATATAATAAAAACAGCTAACAAAAGAAAGGTTTCTGGTTTAATAAAACCAGAAACTACTATTTTTTGGCTAGGACAGGCTGATTTATTTAAAACAATTTTTGGTTGGGCTTAATCTCACGTTAAAATGTTTGGACGTAGGAGCAACTCAGATGTATCAATTATTTAGGTATTCGCTATTAAGATTGCTTATGACGTAGCGCTTGCACATCATTGCCACTTGGTTGCTGAAAAGCCTGCAAACCAAATGCCGGTAATACCGAGAAGATATGGTCAAAGATATCGGCTTGTATGTCTTCATAAAACGCCCAGCGAATTTCCTCGGTAAAAATATAGATCTCGATTGGCATGCCTTGTGTTGTTGGTGCTAATTGTCTGACCAATAGTGTCATGTCTTTACGTACTTTTGGATGCTGCTGTAAATACACTAATAAATAAGCACGAAATGTACCTATATTGGTCAAACCACGGCTGTTTACTGCTTGCTCATTTTCATTGAAATCGAGATTGAAAGTATTGATATCAAAGCTTTTGTCTGCAAGATAGTTTTTCAATAAATGAATATTACTAAGACGTTGTAACTCATCTTTGGTTAAAAAACCGATGCTTTGAATATCAATAAACAGGCTTCGTTTGATACGGCGGCCGCCCGATTCACTCATGCCACGCCAGTTTTTGAAGGCGTCAGACACTAAAGCATAGGCAGGCAACATGGTAATGGTTTTATCAAAGTTACGCACTTTCACTGTCGTCAATGAGACTTCCTCAACAGTACCATCAGCCCCGTATTTATCCATTTGGATCCAATCACCTTTGGTCACCATCTGATTGGTGGCTAATTGAATACCAGCGACAAAACCCAAAATGGTATCCTTGAATATCAGCATGATGAAACCAGTCGCGACACCAAGACCACTTAAGAAGTAGAGAGGCGATTGGTTGGACAAAATTGAGATGGTAATAATGGCTGTCACAAAAAATAAAAATAATTTAATTAATTGCAGAAAGCTGGTGATCGGTAATCGCTGTGTTGCCGTATGCTTGTCTGTTATTTCAGCAATGGCATTCAGTACCGCATAAACTGCGCGGACAAATAAGATCACTAACAGCGCGCTAAGCAGACGACCGAAGACTTCGGTAATAAAGGGGGACAGTACTGTAAACAGTGGTAATAGAATATCAATGACCCATAGCGGCACTAACAAGGCAAACTTCTCTAATACGCCGTGAGCGACGAAGGTATCATCCCAAGTTACTTTAGATCGCACCGACATCAGCTTCATGGCTTTAATGACAATACGTTTAACCAACAAGTATGAGGCGGCAGCCAAGCTCAAACATAGAACAACCAGTATTAAGTTATAAGTGTTTGAATCAGCTTTGTTTAATGTATCGCTATCAGCGAGCCACTGGGAAATGATTAACCTTAATTCTTGATCCAATTTGGATATCCTTGCTAGTGCCGAGCGGCGGTAAGTGACGTTAATATTTAGTGTTCAGAGTTACTCGATGGTAGGCAATAGATTGTTTTTTATCAAGTGCTTATCTCGATTTTTATTTAATTTCAACCTGAAATATTCATTTACTGACAAGGTTTTAGTCGTAAATTCTGAGTTAATGGCTCGTAGATAAAGAACATACAAATTGTAATTATTTCACCAAAATTGATTTTGCTAATAGCATAAAACAATTATTTAACATACATTACACAGGTTTTTATCATTTGGAGAGGGAAGGCACATAACATGGCAATGAAGCTTATTTTAGTTATCTTGTTTGGATTGGCACCTGCAACGTTTGCGTTTGCATCAGGTGGCGGTGGGGAAATCGTTGATCTCACTACGTCCAGAATAGGCTATTTTTCTGTAATTATCTTTACTTGCGCATACTTGCTGGTAATGGCAGAAGAGCACTTACATTTACGAAAATCAAAACCTGTGCTGGTGGCGGCGGGTATTATTTGGGCCCTCATTGGTTGGCACTATGCTAGCTTAGGCATGTCAGATATAGCTGAGGCTGCATTTAGGCATAACCTGTTAGAGTATGCCGAACTATTGCTGTTCTTACTGGTTGCGATGACTTACATCAATGCGATGGAAGAACGTCAGTTATTTGATGCATTACGTAGCTGGATGTTAGGTAAAGGTCTTGATCTTAGAGGCTTATTTTGGCTAACCGGTATTCTCGCATTCTTTATTTCGCCGATTGCCGATAACTTAACCACGGCTTTGCTTATGTGCGCGGTGGTAATGAAAGTTGCAGGGGAAGATAAAAAGTTTATTAACCTTGCTTGTATTAATATCGTTGTTGCCGCGAATGCGGGTGGTGCGTTCAGTCCATTTGGTGATATTACAACGCTAATGGTATGGCAAAAGGGCATGGTCGAATTTAACGAATTCGCTGCGTTATTCTTACCATCTGTGGTTAACTTCATTGTACCTGCTACGATCATGACGTTCTTCATTCCTAAAAATGCCAAGTTATCTGGTGTACAAGAAATCGTATATACCAAGCGTGGTGCGAAGCGTATTGTGTTGTTATTCCTACTGACTGTTGCATCAGCTGTTGCTGCACACAGCGTGTTACACATGCCACCAGTACTGGGTATGATGACAGGTCTGGGTTATCTGCAATTCTTCGGATACTTCTTGCGTAAAACGCTGCCAATCTCGTTAGAGCGGAAACGTGCGAAAGCCGAATTAGCGAATGATGAAAAAACCTTAGAACAGCTCGGTGGTGTGGTGCCATTTGATGTTTTCAACAAGGTTGCTAAAGCCGAATGGGATACCTTGTTATTCTTCTACGGCGTGATCATGTGTGTGGGTGGTTTAGGCTTTATGGGTTATCTCAGTCTGGCTTCTGGCATCATGTACGGCACGTGGGATACCACGGTTGCCAACGTTACAATCGGTCTGTTATCGGCGGTTGTTGATAATATTCCGGTGATGTTTGCGGTATTAAGCATGGAGCCTGATATGTCACTGGGGCAATGGTTATTAGTGACGTTAACAGCGGGTGTGGGCGGTAGTTTACTGTCTATCGGTTCTGCTGCTGGTGTGGCACTGATGGGCCAAGCGCGTGGAATGTACACTTTTGCAGGGCACTTACGTTGGGCGCCAGTGATTGCACTGGGTTACATCGCTTCGATTATTTGCCATCTATGGCTGAATGACGCGTTGTTTTAATTTGTAATGAATAAACAAATCAACCTGTGATTGATAAACAGAACTAACCCCATACTTGTAGGTTAGTTCTGTTTTTTATTTGTCTTTGATATTCAGATTTTCTATTTATCTTCCTATTGCATATATTAACTATTCTTATCAATCTCATCTGCTTGCGTCTGTACGGCATATTGCAATTGTTCTTCTAGCGCATCATGCTCTGGTTTATCCTTGATCGACATACTCAATTCGCTGTCATCGAATACGTCAGAACATTGTAAGATCTCGACCATGTCAGAGGCGATATCGGGGACTGAGTCAATCATAGTACTGGCAATATCGACGGCATATTCAGGGATACTTTCTGCTAGTTGACTCACATAATCATTAACCGCACTTTCAATGTTCGCAGTCGCATCACCCGGTGTTGCTTCTTCACTTTCAATGAGGTTACTGACGTAGGCTTCCGCGACCACATTGGATGACTCTGGTAAGGCTTCTGATACTGCCAAAGCGAAGTCGGCGGACTGGGTAGGAGAGATATCGGTTAAACGGTTATATAGCTCTGTTGCCGTTTGTTCAGAAGCCGCTGCGGTACGATCGACAGGACGCATATCATCTAATGAATCAGACAGATTTATCATGTACTGGTCGGTCATTTCGAGCAATTCGTCTTGATGATCGTCAACCATGTTTTCAGCGGCAATTTCCATCATATCAATACCGTTGTCTGGCATTGAGTTAGCGATGGCAACAATAATATCAGTAAATTGATCAGGACGCTCGGTGGTGATCCAGTCGACTAATTCCTCAGCCTGTTCTGGCGAGGCATTGGTTAATGCTTCGGCAATATGAATACTCATCTCTGGTGCGGCTGCTGTGATCGCACGGTATAGACGGCTAATATCAATTTCGTCAATGGTACTTAGTGCCGCGGCTAAGTTTGAGGCATCATTAGGGTCGCGCATGGCTAAAGTTTTAGCCATGTTTACGGCGGCAGCGGGATTGTTAGCGGCCAAACTAATAGCCACTTCAACTTCTGTTGTTTGTTCAAAAGAAGGCTGAGCATACTGAGTACGAGGATCCAGTTCTGATGCCACGCCCGATGGGGTTTGCATGATGAAGTTTTCTTGTTCATCGCGCGGTAATGCTGTCTGCTTGAACATATTACCAATGATCAAAGCCAGTAACGTCATGGCCGTTATGCTAATAAATGAAAATAATGCGGCACTGCCAAACATATTCATGGCGATTGACGCGAGATTGGGTCCCAGAATACTACCCAGTGCATAAATGAGTAATAACGAGCCCATTGCCGCGAGGATCTGTTCTTTTAATACTTTATCGAAGGTTTCTGACATGCTCATTGGGTAGAGGCAAGCGGTTAGCCCCATCACGACAGAAATCGTTAATAAGCTGAGATTAAATTGTGATGAACTAATCAGTTGCGGCACTAATAAAGACAATGCAGCAATGGCTAATACCATACATAACATGGTTTTACGACGGTCAAAGCGGTCGGACAAATAGGCTATTGGATATTGAAAAACTATGGCACCAAAGATAGATGCCCCCATAAATATAGATAAACTGAAATCTTGAATCCCATTATCACTGGCAAAAATAGGCAGCATGTTGACTAAACCGGCATACAGAAAGCCGCCATAAAAACAACAGATAACCCCGAGCGGTGACAGTTTTATAATGGTCATTAAGGACATGGACTGGCTGTCTTCAATCTGTGGCGCTTGATGCTTGCTGATCACCATAGGGGTAATAGAAAGACTAAATAGAATACCGGAGATAACAAACAAGGTGACATCGGTGACGGGGGCCACGTTTAACAAAAACTGCCCAGAGAATAACGCAGACATAATCACCATCTGGTTAATTGATAATATTTTTCCACGGCTTTCCTCTGTGGCGCTATGACTTAACCAGCTATCGAGCGTGGCGTTGGCACAGGCGATGCAAAACCCAGTCAGCATGCGCATAGCGGCTAACATTAATGGCTCTGGATACAGGCCAGAAAGTAAGATAGCCACCGAGGTTAAGCTACCGCACATGGCAAATATGCGAATGTGACCAACCCGTTGTAATAGCCTGCGACTATAGATAGCACCCAGTAAGAAGCCCACTGACAGCATAGATAAGATAATACCTATGTTATCGACGCTGATACCGTTACTTTGCATGCGTACAGGCAATAGGATATTACTCAAACCATAACCAAGCATGAGCAAGAAGCCACTAATGAGCAGTAATATGAAAGGTTTAAGGGTTGTGACCACAGGCGTATTCTCTTCTTTATTTAATCTAAAATTGTTTATTAATAATTCCTGTAAGCTTTATAACATATAACTAACAAATGATGGCATCAGATTACGTTTTTGTATTGATATAGTCGTATATAGAGGTGACCAATACTCACTTAACGCTAAAGTGCCAAATTAGTTTGGTTGTTTCATAGCTAAGTTATTTCAGCTTAATCATCATGTTAATTTATCATTATTTTGAAGAGTGGCTGATGAGCAGGCAATGAAGATTTACCATGGTATCAACAGCATATTCGAACTAATGAGCCACATACCTTAAAGATTAAACATGATGACGATTAAAGGTGGCGGCTTCGCAGGAATAAGATGTACGGCTGGGTATTTTTTATATCTTTACACTTTGTTCGTTTTTCGGTGAGGTAAACGTAAATTTTGAATATGTTGCTTGGGAATATAAGGCATTATTATTCAAAAAGAAGGGCAATTTATTTTTTTAAAGCATTAGTATCGAGGCTTGTAGGACCCGCAGTTAAGACGAGTATGGAGATGGACTAGATAGTAGTCAGTGTAGCATTAGGATTAAATTTGATGTGAATGATGACTTGAATTTATCAGCGGATATGTTCCCTCATAATCTTAGCTCTATATTGCATATTGATAACCCTTTAAGAGAAAGTCAGGTGCCATATTTAGAGATTGCAGCTTTTGAAAGAACAGGCCCATATGATAATAATCCTTTTCATGAAGATTTAATTGATGGTTTTGTAGTTGGCGTTGAAAGTTCGATCGTTAGCTCGCTTTTTGAAAAAAGAAGTAATGATTCTTTGCGCTATGTGGGTAGTTGCAGCGGATATGATGAGATAGTCGATAGTTGCATTATGCGCTTCAGCTATCGTGGTATACAGTTTCAATATCATCTTTATAGGAATCAAATTTCTCGTGAAACTTATGAAAAGATAACCTTACTTTTAAAAACAAAAACGGATAGCTGGCTTGTAAATTAATTCATAAAAGATATGTAAATTGTGAGTTTATCTATAGTACGAATGAAATTATTAGTAATGTTGGTCGGCCCCGTGTAATCAAAGGGTTGGTGAACAGATAAAATCAAACAACAAACATTAATTAAGGATGATTATGTTTTACAAACCCAATAACTATAACAAGCTTATAGTATTAAGTTTAACAACTTTACTACTCACCGCCTGTGGTAGTGAAAATACCCCTTTTTCACCTTTGGTGGCGCTGAATAAAAGCAGTGATTACCCTACAAATGAACTGAAGCTGTATGTTTCTGTATATGGTATTGCTGATAACGAATTATATGTCAGTGCCAGTATTCAGGATCGTAACTCTGAGAACCTCAAACTTGATGCACTGGATAAACTAACGGTATCAGTGGATGGCACGGAAACTGACGTGATCTACAGTTCTGGTCAATATCATACTGCATCAATTCAGCATTCAACTGTAATCAGTGAGTTATCAGTCACCTTTAGTCGAGATAATGCATTAATTGCATCTGAGCGTATTACCAAGCTCCCTTTACCTTTTACTCCAACTGCAAGTTACAGTAATGAAACTATCGCCGTAAACTGGGCAGTGGAAGATAATGTTAGCTATAAATTATTGGGGCAGGCGCTAGTGTGCAGTAACGGACAGGGCGATTATCGTCAGGAGGCATTGCCGGAACTAGATGGTCTGCCCAAGGATATAAGTAGCGGCCAATATAGCGACACACTTAATATCGTCTTTGGTGCAAGTGAGGCGCAGTTGGTGGCAGGTTATGATCACTGTCAGGTGGATATGACTATTACGGCAAAGTTGTCGGGTGTATTGCCAACCACTCAAGGCGGCAACAATATTACGTTAGATACAGGATTAAAACGCTCTGTTACTGTAACGCTAAAATAAGTTGTTGCTGAACTATCAAATTTAGGGGTTGATGTAAAAGGTTTAAAGTTTATAGGATATTATTTCATGAAGCTGACCATGCACTACAACCTAGTTCGACACTTGGATATATTTTTAATAAACGTAAGTTTGAGACGCCTGTAATAAATATAACAAATGATTTTATGAGTACAAATTTTGGTGAACCATATAGGGCTGATCACAATTCGATCAGACTTTACGAATAGGTATTAACATGAAAAATAATTACTTTTTTTTGGTACTTTTTTTCTGGAGTAGCTTAGCTTTCTCATCTGTTACGTGTGACACTGATAAGGTTAAGTCTTATTTTGATCTTGAAGTTACACTATCAGAGCCGCAATCAATTCAGGCTGTAGAAAAAAAGAAACAGTAAAGATCGATACTGAAAATGGAATGAAGGTAATTCCATTTGGACGCTTGAATGCGGAATGGAATACATTAAAAGATATGCATAAAGATGGCGATTGTCTCTTATTTATAAGAACAAGCGATGCCACTTGGGAGGCTTTCCATGGTTGGGAGGGGTATATCTTGATTAGAGATAATGAACCAATTTTTGGTTTAATCACCTCACTAAATTGAGTTAATAAATTGGTTTTTAATCTAGCATAGTGAAAATGGCTCTTACAATATGTATTTCTATCGTATTGTAAGAGCCATTTTCACACCTACAAAAATGCTGTACACTTAACCAGTCTTAAACTACTTTTTCTGGTTAATTTTGTCAGCTACATATCTGGGTTTTTTATTATCGCGCCATAGCCGTGATCGTAATGGTAACAATGAATTAAGTTACTGGTTAGCATCTGAAATGGGTGCGGTTAAATTGATCCCGGCAACCCAGCCGTTGGTGATGTTCATTCCTCAAGATCAACTTACCACGGCCTTAGCTTGTTTAAGTGAATTGAATCCGCGTTTTACGTATAAAAACCTGAAAATGCGCAGCTTTGATTTAGAGTTCATGAGTGCCTTTTATTTCCGTACCTCGCATGACTTTCACCGCGCACAAGAATTATTAAGACGTAAGCTAGTCACGGTATTAGAAGCAGACATTCGCCCAGCAGAACGTTACTTAATGGAACGGTTTGTTAAAGGGGCTGTTGAGTTCACTGGTACGCCAGTGCAACGTAGAGGTTATGTTGAATTTCAACAAGCACAGCTTAAACCGGCTGAACTGCCAGACAACTTAGTCGACAAAATTAAACAGATCTCATTGGATATAGAGTGCTCCGAACACGGTGAGTTGTACTCTATTGGTTTGTATTCATTAAGCCCAGCCTATTGCGCTGACGGTCAGCCTTTTAAACGGGTATACATGATTGGCGAACCTCTTGATAAAGACCTAACAAAAGCTGAGAAAGACTTAGCGCAAGATCCCGAAAGCGAGCCGTTAATCCATTGGGTTGCTGACGAAAAAAGTTTATTACTGGCATTGCAAGCATTCGTGATCAGTTACGATCCCGACATTTTTATTGGCTGGAACGTGATTAACTTTGATTTCCGTTTATTAGCCCAACGTGCCACCTTCCATAACCTTAAATTAGCGCTGGGTCGCGGTGGTCAAAACTTGCATTGGCGTGATGGCCGAACCCCACAACAACAAGGCTTTTTAACCTTACATGGTCGGGTAGTGGTTGATGGCATTGATAGTCTAAAAACCGCCACCTATAACTTCCCCAGTTTTAGTTTAGAAAACGTGGCACAAGAAATACTCGGTGTCGGTAAAGATACTGATGATGTTGATAACCGCATGGAACAGATCAACCACGACTTTCATTTTAACAAGGTCAAGCTAGCGAAATACAACCTGCAAGATTGCGTATTAGTATGGGATATTTTTGTTAAAACGAGGTTGTTAGATTTCTTGTTATTACGCTCGCAGTTAACCGGATTAGAATTAGATCGTAACGGTGGGTCGGTATTGGCGTTCACCAATGTCTACCTGCCTAAGTTACACCGTGCTGGTTATATCGCCCCTAATCTACGCGAGAGTGGGGTAATGGCAAGCCCTGGCGGTTACGTCATGGATTCATTTCCGGGATTGTATGATCATGTGATCGTACTGGATTTCAAAAGTCTGTATCCGTCGATTATCCGCACGTTCAAAATTGATCCGGTTGGGCTGCTAGAAGGGGTACAGAACCCAACTGAGGCGATACCCGGTTTCCGTGGTGGTTTGTTTGATCGGGATAAACATTACCTGCCTGATATTATTACCGAACTGTGGGCGCAGCGTGATCAAGCCAAACGTGACAAGGATGCCGCACGTTCGCAAGCAATTAAGATCTTAATGAATTCGTTTTATGGGGTGTTAGGATCAGGCGGCTGTCGTTTTTATGATACCCGTTTAGCCTCGTCGATCACCATGCGTGGGCAAGAGATCATGCAAACCACTGCGGCTTGGATCGAAGCCAAAGGGTACAAGGTTATCTACGGAGATACCGATTCGACGTTTGTATTACTCGATGCCGCTAAATTTACCGACGGTTATAGTGGGTCGTCAGCTGATCGCGGTTTACAAGCCGACCGCATGGGTGCAGAGCTGTCGGCGTATATTAACCAACAATGGCAGCAACTATTACGTGAAGATTACGATATCGATTGTTTCTTAGATATTGAATACGAAGTGCATTATCACAAGTTCTTAATGCCCACCATTCGTGGTTTGGATAAAGGCAGTAAAAAACGTTATGCCGGATTAGTGCATACTAAAGACGGGGAAAAGCTGATCTTTAAAGGGCTGGAAACCGTACGCACCGATTGGACTGATTTAGCTAAGATGTTCCAGATGGAGTTATACCATCGGGTATTCCATAATATTGCGGTCGAAGATTACGTGCTGGAAATTGTCGAGAAAACCTTAGCGGGTGAATTTAACGACAAGCTGGTTTACCGTAAACGTTTGCGCCAAGAATTAGCGCTATATGTGAAAAACGTGCCGCCCCACGTAAAAGCAGCGCGCGCCGCTGATGAAAAAAACCGGCAATTAGGGCAACCGTTACGTTATCAGCACAAAGCATGGATCAGTTATGTGCTCACCCTGAATGGCCCTGAAGCGGTCGAGCATCAACATTCAGTCTTGGATTTTGAGCATTATATTGAAAAACAAATTAAACCCATTGCCGATGGTATCTTGCCCTTTATTGGCTTGAGCTTTGATTTGATAACCGATCAGCAAATGGGACTGTTTTGACAGTCCTTAAAGCATTGTCTTTAAAACCGCGGTCCTTAAAACAACAGTCCTTAAAATAATAGTCCTTAAAACTAAAGTCCTGACAGTACTTTACCCGCATTTGTGAAATCCATCCTGACACATAAATAGAAACTGGTTTATCTTAGTGAGTTACTCCGTTATTCGTAATAGAGGTAAACCAGTATGTCTTAGCATAAGTTCATGCTGGTTTTGGAACCGACTTGTTCGTGACAGATTGTTTGGGTTAGTTTCGTTCTTGATAAATAGCCGCGAGTTGTTTTGACATGATATCGGCAATTTTAGGTTGGGCGGTGCGGTTGGGGTGAATACCGTCATTTTGCATCAGGCTTGGATCTACGGCGATCGTTTCCATGAAAAACGGCAACACGGTAATGTCTTTTTCACTGCCAACTTGGGTAAATACATCAGTAAACATTTTACTGTAGCGTGGGCCATAATTAGGTGGAATACGAATACTCATCACATACACGGGAATATTCTGCGCGTGTGCGAGATCCACCATTTGCGTCAGGTTACTTTTGATTAACTTAGGCGGAAAACCACGTAAACCGTCATTACCACCGAGTTCGATGATCAGTGCATCAATTGATTGCTTAGCCAAAATTCCCGGTAAGCGAGACAGGCCGCCAGCGGTAGTCTCACCACTGATACTGGCATTGATAATGTTATACGGGGCATTTTGATTAGAGAGCTTTTGATTAAGCAGGGTTACCCAGCCTTCGCTTTGTGTCATACCATAACTGGCACTAAGGCTGTCACCCAATAACAAAATTTTATGGTTAGCTGTGGCATGTGCTGCAGGTAACAAGATAACCATCAATAATAATACTTTAAAGGCATTTTTAAACATGAAGCTAAATTCCGACGTTATATTAAAAGTAAGTGCCTTAACTAAATCAGTTAAAACAGAGGCTAAAACCCTCGATATCTTATATCCGATGGATTTAACTGTGGTAGCAGGTGATTCATTAGCGATTGTTGGCGCGTCTGGCTCAGGTAAGTCTACTCTATTGTCTATTATAGCGGGGCTAGATTTACCTTCGAGCGGTGAAGTTTTTCTAAAAAATCAGCCCTTGCACCAATTTAATGAAGAGCAACGCAGTGCGGTTCGCGCTAAACATGTTGGGTTTATTTTTCAGCAGTTCTTATTAATCAATAGTTTAACTGCGTTGGAAAATATCATGTTACCAGCAGAGTTAGCTGGTATGGACAACCCAGAACAATTAGCGCGAGAATTATTAGCCAAAGTCGACTTAGTCGATAGAGCCGAGCATTTCCCCTCGCAGCTTTCTGGTGGTGAGCAACAGCGTGTGGCGATTGCGCGTGCATTTATTTCGAAACCGGATATTTTATTTGCCGATGAGCCAACGGGTAACTTAGACACTAAAACTGGATCTCACATTGCAGATTTGTTGTTTGAAATTAATAAGCAGCAGGGCACCACTTTGATTTTAGTGACCCATGATCCGAAATTAGCGGCGCGTTGTCAGCGTCAAGTGATCATGGAAAGTGGCCAGCTAAGTGAAGCCAATGTTGCCCCTATCATTGCCGAAACTGTCGTTACAAAATGTGTAGTTGCTGAACCTTCAGGAACTACACAGCCGTTGAGTGGGTCATTATGAGTTATTGGCGCATTCATTCGCTGCGATTATTAAAACACGAGTTAAAGCGCGGGGAACTGACCATTATCTTGTTGGCCATCGTACTGGCTGTGTCTGCAGTATTTGCCTTGTCTGGATTTTCTAGCCGCGTTAAACAAGCATTAACGGCTGAGAGCAGTACTTTTATTGCGGCTGACCGAGTATTGGATACCGGCAGTGTCATTGATCCTGCCGTATTAGCCAAAGCGAGCAGTTTAGAATTAATCCAAGCCCAGCAGATCCAAATGTCATCAATGGTGTTTACCGACGAAAAGATGGCGCTGGCGGCCTTGTCTGCGGTTTCGGCCAATTACCCACTACGCGGTGAATTATTGGTGAGTCCGTCGTTAGATTCCACCCAAGCGATTGCATCTAACTCGCCAAAATCCGGGGAGGCTTGGTTAGAGGCGAAGGGATTAAGGCTGTTAGATATTAAGCTGGGCGATAGCATTGAAGTTGGGGTTAAGCGTTTTAAAGTCACCGGGATTATTACCCAAATACCGGATGCGTCGTTTAGTGTGTTTAGTTCGGGCCCTGTGGTGTTTATTAATGCTCAAGACATACAGAAGACAGAATTAATCCAACCCGGTAGCCGATTAAGTTATAAATACCTGTTCGCCGGAGACGCCGACAATATCACTGCATTTGAGCAATGGTTCAAACCACAGTTGACTGATAACCAGCGTTGGTATGATATCAAATCACAAAACTCACCCTTAGCGAGAGCGTTAACGAAAGCGGATAAATACTTATCATTAGCCAGTATGCTGGGTATTGTTTTAGCATCTGTCGCTGTCGCGGTGGCCAGTCGTCGTTATAGTCAGCGCCATCAATCAGTGGTTGCGGTATTTAAAGCGATGGGCGCATCCAAGGGGTATGTGACTAAGCTGTATTGTCTGCATTGGTCACTGCTCAGTGTTCTGAGTATCAGTTTAGGGCTGGTTGTGGGTTATTTGATATTGAATATTGGCTTGTATGCTATGCGCGATTACCTTGATACCTCGACCACCGGTAATATGGCCTATCCTTTCTTAGTTGCGATTGTCACTGGCATTATTTGCGCTGTTGCGTTTGCTATTACGCCATTAAGAGAGTTGGTACAGACTTCGCCTATGACCCTGTTACGTGGTCGTGATGATAATGCCAATAACAGTTTATTCACGCGGTTAATGAATCCTGTGCCGTCGTTATTGGCTATTTTTACGCTGTTGTATTTGTTTAGCCAAGATGCAGTGCTCAGTGCGGCGTTATTAATTGGCGGCATGCTGGTGGCATTCGTGTTGTTAGTGATTGGTCGCTTGTTTATGTCGGCAGGACGTTCTGCAGGTAGTAAGGCGGGTAAGTCATGGCATTTAGCATTAGCTAATTTAAAACGTCGCGCTAATGAAAATGCGGTGCAATTAATCAGTTTTACCATCGCTATTCAGTTGTTATTGATTATCGTGGTCATGAAGAATGGCCTGATTGATGATTGGCAGAAGCAATTACCGGATAACAGTGCCAACCGATTTTTAGTCAATATTACCGCTAGCCAAGTTGAGCCAGTGGACAATTTTGTTGCTTCGTTAGGTATCGAATCCAGTGGTCTTTTTCCTGTGGTTCGCGGTCGGTTAACCAAAATCAATGATGACCAAGTGACCAAACGTGTGAGTAAGGAAGAAACCAAGTCTGCTGATAATGGCCGCCGTGGTGTGGGTCGTGAGTTAAACCTGACGTGGCGTGATGCATTACCTTATGAAAACAGTTTAGTTGCAGGTAACTGGTGGCAACCAGAAGACACCCGCGCGTTAGTGTCTATCGAATCGACATTAGCAGATAAGTTAGATGTCGCGGTCGGGGATAACTTAACCTTCCAGTTGGGCAGTGAAGAAATCGTCGTACTGGTGAGCAGTATTCGCAAAGTGAACTGGCAAACGCTGCAGCCTAACTTTTACATGGTCTTCAACCTACATGTGCTGGCGGACTTCCCTGCGACCTATATTTCCTCGTTATATGTGCCGGACGATGCGAAAGATGCATTACAGGATTTCTTAACTCAATATCCAACCATTACCTTGATTGATGTGGATGCCATTATTACCCAATTAAGAAGTGTGATAGGGCAGGTGTCGATTGCGATTGAGTTTATTTTGGTGCTAGTGGTACTGGCGGGCAGTTTAGTGTTGGTGGCACAGGTACAAGCCAGTATGGAAGAGCGTGAACGTGAACTTGCTATCTTACGTACGCTTGGCGCGAGTGGCCGCTTACTGCGTAATAGTGTGTTGTTTGAATTTGTCGCTTTAGGGGCGTTGGCTGGATTAATGGCAAGTATTGCCATGGAGCTGGGTGTGTATATTTTACAAAACCGTATCTTTGAGATGCCGGGGACTTTCCACTTTGAGTATTGGTTGTTAGGGATCGGTGCTGGCGCGATTTTTGTCGGCCTGATTGGTTTGCTTAGTTGCTGGCGTTTATTAAATATGTCGAGTGTGACGTTAATTAGACGGACCATGTAGTTTGAACGTGTTTTATTCACCGTAGCCGCGGTGCTATGACCTTGATCGTAGCACCGCTAAACGATGAATTAATTAGTGGTAAGTTAGTAATCGCTAATTCTTCACCAATCATTTTACTGGCAAAGTTTTGGGTGTAAAATATGACAGCACCAATGATTGTAACCATAAATATACGCAAAATTAATCGCGAACGCTGCATTGGTCGAATAACTGTTTAAACGGGTGGTAATGCTGGTAGTGATAAGCGGAAATAAAGGCTCATTAGGGTGTTTAATACACCGACTAATAGCGGTAATCGCCAATCACCAGTCCACCGAGTGGTCGCACTAAAAAGCATAATGCGAATATTCCCCACACGACATACTCAGCAATGTCATAAAACTCTAAGGCATTACCGGTGACTGCACCAATTTTTTGTTTCCATGTTAATCTGATCATATTATTCCTTTAATTCCATTATTAATGTTAAGAACTTCAATTTGATTGCCATCGGGGTCATAGCAGAAAAAATAATTAAACGAACCCAATCGAGCTTGTTTAATTGGGGTTACGGTTGTGCTTATTGATAATGTGTCGTGCATCGTAGTGACGTTATCAACTTCAATGGCTAAATGACGGATGCCAATGGCTTTGAGATAAATTAACGTGTCATGATGTTGTGACTTTACAGTGTCGGAAAATACAAACAGTTCAATGTGTGTATTTTGGCTATGGAGTAACACAATAGAACATGCTTCATCGTGGTATTGTTGCTCAATGGTAAAGCCAAATTGGCGATGATGTTTGTGATGGATTATTAGTAGAAATGGCTAATAAATTGCTATCATTGTGCCAACACGATGAAGTGGTGGGCCGCTGGTGTGGTGATGAATTTGTTTATATTATTCCTTCTCACAAGCGCGATTTTTTAGACCATAGAATTAATTATATTTTAGCGTCGCTCTCCGAACCGATTCAATTAGGAATTATTTTTTACGCTTGCCAGACGCGTTGTGGTTTTGTACTCAGCCATGAGTTAACCATAAAAGATGCAAGTAAATTGATGCATTTTGCTGATTTAGCGGTTGCCAAAGTAGGGGGCAATAAAGCCTGTCAGATTAATTACTTTAAACCTGAAATGGAAACTGCAGGTCATGAGCGGTTCGAGCTTGAGGTTGAGTTGCGTCATGTAATATCGCGTGGTGAGCTACGGTTACACTATCAACCTATTATTAATTTTAAAACGGGTAAATATGAACTAGCGGAGGCATTAGTCCGCTGGCAACATCCTCGTCGAGGTTTAGTGGAGCCACTGCAATTTATTGAATTGGCTGAAAGAACGGGATTGATTATTAATATTGGCCGTTGGGTTCTATGTGAAGCTATTCGTCAGTTAGCCGTATGGCGTAGTGACGAGCGAATTGATATTAATGAAGTAGCTGTAAATATATCACCAATACAGTTACAAGATAATGAGCTAATTCAGATGATTACGACTACATTAATAAAATATGATACTGAATCTGTGTTACTCGATGGTGGCGACGAAGCATTAGTAACAATTGCCCAGTTTAGAGCAATGGGAATTAAAATCGCGTTGGATGATTTTGGTACGGGTTATTCAAGCCTTAGCTATTTGTCTCGTATTCAACTGGATAAAATAAAGATTGATCGTTCGTTCGTTAATGAGATCGGTAATGCACGTGATGAAATTTTAATTGAAACAATAATAACAATGTCGCATAGGATGAATTTAGCCGTTGTCGCAGAGGGGATTGAGACCGCATCACAATCAATGCTGTTGGAAAAATTGGATTGTGAATATGGGCAAGGTTACTATTTTAGTAAACCGCTTGAGGCTGGGGCTATAACAAGATTTTTTAAAACGTTAAATGAACCTTGTATGAACTAATGAAGAATAAGGAAGTTGTCATGAATAAAACGGTAATTAAATATGGCCTTATATTAGCTGCGCTGGTTAATATTGGAGGGGTACTGACGTTCTCTAAATTGTTTAGTAATACGGCCCTTAATGACGCTGACCCTATTGTGATGTCTAACTTTGGTTTAGTCATTATTATGGTATGGGGACTGGCATATTTTGCTGCGGCGATGACCAAAGGTAATATTCGTTTGTTAGTTGCAGTTTTTGCGATAGAAAAGCTGGTATACGTGGGCGCATGGGTGTATTGGTTAACCACAAATAACTTATTTAGTCTGTACGAAACAGATTTATTTGCCGGTATGTTTTATACCATTTATGGCTTAAATGACTTGTTGTTTATGGTGTTTTTTATCAAGGTTTCTATGTATAAAGGCACTGATGTTTAACGATAAATGAGCGTTAATAGAAGCTAATAAGCGTAATTACAGTGCCTTTTATTATTTAAAACGATTAACCTACTTGTTCTAACTGTGCATTACGATAAGTGACAATATCTTCAATCGTTAATACTGGTAAATCGTGCTTTTCACCAAAAATGATGATCTCAGGTAAACGCGCCATGGTACCGTCTGGATTGGTTACTTCACACAATACACCAGCGGGTTTTAGCCCTGCTAGTTTCATTAAATCGATAGTGCCTTCGGTATGGCCGCGACGGGTCAATACACCACCCGGTTGTGCGCGTAGCGGGTAAACATGCCCTGGACGGGCCAGATCGCTAGGTACAGCGCCATCTGCAATAGCGGCTTTAATGGTTGTTACGCGATCGGCGGCAGATACACCCGTTGTAACCCCCACGGCGGCTTCAATACTGACAGTAAACGCAGTACCGTATTGGCTTGAGTTGTTCTCGACCATAGGTGCCAGTTCTAACTGTTTAACCCGTTCGTCAGGTAAACAAACACACACGATACCACTGCCTTCTCGGATCAGTAGCGCCATTTGTTCATTGGTAAGCGATTCAGCCGCATACACCATATCGCCTTCATTTTCGCGGTCTTCATCATCAACAACTAAAACCCCTTTGCCTAAACGTAATGCTGTTAGTGCTGTTTCAACTCGCGTGATAGCATCGCCAAAAGGGGAAAGTAAAGACTGATTCATGGTTTAAATCCTTAATATACAACTATATAAAATATTGGGTTCCAGAATCAGGGCGTGCAGAATTAGAAGTGCGTGATTAACCATCGACCAAGGCAGACGTTAACGCATCTTACATTCTCTCTCATCCGGACTTAGACATACTCGATGAATATGTTCATTACCGTCGGCTCTGGACTAGGCTATGAGGCATAGCGTTCACCAGATCTGCTGACCCTAAACGATGACTTTATTAAATCAGATGACTTTATAAATCATAAGTAGCTTAGGCGCTCGCGGGCTGAAATAAGGTTACGATTGTGACTTAATGGATCGTCCACCTTATTATTACCGCCGGTGGGGAATTACACCCCGCCCTGAGAATTATATCGTCGAGATAATTTATTTTATTACTCGCGAATAGAGTTATGGTGCGCTTATTTTGAAGAAATGACAAGTGTTTAAAAAGGTGACTATGTGTATTGATAACATTGCAATTAACCGCCTGCGAGTTTTACGGTATAGCCTTTTTTCTCTAAAAATTCTTTGGCCATATCTCGCTGATCACCTTGGATCTCGATGATGAAATCTTTGACACTGCCGCCAACACCACTTTTCTTTTTCAATTCTTTGGCTAGTGCTTTTAATTCTTTTTCTGGTAATTCGATACCGCTAATTGTTGTCGCGCCTTTACCTTTACGGCCTTTGGTTTCGCGGCGAATACGCACTATTCCATCACCTTCCGGCGCCGTTTCAACTTGTTTTTCTTCTTTTATACGGCCGCTTTCGGTGGAGAAAACCATGCGGATATTGTCATCGAAATGCATATCAATACTCATTAGCAATAATTTAAAAGGGTGGTCAGCTTGGCTGAATTGGTATGATTATAACAAACAAAAATGAAAATGATAACCAAGACGGTGAAGGTAAACCCAACGCGCTGAAGTCACTTGGGTACCGTCACTGCCTAGATTAAGCGCGATGCTTATGAATAATGTGGCTCAGTAGGCTGCCTTCTAATAGCGATTTGCGGACTAGCGCAACCCCAGCCATTGATGGCTCGTTCTGAAATTTAGCTTCATTAATCACCAGGTTCGGTACGAAACTACCTAAAGCATATTGTTGGACAGTGTGTTCAATCATCGGGAAAATGAGTGCTTTTGCAGCCACGATCTCACCTTTGATTAATACTTTCTGTGGGTTAAACAAGTTAACTATGATTGCAATTGCTTGACCGAGTAATTTACTCACCCGTAGCAGTACTTGTACCGCTAATTCATCACCGTCATTGGCAGCAGTACAAATCGCTTCGATGGTCAAGTTTTCGGGCGTTAGACAGGTTTCATGACCTTGCTTAATTAACCCTTTGATCTGTTTCAGGATCGCTTCATTAGAGGCTATAGTCTCTAAACAACCATGACTGCCACAGTGGCAAGGTAAACCCAGCGGATCAATACGGATATGGCCGATTTCACCGACTTGGTTATTGTAGTTAGTAAAAATTTTACCGTTATTAATAATGCCGGAACCAACACCATCATGCACAGACAATAATACGCTGTCTTGGCAATCTTGCGCAGCACCAAAGTATAACTCTGCTAATGATAAAGATTGGGTATGATTGGCAATATAAGCAGGCACATTAAACTCTTGAGTGAGCATCTTTCCGAGCGGTATATCTTTCAAATTGTGTTTTGGTAGATACACAATTGTGCCTGATTCACGGTCGATCAAGCCGGGTGATGTTACCGCAATAGCGATCAGATGTTGTTTATCAGGATTAATATTAGCACTAATGAAGTCTGCTATTTGTGCTATTAAAAACGGGATCACATCGTTGTTGGGAGCAGAGTCTAAAGCGACTCGGTAATCGGTCAGCTTAGTGCCTGCAATGTCATGCAAGGCGATGGATAAATTATTACGACCCAGTTTACAACTTAAAAAGATGAACGGATCTATTTTACAGGTGAGTGAGATGGCCGGTCGACCACCCGTAGAGGCTTGTTGTGCAACTTCTTTAATTAACCCCGCCGCCATTAATTGGCGTGTCATTTTAGTAATACTTGCAGGCGCTAGCTCGCTAAGTTTGGCTAAATCAACACGTGAAATTTGCTTCTGTTCATCGATAAGGCGATAAACAGAGGCGGTATTGACTTGTTTAATAAATTCAATATTGGCGACTGGGCTATGTTTCATAATTAGAAGCTTTTCACTTGTCCGTTTACAATGGTTTTTATAACTGTGAAGTCGGCATTAAAGGCTGTTAAATTCGCAACTTTGCCTTTTGCAATGCTGCCAAGTTTATCGTCTACACCAATGGCTTTTGCAGGGTATAGATTTGCCATACGCAGTGTTTCAGCTAGCGGTATGCCAACATGTTTCACTGTATTTTCAACTGCTTCGATCATAGTTAATGCTGAGCCGCCTAGTGTACCATCGGCACCAACACATTTACCATCACGATAGAACACTTCTGTACCTACAAAGTCAAAAGATTCGATGTTGGCCCCCGCTGGCGCGACTGCATCTGTCACTAAGACTAATTTTTCGCCCATTAATTTATGGCTCATACGTACATTGGCGTAATCGACATGGTGGCCATCAACGATAATACCGGCGTAAACGTCTTTATGATCGTAAATTGCACCAACCACACCAGGATCACGACCCGTAATTGAGCTCATGGCATTAAACAAATGCGTCGCAAAACGTGCACCGGCTTCAAAACCTTGCATACATTCGGTGTACGTTGCGTTAGTGTGACCAACTGATACTAATATGTCTGCTGCGGTTAACTGTGCAATGTGTGCCGCGTCAGTATTTTCTGGTGCTAAGGTTACTTTGCTGATCACTGCACTGTGGGTACAGATATGGTCGATCATCGTTTGCTCACTGTGGCGAATAAGGTCAATACTGTGAATGCCTTTTTTCGCTGTAGACAGGTAAGGACCTTCTAAATGCAAGCCGAGTGCTTGGTTGCTGTGTTTTTCTAAATACGCCGTCATGGTTTCAATCGCAGACTTCATTTCTGCATCGGTAGCCGTGATCAATGTTGGCAAGTAGCTAGTGCAGCCAAAGCGCTCGTTGGTCTGTTGCATGATTTCAAGGGTGTTAATACTGATATCGGTATTAAACAATACACCACCGCAACCATTGAGTTGTAAATCAATAAAACCAGCTGTTAAGCTTGCACCGGCAAGGTCAATACGTTCGATATCTGCTGGGCAATTTTCGACAGCAACCAAGTCATGAATGTATTCACCATCGACAATTACACAGTGCTCAGTTAACACACTGTCGTTTGTGTAGATAGTACAATTAGTGAGTGCATACATGGACTTACTCCGCAATAAAGCTTTGAATGTTCTGTGCTTCTAATTCTTTAAAGTAGCGTACAGTTTTAACTTTTAATTCCATCGTTGCGGGTTCGTCACACGCAATAATTGATTTTGGGTGTAACTGTAGCGCAGAGATAGTCCAAAGGTGGTTTACGCACCCTTCAACAGCTGCTTCAAGTGCTAATGCTTTGTTGTGGCCAGTGATCAACACCAAGATTTCTTGTGAGTCTAATAATGTCCCTACGCCAACCGTCAGTGCTAGTTTTGGTACTTGGCTAATATCGTTATCAAAGAACCGTGAATTAGCCATACGCGTGTCTTGTGTTAATGTTTTGATACGTGTGCGTGAAGCCAGTGATGATGCAGGTTCGTTAAATGCGATATGCCCATCAACACCTACGCCACCCATGAATAGGTTAATTTTGCCGTAGCGCTTAATTTTATCTTCATAACGCTGGCATTCAGCTTCAAGATCTTCTGCATTACCATTTAACAAGTTAACGTTTTCATCTTGAATGTTCACATGCTTGAAGAAGTTACTGTACATGAATGTGCGGTAGCTTTCTGGATGATCTTTATCTATACCGACATATTCATCCATGTTAAACGTAACTACATGCTCAAAGCTTACGGCATCTGCTTGATACAGTTTGATCAGTTCCTTATAAGTTGTTAACGGAGTACCACCGGTAGGCAGGCCTAATACAAATGGTTTGTCTGCGGTTGGGTTGAATGCGTTAATTTTACCAACAATGTAAGCAGCGCTCCAGCGACCAACTTGGGCTGGAGTAAGTAAAGGAATTAATCTCATGTGATACTCTCTATAATTTTTTGGTGGTGAACTATTCTTTTTTTCAATTGTAAATTAAGTTTTAGGATCCAGCTATCAAAACTTGCCTTTTTCTGCTCAAATCGTTGAAATAGATCACACTGTAGGCAATTAAAAGTGAATTTGGTTTGTCATTAACGCCATCTTACTTTACATTACGAAATAAGTTGTGGAGTAAGTACAAAGTCTGTTCTTTTAATGGAACTGCTACAGTTTCATAACAAGAACGAAACATTTGATTGGATTTTAAACTTAGATAAGGATGATGGCTGTATGTTTAGCTATTTACAAAAAATTGGTCGTGCATTAATGGTTCCAGTGGCAGTGCTACCTGCTGCTGCGGTATTAATGGGTATTGGTTATTGGATTGACCCAATCGCTTGGGGCGGTGAAAATATGCTTGCAGCATTTTTCATCAAATCGGGTGCTGCGATTATTGATAACATGTCATTATTGTTTGCTGTTGGTGTTGCTTACGGTATGTCAAAAGACAAAGACGGTTCAGCCGCGCTTGCTGGTCTTGTTGGCTTCTTAGTGGTAACAACGTTACTTTCACCGGGTTCAGTTGCTGCAATCCAAGGTGTGAGTGCTGACCAAGTGTCTGCTGCATTCGATAAAATCAATAACCAGTTTGTTGGTATTTTAGTGGGTGTTATCACCGCTGAACTATATAATCGTTTCAGTGAAGTTGAGTTGCATAAAGCGCTGACCTTCTTTAGCGGCCGTCGTTTAGTGCCAATTATTACTTCTTTTGTCATGATGGGTCTGTCATTTGTACTGATGTACATCTGGCCAATTATTTTTGATGGTCTGGTTACTTTTGGTACTAGCATTAAAGATATGGGTCCTACTGGTGCTGGTATCTACGCGTTCTTTAACCGTATGCTGATTCCGGTTGGTCTTCACCATGCACTTAACTCAGTATTCTGGTTTGATGTTGCAGGTATTAATGATATCCCTAACTTCCTTGGCGGTGCAAAATCACTTGCTAATGGCGCTGCAACTGTGGGTATTACTGGCATGTATCAAGCTGGTTTCTTCCCTATCATGATGTTTGGTCTACCAGGTGCGGCGCTTGCATTCGTGCATACCGCTAAACCGGAAAATAAAGCGAAAGTAATGTCAATCATGATGGCGGCTGGCTTCGCTACATTCTTTACGGGTGTGACAGAGCCATTAGAATTCTCATTCATGTTTGTGGCGCCGGTACTATTCGTGCTACATGCATTATTAACTGGTATCTCGGTATTTATTGCGGCATCTATGCATTGGATTGCAGGCTTCGGTTTCAGTGCGGGTCTGGTTGATTTAGTATTATCTTCACGTAACCCACTTGCTGTTAATTGGTACATGCTAGTGGTTCAAGGTGCAGCATTCTTCGTAATCTACTACGTTGCATTCCGCGCTATCATCGTTAAGTTTGACCTTAAAACGCCAGGCCGTGAAGATGCAGGCGAAGAGTCAGTTGCTCCTGCTAAAGCGGGTAAAGCTTCACACGCTGAAGTTGCGGCTAAAGTGTTTGAACTGGTGGGTGGTAAAGACAACATAGTACACGTTGATAACTGTGCAACACGTTTACGCCTTGACGTAAAAGATTCTGCACTTGTAAATGACGCTGAACTTAAGCGCCACGTACCAGGTGTGATCAAGCCAAGTAAAACTACGGTACAAGTCGTGATTGGTCCACAAGTTGAATTCGTTGCTAATGCACTTAAGAAACTTGTTTAATATCCTTCTCATGAGGTTGGCTACTTGGTAGTTAATCTTTAGGTACAAAAAGGGCGATGCATTTAATGCATCGCCCTTTTTTTGATTACGAATACTTACAAAATTTAGCTATACACTTTCCCAAGCACCGATACGCCTGTATGTGCTACTGGCGTACGTAAATTTAATGAAGCTGCTGCAACATTAGAAAATACAGTTGTGGTATGTGTTTCTGCAGATCTTCCTTTTGCTACGGGTCGTTTCTGTGAAGTTGAAGCCATTGCTAATGTGCAACATGCTTCAACATTCCGCAGTCCTGAGTTTGCAGAAGCTTACGGTGTTGCTATTCCTGATGGTGCATTACGTGGTTTAACGACGCGTGCTGTAGTATGTATCAATGCTGAAGGTGTTGTGACACACAGTGAATTAGTGGCTGAAATCACAGATGAAGCTAACTATGAGCTAGCGCTTAAAGCACTATAGTTATTACTGATTAAGAATCAATAATGGCTTCACGTTTCAAATTTAATTTGGAATAATGAATATGAAATAGCGCTGCAGGATCTGTAGCGCTATTTTTTATGCGTGTAGAAAATTTTACTGGTTGTTGGTGAGCAAGGTTAATACTTGCTGATAAGGATAGGCTTGCAGCGCGGCAAAATTACTGATCTTCTTCGCTTTCATTTTCATAAATAACGGGGTACTGATGCCGGATAAGAAACGCGTGATTAATACTGGCGTAGGCTGTTTGTTGCAAGCATTAATAAATGCTTGGCTTAGTTCGACAACGAGCTCTATCGATAGCGGTGGCATGCTGGCGGGTTGTGGCAACTGTGCAATGCGTCCCTGACAGACAGAGCAAGTACCGCATTGTTCTGGCGCTTTTTCATCACCAAAGTAGGTTGATAAACCTTTACTCAAGCATTGCGAACTCTGAATATATTGGCCTACCGCATGCACGCGTTTAATTTCACTTTGTTCTTTATGTGCAAATTGTTGATGCAGTGTTTCGGCTAATTGTTGACTATCAAAACGTGAATTCAATATCTGATATACATCGGTCATTAACTTGCTTTCAAGGACAATATTATTGCGTTCATGTAAAAATTCTAACGCGGTAATCACACGGCTTCGCTGTTCTTGATAACCTTCACTCATACGTTCAAAGTTAACCGTTGCCCAAGTGCGTTTCGCCGGTGATGCATTAAATATTTCTTCAATAAATACGCGTTTTTCATCAGTAAACTGGCTGAGTATTTGCGCCGGATCTTTTAAAAATTTAAAGCGGTATTCGGCGAAATACGAATACAGTGGCTTGATGATGCCTTGCATTTCTAAATACACCAGTAAGGTTTTTAATGGGGCTTGGCGCAAGTTACTGCTCATCGATAACCCGTATAAAGTATGTTCCCATTCAGTCCCAGCAGCTTGGATTTCGCTAAGTACCGTTTCAATGCCATTGAGCTCGGGTGTATCACCGTAAACGAAGTTTTCAAGAATACTTTGGTTATCTAAATTGGCTAATACCAGGCATTGTGAATCATTACCGTCACGACCCGCACGGCCAATTTCCTGGCTGTAGTTTTCGATGGACTTAGGCAAATCAAAATGCACGACGTTACGGATGTTACTTTTATCGATACCCATCCCGAAGGCGATAGTTGCAACAATACAGTCGATGCCATTACGCATGAAGCTTTGCTGCACTTCTTCGCGTATCTCGGTGGGCATACCCGCGTGATAAGCCACGGCTTCGATCCCCGCTTGTTGCAGGGCACTGGCTAGCTCTTCTGCAGTTTTTTGCAAGGTGACATAGACAATGGATGCTTGTCCGGCCTTTTTACCTAGCCAACGAGTTAGCGCATGCAGTTTTTTGTCTTGGGCAATAGGGTGCATTAATAAACTAAGATTAGCGCGATGAAAACCAGTTTGTATGATATTTTCTGGCTTGATATTAAACTTGGTTTCCATGTCTTTAATCACCGAGGGTGTCGCGGTTGCCGTTAATAATAAAGCTTGTTTAATGTTTAGCTCTTTTTGGTACTGCGGCAGTTTCAAGTAATCGGGGCGGAAGTTATGGCCCCATTCTGAAATACAGTGAGCTTCATCGATCACTAATAATGAAATCGGTACTTGCTTGATGAATTTACGAAAGCGTTCATTCTTCAAACGTTCAACCGAGATCATTAAGATCTTTACTTCGCCCTCACGGACTTTTGACATGGTATCTCTGACTTCATCGACAGACATGCTCGAATCAATTTTAGCCGCCGCGACGTTATGTTTCTTTAAAAACAATAGCTGGTCTTGGATCAGGGCTAATAACGGCGAAATAACTAAGGTTAAGTGAGGTAAATGTAACGCTGATACCTGATAGCATAATGATTTACCTGAGCCAGTTGGAAAGATGGCTGCACTTGAATTGCCACTGACAATACTGTTAATGACAGCTTCTTGGCCTTCTCTAAATTGATCATAGCCAAAATAGTGTTGTAACGTCTGGTGCAGCATATCTGTCTCTCGTATTATGAAACCAAAGGCGGTTGAGCAGGGGAGTATATAGTTTTTTGTTGAAAAAGTGATCCTGTAGATGGGGATAAAGCAGTGGCAATGCATATTTTTAACAGTCAATCACGATATTACAGGGTGCATTATGAAATATAAGCAACAATTTGGTGCTAGTTTGCTATCGATTAGTGCATTGATGCACTCTGCAATTGCTGCCGCTGAGGTATTTGTTGCTCCGTTTGGTGGATACAGTTTTGGCACAAGTGATTTTTCGGCAATAGAGTAAGTGGCTAGTTGATGCTGATCTAATGTGGCAAGGGCAAATTAACATGGGCGCAAAACTGACATTTTAGACTATGATCAGTGAATGTTTTGACACTATTATATGGATTTAATCATGACGTTAACAAAAAAGCTGGCTGCTGAGTTTATTGGCACATTTTGGTTAGTTCTAGGCGGTTGTGGTAGTGCTGTGCTAGCCGCTGCATTTCCAGATGTCGGTATCGGACTATTAGGGGTATCACTGGCATTTGGTCTGACTGTATTAACCATGGCGTTTGCGATTGGGCATATTTCGGGTTGTCATCTAAATCCTGCTGTTTCAATCGGGCTTTGGTCTGGCGGGCGTTTCTCTGCTGCAGAGCTCGGGCCTTATATTTTTTCGCAAGTATTAGGGGGGATTGCCGGTGCTGCGACCTTATATGTGATCGCGAGTGGTCAAGTTGGTTTTGATGCTTCTGCTGGTTTTGCATCAAACGGTTATGGAGAACATTCTCCAGGTGGTTATACGTTAGTCGCAGCATTAGTGACAGAAATCGTCATGACGTTCATGTTCTTAATTATTATATTGGGGGCAACGGATAAACGCGCGCCACAAGGCTTTGCACCGATTGCAATTGGTCTTGGTTTAACCTTGATCCACTTAATCAGCATTCCAGTTACCAATACCTCGGTTAATCCTGCTCGTAGTACCGGTGTGGCTATTTTCCAAGGTGATTGGGCATTGTCGCAGCTATGGTTATTCTGGGTTGCACCGATTGTCGGCGCAATCTTAGCGGGTATCGTTTACCGTTGGTTTGAAAGCGAAGATAAAGCCTAATTAACTATTTAATGTATTCATATTAATAAGTTGTAAGGGTAATTCAATAAATATTTTCTGTAATTGTCCCACTAAGTCGGAGAGTAAGACTTAGTGGGACAACTTTTTACGTATTATTTAAATGTAGCGCTTAATTTTTCAATATCTTCCGCACTTTTGTTTACTTCAATACCATAGTGATGAACTTGATTGGCATATAAGGTATTTTGCTTAGAAATACCATCGATAGTATGAATACTTTTCGTGATTTGATGGGCGACGATACTTTGCTCTTCAGCCGCGGTCGCTATTTGTGCTGTCATATCACTCACACCGTCAACATTGATGATAATGTTTTCCATTGCTTGTTTTATTTTCGAGCTATCTTCACTGCATTCTTCCGCGTTAGCTTTACTGGTCAGCATAACCTTGCTCCATGTGGTTAAAGTATTTTGTAATTCAACCACTGAATTTTGGATCTGAACTGCCGCTTCTTGAGTTCGACTCGCTAAGTTTCTGACTTCATCAGCAACGACGGCAAAGCCTCTACCTTGTTCGCCAGCTCTGGCTGCTTCAATTGCGGCATTGAGTGCTAACAAGTTAGTTTGGTCGGCGATCCCTTGAATTTCGGTCATAATTGTTGAAATATTATTTACATCATCAACTAGTTCAAGGGCATTTGAGGCGGCTTTATCAACGTCAGTAACTAAACCATCAATTTTACCTTGGCTTTGTTCGATAATTTGGATGTTTGCCTGACATTCATGTTGTACAACTAAAACTTTATCATGGGTTTGGTTAGTATTAACACTGACCTCTTCAATGGTCGAGCTCATTTCGGTAATTGCTGTCGAAAATTGGGTTAATTGTGAGTTTTCTTCTTGTATACCTTCCAGCATTTTTTGGGATGCATGTTCTAATTCTGAGGCTAGTATGACCAGTTTTCGCCCAGAATCTTGGCTTCTGCCTAGTATGGTTCTGATCCGCGCTTTATAGAGCTCTAATGGATAAGTGATAATACCTAATACGCCATTGCCTGAAAAAATAATACGTGACGGACTATCAAATAAAATTTTAGTTTTACTGACGTAGTTGGGAAACAGAAACAGTTCTTGAGTAAACAGCAGGGAAATAAGACCAATAGAAATGAGTAGCACTATTGATGACAGCATAGACTCGGTATATACAAAGTTAATGAGGAAGGCTGCGATAATAACCACTACCGCCATCATTCTTCGCAAGTGAATGTTGGTTTTAAAATCAGAAATTGACTTTTTGTTGTTTAATGTATCATATAGTTTCTGAGCGTGTTGTTTTTGTATGGCACTTGGTAGCGTTCTAACAGATTGATAACCGACTACTTTGTTATTGTCATAGACGGGCGTTACGTACGCATCTACCCAATAATAATCGCCATTTTTACAACGGTTTTTAACCATACCTCGCCACGAATCGTTGCGTTTTAGCTTCTCCCATAAATCTGAAAAAGCGTCTTTAGGCATTGATGGATGACGAACGATATTGTGATGCTGGCCTACTAATTCCTTAAGCGTATATCCAGCAATAGTACAAAATTCATTATTCGCGTAAGTGATCCTTCCATCAAGGTCTGTGATAGAGACTAATTGTACTGACGATGAGAAAGTTCTTTCTTTATTTGTTGTATGAGTCATTTCTTCCCTTTAGCTCATAAGACAGCATAAATTAATATGCTGGTTGTATAATAAATTGAGGAGAATCAATAGACTACAATATGGTTTACAGTTCAAGCTACAAATTGTGACTTACATCACACTGTAAGCCATAAAATAGAACATTTATCGCAGTTGTAATAATAAAGTGCAAAATTTATTGATCTGAATTCTGATTTTCACGTTATTTGGCCTTAAGGGGTTGAATTATTAATTTTTTTTACGTTTTCTGGAACCTGTATTAACAGGGCTTTTAAGTTCAGCTGTCAGCGTGATAATGACCATGGTCGTTAAGCCCGCTAATATTCCCCATAATGCCGAGCCAATATGCCACAAGGTAAAATCAGATGCGGTGACTAAAAAAGTCATAAGTGCTGCTTCTTTGTAAGGAGATTCAACAAAAGCCTGTTGTAAACTACCGCCAATCGTAGAGAATAGCGCTATCCCTGCTAATGCATATATTAAGGCTGACGGCATGGCTTGAAACAAGGTCATGAGGCTTAACGCACAAACTCCCATTAACAAATAGAACACCCCTGCACTCACCGCAGCCCAATAGCGTTTTTTCGGATCTTGGTCGGCTTCTTCTGACATACAGATTGCCGCAGTGATCGCGGCTAAATTAATACCGAAACCACCAAAGGGCGCAATGAGCATATTGGTGATGCCTGTGACCGTCATTAATTTGGATACCGGTGCGTGATAACCATGGGCTTTTAAAATGGCGATACCGGGCATGTTTTGGGTTGCCATCGTGACCAGAAACAAGGGTAAACCGATATTGATTAGCGCGGCGATACTCCATTCAGGCTCAATATATACCAGTTGGCCGATACTCCATTCTAATTCGGGCACGACAAACAGCCCCTGTATCGATGCTGATGTAATTGCCACCATTAAAATCGCGAACATGGAAAAACGCGGGATCAATGATTTACAAACTAAATAGGTGATAAACATTAGGCCGACAAGCTGTGGGGATTCATTCATGACATTAAATACGTCAATGCCAAACGACAATAAGATCCCAGCTAGCATGGCACTGGCGATTTGCAGGGGCACGCGATTCATTAACTTTTCAAATAACCCTGAAACACCTGACAGGGTAATTAAACCAGCGGAAAAGATGAAGGCGGCTACGGCTTCGTTAATGCTAAAGCCTTGGGTGCTGGTGATCAGTAACGCGGCTCCGGGTGTTGACCAGGCGATTAGTAACGGAGTGCGGTAATAGATAGATAAACCAATCGAAGTGAACCCCATGCCAAGTCCCAATGCAAAGACCCAACTTGATATCATAACTAAGTCTGCCCCGAGGTTCGACGCCGCTTGGTATATTAAAGCGATAGAGCTGGTAAAGCCGATTAAAGAAGCAATAAACCCCATGTTTATTCTATTTAATATTATGCTGCTGCTCATTGCCGCTACTTCTCCAATTATCGATTCCGTGATAAAGTGTTTGTACGTAATAACGCACAAGCTTCTTTTTATTACCACTGAAAGCTTTAAAAAAAAGAGTTATGACAAAGGACATTATTATCAATATTCATACATCGTTAGGTAGTCGCCTTAAAACGGCGCGCAGTAACAAAGGCTGGAGTTTAGATAAAACTAGTCAACATACTGGTGTATCAAAAGCTATGTTAGGGCAAATTGAACGCGGTGAATCAAGCCCAACCGTGGTACGACTGTGGAGTATTGCTAATGGTTTTGAGCTGCCACTGTCTTACTTTCTGACCGATTTAGCGCAAACACAGCCAAATACACCAGAAAATGTGTCTATAAATAAATTGCACAATAGTGAAGATGATATTCATATCGTGACATTATTTCCTTATGACGCAGTGACTAAACTAGAAGTATTCCAGATCACTTTAGATCCACAACGTGAACATATTTCGGCACCGCATAATGCAGGTGTGGTAGAGCATATCATTGCTGTTGATGGCGCTATGGAATACTTCTTAGCTCTCACAGCCGATGGCATTGCACAGCAGTGGCATGCCTTAAAGCAAGGGCAGAGTATTAAATTTAATGCTGACCAGCCACACGGTTACCGCAATATGACGGAGAAGCCTGTGACCATCCACAATATCATTAGTTATACCCAAGCTTAATTAAGTGTGAATAGTCACTGGCACGTTATATTAAGCTGGCTGACTATCGCTGTGAATAATCTTGAGATTGGGTCTGTTTTTATCTTACATCTGTGATCTGTTACCTTGTTAGGGGTATAAATAACCCCTAATATGAAGGTATATAAATCATATTGAGGAGAGCTAATGTTTACATTAAATATTGCTCCAGATTTACAATTAGCTATTGTGCAGCCGTCATTCGCCAGACATTATTTAGATATAGTTACGGCGGAACGTGCGTATTTATCGAAATGGTTACCGTGGGTGACTGATGCCAATAGTGAAGCCTTCTTCCTTGAGTTTATCCGTAAATCATTGCAAGGATACGCAGAAGGTAAGTCGATGACTTGTGCTCTGGTTTATCAGCATACGGTGGTGGGTAATGTCAGTTTCAACAGTATTGATCAGGAATTAAAAAAGGTTGTAGTGGGCTATTGGTTAAGTGAAAAATACCAAGGCTTGGGCATAATGACAAAAGCGGTGAGTTTTTTAATTGAATACGCATTTTCAGAGTTAAGCATGGATAAAGTCGAAATATGTGTCGCTGCTGATAATGGACCAAGTCGTCGACTGTGTGAGCGTTTGAATATGACCTTAGAAGGGATCATTAGCAATTATGAAAACTTGAATAGCGATATAATCGGTCACGCGATTTATGGTCTTCATTGCACTGATCTACGTTAAGGAACGACTTGTATATGGAAATAGCAGCATACTCACCGCAATATTTACCGGCATTACGTGCGCTTTATATGGCATCAAGGACGTCAACTTTCACTTGGTTGGATAGCCGCGGTTATCAGTTGACGGATTTTGATGCGCATGTTACCGATGACACTATTTATGTAGCCGTGACTGGTGACAGCGTACTTGGTTTTATTGCCGTTTATGAACCGGATAATTTCATCCATCATTTGTTTGTTGCCGATGATGCGCAGGATATGGGCGTTGGTACTAAGTTACTTGCTATGCTAACTGAGTTTAATGGCCGACCGCAGATATTGAAATGCCTGGTGAAGAATGAAAAAGCGATGCAGTTTTATCTTGCGAAAGGGTTTGTCGAGGTGGGTAAAGGTACGGGGGTAGTGGGGGATTATTTAGTGTTACGAAATGAATAAGCACAGCAAGGAAATTTGTTGTGCTTTCGTGTTTATTTATCGTTTACTAATATGGCGTTTTAAGCGGCATGTTATAGCGACAAGTTCGCATCAATTTTACAATGAGCGAGCGACTTCATAACCTTCCCAGATACTTGTCATAATAGTACGTGCTTTTTGGCTGTCACCAATGTTAAACACATCTTCAACATCCAGTTCATTTGCTAACTCATCAAACAAGCTATGCTCTGCTTTATAGCCCATCGCAAGGATAACGTGATCGACGCTGATTTCGCTCACTGCTGTTTGATCATTCGCAGGGCAAATTTCAATGCCATTATCAGTGATTGATTTTAAGAAGGTTGATGTTTTTATTTCAACGTTCTCTTGCTCCAATAGTTCTTTAAGCATCTGGTAGTTAGCAAAACAAGTACCGTGTGGACCACCAATAATATCGTCTGCACCTTCAACTAATATTGCTTTTTTGCCTTTTTGTGCAAGCCACAGTGCCGTTTCAGAACCAACTAAACCACCGCCAATCACCACTACACTTTCGCCAGTGATTAGGTCTGGGTTCATCAGTACATCTTCTGCAATGGCAACATGTGCTTTGTCTTGTCCGGCTAACCAAGTTGGAGTCGTTGGGCGAGACCCTGTTGCAAAGATCACACTGTCTGGTTGTTCCGCTTCAATGGTTGCTTTCGTTGCTGCAGTATTCATACGTACATCAACATTTTTACGATTCATCTCACCTTCAAACCAGGTAATAAGTTGCTTATCATCATGTTTGAATGGCGCTTGTGAACCAGGGATAACATTACCACCTAAGTTCTCTGATTTTTCAAATAGAACAACGTTATGTCCGCGTTCAGAAGCAATACACGCCGCTTCCATACCGGCAACACCGCCACCAATAACAACCACTTTTTTGGTTTTATGGGTTGCTGTTAGTTTATATTCTTCTTCACGGCCACAGCGCGGATTCACTGCACATGAGATGTTACCCACTTCTGCCATACGGCCTAGGCAGCCAAGGTGACAGGATAGACATGGACGTACTTCTTCAAAACGGCCACGACGGATCTTATTCACAACATCTGGATCAGCAAGTAATGGACGGCCCATCGAAATACCATCAGCGGCATGTTCCATGACGGCACGACTTGCCATGTCTGGGTTCTCCATACGGCCTGACATCAGTACTGGAATATCAACAACTTCAGATACCGCTTTACAGTAGGGTTTGTACATACCAGGTTTGAAGTAGTTAGGCGGATGATTCCAGTACCATGAATCATAGGTACCAGCATCCACGTTGAGGGCATCGAATCCTGCATCTTGTAGGTATTTAGCTGCTTGTAAGCCTTCTTCCATATCACGACCCACTTCAACAGCGTCTTCACCTGGTAGAATACCTTCGCCGAAGGCTTTCATGTTACCTTTAACAGAATAACGCAAGCTTACTGGGAAATCCTGACCACAAGTGGCCTTAATACCGTGTATTATTTCTACCGCAAAACGGTAACGATTCTCGAAACTTCCGCCATATTGATCTGTACGCTTGTTGAAAAATTCCATCGTAAACTGATCAAGTAGGTAGCCTTCATGTACCGCATGAATTTCGACGCCATCAAAGCCAGATTTTTTTGCAATAACAGCACTTTCGATGAATTTCTGAATGAAGTATTTCACTTCTTCCGTGGTTAATTCACGGTGAATAATAGTCGGGTCGAAACGGTTAGGCGCTTCAGATGGGGCGATAGATTTGTCTGCTGGCGTAAAGCCTGGCACACAAGAGCGTCCCCATCCAGCTGTTAATTGAGCAAATATTTTTGCCCCATAAGCATGAACTCGTTCTGTCAGCTCTTTACCACTGCGAATGTAGGAAATAGGGTGGTTAGTCGGGCAAGGTAACGATGGCATTGGGAACGGCTCAAGCGTATTCTCAACCATGTTAACGCCAGTGATGATCAAGCCTACACCACCTTTAGCCCTGGCGGTGTAATACTCAATACCACGTTGGTTATACGCGCCATCGGCATCCACACATCCAAGGGTACCCATCGGGGCCATAGAATAACGGTTTTTGAGTTTGAGTTTACCAATATACATCGGCTCAAATAGTACTTTATGTGATTGTTTTAACATTGCTTTGCTCCAGTACTTTACGGTAACAAATTTTTATCTTGTTACACTAACTGGTGTTAATTAGAACAATTCAGCACGTGAATTACTTTACTTTTCAGGCCATAGATTTGACACTTTAGGTCATTAGTAACTAAGTTGACTTAGATCATCCTTAGCGAGTCTTTTGCTCTATTTTTTATATGGATTTTGTCGGACTACACCCTGTCCAGCGTTTAAACGCACGCGAGAATGTGCTTAAATCTGCGAATCCTAAATGAAAGGCAATTTCGGTAATATTACGATGTGGTTGATTGAGTAGTTGCAGTGCTTTTTCAAGTTTATATTTTTCGACCACGCTTCGATAAGACATTCCTACTTCAGCTAATCGACGATTAAGAGTTCGCACACTGAAAAGCATCTGCGAAGCGATACTTTCAGCAGATAAATCATCTAAATTTGGTTGCTTATCAAGGGTGTTATACACCTGTAATAAAATATCATCGGCTTCAAGCTTCGCGGCTTTATTAAGTAATAAGGAACGAGCGCTGGCATATATTTCAGGATTTTGTGTGACCAATGGTCTGTGAAGGTATTTACGCATTATGTGGATCTTTCTCACCTGCGAGCTGGTGGAAATTTGACAACGCATTATTTTCTCAAATTCAGCTAAGCGATTATCATCATAGGGCCAAGTAATGAGTTTCACCGCCAACTCATCGAGCTGATGACCCGTGGTTTCATGAATAATCTGAACAAGTGTCGCCAGATACAATGTGACCCCTAAATGGGTGATGTGAGATTCTTTGTTTAACGGTTCTTGATTAAATAACCAAATTTCGGCATCCCCTTGCGGCGTCAAATGAAAACTGAGTCGAATAGGCGAACCTAGCGTAATACAAAACGCTGCCGCATCTTTTAGCAAGGTTACAAGATCGGGGCATGTCCATAAACAGAGGGAGTAGGTATCGAATGTAAGCGGCGTCACTTGTTTGGCTGCATCTATTGTAAATGTTGGATCACCCGAATTGAGATAGAGTTGATAATGAAAATCTCGGATTTCGCGTACATCCATATTCTTGGTCGATTCAGACGCCATAATACGATTGGAAATACCATCCGAAGTATCAATATTCACTTTATCTGCCGCTTTCGTTAATAGGTGCATCCAACCGGGATGAATGTAATACGATAACAACGACTTAATCGATTTATTTTTTATTGGCATAACTCAAAAACAAGAATAATTAACTGTAATTCAGACTAATATAATCATGCACGCTTCACAACCTTTGACGTCCTATTTTGCATAGGCACATACGTGATCCAGATCTCATTTTTAATACTTGACCGGTTTTGTCATACGCTTGACCTGAAATGCAAAATCATTCAGACCTTTTATCAATATAGTAGATCCAAAGAGCACGGATTACGCGGCAGCAAATAAAAAGATCCTAACTGATAACAACGGAACGTTATGAGTGAAATGAAATACAGATAGGTTCTTATTTTCTATTATTGAGAGGTTATGATGACAACTTGGCAAAATACTTATGAAAGTAAAACTGTTTCTCTAACGGATGCAACTAAACTAATAAAATCAGGAGATAAAGTATGGGCTGGCGGCCTACTGTCTACTCCTGTTCTATTTTTACTTGAGTTAGAAAAACGCGTCAAAGAAGTTGAAAATTGTGAATTATATACGGGTCTTATCACGCATCAATATGGTTTTTTGAAACCAGAGTTTCGTCGTAGCTTTAAACATATAAGCCTGTTTATGGGACCTATTGAGCGTAAAATTCAAAAGACGGGCAATGTTGAAATGATCAACTTCCATTTTTCTCATTTCCCGCAGTTATTTAATCAAATTCAACCCAATGTGATGGTGGTTGAAATGACCCCACCCAATGAAGAGGGTTACATGAGCATGGGGGCATGTGGTGGTGTCGGTAATAACGAAGCCATGAAGCATGCTGATACCATCATTGCCGTTATCAACAAACACCAGCCTTATATCGCGGGTGATGACAACTTAATCCATGTTGATCAAGTGACGCATATTACTGAGGGGCATCACTCTGTTGCGGGTCCGAAAGGTGGCGAGCCATCTGAACTTGAAAAGGTGATCGCTTCACACGTTATTCCTTATGTTAAAGATGGTATGACGCTCCAAATCGGTATCGGTACTATTTCTAATGCGATGGGCATGGCGCTAAAAGACCATCAAGATCTTGGTATTCACACAGAAATGTTTACTGAGTCAATGATGGCATTGTGTAAAGCTGGCGCGGTGAGTGGTGACAAGAAAAACTACAAGCCCAACAAAATCATTACTGCGTTTACTGCGGGTTCACAAGAGTTGATTGATTACGTTCACAATAACCCTGAAATCGAAATTGGCAACGTATCCACAGTTGTAAACCCATATGAAATTGCTAAAAATGATAACTTCGTGTCGATAAATACCTGCATCATGGCGGATTTAACGGGACAAATCGCCTCTGAAGGTATTGGTTTTAGACAAATTTCGGGTTCTGGCGGTCAAGTAGACTTTATTCGTGGTGCACAAATGTCAAAAGGAGGGCTCAGTATTCTTTGCCTTGCTTCTTTGCATAAAGGTAAAGATGGCTTGGCGTCAACGATCCGTGTCGCTTTACCTGCTGGTACGCCGGTGACAACACCACGTAATGATGTTCAGATCATTGCTACAGAATACGGTAGCGCTGACCTTCGTGGTCTCACTGTTCCTCAGCGTGTTGAAGCCCTAATTCAAATCGCTCATCCTGATTTCCGTGATGGACTGTACAAAGAAGCGATTTTTGTCGGCCTTAGCAAGTAATCTGACTGGATATATAACGACTATTATTTAGTATTACGAAATGAATAAGCAGGCCATCGACCTGCTTATTTTTTGTGGTTATAAATGGCGAGTAAGCGGTGATGACAAGCTAACGTGACCTTCTAGCCAACACGCTTTTCACTCACTTTATCTACCAGATACAATATCGAGCGGTATTCAATGCCACTGTGCTCTGATAAACCAATCTCACAGGTTCGGCTATTCGAATAACCCTCACTGCAATTACTCGGTACTTGACGTTGTAATGGTGACAAGGCCGAGGCATTCAATTCCGGTGTAGTAAAGCCTTTGTCTCCGGCAAAACCACAGCATTGAATGTCTTCTGGAATAATCACGTGTTGCGCACAAGCGCGACTGACTTGTTCCATCACCCCAGCTAAACCTTGCTTACGTGAGGTACAGGTAATATGTAACATCACAGGTTCTGGTTGCGGGGTAATATCAACATGCGGCATCACGAACTCAGCCACAAAGCGGAACGGTTCATAGATGGCAATGTCTTTGGTCATCAGCTCAATACTGGTACTTGCACACGGGCTAGTATCCATTAATACCGGTAATTTACCTTGCTCTGAGGCTTCCCATAAAGCAGCCTCTAACTGCGCCGATTTACTTAGCGCTGTACCCACAAAACCTTTACTCTTATACGGCATACCACAGCATTTTTCTGATAACTTGCTGGGCATAACCACTTCGATACCGGCTTTTTGCAATACCGCTTGCGTTACTTCAGCAAGTGGGCGGTTATCTATGGCATGCTTTGCGGTGCCCATATTACGTGCGGCACAACTTGGGAAGTAGACGACTTTTTTATGCGCCAGACCATCACTGGCTAATAGCGTCACTTTACCTGCGGCAGTCGGCATGCTCGGTGTCCATAATGGTACTGCGCCGCCACTGAGTTTACGGGTGGCTTTGGTAACCGTACGCATGGCCTTAGACCCTAAAACACTATGAATACCGTTAGCCACACTGAGCCCCGCTTGCGTGGCCGTGGTTATCCCAGCAAAGTGATCGCTACTCCAACGTGCAATGACATTGGCGATAGGAGAGTGTTGTTGGCGTAACTTACGGATCAGGTCTCCAGTATTAATATCCACTGGGCAGCGCTCTGCACATAAGCCTGTTGCGGCGCAGGTATCAATACCTAAATATTTAAATGATTTTTCTAACTCGGCAAGACGCGCGGGATCTTCTTGGCTACGTTGTAAACGGCTGATCTCACGATATACGGTATTGCGTTGGCGTGGCGTTAGTGATAATTCGCGTGATGGGCAAACAGGTTCACAAAAACCACACTCGATACATTTATCAATTAGTGGGTCTGCTGCTGGCATGATTTTTAAATCGGTAATGTGGCTATTTTTATTATCATTTAAGATCACTCCGGGGTTTAAAATACCGGTTTTATCAAAGATGCGTTTGATTTCTTGCATCAAGGCATAACCTTCGCTACCCCATTCCAGCTCGACATACGGGGCCATGTTACGGCCAGTACCGTGCTCGGCTTTTAATGAACCTTGATACTCGACCGCGACTAACTGCGCCACATCGTCCATGAAACTACTGTAACGATTGATTTCTTTTTCTGTTTCGAATGCTTGGGTAAACACAAAGTGTAAGTTGCCCGCTAATGCATGGCCAAAGATGATCGCTTCATCATAATGGTATTTTTTTAACAAGATCTCTAAGTCACGCACCGCTGCGGCCAATTGTTCGATAGGAAATGCCACGTCTTCGATGATCACTGTGGTACCTGCTTCACGCACAGCGCCGACTGCGGGGAACAGCTCTTTACGGATCGCCCATAACTGATTATAGATCTTGGTATCGGTACTAAACTCAACCGCTTCAGTCGGGTTAAGCTCATCGATTAAGGTATTAATTTGGATCACTTGTTGGTTTAAGTCACTATCACTTTCGGCGTGGATCTCAACAAGCAGTGCCGCGGCTTCGGTATTGTTATCGACAGCAAGTTGCGTGATGAATGTTGGCATACCGGGTTTATTTGCAACTGAATTTAAGGCGCGGTTATCCATTAACTCCACAGCGGCAACACTGGTATTAGCAAGTGCACTGACGGCCAAACAAGTTTGCTCAATATCGGCAAACAAATACAGACCCGTGGCTTTAAAGCTATGGTCGATCACCGTATTGTAAGTAACATCGGCAATAAAGCCCAATGTACCTTCCGAGCCAATAAACAAATGCTGCAATACATCAATTGGATCGCTGTAATCGGTTAATGAGTTGAGGCTGTAACCTGTGGTGTTTTTAAGGCGATATTTGTGGCGGATCTTGTCGGCCAATGCGGTATTGTCTTTACACGCTTGCGCAAGGTTAGTGAGATCATCAAGCATCTGTTTATGACTGATTTTAAATTGCGCTACACTATCGCTGTCTAAGGTATTGAGTACGGTACCGTCGGCAAGTACCACTGTCATACCGGCTAAGGTTTGGTAACTGTTTTGCGCCGTACCACAGCACATACCGGATGAATTGTTGGCGGCAATACCACCGATCTTACAGGTATTGATAGAGGCTGGATCCGGACCGATCTTACGTTGATAAGGGGCTAAGATCTTATTGGCGTCAGCACCGATAATACCCGGTTGTAGCCAGATCTGTTTGCCGTTGTCTAAGACTTTATGTTCGCGCCAATCAGAAGTCAGCATGATCAGTACCGAGTCTGACAAGGCTTGACCGGATAGGCTGGTGCCTGCCGCGCGGAAGGTCACGGGGATCGCCATGTCATAACAAGTCTTAATTACCAATACCACTTCGTCTAAATTAGCGAGTTGTAAGATCAGTTTGGGGATTAAACGATAAAAACTGGCATCTGTACCGTAAGCGAAGGTGAGCGTCGGGTCGGTAATAATACGTTTGTCATCAATAGATTGGCGTAATTTGCTAATTAGTATGTGGTAAGGGTCAGACATTGCAGGCTCCTAATAACGCGGCTATGTTATTTTTATTTTGTTGTTAATATGCCACATTATGTTTGTTTAATTTTGTAATGATGCGGTTTTAGACAAATCACTTATGTGATCTTAGATATAGTACCGAACTCGCACTATTTGATATACTAGCCCGATTACACATGACTGTTTCATAAAGTGGACCAATAATGCGAAGTACCGACGATTTTTTAATTTTTTATCACCTAATTGAACAAGGTTCTTTTAGTAAAGCGGCTGATATTGTTGGTTTAACTAAGTCAGTGGTGAGTAAACACATTACTCGGTTAGAAAAAGAAATGGGTGTACAGCTGATTTTTCGTACCACGCGTAAGTTAACGTTAACTGAAGCCGGGAAAGTATTTTTTGAACATGCCAGAACCATTAACCAATCGGTGCAAGGTGCGGTCGATGCCATGAATGGGCTAGGGGATAGCTTGTCGGGCTCGATTCGGTTAACCGTACCGACGGTGTCTGGTGAAATTATTCTAGCCGAAGCGATAGCCGATTTTAGTGCCAGTTATCCTGATATTCATGTGCATATGGATCTGGATAATAGCTTTGTTGATTTAATTGATAACAACTTTGACTTGGCAATTCGTACTGGCGCATTACAAGATTCTAGCTACATCGCCCGCCGTCTAGTGCAAGCACAATGGGTGATCTGTGCATCGCCAACCTATTTAACTAAAAATGGTACACCGAAACGCCCTCAAGACTTAGATAAATATAATTGTTTGGCGTACAGTCATCAGGAAAGCGGTGCGAATGAGTGGCTGTTTAAGGGCCGTGAAGACGATTACAGTGTGAAGATATCAGGTAATTTCAGTACCAATAACTCTGCGGCATTACGCAAAGCGGCGTTGTTTAATTTAGGGCTGATATATGTGCCGAAAGTGCTGGTGGCCGATGATTTACAAGCGGGAACCTTGGTTGAAGTATTGCCAAAACAGGTGGCTAAGTCGTTAGGTATCTATGCTATTTACCCGTATACCAAGCTTCAGCCATTAAAAGTGAAGCTGTTTATTGAACACATTTATCAGTTTTATCAACGCCAAGCAGATAACTTTAGTTAAGCGTTGACGAACGACCAACAGAATACATGCCAACAAAAAAATAAGAAAACAAGCAAGGATGATAATGATGCTTAAATACAGTGAGATGTTACTCGACCGTGCATCTAATCAACGCAAAAGCCCTGAGTGGTTAGCGAGTCAAAAGAATAATAACAGCCGTTGGGTACTAACCCATACAGATCAAAACTACTTTAATAAAGCGAATAACGCGCCGTTATTTTTAACGCTTGAGGCTGTCCAGCTCCTTGATTTAGAGGCTGCTGTGTTTTTAGGACTTGATGAAAATAATGACAATACACCTTATTTTGCGTTGGACTTAACCCATGTTGATGAGGCATTAGTTGCTGCATTTTTGGTCGAAGGTGAATTTGGCGATCTGCGTAAAGTGGCGGTGATACTGGATAACCAATCTGCTTCATTACTGGCACTGGCGCGTGGTTTAGGTTTTTGGCATCGCTCGCATGGTTTTTGTGGCCGCTGTGGCACTGTGAATAAATCCGCGACAGCGGGACATGCGCGATTATGTACCAATCCAGATTGTCAGCATCAGACTTTTCCGCGTACCGATCCTGCGGTGATCATGATTGTGCGAAAGCAGTTTCCGGATGGCATAGAACGTTGTCTGTTAGGCCGTCAAGTGGAATGGCCAGAAGGGGTGTACTCGACCCTGGCGGGTTTTGTTGATCCCGGTGAAACATTAGAAACAGCTGTTGCCAGAGAAGTGATGGAAGAATCAGGTATTAGCGTTACCAATGTGCAGTACTTAGCGTCACAACCTTGGCCGTTTCCATCATCTATCATGCTCGGCTTTATTGCCGATGCCAGCAGTGATGATATTCAGGTCGATAAACATGAAATAGATGACGCACGCTGGTTCTCTCGCGCTGAAATACAAGCGTTTGGTGATTGGGGCGATGATGCTCCCGGCTTTAAAGTACCAAGACGCGATTCAATATCGGGTTATTTAATTGATCACTGGGTCAATTTAGGTGAATAACCCGTATTTTTACTAGTTACTAGGTGCTGAGTTAATCAATATAATGACAGAAAACAAGTAAAGTGCAGTCGCTATGACTGAGGGTGTCAATGACGCCTAAAGATATTGGCGATGTAAAAACTTGATTTTAATCTATGATTTTAAATAAATACATAACTATTTATTTAATTAATTATTGACTAAATTTAGAAATGGAAATTTCATGAAAAAATTAAATAAAGCACTATCGATCACATTAGCAACACTTGTTTCTATGCCTGTTCTTGCTGACAAATTAAACATCGAAGATTTTTCTTTTGGTGGACGTGTTGAAGCTCGAGGCGTCGTTGCTGACAGTGATTTTGATGATAAATCTCGTGTACGTTTTAACGGTCAAGGTAAACATCAAGTTAATGATGATATCACTGCTGTTGCAAAATTCGAATTTGAATTAACACAAGAAGACAATAGCGCAGATACCGAAGTTAAAAATAATACTCGTTATTTATATGTTGGTGTTGAAACTGCTTACGGTACAGTGACATACGGTACACAAGATAACGCTGTTACATATCTGACTGACTTTACCGATATGGCAGAAGTATTTAGTGGCTCTACAAACGAATACATCACAGCCAGTGGTGACAGAGCAGAAGATACTATTCTTTATAGTGTGGCCAAAGGTGACTTTAAATTCAATGCATCGGCTAACCTTAAAGCGACGGAAAATGGCGGCGGTGTGATGGTTGCTTATCAACTACTTGACCATGTTGAAGTAAGTACGGGTTATGCAGCAACAGAAGCGCTTGATACTGAAACTGACTCATCAGATGTATATATGGTTGGTGCGCGTTATACTCAAGGTGATTTTTTACTGTCTGGACTAGTACAAACTGGTAGCTTGGCTGATGCTGATTTCAATGCTTTTGATGCATATGCAGCTTATGCATTTGGTCAAAACAATGTGAATATTTCATATAACTATTACAGTGCAGATGATCAAAATGATATAGATATTAACTATGTTGCTTTTGAATATGCTCATTATATTGATAACATGGCTGTATATGCGAGCTATAAAGTGGCACTAAGCACGGATACTTCAGCTGGACATGGTAATAATGACAATGCTGATGAATTTCAAGTCGGCGCTCGTTATTCTTTCTAATCTTGGTTAATTAATACCGAGGTTCATTGAAATTGCCACTCCTACAGAGTGGCGTGTAACTAAAATTGAGTACACTGCATCAGTCGGTTTTTTAGTCTTTTCCGTTGCAGAAAGTGATAACTCTTTTATGTAAAATCTCACTTATTTGCAGTAAGTGGGATTTTTTTTGATCTTTAGATAAACGGCTTTGCAGGTTGCTGAAGTTGAGGCCATGCCAATAGGGAAATGCAAAGCCCTATCTCTTACTCGTTTCGACCGTATGTATAGTACTGAGCGTAATATCGTAATGCGCCGCCATATGATTGATGCATGCCAGGCTCTTGATTTTTCTGTTGCTAGAAAGTATGAACGAAATTTAGGTAGTAGTCGCGACGTAAGACATATTCGTGAAGGGGTGAACTTGGGGAGGCTGTTCAGTATTGCAGATCATTGTACCAACCCGTGGTACGATCTTGTTAATGTACAGATGTATCCAGTGTTTGATCAAGAGCTTGCTATGGCTATTGGTGATGAGTTCGAAGCTGATAAGGTTCATGCTTACCAACTGCCTAAATCTATTCTTAGTAATTTGGATAAAGCAGTAAAACAAGCTTGGGAGCTTACGGAGGCAGAGTCTAAATATGTCGAAGCGTATAAAAAAAGCATTCAAATACGGTGTGAGTATTACTTAGCTCAGGTTGAAGAGATGAAACAGATTGAGTTATAGGATGAAAAAAACCAACAGCCGTCGCCGTTGGTTTTTTATTTAAACATTAATCATGCAGGGCTATTCCCCTACATGTAACGCTTATATAAACGTGCTCATTATCGCTGCAATTAGCCCGTAGATAATCATTGGAATAACGGTACGTTTAATGATGTAACCTTCTTTGTTCGAAATACCCAAGATAGTCGATACTGCGATGATATTGTTAATACAGACCATATTACCCATAGCGCCACCGACAGATTGCAGTGCTAAGATGGTGGTTTCAGGTAAACCCACAGTCGTCGCGATTGTTTGTTGGATCGCACCAAATGTCAGGTTAGATACCGTAGCCGATCCCGAGAAGAATGCACCCAGTGCGCCAAGGTAAGCAGACGCAAACTGCCAGTTAGTACCCATCAAATCAGAGAACGCCATACCGATGATCAGGATAGGCGAGTTTTCACCGCCAGCCATCATCAGTTTCACCATGATCAACGCGCCAATCAAGGTAATGAATGGCATTTTGATACGGCTACCGGTTTCAGTGAATACCTGTTTCACCATACTGCCTTTAAGCTTAAACAGTGGGATAGAAATTAATACCACTAATAAGAAAGGAACAAGAGCCGGAACATAAAGCGCTTTGTAGGCCCATGCTACGTTAGTACCAAGGATATTACTTAACTTGAAGATCAATGCTTGGCTGATACTAAAGTCACCTAGGATGCCTAACGACGCTGACATTGCTTCAGTCGCATCAGTCAGCATAGATTTAATACCCAGCTGTTTAATTCGCGTCACAATTAAGATCAAGATAAGCAGTAATGTCGGGGTCATGGCTTTGAAAATCTCGCCACGCGACACATTTGTTAGGGTCGTATTATCATCGCTAGTTTCAGCTGTTTTGATCAGACCGATATTTAACTTAGCCAAACCAATAGAGATAGTCAGACCAATAGCCCCACCCACTAATGCCGGGAATTCATAGTTCCATTGTGCTAATAGGAAATAAGGCACAGTACAAGATAAGGTACTTAACAAGATGAAGATGTAGTTACGACGAATGTCAGTCCAAGACGCGACAAAACGTAAGGCTAATACCGGAATAACAAAGGCCGCAACAAAGTGGATCATCGCTGTTTGTTGACCGATCTCAAGTAATGCTGAATCACTTAAACCCAGGTTGGAGAAACCAAACCAAGTTGGCGTACCTACTGCACCAAACGATACCGGTACCGAGTTCATCACCAGCGCTAACATCGCTACTTGTAAGGGTGGGAAGCCCAAACCGACTAAGATCGGCGCTGCAATTGCCGCTGGCGTACCAAAGCCTGACGCACCTTCAATCATAAAGGCAAACGCCCAACCAATGATCATTAACTGAGCAACTTTATTACGGCTGATGCCTTCTAACCAGCGACTGATCGTATTCTCAGCACCTGATAGACACATCATCCGGTTCATTAAAATTGCCCCGGCAATAATCGATATTGGGGTAATGGCTGACAAGCTGCCTGCGATTACATTTGCCCAGATCAATGTCAGGTCTGTTTGGAAATAAAAGATTTGCAGTGCAGCTACAAGCAACGCTGTTAACGGCAGTGCAATGTACGAGGGTACACCATTCTTTTTAGTCATCATCCAGATAAGGACGAGAATTGGCATCATTGCCAAAATTAGGGATGTCATTGCTACCCACTCCATTGTGCTCTGAGTATAAGTCTATCGGTTATGCCCTGATAGCTATCTATGAGTCTATTTATAATATGATTAGAATGTATTGTTGATAAAGTACAAATAAGTAAAATCCTGCGCTTTCTCTAATACCCGTATCGTGTGGGGAATGGATTGTAAGAGCTTAAGCCTTAAACTCTACACCTCTTTTGGGGTACGCAGTTCGGGATATGGGTAACAACTGTGACATAAATAACAGTATGTAAAAAACTGTAAATTATCAAGTCAATTAAAATCAAATAGTTATGGTCATTCGCATGATAGTCGATAAATGATTGTAGCGGTATTAGAAACAGTGATTGTCATAATTCACGGTAATAAAATGGCGTGTTACTATCGACAAATTAACCGATTGACGCGTATTGTGTGATTCGGACATTTATTTTGATGAAATTAAACCACAAAATATAGTATTTATAGCTTGAAATACATAATCTCGTCATTTTATTACATTTAAGCATATTTATTGTCTCTGGCGAGGTAGCCATTCGCTGCTGACTAATTGCGCTAAGTTTAAAATGGCTTATTACCGTTAATCTCGAATTTCATTGTTTCCATATCTGATCTAATAATGCCTGTCCCAATTCCTTAATAAAAATATAACTGGTTGTTTTAAAATAATTTGTTTGTTTTTACAAAAAGTCAAGATCACACAAACACCGCTATTAAGATATTTACTGGCATTAATCACGTTCGTTTTTTGCTGGGCTTGCTTATATGATGCTCCAAAAAATAAGCTCGGTGAGCAAGGTGAGATGATGAAAGTTAATTTTTTTGTAACCTGTCTATGTGATGTCGTTAAGTCAAACGTAGCTAAAAAAACAGTGCTATTACTGGAGCAGTTAGGCTGCGAAGTGTTATTCCCGAAAGATCAAGGCTGCTGCGGTCAACCGTCATTAAATAGCGGGTACGTCGAATCAAGCAAGCCAGCGATGAAATCATTAATTCGTGCCTTTGAAGGTAATGAGTATCCAATCGTCACGCCGGCGGGTTCATGTGCGGCAACGGTAAAGAAATACCCTGAGTATTTAGCGAGTGAACCTGAATGGGCGGCGCGTGCACAAGCGGTATCGGACCGTTTGTTCGAACTGACGCAGTTCCTTGTGAATGAGCTTAAAGTCGAAAATGTTGGCGCGAAACTACCAGGTCGTGGTGTTTATCATCCGTCTTGTAGTCTTATTCGTAAATTAGGTGTGCGTGAGGAGCCGCTTAAATTACTGGGTAATGTCGAAGGGCTAGAGCTTGTTGCGATTAAAAACCAAGAAACCTGTTGTGGTTTTGGCGGTACCTTCTCAATCAAGATGGCAGAGATCTCTGGTGAAATGGTGAAAGAAAAAGCAACCCATATTACTGACGTAACACCCGATTACTTAATTGGTGCTGACGTGAGCTGTCTGATGAATATCGCCGGGCGTTTATCGCGCGAAGGTAAAACCGTGCAAGTCTTGCATATTGTTGATGTGCTAATGAGCCAGGTAGGAGAATAACATGTCGATGAAAACCAGTGATGTGATCTTTAAACAGCGTATTAAAGAACAAATGCAAGATGGCTTTATGCGTAAATCGGTAGCCAATGCCCAAGAACGTATGCTTACCAACCGCCAATTAGCGGCAGACAAACTCGGTAACTGGGATGAGTGGCGTGAAAACGGCATGGAGATCCGTAACCATGTATTAGACAACCTTGATTACTACTTACATCAGTTAAGTGAAAACGTGCAAAAGACCGGTGGTCATGTATTTTTTGCCGAAACCTCGCAACAAGCCACTGACTACATTGAAAACATCATCAAAGAAAAAAACGCCAAAAAAATCGTTAAATCTAAGTCGATGGTGACAGAAGAGATCGGCTTAAACGCTGTCATTCAACGTAACAACTGCGAAGTGATTGAAACCGATCTCGGTGAATATATTTTACAAGTGGATGATTGCGATCCACCCTCACACATTGTCGTGCCTGCGTTACATAAAAATCGGGAACAGATCCGCGGCGTATTTGAAGACAAGATTGGCTATACAGGCAGTTCCGATCCGGAAGAGATGACGCGTTTTGTGCGTGAGCATATTCGGCATGATTTCCTGGAAGCCGATATCGGTATTACCGGTTGTAACTTTGCGGTTGCTGAGTCAGGTTCGATTAGCTTAGTAACCAATGAAGGTAATGCGCGATTGGCTACCTCGTTACCGAAAGTACATATCGCCGTGATGGGTATGGAGCGTATCGTCCCGACCTTTGAAGAACTCGATATCATGGTCAGCTTGTTATGTCGTAGTGCGGTAGGCCTGCCATTAACCGGTTATGTCACCGCTATTACTGGCCCAAGAGAATCGAATGATATGGATGGCGCTGAAGAGTTCCATTTAGTGATCTTAGATAATGGCCGTTCAGACATTTTAGCGTCAGAGTTTAAAGATATCTTACGTTGTATTCGTTGTGCGGCGTGTGTGAATACTTGTCCAGCTTATCGCCATATTGGTGGTCAGTCGTACGGCTCTATCTATTCAGGCCCTATTGGTGCGGTACTGTCACCATTACTGGGTGGCTATGAAGATTTCCAAGACTTACCGTATGCGTGTTCGTTATGCCAATCGTGTAATGATGTGTGTCCGGTGAAGATCCCGCTGTCAGATCTGTTATTAAAACACCGTGAAAAAATGGCGATTAAGAAGATAACCCCTTTGGGTGAACGCATGGCAGTATCGGCGTTTAACTATTTAAATGCCAGTCCTAAATTATGGAATGTGGGCATGAAGATCGGCGCTAAAGTGGGTGCGAAAGTGATCAGAAACGGCAAGTTACCGATTAATGTTGGCGCGATAGCGGACTGGACGGAAGCCCGCGACCTACCACAACCCGATGGTGAGTCATTCCGCAGCTGGTTTGCTAACCGTGATGCCGACAGCACTGTTTCAGGTTCAGCGGCTGTCACAGGTATAGTTAAAGCAAAAGTTAAAGCTAATAAGAGTGAGAAATAATCATGCAAGGTAAGATACATAATCGCGATAGCTTTCTGGGTTCATTGGCTAAAAAACTGGGTCGTGAACTGAATACTCAAGGTGTTGAGCGTCCACCGTTACCCCATAATCCACATCATGATGTGATGGCTGGATTTAGTCAGCAGCAACTTGCCGATGTATTTTTAGAATACACTAAAACTAATTTAAATTCGTTGGGTGTTAGTTGTAATAAAGAAGAGTTGAGCGAAACCTTAACCAGTATTTGTAATGGTTTTAATGCCGGTAAAATTGTGGTTTCGGGTGATCACCGCTTAGCCGAGTTACAAGTAACTAATAATCTTAAACTGCAATTTGATGATGTGTATACTTGGGATACAGACCAAGCGCATGACATTAATATCAAACAAGCAGAACAGGCGAAAGTCGGTATTGTGTTTGCCGAACAGGCATTAGCAGAGTCAGGCACTATGGTATTATACAGTGCCTCGACACATGGCCGTTCAGTGAGTTTGTTACCGGAAACATCGGTGTTCTTGATCCCGCAAAGCCAAATTATGCCACGTATGACTCAAGCCACGAAACTGTTACATGATAAAGCCCAAGCTGGGGAACGTTTACCGTCTTGTATTAACTTCATTTCAGGTCCAAGTTCGACCGCCGATATTGAGTTGATTAAAGTCATTGGTGTGCATGGTCCTATTCATGCCGCGTATGTAGTGATTGCAGATATGTAATTTAAGTGAAATCAACGAGGTTGGATCTATTCAACCTCGTTACATTTATCTACTATCGTTTAATGCTACGATTTAAGTGTATAATTACAGATTAGTCCCTCCAAAAAATTAGTTGAGAATGGCATGCCGCAAATTGATGATTTAGTGTTATTTACCCAAGTAATAGAACAAGGTTCGTTTAGCAAAGTTGCCGAGGCGAACAAGGTCACTAAGTCTGTGGTGAGTAAACGTATCAGTCGATTAGAAGAAGACCTTGGTGTACAGCTTATTTTCCGTACCACCCGTAAACTGACCTTAACCGAAGCCGGCGAGATGTTATTTTATCGCGCTAAAGGCATTGCCCAAACCGCGAAGAATGCCTTTGATACGGTGACCAGTTATAGCGAAACCTTAGCGGGTCACATTAAAATGTCAGTACCCACTATCTCGGGTGAATTGTTATTGGCCAAGGCCGTGGCGGAGTTTTGTGAAAAGCATCCGGGACTCACGGTTGACATGTCGATGAACAATGATTTTGTCGATCTGGTCGCAGATGGTTATGATCTGGTGATCCGCACCGGCCATTTAGAAGACTCGAGCCTGATCGCGCGTCATATCTTTAATTCGCGTTGGATGATCTGTGCCAGCCCTGAGTATCTTGCGCAGCAAGGTGAACCGCAATTTCCCGAACAGTTAGCACCATACAATTGCTTAGGTTATACCTGTCAAACCAGCGGTGCATTTAATTGGTTATTTACCCGTGACGATGCCACGTATAACGTTAAAGTATCGGGAAATTTTAGTTCTAACAATGCCGTAGCGCTTAAACAAGCGGCACTGGCAGGGAAGGGCTTAGCTTACCTACCAAAATGTTTGGTCTACAACGAACTTGATAATGGCAAGCTGGTGGAAGTATTGTCACAGCAAACAGCGAAAGTGATTGGTATTTATGCGGTGTATCCGTATACCCGTAAGCCGGCGAAAAAAGTGCAGCTGTTAATTGAACATATCCGCAGTTGTTATCTGGACATGAAAGAAAACTTTTAATCGCTTACCACTTTAAGCTTTTAGCGCGAACGATTAGCACTCGTTTCTAGAATAGCGATTAATTTTACTTGTTAGTTAAAAAGTAGATGAAAGTACCGCTAGTTGTATTACAATCCAGTTCCTTTTTTTGTAATGCGAACCCTTCATGATTGATTTAGCTATTCTACCTGTGTATTTAACTGCTGTTGTAGCGTTATTACTGATCCCTGGCCCTGACATGTTATTAATTGCCAGCTCAAGCTTAAGTTATGGCCGCAAGGTCGGGTTCTTTGCTAGTTTAGGTAATGCCACATCAGGTATTATCTTAACGTTATTAGCGGCAATGGGTGTGTCTGCGATGATCGCCATGAATCCAATGGCCCTTCAAGCCTTGCATTTGGTCGGTGGTTTATATTTATTAAAAATGGGTTGGGATTGTTTACGTACCAGCTCAGTAGTGGCGCCTGAAATAGATCAAACCAGCAAAATGGCGCGTTCACTGTATCGTAAAGCGGTATTCAGCAATCTATTAAACCCAAAAGCCTTACTGTTCTTTGTGTTGTTCTTACCACAGTTTGTATCATCAAATATAGAAACGTCTTCTGGTGAACAAATGCTCGTGCTAGGCTTACTGCTTAACGTATTAGGTTTATTGTTTAACTTAATGTTAGTGGTGACGGTCGGTACCTTAGGTAAATCATTATTAACCAACGAACGCTTCCACATCTACCAACATAAAATCATGGGTTCGGTATTCGTATTACTTGGCGCTTGGTTGTTATTATCGCAAGTACCAGCGGGTATTGCCTAGTACTAGTGTATAAGTTATTACTAAATAAGCAGCCAAAACACCGTAAGCAGACTGCACGGATGCAGTCTAGTGAGTCAAATAAACCTTAAAGTAATATTTCCTCTTATTCATTTATATTTACCAATCAGACTACGTGATTTACGTCACATTAGGTGCTATACTCCGCCAACTTAAAATTCAGTAATTTATATTTAGTCCACTTTTTGGACAGGAGCGTTCCCTATCATTAGCACAGCAAATATTACAATGCAGTTCGGTGCCAAGCCACTTTTCGAAAATATCTCAGTTAAGTTCGGTGGCGGTAATCGTTACGGTTTAATCGGTGCTAACGGTTGTGGTAAATCAACATTCATGAAAATCTTAGGCGGCGATTTAGATCAAAGCTCTGGTAACGTGAAGCTTGATGAAAACGAACGTCTAGGTAAATTAAGTCAGGATCAATTCGCATTCGAAAACAACACTGTACTTGATACAGTGATCATGGGCCACGCAGAAATGTGGACAGTGAAAGAAGAGCGTGACGCAATTTATGCTAACCCAGAAATGACTGAAGCAGATGGTATGCGTGTTGGCGATCTAGAAAGTGAATTCGCAGAGATGGACGGCTACACAGCTGAATCTCGTGCGGGTGAACTACTAATCGGTGTTGGTATCCCAGTAGAACTACACTACGGCCTAATGAGCGAAGTTGCTCCCGGTTGGAAACTACGTGTACTACTAGCACAAGCACTATTCTCTGATCCAGATATTTTACTACTTGACGAACCAACGAATAACTTGGATATCGCCACGATTGACTGGTTAGAAGAAACACTAAACGCACGTCAAAGCACAATGGTAATCATCTCGCATGACCGTCATTTCTTAAACAGTGTTTGTACTCACATGGCTGATCTAGATTTCGGTGAATTACGTGTTTACCCAGGTAACTACGATGATTACATGTTTGCTTCTGCATTAGCGCGTGAGCAACTACTAACAAGCAACTCGAAAAAAGAAGCGCAAATTACAGAGCTTAAAGCATTCGTTGCTCGTTTCTCTGCAAACGCATCGAAAGCAAAACAAGCATCATCACGTGCTAAACGACTTGATAAAATTGAGCTTGATGAAGTTAAAGTATCTAGCCGTCAAACGCCATTCATTCGTTTCGAGCAAGAAAAACAGCTTTACCGTAATGCATTAGAAGTTCAAGACCTAACAAAAGGCTTTGATGATGGCCCATTATTCTCTAACTTCAAGACGATGGTAGAAGTTGGCGAGCGTATTGCAATTATCGGTACTAATGGTGTTGGTAAAACAACATTAATGCGTATGTTAGTAGACGAACTTACTCCAGATTCGGGTGAGTACAAATGGTCTGAAAACGTAAACATCGCTTATTATGCACAGGATCACGAATCATACTTCGAAGAAGATATGACGCTAATGGAGTGGATGAATCAGTGGAAAGAAAAAGGCGATGACGATCAAACTGTTCGTGGTTTCCTTGGTCGTTTACTATTCTCTAATGATGATATTAGCAAGAAAGTAAGTGTACTATCTGGTGGTGAAAAAGGTCGTATGCTTTACGGTAAATTAATGATGCAAAAACCAAATGTATTATTAATGGATGAACCAACGAACCACATGGATATGGAATCAATTGAAGCATTGAACATAGCGCTTGAGAAATATGAAGGTACTTTACTATTCATCTCTCATGACCGTGAGTTTGTATCTACAGTTGCGACACGTATCTGGGATATCACGCCAAACGGCATCATTGATTTCGACGGTACTTACGAAGAATATATCGCAAGCAAATAATTGCTAGCCGAGTGATCGGTTGTTAGCTTTTAGTTTGTAAATAAAAAGGTCATCACTGTAAAGTGATGACCTTTTTTTGTGTCTGTTTCAAGATTGACTATAAATTATAGTATCACTTGTATGCTGAGAGGACTGTGCTTTTAAGAATGGTAATAATAACAAACCAATAGCGGCAGAAGCAGCGGTAATCACAGTGAAAAATCCTGTCCATTGATATTCAGTCATAATCAGAGCGAGGGGATAACCTGATAGCGCAGCGCCCATATAAGCAAATAATCCGACAAAGCCAGTTGCGGCTCCTACCGCATTTTTATGAGAGCACTCGGCGGCGGCCATGCCAATTAACATTTGCGGCCCAAAAATAAAGAAACCTATGGTAAAAAAGCAAGCCGCTTGCAGAACAAACCCTCCTACGGGTATTAACCAAAGTGCCGATATGGCCAAAAAAATGCCGATGGAAAATATTAAATTAACAGGCCCTCGGTTGCCACCAAATATTTTATCGGAACTCCAGCCAGCTACTAATGAGCCCATCAAACCACCGACTTCAAATAGTGATAGTGCGCTATTGGCTGTGATTAAACTGTAATTATACTGCTCTGTTAAGTATAAGTTCCCCCAATCATTAATTGCTGTCCGCACGATATAAACTAGCGTGTAGCTAAATGCCAGTAGCCAAATATACTTGTTGGTTAATACGTATTTTTTCAGGATTTCATTGTGATTTAACTTTAAGTCTTCACCTTCGTGAGCCAATTCTAAACTATCTTTTCGCCAATGCCCTATAGTTGGTAGCCCCTGTGTTGTTGGTTTATCACGTAATCGCCAACATAAAAATAAACCAACGAATATTGCAATTATGCCTGGAATTATAAATCCGTAGCGCCAGCTATAATGAAGTGTGATGTATCCTATTAGCAATGGAATTAATGCACCCCCGACGTTATGCGCAGTATTCCATAGTGCCCACCAAAATCCGCGTTCAGACCGAGAATACCAAGTGGTCAATAGCTTGGAACAAGCTGGCCAACCCCAACCTTGAAAAATGGCATTTAAAATCCATAATATGCTTAACATTAAAAGACTGCTGGAAAATCCAAATAAGATATTAATAATACCGCTTATAATCAGCCCTACGCCCATAAAAAAACGAGGATTTGATCGATCTGAAATAATGCCAGAAAAAAACTTGGAACATCCATAAGTAATATAAAATAAAGAGCCCATCATGCCAATGTCGGCTTTATCTAGCCCGAGGTCTGCAATCATGGCTGGCATGACATAGCTAAAGTTTTTACGCGTAAAGTAAAATACAGCGTAGCCTATGTACATGGTAAACATGATATGAAAACGCCAATATTTATAAGCTTCATCTATTTCTTTCGGGTCATCTACAGTTTTGGCATGCTGCTCTGATTTTAAGAAGTTGATCATTCACTCAGACCTTAAAATTATGGATTAATACAGTATTACATTTGTCTATTTATACAATGTGGTTGTATTTATAGCATGGGTAAAATCACCTGTAGCTCTGTACCGACTGCATTACTTCCGGATTGAGTGATCAGTGTAAATTTACCACCGAGTACTTGGACTCGTTCTCGAATACCAAGTAAACCTAAACCGTCGAGTGTATCTTCATGTTTAAAACCAATCCCATTATCTTTAACGGTTAGATACGCTTTTTTTTGAAATGAAACTGTAATGGTGACCTCTGATGCCTGCGCATATTTCATCATATTATTAAGTGCTTCTTGGCAGATACGATAGAGTGTCACATTGGTTGCATCACTTGTTTCTGCGTCTCTCTCTATCGGTTCATTCCATATTATGGTGGTGCTGATCCCATTTCTTTCGCACTCAAGTTCACGTACCAAGTGCTGGATAGCGCCTTGAAGACCCAGCTCATCTAAGACTTTAGGGCGTAACTGAGTGAGTAAACCTTTTGTTGTATCGTAGATATTAAGGGACAACTCCTCGATGGTAGATGCACAACGATGGCCTACTGGGCTTTTTTCAACGCGTTGAAGAATGCTTGCTTGAGTTCGAATCGCGGTAATATTTTGACCTATCTCATCATGTAATTCGCGAGCGATATTTCGTCGGACGGATTCTTCAGCTTTAACAAAATGACGAGACAGATTGTGATTTCTATTTAGTTCATGCTGTAGTTTTTGATTTAATTCCCGTTGATGTTGAATACCAATACCCAGTAAAATACCGGTTAAACTTTGTGCTGAAAGCGAGAGCAGTAAGTCCGTTATTTCCATATGGCTGACGCCGTTTCGTGCAGCAATTAACGCGATGCTATTTAGTACTGTACCTAATAAAGCACCTTTCCAGCCATAACGAAAGGCTAATAATATAATGGGGATTGCCAAGCAGAATGGGGCGAAACGTCGCAGTTCTTCAGGTAGAACGAGTTGTATGACAATATTAAGAATGAACAAGAGGGTACAAAATATAATATGGCGACTGCGCAATTCAACTGGTTTAGCAATGAGGTTAATTGTTAAAGGGGTCCATACACTTTGAAATAAATAGCTCCATACCAAGTAGCAGCTTGGTACGAGTATTAAACCGCCTGTTATGCTAACTAGAAAAATCATACCGAAAGAGTCTAATCGGTCGCCTAACATCAAGGTATTGATGATTGCGGTTGCAACAATGACAATACCAATGACACAAAGCCGACGTAATTGCGAACCATAATAATGTTGCTGTGCAAACCAGATCATTGGGATACTGGCAAAACTGGTAATAATGACAATTATCCATTGTGATTGATCCAGTAGGATGGATAATGAAGCCATAAGGCATAATTCAGCCCCATAAATCGTAGGCCAGAAACGTTTTTTTGTATGTAATGCAATACCGAGCCGAAAAGCAAAGGGAAATAATATAATTGCAAGCTCTGGTTCGGCAAGAAAAGAAAAAGAAAATATCCAGAGGCAAAACCAACTGCATGAAAATATTAGCCAACCACACAACGATGTTAACCAATAATTAGTCATTAAAATAATTCACGTTCAAAGTGTTTTGCTAATTCAACGTTATTTTTTACATGCAGTTTGTCCATTGCATTAGCACGATGAACATGGACAGTTTTATGACTTAATCCAAGGCGAGCTGCTACCGTTTTGACATTTAAGCCTAATGCTAACATTTCACTGATTTGAAGCTCTCTTTTAGTCAATTGCATTGTTGGTTTCTGAACATGCGCCGATGAGACTAGCTTGAGCGTGATCTCTGGCGTTAAGTAGCAACCTCCCTTTGCAACGGTGCGCACCGCTTGAACCAGTTCATCAGGACTGCAACGTTTACTTAAATATCCTCGGGCTCCTGCTTCTAATGATTTTTCAACAATTGAAGCAGAGTCATGCACACTTAGCATAATGCAATAAAGACTTTTAGGGAGGTCAGCTAATAAAGATAAACCGTTCTCATCGGGCATCGATATATCGATAATACAGACATCTGTTTGTAAGCCGGGCAGACCATTACGCGCTTGTGATGCAGAAGAAAATTCTCCTACCACTTTTATGTCAGTTTCTAGTGATAAAAGTTGGGCAAATCCAGAGCGAACAATTATATGATCATCGACTAATGAAACTTTAATCATCTGAAAGTCCTATATATTATAAGAAATAATAAATTACATTTATTAAAAAGTTTAATCAAGGATGATAAAGATAAGTTGTGTTTTAAATCGTGTTAATTAAAATTATTTTCACAAGTTAATCTCTATTATGGGTATAAATGGCAGTTAAATGCACTGGTTGGTTAATCTTTATATAGTTCGGTTAACAAAGCGTAAGGAATTGGTTTATGTTGTTATGAAAAGAAATGCCATGCACTTAAAGTGAACAGCATTATACTTATAGAACAATATTTATGGCTTAGAGAGTCATGGCTAATTTTGATTTTTTATGTGCTCGTTTTGCATGACGAATTTTCTTTTCTTCAGCAATCGCGACGAAAAACAGTAGCCCAATACAGATCATAGCTGATGCATTCAGTGCTGCAAAGGTTCCCGCCCAACCGGTCAAACCAAAAATTGGGGTACCATCGGCAATCATACCTAAACCTAGTTTGGCAAAACTGTCACCGATAAGGTAGGCAAAAGTACCTTTAACCCCATCTGCGACACTGATGGCTTTCTTTGGCACGAAGCCAACAGCAGCGACACCAATTAAGAGTTGAGGGCCGAATACTAAGAATCCTAACGTAAATAATGAACCAAGGAACATATATTCAGAGGTCGCATATTGGTAGAATTCAAGGGTGACAATGATGAATCCCAATGCAATGCATGCAATCAGTGCACGTCGACCGTTCGCAAGATCAGAAAGATAACCCCACATTAGTGTACCGACAAGCGCTCCAACTTCAAACAACGTGAAGCCACTGATAGCAGTCTCTTTTGAAAAGCCAAGTACTTGGTACGCGTAAACTGTAGACCACTGGTCAATACCGATTCGGACAACGTATAAAAAAATATTTGCGAAACAAAGCAGCCAAATTACTTTATTTTTCAATATATATTTTACAAAAATATCTCGTTTACTGAGTTGTTGTTCGTCTACGTCAAGGTCTTCTTGGCTGATTTCTTCATCAAAAAGTTCTTCAACAGAACCAAGACCATAAGCTTCAGGTGAGTCGTTACCGACACGTAGACCAATAAAACCAAGCACGATTGCGATTAGTGCAGGGAAGATGAACATGCCGATAACATGGCCGCCAAAGAAATAATTAGAACCGAATAAAGCAACACCTGCTGCGGCTGCACCACCAACATTGTGTGACATATTCCATAAACCGAGGTATGTTCCTCGTTTATTACGCGGAGTCCATTTTGTAATGGTCGAGTAACTTGAAGGGCCCCCAGTACTTTGGAAGAAACCACTCAAACCGTAAAAAGCCATCATTAGAAAGATATTGATGCCACCACCACCCATACTTAGACTGAAGCCTATCATCATCAGTCCAGATAGGATCAGCATAAAGGGTAAAAACTGCTTGGTATTTTTGCCATCGGCATAATAAGACACAACGGTTTTACCAATACCGTAACAAATTGAAAAACCTAAGCCAATTAAACCGAGATCCGTCATAGACAAACCATAATTTGAAATCATATCATTTTGGGCTATATTGTAATTCTTACGAATTAAGTACATTGCCATATAGCCAATAAAGACGACTAAGTATGATCGAAGAAATGGCTTAAACCACATTTTACGCCGTTCTTCTACGGGTATATCAAGTGTCGGTTTTCTAACTTGTTCTAATATTTTTAGCATATAGGATCCTTACTAGGTTCATCTACAGTGCGGGTTAGTCAATGCTGCATATTAAGCAGGATTTAATAAAATAAACGGCACTGAAATTGGTATAAATATTTTGTTCAACGAATATGAGAGATACTAACTTGTAGGTATGACGTTGGCTTGAGACGTTGGCTTAACTGAATTAGGAAAAATTCCTACTTTGTCTGCCGTTGTGTTGAAAACGTGAATTTCGTCACTATTACTATCAATGGAAGATTGCTGGGGGTGTTGTTTAAGGTGTGCGGGATTTCTTTATTAAGAAGAAATCCTGCTATTTATGAGCGTTAGTGAAGGGATCTATTATGAAGTATATGCTCTAGCTAGACGGCCTAATGTTGTGATCTTATATTCTTTTACATAAGCAGGGATAAATATTGACTCTCCTTTATTGAAGGTGAGCACCTCGCCTGAGTCGTGGAATATCGATACCGGTGCATCTATGGCAAACAAGATTTCGGCACTGTTGACCGTTATTGTATGTGCTTGTTGTTGCGTATAAATTGAGAAGCTAAAATCAGCTACTGGAACCGGATAGTGTGTAATATTGTTTGCCTTTTTAGGCTTAAGCCGTAACTCGTCATACTTCAATGGTGTGAATGTCATATTGGCCACTAACTCTTGAATATCAATATGTTTTTCTGTGAGTCCTGCGCGGAGGACATTATCTGAACTTGCCATGATCTCTAATGCGGTACCATATACATAAGCATGGGGGGTGCCACTACGTAAGAACATCGCTTCGCCAGGTTGTAAAATGACAGTATGTAAAAATAAGGGGGAAAAAAGACCTAGATCTCCAGGATATTGTTGCGCCAGCTCAGTAATTAATTGATGTCGATCTGTATCTTGTTGTTGAGCGTAATTCAATAATACGGTAACAGCTTCTTTTTTTTCAGCTTCACTAAGCATGAATAGGATTGTAAAAAATGAGGCTAGCGCGGAGTCAGTTAAAGCCGTTTTAAAATCAGCAAGTGCAGAGGCTAAACTTGAAATTTTTAATGCCTCAAAATCATGGGTAATAGACGTTAAATCTCTAAATCCATTCATCACTTTATACGGTGTTAATGCAAAGACTAGCTCTGGTTTATGATTGACATCATGATAGGTTCTATTATAAGCATCCTGTAAAATACCTAATTTATTTTCATTTAAAAACCCCATTTCAGCTTGCTGTTTATTTGGATGAACCTGTACGGATAATGCTTTTTCCGCCGCAAGTACTTTAAATAGGTAAGGCATATTACTTGAATGTTGGTGACGGCCAAGTATCGCAGCGGGTGCTGACGCAATAAAATCTGAAAGTAAAATTTCGTGTGAGTGATGGGTTATTTTAGAACAGCCATTTGGATGATCGCCCATCCACATTTCTGCTTGAGGTATTTTTTCAGGATTAGAAATAGTAAACAGATCCTGCATTGAGTCGAGACTTCCCCATGCATAATTTTTAATAGTATTATTCATCGGAAAAAAATTAGATTGAGTAACTTCGATCATGATAGAGGCCTTAATTTTCGTTTCTGTAGACCTATATGTTAATCATATCGTGCTGACTTCACTTCAGACAGAGTCTTAAGTTGATTGGGAAAAATTCTTAGTTTTTGGTAAATACGCACGATAGCCTCTTTGCTATCGTGCGTAAAAGTGATGATTAAAATTGAAGAATACTAACAAATATAGAGATAATGATACCCCCCATCATTGGAACTGCCGTTCGTTTCGCTAGATCAAATGGCGAAACATCTGCCACGCCTGCAATAGCAACCATATTTGGGGTGATAGGAGAGATATTCCGACTCATGCCCGCTACAAATTGCATCGGTAGTAACATCATTACTGGTGCGATCCCCATTTTCCCAGCTATATCAGGCACTAGATTTGCGAATGATAAAAATGCTGCATTTCCGGAACCCATTAAGATCGCAGAAACCATAATGATCAATACCATCACAATGGTCATCATAATGGGGCTTAAGCCTACACTTCTCATTAATGGATATAGAGTGACCATTAAAAGCACACCTAAACCAGATGCACTTGTAATAAAAATAGAGAGAAACTCACCAACTAAAAAACATATCGCCATGAACAGGTACGGCATATGTTTGATGTGCATTAACGGACGAGTCAAAACACGAACGAGTGATTTTGAAGCACCTATTTCGTGCATATAAAATGCACAACCAGCAATGGCCATGATTTTTAAACCAAGCCCTGCACTTTGATTTGAGAAAGTGATCTTAATAAACTGGAATACATCCAACCACTCTACAATAATGGTAGTTAGTTACATTTCATTATAAAAAAACATAGCCACGTTACCACTTTGTGAGTATATTTATGTGTGCGTTTTATCACATATGAAATGCTATTTTTATTTTTAAATAAGTCACACTGGACGATAAGGCTAAATGATTGGTATGAATGCGGAATAAAGTGTGGTTCAACTATAACAGAGGATATATATATGAATATCATGCTTTTTAGCAATGGTAAACTAGCAGGTAATACCCAAATCCTTGAGTACGGCTTCGACTGGATCAAAGAGGTTATCTCTAAGACAAAGGCGAAGAAATTAGTGTTTATTCCCTACGCTGTTATAAGGGAGGATCACAAGACTAGAACTCAGGCTGTGCAGCAAAGTTTTAGTCAATTTGGTTGTGAGGTAATAAATATAGAAGATCAAGATGATCCAGTTAAAGCCATAGAAGAAGCCGATGGTATATTGGTCAGCGGCGGAAATACCTGGGTTTTAAATAAAAAATTACACGATCTTGGTTTAATCGGACCCATTAGAAAGGCTGTCTTAAAGAAAGATAAATTATATATAGGATGGAGCGCAGGATCAAATATTGGGGCTCCAACGATAAGGACTACAAATGATCTGCCAATAGTGACGGCTGCAATCTTGCCATCATTAAATCTCGTACCATTTCAGATAAATCCTCATTATATAGAAGCTAGTTTAGAGGGACACATGGGAGAGACAAGAGATGAGCGGATTTTAGAATTTTTGGTGGTCAATCCTCATGAAATTGTAGTTGCCATACCTGAAGGCAGTGTATTGCAGATAGATGGCTCATCACTTAGCTATAAAACGACAAATAAAAATCCACTCAAATTATTTAAGAGTGGAAATGTACATCAATACATAACAGAAGATCAAGACATCGATTTTTTGATGGATCACTCGTACTAGAACATATAAAAGCCGACTAATGGTTCCCATTATCGGTAATCCTGCCATGGTTGTTCTTGCGTAGGTCAGGAACGCCTGAATATAATCGTTAGGCAAGAGGTTGAATACGGTTTTGGTCAAATTAAATGTTTATTTAGCCATGATTTGATTGATCTTCTAGATGATTAGTCGCTACAAATTGGCTTAAGATTAACGATAATGCAGCAATCGCTGCGCCTGCGTAAAATACCAACAATACAAAGGCAGCCGTGAAGGCTAATAATCCCGGTATTTCACGTATTGATTGCAGTGTGCCAATTTTAGCACCGGTAAATGCGGCATTCTCGATGGCAAAGTTATTTAACAGGGCATTCCAGCCGGAAAAGGTCATGGCCATGACTATTCCGGCAAGGGCGAGAAACACAAACGGACTTTCTTTAGAGGGCAATTTAGATCGTGTTTTAGAAAGTGCGTTCATTTTTATCGACTGCTAATTGATTGACGGAGAGTTAGATTAGCATTGTTAGTGGTTTAAATACTATTGCAATATCGAGTTAACCATTTGGTTTATATTAAGAATAATATTTTGTGTTGTAATAGCAGAGATATGATGGTGTGTATTGAGATAAAACACCAGACCGAGCAAGTAACCTCGTGTATCTGGTGCCCATCTGAATGTTGATATCCGCTTATTAGATTTATTTAGGGCGCGGATTATCGTGTAGGTGTATAGCGTTCGATTTCTTTTTTATTTTTCGCTAACCGCTTTTGTTATTATTTTCATTTTTTTACTGATTTCACGACGTTCTTTAGATAGTTCTGCACCGGTAATGATGTGGTCATCAACACGATCTTCATAATCAGATTTCATGTTAGCAATGATTTCAACAATCTCTTCTTGAGTCATTTCTGGAGAAAGATAATCAAGTAGGTTATCAAGTAGATCGACACGTTTTTGGTTATCGCGGATCTTCTTATCATTATCGTGAATTTCGCGTTTTAGCTTGTTTTTACGACGAGCACTTTTTACAGCATCAAAAACATTATTCATATATACACCTATTTTGTCTAAAAGTTGAGAGACGTTATTAAAATAAATCCTCTTTAATTTAGCAGGATAATGTCCTAAAAGCTCTGTGTTTTTGAGCTAATCAGAGTCAACTTTCAATTTTTTGCACTAAATCAAGAATGGTTATTTTATAAACCACGCAGTAAAAATGCGGCTTGTGTTATTATTATTTGATAACTCATTGAAGGAATTACCATGCAATATCAAGATCTAACTCAACAGTGGCCGGCATTCTCTAAAGCAATGTTAGCATTCACACATCAGCTTGGTTTAGTTAAGCAATCAAACGCAAACAATGAGGCAGTATGGTGTGACCATGTTGCATTGCGCGTTAATGATATTGCCACCGCAGAGTCATTACTGGCTGAATTTAAACAACGTGGGAAAGTCATTTCTGACAGTATTATTAACGGTCGTCCGATATATATAATAGTATTAGATGAGCCGTTAATATTAGGCGGCTGGCAGATTGATTGTGTCGAACTGCCGTTTCCTGGCAAACATTATCCACAGCAGGGGTGGGAACATGTTGAGTTAGTGCTGCCGGGTAATGCGGCTAGCATGGCTGAATTAGATCAGGCTCTACATGCGGTTAACCCTGATATTGATACTGTGTTAGCCAATGACAGCAGCATTAAAATTAAACGCTCTGCGCCACAAGCAGCAGGTGAAACATTAGCTAATCCGACGATTGCATTCAAACAAGGTGATATCTGCATCAAGGTACATAGCGCGGGTATTAAAGCTGTCGTTGCGAGTGAATCTGCGGCATAATAACTGCAATTGATAATCATTCGTAACAACTAAAGGTAGGCGTGGTTTTATAGACATTATGATAAAAACAACTTCTCAATCTCAGCAAGACGACTCACAAGACCATAAGCAAACATCAGCGCAAACGTCTCAACAAACCGCTGACCAACCCGCTCTGCAAACAAAGCAAGGCAATCTTATCAGCTGGGCGTTAATTCGTGAGCGGGTATTACGCCAAAAGAAACCATTAATCACCGCGCATATTATTGCTGTATTTGCCACCTTAGTCAGTGTGCCTATTCCGCTGATGATGCCTTTGTTGGTGGATGAAGTGTTGCTCGAAAAGCCGGGTGCTGCAGTGCAGGCAATGCAAAACATGTTCCCTGAATCATGTTGGGGACCGCAACTGTATATTTTGGCGATCCTTGGCTTCGTAGTGTTGTTACGTTTATCGAGTTTAGTTTTGTCGGTATGGCAAGCAAGACAATTTACCATCATAGGTAAGAACTTAAGCTTTTACATTCGTAATAAATTAATGCTGCATTTACCCTTGGTATCATTAACTGAATATGAAACGCAGGGCTCGGGCGGGATCAGTTCTCGCTGTATTACCGATGTTGAAACCATCGATAAGTTCTTAGCAGAAACCTTGTCAAAATTCCTGGTTAGTATGCTCACTATTATCGGTACGGCAGCGATCTTGTTATGGATTGATTGGCAGTTAGGTTTGATTATCTTATTGCTGAATCCGGCGGTTATCTATTTTTCTCGTTCGTTTGGTAAGCGGATTAAAAACTTAAAAACTCGTGAAAATGCCGCCTTTGAAGCATTTCAAGAAGCCTTGATTGATACTTTAGATGCGATCCAACAGTTACGTACCGCGCAACGTGAAAAGCAATACTTCAGTCGTGTGATCGAAGCCGCGAGTGAGTTACGTGATAGCGCGATCCAATCACAATGGAAAACCGATGCCGTTAACCGTTTAAGTTTCACTATCTTTTTAATTGGTTTTGAAGTGTTCCGTGCCATTGCCATGTTGATGGTGGTATTTGCGGATCTCACTATCGGTCAGATCTTCGCAGTATTTGGTTACCTGTGGTTTATGATGGGACCGGTACAAGAATTATTAAGTATTCAATATACCTACTTCGCAGCCTCGGCGGCATTGAAAAGATTAAACGGTGTGTTCGAATTAACCCAAGAGCCACAACATCCGTGTTTGGTTGATCCGTTTGCAGATCAAGAAGGCGTTGCGGTTGAATTCAAAGATGTGTGTTTTGCTTATAATAGCGAAAACAAAGTCATTCGTAATGTCAACTTAGTGATCCCGAAAGGTAAAAAAGTCGCGATTGTTGCGGTAAGTGGCGGTGGTAAATCGACCTTGGTGCAATTGTTATTGGGTTTATATGAGAAACAGCAAGGCGAGATCTTAATTAACGATGTGCCGCTAAACCAGATTGGTTATGATAAAGTACGTGAAAATATTGCCACGGTCTTACAGCAACCTATTTTGTTTAATACTTCGATCCGTGAAAATTTATCTATGGGTAATAGCTTTACCGATGATGAATTATGGCAAGCGCTGCAAGTAGCCGAAATGGCAGAAACAATTAAACAACTGGGCCATGGACTAGACACCTTAGTCGGACGTAATGGTGTGCGTCTTTCTGGTGGTCAACGCCAGCGTTTAGCCATTGCGAGAATGGTATTAAGTAAACCACAAATGGTGGTATTTGATGAAGCCACATCGGCGTTAGATACCGAAACCGAAAGTCGGTTACACCATAATCTGAGTGAATTTTTAGAAGACAGAACGACATTAATTATTGCCCATAGACTCAGTGCAATCAAACAAGCTGACTTGATCTATGTGCTCGACGATGGTGAAATTAGCCAGTCAGGACAACATCATGAATTATTACAGGTTGAAGGGCTTTATCAAACATTGTACGGGCGCTTACAATCTACTCATTAACCGTGAGGATAACAAAACTATGAATAAAGAGATAAAGAACACTGATATGAAGAACATAGGTAAAAGCACTATTTCGGTGACGAAAACAGACGCCGAGTGGCAAGCCGAGTTAACCGATGAAGAGTTTCACGTGTGCCGTAAAAAAGGCACAGAGCATCCTTATACGGGGTCGCTATTAAACAATGAGACAGTGGGCGTATATCACTGTAAATGCTGTGGTCATGAATTATTTACCAGCGACAGCAAGTTTAATTCCGGTTGCGGTTGGCCGAGCTTTGATAAAGAGATCAAATCAGGCGCGGTGGTGTATACCGAAGATAACAGTTTAGCCATGCAACGTATTGAAGTGACGTGCAGTAATTGTGACTCGCATTTAGGCCATGTGTTCCCGGATGGACCAACAGAGACGGGTCAACGTTTTTGTATCAACTCGATATCGATGGGCTTTAGCCAAGGACAAAAGAGATAATTCGTGAGCATCATTAATAAACCAGACTCTAGTCATAATAAACTAGCAGGTATCGATTCACTTAAGTGTGATAATCACTATGCGACGTTACCCGCGCATTTTTATAACAAGCAAATGCCTGATGGGATCAGCGACCCGAAAATGGTCAGCCTAAACCCGCAAGTATTAGCCTTGTTAGGTTTAGACGATGCTGTCGCTGATAGCGATGCGTTATTACAACTATGCTCAGGTAACTATCTGCCAAGCGGTTTTGAACCTCTAGCAATGAAGTATACCGGTCATCAGTTTGGTCACTACAACCCAGATCTCGGTGACGGTCGTGGTTTGTTGTTAGCACAAGTTAAAGGCAATGATGCTAGTGGTGATCGTAGCAAGAACACGACCTGGGATCTGCATTTAAAAGGTGCAGGCAAAACGCCTTATAGCCGTCAAGGTGATGGTCGCGCGGTATTACGTTCAAGCATTCGTGAGTATTTATGCAGTGCGGCAATGCAAGGCTTAGGTATTCCAACAACACAAGCATTAAGTGTGGTTGTTGGTAGCGATGCGGTGATGCGTGAACAGGTTGAACAAGCGGCTATGGTGGTACGTGTTGCTGAATCGCATGTGCGTTTTGGTCACTTCGAACACTTTTATTATACCCAGCAGTTAGACGATTTAAAGCGGATGCTGGATTATACCCTGACCAAACATTTCCCCGATGCCTTAACCGCAGAAGTACCTTATTTGGCGTTTTATAAGCAAGTGATGATCACTACCGCGGAGTTAATGGCACATTGGCAAGCGGTTGGTTTTGTTCACGGGGTAATGAATACCGATAACATGTCGATCTTAGGGCAAACCTTTGATTATGGCCCGTTTGCATTTCAGGATAACTTCGATCCGGCTTATGTTTGTAACCACACCGATTATTCGGGTCGTTATGCCTTTAATCAGCAGCCGCAAGTGGGTTACTGGAACGTAATGGCGTTAGGTCGTGCGTTGACGCCGTTCATGGATGTCGAACCGTTAAATGCAGTGCTGCAAACTTATGATGATATCTTCTTAGCTAAATTGCGTGAGTTGATGCGTGGTAAACTCGGTTTACAGCAAGTGCACGATACGGATGGTGAATTGATTAAAAACTTGCTGGAAATATTGGCAGGTAGCGCGGTGGACTATACCTATTTCTTCCGTTCATTAAGTGATTTTGATAGCGCAGAGGATGCTGATAATAGTCCGATACGCGATCAGTTTATCGACCGTGAGGCATTTGATGCCTGGGCGGTTAAATATCAGCAACGTTTGGTCTTAGAATCGAGCGTAGATGAGGTACGTAAAGTACATATGAATCAAGTTAACCCTAAGTATATTTTACGCAATTACTTAGCGCAGCAAGCTATTACGCAAGCAACAGACTATGACTATAGCCTGGTGAATGAGTTACTTGAAGTATTAACCAATCCATTTGCCGAACACCCTGAGTTTGAAAAGCTCGCTGCATTACCGCCAGAGTGGGGACGCAAGATGGTACTGAGCTGTTCGTCATAGCTATCCCCTTATTGTTTACGTATTATATTTTTTCAGGTTTAGTTACCACAAGGATTCAGATAAATGAATGTAGATAAAGCAAAAAAACGCATTGAAAAGCTAGCCAAAAGAGGCTTCAAAGGCTACCCAGTTGTATCATTCGAGTACTTTGGTGCAACAGCTGACATCGCAACAGAAGTTGTGGTGACATTTACGTCAGAAGAAGGCGCAGCGCCACAAGCGCAAAAGTTTGCAAGTAAAACTGACGCACGCGAAGATGAAACGATCCAATCGGTACTGGTTAAAACTATCGAACGTACTGATGCGAGTACTGTGGCTGTAGTTGAAGGTGTATCGCTCATTAAGTAAAGGGCATTACCCTGAGTGAGGATGCAAGCGGCTTTCGAGCTGATCATCTTAATTTTAGTGCAATACAACCCAGTTACTCGGGGTTGTGTTGCATCGTTTAGTAAGTATTAAACCCATTCTAAATCACCGGATAGAGTGACATCACCAGTAGCATTGCCATCGTTATATTAAAGGCTTTTAAGCGTTTACGGCTGGTTAAAAAACGCTGCATTTTTTGTCCTAAAAGCACCCATAGGCTGATGGCCGGTAGATTAATAACCGCGAATATTAGCGTGACAAATAATACCGTATTTAAGTCGCTAGACGTGGCATAAATGCTCAACGCAGTCAGCGCCATTGTCCATGCCTTTGGATTTATCCATTGGAACATTGCAGCTTGTATAAAGCTAAATGGCTTGGTCTTGGTGGCATTGTGTTCCAGTGTGGTATTAGAGGTGGCGATCTTAAAGGCTAGATACAGTAAATAAGCAATACTCAGTATTTTTAATATGTCATAACTGACAGGAAAACGCTGGAAAATTTGCATAATACCGAGCCCCACTAACAGCAGCATAAATATAAATCCTACAACGATCCCCAATACATGTGGCACGGTTTTTCTAATACCAAAACTAGCGCCTGAGTTCATTAACATCAAGTTGTTTGGTCCTGGAGTGACTGAGGTGACAAATGCAAAAGCCATAAATGCGGTTAGTATTTCGACGCTCATAAAATCAATCTCTTTAAGTAATCCCTAGTTAATTAAATGATAATTCAGTTATAGTGGGATTATCGTTAAAAATGATCAGTGAAAAGGACTTATGAAACAACAAATCATCAAAAAGGATGCTTTTAATGACAGGATCTTACAAGAGCTTCAAATTAACGGGCGGATCTCTAATGCTGAGCTGGCTGAAAAAATAAATTTATCGCCGTCAACGTGTTTACGTCGAGTGCAGGAATTAGAATCCAGTGGGGTGATCAAAGGCTACCGCGCTATTCTAGATAGTGAACTGATGGGAAATGGTTTTATCGCTTATGTGGAAGTGGGGCTAAGTGAACACACCATGGCGGCACAGCAACATTTCGAGCAAGAGATCACACTGGCGGAAGAAGTGAAAGAGTGCCACAACATTACCGGCTCCTCTGAATATCTATTACGTGTCGAAACCAAGAATTTAAAAGCTTATAAAGTTTTTCACTCCAATAAATTAGGGGCGATACCCCAAATCCGCATCATTACCACGCATGTGGTGATGGACTCTCCGAAAGACGATCGGGCGTAATGTTTATTGATTATCGAGTAATGAAAAAGATTAAGTATTAGTAACTAAAAAGGGGCGAAACAGTGATAGTTTCTCCCCTTTCGATTAACTTTACTTAGCTAACAATCATTTTATTAAAAATGAATGCCGTTTTCTAATGAACTGATACGTGCCAGTGACAAGGTATCAATACCTTTTTCTGCTAACATTGCCGCGCCACTTTGGAACGATTTTTCAAACAAGATACCCACACCCACTAATTCAGCGTTAGTTTGTTCAAGGATTGCCAGTGTACCTTCAACTGCATTACCGTGTGCTAATACATCATCAACAAACAAGATGCGATCATTGTCATTAATGTGTTCAACATTACAGTTCAACTCGTATGAGCTATTTTTGGTAAAGCTGAACACATTAGTGGTTAGTACATTTTCTGGGTCTAACATGCTGCGTTTTTTCTTCATCACCACTAATGGCACATTTAATTTTAATGCCACCAAGGTTGAGATAGCAATCCCGCCGCTTTCAATGGTGAGGATACGGTCGATTTTAGCATCTTGAAAGTGGATCGCTAGTTGCGATGCACACCAGTCTAAAATTTGAATATCAATTTGCTTTGTTAAAAAGCTACTTGCGTCTAAGGCTACGTTGTTCACTGATTTTCCGTGCTCTAAAATCGCTTTTTCTAATAAATTCATGTGTCAGTCCCTAAATTATGAAATTGCTAAATAAACAACAAATAGTAGTGCGAGTGAGTAAATAATCGGATGAACTTTTTTGCCGTCACCTTGTACTAACATGACGAAACAGTAACTGATGAAACCCATTGCCATGCCGTTTGCAGGCGAGAAGGTTAACAAGCTAAATACCATAATAAAGAATACCGGAATGGCTGATTCTTTCTTATCCCAGCTAACATTTGCCAAGTTCTTAATCATATAAATACCAATAACAACCAGTGCCGGCGCCACAATCGCCGAGGTAAATATTGAGAATACAGGGAACAAGAACATAGATACTAGGAACATCACGGCCACCGTAATGGCGCTGATACCTGTTTTAGCCCCCATTGATGATGCCACTGCCGATTCTGAATAAGCAGTAATGGACGTTGTGCCTAATATAGTACCTATGATGGTACCACCGGAGTCAGCCACTAATGCCGATTTTGCGTTTGGTACTTTACCGTCTTTACCGATAATGCCTGCATCACGGCCGACACCCACAATCGTGCTTAGACCATCGAAGAAATCAACAATGAAAAAAATAATAACCAAGAAAATCAAATCAGTCATTTTTGGCATTGTCAGTTGCGACAAGTCAAAGATAGCACCGAATGTGGGCGCTAAACTGGGCGGCATAGAAAATACTTCAGTTGGTAAGGTAATTAAGTGACTACCCAAGAAGTGATCGCTTAATAAACTTAAAATAATAGACGAGATGAATGAAATAACAGTCGCGAGTTTTATGTCTCGGACTAAACAGCCTATCGCAATAAAGATGCTGAACAGGGCGATAAATACTTTGGGGTCGCTGACATCACCCATGCTTACTAAGGTGAAAGGGTTACTTACAATGATACCGGCGTTACGTAACCCCAGAAAAGATACAAATAAGCCCAGACCAACTGCAATACCGAGTTTTAAATCTTCAGGGATCGCATCAATCATCACCTTACGAGCCGGGGTTAAGCTTAAGATTAAATACAGACAACCAGAAAGGAAAATAGCAAACAGTGCTTCATGCCAAAGTAACGAGATACCGCCACCGAGTAAGATAGCTTTAAAGAAGCCGTTCATCGACATGCCCGGTGCTAACATAATTGGGTATTTAGCAAACGCACCCATAATGAATGTGGCGATTGCTGCAGACAGTGCTGTTGCAGTAAAGACCGAGCCTTTGTCTATCCCTTCGATGCTGCCTAAAATTGCCGGATTCACTGCTAAGATATAACTCATCGCTAAAAAGGTAATTAAACCCGCATAGATTTCATTTTTTACAGTTGCGCCACGCGCAGACAGGAGGAAGTACTTGTCCATTAAACACCCATTACTATTAAGTTGGTTGATTTAAAATGACAATATTCCGAAGTATAAACTTGGGTAGGGGAACCATACCAGAAAAAAGGTACAGTTATCCTGCTTCATTGTAGGTCTGAAATTTACGGTTTCAGAGTAGAGACTTAAGGCCCATATTGCCAAAATTATACAACGTCACATTGCTTGCGGGGCATCTTAAAGATGTTGACGCGGTTGTCAATTTTTTTATGTTGGCTGAACATTCAAAACAGAGAGATATCTAGGCGGAAAATAGCTGGTATTGCTATGGGGAACTACTACTTATAGGGCGTTGAGGATAATTAGGTAGATAATGGGGTAATATTAAAATAAATTAAATTAATTGACTTGGTGGTCAATATTTAAACAGGTATAAATTATACTTTATGACTGTGTTTTTGAGTGAAAATGTCGTTAATTTGTGCTTGTTATGTCTAGATAGGCAAAATAGCCTTTAAATACAAACTGTGTTTATTATAATACTGTTGCCTCTTAAACGAAAAATGGCGAGCCTCGGCTCACCATTTCGATTAACGTTAAACTATTACTTTTTAAGATCAGCAATTGCTTTGGTTAATTCATCAACTTTTGCGTTTAATGCGTCGACTTTAGTGCCGTCAACACCTGAAATTTTAGTGAACACTTGGTTTACACGTGTTTCTAAAACGTCAGTTGAGATTTTTTTATCAGACAATTTTGCTTTAGCTGATTCTTCAATCTTAGTGCCTTTAGCAACAAGTTCTTCGAATAATGTTGAAGATTTGTCTGAAACTTTGTTCGCTTCATCAATGCTCTTACCGTATGCACCAAGGCCTGCTAACCAAATGTTTTTAGCAATTTCGTCTTTGCTGCTCCAAAGTTTCTTCGCTGTATCAACTACGTTTAATTGTGTCATGGTTTTTATCCTTTCAGGGTGCGTTTCGATTTGTTGAAGCCAGAATAGGGTTTTAAATTAGAAAATGCATACAAATTGTGTATTTAGTTTTGTTGAGTAACTTATAATTAAATAAATAATAATTAGAGTTATTTTTCTGTTTAACTGTGCTTCACTTATTGGCGGTTATACTCGTAAAATATCGTCTGACGTGGGGTTTAATCTTATTCCTCAGCATTATTTGTTTTAGTTTTAACTATTGCAGGCAAGTTACTTATTAAGCAACTATCTTACTATTTATAATCACTTAAACCGTTATAATGAAAAAATAGTAATAAACAGCATCGTTTTTTTCCTAAGCGATTATAATTTTACCAAATTATTTGGGGTGCTAGCAGTGGAATTTGAAATTTTAGTAAAAGATGGTTTAGCGCTTGTTTCTCGTGTTAAGCAAGAAATTCGTTTTATCCGTTCATGCAACTACACGCAAGCAAGTCTTGATATCTTACATACAGCTTCTTTTAATTTGGACTCAGCTGAAGATCTGCTCAATTATGCGAATGAATTGGCATTAAAAAATGATAATGTTGCCGGTGAAAAAGTATTGATTGCCAGCAATGCGATTAAAAAAGTTCAGTCTATGTTATCACGACAATTTGATGCCGAGCTCGATTGCGAAAGTCAGCCTTGGTTTGAAAACGTGACTGCAAATATCGGAATCTGTGCATAATTTAAATGATAAATCTAGGCTAAAAATATTGATGTGAGATGTAAAAAGCCAACGACTTACTGTCGTTGGCTTTTTACGTATCTAACCGAGTTCTCAATGGCTGAGTGCAATAAGGTCCTTGCGGAGATAGATCAACAAATATTTAACGAATACGCTGTGAAGTAACTGTAAATATCATCCGTTTAATTACCTAGCCAATGGCAAGTTTAGTTTCTGCGTAGCGCAGTTTTTTTGTTCTTGGGCTCGCGAGAAAGTAAGCTAGCGTTAATGGCCCCAAGCGTCCCATAAACATCATGAAAATGATAATAAACTCACCCGATTCAGAAAGACTGCCTGTTAAACCTCGGGATAAGCCGACGGTGCCCAGAGCGGAAACCGCTTCAAACACAATATCAATCATGGGTGCTTTCTCACTGAGTAACAGTGCAAAAATGGCTAGCCAAGTGATCCCGATTGATATCATCGTCAACGCCAGCGCTTTACTCACCGTGTCTTTAGCTATTTCACGTTTAAATACGTAGATCGATTCATCACGACGCAAATAACTATACGTAGCCAGAATCAGTAACATAAAAGTAACTACTTTAATCCCGCTAGCGGTACTTGACGAGCCTCCACCAATGAACATTAACACTAACATTATGGCTGTGGTTGCATCTTCAAGTTGGTCAATCGCTAAGGTGTTAAAGCCAGCCGTACGCGGACTGACAGCCTGAAACCAAGATGCTAACCATTTTCCTAGTTCGCTGAGTGGCGCTAAGGTATTTGGGTTATTGTATTCAATCAGATAGATGGTAATAACGGCGACCGCATTGATGAATATTGTTCCTGTAATCATCATCCGGCTATAAACGGTCAAACGCGACCAGCGTCGGTTACGGCGTAGATCAGTCCAGACTGAAAATCCAAGACCGCCGATAATGAGTAGCCCTGTAATTGTCAGGTTAACAATAGGATCTGCGACATAAGGCATTAAGCTATCCGCGCTCAAGGCAAAACCAGCATTGTTAAATGCGCTGATGGTATAGAAAAATCCATGGAACAAACTGGTTGTCCAACCCAATTCGCCACTCCAGTATACCGAGAGAATCACTATACCAATCAGTTCTACGAATAACGAAAAGGCTAATACCGACTTGGCTGTGGATGCTAGTGTTGAGGTGTCGGTCTGGTTAAAGGCTTCTCTTGCCACTGTACATTGTAAAAAACTGATTTTTCCGCCTAGTGCAATCAGTGTGACAATAGCGAACGTCATTAGCCCTAGGCCACCGCATTGGATCAGTAGTGCAATAATGGTTTGACCAAATGGTGTGAATGCCGTTCCCGTATCGACCACAACGAGACCTGTGACGGTTACCGCTGATGTTGCTGTAAAAAAACTTTGCAACCAAGAAATAGGTTCTAGTGTTGCTATCGGTAATTTCAGTAAACAGGTTCCAAGCAGAATTAAAAGTGCAAAACTGCCACTCAAAATGAGTGGTGGTGCGCCAAGTAATTTCTTACCAGCTTTGGGTTTACGCTCAATGGGTGAGACCGAAGGATGCCATAATACCACGTTACACCAACCTTGGAGCGATGTACTTTAGTTCCGTACGAGTGCCACACAGTAATAATGTGTCATTTACATGCAATACAAAATCATCATTAATGTGAGTGAAAACTTCCTGTTCTCGATTAACTAAAACCGCACTCACCTGATTCCTTGTATGACCAATCACTTCAGAGATTGGCTTATTATGCAGCGTTGGTTTTATATGAATTTCGACTACATAAAATCCATGACCTATGGAGAGATAGTTATTCACCATTGGGTAATTAAGCGCCTGCGCTACACGAACTCCCATTTCTTCTTCAGGGTGAATTATCCGTGACACCCCGAGTTTTGATACTATCGTATGGTGGGCTTTCGTACTTGCTTTAACCCAAATGCCTTTTACGCCAAGGTTCTTTAATGCTAACGTGCAAAGCAGGCTAGCTTGCATGTCTTTCCCTATTGCAACCAACACGGCTTCACTGTTTGCGAGGTCTAATTCACTTAGCACACTTTCGTCGGTAGCATCACAGATAACTGCTTGAGTCAGTTCCTCTACGTACTTTTCAACAATTTTAGGATCTGTGTCGACCCCTGTTACTGTGTGGCCAAGATGAATTAATTCCAAGCTGGCAGAGATGCCAAACCGCCCCAAACCAATAACCGTAAAATGAGCCATAATGACTGCCTTTTCTATTTTCCAAAAGTGATAAAGAAGCATCCGCAAGCGCTGCTCGGTATCGTTATGTTAAGTAAATAAAATGAAATGTGTTCTAGGATAAATGACGTTCGGCATTATCTGAGATTAAGCGGTAGCCCAGTCCTGATTCTGTCTTTATGAGTTGTTGCAGATCGGCCCCATCGCTCAGTTTCTTACGCAGCTGGCTCACTAGAATTCGCAAATAATGGGTATCACTGCGATGCGTGTGTCCCCAAATGTCCTCCAGCAATTCTGTTTGTTTCACTAGTTTTCCAGGCTGGTTCATGAGTTTTTCAACAAAAGCAAATTCCTTTTTGGTTAAGGCGACCTCTTTACTATCCAGCCAGACTTGATTCGTGCTTTTCTGTAATTGAAGTCGGTCACTGACGAGTATATCTGAGCAAGACGCTTCATCGACCAAATCACGAACAAGCACTTTAATGCGCACGATCAGTTCTTTAATGCCGAATGGTTTGCTCAAGTAATCATTCGCTCCCGCTTCTAATAGGCGTACTTTTTCTGCTTCCTGATCTCTTGCTGTTAGGATAAGCACAGGTGTTTTAACGGTTTGACGAATAGACTGCAAAAATTGAGTGCCATCTCCATCAGGCAATCCCAGATCAAGCACAATAATATGCGGCTGTTCCCGATGGAAAATATCCAGAGCTGATTTAATCGATGTTGCACCAATATAGTCGAAACCTTCCGCAGCCAATGAGATACGAATAAAAGTATGAATTTGTGGTTCATCATCGACCACCAATACTTTATAAGTCATTTATTGCTCCTCTTTAGTGATGGGTAAACGTATACGAATGAGACAGCCATGAGTCACGGGTATCGCTTCAACATTACCGTTATGAGCGGTCAGAATCCCCTTAGCGACGGCTAACCCCAGTCCGGTGCCACTATCATTACTTTTGTGCGTACTCTCGCTATAAAACAAGTCAAAAATATGTGCGGCTTGCTCAATCGTAATACCGTCGCCTTCATCCTGAATATCTAAAATGACCTCATTACCTGCTTGGTAGGCGTTGATATTGACCATGTTGTCTGAAGGCGTGTAACGGAGAGCATTGTCTAAGACATTAAAAATAGCCTGTTCAATTAAGGAACTGCTTATCTGCAACATCGGTAATGGCGTTGCAGCGATGAGCTTGATACGTTGCTGTGATTCTGGAAAACGATCGATAGTTTGGTTAACGACGTTTAAGATAGAATCGTCACTTTTATTGAATTTGAGCGCACCATGCTGCAATTTAGTTGCTTGAAGTAGGTTTTCTATGTATTGATGCAGCCGATGGCTTTCTGCTGTTGCGCTGTCTAACAATTCTATTTTTTCGCTTTCGCTAAGTTTTTCCATATATTCTTTCAGGGTCGTTAGCGTACCTATGATAGTCGCTAATGGCGTGCGTAAATCGTGAGAAACCGAGAGTAGGATACTGTTTCTAAGCTGAGCTTGTTTTAACTCATTTTTCTGACGTTGATAATGCTCTGCCAATTGACTCGCTGTCAGTGCGACGATGACAAATACCAGCAGGTTCACGATATCGTCCATATGAAACATCTGTAAAGAATAACGCGGAGTCGTGAATAAGAGATTGAAACTCACGGCTTCGAAGATAGCAGCAAAATAAGCAAACTTCGCGTTACACCGTAAGGCCACTACCACCACGGCTAACTGTAAAATAAGCAGTACCGCAATCGTTGCACCGAACAGCAGATCAATGATAACGCTACTTAATAGCGCACTCATTAATATAACGAATGTGAAGAACATGAGGTTAGAACGCCAATACTTGTACATGATACAAACAGACCATAAAGAATGATTTGTAAATACTTTAGCAAATTAGTGTCAGTTGTTCGCGTAAAGAAAGCGTAAAATTAGTGATTATGTATGAGGTAAAGCTAATAGATAAATACGTCTCACGGTTGTTATTTGATAATTAATTATCGTTAATCGATAATTAATTATTGAAATATACTTATTTCTACCTTAGTATCCAGTTATCTACTCAACAGGATTACTTATTATGTCCAAGATTCAAAAGCAAAGCCGTCGTGCACGTATATTTTTTCAAAGTCTGTTTGTGCTAACCCCAATTGCGGTATGTTATTATTGGCTAACAGTTGAAACATCATATGATTTTCTTACATCATTCGGCGTTATTCAGGTCACTCATAACATCGACAGTTATACACAATTACCGCTAACGTTAACAACGCGAATATTAGCCACCATCGCCAGCTCATTTTTATGCAGCATCATTATGTATGCGCTTAAGGTACTGATTAATTTATTCCGCAGCTACGAACGTAATGAGATTTTCACACTTGATAATGTGATGAGTTATCAAAAGTTAGGTTACAGCTTATTCTATTGGGTTGGTGCTTCTGTGGTTTACGGTGCATTGATGTCGGCTATCTTGTCGTTTAATAACCCTCCGGGTGATCGCATGCTGGCAATTGGATTTGTCGGGGTGGATTTTTTAACATTAGTGCTTGGTTTTATTATCTTGATTATTTCATGGGTGATGAAAGAAGGTTATATTCTTGCTGATGAAAACAGCCATACGATTTAAGGAGCCGAGATGACTATTTGTATTAATTTAGATGTAATGATGGCCAAGCGAAAAATGCGCTTAAAAAGCCTAGCTCAAGCTGTTGGCATCACAGAGGCAAACTTGTCGATATTAAAAAACGGCAAAGCGAAAGCGGTCCGGTTATCAACACTCGACAAGCTTTGTGAAGTACTAGAATGCCAGCCTGGCGATATTCTAGAATTTGAAGTTAATCGTGATCTTAACCACGATGATAATGTGCGTTAATTTTAGCGTCGATATTTACCGAGATTAGTCCTTAATTTATCTTTGCTAACTTGGTTTGTGGGTATTTGGCCTACAAACCAAGCATTTCCTTCCCGCTGTCTCTGCCATGTTTTTTATCAAACCATTGGCACAATTGAAAATACCAGTAAGCCCGCCATGCTGTAGTTAAAAACTTTAATTTTTGCTGGCGCTTGTAAGATCCCCTGCAGTTGCTTTCCGGCTGTTGTCCATAAGCTAACGGAAGGCACGTTTACCAGGCCAAATATCAGCGATACCAGTAAGATATCTTGCAGTTCTGCAGAGGCGGCATAAACGCTGATAGCGGTTAATGCCATTGTCCATGCTTTCGGGTTAACCCACTGAAAACTGGCGGCTGACAGGAAAGACATCGGTTTGTAGTCAGATGCGTCGTTTGTCATGGGTTTGCTTTTGGCGATCTTAACCGCTAAATACAGCAGATAAAGCATACTGGCGATGCGTAAACTTTGCTGCACAACTGGATAGGCTGTAAACAGTCCCATCAAGCCCAAACCAACCAAAGCAACCATTAAACTAAAGCCAAAAATAATGCCGAGCATGTGGGGAATAGTGCGCATAAAGCCTACATTGGCGCCAGAGGCCATTAGCATAATGTTGTTTGGCCCTGGTGATACGGTTGAAACCAAAGCGAAGGTTATTAAAGCTATAAGTTGTTGATATTCCATTTTCAATCCATTTGTTAGTTCTTATGTGTTGTTGTATTTTAAGCAAGTATGCGGTAAATTTTGTGTCTATATTTGCTCTAATTGATGAAAATACACAAGGAATGGTTGTTATGGATAGGTTTGACGAAAGGATCTTGCGTGAGCTTAAATTGAACGGCAGGTTGTCTAATGTTGAGCTTGCAGAAAGGATCGGATTATCTGCATCTGCGACATTACGGCGCGTGCAAGAACTAGAGCGCAGTGACGTTATTCAGGGCTATCGCGCTGTGCTAAATTCAAAAAAATTGGGTATTGGTTTTATTGCTTATGTCACAATTGGCCTGTCGAGTCACAGTAAAAAATCACAGCGTGGTTTTGAAGAACAGATCATGGATGTAGAGCAGGTGAGCGAGTGCCACAATGTCACGGGGGCTAATGAATATCTGTTGCGCGTCGAGACGGCTGATCTGACCGCTTACAAACGCTTTCATTCCGATGTGTTAGGCGAGATCGCACAAGTGAATTCCATCACCACACTGGTGGTGATGGAAACACCGAAAGATGAACGGACGTAGCGTTTAACTCTAATCCCATTTCTATTAAGCCGTTTGATTCAGCATTTAACATTTTCACGTCCATTAAACTTTCTTTTTGCATCGTCATAACGGTTTATATGCAGAAGGCTAATCAGTTATTGGTCTGCTAACTGTATCTTCCTTAACAAGTTTGCTAACTGCGCTTGCTCTTGGTTGCTAAGTACGCTGAGCATGTTGTCCATGTTGGCAACATGCGCATTCAATGCTGTGTCTACCAACTCAACTCCCTTTTTAGTCAGAGTTACTTTACAGCTGCGTCGGTCTTGCTCGCTGGCAATGCGTTGGACAAATCCATTTTTCACCAAGTGTTCAATACGCATGCTGACCGCCCCAGAGGAGAGCATAAGGGTATGATACAACTCTGTTGGGGTAACCGCTGTGTTGCTGCGACGTATGGTGGCCAAAATATCAAACTCGATGCCGCTTAATTCATATTTTTTAAAAACAGGATCTAACTTTTTCTTCCATGCATCATTGGTTTGACGTAATCGCCCAATAATTCCCATTGCAGAGCAATCCAGATCGGGCCTAACAGTTAACCACTGTGCAAGGATTTTATCGACTTTGTCTGATGGCATTTTTATCTCTCAAATAAATATCTTTTCAAAAAGATACTTGATTTAAGAATATATATCCATTACTTTCAGTAAAGTATCTTTTGCAAAAGATACTTTACTGAAAGATTGATAATTAATTAGTGGAGGTGAGTTATGAACAGGATCCAGCAAATTAAGACAATAGCGTTAACCGCAATTGCGCCCATCGTTTGGGGTAGTACTTATATAGTGACAACCGAAGCATTACCACCAGAAAGTCCGCTTATTGCTTCAACCATCCGTGCGCTTCCTGCAGGGATATTACTGGTGCTAATTAGCCGTACTAAGCCAGCAGGAATGTGGTGGTTGCGTTTGGCTACACTCGGTTTTTTGAACATAGGTTTATTTTTCTATTGCTTATTTTTTGCGGCAACCTACCTACCGGGGGGCATGGCGTCGATGGTCATGTCTAGTCAACCTGTGATTATTATGATCTTGAGTTGGTACTTGCTGGGAACCAGTTTTTCTTCACAACAAATGCTCGCTTGTGGATTCGGTATCTTTGGAGTGAGTCTGCTGGTGATTAATAGCTCTGCGGAACTAAATGTCGAAGGTGTGTTGATTGCCATTCTTGGCACCCTAAGCATGGGGTTAGGTGTCGTGCTGACAAAAAAATGGGGACGTCCAACGGGGATGACAATGCTTGGATTTACCGGTTGGCAGTTATTATTTGGCGGTATAATTCTGTTACCTGTTTCACTTTGGGTGGAAGGTGTTCCAACCCAACTGACGGCAACCAACTACTTTGGTTATGGGTATTTGAGCATTATTGGTAGCATTTTAGGTTACTTTCTCTGGTTTCGTGGTATCGAAAAGCTACCACCCGTGTCGGTCTCTTTTATCGGCTTTTTAAGCAGTGTGTCGGCCTGCTTCCTTGGTTATCTTATCCTAGATCAAACGCTGACTTGGCCTCAACTTATAGGTGCTTCAGCCGTTTTGTTTTCAATCGTGCTGGCTGCGCCTCGGCCATCTGCACAAACTAATCACTTAGCACAATTGCAAACTGTAAAACGGAGTTAATATGAAGCTTACTATCGTATCTGGAAGCCAAAGAGCGAATTCTCAAAGCCTGAATGTTGCCTATTACCTACAAACATTGGCTGACCGCCATTTTAACAAGGTAACGGTTCTCGATTTACATCAACTGAAGCTGCCATTTTGGAATGAGGGAGTATGGCAAGGCGATGAGGAGTGGAAACCATGGCAATCTATTGCGCAAACGCTTAAGCAATCGGACGCGTTCATTTTTATTACGCCTGAGTGGCATGGAATGGCAACGCCTGCATTAAAGAATTTTTTGATGCTAGCCACTGACGAGGAATTAGCTCACAAGGCCGCGCTGCTGGTGGGCGTTTCTGCAAGTGTTAATGGTGTTTACCCGATTAGTGAATTACGAATGACGGGTAACAAAAATAACCATGTGTGTTTTTTGCCTGATCATCTGATATTTCGACACTGCGATGATACTTTGATATCTGAGCATGAATGTACTGACCAGAATTTACATGATCGCAGCGAGTATACGGTGGCGTTGCTTGCCGCTTATGCTAATGCGCTTGCTCCTGTGCACCGCGATATGGTCAATGCGGGGAAACCGTTCCGCTATGGCATGTAGCCTCATATCTCGTTTAATAAGGCGTTGATTGTTGCTAGTCAGCGTCTCTTTGCTTAATCATTAAGGAAGACATTAACATCATTGATATGAGTGAATAGAGTTGATCACATTTTAGCGGTGTAAATATGTACTTATTCAGTTATGTAAAATACACTTATATATAGGTCTGACATGTTACTTTTTATTAAAGAGAAGCATATAAATGAGCATACATCTCCACATGAAATATATGCCAGCGCTAACACTATTAGCCTGGTATAACATCGATCATCAGCTATCCTGCCGTTTGTCTTCAGAATAACTTCTATAGGCGATTTTTAACATCGCCTTAAAATAACCTTAAATTCTCTTCGTATTATTAAAAGTATGACAAAGGTATTCTTATGGAAAACTTTAAACATCTGCCTGAACCCTTCCGTATCCGGGTTATTGAACCTGTGAAACGCACTACTCGTGAACATCGTGAAATAGCCATTTTAAAAGCGGGTATGAATCCATTTCTGCTCGACAGTGAAGACGTATTTATTGACCTACTGACTGACAGTGGGACTGGTGCAATTACCCAAGATATGCAAGCTGCGATGTTTCGTGGTGATGAAGCATACAGCGGCAGCCGCAGTTATTACGCGCTGGCGAATGCAGTGAAAGATATTTTTGGTTATGAACATACCATTCCGACTCACCAAGGCCGTGGTGCCGAACAAATTTACATCCCTGTGCTTATCAAGAAACGTGAAATGGAGAACGGGCTAGACCGTAAGAAGATGGTTGCACTGTCGAACTACTTCTTTGATACAACACAAGGGCACACACAAGTAAACTGCTGTGTCGCGAAAAATGTATACACAGAAGATGCGTTTAATACCGCGGTTAATGCCGATTTCAAAGGTAACTTTGACCTTATTAAGCTAGAAGAAGCGATCCTAGAAGCGGGCGCAGTAAATGTTCCTTATATTGTCAGTACCATTACTTGTAACTCTGCGGGTGGCCAGCCTGTTTCTATCGCCAACTTAAAAGCCGTGTATGAAATAGCGCAAAAATATGCCATCCCAGTGGTCATGGACTCAGCGCGTTATGCTGAGAATGCTTACTTCATTCAGCAACGTGAAACTAGCTATCAAAACTGGACCATTGCCGCGATCACGCGCGAATCTTACAAGTATGCCGATGTGCTGGCAATGTCGGCGAAAAAAGATGCCATGGTGCAAATGGGCGGACTACTTTGCTTCAAAGATGACGCTATGCTGGATGCCTATAGAGAATGTCGTACTTTGTGTGTGGTTCAAGAAGGTTTTCCTACTTATGGCGGCCTAGAAGGCGGTGCGATGGAGCGTCTTGCTGTGGGTCTTTATGATGGTATGCGTCAGGAATGGTTGGCATACCGTATTGGTCAGGTGCAATACCTGGTAGATGGACTCGAGGGGCTAGGCATCGTATGCCAACAAGCGGGTGGCCACGCCGCCTTTGTTGATGCGGGTAAATTACTGCCTCATATTCCCGCGGGTCAATTCCCTGCACATGCCTTAGCTTGCGAACTATATAAAGTCGCCGGTATCCGTGCTGTTGAGATTGGTTCTCTGCTGCAAGGTCGTGATCCAGTGACTGGCGAACAACATGCTTGTCCTGCAGAGCTACTTCGTCTTACTATTCCTCGTGCCACGTATACGCAAACCCATATGGACTTTGTTATTGAAGCATTCCAAAAAGTGAAAGAAAACGCAGCTAACGTGAAAGGTCTGGACTTTACTTACGAACCGCCAGTTCTTCGCCACTTTACTGCGTTACTTAAAGAGGTTGAAACAGAGCCAAAAAAAGGAAACGTAGACACTAGAATTCTAGAAGAAGTTTAATCCAGAGAAAAGAGCGTCACCTTATTGGTGGCGCTTTTTTTTGTTTTTCATTCATGTTTTATGAGGAACCGCCGATACGCTAGATTGTGTCATTAATGGATTATTTAGAACATTCTCGTAATTATTGAGTGATAAGTAGAGAGTTATGGATGTAATTAAGGGTATGTTATTGATTTATAGCATATTCAAATATTGTTAAATACTGTTGAGGCTCATTGTTATGGATGTAAATTATCTCAACAGTTTATCTCTGATCTATCTAATTGTGGAATAAAAAATGATAAAAAATTTAGGATTTAAAAGACTCATCATATTGTCGGTAGTTATCTTACTGAGCGTTATTTTACTTGTTTCAAATATAATTTCTTACAATATACTTAAATCTAAAACCATTGAAGATGTGAACCTGCTGTCGAGTTCAATCGTAAGCTATGAAGCTAACAAAATTGAAGATTGGTTTACAACAAAAACGGATGCGCTTAATGCGATAACCCAAAAATACAAATCGAATAGTCTGGGTGATGATTACGTCACCATCGCACGACTCATAAAAGAAACCAGTGGTTTTGCTAGCGTCTTTTTCGCATTTGACGATGGTGTCACGTATTCTACCGCTCAAAATTCAGATTGGGTTAATGGCGTTGCGATTCTAGAACGTTATGATGCGCGTCTACGCCCTTGGTATATCAAAGGGAAGAACACCGCTACACTCGATGTGACGAATGTTTATAACGCTAAAAGTACGGGTCTTCCGGTTATTTCAGTTGTTCGTAACATTGATGATGGTGTACTACTTGGTAATATCGATTTAAAAATTCTTGAAGAAACCGTTAAAAATGTGGATTACCCTGGTTCTGTCACTGCCATTATGGATAGTGACGGTTATGCACTAGTATCAAATTCACCGGCATTGAGAACGGGGGTTAATTTTTCTGATGTCGGCATGAGTAATGTTCAAACCGGTATGTTAAGTGGGCGAGCGAACACAACGGCTTATACTGTAGATGGTGTCGATAAATTAGCCTTTACGCAAGAAATTACACTGGTCAATGGCAAGCGCTGGTACTTATTTATTGGTGTTGATAAGTCAGTGGCTTATGCAGAAGTCGATGAGGCGTTAGAAAGTGCTATTGTGGTCTCTGCTATCATGCTCGCAATTGGCTTATTCTTGACCATTACTGTACTGAATATAGTGTATCGTCCGATTGTCTCACTGAAAGAAGTGGTCATGGATTTATCGAAAGGTAATGGTGATTTAACGCGTCGCTTACCGGTTGAAAGTAACGATGACTTAGGTGATATTTCGGCAGGTATTAATGCTTTCATTACGAACCTGCAAACCTTGATGTTAGAGATCGATAACTCTTCACAACATATTTCCGAAAGTGTAGAGAGACTAGAACAGCAAACAACGAGCAATAATCAAGTATTGGATGCTCACTCAATTGAAACAGATCAAATTGCAGCAGCAGTAGAAGAAATGAGTGCCACGGCGAATGATGTTGCCAGCAATGCTGAGGAAGCGTCACAATTTACAGATGCCATGAATAAGCAGGTAAATACGTCGAAAGTGACGGTTACATCGACCACCGCAACCGTTTCTAAGCTGGTTGAAGATGTAGAAAGCTCATCAAAAAGTATTCAAGACATTGAGAAAGATACGCAAGCTATCACGAAAGTACTTAATGTGATTGGTGAGATTGCTGAACAAACAAATCTACTGGCGCTTAACGCGGCAATTGAAGCTGCGCGAGCCGGTGAACAAGGTCGTGGTTTTGCTGTTGTTGCTGATGAAGTGCGTGCGCTAGCAGCGAGAACGCAAGTGAGTACGGCTGAAATCAAAGAGACGCTGGATGCATTAACTGCGGGTTCAAGTTCTGCGATATTAGCGATGAATATGACCCAAGAGACTTGCCAAGAGGCTGCTAAAAGCACCTATACGGTAGCTGAAGATTTGGACCATATCGCCAGTTCTGTAACGAAAATTAATGATTTAAATACGCAAATTGCAACCGCGGCCGAGGAACAAAGCAGTGTTTCTAATGAAGTGACGCGTAACATGACTGCGATCCGTGAAATGGCGCAAGAGCTAGCCATAAACGGTCAATCTACAGCTCAAGAGTCGGTAAATGTTGCTGTTGCTAATGAGCAACTGAAATCAATTGTGGCTCAATTTAAACTGAAGTAATCTCGTTCAGTTTGATTTATTGAAAAAGCCATTAAGCATTAATGTTTAATGGCTTTTTGCTTTTATCAACTTTGTTCTTATTAACTTAGCGCTTTTAACCAATCACTATTTGACCTAATACATAACCAACCAGACAGGCAGAGATAACGCCGATTAAGCCCACCGACATGAATGAATGGTTAAAATAGTACTTACCAATTTTCGTTGTGCCTGAATTATCAAAGTTTACCGTGGCAATATCTGATGGGTAATTGGGAATAAAGAAGTAACCATATACCGCCGGCATTAAACCGATCACTAACGCAGGTTCGAGTCCTAACGCCAAACCGACAGGTAACATCATGCGTGCTGTGGCCGCTTGTGAGTTAACCACTACCGAGACGATAAACAGCGATAATGCAAACGTCCAAGGGTGTAGCGTGACCATATCAACAATACTGGCTTTGAATTGCGGCATCGCGTATTGGAAATAAGTATCTGACATCCAGGCAATACCAAAAATAGCAATGGCGGCGACCATTCCTGACTTGAAGACTACGCCATTCGGCACATCGCGCGGGTCGGTTTTGGTGGCAAGTAAAATCACCCCACCAAACGCCAACATCATCATTTGGATCACCACCGACATTTTGATTGGCGCAGCGCCGTCGGAGATGGTCCGAATTTCAGGGAACATGGCGATCACCACGATAGACACAATCGCACCTAAAAAGATAAATACGGCGTTACGTGCTTTGCTTGGTAGTGCTTCATCTAAAGAGGTTGATGTGGTATTTAAGATCTTTTCACGCCAGATAGGATCGTTTAAGCGTGCTTGGTATTCCTCATCATCCTCTAACTCTTTACCACGACGTAAACTATAAAGTGCCAGCATCAAGGTACCAAATAACGTGGACGGCACGGTGACCATTAAGATCGACAGCAGGGTGATAGAAGAGTCGACATCCACTAATTGGGCTAAATAAAACACCACAGCAGCAGAAAGTGGTGAAGCGGTGATCGCAATTTGCGACGCCACTGACGCTGCAGCCATCGGACGTTCAGGTCGAATGCCATTTTTAAGGGCGACATCACCAATGATCGGCATAATTGAATAGACTGCATGCCCTGTACCGAGCAGAAATGTCATTGTATAGGTAACAAAAGGGGCAATGAGCGTCACGCGTTTAGGGTTCTTTCTTAAAACACGCTCAGCCACTTGCAGCATATATTTGAGACCGCCTGCAGCTTCGAGGATCGAGGCACAGGTGACAACCGCTAAGATAATCAGCATGACGGTGACAGGCGGAGACGTAGGTGGCATTTTGAAGATAAAGACCTCAATGACCAAACCAATCCCTGATACCACCCCTAAACCTATGCCACCAAATCGGGAACCGATATAGAGCACGACTAATAAAAACATAAATTCAAAATACAACATAAACGCCCCAAATGTATAACTTTATAGGTATCAAGGGTATCTTGTAAATTAACGCGTTAAATTGAGCTATTTCGCATGTTGAATAGAATGCAATATTATTTCATGGTCAGTTGATGTCAGATAACATTTTGATAAATAATATAATTATGGATCAACAATATGAGCGGTAATAAAAAATAACGAGTGAT
>NZ_JABSQR010000006.1 GCF_013215705.1 Moritella sp. | reverse complement strand
CCAGAAGGTGAAACAGAAGCGTTACTGAGTCAGTTATGGAAAACCTTGTTAGGTGTTGAATTAGTCGGGCGTGAGAGTAACTTCTTTGCATTAGGTGGCGATTCAATTTTAGCATTGCAGCTGGTCAGTCATGTACGTCAAGCCGGGTTATTATTAACGCCAAAAGACATTTTTGATAAACCAATACTTACTGATATGGCTTGCTGCATTTTAGTGTCAAATGACATACCCGCAGACCAATCAGAATTACAAGGTAGTGCTAAAGTTAATGCGGTTCAGCAACGTTTTCTGACTCACTATGGTTCAGTCAATTGTAATCAATATTTACATTTTGAATTGAACGAACAGTTAGTCCCGTCATTGTTAAAGAAAGCCATTTACGCTTTAATTCAACATCATGATTCTTTACGTTTATGCTTTAAACAGACTGAAGATGGTTGGGATTGCGATCACCTGAGTATTGACCAAGCTTCATTCGTGTTTCAAGAACGTCAATTAGATAATCATATTGGGGAATATGTTAATGATTTACAGCAGGCTTTAAATATTGAAAAAGGCTGCTTATTAGGCGCGCTCTATTTAGCTGATGATGTTAACCCTCAATTTATACTCACAATCCACCATTTAGCTGTCGATGCTTATTCTTGGCGGGTGCTATTAGAAGATCTAATGCACGCTTATCAGCAGTTAGCCCTTAAAGAGAATATTCAATTAGCGAACAAAACACACAGTTTAAATGATTGGGCTTCTGCGCTTTCAAATCGCTCTGTTTCCGCTAAAGCACTTAACTATTGGCAAGCTCAAGATAACATTGAATCGTTATTTGAGTTAGGTGATGATTCGGGCATTTCGACATCGCAATGGACAGTTGAAAATACAACCTTAGCGGATTGGACTCTACAGGCGAAAACGTATGCAAGGCTCAACCTAGAAGAATTACTCTTGTTGATTATGGTTGAAAGTTTATTCGCCTTTACCGAGCGTGACCTGGTGCGATTACATCGTGAAAGTCATGGTCGGTTTGGGGACGAATATGGTTTAGATTTAAGTCGCAGTGTTGGTTGGTTTACGTCTCTCTATCCACAAGTGTTTAAGGGGCATATCGATTTCGAAACTCGCTTAAAACAAACGAAAGAACAATTACGAAAAGTTGAACTCGGCGGATTAGATTATAGCGCGTCAATACAGCAAGGTTTAATGACGAGTAGTGATTCGATTGATGTGTTGTTTAACTTTTTAGGTAAGGTAAGTAGTCATGAACATGATGCGCTGAAACTTAAAGAATCAGGGTTGTGGCGAGCTATAGACTGCCAAGCCGACGCTGCAATCGTATTGAATGCCCAACTCACTCATCACGGTTTAGCGTTGAATTTTGAGTTTGACAATGCTGCCTTTACTGCTGAGCAGCGTAATGACTTTATCGCGTTATTCCAGCAACAATGCGCCATTGTGGTCTCTCATTTTGATGCTAATACACCGTTACTGACACCATCAGATGTTGCATTAAGTGGGTTGGACCAAGCTAGCCTTGATTTGATTACCGACATACCTGAGGATATTTGGCCTCTTTCGAGCTTACAGCAAGGACTATTATTTCATGGCGAATTAGCGACAGGAAATAGTTCATATATAAACCAACTTGCTTTGCCAATGCATGCACTCGATCCGAGTAAGCTAATGAATGCTTGGGCATCGTTAATGCAGCGTCATCCAATTCTAAGGGCCAGTGTTTTAAATAATCAAGGCACAGATTTTCTGGCTATTTGGCCTTTATGTGAGCTGCCATTTGTGGAAGTTGACCTGCGTTTTGACGTGGATATTGCAACGAGTATTAAACAGCTTCGCGAGCGTCGAATTACGCAAGGTTTTGAATTAAATAAAGGGCCACTGTGGCGGATTGATTTATTACGAATTGCTGAACACGATTATATTTGCATCCTGACTTTACATCACGTGCTGATGGATGGTTGGAGTACGGGCATATTATTCAGCGAATTATTAGGCCTATATGCAGGTGATCACTTCTCTCGATCTGCTGACTCTTTTGACCAATATCTAATGTGGTTAAATCAGAGTGATGCTGATGCTGCTAGTACCTTTTGGCAGCAGTATTTATCTGATATTGAATCGCCAACTCAATTGGCGGTTAGTTATGGTGGCTCTGATTATTCTAAAGAGACAGAGGAGGATGGGTTCCAGCGTTATAATTTAGATTTTACAGCATTACAAACGTCAGCGTTTGAATCACAATTAAAGCCACAAGGATTGACTCTGAATACCTTGATGCAAGGTGCTTGGACGTTGACACTTGGAACCTTAAGCCGTCAAACAAATCCTGTATTTGGTAATACGGTATCAGGTAGACCGACCGAGTTGCTGGGTAGCGATGCTATGGTTGGTTTGTTCATCAATACGTTACCGATGACTGTCGCTATTGAGCCAAATGCTCTGGTGCTAGATTGGTTACATACATTACAACGTGAAGGTGTAGCACAACGAGAATTTAGCTATTCATCACTGGCGCAGATCCAGCAGGATAGTGGTTGGGCTGGAGAATCCTTATTTGATACATTAGTGGTATTTGAAAATTACCCACTGGATGAAGCATTATTTAAACAAAATAAATCAGGCTTACAATTAGGTGAGCCTGACAGTTATGAATTTACACATTATCCGCTCACGTTAGCTATTTTACCTGGAGAATGTTTACGGATCGTATTTGCTTATGATCAAACTAAATTCAGTGCCAGTCAGATTGAGAATATTGCTGAGTTAATGGCGTTAAATCTAAATAACTTAGTGAGCAATCCGCAACAAACACTCGCATCACTCACTTCTGTTCCAGAGTCGACGTTAGTGCAACTAAACAGATTTGTAACTCAGTCGCATAGTTGGAATTATGAAGCGTTGCCTTTATTGATTCAGAAACAAGCACAATTGAGACCTGATGCGATAGCGTTAGTTCATGGTAATGAGCGGTTAAGTTATCGTATGCTTGAAGTGCAAGCTAACCAACTTAGCCATTACTTAATTGCGCAAGGTGTTGGTACCGATGTACCTGTCGGTGTTGCTTTTGAACGCGGCAATTGCATGTTAGTGGCGATGCTTGCCGTGCTTAAATCTGGCGGGGCATTTTTACCATTAGATCCATCTTATCCTAGCGAACGATTAAATTACATGCTGGCAGATAGCGGCGTTAAGTTATTACTTACCCATTCGTTATTAGCTGAGACAATCGTTAGTCCTAAAGGGATCAAACACGTTTATCTTGATCAGCAGTTAATGACGGACTATCCGACTGATGCGCCGAGTGTGGATTATCACCCTCAACAATTAGCTTACCTTATTTATACTTCGGGCTCTACAGGCCGGCCCAAAGGTGTTGCCTTAACGCAAGCTGGTTTAAGTATGCACGTGCAAACTATCGGTGAGCGTTATGGCATGACACCAGATGATGTTGAACTTCATTTTGCATCGATTAGTTTTGATGGCGCGGTCGAGCGTTGGGCTGTGCCGCTGGCATTTGGTTCTCGTCTTGTTATCCGAGACCAAGCATTATGGAGTGCGGAGAAAACGTGTCAGGTGCTCGAGCAAGAAGGCGTGACAATCGCTTGTTTCCCCCCGAGTTATGTCGGACCACTACTTGATTGGATTGCTTATAATAAACCTGAGTTAACGGTTCGTTCATGGACTCTCGGAGGCGAAGCATTTACCCGTGAAACTTATGAACGTTTACAACAGGTATTACATCCTCAACGTGTTATTAATGGCTATGGCCCAACCGAAACCGTTGTGACCCCAATGATATGGGAAGCTTATGCGGAAACCGAATTAAAGAGTGCCTATGCACCAATTGGTACCGCTGTTGGTGAACGTAGACTCTATATCTTAGATAACGAGCTTAATCGCTTGCCTGTAGGTGTCTCTGGTGAGTTATATATCGGCGCTGAAGTTGGCTTAGCCCGTGGTTATCATGGCCGTGCAGATTTAACTGCTGAACGATTTTTACCTGATCCTTACGGTATCGCTGGTGAGCGTATGTACCGGACGGGTGACTTAGTGCGTTGGCGTCGTGATGGCGTCATGGAATATTTAGGGCGTGTTGATCAGCAGATTAAGATCCGTGGATTCAGAATTGAATTGGGTGAAATAGAATCCAAATTACAGCAGCTTAGTCGTGTTGAGCATTGTGCTGTCGTTGCGCATGATGCGCCAGGTGGAAAACGTTTGGTGGCTTATTTACAACAGTCAGAGGGAGCATTAGGAAGCCTTGATGAAGCTATGTTATTACGTAGTCTCGTTGAAGTGCTTCCTGATTACATGGTTCCAGCCAAGATTGTTGTATTGAATAAGCTGCCGTTGACACCGGCTGGAAAGATCGACCGACAAAATTTATTCGCGCCGAATTGGACGCAACTTAATGATACAGAATTCAAAGCGCCTGAAGGGGACGTTGAAGAATTATTGAGTCAAGTATGGCAGCGCTTATTAGGTGTTGAACGTGTTGGGCGTGACAGCAATTTCTTTGCATTGGGCGGACATTCATTATTGGCTATGCGTTTGGTTGGTGAATTAGATCAGAAATATCAGTTAGCGTTGCCATTACAAGCCATTTTTGATTCGCCAGTGCTGGCTGATATGGCGTTTAAGTGTGTAGTTAAAAATTCAAGTAAAGAGGTGATTGTTGCGGTGGACAGAGATCAATCTATTCTCGCCAGTGCAGCACAACGAAGACTTTGGTTTATGCATCAGCTTGAACCGACTAGTGCTGCTTTCCATATGCCACTAGCACTTGAATTCAAAGGTGAGCTGAATATTCCGTTGTTGCAACAAGCACTAAATCGTTTGTTGATGCGCCATGAAGTTTTACGCACTAACTTTATTCACGAACAAGGTGAGGTATTACAAAGCATAAACCCTCATGCTGAACTTGTCCTGACATTAGGGTATATGGATAGGGCACAAGCAACTGTTAATTTTGCTGAATTGTTAGTGCTACCGTTTGATCTTGAAAATGATTTATTAGTAAGGGCTAAACTGGTGTGCTTAGCTGAAAATCACTATCAATTTTTATTAGTGCAGCATCATATAATCTCTGATGGTATCAGCACCCAGTTATTATTGAATGAACTGAGTGACGATTATGCGTTAATGCTTGATTCAGAAAAACCTGTACTGGAAGTCTCAGCTTTACAATATGCTGATTTCTCACATTGGCAAAAGGATTGGCTGTTAAGCGAGAAAGTGGAGTCACAGTTAACTTGGTGGAAAGAGGCGCTTGTTGCTGATATTGAGCCTCTCAATTTATATCCAGAATCACATTCAAGCGAACTATATTCTCAAGGTGAACGCTATCATTTTGAATTAAGTAGTAACCAGGTGAATGCAATACAGTCATTAGCGTCTGAACAGAATACGACAACGTTTAATGTGTTACTAACTCTCTGGCAACTGTTATTACATAAATATACCCAGCAAGATGAAATTCGCATTGGTGTGCCTGTCTCTGGGCGTTCTCAGAATCAAACTCAGGCCATGCAAGGTTGTTTCATTAATAGCATTGTTATTCCAGCGCGTTTTTCTGATGAACTATCGTTTTCGACTTTGCTTGAACAGGTGAGTGCGTTTTCATCTGGAGCATTACAAAATCAGGACTTACCGTTCGAAATGCTTGTTGCTGAGATAGGACCGAAAGGTAATTTACAGCAGCATCCTTTGTATCAGAGTTCATTTAATTTACAGCGTATTGATAAATCATTTTTACAAAATTGGACTGGGTTAGACGTGACCACATTTGATCCTGGTGCGGGTGGCGCACAATTGGATTTAAGCATGGATATGCAACAATTCGATGACGGCTCATGGGCTGGATTTTTCAATTACGCCGTTGATCTGTTTAGTGCTAATTATATAGCGCGTTTACATGGACACTGGCAGCATTTGCTCGTTCAAGTAACAGCAACGCCAAGTATTGCGGTTTCACAATTAACGCTGATAACAAAGAGTGAGCAAGTCGCTATATCTCAAATGAATGCGACGCAATATGATTGGGGCGGTTTTAAACCTTTAGCCGTCACCATTCATGAACAAGCGCTGCTCACGCCTGATGCGATTGCTGTCTCTATGGGAGAACAGCAAATTAGTTATGCACAATTCGAACAACGGGTTAATCAATTAGCGCATTACCTACAGGCTAAGGGGGTAGGGCCTGAAGTTCGTGTCGCTATCGGTTTACCTCGTTCTGTTAATTTAGTGATAGGTATTCATGCTATTACACGTGCTGGTGGCGCTTATGTACCGTTAGACCCGAGTTATCCAAGTGAACGATTAAGTTATATTTTACAGTCTGCGGATGTAGGTCTATTGCTTACTGATGTTGAGACGCAGGGGCTTTGGTCAGAGCAAGAGACGTTAGAGGTGATCACCCTCGATAATCTGAATTTGGCTGCATACGCTAAGCAACCGCCTTCTGTTGCATGGCATCCTGACCAAGCTTTGTATGTGATTTATACCTCGGGATCCACTGGATTACCGAAAGGGGTGGTGAATACTCAGGGGGCATTGCAGAACCGATTAAACTGGAAGCAGCAACATTACGCTTTGCAGGCTAGTGACTGTGTATTACAGAAAACCCCATTTAGTTTTGATGTTTCTGTATGGGAGTTTTTCTGGCCATTAATGTTCGGAGCTCGTTTAGCTATTGCACCACCTGATGCACATCGAACACCTTGGCAGTTACAAGAAACGATGGCGAACGAAGGTGTGACAACCGTTCACTTTGTACCGTCGATGTTACAGGCGTTTATCCATGATGCCGCGCTCTCTCAATGTCGTCAATTACGTCAAATTATTTGCAGTGGTGAGGCATTACCAGCGGGTTTATCTAATACCGTTTTAACCCAAGCTCCGCACATAGCATTGCATAATTTATATGGCCCAACAGAAGCGGCGATAGATGTGAGTTATTGGCAATGTCAGCTTGATTCGGAACAACGAGTACCGATTGGTTTCGCTATTGCCAATACCGAATTACATGTTCTCGATGACAGGCTTTACCCTGTACCTATCGGCGTGCCCGGAGAGCTTTATCTCGCGGGTTATGGATTGGCGCGTGAATACATGAATCGTGCAGATTTGACCGCTGATCGCTTCATTCCTAATCCCTTTGGCCAGGCTGGTTCTCGTATGTATCGTACTGGTGATCAGGTCGTAAGACGTGTTGACGGCGCTTTAGAGTATCTCGGCCGTTTAGATCATCAGGTTAAAATTCGAGGGTTACGCATTGAGTTGGAAGAAATTGAAAGCCTGTTAGTCAAAAATTCAATTATTTCAGATGCTGCTGTGGTGGTGCATAACGCGCCAGCAGGTGATCAATTAATTGCTTATTTGGTTTGTGCACAACTGGATAATTCAGTTGAGCTGTCAGTTAAAAAGTATCTTGCAGAACATCTGCCTGATTATATGGTACCAAGCTTATTTATTGGTATTGAGCACATGCCTCTGTCCCCTAATGGTAAGAGAGACCGTAAAGCACTACCTACGCCTGTATTACAAAATAAAGGTTATCAAGCGCCTGAAACAGAACTGGAAATATGGCTAGCAGCGAGCTGGTCTCGCTTACTTGAATTAGAAACCGTCAGTCTAGATGATAATTTCTTTGCGCTTGGTGGACATTCTTTGTTAGCAACCCGTGTGATTGCGACAGCAAGAGAAGAACTTAGCATAGAAATTAATTTACGTGATTTTTTCAACGCATCTGATCTACGCACACTGGCCGATTTACTAGAGCCTGAATTTATTCGAAATCACCAACAAGAGCATTTGGAACTTGATGAAATGGCGATGTTATTAGATGAGTTGGAGGCTCTATGAGTATGAATAAGATTGATAAACACGCACTGGCTCGACGTTTTATCGAATTAGGTGTACCGGAACAAGAGAAATTTTTATCTTTGTTGCAGGCAAAAGGGTTTAGTTTTGAACGTCTACCTATCGTGCCAGCGAAAGAGTGTGAGTTATCTCCTTTAGCCCCTGCACAATTACGATTATGGCATATTTATCAGATTGACCCAGATAATAGCGCTTACCATATGGTTGGTGATTTTGACATTAATGGCGCGTTAGATCATGAATTATTTGAATCGGCATTACAGCAAGTGCTGGTGCAACATCAGATATTACGCAGCTATTTTGTCAGTAAAGATGACGTAACATGGTTAAAGTTAGACCCTGCTCCAATCGTGCCTTTAGAAGTACAAGATTGGCGACTTAAATCTGAGAGTGAGCTTTATTCTTTCTGTGGTAAACATGCCCAGAAACGCTTTAACTTGAGTTATGAACTACCGTTGAGAGTCGCTTTAATACAAGTTGAACAGCAGAAGTGGCATTTACAATTAGTTATGCATCATATTGTTTCTGACGGTTGGTCGATTGATATTTTTGTTCGAGACCTTGTGCAAGCATATCGGGGCGTCCCGTTAACTGCGCTAAATATTCAATATACTGATTTTTCGGTTTGGCAGACGGCAATGCTACGCGCCGGCAAGGCACAGCAACAGTTGCACTATTGGAAAAAAAAGTTAGGTGCAATGCAACCTGAATTACTGATTGCGCATGATACATCAGCCAAGATCCATCAGTTGCGACTTGCTGGTCATTGCCAATATTCATTATCGACGAATCGAACGGCTAAAATCTCAGCGTTAGCGCTAAAACAGAGGATCACACCATCGAGCTTGTTACTTGCTGTTTGGCAGTTAACACTTGCGGCCTATAGTGGTCGTAATGATATTTCGGTCGGTATTCCAATGGCGAACCGGGATCGAGCTGAAGTTGCGGAAGTTATTGGTTTTTTTGTTAATACCATGGTTATTCATAATCAAATTTCGCCATCGAACCAAGCTATCGATTGTTTGAAACTAACCCATGAGGCTGTATTAGAAGCACAAGAACATCAGCTTTTACCTTTTGATCAATTAGTGGATGGTCTTGGTGTATCCCGTAATGCAGGTGAAACACCGCTATTTCAGGTGCTGTTTAATCATCAACAGACGTCAGATGCATCGATTGAATTGGTCTCTGGGGTTAATATTAAAAGCTGTGATCAGAAAGGCCGCCATGCCTTGTTTGATTTGGCCTTAGATATCAGAGAATCAGCCCAAACGCCTTGGGAACTCATTTTAACGTATGCTAAAGATCGATTTAAGGTAAGCACTGCGGAACAATTACTGAGTGGTTTTATTAAGTTTTTGGATGAAATCCTTGCTCAGCCTAACATTCTTGTCGGGCAGCTGAATTTAGTCAATCAGCAAGCTATCGAGCAACTAAATGTTTTTTCGACCCAGGAGCACACTTGGGTGTATCAACCATTACCTTTGCTCATTCAGCAGCAAGCTGAATTACGACCGGATGCAATCGCACTCGTGCATGGCGATGAACGTTTAAGTTATCAAGCATTGGATCATCAAGCGAACCAACTTAGCCATTATTTGATTGAGCAAGGTGTTAGCGCTGACATGCCTGTCGGTGTTGCGTTTGAGCGTGGCAATACGATGTTAGTTGCCATGCTTGCTGTCCTTAAGGCCGGTGGCGCATTTTTACCTTTGGATCCTGCTTATCCGAATGAACGTTTAAGTTTTATGCTTGAAGATAGTGGTGTTGATTTGTTGCTTACTGATTCAACATTAACAGCGCAAGTCCCTTGTCCTCATGGCATTAAATCTGTTTATCTCGATCAACAAATGATGGGCAGTTATTCGACTGATACCCCCGATGTCGAATTCCATCAGCAGCAATTAGCCTATCTTATTTACACTTCAGGCTCGACGGGAAAGCCTAAGGGTGTTGCGTTAACACATGCAGGATTAAGCATGCATGTGCAAACCATTGGTGAACGTTATGGCATGACACCAGATGATGTTGAACTACACTTTGCATCAATAAGTTTTGATGGTGCGGTAGAGCGTTGGGCTGTGCCATTGGCATTTGGCTCTCGTTTAGTGATTCGTGATCAGGCGTTATGGAGTGCAGAGAAAACCTGCGACGTACTTGTAGAAGAAGGGGTAACCATTGCGTGTTTCCCTCCAAGTTATGTGGGGCCGTTATTAGATTGGATCAACTACAGTAAGCCGAATTTAATAGTACGCTCTTGGACATTAGGTGGTGAAGCGTTTACGCGTGAAACTTATGACCGGTTACAGCAGGTATTGAAACCACAACGCATTATTAATGGTTATGGCCCAACGGAGACCGTGGTTACTCCAATGATATGGGAGGCATATGCAGAGACTGAATTAAGTAGTGCGTATGCGCCGATTGGTACCGCAGTGGGTGAACGACGCTTATACATTTTAGATCCTCAACTCAATCGAGTCCCGCTTGGGATGTCGGGCGAACTGTATATTGGTGCCGAAGTGGGGTTAGCACGTGGTTATCATGGTCGTGCTGATCTGACTGCGGAGCGATTTTTACCTGATCCTTATGGTGCTGCGGGAGAGCGTATGTACCGCACCGGTGATTTAGTGCGTTGGCGTGACGACGGCGTGACGACGGCGTGACGGAATATTTAGGCCGCATAGACCAGCAGATCAAAATACGTGGTTTCAGGGTTGAATTGGGTGAAATAGAATCGAAATTGCAGTTACTGAGTGGCGCAGAACATTGCGCGGTTGTCGCTCATGAAGCACCAGGCGGTAAGCGTTTGGTTGGTTATTTACAGCAAACAGACAAAGCGCAAATAACCGAATTTAATGAGAATGTATTATTACAACGCCTTGCCGTTGAACTGCCTGATTATATGGTACCAGCCACATTGGTGGTGTTAGCTAAATTACCCTTAACACCCGCGGGTAAAATCGACAGACAGAATTTATTAGCACCCAATTGGCATGAATTAGACGATGCTTCATACATAGCGCCAGAAGGTGAAACAGAAGCGTTACTGAGTCAGTTATGGAAAACCTTGTTAGGTGTTGAATTAGTCGGGCGTGAGAGCAACTTCTTTGCATTAGGTGGTGATTCAATTTTAGCATTGCAGCTGGTCAGTCATGTACGTCAAGCCGGGTTATTATTAACGCCAAAAGATATTTTCGAACAGCCAGTACTTAAACAGCTTGCTGCTTTGTTGCAAAAAATAACCGAGCAGAAAGTACAACTATTACCGACGTCTGAATTTTCATTAATGCCAATTCAACAACATTTTTTCTCACAGCAACCTGCAGAACCGTCTCATTGGAACCAGCATGTTTGTGTTGAGTTAAAGCAAGGTATGAATGTTGATGCGTTAGCTAAATCATTACATTCTATTGTTGCCCATCATCCCGCACTTCGTCTTAAATTCAGTCATGGAAATAAAGGGTGGGTACAGCAATATACTGATGTTATTTCATCCGACTTATTATGGAACTGTAAGATCGATGATGATGCTGAATTTTCTGCATTAGCATTAGAATTACAGCAAAGTTTGAACATTTATAGAGGTGATTTGCTACGTGCTGCGCTAATAAAACAGCCACAAAAAGCGGACAGACTATTACTGGTTATTCATCACCTTGCTATAGATGGTTTTTCATGGCGAATACTGTTTGATGATTTATGGTCGGCTTATCAACAGCTCAGTACGACGCAAGAAATACAATTGCCAGCTGTGTCAGCAAATTATAATCAAGTCATTGAGCAACTGAATATTTGGACTCGAACCTTAGATATGCAACAGCAGCGCGAATATTGGTTTGCACAAGGGTCATCTTCATCTTCACCTTCATCTTTACCTCTTCCGATTTATAAGAATAGACGAACGGTAAGTGTCAAATTAGGTATTGAAGATACACAAATATTATTGCGTAAAACCGTCGGTCAATTAAATGTGCCAACGCCAAACCTATTAATTACCAGCTTAGTGCAAACGTTAGCATCGGTAGATAAACCAGACCTACATTTGTATTTGGAAGGGCATGGGCGAGAAGAAAGCGTATTTGGTGCGCTTGATTTAAGCCGAACAATGGGCTGGATGACAAGTCTTTACCCAGTTAAATTAAGTTGGTCTGCATATGCTGAAACTTGTCTAGAGTCGGTAGCTCAGTGCTTGAATGAGGCGCAACAACATGGCGGTATTGGCTACGGTGCCGTGATGTCTTATGAATCTTCAAAGCGCTCGGTTAATGCAGATATCACATTTAATTATTTAGGTCAGTATGTCGATAATGGTTTTTCACATTGGTGTAAACCGATTGTTGCTGGTGGCCCTGCACAATCTGATTTAAACCCAATGCTTACCCCATTAGTTATTAATGCACAAATTACGGAAGGACAATTAAGCTTAGATTGGGAATATGCACATACACACCATACTGAAAATGAAGTGTCGCAGTGGGCGAATGATTTTGTCGTTAATTTGCAACAATGGTTAGGTCGTATCGGCAGCAAAACAGAGGTCAAAGCTGATCTACGCCTATTAGAACCACTCAATCAACCTTGTGGTACTGAACCTGCTATTTTTTGTATTCATCCCGTTACGGGACGAACGACAGGGTATCAATTGTTAGCTGAAAGATTAGCGGGTAAGCGCCATTTAATCGGGATCCAGTCTCGGAGTTTTATTGACGATGGTTGGTTTGATGCATCGTTATCATTGATGGCCGAGAGCTATTATCAAACGATTAAGTCGGTACAAAAGCAAGGACCATATTACCTACTTGGTTGGTCTCTAGGCGGCGCGCTGTGTTTGGAAGTTGCCGCTAAGTTAGAAGCGGATCAACAGGAGGTGGCGTTTATTGGATTACTTGATTGTTACGTGCCTGGCTTTGAAGTTGCTGAAGATCAATGGCACTCACCTAAAGCGCAGCAGAAACTGATGGAGCACTTAAGTTTATTACTTTCTCCATTAAGTCAGTATCAGTCTCAGCAATGCCTTAAATTATTAAATGAAAGTAGCCCTGAACTCTGGCCTTCTCAGTTTGACATGTGGTTATCGACAATGCCTGTTTCTCGTCATATGGCAGAAAATGCTCGGCAAGTTTTGTTTAGCTGGGCTATTGAGCAGCACATGAGAGCAATTTGTGCCAATTATCAACTTGCTCGCGTGGAGACCAACGTTGAAAGCTGGTGGGCAGCTAATCCTGAGGGAAGAGCTAAGCAGTTAAGCTCGGGACTAAAAAGTATTAACTCGCTTGTCTCTAACAAAATTGTAAATAGCGATCATTTAGGGATTGTTCGAGATGAAGACGTTATATCAGATTTAATCGCTCGTTTATTGAATGAGTAAACGGCGGTAATTTTAAAAGGTTAAATTTAACCTTTAAGTGGATTGATAATCATTATCAATATTATAATCATGTGTATTGGAGTATTTATGTTGTTGAAAAACCAGCGAATGGACGCATTTGTTAGCCATGGGTGTATTAAGAAATCTTTGGCAACAGCGGTAATTATGGGATTAATGGTCAATTCTGTATCAGCAAATACGAATGAAAATTCGGAACAAGAAGTTGTTGTTACTGCAGAATTTAGTAATCCAATTGGCCCCGATTTTGGTTATGTTGGTGAAAATAGCATGACAGCAACCAAAACGGATATGCCGATAAGTAAAACGCCAAGAGCTGTATCGGTCGTGACAAGGGAGCAGATGGATGATAGGGCTTCAGTCAGTGTGGCTGATGCGTTGCAATATACCCCAAGTATTCAGGCTAATTTTTATGGTGAAGATAACAAGCAAGATTGGTTTGTTATTCGCGGTTTCAATCAGGCCAACAATGGTTTGTATCAAGATGGTACGAGACTCGACTCGGCTGGTTTTTACACTTATCAGGCTGACACATTCGGCTTAGAGCGTGTCGAAATATTACGTGGGCCGGCATCGGTACTATACGGACAAAACCCTCCTGGTGGCGTGATTAATCTGATCAGTAAACGGCCTCAACACAGTGAAAGTTTTGGTTTCGTATCGGTGGAATATGGTAGCAATGATCGTAAGCAACTCAGCCTTGATCTTGGCGGTGAGATTACTGACGATGTCGCTTGGCGTTTAGTGGCTTTAGGGCGTCAAAATGGTACAGATGTTGATAATATTGAAGCCGAGCGTATCTATCTTGCCCCATCAGTGAGTGTTAACTTTAGTGACAATACGAACCTAACGGTACTTGCGAGTTATCAGAAAGACGACTCAGACCCTTACTTACAGTTTTTACCGATGGAAGGGTCATTAACTGAACATGAGAATGGCTTCATTAGTGATGATGTTGCTATTGGTAACCCGGATTATGAAAAATTTGAGCGTACTCAAGCTGCATTGGGTTATGAATTTAGTCATAAGTTTAATGAATCGGTTCAGTTTGCTCAGTCTGTGCGTTATAGCCAATTAGATATTGATTTAAAACAGATGTATGCAATTGGTTATGCACATGATTTAGGTCAAACTGACCCAACCGAAGCTAATATATTACGTGGTTTAACAAGTGAAAAGGGTAAATCAAAAAGTTTTTCAGCGGATAATCGCTTGATTTATAATTTTAATACGGGTGAATTAGAACACACTTTATTATCTGGTATTGATTATCGCTGGCTTGATATAAAAGGGCAAAGTTTTGGTGATAGAGTTCTAATCGCTGACGGGAATACCGGGTCTATATTCTTTAACCCGTACGATCCGAGTTATACAGACAATGTTGTTTTATTAAATCCGACCACTGGTCTACTTGTAACAGATGCAGACCGTGAAACGACAACAAGTGAAAGACATCAACTGGGTGGCTATTTACAAGATCAAATGATTTTTAATGACGCCTTAGCGGTCACGTTGGGAGTTCGCTTTGATGATACTAAATCAACCTATGAAAATAAATCGACAAACAAAAAACAGGTTGTTAGCAACCAAGAGTGGACAAAAAGTGCAGGGGTCGCTTATATCTTTGAGAATGGATTAACGCCATATATCAATTATGCTGAACATTTTCAACCTGTTCTTAAGTTGGATAAAAACGATAATTCAGCAAAGCCTGAACGTGGTAATCAATTTGAAGTCGGCCTGAAATATCTACCAGCATCTTTCGATGGTTCATTTAATGCGGCGCTGTTCCAAATCAATAAAAAGAATATGGCGACCACGGATGCAGCTGGTGATCTACTTCAAATTGGTGAAGTCGAAAATACAGGTATTGAGTTAGAAGCGGTTGCGAATATAACTTCAGGACTAAGTTTAGTTGCTAATGCCACCTTCATGGACACTGAAATAATAAAAGATATCAATTCTGCTAACGTCGGCAATCGACCTGCTCAAGTTGCAAATACACTCGGTTCAGTCTGGGCTAATTATCGTTTCTTTGGTAGCAGTCTAGAAGGTTTAGCTATTGGTGTTGGTGGTCGTTATGTTGGCGAGACTTATGCCGGTAATATTGAAACGACAAAAGTACCTGATTTTGCATTAATGGATGCAACGGTGAGTTACACCATTAATAATATGAAAATCCAAGTTGCAGCTAAAAACCTCATGGATAAAGAGTATGTGTCAACTTGTGCTTCTGCTAATTGTTACTATGGTAATCGCCGAAATGTGATTGCGAGCCTTAGCTATGCTTGGTAATTCTACCATTGAGTATCCGCAGCCTTCTGGGCTGCGGGTGACGCTTGCTACACATAATCACTGGCAAGTTTATCTACAAGACCAGGTTATATTTAGCGGTATTCTTATATCGCCGACTAAGTTTCAACTCAATAGAGAGCATTTACAGGGGGCGTTATTGCTGCCTGTGTGTCATGCGATATTCAGTAGTATCCCGACGCTTGAATGTATCAGTTTAGAAGCCGCGAGTCCTTTGGTTAATACTGATTTCATGCAAAGAACGTCGGATGGGGAATATTTGTTATTTAAGTCGATGTTATGGCAGCTAGGTGAGTTGTGGTTAGCACAACCTGAATCTAAGCCATTTCCACATATGCAAGTGCTCGATAGTGCTGGTTATCACCCATTACGAGCACAGCCACTGACTGGCGACCTATATCACCGCTATATTCCAGAGTTAAAGTCGTGGATAAAGCTGCGAACACTTGATATTGACAGAGATCTAGAGCTTTTTAACCGTTGGCAAAATGATGAGCGTGTGGCGGCTTTCTGGGAACAAAAAGGAACGTTAGACGAACACCGGGATTATTTGCAAGCACAGTTAAACGATCCTAAAAATCAAATAATCATCGCGTCTTTTGACGATCAACCATTTGCTTATTTTGAAGTGTATTGGACCAAAGAAGATCGCATCGCGCCTTATTATACCGCCGGTGATTATGATCGTGGTATTCACATGTTGGTCGGCGAGGATAAACATCGCGGTCCGCATAAAGTATCAGCGTGGTTAAGCGCGTTGTGTCATTACATTTATTTATCCGATCCTCGCACATTGAAAATTGTCAGTGAGCCGAGAGCAGATAATGAAAAAATGATTAATTATTTACAACAGCAGCATTTCTCTAAGCAAAAAGAATTTTCATTTCCGCATAAACGAGCTGCATTGATGCTGCAGCTGAGGGACAGTTTTTTTACTCAGTTTAAATAAACATAAAAGTATATAAATTAAATGGCAATTGATAGTGCTGCATAAAAGGAGTTAGGTAAGGTATGTTAGATAAAGCAAAACTATACGATGTAATTGGCATAGGTTTTGGCCCCGCTAATTTAGCTGTGGCAATCGCAATGCAAGAGTCATCGGTAAATGAACAAAGCATGAGCTACTGTTTTCTAGAAAAGAAACCAGCGTTTGAATGGCATGGCGGCATGCTGTTAGATGGCACCAGAATGCAAATATCTTTTTTGAAAGATTTAGTGACACAGCGTAATCCGTTAAGCCATTATACTTTTGTGAATTATTTACATCAGCATAATCGATTAAATTCATTTATTAATCTCAGTTCGTTTTCACCTAGCCGAATCGAATTTAATGACTATTTGTCTTGGGCGGCGAGTCATTTTTCAGAGCATGTCGATTACGGTGCGAATGTGGTTTCAGTTGAGCCCGTTGAAGTTGAAGGTGAAGTTGATATTGTGAAAGTCGTCTCGTTAAATGCACAGGGAGCTGAAGATATTCGTTATACCCGAAATCTAATTATAGGGGTTGGAGGCACACCTAAATTACCGGATCAATTTTTAGATCACCGTAGTGATAAAGTCATCCATTCTTCAGGGTACAAAACTTGGCGGAAGACGTTTAAAACCGAAAGTAATAAACCTAAAGTAGCGATTGTTGGAGCTGGACAAAGTGCTGCTGAAATTTTTGTTGAATTATGTAATGACTATCCTGAAGGTGAAATTAATCTCGTCAATCGAGGCCGAGCGATTTATCCCGCAGATGATAGTCCATTTGTAAACGAAATATTTAATCCTGAATTTACGGATGAAATATATTCGTATACACCTGAAAAACGTAATTCAATGATCCAACGATTCAGTGGTACTAATTATTCGGTGGTAGATAAACCAGAAATTGAAGCGATTTATGAGCGATTATATTTACAAGAAGTCACAGGTAAAGGTGCACATAAATATTTACCGTTGCATGAAATATCTGAAGTGGCAATTGGTAAAAATAATATCGCCATGAGGCTTCGTAATACTTCAACACAAACTAAAGTTTGGCATGAATATGATGCTATTGTTCTCGCTACGGGTTACCACTATAACAGTTTTAATACATTACTTGATGGGTTAAAGCCGTGGGTGCATATGGAAAGTGTTGAACGTTGCTACCGTCTGCCTCTAAAAGACGGTTGTAAAGTAAATATATTTTTACAAGGTTGCTGTGAATCGACGCATGGTTTAAGTGATACTTTATTATCGATATTATCGATATTAGCGGTCCGGTCCCAAGAAATTGTCAATTGTTTAGTAGAGCGGATCGCAGAATCTAAACCCAATGTTTGTGTTTAGATTAGGGTGATATTTTGAGTCTTCCTATTTTAGCTCCCCTTTTTCAGGGGGAGTTTAAGCAATACGCGAATATATTTCGTTTTCCGGCAGGTAATAATACATCATTGCCTGCTTCGGTTTTATTAGATCCTCGTTTTGTTAAGGAGCAATTGGCGCTATTCAGACCTGATTGTGATGAGCGTTTGTTTACTGAGGTGTTATCTGAATGGAGTAAATATTATTTCATCCGTATTTTAGCGCCAGTCATCGCCGCAAGTGTGCTTCTGGGACATGCACTACCGGTGCGTTTATCTGAGCTGGAATTGATTTTTGGAAAAGATGGAACTGTCCATGGTTTTGTAGTTAAAGAACAAGGTACACCTATAACGACTACAGGTGTGGCTCGTTATGAAAGCTTAATCGAGGATAACTTAAAACCACTGATCGAGTCATGGTCATTACATTTTTCAGTACCAATTAAGATCCTATGGGTCAATGCTGCCAGGTATATCAATTGGATTAATGTCCAACTCGAGCAGGCTGGGATGGATGTTGAAATATGTAACACTGTAAAGCTATTATTAGATCATCGATATATTAACGATAATGTGAACCCGCTGTTTGGATGTTATAGATCAAAGAGAATCGCGAATAAGCTTGTACAAGTAAGGCGTAATTGTTGTTTGCGTTATCGATTACCGGCGACAGAGCTTTGTGATGACTGCCCAAGATTACTTGAACCTAAATAATGTATTCAAGTAATCGAGAGCCATCCTTGGCTACCAATCATGATTAGATCTTAGCGAGTGCAGTCGGGTAGTTCCTATCATGAGCAATCTCACAAGCAAGTTTGTTGATATCACTTTCAGATAATGCGGTAAAGCTGGCGTTGACATTACAGCACTCAGTGAGTTGTTCATGTGAGTAATTAAATAATTTATGGATGATTTGATCGGCGACAGTGAGTGCTGACGATGCTTTAACGATTTCTGCTCGTGCATATTGTTGTCCCTCAAATGAGACGTCATAAGCGCGCAGAGATACATCATTACCTGGAATTTGCTGCGCACCAAATAATGGTCTTCCTGCAATAGTTGCGTTGTTAAAGCTCGGAATAAAGTGGCTTATATGCTGAATCGCTTTTTGTGTTCGACTATTAGATTCTTCTGTATCCCAACCTTGCACAAGTTTGTTGATAAAACTGTTATCTAATTTAGGTTGCGCGCTGTCATCTGTACTCTTAGCTAGCCCATTTTTAAATAACGTGATCTCTTCTGTCATGCCGTGTAATTGGAAATATCCATCAGGGTAAGGTGTTAATTGCGCCATACCTTCAGGTGTCCCGCGCTCGCCATGAAAGACCACTTCTGGCCAACGTTCACTTTGTTGCCAATGGGTAATATAAGCAGCCTTAAACTCAACCATACGTTCTTTTGGTGTATCAGCCATATCATCAATAATGCCTGTTCTATAACCACAGGCATTAATTAAATAATCAACTTCGGTTGTTGTTTGGTTCCCGTTTTCTGTATGCGTGATTAACCAAGTCTTATCCGTGGTGTAAGCGACATTAGTTACTTTATTGTTAACCAGCAAGTTGCAAGATGTTGAGGCACTCAGGCTAAGCTCTGTGCTTGCGGCGATACGGAATAAACTTAAGCCATATTCTTGAACCATCAATAATGGGAATTTAACAGTGTCGAAATCAAGTGTCTTAGCAAGCGGGATCATCCAATCAGAGAATTGCGTTATCTCAGACGGCTGTGAAGTATTTTTTAATCGCTCGAGCTCATTGCGGGTAAACATCTGGTAATAATCATTAGACTCACCGAGTACTTTATTACTTGCATCAGCTTGAATTAACGCTTCGTAACGTTGAGTGAGTAATTTAAGTCGGGGTAATAATTTTTCTATGTTACTCGCATCTCGTTCAGGGATCGCTATCACGGTCGGACGCTTATTAATGCAATGCGGGTAGACCCTCATTGTCGCGATGGACTGTTCTAATAATGTCAGACATTGTTCATCAGAAATGTCTGGGTAAAGATTACCGCCAGCATGTAAATGACAAACCGGCGGTCCATTAACTAAGCTTACACCTTCTTCAAATAAGGTGACATTAATGTCTAACCCAGCTAAACGCAGCGCGATCGTGCTACCTGCAATACCACCACCGATAATTGCAATGCGTTTTGATTGTAGAGTGGAAGGTACGTTCTTGATCATTCTCTTCGCAACGTATAAATAATGAGATAATTGATTATGCCAATTATTCATACCTGAATGAAACTTATTTTTAGTTAAAGTGTATTTATATTGGTAAATGGTACTAAGTTTACGTATTAGCACGGACTTTATCCCGTTGCTAACCAGATCCCGACAAAGATCATCAGTGAGCCAGCAATTTTATTCAGCAATCGCACATTATTACTTTTTTGTAAAAATAAACGTAATGTTTGTCCACCACTGGCATACATTAATAAACAGCTGAATTCGGTAATAAGAATAATTGCCACAAGCACTGATAACTGAGGTGTTAATGCTTGTGTGGGATTAATAAAAGGCGGTAATAGCGAGATCATAAATACCCAACCTTTTGGATTCGCAATAGCGGTCACAAAACCTTGGCTAGCTAATTGAATTGGCTTCATCGTACTTTCTGAACTTGGGCGATCAGAAATGGCTAGTTTACCTTTTGAGCGCCACATCTGGATACCAAGATATATAAGATAACTGCCACCGAGGTATTTAAGGGCTGAAAAGGCACTTGGATATTTCAACATGATTGTTGCCACGCCAATGACGGCAGAAATTGCAACCAAGCCCACACCTAATAATTCACCCCACATCATGTGAAGACTGCGCTTTACGCCAATTGTCATGCCTAATGTCATCGACAATGTCATACACATGCCTGGTGTAATCGAAACGAAGAAAAAGGTTGGGATAAAAAGCGCTAAAAGTTGTAAATCAATGGCTGACATTAGGTAAATTTAGTTATTGGGATAGCGCTGGATAATACCATCATCCAATCAGTTTTCTGTATTGTAATGTGGAATGAATATAAATTAGCCATTTTAAACTTTGTGAACTTAATCAAACTATTCATTTTTAAATTTAACCAAGTATAGGTTTAAAAATTTATCCTTAAGCCTATACTTATGAGTTCTGCAATTGTATTTAGTATTTAGACTGGAATGACGCTTTAATGATAAAATTTATTACTTCTCCGCAAGACATGCGACTCTCTGATGTTGAAACTGCACAGTATGATCAAATCGTAGATTATGTTACTGAAATTAGCTTGAATTTAATGGCGGTTAAAGTGACAAACCGACCAGCAGATTTTCTTGGCTGGTGTAATGAGTTATACAATTATGTGCGTTACGGTATAAATATGGATTTGCTTGATGAAAAGCATGAAAAACCGTTACAAAAATTATTGCTGTTATTAGAGACGTCGATCACTTGTCGCCAAGTTAAAACGTCTCGCATTACACCGTGGCCATTTCTGAAGAACTTTTTACTTGATCAAGCTGATCGCCAAGCATTAGCTGAGCGTCTTCGGCTGCTAAATTACATCAGTTCACTACGAATCAGCACATTCGCTGATATGTCTGATCTTGAACGTCTTGCATTTGCAGGTAAACATTTATCAGCACATGAACCAGCAAAGTTTGATTTTGATGTCGAACTATTCGGTAGTACCCGTGGTGCTAAAGGGTTGCATGAGTTATTACAGCATACCCCGTCTTTACTTGATGACGCGTTATCTGCGATCCCTCTTGAGGGTGAAGTAAGTGAAGCTGACTATAAAGAGTTTGTAAAACGTTATACTGCCGCTTTCGCGACATTAGATAAAGCGAAGGCCGGCTTGTTTGCTGCAACACGATTATTAGCAATGCGTCGACCGGATGTATTCATGGTACTGACTGCATCTAAAGTGGACGCGCTGTGCCAAGGCTTAGGTTTAGTGAAATTAAAGCCGACTGACTTTTCTCGTTACTGGGTCGATATTATTGAAGCGCTGCATCGTCAGCCTTGGTTTAAATCAGCACAACCGGAAGATGCCACTGAACTTGAGCTATGGAATAACCGCGTGGTGTTATTCGATTTGTTCTTTTTTGTGGATAAAGACTTCGCTGATAAATCAAATTATTTAAAATTGAAGAATAAACCTGTGGTTGTCCGTACTGCAACGGGCGGGCGTGCTCGTGCAACAGGTGTAGTACGTAAAAAGCGGACTAAAGAAAGTGCAACTGAAGTGGTAGACCGTTTATTGGCTGAACCTGACTTACCTGCTTATTTACAAAGTAAACGTGCTTCAATGATTGCTGAAGTTGAAAAAGGCAAAAGTGCAACAGAAGTGGTGCAGTTACTGAGAGCTATCTTTGGTTAGCGCTTTGAATCATTAACGATTAAATCACAAAAATAAAAAAGGCTTCAATATTTGAAGCCTTTTTAGTATTTATTGTTTATTAAAGGCTAATTAGACCAACGGCTTGCAAGAATACGATTGCAATTGCGACTGGTGATAAGTAGCGTAGGCAGAACATAACCGCTTTATAAGCCACTTCTGATAAACCAAACTCTTCACGAGTGATTTTATCATTAACAACCCAACCTACTAGTAGCGCAGTAAATAGACCGGCAAGTGGTAGCATGATGTTTGCTGTTAGCTTATCTAACGCATCAAAGAAACTCAGACCCATAACAACATCTTGAGCCCAAGGTGCACCACTGAGTGAGAATACTGTTAGCAGTGATAGAGCCCAAATAGTACAGCCCGCTGCGACTGTTGCTTTAGTACGGCTTAAGCCAAGACGTTCGTTCAAGTAGGCTACTGGTGATTCAAGAAGTGCGATCACTGATGTGAATGCAGCAAATGTCACCATAATGAAGAATAGCGTACCAAACAAACTACCTAATGGCATTTGACCAAACGCGATAGGTAATGAGACGAATAGTAGACCTGGGCCGGCAGATGGCTCCATACCGTTAGCAAACACGATCGGGAAGATAGCCATACCTGCGATAAGTGCTACTGCTGTATCCATTACTGCGATCCAGATAGACGTTCTCGCGATTGACGTACCTTCAGGCATATATGCACCGTAAACCATCATGATGCCTGATGATAAACTTAACGTGAAGAATGCATGACCTAGCGCAGTTAATACACCATCAATAGATAGTTTTGAGAAATCAGGTGAGAACATGAATTGTGCGGCTTCACCAAAGTTACCTGTGGCAGCGGCGTAAACCATGATAATCAGCAGTAAGACAAGCAATGATGGCATTAGGTAAGTAACGGCTTTCTCGAGACCGGCATTAACACCACGAATTAATACTAACATGGCGGCAACGATAGTAATTGAAGACCATAGAATCAACTGTGTAGTGTCTGTGATTAAACCAGTGAATAGTGCACCAATTTCATCTTTATGCGATATTTCAGAACCTGCTGTTGCTAAGAAATCGCCACTGATACCAAAGAAGATATAAGCGGCTGCCCAACCTGCAATCACAATATAAAAACTGAGGATTAATGAACCTGCGATAACACCAGATGCACCAAGTAGAGACCAAATTCTTGAACCGCCCGATTCCTTGGCGATGGTTGCTGACGCATTTGCTGGTGACGTACGAGCTCGTTTACCAATCATTACCTCTGCCATCATCACAGGGATACCAATTAATAGAATACAAAATAGGTAGACAAGTACGAATGCACCACCACCATTTTCGCCCATAATATAAGGGAACTTCCAAAGATTACCTAAACCTACAGCTGCGCCAGCTGCTGCAAGTACATACTTAAATTCGCTAGACCAGCGATTGTCAATTGTTGTGCTTGTTGTCATTTGCTCACCCTGGGTTTTGTACATATAGTTATATACATACTAATAACATACTAATAACACCGATATAAGGACTTTAATTAGATGATAACTCTAAATCAGTCGTTATTTATTTAGTTAACGCTTCTATTTTTATAATTAACAGTTAAAAATGTTATTTATTTGTTTATGTTTGGTATTAAATGCTTATATTTTTAGCTTGTGCTGTATATTGCAGTTTTATGCTGTATTTGCTTGGATGGGCAGTTATTTGTTGGTTTTTCATTCTATAGCGAGGAATAATTTGAAAAGAAGTGTAACTCTGATTGAACTCAATAATAATTTTATTTCCCGACGGCAAAATCGATAATAACAGGACATTAATTACGGTAAAATAATGAACCTGAGTTAGTGTCTCTATTCAGGTTCATTGTTATTGTGTTGTCATATCGTCGATCGACTTAAGCTGTCGCTGCTACTTTCGATAATGTCTTAGCAAGGTTTTTGATATAAGTATTTGTTAACGTTTCAAATTCAACTTTAACAACAGGTTTTAAACCGATACCAGCCAGACTTGGTAGTGGAATTGTAATCACAGCATCGGTTAATAAATTAATATCACAACCAGTACTGGTTTCAGTTATGATCCATTTCCCTGATACTTTAGCACTATGATCTGCCGTGTCACGAGGTTCCCAAGCAATCGATTTACGTTCGGCATCACAGATATATTCGCACGCATAAATAGTTTGAAGTTGAATAGGACCTAGGCCAATTTTTTTCATTTCCCAGCGGTAAGTATTCGCTGCTTCTTCGACCAAGTTTGTTAGATCTGGAAAATGACTCGCAGAAGCTGGAACATCAGCTAAAAGGTTATAAACTGTGTTGATATCTGCTGGTACAGTAAATTTTTTATTTAATTGTATTTTTACGTCGAAAGCCATTTCAAATTTCCCTTGTGTTCATAATAGTGTTTACTTCTAGGCTATCTATCCTCGAAGTAGTATATTCATGTCGCTACATTGCCCCAGATGATGGTTGTTGTCAAGAATGAGAGGTTGAAAATGAGGCGCGAATATTACACTTTATTCTTATAATACAATAAGCTGAAAACTTACATGGGGCGGTGCCGATCATTATACTATTATTATAGATGATCATTGTATGCCATGTAATTAGGCTTGTTGCATATAGTATAATGATTCAAATTCACGCTGTTCATCAAGCAAATCAGCAAGACTGTATTGGTCGAGTGTTTTAAGAAAAGCTTCGATGCCAGTCTGTAACAGATTTTTTAACTGGTAAGTCGGTACTAATTCGCTGTCTTGGGTATTATTATCAACGCCTTTTAAATTGTTCTCTAAGGCTCGTACGAGTTGCCCAATGTTAATTTCGGACGCTGATTTTGCTAACCAGATACCACCATTTTTTCCTCGAGATGATTCGATATAATTTAGTGAGGAAAGGTGAGCTATTACTTTTGCAATATGGTTACGTGATGCTTGGTACACCTCTGCAACTTCAGCTGAGCTTGAGCGTTGTCCTTTTGGAAGGGTGGATAAATACATTAATGTGCGTATGCCAAAATCAGTATAAGTTGTTATCTTCACTTTTATCACCATTACTAGCGTTGTTGTAAATTAATTATGCGCAGATTGATCTAGATATTACGTTTATTACTCGAGTTCAGGATATCAACTCTTTTTCAATATGATTATGTAGCACTTCTTTACCGTATTTTTGTAAAAACCCCTTAAAGCCTTCGAGTAGTTCTCTAGGATGACTGAATTGACAATAGGTAACAGGGTAGTCTTGATCGAGTTCTTTTAGCAGTGGACTTTTGATTGGGGCGCCACGCCATACGGCAAAAAATACCGGTTTAGGGTGTATTGAACTTAAATTGTAAGAAAGTTCATAAGCATCGCTATCATTGGATGATGTATGAATATAAAGCAGTGCATCAACAACCGATAATAAGCGTAAGCGATAATGGCGGTAATTAGTCGGGGTAAAAATAATCCCCGTTTGTCGCTGAAAAGCGTGCTGGTAATCATCTTGTTCTTCATTGAGATTAAAAGGAAGGAATTCGAGGCCATCGATATTGTATTGTAAGAAGGTGATTACATTATCTAAAATCTTCAAGTGGTCTTTATGAATATCCCCCACATTTTGTTTGACTAATAGCTTCATCTTGATTCCCTTTCCTGACGATCGTTAAAATCGGTTGCTAGGGTTACAGTTATACGCGGAACTATTAGAAATATTAACCAAGAGGTCGAGTTATTTTCGCTTAGATTTTAGATTGATAAAAAAGTATTAAAAACAAAAATATAAACTCAGCCAGATGGTTTGTTTATTCTATCAAATAAAGCTTATCAAGTGCGATAGAAAGGCCATTTTCAGTGACAACACGCACATGGTCACGACGTAATTGTCTGGGTTCATTGACGCCGCAAGAATGTGCAATTAAGCCCACGCCATAATGGATGGGGTGATTAATTTACCTGATGCAATGACTTTAATCTGTTTGCGTAAGTTGTATTTTTCCAGAATATTTGTTAATAAGGGCAAACTTTCTTTCAACGTTAAACCGACGTAATCCATTAGCGGTTGTGGTGCTGCGCCGGTGCCACCATCTGCACTATCTAAGGTCATAAAATCAGGTGCAGAACGGACTCCGCGTTTATTAATTTCGGTGAGTAAATCATCCAGCCATTGGCTGTGACCAAGCACAAACTTAAAGCCGACTGGCTGCCTGTTACTTGGCGTATATGCTCGACCATATCAAGAATATCCCCGACATTTTTTGCTGCGCGGTAAACCCAAGATCGTTCAGCTCGGTTGAAAGGCATTTCTTCGCGATCTTGAGCAAAAAAGTATTGGCGAAAGAACTCACCTTGTTTTTCAAATAAATATCGAAAGCGGCCAATAACTGGGTAGTTATGTCGGATCGCTTGTTTGGTCTGTCTTTTATCTACAATGTACATATAGATAACACTGATGATCCCACCAAAGAGTATTAAGATGAAAAGGCCAGTCATGATATCTAGACCATACAATAGCATATCAATCTGAGAACTAAATTGTGATTATTTTTTAACGATACCTTTGGCAATTTTTTGTAATAGATAAGTTTCTCTCTCAATTGACAGGCCTGCTCTTGGATGGCTAGCGATGACTTCGAGGTTATGGGCAATTGCTTTGTGGATATTGATCCATAGCGCGCTAACGCCATTTTTGATTTCATTTTCTTCTAATCTTGGTGTACCTAATTGCTTGTTAGCATCGCAAGTAAAGCAGTAAGAAACCATCTTGATACTATCAAAGCCACCTTTATACCAAGGACGAAGTTCTTCGTAACACCCGTAAGGTACAATGTTATTAATATTTTCAGCGCCAGTCTCTTCTTCCACTTCACGAATTAAACCAGTGATGATGTCTTCATTTTCATGTAAGCCGCCACCGGGTAAGCTGTAATCATGATAGCGCGCAGTAAAGATCAATAAGATCTCTTCGCCTTGCGTGATAATGCCGCGTGTTGAGATCCGCTGGTCAGTATTTTGAGGTGCTGTTACATCTGGGTGGATAGTAGAACGCAGGATGGGCATTTGGTTGATCATTGTAAAGTAGCTCTTGTCTTAATAGTCGAATGAGATTTCAAACAGAGCGTATAGTAACACATTCATACTTGGTCACTAAAATAGGTTAACGCAGCCAAAAATACCCACTTTATGAATAAATATGTCGTTTAGGAAAAGTTTTATCTAAACGATATATTACACCCTGTCACAATATATTAACATCGCCGTCATACCCAATAATAACAACAGGATTTTTGTAATGACATGCAATTTGAAAGTGACTTCATACCTTGGTTCCGCAATCGCGCTGGCATTAGCAACCGCTTCTACATTAGTACTTGCAGCTGGTTTCCAGATTGGTGAACATTCAGCAACCGGTTTAGGCCGTGCAAATGCAGGTGAAGGCGCAATCGCTGACACTGCTTTGGTACTAACTAAAAACCCTGCAGCGATGACGATGTTTGATAAAACCACGGTATCAAGCCAACTTGCATGGAAAAATCATTTAATACTGGTTTTGACAATAGCTTTGATATGTCTGGTAATGCAGTAGGGCATGGTTGGAATGTCGGTACATTATTTACTATTAATGATAATAACCGTTTAGCTTTAACTTATCGTTCTGCTGTAGATATGAGCTTCGAAGGTGATTTTGAAGCTGAAGGTGTATTTAACCCAGGAGAAGGCCTTGGCCAAGGCAGTGTTACAGGTGTTGTTGATATCACATTGCCTGCAATTGCTGAGCTATCTGGTTATCATAAACTGAATGATACTTTCGCTATACACTATAGTGCAATGTGGACCCAATGGAGTTCGCTAGAAAAATTAACAGCAACAAGTACAGATTGTGTAAGTGGTGACGTTGGCTTAGTTGACCCATTTGAAAATGGTGTTTGTTTCCAAAAGGATCTGCATTATTCAGATAGCATGCGCTATGCAGTCGGTGCAACTGCATACGTTTCTGAGTCTGTGACATTACGAATGGGTTATGCGTATGATGAACAGGCTGGTGAAGCCGTTGTGGTAATGCCTGATAGTATTCGCCATCAAATATCTGCAGGCATGAGTTATGCTGTGAGTAACACTACGAGCTTCGATCTTGGTGCTGCTTATATCTTTGGTGATGAAATCTCATTTACTGAGTATAGTGAACTTGGCGGTGAACAAGAGTTCACCTCAACAGGTACTGCTATTATCGTATCTGCACAAATGAACATGGTATTCTAATCTGAGTTAATATTCAGATTGATAAAAGACCCTGCTAATGAATTAACAAGGCCTTTTTCGTTGTAGCATACTTTTATAAACTGGGGTTTTACCAGAACAGTTATCAGCGCTAAGCTGCCGTTCACTTTAACTTCTTGGATTAACCCTTCAGCGCTTTGCTAAAACGTACTAAATCCGCATTGTTGTTCAGCAGGTCTTTAAAGAAAGGATTGTTGTAAAGGTCTTTTAAGCTGCCTTTATAAAACTTAACCCGTGATGCGGTTGGGTAAGGTTCAAAATGTAAGTCTTGAAAAAACGAAGCGATGGCGGGCGTGCGCGTTGGCAGTATAACTGACGTAAACTTGCCATCCAAATCTAACACCATTTTAATCGCCACGCTATTATCAATGAAACAAAACGAAACGATGACCCCAGCATTACTAGCAATGTAATGACCGACAATCGCATTCTCATTCATCAGTAAACTGACCGAATAATACGACTCTGGAAACGCGCTCATTGTTTCTGCTAGGGGTTCATTATAAAAGTGCTCGTGGCCCTTACTTACAACATCTGTTTGCTTTTCGGATAGACGAGTATAATCAATAATAACAATATCCGTAATACTCACAGGATATAAAGACGGTCTGGCGCCAACTTCAGTGGCTTTGCTTTTACTGACGAACTTTTTCTCTTGCTCGCTTATCTCATAGCCTTCAGCAAAAAAGCGAGCGATAGCGATACGGCGTAAAAAAGACGGTTCACGTTTACCATTTTCCCAGAGAGATAGAGTGGTCTGTGACAGACCGGTAAACTCTTTATGTGCATTGGCCAACTGTGATACGAAGTCAAACTGAGATAGTTTATTATCTTTACGTACCTGACGTAACTTAGAGCCAAAACCTTCTTTTTTAAACATTTATTGTCCTTGGTACTAAAGCGTTAGTTGTTATATTGTTGCTCAATTTTATGTTTAGCTAAAAGAGTTAAAGCAATCAGAATTTTAATTGCTTGTATTGATAACCAAATCATTCATGCACCTAGAATAATTAATCTATTTATATAAGAATTAAATATTATTTAACATTGTATCTCTGGGGGTAAATTTGTGCAATTTATTTAATATATTGTTGAATATATAATGCGCCGCTAATTACCGACGATAACAAAATAAACTTGATGGATTAAGGTGTAATGCTGTACTGTTACGTCATTACAGTTTAAGTGCAAGGTAAGTTGGTTATGTTTAATGAATTACTGCTAAATATATCGGGTGAGGAAGACGTTTCTCTAATGCTTCCTTTGTTGCTGTCACCAGAAGAATTAAATGCAATTAATGCGCGTACTTTGGTTTATAAAGAACTATTGCTTGCAGAGCGATCTCAGCGTGAAATAGCAAGAATACATAATATCAGTATTGCCACGATCACTCGCGGTTCCAATAATTTGAAAGCCATGAGTGATAAAGAAAAACAATTATTACAAACATTATTAATTAGGAAGTAGGTATATGTCTGAAGTCATGACTGCCAATCAAGAAGTTCAACCATCCTCTCTCGGCGGCGTATTCATCATTACGGGGACTAGTATTGGTGCCGGTATGTTTTCTTTACCGGTATTAACATCAAATATGTGGTTTGGTTGGGCGGTATTGTTTTTGTGTGTGTCTTGGTATTGCATGTACAGTTCGGCACTTTACTTACTTGAAGCGAATCAAAAATTTAAACGTGGGGTTAATTTTGATTCGATGACGAAAGCTTTATTACCCACATCATTACGTATACTTAACGGCTTATCGGTGCTGTTCGTCAGTTACATCTTAGTTTATGCCTACATTTCGGGCGGCGGCTCAATGCTGGGGCACAGTTTACAGTCAGGTCTGGGGATTGATATTGACCAGTCCGTTGCCAGTTTTGTGTTTGCGGTATTACTGGGTTTGATCGTGAGCTTTAGTACTAAAGCCGTGGATCGTTTTACCTCGGCGATGTTGGGTGGCATGGTCATTACCTTTAGTATTGCTATTTATAGCTTATTGAGTGGCGCAAACCTTTCGTTATTACAGCCGTTTGCTGAAATGACGGAAAGATTACCGTATAGCTGGGCAGCAATTCCTTCGTTAATGGTGTGTTTTGGCTTTCATTCTAATATCCCCAGTTTGGTTAAATATTATAATAAAGACAGTTCGAAAGTCGTTAATTCAATTCGTTACGGTAGTTTGTTAGCACTTGCTATCTACTTAATTTGGTTGTTAGCGAGCTTTACTGTTATTGGCCGTGATGGGTTTGCCAGTGTTATTGCAGAAGGCGGTAACATGGGCGCATTAGTTGCAGCATTAGAGTCTACAGGCTCAGGTGCGATACTTGCGGTGACCTTACAATTATTTGCTAACTTTGCTGTTGCGACATCATTTTTGGGTGTGGCACTCGGTTTGTTTGATTTCTTAACGGATCTACTGAAACTGGATGACACCTTATCGGGGCGGAGTAAAACCGCGTTAGTGACGTTTGTACCGCCAATGATTGGTGGGATATTATTGCCAAATGGTTTTATCTACGCGATTGGTTACGCTGGATTTGCGGCCGCGGTATTTGCCTTGTTTACCCCGGTAGCGCTAGCCTTTCAGGCGCGTAAACATTTACCAACGACTGATTTCCTGGTTTCGGGTGGTCATGCTCGTATGGCTGCAGTATTAGTGTTTGCGGTTTGCGTTGTTAGTTTCCAAGTATTATCTATGCTGGGGTTGCTAGCATAACTTGAGCCTAGTCATCAGTGTATTGCCGTTAGTGAATGTTAATTAACGGCGAACTCGCTAATTAATATGCCTTAATTTAGATAATAATGTTTATTTGATCGATTAGTTTTGAGTTAATCATATTTTATTAAGTATAATAAGGCATATTTTGATTACGTGACTTTAATATGAATTATTCCTTTTCTCGCATTGCTATTATTAGTACGTTTATTTTCTCCTTGTCGGGCTGTTTTGATATTGCCGACATCCCCAAATTAAATTCTTCATGGGAAGTCGCAGGCGCGACATCCGTAAATAGCGAACAAGGTGGTTTTGTCACGGATACTATCGCGACATGTCCGGTATTTGTAAAAAATATAGCCGTCACAAGTAATGAACTGCCTATAGAGTTTAGTATTGCAGATTGGAATATTTATAAGCAAGAAGACGATAACTGGCGTCGTGAGCTAACGACGATAATTGAACAGAATGATTTGATTGTATTACAAGAAGCGAAATTAAGCTTTTTACTACATCAACTGATGCAGCAACATGAATTAAGCTGGACACAAGTCGAGGCTTTTAGTGTTTACAATCAATCAATGGGTGTATTAACGGCAAGCCGCGTTGCGCCGATATCTGTTTGTAAGCAAGCGATAGTCGAACCTTGGTTACGTTTTCCTAAATCGTCACTGGTGAGTTATTACCCGTGGGCAGGCAGTGATGAACCTTTGCTTGTCGCAAACATGCACATGATTAATTTTACCTTGGGTGTCGATGAGTTTAATCAACAGCTAGAAGGTGTTATTGCTGTGATCCGTCAACATGATGGTCCTGTTATCATGGCGGGTGATTTTAATACCTGGACCAATAAGCGTTTGCACCAATTACAGAAGATGACGGCGAGTGTTGAATTGCAACAATTGGTTTATAAAAACGATGTGCGTAAAACGGCATTTGGTCATCCTCTTGATGATCTTTATTTTAGAGGCATGCAACAACTCAGTGCATCTTCTTATGAAACGGATGCATCTGACCATAACCCAATCGTTGCGCGATTTGGTCCGCTGTTTTAATGGTTATTAAGAAAAAATAGATGGAAAAAGCGATGGAAAAATTTAAACAGCAGTACCCAGTTATTGTCGATGACATTGTGCGCTGGGGTGACATGGATGCGTTTGGTCACGTCAATAATACCGTGTATTTTCGCTACTTCGAACAAGCTAGGATTGGCTATTTTGAACAAGTACAAGCAATGGAATACATGCAAGCACACGGTATCGGCCCTATTTTAGCGGCGACGAGTTGTCGTTTTAAAGCGCCATTAAAGTCACCAGATACGATCAAAATTGGGGCTACAATATCTGAATTTGCCGAGCACAAACTGATTATGAAATATGCGGTTTGGAGCAATACCTTACAACGTGTGGTTGCAGAAGGTGAAGGGGTGATTGTATTCGTCGATTACCATAAACATAAGAAAATGTCGGTACCAGCGGATATAGTCGAGAAAATTAAACAGTTACAACCGGGGTTATTCACTGCCTAGCTATATTTTAAAATAAAAAAAAGCAGACTAATATAAGTTAGTCTGCTCATTACACTACAACATGTCTTTATAATTCAATCGTGTTTTTTGCTGCTTTTTCATTTAAGAATAGGCAACCAAGTGTGAATGCATTTTGTTGGAATTTTTTCAGACCGGTTTCTGCAAACTCAACAAAGATCGGGTGATCTAGTAGTAGTTGTTTGTAGTACGTTTGTGAAACCATGCTCACTTCAACGCTATCTACCAGTTGGATCGCCGCTTCTGCTTTGAAACTGGTTGAACTACCACTAAATTTACCTTTAGTTAGACGTTCTTTGATCACTACGTGTTCAATTTTATAATCTTGCATTAGTTGGGCAAATTCTTTATGAAACTGACGCATTTGATACGCTTCAGTTGAACTTGCTAAGGTAATTTTTCTTTTACGGCATTCAATAAGTTCAAAAATCCCGTCTTTTAAAGATAGGAAACATAGATTTACTTCATTGCCTGCTAGTTCAACACTACAAATTTTCATTAAATAACTCACCATAAATAAAGATAACTTCGCTATTATAACCACTTTATTGTCAGTTAACATGGTTATCGTTGTTTCGTTGTGAATTTATACGATGGTATCCTTATACCTAAGCTACTTCAAAATGGTGTATTTCGAAGTAGCTGGGTATATAAACAACTTAATTGTAAGGAAACAGAATGACATATTTACCTTGTATTGAAATTGAACCTAAGCAAGCTGCAAACGCCAGTGTTATCTGGTTACATGGACTGGGTGCTAACGGCCATGACTTTGCCCCTGTCGTCCCGATGATCTCGCTTCCTGTTGAGCATCAAGTTCGCTATGTCTTTCCGCATGCTCCAGAAATCAAGGTCACCATTAATAATGGCTATAAAATGCCGGCTTGGTATGACATTTTAGAGATGACGTTAGATCGAAAAATTGATATGTCTGGTTTGATGACCAGTGTTGAGCAAGTACAACAATTGATCCAACGCGAGATCGACCGAGGCATTGAGAGTGAGCGGATCATTGTTGCTGGTTTTTCTCAAGGTGGTGCGGTTGCGTATCAAAGTGCATTAACCTTTGCTAAGCCATTAGCTGGATTGATGGTTATGTCGAGCTATTTTGCGACAGCTAAAACCATTGAGCCGCATCAAAATAATCTCGCGTTACCGGTGCATATTTATCACGGCAGTGCTGATCCGGTTGTCGCAGAGTCCCTTGGACTCGATGCGGTAAAATATTTAGAAGCTCTGGGTTATGAACCCAATTATAGTCGTTATCCGGCAGAGCATACGGTTACACCACAACAATTAAATGACATATCTCAACATATAAAGCAGTTTTTAACGATTAACATGGATGGTTAACTTGAAGTTTACGCGATTTAAGATGCGGTCATGTTATCGATATCGGTATTTTATTTCGTGATGATTTTGTTATGTTAATCACAGTGATACAAGTTATGCTCTCATTTATGGCTATTACATCTATGCTTAATAGTTCCTAGTATCGTTGATAAGATTTAACAATGCGCCAGAATGAAAACTGCAATTCAAATAATGATGTTGTTAATAATAATGTGATAATAGATAATTTCATTGCCATTAATGATATTAACAATCCAGCTATTGAATCACTCGACGGCATTGAATCGCCAGACGGTATTGAGAGTGCTGCTGTTGAGGTGACGTTAGCGGCCAAAATGAACTTTGTACGCCAGGTTTGGTTAGCTGGACTCGGTGCATATAGTAATAGTATTGAGGGACTCAATATTGCGGGTGAAAAATCGTCAATGTTTTTTGAAGAGCTGTTACGTCAAGGCGAAAAGGTGGATAACGCGTTTAAGTTGCATACGACGGCTGAACATATATCTTTGCAAGGATTGGAAAAGTTGATCCAACGGACTTGTGCTAAATTCACCGGCATTGAAAGTGATAAAATAAATCAATTAAATGATAAGCTTGATGTGTTACTTGCGGAGTTAGCCGACATAAAATAAACCACTTAGATGTTGTTAAAAGTGGTTTATTGATGTTGTTATGATGACACTGTCATCAGATTAATCTTCGGCGAGTAATTTACTTAGGTATTCACTGGCGTTGGCTCTGATTGGCATGAAGTAGACATTATCATCTTTGGCTTGCACCTTTTTGATCATGGCCCGGCCAAACTTAATATTCCATTCTTTTGTCGGTTCGAAATCACTTGGAAAAACCACATCGTTTTTATTTTCCCAGTACGATTTACTGGTTTCGCTGTGGATCGGACTCAGGCCCCAAAATACTTCCGTACCTTGCAGCATATCCATGTATACATCGAGAAATTTTAAATCAAAAAATGGTTGCGTGAAAAAGCCATCAACACCCGCATCAAGTTTATCGTGAATATAATCGAGCTCTTTACGCATGCTGGTTCGATATTGATCGATCGCGGCGTATACTTTCATATAAGGCAGTTCTTTTTTGATAATACGGATCAGTTCACATGAGGTATTGCGATAGGTTCGGTGTGAAATATCTTGCGGCGGATCGCCTTCGACGACAAGTACTGAATTGATCTTACTATGACGGAAAAAATCGGTTAATGGAAAGCCGTTTTTCAGGTCAAAATCGATAGCGCGAAGATGAGGGATCACTTCATCGAATTTATCTTGTAGGCGATCGCAAGCATCCCAGCTACGAACATCAAAGCGCAGTAAGTCGGGAATATTTAGCGTATTAATTTGGCTAAATTGGCTAACTTCTTCGGCTTCAGTATTTAAGGTTTCCCATGAACGGGGTACAAGCTCTATCGAGTATTTCAAATTACATCCCTTTTTATTATCAACAATCCTCGTTGATGATCCTTTTAATACCCAAACTCGACTCTGCGTGTTTGGGCTTTTTCAATTATTGATATAGCTTACTTATTTAACGGCTAACTGCTGTAACCAAGCAATTTCATCAGCCCAAATAGTATCGTCTATTGTTTCCAATACCATAGGTATACCATTAAAGCGTTCATCCTGCATGATAAATTTAAAGGCATCTTCGCCAATAAAACCTTGCCCTAAGCTGTGATGGCGATCAACTTTTGTACCGAGGTCGACTTTACTGTCATTAATATGCATACCTGCGAGGTACTCAAAGCCGACAATGCTGGCAAAATTATGAAAGGTTTGTTCACAGGCTGCGAAAGTACGTAAATCATATCCTGCCACAAAGGTGTGGCAGGTATCGATACATACACCAACACGGCTCTTATCTTCTACTTGTTCAATGATCTCGGCAAGATGCTCAAAACGGTAACCTAAGTTAGTACCTTGACCTGCGGTGTTTTCAATGACGGCTTTGACTGACGTTGATTTTTCCAACGCCAGGTTAATTGATTCGGCTACCAGCTTTAGACTTTCTGATTCTGATATCTTTTTTAGGTGACTGCCCGGGTGGAAATTAAGTAGAGTTAAACCTAATTGTTCACAACGGTGCATTTCATCAAAAAAGGCATTACGTGATTTGTCTAATGCTGCCGCTTCTGGATGGCCAAGGTTAATCAAGTAAGAATCATGGGGCAAAATTTGTGCTGAGGTAAAATTGTAGCGTTTACAATTGGCTTTAAACTTACGAATATCATCTGGGCTTAGTGCTTTTGCATCCCAACGGCGTTGGTTCTTGGTAAATAGCGCAAATGCGGTTGCGCCTAAATCGTGGGCGTTTTTAGGGGCATTCCACACACCGCCTGCTGCCGATACGTGCGCACCAATAAACTTAGTCATTTTTTGCTCCCTTACGTTGAGTATTCATCATTTTTAGTCAATTTAACGACAAAACAGTTTTAAAGGGAACTTTTTACGATAAAATTAGGTTTTTGGCAATGCTAATCTTGAGGGTTTATAAATGAAAACTTGGTCAGAATTTTTGTTGCACGAGCAGCAACAACCGTATTATTTAGAATTACAAAACTTTATCACTGCTGAAAGAGCTGCAGGAAAAGTCATTTTTCCTAAAGAGGCTGATGTATTTCAAGCGTTTTCATTAACGCCGTTAAAAGATGTCAAAGTGGTGATCTTAGGGCAAGACCCGTACCACGGACCAGAGCAAGCGCATGGTTTATGTTTCTCAGTATTGCCGGGTATTAAGATCCCACCTTCATTACGTAATATATATAAAGAACTGAGTACCGATATTGATGGCTTTGCAGCGCCTGATCACGGTTATTTAATCGAGTGGGCACAACAGGGTATTTTAATGTTAAATACAGTGCTAACGGTAGAAAAAGCAAAAGCCCATTCCCATGCCAAATCGGGTTGGGAGACATTCACTGATCATGTCGTTGAACAGTTAAACCAGCAGGAAGAAGAGATTATTTTTGTGTTATGGGGAAATCACGCCAAGAAAAAAGGCCGCCATATTGATCGCAGCCGGCATCACGTTTTAGAGGGAGTGCATCCATCCCCTTTGTCTGCAAGTCGTGGTTTCTTTGGTTGCCAACATTTTTCTGCTATTAATAGCCGTTTACAAATACGCCAACAAACACCCATCAATTGGCAAGTGAGTATTGTTGAGCGGCTAATATAATATCGGCCGAACTGAAGATAATGACACCTTTTGTAATTATACCTTTATAAGTGTAAATTGAACTCGATCAAAGTAACTAACACTATATGGGTATATTGTGTTGGGAGATAATTTTAAATTGGAGTTTATATGTTATCTCTCATAACAAAAGATCATGCACAAGTAGAGTTACTATTAAATGTATTAACTGAGCAGTTAGCTGAACTCGAATCTGAACAGCAGGGTGTTAATTTTAAATTAATGGATGATATTGTAAATTATTTACGTAACTACATTGACCGTTACCATCATCCGAAAGAAGATTTGATCTATTCGTATTATCTTGAGCATTATGTTGAAGATGATGATATGCCGAACCGTCTCGCCAGTGAACACCAAAGCTTAAACTTCCTTAGCCGTGAACTTTCACATTCATTACATATGATCCAACTGGATTCTGTTATGCCATTTGATGCACTTGCAGTACAGTTGCGCGGGTTTGTAGACAAACAACGTGCCCATATTCAATATGAAACCAATGTGGTCATGCCACTAATGGTTGAGAAATTCACCCCAGATGATTGGTGTCATATTGAGCATTTGTGGAAAAATGGCGATTTGCAAGATATACAACCCATTGTTGTGTTTAATGATGCCTATGAGCAATTAATACAGCGAATCGTTACCGCTGGATTTATTGGTGAGGCAAAAGAGGATCTCTGCTTAGTATAAAGGGTAAAACCTTGCTGTTGTATAGGTATCACTCGTATTAAAAAAGCCGCATTCAATGCGGCTTTTTATTAAGCAATAAGATCAGAGTAATAACTTAAAGGATCATTATAACCGTCCATTTCTTTTTCTAAAATGAGCTTATCCTTAATCGCTTCAATTTCACGCCACTTTCGTTTTGACATTGATTTTGCTTCTTTTTTTGTATTTTCTATCGACACTTGATTTATTCCTTCCATGGGATCACCTTTGTAATGATAGTTACCCTTTCTCTATAGCATTTTTTTCATGCCCTTGGTCATATTTAGTCATATATTTGAGTGATAGATCACGTAAAAAGACCGAAAACAGAAATGGTATAAAATATTTTATGCAAAATGCAGTGATTATTTTTCAAATATGTATCTAATTAGGGTCATAATTGTTAGTTCGATAATTTTAACGCCTGTTGATTAGTAATTTATTGGTTTTATATGTTATATTTCGCGCCTTGTTCAGATTGTGGTGTTATTTTTGCTGCTATCTGTGGACTTTAATAAGAGTATGGAAAGACAATATGACGGAAGTTATCGACTTTATAAACGGGCTGCTGTGGGGCTCTGTACTGATTTATTTACTTATCGGTACAGGTCTGTATTTTACCTTTAAATTAGGTTTTATTCAGTTCCGCCATTTTACTCACATGTTCTCTGTTCTTGCTGGTAGCCGTAAAAGCAGCTCTGAAGGTGTATCATCATTTCAAGCGCTATGTACAAGTCTAGCTGCGCGTGTTGGTACTGGTAACCTTGCTGGTGTTGCTGTGGCAATTACTGCGGGTGGCCCTGGTGCTGTATTCTGGATGTGGTTAATTGCTGTTATTGGTATGGCGACTAGTTTTGCAGAAAGTTTATTAGCGCAATTATTTAAAACCAAAGATGCTGATGGCAACTTCCGTGGTGGTCCCGCTTACTACATGGAAAAAGGTTTAGGTCGTCGCTGGATGGGCGTTGTATTCTCTATCTGCCTAATCGTTGCATTTGGCTTGGTATTTAACGCTGTTCAATCTGATGCGATTGCCAACTCAATGCACAATGCGTTTGGTTTTGATAAAACTCTCGTTGGTATCGTATTAGTTGTATTTACAAGCTTCATCATTTTTGGTGGTCTGCGTGTGATCGGCGCATTTGCTGAAATTGTGGTGCCATTCATGGCGCTGGCTTATATCCTGATTGCATTTGTTGTTGTGGCAATGAACATTTCAGAATTGCCTGCCGTTTTCGAACTTATCATAAAATCTGCATTCGGCTTAGAAGAAGCTGCTGGTGGCGCATTAGGTGTTGCTATGATGCAAGGTATCAAACGTGGTTTATTCTCGAATGAAGCGGGTATGGGTAGTGCGCCGAATGCTGCGGCGAGTGCTGCACCATTCCCGAATCACCCTGCGTCACAAGGTTATGTACAGATGTTAGGTGTATTCATCGATACTATCGTTATCTGTACTGCAACTGCGTCTATTATTCTACTTTCTGATCTTGGTGATACATCGGGTATTGGCGGTATCGAATTAACGCAGCATGCATTGTCATCGCATGTTGGTGATTGGGGTAGTACCTTTGTTGCTATTGCGATCTTATTCTTCGCATTTACGTCAATTGTGGCGAACTATTCTTACGCTGAAACAAGTATTTTATTTTTGAACCGTGATTCGAAAGTAATGATCTGGATCTTCCGTGCTGCTGTTTTAGGTATGGTTATGTTTGGTGCTGTGGCGAAATCAGATCTGATTTGGAACATGGCAGATGCGTCAATGGGCTTAATGGCACTGGTCAATATCATTGCTATCTTGATGTTATCTAAGTATGTCATCACCGTCGCGAAAGATTACAACAAGCAACTTGCTGAAGGTAAAACGCCTACATTTGATAGTGCTGAATATCCTGAAATCGATAAAAAGATCAACAGTGAAATTTGGAATTCTAAATTTAAAAAGTAGCATTTTAGTTACGTTAGCATTGTAAAATTAGAAAAAGCCACCCATTATAACAATGGGTGGCTTTTTATTAGGTATTAATTGAGTTGTAAGAAAATGGTATTAAATTTACTTAATCCAAAGGGTTAGAGTTTTAGCTCTAGTTGCTTTATGGTTAAATTGACGTTTAATACCGACTCACATAGGATCAAATCATGAATAAATTAGCAACTCTAGCGTCTGCAATGCTATTAAGTTTCTCTGTTAATGCTGCACAGGAAGTGTCTGGCGTTTCAGTGCCGGATAGTGTATCTGTTGAAGGTACATCACTTAATTATCAAGGGGCAGGTGTTCGTAGTAAATTCTTTATTGATCTGTATGTTGGTTCGCTATTTACACAAACAGCGAGTAAAGATGTAATAAAAAGCCAAGATGTAAGCGCTATTCGTCTTAATATCATTTCAGGTCTGATTACCTCTGAGAAGATGGTTTCGGCGATCAACGACGGCTTTGACAGCGCGACTGCGGGTAATATGGCCCCTATCTCTGCTGAAATAGCCGAATTTATTGGTGTGTTTAGTACCGAGATCGCGAAAGGCGATCAATTTACTTTAGTGAGTACACCAGGTAAAGGTTTGGCAACGTATAAAAATAATGAAAAATTATCGACTATTAATAACGACGTTTTCCGCCAAGCGGTATTGTCTATTTGGTTAGGTGATGAGCCTGCTGATGATGACCTGAAAGAAGATATGCTGGGTTTATAATTCGCACTGTAATTGAACATTGCAAGGCAATAAAAATGGCTTACGGTTAAGAATGAAATCTTAGCGTAAGCCATTTTTTATGTGTGTATTATGTTTAAGTTCTAAATAGCGTGATGAGTTGTTATTAATGAGTTAACTAGGTACTCACCTTTGTCACGTCAATATAAAGTCGTAGTGCTTGTCCTGGTTGGATATATTTCTGCTTAGCTAGGCCATTCCATCTCACCAAGTCTTTAATTCTTACATTAAACTTATTGGCAATACGTGCAAGTGAATCACCTTGACGGACCTTGTAGGTAATATTACGCATAATGCCTTTACCATTCGCACTGCCTTGTTTCTTTCCTTGCCATACTACCAGTTTTTGATTGACCTTTAATGTGTCTTTAGGCGCGATGTTGTTCCATTTCGCTAGGCTCTTGTAGTTAACTTTGTAGGCACGTGAAATATCCCACAAGTTATCACCTGACTGTACTTTATGTACTATTTTAAAGCGCCCTGCGGGTTTTTGTTGGCGGCGAGTGAGTCGTGATGATTTGCTAAATTTATAATAATCGAGATCCTTCGCGGCCATTGGAATTAACAAGGCTTGACCGATCTTGATCATGCTGCTGTCTAGACTGTTAACCGAGGCGATGATCTTGCTGGACGTATTATAGTTCTGGGCTATTTCACTTAGGCTATCGCCTGATTTAACTTTATAGCGTACCCAATTTAAACGGCCTTTAGCATCCGTTTTTGCTAATGCAGTTTCAAACTGTGCTACATTTTCATTTGGAATTAATAATGTATGTGGACCATCTGGCGCTGTAGCCCATTGGTTAAACCCTGGATTAAGACGCTGTAATTGTGCGACATCCATCCCAGCTAAGTCGGCGGCAAGTGCTAAATCGATTTGGCTGTTGATATCAACTTGTTGAATAGCTGGCTCGTTATCAATCACAGGTAGCGTCAGGTTATATTTTTCAGCGTTTTGTAAGATATCAGCAAGCGCTAATAATTTAGGGACGTATGCTTCGGTTTCTTTTGGTAGCGACAAGGACCAGAAGTCCGTTGCTAAGCCGGCTTTTTGGTTACGCTTAATAGAACGACCGACGCGACCTTGACCTGAATTATACGAAGCCAGGGCATGTAACCAGTCACCGTCGAAGCGACGACTTAAGTATTCCATATAGGTCAGTGCCGCACTTGTCGATGCCAGTACGTCACGGCGGCCATCGTACCACCAGTTTTGCTCTAGACCGTATTGCGTTGCTGTGCCTGGTACAAATTGCCACATACCCGATGCGCTACCATGTGAGTAGGCAAATGGGTCAAAGGCACTTTCTACCACAGGAAGCAGCGCCAGTTCTAAGGGTAAGCCACGACGCTCGAGCTCTTCAACAATGAGATATAAAAATGGTTCTGCACGTTGTGATACCGTTTTTAAATGTTGAGGGTGGTCTAAAAACCATTTACGGTGTTTGGCAATACGGGCATTATCGGGAATAGGAATAGTCATTTGCTCAGCGATGCGAACCCAAACATTATCAATTTGCTCGACGGTAACGTCTTCGGTGACAATGAGTCTAGCAATATTTTCTTCAGTTGCACTATCTAAACCATGGTCTTCATTACTGGCTTTTACAGATGGGGCAACGACAGGCGTTAGAGTAGTTTGCACATCGTTACTACGATCTTCAGATGTCATTTGACACCCGGTCAGTAATATCAATACCAGAATAGATAATTTAAATTTCATATACGTCTTATATAAGTGAACAACGGAGACATGCTAATAGCCAACGGAAAACAAAGCAAGTGTACCATTTAGGGTATTTATGCTTAACATTGGGTTAAAAATGGTCTTTCCATACTCTTAATGCAGTGAATACAGCTTGCTCGCTGGTGAGGATATCAAGCAGTTTATGTTCCATCGCCATACTGACCGTTACTTCGTTGGTGCGTAAGAAAACATTGATTTCCTTTTCGTTTTTCAGGCTGTTTGGTACGGTAGGTAGCCCTTGTTGACGTAGCTTTGCGGTGTGCTCAATATGTTTTTTTAGCGCACTATTTTGTGGTTCTACGGCATAGCAAAACATTAAATTAGCTTGGGTATATTCGTGAGCCGGATACACCAATATATTTTCATCTAAGGCTTTAATGCGTTGTAGTGATGAAAATAATTCTGCCGCGCTACCATCAAGAAGCCTACCGCACCCACCAGAGAATAGGGTATCACCAGAGAACAGCATCGTCTGGTTATAGTAAACCACATGTTCACGTTTATGCCCCGGTGTCGCCATTACGGTCAATGCTAAGCTATTATTAAGGAGATTTAACTGGCTATTTTCAGTGACTAAGGTGACTGGAGCATCAACCTCTATCGCAATCGACGAATAGACCTGCACAGGATTGGCCGATGCGTTAAGAATGTCACTAATACCATCGATATGATCATAGTGGTGATGGGTAATTAAAATCGCCTCGAGAATTAAATTTTGCTGATTAATGACTTGTAACACCACGTCTGCTTGACCGGGATCAACGATACAACAGTGATTATTTTCAGTATTTTTGATTAACCAAACATAATTGTCGTTAAATGTTGGTATAGAAATGACTTCAAGCATTGCATCGCTCTCTTTATGGGATTATCTTTAATTACATATAAAACAAAATTTTAGCGGATATTGTCGTGTTAATAAAACCTGCACATCATAAACATAAGATAACAATTCCTCATTCTTGGAATGAGCTTCCTATGGGCGAATGGCTTGCTAGCCAAATTCAGGCGCGCCTTGATGCTTGGTGTCCGACAATATTTGGCTATCATCTACTAAAATTGGGCTCGTTAAGTGGTGAGCTTAATTGTTTTGGCAGCAGTATACAACATCAAGTCACCGCGACGTCAGAGTTAGGTATGGGGGGGATATTTATTGATCCTGCTCATCTACCTTTTCAGGAAAATTGTATTGATGCGTGTATCTTGACGCAATCATTGGATTTTTCGGCGGATCCTCATCAGCTATTGCGTGAGGTTGAACGGGTATTAACGGGTGACGGTTATCTTATCTTAAGTGGTTATAATCCGTTGTCACTGTGTGGTTTAGTTAAACTATGTGGGATTAAACGTAATCATCCGCCCTGGTCGGGAAGAATGTTTACCCCTGCGCGTATTAAAGATTGGCTAGAGTTACTTGGTTTTGAAATCATTCAAGATGACCGTTTTGGCTTTACCTCTTTTTTAGGTAAAAAACCATTAACGTGGTGGTCTGAGAGTATCGGTCAAATGCATTTCCCTTCTTTTTCATCGGTCTATTTTATTGTTGCGCGTAAACGCCGAACGCCAATATCACCGATCAAAAATTGGTGGCAAGTCAGCCATGCTAAACGTCGTTTTATCCCTACTGGCGCCACGCAAAAGTTACCGCATAAGCTGTCTTAGACTGCATTATTCTTTTTTTATTTGCCAAGTTTACTTCTTCATTTTATTTAGGCGTGTTATCAGGTGAATTGAAGGCTAATTCATATTAGAATAGCGACAGTTTAATTTAGGTGGTGAGATTTATGTCGTTGGACAATGCAGAGTTAATACAGGGCGCTGGTCGTGTGATCGTTTTTGATACCGAAACAACCGGTATGAATACAGGCGCAGGTGGTGTACATATTGGTCACCGTGTAATTGAAATCGGTTGTATTGAGTTGATCAATCGTCGTCCGACGGGACGTACATATCATGTTTATATCAAACCTGACCGTTTGGTTGATCCAGAGGCGCTCGCCGTACACGGTATTACAGATGAATTTTTGCAAGATAAACCCAGTTTCGCAACGATCGCAGATGAATTTATCGCCTTTATTGATGGTGCTGAGTTAGTTGCACACAACGCTTCGTTTGATATTAACTTCCTAGACCATGAATTTAGGTTACTGAATAAAGGTCTGCCTGAAACTAAAGAAATTTGTAAGATTACCGATACATTAGCTATTGCTAAGAAACTTTTCCCAGGTAAACGAAATAACTTAGACGTGCTATGTACTCGTTATGGTATTGATAATTCACACCGTACCCTGCATGGCGCATTACTGGATGCGGAGATCTTAGCTGATATTTATCTGTTTATGACGGGTGGCCAGACTAAGTTGAATTTATCGCAAGATAGCGCTAATTCGCAAGGTGGTGGTATTCGTCGTGTTGCAGCAAGCCGAGCGCCATTGAAAGTGGTGCAAGCAACAGATGATGAACTGAAAGCGCATGATGAACGACTCGGTATCGTTGGTGATGCGCTGTGGCAAATACACTAACATAAAGGATAAACATGCGTAAGATTTGGTTGTTATTGGCATTGATTGGTGCAGTTGGTATCAGTACCTTTACATCGGCTAAAAGTGTTTATCAGACAAGTGATATCAAGTTGTTAGATAATCGTTTTCGGGTTGATTATGGCATTGAGCAAATCACCTTTATTATTGCGCGTGAGCGTTTTTCTAAAGCGGTTATCTTAGTGCGTCCTGACGGCAGCAAAGTTTATATTTGGGATAAGTCTGATCGCGTTCATTGGATTGAAGGCGAAGAGCATGACATTATCACGATTGAGAATCCGATGCCTGGACCTTGGCAAGCATTAGGTAAGATCCAAGGTGATAACCGTATTCAATTATTGTCAGACGTGCAACTGCAAATCAATCGTCTGCCTATTCAGCTATATAGTGGCGAACGCTTAAAAATAACGGGTGAATTATTGCATTTGCAAAAGCGCCTTAACGCCACGTATTTACGCGATACCGAATTGATTGTTACTGCTTATGGTTATAATCGCACAGAAGACGAAAATTTTAGCTTTAGCTCTCAAGAGTTGGCGAAGTTTAATGATAAAGGTGTTTTTTTTGATGAAGTACCTGAAAATGGGCTTTTTACGGCCTATTTGCAACTTGATTTAGCGACGGGTAAGTATAAATTTGAGGTGGCAGTAACAAACAATGCCTTTAGTCGGAATTTTAATCAAGACATTGTCCTGTTCCCAAAACCAATAAAAACGCAGATGTTACCCTTACGGATGGATGCAGACCCGCAGTTAAAACTGACTTATGATATTGATGAATTAAAGCCTGAGAGTATTGTTATTAAAGGCCGTCTCGAATCCGCTAACCGTGGTAAAAGTAATGACTTTATCATTTATGGTGAAGCTGGGATGACAGAACAAATTCATTCTTTTGAACGACCCGCAGAGTTTGGTAGTTATAGCATTGAATTAGTGTTGTTTGCGACCACAACCGCAGGACGTGAGATTACCATTAACATGCCTTCAGAAGCATTTGTGATACCAAGACCGATTGTTATTGATAGTACTCTGATTCCTGCTGCCACAGCCTCTCAGGCAGATACGACAGAGACCGCAATGGATATGCTTGAGGATTCAGAGAGTGACTGGAATTTATTATTGTGGGTCATTGGCGGTTTGATCTTGTTAGTCCTTTTTGCGGTGGCAGTATTATTTAGTATTAAGTTTTGGCAAAAACGCAAATTTGAAAAAGTGATATCGAGCCAAATAGACGGTGATAAGACATCTCAAGAACCTACAAAGCCCACTGATGAGCCGAGCACGATGACAGACCTGGATCTTAATTCACTGGATAAATAGTCTGATATTTAAACAATTAGGCAATGTAACTGATTTGTGCAGGATAAGACTCGCATTACTCGTTATTAAAGTGTCGTTTCACGATTAACACTTGTTTAAAAATTGTAATGCAATTAAAGTTGATGTTATACCCAAGTTACTTAAAAATGCTGATTATGCATCTTGAAGTCGCTCGGGTATAAATAGTCAACTTCTCAAATTAAGGTTAAAAATTATGGCAATTCAACGCACTTTTTCTATTGTTAAGCCTGATGCAGTAAGAAAAAATTTAATTGGTGCTATTTACTCTCGTATTGAAGCTTGTGGCTTAAGCGTTGTTGCAGCAAAAATGCTTCACCTTACCCGTGAGCAAGCGGAAGGTTTTTATGCAGAACACAAAGGTAAAGTATTTTTCGAACCTTTAATGGACTTTATGACTTCTGGTCCTATCATGGTACAGGTATTAGAAGGTGAAAATTCGATCACTTTTTACCGTGAGTTAATGGGTACTACGAACCCAGAAAATGCAGCTGCGGGCACGTTACGTTGTGACTATGCTGAGAGCATGCGTTTTAATGCGGTACATGGTTCTGATAGTGAAGAATCAGCAGCCCGTGAAATTGCTTATTTCTTTACTGAAAATGAAGTATGCCCACGCTAATGAGTTAGTGTAACGGGCTGTAAAGTCGTTGCGTAGTGATGCGTGATTAATTTGCTGCCCGGTTTTATGATTCGATTTCCCATCTCCACATTCTATTGATTTCTTATTTATACCTCATATTCCGCCTTAATTATTTGTTATCTCACTCGATTCTTTGTTAAACAAAATAACGGTTAATAAATTATTTCGTTTAATTCGGTTAATGCGCTAGCGTCTAGGCGTTAAACTTTGTACAATCCCGCGCCCTGAAACCTCAATTTTAGCATTGTCTTTTTTATCCAATTATTCTTAAATATTGTTTAAAATTGAGTCTTAAATTGTTTCAAACCGAATAAAATACATTACAGAGGCTCACTTCATGAGTAATAAAAAAATAAACCTATTAGACTTAGATCGCAACGCTATGCGCCAATATTTTTCTGACATTGGTGAAAAACCATTCCGTGCTGATCAAGTAATGAAATGGATTTATCATGAAGGTTGTGATGACATTAATGAAATGACTAACTTGAATAAGAAGTTACGTGAAAAATTATTACGTGAAACTATTATTTCAGCGCCTGAAATCAGTAAAGAACAGCGCAGTGAAGATGGTACAATTAAATGGGCATTAAAAGTCGATGGTCAAGAATATGAAACGGTTTATATTCCTGATGGTGATCGTGCAACACTTTGTGTTTCGTCACAAGTTGGTTGTGCTCTAGAATGTACATTCTGCTCGACGGCCCAACAAGGCTTTAACCGTAACCTGCGTGTATCAGAAATCATTGGTCAAGTATGGCGTGCGACACAAGTGATTGGTTTTAACAATAAGAAACGTGCAATCACCAATGTCGTGATGATGGGGATGGGTGAACCATTGCTTAATCTGACAAACTTGGTCCCGGCATTGAACATAATGTTAGATGATTATGGTTTTGGGTTATCAAAACGTCGTGTCACTGTATCTACTTCTGGTGTGGTACCAGCATTAGATAAATTAGCGGATTCAATTGATGTAGCATTGGCTATTTCATTGCATGCATCGAATGATACATTACGTGACGAGCTTGTCCCTATCAATAAAAAGTATAATATTGAAATGTTACTAGCATCCGTTAAAAACTATATTGGTAAATCAAATGCCAATCGTAAAAAAGTAACGATTGAGTATGTATTACTTGATCACGTTAATGATTCAACCGATCAAGCACATGAATTAGCGCATTTATTAAAAGATACGCCGTGTAAAATTAACTTGATCCCATTTAATCCGTTCCCGGGCAGTGACTATGGTAAACCCAGCAATAGTCGTATCGATCGCTTTAATAAAGTGCTGATGGAATACGAAAATACGGTGACAATTCGTAAAACCCGCGGTGATGATATTGATGCTGCTTGTGGTCAATTAGCGGGAGATGTAATCGACAGAACGAAAAGAACATTAAAAAAACGGATGCAAGGTGAAGCGATTTCAGTCAAGATGGCTGATTAATACTTTTGACTAGATGGATTTAGGCATGAAACGTTTCGCTGTAATAGGATTAATAATAACAGCACTGGCTGGATGTAGCACACAAAGTTACATTGAAACCAGTGCTGGCTTGACTGATAACTCTGTTGATAAAACTGCTGCGTCTAGAAGTCGACTCACCTTAGCGCTTAAGTATATTGAAATTGAAAACTATCAAAATGCGAAAATAAATCTTGATAAAGCCAATCGTTATACACCTGACGATGCGAATATTTATTTAGCTTATGCATATTACTATCAGAAAGTAAAAGAGCATCAACAAGCTGAGACAGCCTATTTATATGCGCTCGACCTGGCACCAGAAAATGGTAATATTCATAATAACTTTGGTGTATTTCTATGTGGACTTGCGCGATTTGATGAAGCTGAAACTGAATTTTTAACCGCAATCGCGTCGCCGGGTTATAACCAAATTGCGAATAGTTATGACAATGCGGGGCGCTGTGCGCATGAGCAAGGCAATAATACCCTTGCATTAAAGTATTTACAGTCATCTCTCGCATATGAACCGCAAAATTTAAATGTACGGTTCTCTATTGCTGAATTACACTATAAACTGGCCGATTATACGGTGGCAAAACAGCAATTAACTAAATATGAGTCAATCAGTAAAGCAACCGCACGTAGTCTTTGGTTGGGTTTTAATATTGCAGAAAAACTGAATAATTCGGCCGTCGCTGAAGTATATAGTCGGCAATTATTAGCTCAATTTCCATTAGCGTTCCAAACACAAAAATATATTACAAATGACTATTGATTTAGAAACTTTAAAAGATCCGGATAAAACTGCTGAATCGCAGGACAATATCGACGTGGTGACTGCAGGCCAAATGTTGCAAGATGCCAGAATGGCATCCGGTATCAGTGTGCAAGAGGTCAGTAATCATATTCACCTTAAGCTATCCGTGATCAACAATATTGAACAAAGTGTTGGTGATAAGCGTATCTCATCTACATTCATGCGTGGCTACATTCGTTGCTATGCCCGCTATCTTAAAATATCTGAAAATGAAGTCATTGCTGCTTATGATTGTCAAAATGTAGCATGTGAACAACAAGCTGAATTGCAGAGCTTTTCCTGTCGAACTAAATTGGAAGCTCACGATAACCGGTTAATGCTGGTGAGTTACGGTATTATTGGCTTTATGCTAGCGGTATTTTTAATTTGGGGATTACGTGGTGATGATGTTGACGTTGTTGTGCCAGAGCCTACCATCACACAAACGATAGAGTCAGTTGGTGCTGTGACGGTTATTGAAGAGCAAGCCCCTTTGGTTGTTGCTGAACGTGTTGAGTTTGATCGTACCGCAGCGCAGACTGCTGCATTGGATGTTATCGTACCGCCGTCATCAGAGGTCGTTCCAGCAGAAGTATTGGTACAACCTGTCGTCTCCGCGCTACCGACGATCACTTCACCTGTGGTTACAAATACTCCGGATAATAAATCTGCTGCTGTTGCTCAGTCATTGGTACTGACCTTCGCGGGTGATTGTTGGATACAAATTAAAGATAAAAACGGCAAAACACTGTCGACGGGTGTGATAAAAGCCGGTCAATCAATTTTATTACAAGGTTTAGCACCATTATCAATTAAACTTGGCGCACCAGAGTATGTAACAATGAGTTATGCCGGTGAGCCAATCGATTTATCAACCTTTAAACAAGGTAGACTTGCTAAATTTAAAGTACCTTTTGAAGCTTAATTAACGAGTTATAAATATGCATCAGGAAAGTCCTATTATTCGCCGCCACTCAAAACAGATTATGGTTGGTAAGGTCCCCGTTGGTGGCAATGCTCCGATTGCAGTACAGTCAATGACAAATACATTGACGACGGATGTGGCAGCAACGGTTGCTCAGATTAAAGCATTAGAAGCCGTTGGTGCTGATATTGTGCGTGTTTCCGTACCGACCATGGATGCCGCAGAAGCATTCAAACTAATTAAACAACAAGTTGATGTGCCACTGGTTGCTGATATTCACTTTGACTACCGTATTGCACTTAAAGTCGCTGAATACGGCGTTGATTGCTTGCGTATCAACCCTGGTAATATCGGTAATGAAAGTCGTATCCGCTCTGTGGTTGATTGTGCCAAAGATATGAATATTCCAATTCGTATTGGTGTTAACGGTGGTTCATTAGAGCGTGAGATCCAAGAGAAATATGGTGAGCCTACAGCTGCTGCGTTGGTTGAATCAGCAATGCGTCACGTTGATATTCTTGAGCGCCTGAACTTTGATCAATTTAAAGTCAGTGTAAAAGCATCGGACGTGTTCCTTGCGGTGGCATCTTACCGCCAATTAGCAAAATTGATCGAGCAACCATTGCATTTAGGTATAACTGAAGCGGGTGGTTTCAGAAGTGGTGCGGTTAAGTCAGCCGTTGGCCTTGGCATGTTATTAGCCGAAGGCATCGGTGATACAATACGTATTTCATTGGCTGCTGATCCTGTTGAAGAAGTTCGTGTTGGTTTTGATATTTTAAAATCACTGCGTATCCGTAGCCGCGGCATTAACTTTATTGCGTGTCCGACCTGTTCTCGTCAAGAGTTTGATGTGATCAGCACCGTAAACGCATTAGAAGAGCGTTTAGAGGATATTATTATCCCAATGGACGTTTCTATTATCGGTTGCGTGGTCAACGGTCCTGGTGAAGCTGAAGCTGTACACATCGGTGTCACCGGTGGCAGTAATAAGAGCGGTTATTACCTTGATGGCAAACGTCAGAAAGAACGTTTTGATAATAATGATATAATCGATCAGCTTGAGGCTAAAATTCGAGCGAAAGCAGCGAGGTTGGCACCTGAAAATATCATTATAACAAGCGCTGAATCGTAATTTTCCAGTAAAGGTATTGGAATTAGGATAAATATCCTACTAATACCTTTGAATATTTTACCTCGACGTAGAAACTCCTTATAATCTGGGGTCATATGTCTTTTTTAATTTTCGAGAGTGACCGTGGCTAAACCAATTCAAGCAATTCGTGGCATGAATGATTGCTTACCAGAACAAACGCCGGTATGGCAAAAAGTAGAATCAATATTACGTGATACTGTTGCAGCCTATGGCTACTCTGAAATCCGTATGCCAATCGTTGAATCTACGAATTTATTCAAGCGCGCGATCGGCGAAGTAACAGACGTTGTCGAAAAAGAAATGTACACGTTTGATGATCGTAACGGTGACAGCCTAACATTACGCCCAGAAGGCACAGCTTCAACAGTGCGTGCTGGTATTCAAAATGGTTTGTTATATAACCAAGAACGTCGTATGTGGTACATAGGTCCTATGTTCCGTCACGAACGGCCACAAAAAGGGCGCTATCGTCAATTCCACCAATTTGGTGTGGAAATTTTTGGTCTTAAAGGCGCGGATACCGACGCGGAAGTTATTTTATTAACCGCGCGCCTGTGGAAACTTTTGGGTATTGAGCAACATGTGACATTACAGCTGAACTCTCTGGGTTCTTCTGCAGAGCGTAGTGCGCATAAAGAAGCACTAATTAGCTTCTTAGAAGGGTTTAAAGACCAACTTGATGAAGAAAGCCAACGTCGCATGTACACCAACCCATTACGCGTACTCGATAGTAAGAATCCAAATGTTCAAGCATTGCTTAACGATGCACCCAGCTTAGCGGATTACTACGGCGAAGAAACTAAAGCGCATTTCGATGGTCTATGTAAGATGCTAGATAGCGCAGGCGTTAACTATCAAATCAATCATCGTTTAGTGCGCGGCCTTGATTATTATAACTACACTGTATTTGAGTGGGTGACAGAAAGCCTAGGTGCGCAAGGTACTGTGTGTGGCGGCGGTCGTTATGATGGCTTAGTGGAACAACTCGGTGGTAAAGCAACCCCTGCAGTTGGTTTTGCTCTGGGTATTGAACGTTTAGTATTATTATTAGAAGCCTTAGAATTAACCGCTGATATTGCTGGCGCTGTTGATGTTTATATCGCAGCATTAGGCGAAGGCGCTGATATGCACGGTATGTTATTAGCAGAACGGTTACGCGATCAAATGCCGAATGTGAAATTTATGATGCATAACGGCGGCGGTAACTTTAAGAAACAACTTAAACGAGCTGATCAAAATGGCGCTAAAGTAGCACTTATTCTGGGCAGCGACGAAATCGAAAACCAACAAGTGACGGTGAAAGATCTGACTGGTAATACACAGCAGCAAACTATCGCAGTCACTGAGTTAGTAAATAAATTAACAACGCTATTAAGCAAGTAAAGCAACAAGTAAGCAATACTGATTAATTGTGTTTAAAAATTAAGGGTGATACGTGGAAGGTTACGCTACTGAAGAACAACAAGTTGAAGCGCTGAAATCATGGTGGAAGTCCCATGGTAATGCAGTTATTTTTGGTACTGTACTAGGCCTTGCTGGTTTAGTGGGTTTTCGTTATTACAACGATAGCCAGTTAACAGCACAAGAAGAACTATCAGCAGCTTACGATACGGTTGTGACTGAATTATCTGAAAATGGACTTGCAGCAAAGGCGACCACTCAGACGTTTATTGATGCCAACAGTGGTAATGCTTACGCAACACTAACAGCATTACAACTTGCCGCTGAAGCGGTGAAACAACAGGATTTCACTGAAGCTGAAACGCAACTTAGCTGGGTAGCGACAAACAGTAATCAAGCAAGTATCTTGCCGATTGCTAAGATTCGTCTAGCACGAGTTCAAGCGCAGCTACAAAACTTTGATGCTGCACTGGCGACATTGGATAAAGTGACACTTGATACCTTTGCCAGTAAAAAAGCAGAAGTCCAAGGTGATATCTATGTACAGCAAGGCGATTTAAATGCAGCGCGTAGTGCTTATAAAACTGCATTAGCGGGTGTTGGTGCAAATACACAGCTGCTACAATTAAAACTTGATGACCTTGCTATAGCCTACGTGGCAGACGATCTTGATGCTGCAATCGCGGGAGAGTTGAATGACCAATAAGCTGAGAATGTTAACAACAGCTGCGGTTCTTTCAGTTTTTTTACAAGGGTGCTCTTTATTCAGCGATGATGAGGACGTATATTCACCACTGCCTGTGATCCAAGCTGAATTTACGCCAGAAATTGAATGGCGTAAGACTATCGGCTCGGGTGTGGGTGAGTATTACTCACAGACACGAACCTTACTTGTAAATGATCGGCTTTTTGCCGCAAGTCGTTCTGGTTTAGTAAAAGCGCTAGATCCTATTTCAGGTAATGAAATTTGGGCGCAAGATTTGTCTGAGCAAGACGTTTTTAACCGTTTTGATGACAGTGATAATGCACTGCTTTCTGGTGGCATTGCCGCTGGTTATGGCATGGTCTTTGTCGGCAGTGAAAATGCGGTATTGTTTGCATTAAACGAGGACACGGGTGAAGTACTCTGGCAAGTTGAAACTGACGGTGAAGTGATCGCAAGTCCTGTGGTTGATGAAGGTCTGGTTATCATCCAGACTGGCAGTGGTAGCTTGATTGGCTTTGACGTTCAGACGGGTGAGCAGCGCTGGATCCAAAGTTCAGAATTACCTGCTTTGACTTTACGTGGTAATAATTCGCCAATCACCACCAATGGAGCAGCGATTTATGGTCGCAGTGATGGTAAACTAGCCGCCGTCTTTCTCGCTAATGGTCGATTGATCTGGGAAGTGAATGTTGCTAAGCCAAAAGGCGCCAATGACATTGACCGTTTAGTTGACGTTAATGGCCAAGCGGTTGCTCGTGGCTCAGAGGTTTATACCTCGGCGTTTAACGGTGAGTTAATGGCGATTGAACTACGTTCAGGTAAGGTACTTTGGAAGCGTGCATATGCATCGGTAAAAGATCTTACCGTTGCCGGCTTTGAACTGTTCTTAACCGATACTGAAGGTCGTATTCATGCAATCGATCGTCGTAATGGTTTGACCTTATGGTCACAGAATCGTTTAGCGTTGCGTGGTGTAACAGCACCCACTGTCTCGGGCAATAATATTGTTGTCGGCGACAAAGAAGGTTACCTGCACTGGCTAGACCGTAAAACCGGAAAGTTAGTTGCACAACAATTAATTGATAGTGATGGATTATTTTCTAAAGCCTTGAACTCAGATGAATATCTCTATGTTCAAAGCCGTGGTGGTGACTTGGTTGCGGTAAAAAAACCAATTTAACCGATTAGATAGAATATCATCGACCTAATTTATTGCGCCGAGAGGCGCATTTTGTCCTTTTAAATAAGTGACTTTATTTTACTAGAGCCGTATTGAGGCTGAGGTTAACTATGACCCCTGTAATTGCATTGGTTGGACGCCCTAATGTTGGTAAATCAACATTGTTCAACCGCTTAACTCGTACCCGGGACGCACTTGTTGCCGATTTCCCAGGGTTAACTCGTGACCGTAAATATGGACAAGCTAACTTAGCTGGTCGTGAGTTCATTGTTGTTGATACCGGCGGTATTAATGGCGATGAAGAAGGGATTGATGCAAAAATGGCTGATCAGTCGTTACTTGCGATTGAAGAAGCTGATGCCGTATTATTTATGGTCGATGCTCGAGCAGGCCTAATGGTAGCTGATCAAGCAATTGCCGAACATTTACGTAAGCAAGAGAAGAAAGTATTTCTTGTTGCCAATAAAGTAGATGGCCTTGATGGCGATGTTGCTGTTGCTGAATTCTATGCGCTTGCACTTGGTGATATTTACCAAGTTGCTGCATCGCAGGGACGTGGCATTAACATTCTTATTGAAGAAGCATTAGCACACGTTGAAGTTGCTGATGCTGAAGATGAAGAAGAATTCTCAGATGCAGACCCTTTTGTAAATGGTGAGTTATTACCAGAAGAAGAGGAAGGTGAGGAAGATGAGCAAACTGCGGAAGATTACGCGCGTTTACCAATCAAACTAGCCATGATTGGTTGCCCTAACGTAGGCAAATCAACACTGGTTAACCGTATTTTAGGTGAAGAACGTGTTGTTGTTTATGATATGCCGGGCACTACCCGTGACAGTATCTACATTCCGATGGAGCGTGCTGGTCGTAACTACATGCTTATCGATACTGCTGGTGTACGTCGTCGTAAAAATATCAATGAAGCCGTTGAGAAGTTCTCGATTGTTAAAGCATTACAAGCAATTGATGATGCTAACGTGGTATTAATGGTGTTGGATGCGCGTGTTGGTGTTACCTCACAAGATCTAACGCTATTAGGTTTTGCGATTAACTCAGGCCGTTCAATTGTGATTGCCATCAATAAATGGGATGGTTTAGATGCTGGCGTGAAAGATCGCATTAAATCTGAATTAGATCGTCGCTTAGGCTTCATTGACTTTGCACGTATCCATTTCATCTCGGCATTGCACGGTACGGGTGTTGGTAACTTATTTGAATCGATTACAGAAGCATTCGATTCATCAACTAAGCGTGTATCAACGTCTATGCTAACGCGTATCGTACGTATGGCTGTTGATGATCATCAGCCGCCAATGCATGCTGGTCGTCGTGTTAAGCTGCGTTATGCGCATGCGGGTGGTTACAATCCTCCACTGATCGTTGTGCATGGTAACCAAGTAACCAAATTATCGGGTTCATACCGTCGTTACTTAATCAACTACTTCCGCCGTTCATTAAAAATTATGGGCACGCCGATTAAAGTTGAATTCCGTGACAGTGACAATCCGTTTGCAGATAAGAAAAATAAGTTATCATTATCGCAACAGAAAAAACGCCGTCGTATGATGTCGCATTACAAAAGTAAAAAATAATAGCGTCGGTTATTATTGATGAAAAGGTCTGTTTTTACAGGCCTTTTTTTATGCCTGTGGATCAGTAAAAGGTTAGCTTTAGTCATATTTTAGTTATATTCTCGCTGTTAAGGTATATACCTTAACGTAAAGACTGTTACTATTTGTGGCACTATATAGTTACTTCAAGGTGTTATGTAAGCGGCTAGCTGGGTATCGAATAGGATATGGATAATGAATATGGATAGCATGAGAGGTTTTATTTGACCATAGTTGCAGTTGTGTATTTTTCGGAGTCTGGTTCAACTCAATCGCTTGCTCGTGAAGTGGTAATGGGTATCAACACCGTTGAAGACGTAAAGGCCATTGAATGTCAGGTGCAGGCCTGGGATTTAGTTGAAGGTCGTTTTGATAACGATGAGCTGATGTGTTTATTGGATAACGCCGATGCTATTATATTTGGTTCGCCAACCTACATGGGGGGGGTATCTGCACAGTTTAAAGCGTTTGCCGATGCGACAAGTGAGCGTTGGGATAGCCAACAATGGCGTAATAAATTTACCGGTGGTTTTACTGTTGGTAGTTGCCTTAACGGTGACCAAACTAACACGATTCAATATATGGCAACATTAGCGAGTCAGCATGGCATGTTATGGATTGGGCTCGATATTGCGGGTGGTTATAACAGCGTGGGGCTAAATCGTCTAGGATGTCAGTTGGGTGTAGTTGGGCATAATCCAGAAGGAGAAGTGCACCGCAGTGATCTCGATACCGCGAAGTACTTGGGGCGTCGTATTGCTATCATCACCAAGACCTGCGCTTCTCAGCTACAGGCCTTATCATGATTTATTATTTACTGTGCTATCAGTTATTCGGCGGTTAAACGCTTCACAAGTTGGGTAACCAGTAATTCTGCGCCGACTAAGTCATCATTATCAAACCGGCCAATACTTGGGCTATCGATATCCAGTACGCCGATTAATTTATCATTAACCACAATCGGTACCACAACCTCTGAGTTGCTGGCTGCATCACAGGCAATATGGCCTGGAAAGTCATGTACATCTGTGACTAATTGAGTTTGTAATGTACTTGCTGCTGTGCCGCACACACCACGCCCGACTGGAATGCGGATACATGCAGGTTGGCCTTGGAATGGACCTAATACTAACTCGTCATTCTCGTAAAGATAAAATCCTACCCAGTTAATATCTTCTAGTTCCATAAATAATAAAGCACTTAGGTTAGCTAAATTGGCAATTAAATGGCTTTCTTCAGCCATTAAAGCGTCAGCTTGTTGGGCAAGACGCTGATAAAGTTGGATCTTAGACATGTATTCCCTTTATGAATAGATAAGATGAAAGTGTAAGACGCATCTTATCTATGATAGTAATGTGTACCTTATCTGATGGTTATATCGTCATAAAGGTTATATTGGTTTGAGCAGGTTCGTTAGGACGAAAAAACAGTGATAAGATATAGTGTAATTTACTGATGATGTGTTTACTCAATGTGAACATAGTAGATCCTCGTCATACTTACAGCTAGTTAAGACTTACTGTAGAGTATAATGATAGCGGTTACTTTACCTCTTATTTAATATTTATCCTGTTTTATCGACAGAAGTTAGAAATTCATGCACATATACTTAGTTACCCACGAGAGAGAGTTCTCGCGCCGCAGTAATACTGGCAAATTAGTTAAACAGTTTCTCCCCGATGAAACAAGTGTTGTGCCTTGGCGTCGTAAAGAGCCGGATAGTAAATTGTTAACGGCGATCAAATCCGGTCGGGTGGCAATTTTGGCACCAGACGCAGAAGGCGAACATGAAATAAGTGATTTTGATAGTTTGGTATTGCTGGACAGCACCTGGCAAGAAGCCCGGAAAATGTATAGTCGCAGTGACTATTTAAAAGATTTACCTAAGGTCACCTTAACTGCGCCACAAGCATCTGAGTTTATTTTACGCGCCAATCAAGTTGACGGCGGGTTAAGTACCGTTGAATGTGTGATTGAACTGCTACGTTTGCAGCAACGCGAACCTGAAGCAGAACAACTAAGATTAGAATTTAAGGCATTTATTCGCGCTTGTTTATAAACGTTTGTCGGTAATTCTTTGGGGTGCTTTCCGTCCAACGTCGAAAGGCTTTATAAAATGCCGCTGGAGTGGCAAAACCCAATAAATACGATATTTCACTGAAGGTAAGCAGGGTATCGCGGACATAACTCAATGCCAGACCTTTTCTGGTGGTATCCATGATACTTTGATAGTTAGTCTTTTCTTTGTATAAGCGGCGTCTTAATGTCCAGGCTGATGTCCCCAGTAGTTCAGCCACTTGATTAATATCAGGCATGTTACCGACCAAATTATGACTGACTTTTTCAATAACCTTAGTTTGCCAATCCTGATTTTGTTGCAGCAGTTGTAGTTCATTTTGACATAACTGTTGTGCTTGCAGATAACTGCTCATGCAGGCATCGGGTAATGGAGTCTGGATATGCTGGCTATTTAATACTAGACCATTAAATGTGGAATTAAAAATAACCGGGCATTGGAAAAATGCATGATAGCGCTCGCTGTTCTTTGGCTCTGGGTATTCAATATGCACCGCTTTAACAATACTGATCGGCTGGTTTAAGTACGTGGCTCGAGAGGTCAATAAGGTGAACCAACTTGCTAACACAGAATCAACCACAAAATAATTATACGGATTATATGGGGCTATCGAATAAAAGGTCAGTGTCGGCTCTGGCGTTGTGATAAACGTGGAATGACCCCGTACATTTTGACTTAACAAACTTTCATATTGGGCGAGTACTTGTGCCATGGTGCTAATATTAATGGCCGACATACAGGCAAATCCCAGCATCCCATAATGTTGAAAGCAGACATTCTCGCCCATCAGTAAGCCTAGGTCTTCGCGCCCCGTTTGTTGCATTAACTCAAAACCTATGCGCATATATTTGGGAATAGATAAGCGACCATGATGGGCACTGAGCTGCGCGATGGAGACATTGTATTTGGCTAAAATAGGATTAATATCGCAACTGATCTTATTACTGGCTAAACTCATTTGCTGCAAAAAGTTAACCGAAATATCCCCTAAGCTTACTTTTGAATTTATTTTTTCCGTCATTGAATTCCTATCCGTCATCGCACATGCTAGCCAAGAATTCACCTTTGCTAACTAAAGATAATTAATTGTATATCATGAGCATTGTATCCGTTGTGCTTTAACGCTACTTTTAACAAAAATAAGAACCAATAAATTTTTAATAACATAAAAATAATAAACTCTGAACCAAATAGCCAAAGCAATGGGGTGAACCATGTCAGCAAAAAATAATTATCCAAATTTATTAACACCACTCGATCTGGGTTTTACCCAATTGAAAAACCGCGTATTAATGGGGTCCATGCATACCGGACTTGAAGAAGTCAGCAATGGTTTTACCCGTATGGCGGCTTATTTTGCCGAACGTGCAGCAGGTGGTGTTGGCCTGATTGTGACTGGCGGTATTGGTCCAAATCCTGAAGGTGCGGTGTTTCAAGGTGGTTCGAAAATGGATACCGTTGAAGAAGCTGAAGCGCATAAAGAGGTCACTGCCGCCGTGCATGCCGCGGGTGGTAAAATTTGTATGCAGATCTTACACGCGGGTCGTTATGCGTATAGCAAGCAACCTGTCGCGCCATCAGCAATCCAAGCCCCGATTAATCCTGTGCGCCCACGTGCGCTAACCACGGAAGAAGTCTATCAACAGGTCGCTGCATTTGTTAACTGTGCCGGACTTGCACAATCAGCGAATTATGATGGTGTTGAGATCATGGGGTCGGAAGGTTATTTGATTAACCAGTTTATTGTTGAGCACACCAACCAACGTGACGATGAATGGGGTGGCAGTTTTGAAAACCGTATCCGGTTCCCAGTTGAAATTGTCAGACAGGTACGCGAGAAAGTCGGCACCGATTTTATTATTATTTATCGTTTGTCTATGTTAGATCTGATTGAGAAAGGCAGTACTTGGCAAGAAGTCGTGGCGCTGGCAAAAGCCATTGAGAAAGCGGGTGCAACCATCATTAATACCGGTATCGGCTGGCACGAAGCGCGGATACCAACGATTGTCACGAAAGTGCCAAGAGCAGCATTTACCAAAGTGACTGCAAAATTGAAAGGCGAAGTATCGATTCCGTTGATCACCACAAACCGCATTAACACCCCCGAGATCGCAGAGTCAGTACTCGCGCAAGGTCATGCTGACATGGTGTCGATGGCACGACCATTCTTAGCCGACCCTGAATTTGTAAATAAAGCGGCAGCTGGAAAGAGTGACGAGATCAATACTTGTATTGGCTGTAATCAAGCGTGTTTAGATCATACTTTTAGTATGAAGTTAACCTCTTGTTTGGTTAACCCGCGCGCTTGCCGTGAAACGGAACTTATTTATCTGAAATCACCAGTGAGCAAACGTATTGCTGTGGTCGGTGCTGGTCCTGCAGGATTAGCGTTTGCAACCGTCGCTGCGCAGCGCGGGCACAAAGTTACTATTTTTGATGATAAGTCAGAACTGGGTGGACAGTTTAATGTTGCCAAGCAAGTGCCTGGTAAAGAAGAGTTTTTTGAGACTTTACGTTATTTCACTACGATGACTGCAAAGCTTGGCGTAGAAATTATGTTGAATAAGCGCGTGTCTGCCGATGAGCTTATCGCTAACGGTTTTGATGATGTGGTATTAGCGACCGGTATTGCGCCGCGTACACCTGCTATTGAGGGTATTGGTCATCGCAAAGTATTGTCTTATCTTGATGTGTTACGAGATAAAAAACCGGTAGGTAGTAAAGTGGCCATTATTGGTGCTGGTGGTATTGGTTTTGATGTCGCGGAATACCTTGCCCATGATCATCAATCAACAGCGCCAACAGCCAGTCAGGATATTGACACCTTCATGCGTGAGTGGGGGGTTGATTTAACCATGCAAAATCGCGGTGGTTTAATGCCCGCTGAAAAACCGGCTGCAGCACGTGAGATTTATTTATTACAACGCAAAGCAAGTAAGGTTGGTGCTGGGTTAGGTAAAACCTCTGGATGGGTGCATAGAGCGGGTCTCGCGAGTAAGAAAGTAGCAATGATAAACAGTGTTGAGTACGTTAAAGTTGATGACCAGGGACTGCATATTCTAGTCGCTGGAGAGCCTCAGGTATTGGATGTTGATCATATTATTGTTTGTGCTGGTCAAGACCCATTACGCGAGCTACAAGCGCAATTAGTGGCTGCTGAGCAACAAGTGCACCTGATTGGCGGCGCTGATGTCGCGGCGGAACTGGATGCCAAACGTGCGATCAAACAAGGTTCTGAGTTAGCTGCGGCGATTTAGCCCATATATTAGGAAAGGCATGTTAGATCCGCCTTTCCTAATGACTATGTTGACGATAGTCGCTGAGCTTATTACTGAGAGAATGTCTTAAGCTGATGTTTTAGCATAGTCCGCTCAGATTTGTGATTTTAATGTGTATATGAGAGCCGTATTTTAGCGTGGCTAAAAATTGAATTATTTCACTTAATATCAGTGCGGTCGTGCAAATGTACTCTAGTCTTGAAGTCTAAGTTTAACTTTTATGATGAGTGTAAGAATGCCCAGAAAACTATGTTATTTATTGGAACTGCCTGATTCTAAAGTGACATTTAGTGTATTACTCATAGCAGATAAAGCCTGCTTGTCTGTGCCTGGTATTGATGAGTGTTACGCCATCGATCGCATCATGATCGTTGAAAATCCCAGTACACAACTACAAGGTTATTATATCTGTGATTATGCAACACCAGTCTGGTCACTTGAGGACTTGTCACTACAAGATATCGGCTTACTCTCTGCGCATTTTGGCTTGCTGATTGAGCATGAGTATAATGACATTTATGCAATGGAAGCACATCAGCTTATTGATGCTGGACAATATCAGTCAATTAAAACCTGATTTATAATTTAAATGTCACATTCATTCTTTCTTAATCGTGCTATAACAGTGTGTACTCAGCGAGATTAACTGTCTGTGATGTGAAGAGGAAATGATGGCTAAACTGAAAAATGAAAAGAAATTATTTAAAGCTGCGATTGCCTTAGGTACTCAGTACTTACAGCAACGTGGTAGTACATTTACAACGACAGACCCAGAAGACGTTAAAGCGCAATATATTTATAAAGCGTTAGTGTTTGATAAACTGATGCAGCCTCTGGCTAAAGATCAAGAAAGCACCCTCAATATTAAACATAAATTAGCTATTTGGATCTCTCGAAAATTACCGGCTGACCACCCTTTACTTACCGGCGAATAATAATTCGATGTTGGGTTGAATACGTTATATAACGTGTTCAGCCCATTTTTATGGACGCTTAATGACGCTGTAAGAATAACGTCGCGGCCTTAATACCTGCACTATAATCGCCTTCGAGCGTGTTAACTTGACGTGTTAAGGTGGGCGTTTGTAGTTCTTCATCCGGTGCTATTTCGATAATATTGACACCTGCTGGAGGATTTCGCATAAACTCGCAAGTGCTGTTGTATTCTTTGCTGTAATTATCAAGCAGCTTGGTGAGTACGGTATCGTGCCTAACCCAGTAGGTAAGTAAGCGTTCTAAAACGGATAGTTTTTCTACCCAATGTCGGGTTCTGGTCCTGATCACAATAATATGATTCGCCCCTAAATCGACCGCCTTCTTTACCGGTATCGGATCGACGAGCCCGCCATCGATATGAATATCATTACCAAGTTTAACCCCTGGACGAAACACGATGGGTAAGGCACACGAGGCTATTATCTGCTGAAACCAACGGCTTGGTTCTGCATTTTGATAACTTGCTTGGCCTTTTGATTTGTCACAACTGGTGATCACAAAAGGGCGGGAGTTTAAACGTCGTTTTGCTTGAATCAGATCGATAGGATCATGTAGCGTTAATATATCATGTAATTCAGCCAATTCCATGGCATTACCACCTTTGATAAAGCGCCTCCAATCAACAAAGGTAGTTGATTTAGCAAGGTGATTAATAAGTCGTAGCGAATATTTCTTTTGCCCAGCAATAAATGCAGATAAGTTTAAGGTGCCAGCAGAGCTGCCAATAAACAGATCGAAAGGGTCATAACCATGGTCTAAAAAGGTATCTAATACTCCAGCCGTAAATACGCTGCGCATACCACCGCCTTCAACAACAAGTGCTGTTTTAATCATAGCAACCTCGATATATGTACTTATTCTAACCACCATGTCTTCAATGGGTATAACAAGCGTAGGGTAAATACCAAAATTTGGTAGTTATGTGCATCTGTGTTACTTGATAAGTATCAAATAAGACTGTGACAGCTAAGTGAAGCAAGGATGATATTATGGTGACAAAAACTAGAAGGCGTTGACTAACCGTCGGGGATACTGGTGAAGGTGGTGATGCTACCTTCATCAGTATTTAAAGTGAGGGTTTATTTAAAATTAATAAAAGTAAGCGCGTCTTGCAAGGTTTGCTGTGGTATTTCTTCCATTGGTACATGACCAGCATCAGGGTAAGTGATCAAGGTTGAGCCCGAGATATTAGTGAGCCATTGTTCACTCAGCGTAGCTGGAACCCAAATATCTTTTTCCCCCCACATCAGTAACGTCGGTGCAGTGATACTACTGAAGTTTAGCGGTGCGTGTTGGTCGTTTTTTTCAGCTAACATGGCAATGGTATTGGCATAAGCTTGCTTCGCACCAGGACGCAATGACAGATGAATGTAGCGGTCCATGTTGGCTTTAGTGATCCGTTCAGGATCGCCATAGACATCTTTTACCCCCATCGCGATAATAAAAGGTGGGAATACATTGGCAGCCAGGCTATTGATACCGGGCATACTTGCAAAACTTAACAGAAATGGCAGTTCTTGTGGGGCGCCAGCAGGATCGATAAGGATAAGTTTTTTTATTTTACCGGGATTGTTCGCTGCATACTGAGCTGAAATATAACCGCCGAGTGAATTACCGACTAAAATAAAATCATCGAGTTGTAATTCGGCTACGAATTGTTCGAAAGATGAATGTAATAGGGTTTCAGCGTAGTCATCTGGATTTTCAGGTCCACCTGTTAAGCCAAAACCTGGCACATCGAGGCTGATGATCCGGTAGTCGGCCGCTAAGCCTTTATGCCACTCATCCCAAGTATGCAATGATGACAAAATCCCATGGACTAAGACAATCGGTTGACCATTTTGATTCCCTTCGTCACGGTAGTGAATACGCATACCATTAATATCCATCCACTGTGATTCTTCGTTGGCATATAGCGCATTGAGGTCTGCAATTGGCATTTCCCCAATTCCCCAAACACTGCTTATCGTTGGACTAGCGGATACCGCATCTTGCATACTTGAGCAGCCTGTTAAGCTTAAGCTTAAGCTTGCTGTTACAGCTAAGGCTACCGCGAAAGGTAATATTTTAGGTCGTCTGAAGGTCATCATCACTGTTTCATCCTTGAAATCTGGGTCGGTTCGATTAAAAATTAAGTGTTGGTGCGCTATACAATAAATAGTTAGTGCGGTGTAAATTAAACTGTTAGTACTATATAAAAGTAAAAAGTGCTTAAGCATAAACGAGTTTATTTTAAACTAATGCCTAATTTGATTACTTAATTTAGTAATGGGGCAATTGATCACGAAATAGTGGGCTTTAAGAGGACGGGCATTATCTTGTTCAACATAAAAAAGCCCCGAACTTGCATTAAGTCTCGGGGCTTTTTAAATTTTAATCTTCTTGTATTAAATAATGTAGCGCGTTAACGCTAATATTTAATTAAAAATAAGCTATTTAGCTAAAGATTCAGTCAGGTTAGGACGGATCTTAGCAAGCATATCTTTAAGTACACGTGGTGATGCAGCAACTGAGTTACCAGACTTGAAGAAGTCATGGCCGCCAGCGAAATCAGTGACGATAGCGCCTGATTCAGTAGCGATTAAGTTACCTGCTGCAGTTTCCCAAGGTTTTTGACCCATGCTCCATAAACCGTCGATACGACCAGCTGCTAGGTAAGCAAGGTTAAGTGCAGGACAACCAGCTGCACGAATATCAGCACATTCAGAGAATAATGCGCCGAAGATGTTCATGTAAGTTTCTTGCTGATGCTTCATGCTGTGTGGGAAGCCTGTCGCTAAAACAGTACCAGATAAATCTTTAGCAGAACCAGCACGTAAACGGAAACCGTTTAATTGAGCGCCTTTACCACGACAAGCAGAGAAAATTTCATCACCGATAGCATCAAAGATAACTGCAACTTCAGATTTACCTTTAACGTGTAAAGCGATAGAGATAGCGAAGTGTGGAATACCTTTGATAAAGTTAATATGACCGTTTAGTGGGTCAATGATCCACTGGTAGTCTGTATCTGCACCAGTTGTAGCACCGCTGTCTTTTGCGATGATCGTATGCTCTGGGTAAGCTTTTTTAATTGTAGCGATAATAGCTGCTTCAGCTTCTTTTTCTACGTTAGTCACAAAATCATTTGTGCCTTTTTGCTCAACCTTAGTTTTACTAGGATCGCCATAAGCTTTTACGATTACATTGCCTGCGTCACGCGCAGCACGGATCGCTATTGTTAGCATCGGATGCATACTATTACCACCAAATTTTTGAAAGAACGGGAATTAGGGCGCGGAGTATACCCAACTTAACGTAAAGATCCAAAGTAATTTTCATAACTTTTTACGCCTTATATTTATTCTTTAGTATATTTACGTTTTCACCGCTGCTTATTACATCAGCTACGGGTTAATTGTGCTAGAATTCGCGACCATAAATTAACAACTCCAATAATAGTCTAACTCTTGCTTTCAACCTGTGGTTTAAATAGCTTGTTTGACTATTATGCATCTTTTTAGGTATTAATTATGTTAGCAAACGTAAAAGTTGTATTAGTCGGTACATCTCATCCTGGTAATATTGGTTCTGCTGCTCGAGCAATGAAAACCATGGGTTTCACGCAATTAGTGCTAGTGGCACCGTTATGTGAGATTGATGAGAAATCAGTAGCATTAGCTGCGGGTGCTGCCGATGTATTAGAGAATGCAACGATCGTCGATACCTTAGAAGAAGCGGTAGCAGACTGTGGCCTTGTGATCGGTACAAGTGCGCGTTCACGCACGCTGCAATGGCCAATGCTGGATTCACGTGAAGCTGGGTTAAAATTAATTGAAGAAGTGCCGAATTATCCAGTGGCATTGGTATTTGGTCGTGAGCGTATTGGTTTGACTAATGATGAGCTACAAAAATGTACTTATCATGTATGTGTTGCTGCAAATCCTGAATACAGCTCATTGAATTTAGCCATGGCAGTACAGATCTTAACGTACGAAACACGTATGGCATATCTTGCTACCAATACTTATCCTGAACAAGATAACCCGTATCCCAAACAAGAGGAACTTGAAATGTTCCATACGCATCTTGAACAGACATTGTGGGATTCTGGTTTTATTAACAAAGCCCATCCAGGTGTTGTGATGAATCGTTTACGTCGACTCTTCACCCGTGCTCGTCCTGAAACTATTGAATTAAATATTTTACGTGGTGCATTGGTGTCTATTCAGCGTAATTTTAAAAAATAGTCGCGTTGAAGTAGCGCAATGGGTGACGCTAAAATAATACCTGAGTAAATTAGTCAGGTATATACTTGACCATTTCAGTCGGGTATGTAACCATAGCTTTAAATAACAGTTTTAGAGGTTGCTATGCGATTGACATCGAAGGGACGTTACGCCGTTACAGCTATGATTGATCTTGCATTGCACGCAGAAATGAAGCCTGTACCACTGGCTGAAATATCCGAACGGCAAAGTATTTCACTGTCGTATTTGGAGCAGTTATTCTCTCGATTACGTCGAAAGAATCTGGTAGCAAGTGCACGAGGACCCGGTGGTGGCTATAAATTAGGCATGTTACCTGGGGATATTTCTGTTGGTATGATCATCGATGCAGTTGATGAGAATGTAAAAGCGACGAAGTGTGATTCTTCGGGTGGTTGTAATGATGGGAAACGTTGCTTAACGCATTCACTTTGGGATGATTTAAGTAAGCGAATCAGTGATTTTCTTGATAACATATCGCTTGCTGATTTGATGACAAATAATGAGATAAAGCAGATCGTCAATGAACAAGATCATGACCGTCAAATGTTAAATAAAATTGATGTAAATATTATTTGATAATTGTTTAATTAAACATAATATAATTATAATTATAAGTATGAACACGGTTAGCGGTTTAACTGTGTTGTATGGAGCAATGACTAGATGAAAAAACCTATTTATTTGGATTATTCTGCCACTACGCCTGTAGATCCACGTGTAGCAGAAAAAATGATGCAATGCTTAACGATGGACGGCATTTTTGGTAACCCTGCGTCTCGTTCACACCGTTTCGGCTGGCAAGCAGAAGAAGCAGTAGACATTGCTCGTAATCAAATTGCAGATTTAGTAAATGCAGACCCCCGTGAAGTTGTAATTACTTCGGGTGCCACTGAATCAAACAACCTTGCTATTAAAGGTGCCGCGCATTTTTATAAGAAGAAAGGCAAGCACATCATCACAAGTAAAATTGAGCACAAAGCTGTGCTGGATACTTGTCGCCAACTTGAGCGTGAAGGATACGAAGTAACTTATTTAGACCCAACACCTGAAGGTCTAATTACGGTTGAAATCCTTGAAGCTGCAATCCGTGAAGATACAATCATTGTTAGTATCATGCACGTGAATAATGAAATTGGTGCGATTAATGATATCGCTGCATTGGGTGAACTTTGTCGCTCTAAGAAAGTCTTATTCCATGTAGATGCTGCGCAAAGTGCGGGCAAATTACCAATCGATTTCTCAGAACTGAAAGTAGATATGTTATCAGTATCGGCGCATAAAATTTATGGCCCTAAAGGTATTGGTGCACTATACGTACAACGTAAACCGCGTATCCGTCTTGAAGCACAAATGCACGGCGGCGGTCATGAACGTGGTATGCGTAGTGGTACATTAGCAACTCACCAAATTGTAGGTATGGGTGAAGCTTTCCGTATTGCGAAAGAAGAAATGCAACAAGATACAGACCATGCGGAAGCATTACGTAAACGTTTCTGGGCAGGCATTGCCGATATCGAAGAAGTATATCTAAATGGCCACGCTGAACAACGTATCGTAAGTAACCTAAACGTAAGTTTCAACTTTGTTGAAGGTGAGTCATTAATGATGGCACTGAAAGACCTTGCGGTTTCTTCTGGCTCTGCTTGTACATCTGCAAGTTTAGAACCATCTTATGTACTGCGTGCATTAGGTCTAAACGATGAAATGGCGCATAGTTCAATTCGTTTCTCATTCGGTCGTTTTACGACGATAGAAGAAGTGGATTACGCAACCAGCATCATTAAAGAAAACATCAGTAAGCTACGTGACATGTCGCCTTTATGGGAGATGTTTAAAGATGGTATCGATTTAAGCACTATCGAGTGGGATCACCACTAAAATCGACCACCCTTGTTTCACGAAGATTTATATTCAGTTTGAAGGAGTTATATCATGGCTTATAGCGAAAAAGTAATCGACCATTATGAAAACCCACGTAACGTAGGTTCATTTGATAAAAATGATCCATCTATCGCAACTGGTATGGTTGGCGCACCTGCGTGTGGCGACGTAATGAAGTTACAACTTAAAATTAATGATGACGGCATTATTGAAGATGCTAAATTCAAAACTTATGGTTGTGGTTCAGCGATCGCATCAAGCTCACTTGTTACCGAATGGGTAAAAGGCAAGAGCATTGAGCAAGCGGGCAAAATCACCAATATGACTATTGCTGAAGAGTTAGAATTACCACCAGTGAAAATTCACTGTTCAATTCTTGCTGAAGATGCAATTAAAGCTGCAATTGATGATTACAAAAAGAAAAAAGCGTCTTAGGAGCTAAATATGGCTGTTACCTTATCAGACTCTGCTGCAGCACGTGTTGCGAGCTACCTTGATAAACGTGGTAAAGGTGCCGGTTTACGCCTAGGTGTAAAAACATCTGGTTGCTCTGGCTTGGCTTATGTCCTCGAGTTTGTTGACTCGATTGATGAAAACGATGAAGTTTTTATTGAGAAAGGCGTTACCGTTATCGTGGATAAAAAAAGCCTCGTTTATCTTGACGGGATCGAGTTAGATTTCGTTAAAGAAGGCCTTAATGAAGGGTTTGAATTTAATAATCCCAACCTTAAAGGCGAATGCGGCTGCGGTGAAAGCTTCAACGTGTAATAATGAGATGAAAAACCCAAATAACCTGGTTATTTGGGTTTTGTTTATTTAATCTATTCATTGAAGGTCGTCAGATGAACCATTTTGAGCTGTTTGGTTTACCCGTTATTTTTGAACTAGATAGTGCCGGTTTAGCAACAACATATCGAGAATTACAGCGCACACTACACCCGGATAAATTTGCCAATAGCAGTGAGCGAGAGCGCTTATTATCGGTGCAAAAATCATCGCAAGTTAATGATGCTTATTCAATTCTTAAGTCGCCTATTCAACGTGCAGAATATATGCTAGCCGTTTGCCATGAAGATATTCGTGGTGAGCAAAAGACATTGCAAGATCCAGTGTTTTTAATGCAGCAAATGGAACTACACGAGCGTCTTGAAGACATCCCTCACTCCGCTGATCCTGAACAAGAAATTGCAGACTTTGATGATGAATTAACATTATCCATTAAAGCGTATCTGCAAGAATTTAATAAATTAATCAGCGCTGAGCATTATAACGACGCGGCAAATGTAGTGCGTAAATTAAAGTTTGTCTACAAACTACAAGCACAATTAAGTACACTTGAAGATAGTTTACTTGATTACTAATCAAATAATTTAAATTTAAGAACCTAAAACATGGCATTACTTCAAATTGCTGAACCGGGACAAGCGGCAGCACCTCATGAGCATAAACTTGCTGTTGGTATCGATCTCGGTACAACTAATTCATTAGTGGCAAGTGTCCGTAGTGGCAGTGCTGAAACGTTAGTTGATAAGATTGGTCGAGATATTTTACCGTCAGTGGTGCGTTATACTGCAGATTCAGTTGTGGTTGGTGACGACGCTGCACAACAAGCGATAACCGATCCAGAAAATACCATCTCTTCGGTCAAGCGTTTGATGGGTAAAGCATTCTCTGATATTGATCCTGCGCGTATTCCGAATATACTGGTTGAATCGGCATCGGGCCAACCGTTAATTAAGACGGTGGCAGGTGAGCTTAATCCGGTACAAGTATCCGCAGAAATTCTAAAAGCATTAGCAGCACGTGCAACAGAGACACTTGCAGGTGAACTTAATGGTGTGGTTATTACGGTACCCGCTTATTTTGATGATGCACAACGTCAAGGCACGAAAGACGCTGCAAATATTGCAGGGTTAAATGTTTTACGATTATTAAACGAGCCAACTGCAGCCGCAATAGCGTATGGATTAGATGCCGGTCAAGAAGGTATTATTGCGGTTTATGACCTTGGTGGCGGTACGTTTGATATATCCATCTTACGTCTGCATAAAGGTGTTTTCGAAGTACTTGCAACCGGTGGTGACTCTGCGCTGGGCGGTGATGACTTTGATCATTTAGTTGTCGACTGGATCTGTGCTGAAGCCGGACTTGTGGGTAAGCAGTCGCTAGCGATGCAACGTCTGCTGCTAACGGAAGCTAAACATACGAAACAAGCACTAACAGATAGCGATAGCGCTGCGATTAATATCGTATTGGATGATGTTAATTGGCAGGGAATATTAAACCGTTCAACATTTGAAGGTCTTATTCAGCCATTAGTTAAACGTACTTTATTAGCCTGTCGTCGTTCGTTAAAAGATGCTGATATCAGTAAAGACGATGTACTTGAAATCGTGATGGTTGGCGGTTCAACACGGGTGCCATTAGTCCGTGAGAAAGTTGGTGAGTTTTTTGCCCAACAGCCACTGACCAGTATCAATCCAGATAAGGTTGTTGCAATTGGCGCGGCTATCCAGGCTGATGTATTAGTCGGTAATAAACCAGATTCAGATTTATTATTACTGGATGTTACGCCGTTATCACTTGGTTTAGAAACCATGGGTAACTTGGTTGAAAAAGTTATCCCACGTAATACCACTATCCCAGTCGCACGCGCGCAAGAGTTTACCACGTTTAAAGATGGTCAAACTGCCATGACAATTCATGTGTTGCAGGGCGAACGTGAATTGGTCAGTGATTGCCGTTCATTAGCGCGCTTCTCACTTACTGGTATTCCACCGATGGCAGCGGGTGCCGCGCATATTCGAGTGACGTTCCAAGTGGATGCAGACGGTTTATTAAGTGTATCAGCGATGGAGAAATCATCGGGAGTATCAGCCTCTATCCAAGTTAAACCGTCTTATGGTTTAAGTGATGATGAAGTGGCTAACATGCTTAAAGATTCAATGACGTATGCGAAAGAAGATGTGACTGCGCGTATGCTAGCTGAACAACAGCTAGAAGCAGACCGTGTCATGGAAAGTCTGATTGTTGCCTTGCAGCAAGATGGTAAAGCTTTATTGTCAGATGCAGAACAAAATGCGATTGAAACAGCGATGCAAACGCTTTATCAGATCCGTCAAAGTGATGACAGAGATGCTATTGAAAAACAAATTGAAACAGTCGATAAATTAACACAAGATTTTGCTGCTCGTCGTATGGATGCATCAATCCGTAAGGCGTTGCAGGGTCAGTCGGTAGATAAGGTCTAAGAAATGCCAAAAGTTATATTTTTACCTCATGCAGAGTTATGCCCAGAAGGTCTCTCTGTAGAGGTTGAGAAAGGTGAAACCATTCTTGATGTTGCATTAAGAAATAAAATTATCATTGAACATGCTTGTGAGAAATCATGTGCCTGTACTACTTGTCATGTGATTGTACGTGAAGGCTTTGATTCATTAGAAGAAAGTGATGAACTTGAAGATGACATGTTAGATAAAGCATGGGGTTTAGAACCCGACTCTCGTTTAGGTTGCCAAGCGATCGTCGCAGATGAAGACTTGGTTGTAGAGATCCCTAAATACACGATCAACATGGTATCTGAAAGCCATTAATTGATTGTGAAGCTAAGGCATCTTTATCCTACGCATAAATAGCGTAAGCAAACTAAACTGAAAGTAACTGTGCAGCCTATTTGTTGCTGCACCTATTTTTAGGGAGGTTTTTTATGGCATTAGCGTGGTCGGATAGTACAGAGATTGCCATTACATTAGCTGACAATTATCCAGAGCAAGATCCGCAGCAAGTTCGGTTTACAGACTTGCGTCGGATGATATTAGGGTTAGCAGAGTTTACCGATGATCCTAATCATTGTGGTGAACGTGTTCTTGAAGCTGTGATGCTTGCTTGGATTGATGAATATTAACTATTTCATTGTTAATAGGTAATCGTTAATACAGAATAAGCCCATAGTTAGCATAACGCTGACTATGGGCTTTTTTTTGTGCTTTAACTTGTTAATATTAAAGTTCAAATTAGTGAGTTTTACATTTGGCAACCTTGGTTACGTATGTAAAATTAGTCTAACTATGTTCTTTTGGCTACTTTGACGTAAATATTTGTTACATGTGACAGATTTTTATTGGTTGTCTTCATGACTACGGTTGCCGCCAGATCATCCCTGCTGTGCAGTAATACCAGCGGCCTCCCGTGCCCAAGTTTCGCTTCATAGACTGCGCCAAATGCACTGTAAAAACCCACAGAGCATGTGGCTTGCCCATTACGCAAACTTCGGCACCCGCCACGCCCGAAGCCGGTCGCTGGGTTGATTCCGCGCTTGGCTTAATTGCTGTTGATGGGTTTTGGTGTGGTTGCCGCCAGGTCATCCCTGCTACGCAGGAATACCAGCGGCCTCCCGTGCCCAAGCTTGCTTCATAGACTGCGCCCAATACACTGCAAAAAACGCAGAGTATTTGGCTTGCCCATTTCGCTGCTTCGGCACACGCCACGCCCGAAGCCGGCCGCTGGATTGGCTCCGCGCTAGGCTTAATTATTGTTGGTGGGTTTTAGTCTTCTGATTTCACATAACGTGCGTTATGCGCAGTGCCGCAACAATCAATAAATTGATTGTTGCATCTTAAGTTGTCTTACTCGGCTTTTGTATCTAATGCTGATAACGTCTCTAGGAATGACATTATATTCATTCTGACACTACCTTCATTTGCTAAGCGTAGTCTGGTTGCAGCTATTAGTGCGTCTGACATTGTTGCGGTGTAAGGTGCTGATATCACCTTCTTAATAAGTACTTTTTGCGTTTTGTTTTCTATCAAGACATATTTTATCTTTGAGTTAACTTCAAAATCAGCCCCGAAAATAGGTTGTTCTGCATCCATAAATTGAGCAGATAACTCATAGTCAGGCGCTTTGTTTATAGCGATTAAATCTAAGTTTTTTAGAGACTTAAATAATGCCAGTTCAAAATCTTCAGTTTTTATCAGACCGTACTGAACGCCAATGTTCCCTACTTTTTCAAGTTTTATGCTTTTCTTAAAGCTTTCATCGAACACCATGGTTGTTGTTTCTTTTGCAGCCATTTCGTCTACATTGGCTGGGGAAGCACACCCAAAAAGAAGTCCGCTAGCTAATAGAATAAAAATAAATCTGATTTGTTTCATGTGATACGCCTATAAACGTGATAATTATGATATTTAATCAATAGCTTACCACCGTTCTATGGTTAGTGTAACATTGCGTAGAACACTTAAGAGTATTTTAAAATACACTGTAAAACCTCTTAGTTACCCCATAAGACCACTTAGTCGTTAATTTAACCATTCGTAGTGTTATATTTTAATGTTGCTGAATCACCAATGAAAAATACTTACTATGATTTCACTTTCTTTTTATCGCTCAAAATAGAATGAGTAGACCATTTACATACTGTAAATGATAATTTATTGGAATCTTTATGGGGTTTATTCCTGAAATAGTAATTGCAGTTCGCACTCTTGAGCCTATACATATGGCGTTTATTCTGAAGGTATCTGTACTTATTGTTGTGCAAACGGCACTTGTAGTTATTTGTAAAATGAGCTAATTAATAAAGTGTAGTGGTTCATTGAATTTGGCCTCCTAATTGGAGGCTTTTTAGATCTTGGGATTAAATCGTCTATATACGGCTTATTGAACATAAAGGTGATAACGCGCATAACGATGATCGGGTTTTAAATATTACTAGGTAATACTTATCTGTTGTCACAACAGGAAATCTCATTGGGATGTTTGATGTCCGACAGCTACGCGCCTAGAATTATTCTTGGTGGGAGTTAGTTCGCTAGAATTCACGTAGCGAACCATCATCTTGTTCTCGATCTTACATAACATGCGTTATACGCAATAGTGATGTTCGGGGTTTAAAACTAAAAATGACGTATCAAAATAGACATTTTATTTACTTATACCCCCTTAAACTGGAGTAAGCAATACGACAAACTCAACAGCCTTTCAGCTGAATCCCAGTAATGGCGCTTGACCTGTAAATATCCCAGAGAAAAAACTAAGTACTTAAAAGATAAAGGCCAAACCGTGGTTTAACTACAAATGAATCAGAAGGAAGAAGCTGGTTTAAATACAAAACCGTTCCCCCAATTAGTTGACTCCTGTAATCACGATCTACTCAAACAAAGACTTATGAGTATTCAGCACCCAAATAGATATAAAAATAACCACTTAAATTGAATCGGTTTTTTTATATAGATTTTATCTATATTTTCAAATAAAGTAATTTACAGATGCTACTTGGATTAGCACTCAGCTCGCAGCAGCAAAGTCCCTCTAGGAACAATTCAATACCAAATAAACTCATTGTTTACTCAAAAGTTTTATAACATTTATTTGCGGGCGATATCTGATGTAAGACATTGATTGAGATAAAAACATGAGAATCACTGAACTATCCCTTAAAAATCTAGCAAAAAAACTAAAGAAAGAACGAAGTATTCCACATTCAGAAGCTTTAGATCTTGCAGCCACAAAAGCTGGATTTAATAACTGGAAGCACTATAAATCTTCATCTATTCCGACACTTCTTAATTATGTTGAGCTTAAAGCATTTGAGGTCCTTCTAAAAATCATACCAGCAGATGAAGTCGAAGAATATATTTATTCTTCGAAGTTAACTTGCAAAATTAAAGTTAACAGCCTGCGTATTAATCAGATTGGTGAACATTTCCTTGGCAAAAGAATGTATGTTATGGCTGGAAATATATTCAACATTGCAGCGAAAATGAAAAATTCTGCAGCCATGAACAGTCTTGGTACAATGTATTTAAGGGGGCAAGGATTTGAAAAAGATAATAAAGAAGCTTTTAACTTATTTTATCAAGCAGCTCAATTAAATAACCATCAAGCTAAAAATAATGTTGGGGCTATGTATCAGCAAGGTAAAGGTGTTGAAAAAAACATAACCAATGCAGAATACTGGTATAAAAAAGCTGATGAGAGTGGTTCTATAGAAGGAACATCAAACCTTGCCTGGCTGTATAAATTCGAAGACGAAAATATAAGAGACTATAATAAGGCCAGCTTATATTTCAAAAAAGCAGCAGAGCTTAATGATGCAGATTCCCAATTCTATATAGGGATGATGCATTACAATGGTGAAGGAGTTGTTAAAGACAACCAGCTAGCTATACAGTGGCTTAGTAAAGCTGCCGATAAAGGCAACGCCACTGCCCAGTGTAATTTAGCCAATGTATATCATCAGGAAGGTCTGTATCGTGAAGCCAGGTTTTGGTATGAGGAAGCCAGCCAAAACGGACATGTACAGGCCAGAAAAATACTGGAGAGTTACATATTCTAGTTTAAGTGTAGTGGACTAGTGAATTTGGCCTCCTAATAGGAGGCTTTTTAGATCTTGGGATAAAATCATCAATTGAACATAAAGGTGATAACGCGCAGCGTCAAAAGGTTGTTGGATTAAAATACCACTCGTAAAGTTTAAAACCCCGCTTAAACCTTGATGGTTACCACTTAAATTCAAAGTTTAATTTTGCACTGATTTGGTGATCTTTAGTTTCAGGTAAGATGGCCGTAAATCACTGTATTAATCTATGTTTGGTTCGTTACATCAACCTAAATCGATTTGCTTTCCATTCACTCGCGTCAATCATGCCCTCGGCATACAGCCCGGACCAATCGTAAAAGTACGGCGCGAAGCTATCCCCGATCATCGCATTGAGCGTGAGTGAGATCATAACGATTACTGCAGAAATCGCATATTCAATCGGGTCACCGGTTCTGAATCGTCCGCCGAATAAATGGAATTTTCGATCTGAGTAGGGCGAGAACGGTACGCCGCTTACTGTCATTGCATCCGTTAGGATATGAGAAAAACCGCCCCAGCAGAATGCGGCGAAAATGCCGTGAAAATCCCACAGGAATGACGTTGCGATCCCCGCGATTAGCCAATGCGTGAATACGTGCGTGGTGGTTCGGTGTTTAACGGGCCTACCAACCGCTTTAAGCAGACTTTCCATCCAATCCGGAGCTGTTGCACCGGCTATCGCCGGTGCAACGAGTGAGGGGGATATGACCGCCGCAATGGAACCCGCGATCAGTATGTGGTTGATCCACTTCATTGCGTTTGTACTGTGCTGGGTAGGTTGGCTACGTTAACCAGGTAACTATTCAGATTGCCTGATTTTTCGCTGTCGCACATGGCGACAAGCGCGAGCCGGTGTTCGGTTGCCTCTGCCGTTGTTTTGATAATGTTGCGCTGTGCGCCAGCTGTCTTTTCTAAATATTTTATCTGCTCATCTACACCGACAATGCCTTGGGCAACCCGCGCTTGCGCGCGAGCTTCCATGGCGATGTAAATGCCAATTTCACGATAGGCATAATTGCGGTTGGCCAGTGCCTGGGCGAAGCCGGCAACGTGCGAGGCTGTTTTTACGCGCCGGTTGTATTCTCGATCTCGGGATCGGCTTCGATCCGTGGTGTCGTAGATCGGCATTTTGGCCACAATGCCAATATAGTGCTCGGTTATGTCTGGCCAGTCGTCATCATCAAACTGATCGGTATTGGCTTTGTAACCGGCTACCAGGTTAATCGACACTTTAAAGGCGGATTGCTCCGGGTAACAGTTCAGCGTAATAGATGCTGTCGGTATCGATAAGGGGGGCGCGGCTTAATGGATCCACAGGGCTTTTGAATGATTCACTGTGCCCGTGCAATCGCGGTACTTCAAACGGTAGCACGGTTGGTTTTTCTTCTGCTTGTTGCCAAGGTAGTTCAATTGCGCTAGCAAGCGAAATGCTCACTAGCTGCGTCGCAATAACTAGTGCGCATAAATTCCATTTCTGCATTCGTTTCCCTGTATGTTTCAAATAATTCGATGTAGCCGGTTAAATAACTTGGTCCTGCTGGAGTTGGTATTACTGCGAAGGTTAATAAAGTCAGTAATGTGCTGGCTGCGGTGATACGTAGTGCGTTTTTTATTTTTGGTTTCATTTTCTAATCCGGTTTGGCGGCGTTACGGCCGGCGCCTAGCATTTGTAAACCGCCGAGTATTAGCGCGGCTTCCCATACACCGGATACCGTAAATCCAGCGATCATTAACCACAACATGATCCGCGTAGCATCGTAACTCGCGTCACTGTCTAACTCAGTTCGCTGCGGGCTTGCCCGTTCTACTAGCGTGCGTAAGCTCGGCGATAGCCGATTTTCAGCGTTCGCGGTCATGATCCAGATCCGCGTCGACATCATCAGCTGGCGAGCAAACTGCAGTTTGCGGCCGGTGAGCTTGTGCGCATCGTCCAGGAACAACAACGTCCCAGTTTCATGTAAGTAGCGCGCGGTTTCGCTGATGCGCTGCTTTTGGCTCAGCTTGCGCGAGGTACGCACTTCGTGATCCGTTTGTTCTGCTGCTTCTCGTTCTTGTTTTTCAAACCACTTGGCAACGTGCGCAGCATCGACCCAGTCGGAGACTGGATCCAGAGCTGAAATATAAACCAGTTCACTTTTTATCTTTGCGCTCCAAATCGGTTCCCAGTCGTCATAAAGGCGCTCTAACCAACGGGTTTTTCCCGAATCGTGCGCGCCAGTAATGAGCTGGCTCTTGGTGCGCTTGATACACGTTTCTTTGCGCTCGTGACTTTTGGGAAAACGCCGCGGCGTGTCGATAATCGACGCCGTTTTCATTTCGCTGCCGTCGGCTCTAGGAGCCTTAATCCGCTTAATTTTCAAGAATCTCATGTTCGGAACCCGTGACACTTTTTCCGATTTTTTTTGCAAAAAAACCAGTTCGCTAAGGGGGATAAAAAAATTGTAGTTTGTAATTATTCAGCTGGTCATGAAATGTTCGAAAAAAACGAACGTTTAAGTCGAACGAATTATTCACGGATAAATTAAATATTCAACTCGCTTTTCAATGAGTGGAATAATAAAAATTTATGACCCACAACCAAACAAACCATCAAAGTATTGTTATAGTATCCACACTAACACGTCGATATTAAGGATATTCAATGAAGGATTTCATGAACGTTGAACTAACGCTTGCGCCTGCGGAAGGTTTTTGGGGCAAGAATGCATTAATTAGTTTCAATGCGGGGAATACATTTATTCACCTCGATGAAGACAGTGCAGATCTTGGTGCCGAGAGTGCATTACAAGTACAACGTGCTGCACGTAAGCTATCGAATCAAGGCATAGGCAAAGTAACCTTAAAAGGCGAGTTATGGAATACTGAATTACGTATTGCATTTGATCAAGGTTATTACACCGCGAAAGAAAATCAACAAGCTTGTTTTGGTTTAGATCAAGTGAGCAGTATTGAAAAAAAGGCGTTTATTGATTTTCAACAAGCCAGCCATTGGGTGCGTAAAACCATTAATACCGATGCAGAAGAAATGTATCCGCTTAAATTAGCGCAAAGTGCGGCAGACTTATTATTACAATTGGCACCAGAATCGATTACTTACAAAATTATTGCTGGCGATGATTTGTTAACCCATGGTTTTACGGGTATCCATACTGTTGGTCGTGGCAGTCAACATCCGCCTGCAATGCTGCAATTGGATTTCAATCCTACGGGTGACGCTGATGCACCTGTAGTGACAGCATTAGTAGGTAAGGGCATTACGTTTGACTCGGGCGGTTACAGCATTAAACCATCAGAGCCAATGACTGCCATGAAGAGTGATATGGGCGGCGCGGCGACATTGACTGGCGCGCTAGCATTAGCAATCCGCCAAGGTTTAAACCAACGCGTGCAGTTATTCTTATGCTGTGCAGAAAACATGATCAGCAGCAATGCATTTAAACTCGGTGATATCATCAAGTACAAAAATGATATTACAGTAGAAGTACTTAATACCGATGCTGAAGGTCGGTTAGTCTTAGCTGACGGTTTACTTGCCGCCGAAGAAAACTCGCCTCAGCGTTTGATTGATGCTGCGACATTGACTGGTGCTGCTAAGATGGCGCTTGGCCGTGATTATAATGCGGTATTTGGCTTTGATCAGGATTTTGTTAACTCTTTCTTGGCGAATGCGAAAGCAGAAAATGAGTTTGCTTGGCAGCTGCCTTTAGAAAAATGGCATCAACAACAGTTACCATCAAGTTTTGCTGATATGGCGAACATCCATGCCGGAGAAGGACGTGCTGGGGCATCTACAGCTGCAGCATTCTTATCGCGTTTTGTGCGTGAAGATGGGCAAGGTTGGTTACATTTAGATTTAGCGGGTTCGTATCAAAAAGCGGCCAATGATTTATGGGCGACTGGCGCGAAAGGGCACGGTATACGTACATTAGCTAAAACATTACTAGACGCTTAAGTTATTAGCTTCAATTTCTGTGGTTATAAAATTTAACAGCTAAAAAAAATCCCACTGTCATCAATGATGACCAGTGGGATTTTTTTATGTTGCGATTAATCATTACTGATTCATCGCGACTTGTTTCGTAACGACCTAAGCAACCGCTTCAGTTTTTACTTTTTTATTTTTAGTTGGTTTAGCTGTACCATTTGCACGTGCACGCCAGTCACCGTTTAGTTGGTTAACTAACGATTTATCTGCAGCAAGTACTTCCGGATCAAAGTCATCAACGTTAATCGTACGTAAACGACCTTCTTCAGCAACTTTCAATAGTTCTGCTTCATCTGCTGTGATCTGTTTGTTAACCAGTGCTTCGTCAGCAAATTTGTCTAGGTAGATAAATGGTAATCTAACACCATTCTCTTTACAAACACGGATGAAGATAGGCTCAGCAACAATGATGTCTCTTAAGGCTTTCTCTTGTAGACCAACAGGATTGCCTTCTTCTTCAGTTAGGTACATGTCTGTTGCTAGACGGCTACGCGCTGCAGAAGGAACTTGTAGTAAAGCGGCTACAACATGGTCTAGCTTATCAGTTGGACGTGATAGACGCGTACCAGCTGGCAATACCATTGCACGAAGTGCGATACCTACAACACGAACAGGGAAGTTACGTAATAACTCATCAATTGCTTGCTCAGCTTTAAATAATGAATCTTGTAGTGCCCAATGAACGAATGGTAAATCATCTTTTTGACGACCTTCATCTTCAAAACGTTTTAGCGTTGCAGATGATAAGTACAGTTGACTTAAGATATCACCTAGACGTGCTGAAACACGTTCTTTACGTTTAAGTTCACCACCAAGAACACCCATCGCTACATCAGATAGGAAGGCTAAGTTAGCACTTAAACGGTTCATCTGTTGGTAGTATTGTGCAGTTTCATCTTTAAATGGAGCTGCAGAACCTTTACCGTTAGTAATACCCATTACAAATGAACGGAAGAAGTTAGACATTGCAAAACCAACGTGACCGAATAATGCGGCATCAAAGTCTTGTAAGCTTTTGTTTTGATCTTCAAGTGCTGCTGCATTTAATTCAGCTAATACGAACGGATGACAGCGGATAGCCCCTTGACCATAAATAATCAAGTTACGGGTTAGAATGTTTGCACCTTCTACCGTAATTGCAATTGGCGCCGCTTGGTAACTACGACCTGCCATATTATTTGGACCAAGACAGATACCTTTACCACCTGAGATGTCCATTGCATCGATTGCACATTTCTGTGCGCGGTCGGTTAAATGCATTTTAATAATCGCAGTGATCACAGATGGTTTTTCACCTAAATCAATGGCACTTGTTGTTAACGTCGATGCTGCACCCATAAGGTAAGCATTACCACCAATACGTGCTAGTGGCTCTTCGATACCTTCCATTTTACCAATCGCAACTTTAAATTGGCGACGGATAGCAGTGTAAGAACCCAGGCCTAGTGCAGCCATCTTAACGGCACCTGCAGAGCAAGACGGTAGCGTGATACCACGACCCACAGATAGACACTCAACCAGCATACGCCAGCCTTGACCAGCCATTTCTGGTCCACCAATAATGTAATCTAATGGTACGAATACTTCGTTACCTTTAGTTGGACCATTTTGGAACGGTAAATTAAGTGGGAAATGACGACGACCCGTCTCAACACCTGAGATATCCGTAGGGATAAGCGCACAAGTAATACCGATGTCTACTTTATCACCGATTAGACCATCTGGGTCGCGCAGTTTAATCGCAAGACCAAGTACAGTCGCAATTGGTGCCAGTGTAATGTAGCGTTTGTTCCAAGTCAGTTTCATACCGAGAACTTCTTTACCTTCGAATTCGCCTTTACATATGATACCGAAATCAGGGATCGCACCTGCATCAGAACCAGCTTCAGGACTTGTTAGTGCGAAACATGGAATTTCTTCACCAGTAGCAAGACGAGGAAGGTAGTAATCTTGTTGCTCTTTAGTACCATAGTGTTGTAATAATTCACCAGGTCCTAATGAGTTAGGTACACCAACTGTACTCGCCATTACAGCGCTTGAGCCAGTTAATTTTTGTAGTACCATTGATTGTGCTAATGCAGAGAATTCGAGACCACCGTATTTTTTCTTGATGATCATGGCGAAGAAACCCTTATTTTTAAGGAATTCCCACAGCTCTGGAGGTAAATCAGCACGGTTATGTGTGATATCAAACTCATCAGCCATACGACATGCTTCTTCAACTGGACCGTCTAGAAAAGCACGTTCCTCAGCAGTCAGCGTTGGCACTGGCACGTTATGAAGTTTTTCCCAATTTGGTTTGCCGCTGAATAAATCTGCGTCCCACCAAGTGGTACCGGCTTCTAATGCTTCAGTCTCTGTTTGAGACATTTCCGGCATGATCTTACGGAAGCCTTTTAAGATAGGCGCTGTTAAATAGCTTTGACGAATACTGGTTATATTTAATGGTATCGCAATTACAGCTGTTATTATCCAGATAGCTAATGGCACATCACCGAAATATGAAACGGCTGCAAGTGCAATAAAAAACGCACCAGTAAAAGCAGCTAATGATGCTCTTTGGTAAGATAATGTACCAAATATTGCCACTAAGGCTAATAGTGAAATTGTGGTTGCCATGATTTTCTCCTTTCATTAAGCAACTAAATAGCAAAGTCAGAGGTCAGACCAGAAGACTGGTTTGAGTATTAGTTCTAGTTGATAATTATTAAATTAGCAAGTTTTTTACATGCAATTTACATACTATTTATAGAACCTGTAACTAAACGCTTGTTTTTGCCCCATTGGGGTTACAAGTGTTCACTGATAATAGCGTTATTGAATTGATAATTTAATTGCCGATTTGTTTTTATTTTAGGTCAGTTTGGTCAAGAAATTGGACTTTAACTTACTCATAAGTAGGTATTAAGTGGGTGTTAACTAAGCACTTTTTAATGCCTTTCGCTTATTTTTGATGATGTTTAAGTTTTTATTTATGTGGGTGATATAGGTACATTATTTTGTGAAACAATAGTACTATTATAGAAATATATTTTAGGCATAGAGGCGATAATAAATGACAAATTATCAAGGCTTAATTCAGCAAGAATTAGTCGAAGCAGCAAAAGTTTTAAATGATTTTTTAGCAGACCCGAAACAGAGTGAAAATATTGAAGCCGCAGCGGTATTATTAGCTGATTCATTTAAAGCCGGTGGTAAAGTATTATCTTGTGGTAATGGCGGTTCACATTGTGATGCGATGCATTTTGCTGAAGAGTTATCAGGCCGTTATCGTGAAAATCGTCCTGCAATGCCAGGTATTGCAATCTCTGATGTGAGCCATATGTCTTGTGTTAGCAACGATTTTGGCTATGAATATGTATTTTCACGTTATGTTGAAGGCATTGGCCAGCAAGGTGATGTGTTATTAGGGTTAAGTACCAGTGGTAACTCACAAAATGTAATCAATGCATTTGCGGCAGCGAAAGCAAAAGGCATGAAAACGATTGCCTTAACGGGTAAAGACGGCGGTAAAATGGCGGGTATCGCTGATATCGAAATTCGCGTGCCACACTTTGGTTATGCTGACCGTATTCAAGAGATCCACATTAAAGTGATCCACTTATTGATCCAGTTAATTGAAAAAATGATGGGTTATGCCGATTAAACTAAAGTATTTTGTTATATGACTTTCGTTATATGACAGTAGCCAATAATACCGTTTATTGTGGTATTTACCGTAGACAGCGGCTTGGCATTAAGTAGAATGAAAGAGTGTAAAATTAATTTAACCCTGAGGTTAATGTTGTCAGCTATAAAAGTGAAGTTATCAGTATATGTGTGAATTATTAGGTATGAGCGCAAATGTACCTACCGACATTTGTTTTAGTTTTTCTGGGCTGATGCAGCGTGGTGGTAAGACTGGACCGCATTCTGATGGTTGGGGAATTACTTTTTATGAAGGCAAAGGTTGCCGTACTTTTCGTGATCCCAAGCCAAGCTGTGAATCGAAAGTCGCGCAATTAGTCAAAAATTACCCGATTAAAAGCCAAGCGGTTATTTCACATATTCGCCAAGCTAATCGGGGTGGTGTGGCATTAGAAAATACCCATCCTTTTACCCGTGAGTTTTGGGGTAAAAATTGGACTTATGCGCATAATGGTCAACTAACCGATTATCAAGGTTTAGCGACGGGTTTTTATACGCCAATTGGTGAGACTGACAGTGAGCTCGCATTCTGTTGGATCTTACAAGAAGTAAGTAAACAGTTTCCAGTTAAGCCTGATGATATGAAACCTGTGTTTCGCTTTATTGCTAACTTATGTGATCAGTTAAGGGCATTAGGTGTGTTTAATTTGTTATTAACAGATGGCGACTTTGTATTTGCTTACTGTACTAATAATTTACATCATATTATACGTGAAGCACCGTTTGGTCATGCCCAGTTAATTGATGAAAATATTGAAATTAATTTTGCGAATGAAACGTCAGACTCTGATGTTGTCGCTATAATCGCGACACAACCGCTGACGGATAATGAAGTGTGGCACAAAATGCAGCCGGGTGAGTATTGTGTGTTCTGTCGCGGCACGATCATGCTAACGAATAAGTAGCGCTTAATTTGATTACCGCTATAAAAATTACAGTCACAAAAAAGCCTTTATGCAGTAATGCGATAAAGGCTTTTTATTATCTAGGTTCAATGAATTAACTTAGTCAGCAGCGTAACCGCTTGGTGCTAATTCTTTACCATCAAGTACGGCATTACCATCGGTCATCGCTAACCGTTCAGCGCAGAACCATTGCACAACCATAGGATAGATCATATGTTCTTGAGTTTGCACCCGCGAACTTAAATCATCGACGCTATCGTCAGCAAATACAGGTACTTTGGCTTGCAAGATAACAGGACCGGAATCTAATTCTTGCGTAACAAAGTGCACTGAAGCACCGTGTTCTTCATCGCCATTATCAATTGCACGTTGATGTGTATCTAAACCTGGATATTTAGGTAATAGAGAAGGATGTATATTAAGCATCTTGCCAGCATAGTGCTGTACAAAGTTATCACTCAGAATACGCATATAGCCTGCTAACACAATTAGATCGGGTTGATACTGATCTATTTGTGTCATTAACTCGGCATCAAATGCAGCACGGTCAGCAAAATCACCTTGAGCCAGTGATATTGCGTCCACACCTGCTTGTTGTGCTCGCTCTAAGCCATAAGCAGTACTTTTGTTACTAAAAACGGCAGTTACTTTACCGTTAATAGAACCTTGTTCGCACTGGTCTAGAATGGTTTGTAAATTACTGCCATTACCAGACACTAATACTACGATAGATGCTTGTTTAGACATTATTTTATCTCTACTTGTTCTTCATTTTCTGCAGCGTCTGCAATTTCACCGATTAGCCACGCATTTTCGCCGTGTGCAGTGAAGATTTCCAGTGCTTTTTCAACTTGTGATTCAGGTAGCGCAATAACCATACCTACACCACAGTTAAACGTACGATACATTTCTGTACGTTCAACGTTACCTTTTTCTTGTAACCAGTTGAAAATTTCAGGCCACTGCCAGCTATTTTCATCAATGACCGCTTTTGTTAGTGCTGGTAGTACACGTGGGATATTTTCCCAGAAGCCACCACCAGTAATGTGTGATAAAGCATGAACTTCACACTCTTTTAGCACAGCTAGCACAGACTTAACATAGATGTTAGTTGGCGTTAGCAGCGTATCACCTAGCGTTGAATCACCAAATGCTTGACTTGGATCTGCTTTTGAAACTTCAAGGATCTTACGCACTAAAGAATAGCCGTTTGAGTGAGGGCCACTCGATCCTAAAGCAATAAGTTTATCACCCGCAGCAACTTTAGTGCCGTCAATGATATTTGCTTTCTCAACAATACCAACACAGAAGCCAGCAATGTCAAAATCTTTATCGTGGTACATACCTGGCATTTCAGCTGTTTCACCACCTGTTAATGCACAGCCAGATAATAAACAACCTTCGCCGATACCGGTAACAACAGCTGTCGCTACATCTACATCTAGCTTGCCTGTTGCATAGTAATCTAAGAAGAATAGTGGTTCAGCACCTTGTACAATAAGGTCGTTCACACACATAGCAACTAAATCAATACCAACCGTATCATATTTAGCTAAATCGATAGCGAGGCGTAGTTTAGTTCCTACACCGTCTGTTCCTGCGACCAACACTGGTTCTTTATAACCAGTAGGTATTTGGCAAAGAGCGCCGAAGCCACCTAGACCGCCCATAACTTCTGGGCGTTTAGTTTTTTTCGCTACACCTTTAATGCGTTCTACTAATGCATTACCTGCGTCAATATCAACGCCTGCATCTTTATAACTTAGAGAAGTATTTTGGTTGCTCACTGGATCCCTCACAAACTAATCGTATCAATTGGATTAAAAAATCGCCGCCATGTTAACAATTTTAATCACAGAATAGAAACAATATTATACCTTGTTTGACCTGCTAATAGATTTTATTCTTAACTCTGGCTTTTCCTTGGAATAAGCTATCATTATATTGGCGTTATTGGTAATATTACGCGTTTTTATATTGCACTTACTTTGATTTTATTTTATTAGGAGATTCCATGAAAGTTGTTGAGGTTAAACACCCGTTAGTACGTCATAAATTGGGTTTAATGCGCGCGGCTGATATCAGTACTAAACGTTTTCGTGAATTAGCCACAGAAGTGGGTAGCCTACTTACTTATGAAGCAACGGCTGATTTAGAGCTAGAGCAGAAGACCATTGAAGGTTGGAATGGTGATGTTACCGTTGATCAAATCAAAGGCAAGAAAGTAACTGTTGTTCCAATTCTACGTGCTGGTTTAGGCATGATGGATGGTGTGTTAGAACATATGCCAAGTGCACGAGTAAGCGTTGTTGGTATCTACCGCGATGAAGAAACATTAGAAGCAATACCTTACTTTGAAAAAATCGTTCACAGTATTGACCAGCGTTTAGCGATTGTAATTGACCCGATGTTAGCAACGGGTGGTTCTATGATCTCAACATTAGATCTGTTAAAAGCAAAAGGTTGTAAACGCATTAAAGTACTTGTTCTTGTTGCGGCACCAGAAGGTCTAAAAGCGTTAGAAGAAGCACACCCAGATATCGAACTTTACACTGCATCTATTGATGAGCGTTTAGACGAAAAAGGTTATATCGTTCCTGGTCTTGGTGACGCAGGCGATAAGATCTTTGGTACTAAATAGTATCCAGATAAGATCTTAATTGAGTTCGACAGACATCAGCCGCTACTATTGATGTCTGTTTCTTTGTTCTTTTGTTCTTTCTTTCTTTTACTCAGCTTGATTTCCGATTAGATATCCGCCCCACAGCAACAATATATTTAATACATATATCTCTTCAATATCGATATCAAAATATCGGTCATTTTCAGTTTGTTTATTATCCATCGCTATTATTCCTTCATTTTAATCTAACTCCTTGATACTTTAGTATGGTCACTCTTTCTCTATCTCGCTAATTAGTTAATGCGATGGAATATGTTTGGACATAGCGAATGGTTTGGTTATTATTATCCCATCATCAATTTGAGTCATCACGTTACTCTTAAAAGGATCGTATGAAGCGTTTATTTCCTATTTTATTATCATTGTTATCTCTTCTCCCTCTCACCACGCGTGCGGTTGAGGTTGAGCAGTTGTATTCTGCATCTGTTATGGCGGAGAATAATCAGTCTAACCGCACTTTACAAAAAGTCGCCTTTGCTGAAGTGCTGGTTAAAGTTTCTGGCAATGCCACAATAACTGCGGATCCGGTAATCAAAAAAGCGTTAATCAATGCACGTCAATATTTAGTTAAACAAGCTGAAGAGCGTGTTGATGGCGAACGTTATTTACAAACAAGTTTTAATGATCAAAAAATAAACCGCTTATTACGCAGCAGCAAATTTGGTGTGTGGAGCTCGAATCGTCCACAGTTAATTGTGTGGTTAGTCGTTGATGAAGATTTTAGCCGCAGTGTCAGAGGCGAAAGTGACAGTGACTATGCAGAGTTTATTGATGCGATTAAAGCGCAAGCAAATAAACGTGCGATCCCGGTATTATTTCCAGTCATGGATCTCGATGATCAATTGCAAGTAAGTAGTCGCGATTTATGGGGTAAATTTACCGATCCGGTAGAACTTGCTTCAACCCGTTATGCCGCTGACAATTATATTATTGCTAAGATAATTAAACAGAATGATGATTATAAACTAGATTGGAGTATGTATGGTCGCAGCAATAGCAAGCAAGCGTATGAGGTTTGGTTGCATGGCCAAGGTCAAGGTGCGCTTACTGTGATCGGTACCGAACTAACAGATAATCTCGCTAACCACCTTGCTGAACGTTATAGCGTAAAAGCATCCGGAAATAATGAAGTGGTGTTTTTAAATGTTGATGCAGTATCTGGCATTACTGATTATGCCAAGTTAATTGAGATGTTTTCTGAGTTATCAGCAGTTGTTCAAGCTGATCTTGAAGCTGTGTCAGGATCAAGTATTCAATTAAAATTGGTGTTACTCGGTACCCAGCAAGATCTATTAATGGAATTGTCGTTAGATCAACGGATCAAAAGTAGTGAAAATGCCTTTGGTGACATGAATTTCCAGTGGAACGCGATAAATTAAGCAATTTTATAATGTGTTTTTTTACTAGTCGTATTCTATCGGCCATTGAGATGCTACAATGGCCACACTAATCTTATGATTGTATGAAAGGGTGATATTGAACACTCCAGCACAACTTTCTTTACCAGTACAATTACCCGATGGTGAAACTTTCGCGAGTTTTTACCCCGGTGCTAATGTCCAGCTACTGACAGCGCTAAAAAATGCCGCTGTAGGCGACGGTGATCCATTTATTTATCTATTTGGTAACCGGAGTTCCGGCACCTCTCATTTACTTCATGCTACGTGTACTGAATGTTCCGATGCTGATCGCTCAGCGGCTTATTTACCGATGGAAATGTCTTCTATGATGACGCCATCCGTACTTGATGGCATGGAACATCTTGATCTTGTATGTATCGATAATATTGAATTGATCGCGGGGAACCGTGAGTGGGAAGTGGCCTTATTCAACTTTTATAACCGTTGGCTCGATAGCCATGATAAAAATACCCCAGGTTCACTAATCGTCACCGGTAATAGCGCGGCGCGACATTTAGGTATTCAGTTACCAGATCTGTTATCGCGATTAGATTGGGGTGTGAGTTACCAATTGCAGTTATTGGATGATGATGGCAAGTTAGCTGCACTGCAACTACGTGCTGAGTTTAGAGGATTGAAGCTGCCAATGGATGTAGCTCGCTTTCTGTTAAACCGTTCATCACGTGATATGAAAACGCTCATCGCCACATTAGATCGATTAGACCAAGCGTCAATTAGTGCGCAACGTCGACTGACTATCCCCTTTGTAAAAGAAACTCTTTCTTTATAATTAACAAAGTAAAAACGACTTACACCATCTTGAAAAAGTAAAAAGTAAAAAGTAAAAAGTAAAAAATAAAAAGGAAATAGGATCTATGACACTATTTCCTTTTTGTTATTCTAGTGTGGCTGTTCGCTCGAGCCTTTAAACATACCCAACGTTAATCTTTGTGTTGCGCTTTGTATGCTTCTTCTCGTTCTTTTTCTTCAGCCATCACTACTTTTAGCTTATCAAGACCTAGACCTAACTCTTTGCCCTGCATCCGGGCATAAAGGCCATTACCAAACAACATACAGTTGGCTAAGGCAAACTCTAGGATCGCAAGATAACGTTCATCTGGATCGGTATACATGATGGTTAATGAATGCATGTAATAGATCATCACCACAAAATTACTCCAAGCGGCCGTGTAAGGCTTGCCTTTGATCAATCCGTAGAAAGGGAATAATAATGGCAAGATCCAAATAAAGGCTTTGGCTAATGGATTTGACTCGTGTGATGCTTGGCGCTCTAACCATTTTAGTTTTTCAGCTTCAACCTGCGGTAATAATTCTGGATTCACTTCTGCCATTGCTGTTAATTCAGCTAATGCTTGTGATTGGGTATGGTCTTGTAGTTTTTCTGGCGTTAGCCATAACTGCCATACGAACATGAGTATGAGCAGGCCAAAGAAGCCAAACAGTCCCAGAAATCGGTACTGCGTAATACGTTTTTGTCTTTCTTGTGTTGTTTGCATTATTTGCTCGTTGTTAGAGAATGGCTAAAACATTTTCAGGTGGACGGCCAATCGTAGCTTTACCGTTTGCTAGCACAATTGGACGTTCGATTAATTTTGGTGTTGCGATCATTGCGGCAATGAGCTCGTCATTAGACAAGCTTTCATCATCTAAACCAAGTGCTTTATATTCAGCTTCTTTAATACGCATTAATTGACGAGGAGCTAATGCGAGTAAGGTTAGGATTTCTTGCAGTTGTGCTGCTGATGGTGGCGTTTCGAGGTATTTTACGATGCTAGGCTGCACGCCTTGTTCTTCTAATAATGCAAGAGTTTGGCGGCTTTTAGAGCAACGCGGATTGTGATAAATAGTGACACTAGTCATGGCTTGGTTTATTCCTTAAAACAATCTTAAAATAAATTGGGATCCTTAAAGTCCCCATTTTGCCTTGTTTCCCGTCCCTTGGCTAGTTTTGCAATGTCTGCATTTCTTGCTTTTCTAACTCAATTTGCTCCATATGCGCATCAATGCGTGCTATATCAGCCGAGCTTGTCGCGAGTGTGCGGGCAGATTGCAGCTCGTTTAGAGCTTTTGGATAGTTAGCACTGAGTTGCGCCATATTTGCACGTTGCATATACATTATTACTTTATCATCGGTTTTATTAAGTAAATCAATATAAACACTCAACGCAATCATATCGGTTTCATTACTGCGTAAATAATCCCGAATGAGTTTTTTCGCTTGGTTATATTTTTTTGCTTGCTGCAGCGCTACGGCTAAATTGATGGTGGTAACTGGGTTATTGGTATATCTGTTATTGGCTTTCTGTAATCGTGCGATGGCTTCGTCATTGTGTTTGAGGGCTAAATCGATATCGGTAAGGGTATCAAGATAAAATAGGTTGTTTGGCTGTGCTTTCGCCAATTCGACCATAATCTTCTTCGCTTGTTTATTTTTGTTTAATTGCAGCAACGCCAAAGCTTGGCCGTAGAGTGCCGCATCTTTTAGCTTGAACGTTCTGGTTTTAAGCTGATGCTGAAAAAATTGCAGTGCTTCTTCTGGTTTTAATACGCCATAACGGACTTGAATACGGGCTTTGGCTAATTGATAGTCGAGGCTTGGTGGGTAGTATTTATTTGGGTACAGTGCGGCCCTGTCACGTGCTTCGGTGATCCGAGTGGTTGGTAATGGGTGAGTGATCAACATTTGTGGTGGTGTTGAACTAAAACGATATTGCTCGGATAACTTACCAAAGAATGTCGACATTGCAGTCGGATCGTAACCCGCATTCACCATGACCTGAATACCAATACGGTCGGCTTCAAATTCATTAGCGCGGGTATAGTTAATCGCAGACTGAGCATTAATGGCAACAGTGGTTTGTAACATGGCAATACCAGCTACCGGATTAGCAATACCTAATAATACCGCACCGACTAAACCTGCCACTGTAAGTTGGCTATTGCCTGCTTGAGCTTCTAAACTACGAGCAAGGTGGCGTTGGGTAATGTGTGAGATCTCATGGGCAATAACGGATGCAAATTCAGCTTCGCTTTCGGCATATAAGAATAAGCCAGTATGCACTTTTACATAACCACCAAGAAAAGCCGCGGCATTGATTTCATCATTTTTGATAAGGAAAAAATTAAACGGGAAGCGTACTGAATCGGCTTGGCTAATGAGTTTAGCACCCAGTTCAGCAATGTATTCTTGTAACACCGGATCGCTGACCATCGGAAAAGATCCTCGCGCAACTTTAATAAAAGCCGCGCCGTATTGGCGTTCTTGGTCGATCGATAAGGCCGTAATACCTGCGGTACCGATTTCGGGCAGTTTATTGTTAGCCTGTGCTGTGCTAACCGAACCAACAGTGCTAACGAGACCTAACGCGCCGACAAATAATGCTGTACTGGTCAAACGTAATATTTTTTTGAGATACATTTTTTTTAAATACAAGTGGCGACCTATGCGATGAAAACTAAGTAAATACTAGTTAACATAGTAGAACATATTATTAACTGATAACAATGACAAATAGTCAGATAGCCTATATTGGTTATAGTTCCGTGGGATGTTTAGCCAATTTTTGTTGATGAAAGATAAGATATTTACGCTTTTGTGGAAAAAATGCTGTTAATCCTGTTAAAATCGATAAGTATTTATTTCAAATTTAAAATGAGAGTGAATTAAGATGGGCAGAGCGTTCCAAAACCGTAAATTATCGATGGCTAAAACAGCTGGCATGAAAACTAAGATCTACTCTAAATATGGTAAAGAGATCTATGTCTGTGCAAAAACGGGTGGTGGCGATCCTGACCACAACTTAAGTCTTCGCCGCATCATTGAAAAAGCGAAAAAAGATCAAGTGCCTAGTCACGTTATTGAGCGTGCAATTGAAAAAGCATCAGGCGCTGGTGGTGAAGATTATGAACGCGCAAGTTATGAAGGTTTTGGTCCTGGTAACTGCATGGTTATCGTTGAATGTCTAACGGACAACGGTAAACGTACTTTCACTGAAGTTCGTCAAGCATTCGTTAAGAATGGCGCGAAACTGGGTGCTCAAGGTTCAGTATCTCACATGTTCGATCATCAAGCGGTATTCGAATTCAAATTTGATGACGAAGATGCGGTATTAGAAACATTGATGGAAGCGGAAATTGATGTTGCTGATGTTGAGAACGAAGACGGTACGATCACTGTTTATGTTCCACATACTGAATTCTACAAAACGAAAGTAGCATTATCAGACGCATTTGCTGGTATTGAATTTGATGCAGAAGACATTACATTCTTACCACAAGTTGAAACTGAAGTTACCGGTGATGACGCTGAAATGTTCGAACGTTTTCTTGACGCACTAAATGATTGTGATGATGTACAAGATGTATATCACAATGCAATTATTGACTAATTAGTCAATAATTGCGGTTATTAACACCGCGCATAAAAAAGGCCGATTACCGCTTCTTTATTAGATTGGATAATCGGCCTTTTTTGATCTGGTTAACTGTCACGTTTAATAACGAGACAAGCTAAGCAAATTACATTTTTTTGCAGTATGCAGAAATGATCACCATTGCAGTACCGTTGGCACGGCCTTGAATGTGTAATGGATTATCGGTTAAACCGATATTACGCACTGCGGTACCGCGTTTAATCACTAAGCTTGAACCTTTAACTGGTAAGTCTTTGATGATGTTTACGTTGTCGCCAGCTTTTAAGATTGTACCGTTCACGTCACGTGCCGGTGTATCTGTCATCGCCGCAATTAATACGCCTTTTTCAGCCCATGCTTTAACATCTTCTTCCATATACATCATATCAAGTAGGTCACGTGACCAATCTGCATCTAGACGGTGTAACATGCGGTATGCAAGTACTTGTACTGCTGGTACTTGGCTCCACATGCTGTCGTTTAGGCAGCGCCAGTGGTTTTCATCAAGAGTATCTGAGTTGTTGATTTGCTCAAGGCAAGTATCACAAACCATTACTGCACAGTCAGAGCTTTTTTCTGGTGATTCAGGTAGCTCATAAGCGGTTAAGTTAGATTCTGATGTGCACATTTCACATTTAGAACCACTGCGTTGTAATAGCGTTGTTTCGATAGTCATTGAATTAATCCTCTAAATTTTGTGGGGCTATTATGCCACAGCGTAAGTATTTTGGGTATCTCACAATAGGTTTCAATCTGATGATATCGGTTAAATGGGTGAATGTGCTTGGCTAAATTCACAATCAATACCTTAGCGAGTTGAATTACCCCCCCTAATCTAGCTACACTGGTTTTTTATCAAGTCGGAGTTCACATGGAAGCAAGCGTATTATTTGATGAGTTAGCCACGGATGATGGTCATGTCATTGGTATTATCACCCTTAATAAAGCACGACAGTTACATGCTCTGAGCGCCGATATGTTCCCCTTGTTACATCGGCAGTTACTGGCTTGGCAGGATGATAAACGTATCGTCAGTGTGTTGCTGACCAGCACTGGCGAGAAAGCCTTTTGTGCCGGTGGCGATGTTAAATCATTACAACAAGTGTTAGTAGCCACTAAGGATTATGAGGCTAAGCAGCAGGTCGTGAGTGAATATTTTATTGCTGAGTATCAAGTGGACTATCTACTGCACAACTTTGGAAAACCACTGATTGTTTGGGGTGATGGCATTATCATGGGTGGCGGGTTAGGGCTGTTTATGGGGGCAAGTCATCGCGTTGTTACTGAAACCGCACGTATTGCCATGCCAGAGATCACTATCGGTTTATTCCCAGATGTTGGTGCGACTTGGTTTTTAAATCGTTTACCACAGCCGGGTGTTGGACTATTTCTGGGTCTCACTGGAGCAAGTATTAATGCCAAAGATGCTAAATACCTTGGTTTAAGCGAATATTTAATCCCCGCAGTTCAGCAAGAACGAGTACTTACTGATTTACGTGGAATTAATTGGCATTCAGACTCTGCGGAGCATTCGGCTCAAGTTGATTCGGTGCTAAATGGGCTTTATGATGACAGTCTGTTTTTAGCGGATAATCTCTCTAGCCATCAAGATTTATTTACCGAGTTAAGTTTAAAAACCAGCTTAACAGATGTGATCAGTTGTATAGAAACGCATGACTGTGATGATACTTGGTTACAGAAAAGTATTAATAAGTTACTGCTGGGCAGCCCAATATCGGCGCATATCTTATACCGACAGATAAACCAATATACTGAGTTGTCGTTAGCGGCTTGTTTTCAGCTGGAGTTAGATTTAGCTGTGAACGTTTGTTTAAACGCGGATCTGGTCGAAGGTGTAAGAGCCTTGTTGGTCGATAAAGACAATCAGCCGAATTGGTTATATAAACAAATCGCAGATGTGCCCGTTGATTTTGTTGATGGTTTATTTGTATCGCCTTGGGAAATGGAGTCTCACCCACTGCGTACACTGTAATTGACATCTAGATTACCTAATTATGTGACTTCTATGCCAAAGTGAATAGATTAGGCAGTCTTATTTTATAAAACCCTTTATTTTATAATGATAAATACTATAATTACCTCAAAGTGGTTAGCTGGTTGAAGTGGCTAGATGATTATTGCTTACAATGTATTTGTAAAGTGTATTGCAGCAACAATTATTTATTTTGGAGATATATTATGAGCACTGCATTCTTTATTCCTGCTTACAACCTAATGGGCGCAGGCTGTTTAGTTCAAGCCGCGGACGCGATCAAATCTCATGGTTTCAAAAAAGCATTAATCGTTACCGATAAAGTGATTAAGAGCATAGGTATGGTTAAGCAAGTTCAAGACCTATTAAATGCGCGTGATGTCGCATCTGCAGTATTTGATGGCACCCAGCCAAACCCGACAACGGCTAATGTAGTCGCTGGTCTGGCATTGTTGAATTCAGAAAATTGTGATTTTGTGATTTCGTTAGGCGGTGGTTCACCACATGATTGCGCTAAAGGTATTGCACTTGTGGCTACCAATGGTGGGCATATTGCTGATTATGAAGGCCTGGATCAATCAGAAAAAGCCCAGCTACCGCTTGTTGCAATTAATACCACGGCAGGTACAGCGTCAGAAATGACCCGTTTCTGTATTATTACCAATGAAATAACACACATTAAAATGGCGATTGTTGATAAAAATACCACCCCGTTAATGTCTGTTAATGATCCTGAGTTGATGTTAGCGAAACCCGCTTCATTAACTGCAGCTACGGGTATGGATGCATTGACTCATGCGGTCGAAGCGTATGTATCAACAGCGGCAACGCCAATTACTGATGCCGTTGCCATTAAAGCGATGGAATTAATTCAAGCACATTTACGTACAGCCGTTGCACATGGTGACAATATCGAAGCGCGTGAGCAAATGGCCTATGCACAGTTCATGGCGGGTATGGCATTTAATAATGCCTCACTAGGTTATGTACACGCGATGGCGCATCAGTTAGGTGGTTTCTATGACTTGCCACATGGCGTATGTAATGCGGTATTACTGCCACATGTACAAGCGTATAACGCCCTGGTTTGTCCAGCACGTCTCCGTGATGTAGCTAAAGCAATGGGCGTTGATGTGACCCACATGACCGCAGAGCAAGGTGCTGACGCGGCGATTGCGGCAATTAAAGAATTAGCGCTAGCGGTAGGTATCCCTACGGGGCTAACAAGCTTAAATGTGAAAGTGGAAGATATTCCTGAGCTGGCTAAAAATGCCTTAAATGATGCGTGTGGGTTTACTAATCCAAAACAAGCAACCCACGAAGAGATCTGCGCGATCTTTAATGCGGCGATGTAATTAGTTAAAGAACTCCAGTAAGGTAATGTAATTAAGCCCAGATATCAGTATTGATGTCTGGGCTTTTTTACATGTTTATTCTGCTTGTTATTTTAATATCTTGTATTATCTACCCAGCAATACCGGGTGTATTAACTAGCACTCCACACTTGCTGACCGGTGCGGCTAAAGTTATAACCACCCAATTGCTCGCCTTTGGCTTGGATCTGCCTAGCTGATAGCGACTGTAGTAATTGTTGCTGCAAGGTGCGGAAGTAGATATTTTTCGGGATCACCAATTCAAATGCTTCGGTACTTATAGGAATAAATCCTAAACCAAATTCGCCTGCTGTGCTTTGACTCGCGCAGCCCACATCCGCTTCTCCACGGGCAATGCAAGATGCTAATTCTCGTTCACTGTGACAAGTTTCCGCTGCGGTAAGCATATCGACCGTGTAAGCATGATTGTGTAACCACTCGCCTAAGGCGCGCATACTACCAGCGCCTTCTTGACGTAATGCCCAACGCCAACGTGAAGCCAATAACTCTTGTGGATTTAACGAACGTGAATTGACTAAATCGGCTAACTCTTTACTGACGACTAAACCTTGCTGACGTTCAAAGGCGTGGATCAGCACCCAGTTTTTATGCCCTGGATATTGCTGTAATAATGCCGGATGCCGTAAGCCTGCTTCTTCTGCATTACCCCAATGGATCGCACAAATGTCCACATGTCCTTTACTGAGCATGGCCAAACCTTGGCGAGTGCCTGTTGAGGTGTAACCAACCAGTGCGGTGCTGCCAAGCTTTTGCGCCATCTTTCCCACGACCAGTTGTAGCAGTGGATCATCAGAACCAGCGATGAGTAAGCGGTCATTGAGTACGCCGTTATGACAAGATTCCAGTAGCCATTTATCCAGCATTGCTTTGGGAAATAACCATTTACCTGTTACTTTCGTTGCAGGTAAATTGCCATCGTTAGCCAGACTATAGACCTTTTTTTCATTCAGGTCTAAATACTCAGCGACTTGCTTTACATTCATAAACGCAGGGAAGTGTTCGCTCATGCACTGTTACCGGTTAGCGTTGATGGTTGTTCTTGTTCTTGTGCTAGCGCTTCTGCGTCAGGGCCTTTTACATCCAAGATCAAGTTTGTCATGCCATTATACACTTGGAAGCGATTGCCTTTGGCACGGGCAATCATGGTGATCCCGAGTTGCTTTGCTAAGTCGTAACCCATTTGTGTAGCACCCGAGCGAGATAGTAATACCGGAATACCCATTTGCGCTACTTTGATCACCATCTCAGACGTGAGGCGGCCTGTAGTATAAAAGATCTTATCGTCACCTGTTTGACCTTTTAACCACATCTCTCCAGCCAAGGTATCAACGGCATTGTGACGACCTACATCTTCGACAAACGATAAAATCGTGGTGTCTTTACACACAGCACAGCCATGGACTGCACCGGCCGCTTTATAAGTGGCGTTGTGGTGAGTTAATGCCTCTAACAAAGCATACAGCTTTGACTGGCGCAGTTTAGGTTGTGGCAGTGTGATACCTTCTAATTTTTTCATTACGTTGCCAAACATGGTGCCCTGACCACAGCCAGAGGTAACGGTTTTTTTCGATAACTTATCTGCTAAACCATCGGTACTTTCACGGGTGATCACGGCTGCAGAATTTGTATCCCAATCAATAATCACTGATTCAATCGCGGTAATGTCTTCAATGAAACCTTGGTTTTTTAAATATCCAAGCACGAGGTCGGCAGGGCGGACACCGAGCGTCATCACAGTGACGATTTCTACCCAGTTTAAATAAATCGTTAACGGATGTTCACACGCGATCTCTTTGGTCATGGTATCGCCATATTCATCCATGATGTCGACGGTCATGGTGTGCTCAACTGAAGAATTAGTTCTAATTATTTTTGGTAATTGCGGCATCCGAAAGTCCTGCTGGTTTATATATCTATCAAGAGGTAAGCAAAGTTCATTCCAACTTGTACCCAAGCATCTTGAAGTAACTTGGGTACAACCCTTTTATTTGTCACTTATTTTGGACTTGGTCTAAATTTTGCTGAGTAGGGGGCGTTATAGAAGAAATTATACAAATACTAAATAATTATAAAAAGAAAATAAAGGAGCATGTGTGCAACAAATTGATGAACATAAGCGCTTAGAAAAAGACGAATCAAGTTGGCCAATCAGGTTTCGTCTTCGCTCTGAAGAAAAGCAAATTGGACGTTGGACGACGCTGTCTTGGTGTATTGATAATGTCGAATTATATGACCATAACCGCACGCAAGAAGACCCCAGCATCGGTATTTGTTATGAACGTGTATTAACGTTATATCGCGATGAACGCACTGATTATCGTTTCAACCTCAGCTCACAAGACCCGCATCTGTTTATTGTTTGTGAAGAAAGTGATGAGCAGTTATCGCCGTTACTTATCACTGTCGCGCAAAGTGTCGCCAGCAGTTACATGGATGGCGACTATCAAGTGTTACATATTCAGATGCCCTTACCCGTGCAAGCTTGGATGGAAGCATTCATTGGTCGTCATGGCGAACTGATTGAATTTAAAAAGAAATGTTATAAAGATAAAAAAGGACGTTCAAGTGGCAACTAACTTTTTTCAACGTTGGTCTAGCCGCTCTCTGACGGCTAAAAACAAGGCTGTGGCAACGTCATCGGTAACGAATGCAGCCGTTACAGAGTTAGCCGGATTTGAGCAAGTTGTGGAGCCGGTTGATGATGCTAACGCACAACTAAATCAAACAGTTATACCGGATGAAGTGACGTATGACGTTGTCGATAAGCAGACCGCTATTGCAGATAAAAGCAGTGATGACGTATTAACAATTGCTGATGCAGACTGCGTAACATTTGACAGCGGCGTTGCTTCATTTCTAAAGCAGGGGGTTAATAAGTCCGTAAAAAAAGCCGCGCTGGCTAAATTATTTCATTCCGATGAATTCAATTATATCAGTGCTATGGACGATCATACTGAAGATTTTTCGAACATTCCTAAACTCGACGATAGTATCGCCAAGCAGCTACGTGGTTGGGTTAAGGCGGTATTAGAAGAACCTGAGCAAGAAACGGATCGAGTGTCGGAAACGGATAGAGCAGAAGCCCCCAGTATTGAACAAACAGAAGAAGCAGAAATGTCAGCTGTTGAAGATGAAACAGTTGAACCCGTCACGGAAGATTTCAAATTATCGCTAGGCTGCGATGAGCCACATCACAAGACTATTCAGCAAGGTGAGACATAAAGGGACTAATAACCCTTTTTTTCATCGGGACAATTTGATACAGGTGTGATCATTTGTAGCGACAAAATGTCTCAGTTGGAAATACCTCAACGGTCCTTATCTGACTTTAGCTCTTTATAGGTCATTTTTTTCCGTTAAAAGTTGGTTCGGTTATTGCTCTATTAGCTACAGCATAAAGTACGGTAAAAATCGTACGGCAGAAAGAGCAGCGGGCACTCAACTCGCAGTTTAATCGACACCAATTTTAGCGGTGACGAGTATACAGGAATAGCAATGTTAAAAAGTATTCTAGAAACATTTACAGATAGCAATGGTCAAGCACGCTTAAGTGCAATCGCTGGTACGGTTGAATTATCGAACTTGATCCCACCAACGGTTTCTTATGAGAGCCGAGGGAATTTATTGATCGTTGGTGCATACGATACGATCACGGCATTAGCGCCGCAATTTGCCACGCTTAACTCGGTGACACTATTGGCAACATCAGCAGCTGAGACAGTGTCAGTGGGCCTAGATACCAAGGTGTTTTTTAGTCATGACGTCACGATCAAAGGCTACCTTGGCGCGTTCGAAGTCAACTGTCGTGTAGCGGGTCGCTTGCTGAATACCTATACCAACCTCGCGGAAGTCACGATTGGTGGTGACAGCTTTGATTTAGTGGTTGATATGAGCGTCGAGAGCATCATCAATACCGAGATCCCGGCACCGGGTTATTACCCTGTTGGCAGCGGTAAAACGGCGATTGCAGATGTGATTGAAACCTTACCGGACATGCTTGGTATGTTTGATAAACCAAAATATTTCCGTTTAAACAATGATATTTGTGCGCATTCTTCCCGTGGTGTGAGCGGTTGTACGCGTTGTGTTGATGCGTGTCCTGCCGGGGCGTTATCAAGTAATGGTCATGCGATCGAGATTAACCCGTTCTTATGTCAGGGGGTTGGTACTTGTGCAACGGCTTGTCCGACAGAAGCGATCACGTATGCATTACCAGATCCAGAGAAAACCCAGAACTTCATTTACCGTTTGTTAAACAGTTATCAAATGGCGGGTGGTGTTAAACCGACGATCTTATTCTTTGGTAACCGTGATGAAGAAAACGTTGCAGCACAATTACCGTCATTACCATCGAATGTGATCCCGATTGCACTGGAAGAGTTAGCCACTGTTGGTGTGGATACCTGGTTTAGTGCGCTGATTTATGGTGCGCATCAAGTACTGTTAGCCACCAATATCGCTTATATGCCTGCGACAATTGATCGCGTGTTAAAAGATGAGTTAGCCATTGCCAATAACTTCTTAACTGAACTTGGTTTTGAAGCAGATCGAATTTGCTTGTTTGAACTTAGCTCCGCGGCTGAATTTGTGGCGTTCCCTGCATCTTTGTTGCCTGTTACAGATAACAAGATCGCTGTGATGGATAGCGGTGTATTGGCCGAGCAATTATCAGGGACAAAGCGTGAAAAACTGTTTAGTGCATTAGATAGATTGCATGCGCAAAGCACAGTTAGACCAACAGTATCTAGCGTACCTGAAAATGCACCTTACGGTAGCGTTGAATGTAAGACCGATGATTGCACGCTATGTATGGGCTGTGTGGCGGTATGTCCAACCCGTGCATTACATGCTGTTGGTGGACGCCCCGGTTTGCAGTTTAGAGAGCAAGATTGCGTGCAATGTGGCTTATGTGAAAAAGCCTGCCCAGAGCAAGTGATTAGTCTTAAACCGGGTGTTAATTGGGATGTAGAAAGCCGCCAAAGTACCGTGATGATCCATGAAGAAGAGCCTGCCTGTTGTTTAAGTTGTGGTAAAGCGTTTGCGCCAGCGTCGATGATTAAAATGCTGACCGAGAAATTACAAGGTCATTCCCAATTTCAGGGTGATGCTATTCGCCGTTTATCTATGTGTGAAGATTGTCGTGTACGCGATATTTTTTCTGACATGGCTGATGATCCAACCAGTCAGTTACGAGTGTAAAACGAAATGATGGAAACACAAAAAATGTCACAGCCAGCTGCTGAAGAAACAAGATTACGTATTGATATTTATAGTTTACTTGCTCATCTATTACGTAAAGCCCCCGATGCTGACGTTATTGATTGGTTAGCTAATTTAGATGTGGATACACCGAACGAACTCATTCAAACCACGGGTATGTCAGCGGCTTGGCCGTTATTAAAACTCGCGTCACAAAAGACCTTATTAACCGCGGTTGAAGATGAATACCAAGATCTATTTATTGGTATTGGTCATGGTGAGATCGTGCCGTTTTGTTCCTGGTATCTCACTGGTTCGTTAATGGAAATGCCATTAGCACATTTACGTCATGATTTGAAAAAGCTGGGTTTTCAACGCGATGAAGACGTGAAAGAACCGGAAGATCATATTGCGGCATTGCTCGAAGTTATGACGATGTTAGCCGCAGAAAGTAATCACAAAGTACAAGCCGAATTTTTTAATCGTCATCTCGATACTTGGTTTGAGCGTTTTTGTCAGGATTTAAAGGTAGCGAAAAACGCGGTGTTTTATAGCGCCGTTGCCGAGCTAGCTTTGCAATTTTTAAGCATTGAAAAAGTACGTTTTATCGACATAAAAAAATAATAACGATAGAGGATCAAACTGGATGAGTAAACAAAATAAGCCGGATGAAAACCGCCGCCAATTGTTAAAGAATATTGGTTTAGGTGTCACTGCTGGTGTGATAGCAACAGGTGTATCGACCTCTGCGTGTGCATCGAACGACACGCAAGATATGAACACTAAGCAAGAACAGACAACAGGTTACCATGAAACTCAACACATTCGTGATTACTACGATTCTCTATAAGCGGAGCTCTAAATGAAATTAACTAAACGTTCCGATACGGTCAACAAGGACGAAAAACAACTGGGTATTTCGCGCCGTTCGTTTATGCGTAACTCTTCAATTGCTGCCGTTGGTGGTGTAGTCGGTGTTGGCATGTTTGCACCGGGCATGATGAAAAAAGCCGAAGCGAAATCTGTTGATCCAGAATCACCTGTTGAAATCAAACGTACGATTTGTTCTCACTGTTCAGTGGGCTGTGGTATTTATGCCGAAGTACAAGAAGGGGTATGGACAGGCCAAGAACCTGCATTTGATCACCCGTTTAATGCGGGTGGTCACTGTGCAAAAGGTGCTGCATTACGTGAACACGGTCATGGTGCGAAACGTCTTAAATATCCAATGAAACTGGTTAACGGTAAATGGATAAAAATGAGCTGGGAAACAGCACTTGAAGAAGTCAGCCAGCAAGTACTTAAGATCCGTGAAGAATCCGGTCCTGATTCTGTTTATTGGTTAGGTTCGGCAAAACATAACAATGAACAAGCGTATTTGTTTCGTAAAATGGTCTCGATGTGGGGCACCAATAATGTCGATCACCAAGCGCGTATTTGTCATTCTACAACCGTAGCTGGTGTCGCAAATACTTGGGGTTATGGGGCGATGACCAATTCGCTAAATGATATGCAGAACTGTAAGTCAATCTTGTTTATTGGCTCTAATCCTGCAGAAGCTCATCCTGTTGCTATGCAGCATATCCTTATCGCCAAAGAAAAAAACAACTGTAAAATTATTGTTGCTGATCCACGTCGTACCCGTACCGCGGCAAAAGCAGATCACTATGTGTCTTTACGCCCGGGGTCTGACGTTGCTTTTGTTTGGGGAGTGTTATACCACGTATTTAAAAATGGTTGGGAAGATAAAGAGTTTATTCGCCAACGTGTTTACGGCATGGAAGACGTGCGTGCTGAAGTCGCTAAATGGACACCTGCAGAAGTCGAACGCGTATCTGGCGTAGCTGAAGCCGATGTTTATGAAACCGCGAAACTGCTGTCTGAACACCGTCCCGGTTGTGTAGTCTGGTGTATGGGGGGGACTCAACATACCACAGGTAATAACAATACCCGTGCTTATTGTATCCTGGAACTGGCATTAGGCAACATAGGCAAATCGGGAGGTGGTGCCAATATTTTCCGTGGTCACGATAACGTACAGGGTGCGACTGACTTTGGTGTATTAGCAGATAACTTACCGGGTTATTACGGTCTTTCTGAAGGTGCTTGGCAGCATTGGGCAGGGGTATGGGATGTTGATTATGAGTGGCTAAAAGGCCGCTTTGATCAAAATGCTTACCGGGGTAAAAAACCAATGAACCATGCGGGTATTCCGGTATCTCGTTGGATTGATGGGGTATTAGAAAATAAAGACAACATCGAGCAGAACGATAATATCCGCGCCATGTTCTATTGGGGTCATGCGGTTAACTCACAAACCCGTGGTCCTGAAATGCGCACGGCGATGGGCAAACTGGACATGATGGTAATTGTTGATCCGTATCCAGGTGTTGCTGCTGTGATGAATGGACGTACCGATAATGTGTATCTATTACCTGCTACGACGCAGTTTGAAACCACGGGTTCAGTTACGGCAACAAACCGTTCAATTCAATGGCGTGATAAGGTCATTGAGCCGCTGTTTGAGTCTAAACCTGATCACGAGATCATGTATTTACTCGCTAAGAAGCTTGGTTTAGCGGAGCAATTGTTCAAGCATATTGAGGTGAAGAACAACCAACCAGTGATTGAAGACATCACCCGCGAATACAACAAGGGGATGTGGACCATTGGCTACACAGGTCAAAGTCCTGAACGTCTAAAAGCCCATCAGAAAAACTGGCATACATTCCACAAAACCACGTTAGAAGCTGAAGGTGGTGTTGCTCACGGTGAGACTTACGGTCTGCCTTGGCCATGTTGGGGTACGCCAGAGATGAAACACCCGGGTACCCATATTCTTTATGATACATCGAAGCCTGTTGCATTAGGTGGCGGTAACTTCCGTGCACGTTTTGGTGTTGAACGTAATGGCGAAAGCTTATTAGCAGTCGACAGTTATTCAAAAGATTGTGAGTTAGAGAGTGGTTTCCCAGAGTTCAGTGACAAACTGCTTAAGCAACTTGGCTGGTGGGACGAACTGACGGCTGACGAAAAAGTGAAAGCAACAGGTAAAAACTGGAAAACTGACGTATCTGGCGGTATTCAACGTGTGGCAATTAAACACGGTTGTATCCCTTACGGTAACGCGAAAGCGCGTGCAGTGGTATGGACATTCCCAGATGCAGTGCCGCTTCATCGTGAACCGTTATACACACCGCGTCGTGATCTTGTGGCTGATTACCCAACGTGGAATGACAGTGAAGCGATGTTCCGTCTGCCAACCTTATACAAATCAATTCAAGATAAAGATGTATCAGGTGAATACCCGATCGTGCTTACTTCTGGGCGTTTGGTTGAGTATGAAGGCGGTGGTGATGAAACCCGTTCCAACCCATGGTTAGCAGAACTACAACAAGAAATGTTTGTTGAAGTAAATCCGAAAGATGCCAACGATTTAGGTTTCCGTGATGGTGACATGGTGTGGGTTGAAGGTGCTGAAAAAGGCCGTATCCATGTAAAAGCCATGGTTACCCGTCGGGTGAAACCGGGACTAGCATTTCTGCCGTTCCACTTTGGTGGTTATTTCCAAGGTGAAGATTTACGGGGCAACTACCCAGCAGGCTCTACGCCGTATGTATCGGGTGAATCAGCGAACATTGCCACAACCTATGGTTATGATCCGGTGACACAAATGCAGGAAACCAAAGTAACCCTCTGTAAAATATCTAAAGCGTAAGGAGTCATTCTAATGGCGAGTATGAAATTTTTGTGTGACTCGAAACGTTGTATTGAATGCAATGGTTGTGTCACCGCATGTAAGAATGAAAATGATGATGCACTACAATGGGGTATCCAACGCCGCCGCGTCGTTACCTTAAACGACGGTGAGCCGGGAGAAAGCTCAATCTCTGTGGCCTGTATGCATTGCACTGATGCACCGTGTATGGCGGTTTGTCCTGCGGATTGTTTTGAACGTACTGAAGATGGCATTGTGCGACACGACAAAGACCTGTGTATCGGTTGTGGTTATTGCTTGTTTGCCTGCCCGTTTGGCGCACCGCAATTCCCGAAACAAGATGCCTTTGCTGAACGTGGCAAGATGGACAAATGTACCTTCTGTGCTGGTGGACCGGGTGTAGAACCTGGTTCTGCAGAAGAGAAGAAAAAATACGGCTCGAACCGTATTGCAGAAGGTAAATTACCTATGTGTGCATCGCTTTGTTCGACTAAAGCATTGCTTGCTGGTGACGCTGCAAAAATCTCTGATATTTATGCTGAACGTGTTGTTGCACGCGGTGCGAAAAACGCGGGCTGGGCAAGCACTGACGACCTTGCTTATGATGCAAGTAAACCCCAAAGCAGTTAATTTTTATGCATGGCTAAGTGATTAGCCATGTATAAAGTCTGTGTTCCCTCATCGTTAATGGGCACAGAATTAACGGATAATTGTAATAACTAACATAAACATGGGTGAGCGACTTTGGCGATAAAGCTGCTCCCTATTAGCGCTGTTGTTTAGATACAGTGAGGAGATTTAATGACTAAGCGAATTCAACGTTGGTTCACTCTGTTAGTGAGTGTATTAATGCTGAGCGTTACCTTGTCAGCATTTGCTAGTGAAACAGCAGATAACAAGACTCGCAGTGAGCGTTTCGGTGAATCAGCAGTAAAAGGTGAGCTTGCTGGTTTTGCTGGCGCTGATTATTGGCGTGCAGTACGAGATGGTCAAGCAGGCTACACCACATCAAAATCACCCGAACACGGGGTATTGGTCAGTGTACCGGGGCAAGCTTGGTTTATTCTGAAAGAGAAATGGATGTCACCATTAGGTGCACTCGCTATCTTTGGCAGCATTGGTTTAGTGGTATTAGCGTACTTCACCATCGGCCCATTAAGACTAAGTAAAGCGAGAACGGGTCGTAAGATCCAGCGCTGGAGTCTGGTCGATCGTACATTGCATTGGAGTATGGCGTTTACCTTTTTAAGCTTGGCGTTTACGGGCTTAATGTTGGTTTATGGCAAGCATTTTCTGAAACCGGTGATCTCCCGCGATATTTGGGCGATGATTATTTATGGCGCGAAACAGTTCCACAACTATGTCGGGCCATTATTTGCGATCTTACTGTTTACGGTGATGATTAAGTGGTGGCGTAAGAGTTTGTTTACCAAGGTCGATATTAACTGGTTCATGAAAATGGGCGGTATGGTCGGTAAACACAAGGGCACGCATCCATCAGCTGACTTCTCTAATGGTGGTGAAAAAGCGCTGTTTTGGTTACTGATATTTTGTGGTGTGTTTATTATATTTAGTGGCTTTATCCTTGATTTTCCTATGTTTGAACAAACCCGTCGCGATATGGAACTATCTAATTTAGTGCATATGCTGGCATCACTGGTACTGATTTGTGGTTTTGTATTTCATATCTATGTGGGCTTAGTGGGGATTGAAGCATCATTAGAAGGTATGGTGACAGGCGAAGTTGATGAAACATGGGCCAAAGAGCACCATGATATTTGGTATGAAAAAGTAAAAGACTTACCAGAGAATCAATCGGAAACTGCAGTTGTCACGGATCCAGAATGCAAAAAAAACACTAAAACTGAGCATTAAGTCTAGCGCTTAATGAGGTATTCTCCTTCTAAACCAGCCTGCTGATTTAGGAGGAGAACACGTTAAGCTGTTCTTCGTTCAGATCACATATTTATTTCTGGTTTTAGAACTGAGTTTAATAAGGTTTTTGTGTATGGGTGGCTCGGATTAGCAAATACTGACTTGGTTTCACCGACTTCACAAATTCGACCTTTGTTCAGTATGGCAATTTGATCTGCAATCGACTCGACAATCGCTAAATCATGGGCGATAAAAATATAACTGGTATTAAATTTTAGTTGCAGCTCTTTGAGTAATGTCAATACGGTAGCTTGCACGGTTACATCTAAGGCGGAGGTTATCTCATCACAAAGTAATAACTCGGGCTCGGACGCAAAGGCTCTTGCTATTGCCACTCGTTGTTTTTCACCACCTGACAGCATGGTTGGGTTGCGATACAGATAGTCTGGATTGAGGTGAACTTGTATCAATAATTCTTTTGCTCTTTCATGGCATTGAGCGCTATTCATATTAAAATAGAGTTGTAATGGCTTAGATAAAATCTGCAAAATAGTTTGCTTGGGATTTAACGAAGCATCCGGATTTTGAAATATCATTTGGATTTGTTTTTTCTGTTCTTTGGTCCGTTTTTCCAGGATCTCTAATGGTTTTCCATTAAAGATTATTTTACCACCGTTGGCTTTGTTTAATCCTGCAATGGTTTTAAGAATCGTCGATTTACCACTACCAGACTCACCAATCAAGGCCAGTGTTTCACCTTTCTTTAACGTTAAATTGATATTGTCGACGGTGGCTTCAGGCTCTGCTTGTCGGGTTATTGATTGCCATAACGTGTTACGGTGATAGGATATTTTCAGATCATTTAACGAGATGCTGGTTTCTTTTTGCACCTCATCTTGCGGCGTTACTGGCAGGGCGTTTTTTTGGTTTTTACCAATAACCGGTACTGCTTTTAATAACGCTTGGGTGTAGCTATGTTCAGGTTCTAATAAAACTTTTTTAATGTCACCGTGCTCTACTATCTCGCCTTTGTACATCACACATACTTTATTACACAGTCGAGAAACCGCACCAAAATCATGACTTACAAAAACCATCGCCACGTTATGTTTATGGATTAATGCTTTTAATAAATCCAGAATATGGACCTGAGTGGTCGCATCAAGGCCTGTGGTTGGTTCATCTAAAATGAGTAGCTCAGGTTTGACCGCTAACGCCATCGCAATTGCTACGCGTTGTTGTTGACCGCCTGACAGTTGGTGTGGGTAACGTGAGAATATTTGTTCTGGATCCGGTAATTTAACATCGTTTAATAGCTCAATGACTCTAGATTTATAATTTGCTTTGTCAATATCACTATGAAATTGTAACACTTCTTGTATTTGCGGACCCACTTTCATGGTTGGCGTTAATGCTTGCCCTGCATTTTGAGGTATTAATGCGATCTGACTACCTCGGATTGCGGCTAACGCTTCTATGGGTAACTGTACGATATCTTTATTATCAAAATGGATAGCGCCAGATTTAATAAAACAACCGTCATTAGTGTATCCCATTAAAGCCAGGGCTAAGGTACTTTTTCCTGAGCCAGATTCACCCACCAGACCGATAATGTCTTTGGGTTTAACTTGGAGATTGACATCTTTGAGAATATGACAAAAATCACCTGATTTGTTGTTGAACCCCAAATTTAAATTTGAAACTTCGATTATATGATTCATCTTTTTCTCCTTATACTGGCGAGCTGTTATCACGATTTAGACCAACCACTTTTGATAAGGCGTCTGAAATAATATTGATTGAAAATATAAGTGAGCTTAAAGCGATTAACGGTGCAAGGGTAGCCCAAGGTGCAACAGACATAAATCCTCGCGTATCTGCGATCATCAAGCCCCAATCTGGCGTAGGAGGGTTAACGCCAAAGCCTAAGAAAGATAAAGAACTGAAAATAAGTAACATCCATGACCAACGCATCGCGCCATCCACTAAGATAACATTCATGATATTAGGCAAGATTTCATAGCGAATGATAGAGCTGGTGCGTTCTCCGCGTAAGCGTGCGGCTAAAATATAGTCATGAGTAATAACGTCAAGGGTGGCACCCCTAACAACTCTGATCACCGCAATACCGTAGAAAAAGCCTAAGGTTAAAATTAGTGTCGCATCGCTCTGTCCGATCACACTGATGATCAGCAGCAAAAATAGGATCCAGGGAATTGATAATAACGCATCGATGAAACGCATGACGACTTCATCAAAACGACCGCCTACAAAACCGGTAATAATGCCTAAGCAGCTGCCCCATAGTATGGCGATGAAACTACCCGCAAAGGTAATCATTAGCGCTGCTCTGCCTCCCATAATGGTACGGCTTAAGATATCTCGGCCTAATTGATCGGTGCCGAACCAGTGTTCGAGGCTTGGACCCTTAAGAATATTAAAGCTGTCGGTTTGTCCATAATCATAGGGAATGATATAGGTAGCAAAACAAGCTAATACAATATGGGAAATGAATAAGATTAAACCAACTTTAGCGGATGGTGTTGCGCTAAGTTGTTTAAAAAAGTCCATAAACAATTTAATCTGACTCATTTTAATATCCTTGCAGTGTGCGAAGTTTGGGATTAAGAACACCGGTTAGCAGATCTGCACAAAGGTTAACCAAAATATAAATAACCGCTAAAGCGATGGCGATACCTTGAACGACCGGGAGGTCTCTATCGTAAATAGCTGCAATCATCAGACTGCCAATACCAGGGTAGTTGAATACTTGTTCAATGATAACAACACCACCAAGTAGCCAGGCAATAGTAAGCGCGATAATGTTAATAGCCGGAAGCAGGGCATTAGGAAGTGCATGATAAAAAACGATATGCCAATAAGGCATGCCTTTTAAGTGACACATTTTAATGTAATCTGAATTCATCACGGTGATCATACATGCGCGTACCATGCGTAATATATGGGCAATCATGACCATCGACAGGGTAATGGCTGGTAATACTAAGTTAGGCAGTAATTCAGAAAACGTAGCACTGTCTCCGATTAACGTCACGGCTGGAAACCAGGGCAGCCAGATGCTAAATACCAGCGTTAATAGGGTAGCGGTTACAAATTCAGGCACTGTCATGGTGAAAAGGGAAGCCATTGAGATCATGTGGTCTGATTTTGTATTGACTCTAAGGCCGGCGATACAGCCAAGTAGAATGGCGATTGGGATCCCTATCGAAGCTGCTATGCCACCCAGAATTAAGGTGTTTTCTAATCGAGGAATAAGTATGTCACTAACGGGCTTTTGACGTTTTAACGATGTGCCCAAATTGCCATTAACAATATTTTCGGACCAAAGCGCAAAACGTTCAATTAAAGGGGCATTTAAATTATTGTCGATGCGACATTGTTCTAATCGAGTGCCGCTGGCATTTTGTCCGAGATAACTAGTACAAAAGTCACCGGGTAATGATTCAGTAACAAAAAAAACCAGTACACCCACAATCATAAGCGAAAACATTGCGGTGAAAAGGCGTTTATAAATCATGGTAAACATGAAAGTCCTTATTATATTAAAGGTATATACCCAAGCTACTTCATCATCCCGAAGATGCCTTATTTCTACTTGCCCTGCGGGAGGTTAGTTGATATTGCATATTGAAGTAGCTTGGGTATAAATACAGATATACGTAAGTTAAAATTTATAACGAATAAAAGCATGAAAATAGAATTTTAACTCTACTTTTATGCCGTTTAAATTTAACTGTATTGTTATAAATTAATCTTTAGTGACGAGGTCCCATCGAATTGAAAAATCGTCCACAGCAGGGATCGTTACATTTTTCATTGTTACTCGATGATTGCGCAAGTGGAATGGAATTAAGCTACCACCTTCTTCCCATAGCATTTTTTGAGCATCGATATACAGCTTCTTACGGGAATCAAAGTCTAACGTTAGACGCGCTGTATCTAATAGCTGATCAAAATCAGTGTTATTCCAAACCGACTCATTCCATGATGCGCCGCTACGATAGGCTTCATTAAGTATTTGATCGGTTGGTCGCTGGCCCCACACTGTAGTAAATGCAGATTTTTTCATCCAAACGTCATTCCAATAACTGTCAGACGGGGTCATTTTTATATGCACACGAATGTTGGCTTTGGCGGCTTGACGTTGGTAGATTTCAACTAAAGGTCGGAAGTAGGTATCGGTGTTACTCGTATAAAGATCGATATCGATACCATCAGGAAAACCTGCTTCGGCTAATAATTTTTTAGCGCCTTCGATATCTTGGTTACACTCTATCTCCATGCGATATTGATCGCCTTTCCATACTGGTGTGTCGCAGCTAGTTGCCCCGCCATCGCCACCCAGTATAAGTCTGGCCATTTCTTCGCGGTCAGCAACCATGCGCATTGCTTTACGTACTTTTGGATCGGTAAATGGCGCTACGTCATTTTTAAATATAATGCCACGCCATTCTCCGGTCGCAATAGAATCGACCTTAAACATGCTGTTATGTTGAAATAAAGGCAGTTGTTGCGATGTTACGCCAGACCAACCAATCCAGTCGATTTGTCGTGCAAGAAGGGCTTGTACTCTTGCTGAATCGTCAGCAATCGCGATTAAATCAATACCGTCAAGTTTCGGCTTGCCTTCCCAGTATTCATTATAGGCAATAAGGTTGGTTGTGCCTTCAACATTAAGATTCTCAAGTTTAAATGGTCCCGTTCCAATACCGACGAGAGATTTATCTTGATCAACTTTTGCTGGTAATATTTTTACGCGATAATCCATTAATAAAATTGGGAAGTCAGAATGCGCTTTATTCAGCGTAAACAGAACTTTATAATCATTTATGGCTTTTGCTTCTTGGATTATTGACAGTACTGAGCGGACCGGTGCATCGCGTTTAACATCAAGAATTCGGTCTATTGTCGCTACAACATCGGCAGACGTGAGTACTTGACCATTATGAAATTTTACATTTTCGCGTAAATCAAACGTCCATTCAGTGGCTGTTTCATTCGCCGTCCATTTGGTTGCTAGTTCTGGAGATGGTGCGCCTGTTTCATCTTGTCTTACTAGGCGGCTATATAACATTTGGGTAGGGTAATAAAAGCGTGTTGATGAAATTGGATCAAGTGATTCCTGTCCTCGCCATTCTAATTGATGTGGCGTTTTCAGTGTTTCTGCATAGGCTGCTGAGGAGAGCATACATGTGACGAATAAACTTCCATACACTAATTTTTTCAAAAGCATTTAATTATTGTCCTTTTTATAATTTTATAATTTTATATTAAATAATTTTCCATTTACTATCTTGAGCATAAAACTCAGAATTTAATTATCTCTTTTTCATCCGTTGAGTTATGAAACCTGTCGCCGCTATACGATGAGCAGTATTTTTATCTGCGACCTCTTCATCGTCATATTCGTATGCTTATTTGTGTCCTTTGATTGCAGGTTTTTAAAAGCGACGACGAAAATTACTCATGCGTCTATACGGATCAGGGTGTTCATCACGTTATATCATTCAATGTACTGCAAGCGTGATGGATTGCTGTTCGGGCCATTGTTGTAATGACGCGTAAAGTCTGCCGGCTTCATCCATGAGGAATCGGGTAAGATTATGTGCTGTGGGGATTAATGTGTTCGTTTAGTGAATGATACCTAAATCTTGCGACGACAGTACCATTTTTTGAACTATATCACAAACGGGGTATTTGCCGTATCTCGGGTTATGCTGTTATTTGCGTTGGGGAATGAAAGTGATTCATGCTGTTCAACATAGCGTAACATGATGAAAATGAAAGGGCTGCGTGAATTAATTAGGCAACCCTTGGCGTTATTAGTTAGCCGTTTCAGGCGACAATTAATTGATTAAATACGCCCTTGTAGTGGAATAACGTGAACTAGATCACCAATTTCTGCATTAGTCTGTTCAGGTAATATTTCAACTAAACAATTTGCTTCACTCATCGAGCGCAAGATACCTGAGCCTTGTTGCCCGGTGCTTTTCACCATTAAGCGACCGTTAGCATCAAAACTAAAAATACCACGCGTATACTCAGTACGATGAGGACGAGATCGGAAACGTTCTGTGGCAATGGCATTGAATACTTGTGGCTGCCAATCGGTTATGCCTTGCAGTTTACGGATCGCAGGTTCTACAAATTGTAAAAATACCACCATTACCGCCACTGGATTACCCGGTAAACCAAAGAATGGCGTATCGTTAATTTGGCCAAATGCGAGGGGACGACCCGGACGCATGTTGATGCGCCAGAAGTTGATTTGTCCCAGTTTATCCAACACGGTTTTGATGTAATCGGCATCACCAACCGAAACACCTCCGGATGATAAGATCAAATCCGCTTGGTCACTGCCTTGCTGTAATGTCGATGCTAATGCGGCTTCGCTGTCTTCGATAATGCCTAAATCAATCACTTCACAGCCCGCTTGCGTTAGCATCGCATGTAAGGTGTAACGATTAGAATCGTAAATACAGTTATTCTGTTGTGCTTCTCCGGGATGCTGTACTTCATCTCCAGTTGAGAAAATAGCAACACGTACTGGCTTTTTAACGGTCACTTGGTTAATGCCTAGTGAGGCTATCATACCTAATTCTGGTGCCGTGATCTTGCTACCTGCGGCGACGGCAGTTTGGCCTAATGCTAAATCTTCACCCGCTTGACGGACATTCTGACCTGGGTGGATGGTTGCCATTGTCAGATCAAAACGCACCGTACTTTTTACTGCATTATTTACCGTGTTATCGACTGTACTATTTGCAGCAGTATCTGTCTGCTCAGCTTGCTCGCGCATGACAACGGTATCGGCACATTCAGGTACTACGGCACCTGTCATGATCCGTACTGCTTGGCCTTTTTCGAGGGGTAAATTATAACTGTGTCCCGCCATTACATGGGCGACAACTTCATAGCTGTCACACGCTAAATCATCACCTCGGATCGCATAACCATCCATTGCTGAATTTGTATGTTGTGGCACATTTACTGGCGAAAGTACGTCATGTGCGACAATTTGACCCAGAGCTGTTTTTAAATCAACAGTCTGTGATTGCGAAAGTGGTACAATATGACCAAGAATACGCTCCCGTCCTTCTGCGACAGATAACATACCTTGTGGTGTTAAGTCGCCACATTGTAACCCTTGTGGTTGTTCAGGTTTTGTCGCATTGACCTCACCTTGAATAAAACGCACAATAAAATCAGTGATCTGCTCAAGGTTGTTAATATCGAGCTGTGGTAATGGTGCCTTTTCTGCTAAAGGTGCTGATCCCGATGCGGGAACTGGCACATTGGCTGCAACAGCAATAATGTTATTGTCTGTTGGGTGTAACCAAGGTTTGCCCACTTCTGCACGGTGTAATTCAATTTTAGGGAAACTGAGCTTCTTAAAGCCTTCAACCAGGATCAGGTCGAGTTGGGTTTGGTCTAACTGGGCGATCAAGTGCGGCAGTGTTGCTTCTTCATCAGGTGTTTCAGTGACTAAGGCGCGGCGACAACGGGATGAAATCAACATCTGGCTGGCCCCCGCTTTACGCAGGCGGTGGCTGTCTTTGCCTGGTTGATCGATATCAAAATCATGATGTGCATGTTTGATCACTGCAACACGAATGCCACGCGTCACTAACTTGGGTAGTATGGCTTCGAGTAGTGTGGTTTTGCCGGTACCACTAAATGCTGCAAAGCCAAGTAAAGGTAGTGTCGCGTGTATTTGACTCATAGGTGTAGACTCATTTTGTTTGTCCAAATTGTTGCAATTCTGCTGGGGTATTTAAGTTTACAAAAGCATTGGGTTGATCGCTAAAGTCGACAGTGAGCATGTTGCATTGACGGTACAGTAAAATGATCTTACGGTCACCGTTCGCTAAAAAGGCTTCTAATTTAGGAAGTATGCGACGATGTAATAGCGTTACTACTGGCTGAATATGTTCGCCATCATGGGCCACCACAATATCGGTATCGGCGTCACAAGCTGCCGCCATTCGGGTGACTAAATCGCTTGGTAATTGTGGACAATCACAGGGTACAAAGCCAATCCATTCAGCATCGTTTAAATGTAATATTGCCGCATGCATACCACCGATAGGCCCTTGATAACCTTGTAATTTATCGCCGAATACATCGCCGTATTGGCTATAGCTATCTTGATTTCGATTGGCGTTAATGGCGATCTTGTTGGTTTGTGGTGACAGCGTATCGATAACATGCTCAATCATGGCTTTGCCCGCTAATGTGACTAAGCCCTTGTCATCTCCGCCCATGCGGCTGGCTTGTCCGCCTGCTAAAATTACCCAACTTGTTTGTTCAGCCGAAGGCATAATGGTCCTTATCTTTTTTAATGAGCTGTAGATCTGCTCGTTCAATTAATTTGCTATTGCTAATACACCACTGACGGCGACAAAGTGCGGTAAGCGCATTTTGCTGGTGGCTGGTGATCACCAAGGTTGAGCCGCGTTCGAGTAAATCTTTAGCGAGTATCACCTGGCGCTCGATGGATTCTGTATCCATGCTGGCACTCGATTCGTCCATTAATAGCACGCTTGGTTTCAGTACCCATGCTCTTGCCATTGCCACTCGTTGGCGCTCACCACCTGATAATACCGAAATATGTTCATTAGCGAGAGTTTCTAACCCTACCATACGTAGGGCTGTTATCGCTTCACTTCGTTGTGCTTGGCGACCTCTAATGGCGAATTTTAAACCATAACTGACATTATCCAGTACGCTAGCATCAAACATGTAAGGTGTTTGATGCATATAGATAACGCCATTTTTAGCATTATTTTTAAATAAGCGGGTAAACCAGTTGTTACACTGCAGGTTAACTTTACCTGTGGTTGGGCGTTGTAAACCGGATAATATTTTTAATAATGTGGTCTTACCTACGCCATTGGCACCGGTGAGGTAAATCGCTTCTTGTGGGCCGAATTTAAGGTGAGGGATGTGAAAAAGCAGCCGATCTTTAAAGCGGATCGAGATATCTTCTGCTTGAATTGTAATTTGCGACATGCTCTATACCTCAGCCTAATTGGTACGCAAGTGGGCTTTACCACGGGCGAATGATAATAAAAAATTAAGTCCTAATGCCAAGATCAATAAGACCATGCCTAGGGCAACACCTTGCGCAAACGCGCCTTTTGAACTTTCTAAGGCGATTGCGGTAGGAATATTACGGGTTGAATTTAAAATATTACCACCGACCATCATGGAGCAACCAACTTCGGTAATAATTCGGCTAAATGCCGCAATAATAGCGGCATTTAGCGGGAATCGACATTCCCACATTAAGCTTAACAAGGCGCGAGGTAAACTTGCCCCTAATGTCAGCGCCGTTTCCCATGCGCGGCGATCACTGTTTTGAAACGCGGCGTGCATCATTGACACTAAAATCGGAAAACAAACGATCATTTGTCCTAAGATCATGGCCTTTTGGGTAAATAGCATTTGCCAGTTACCGAGTGGACCGGCCCGAGACAGCATCATGTAAAGTAATAAGCCAATGACCACCGTTGGAATGGACTGGCAGGTATTAAATAATGACAGTAACAACCAACGCCCAGGGAATTTGCCGTAGGCAAGGGCAAAGGCGATCAATAACGCTGGTATTAATACCAGCGTTATTGCCAGCAAAGACACTGAAAATGATACCCCGACGATCCCCCACAGTGCCATATCTCCACTGAAGAGAAGTTGTACTGCGTCTTGAGTCGTTTGCCAAATATCCATAAGGTATCTAAGTTGCTAAAGGATTAATTACGATTTGGCATTGGCAACAAACAGTTGCTCGCCGTTACGCTTATAACTGTTGATCATGGTTTGTGCTTTGGGATTGACTAACCAGTCACTGAAGATCTTAGCACCTTGGTAGTTGATACTAGGGTAACGGCTTGGGTTAACTAAGATCACTTGGTATGGGTTAAATAAACGCTTATCACCTTGCACAACAATTTTAAGGTCTAGTTTATTTTGGTAAGCCAGCCAAGTACCACGGTCAGTTAAGGTGTACGCTTGCAGTTCCGATGCCATGTTCAAGGTTGGTCCCATGCCTTGGCCGACGGCTTTATAGCCAGTAAAGTTCGGTTCCATGTTAGTTTGAGCCCATAAGCCAAGTTCTTTTTTGTTGGTGCCGGAATCATCACCCCGAGAAATGAAGGTGGCGTTGTAAGAAGCGATACCAGCTAATGCTTTCACCACATCTTTACCAGCATTGATTTTTGCGGGATCGGCTTTTGGGCCAACAAGGACAAAATCGTTATACATGAGTTGACGTGGCAGGACACCGTAACCAGCATCGACAAATTTTGCTTCTGACTTTGGTGCGTGAGTCATGACCAAATCTACATCGCCATGTTGCCCCATGCGCAGTGATTTACCGGTACCAGCAGCAAGTACATCAACCGTATAACCTGTGTCTTTTTTGAATTCAGGTAACAAGAAATCAAGCAGTCCTGAATGATAAGTACTGGTGGTGGTGGCCAAACGGATCGTCATGTCGTCTGCTGCATTGGCACCCGCAGTAGTTGCAAGCGCGAATAGCACAAGTAATGTTTGGATACATGTCATCGGTATTACAGTCATCGGTTTTATAGTCATAAGTGTTCCTGACGTGAAGTGATGTTAAGAGTCTCCTCGTGCAAAAGCAAATAAGGTGCCAACTAACCTACCGCGTTTAAACCCCTGTTGTTCTTATGCAATAACTTGATTTAAATCAACAAAACATTATGTAATTTAACTGGGTTCAGGAAAGCCAGGAAATCATTTTGACTTTAATCACCGAGCTGGGACAAAATGTCGCAACTTAAACATCACGGTGGTTATTTATGTCTGAATTTACTTCTTCTGCCTCTTGGGCTGCGGTATCGGTACTGGTTGTTGATGATGAACCGGGTATGCGTGCTATTTTAAAAAAAGCCTTAAGTAAAAAATTTGCCCAAGTCGATACTGCGGGCAGTATCGAAGAAGCAGAGGAACTCCGGAAACGTTGTCACTTTGATCTATTAATTGTCGATATTAATTTACCGGGACGTTCAGGTATTGAGTGGCATGAAGCATTTGATCCGGCAACGCGTCGCAGTGATGTGATCTTTATGACCGGCTATGCCGATTTAGATACCGCGATCAAAGCCTTGCGCGCTGGCGCATCAGACTTTATTTTAAAACCGTTCAACCTCGAACAAATGATGCAATCGGTAAGTCGTTGTATTGAACGGCGCTTAGTCGAGCGTCAAAACTTTGCATTGCAGCGCGACATTGAACGTACTTTCCCGATTGATATTATTGGCGATGCCAGTAAAACCCTGTCGATGAAAAAGCTGATCACTCAGATTGCGCCATCCAAGGCCGCGGTATTAATTGAAGGTGAATCGGGTACCGGTAAAGAATTAGTAGCGCGGGCTTTACATCAACTGAGCTTACGTAATGGGCCTTTTGTGCCATTAAACTGTGGTTCGATTGCACCTGATCTATTAGAAAGTGAATTGTTTGGTCATATGCAGGGGGCGTTTACCGGGGCTAAAAAAAGCCGCGAAGGGTTATTCCGCGTTGCCAACGGAGGTACTTTATTTCTCGATGAAATTGGTGAGATGCCACTTGCCATGCAATCGTCGTTATTACGGGTATTAGAGCAAAAAGCGATTAGACCGGTTGGTGGTGAACGTGAAATTCCGATCGATGTGCGTATTGTTGCCGCCACCAATCGTAATTTAAAACGGGAAGTTGAAGAAGGCCGTTTTCGTCAAGATCTGTATTATCGTTTAAATGTATTAACGGTAGATTTACCGCCCTTGCGTGATCGGGTGGAAGATATTCCTGCATTAGCCCACCATTTTACGCTGAAATTATCTAATGATTTAGGCATGAAGAGTGTCAGTTGGACACATGAAGATATAAAAGCGATGCAAGCATATGATTGGCCCGGTAATATTCGTGAATTACGGAATATGATGGAGCGCTGTATTTTGCTCGGTAAGCCACCGGCTGAATATTGGCGTGAGTTGCAAGGTGATGCGGCGCCGTTACCAAGAGCGGCTATTAGCGCATTTGACCAGATACGTATGGATGAAGCGAATCTAGAGAACCCTTGTCGTTGCTCATCTGAGGTTCGCGGTGACGAAGAGCAATATTGTTATCCAACGGCATGGACATTAAAAGAAGTCGAAAAAGCCCATATCATGCAGGTGGTTGATTCTCACGAAGGGAATAAATCAGCGGCTGCGCGTAAGCTTGGCGTAGCCCGTAAAACGCTAGAGCGTAAATATAAAGAATGGATTGACGAAGCGGCCTTATGAACATGAAGCAATATGTACTGTTATGGATTAAACGTTTTAGAACCATGGTGCGTTACCGTTTGTTAGTGCTTACATCGGTACCCATAGTGATCACGCTGTTTGCTTTATTTGCGCTGGCGATGTACTGGACGGTGACGTATACATGGCAAAACGCATTAACAAACGTAAAATCAGATCTTACTGTGGCGCATAACAGCATTGAGTTATTGCAAAAAGAACAGCGGATGCAATTAACGTCGTTGTCATCCTCGTACGAGTTTCAGCGCTTGTTACGTACCGATGAAGCGAAATTGCCAGAATGGGTTAAACACCAAGCTGAAAACTATGCATTGGATTTTGTGGTATTACATCCTGCGTCAGACTTCGATGATTTTCCACTGATCAATCAGCAGTTATTATTAACGGAAAAACCACAGACATTTTTCCAGGTACTGAATAATCAGGCGTTACAGAGGTTAAATAGCAGCCTGCCTATCGCGGCTCAGATCCCATTGTTAGGTGAAAAGAAATTTGAATCGAGAGGACTGGTAAGTCGTAATTTACTGCCAGTTTTTAACCGTGAGAATAAACTAGAATGGATCATGGATGGCGGTATATTACTCAATAATAGTACCCAGGTTGTTGATCGGATCCGTGATCTTATTTACAGCTCAGGCACATTGCCCGTTGATAGCATAGGCACGGTAACACTGTTTATGGACGATATTCGGGTTAGTACCAATGTCCCGCTTGATAGTGACCCGCTGAATGGTCGTGCAATTGGTACCCGTGTTTCCCAAGAGGTTAAACAACAAGTACTGATTGCGGGTGAAAACTGGGTCGGTCGTGCTTTTGTATATGACGATTGGTATATCTCGGCGTATGAACCACTACGAAATTATAACGGTAATGTCATTGGCATGCTGTATACCGGTTATTTAGAATGGCCGTTAATAGCAACTTTCTTAACCAATATTGTGGAATTCAGTATCGGTATTGTTGCAGTATTACTGCTGTCTGGTGGTCTCGTATACCGTGGTGCTCGAGACTTATTTAGACCGATAGAAAAGATCCATGATGTCGTTAGGGTAGTGCCGTTAGGCTTAAATCGTCGTATTGGTGATCTGGGGTTATGTAAGGATCATGAATTAGCTATTTTTGGTCAGCAATTTGATTCCATGTTAGATCAATTGCAACAGCGTAATGATTTAATTAAACGCGCTTCGCTGGAACTTGAAGATAAGGTACATAGTCGCACGCAGAGCTTGCATGATAAAACTCAAGAATTAGAACAGTATATTAAGCTGCTAAACCAAACACGCAGTAAGCTGGTGATGAGTGAAAAATTGGCTGCCCTTGGTGAGTTAACCGCAGGTATTGCCCATGAAATTAATAATCCAACAGCCGTTATTTTAGGTAATGTTGAATTGTTACAACTCGAACTTGGAGAAGACAGTCAACGCGTGACTGAAGAGCTTGAGGCGATACACGAACAGATAGATCGGATCCGTAATATTACTCGCAGTTTACTGCAGTATAGCCGTCAAGGTGGGGTACAAGACGAGATCACTTGGCAGCACTTAAATTTGATTGTAAAAGAGAGTTTAACTTTAGTTAGTTCAGGCACTAAATCTGCCGATGTGCAAATTGAATCGCAATTAGATGCAAAATGTTGTGTCGAAGTGAACCGTCACCAATTGTTGCAAGTCTTGGTTAATTTGCAGATGAATGGTGTACATGCCATGGACGACAAAGGTCTGCTGAAGATTAAAACTGAAGATTGGCGTGATGATGACGATAATGTTATCGGTGCTGTGGTACATATTTGTGATCACGGTTGTGGTATCAGTGAAGATAATTTAGCCCGTATTTTTGACCCGTTTTTCACTACTCGTCGTAGTGGTACCGGGTTAGGGTTATCGGTTAGCCAAAGTATTATTAGCGAAGTTGGCGGCAAAATAACGGTGCAATCTGAGCTGGGTCTCGGTTCGACATTCTCTATTTATTTACACGAAAAAGCCGTCGTAGATAATGATTTACTGTTGTCTGTTGAGGTGTGTTAGCAAGTCAGGCTTTATTTGCCATTGAATTAAAAGTGTAATAATTTTAGCCGTTTATATGGTTGATTACAAAAACTGTCATATTACTGAAATAGAAAGTACATAATTGCTTGTTAGTTTATATCGGTCTTAAATTATAACCTGAGTAGATAAAAGCATGAGCAAAGATACATTTGACCCCACTAAATATAATCACAGTAATAACGAACCATTTGCAGCGGTAATGGAAAGGGTGTTATCGCGCCGTAGTATATTAAGAGCGGGCATGGGGATGGCCGCTGTTGGTATGTTAACGAGTGTTGGTTTAGCTGGTTGTTCGAGTACTGCGAATAATAAAAATATGGCGGCTAGCTCGAAAGTAGAATTAGGTTTTGATTCTATTGCTGGTGCCAAGCTAGATGCTGTTGTGGTACCTAAAGGTTATAGCGCACAAGTTTTAGCACCTTGGGGCTCGCCACTGAATGATCTCGCTCTGGAGTGGCAAGCTGACGGTTCCAATACCGCGTTCGATCAAGCTAATTCACTGGGAATGCATCACGATGGTATGCATTATTTCCCACTAAATGGTAGTGCTACCGATGGTCTATTATGTATTAATCACGAATACATAGATCAACAGGCATTACATCCAGTTGGCCCAACGAAAGATAGCAATAGCTTACGCATAATCATCGATGAGGTGCGCAAAGAAATTAATGCCCATGGTGTAACAGTTGTCCGGATTAAGCAAACTAATGGTATTTGGGATGTCGTTAAAAATGATAGTCATAATCGCCGCTTTACTGGTGCTACTACTTTGGATATTAGCGGCCCAGTGGCTGATAAAAAGTTACTTGAAACGCCTTTCTCTCCAGTTGGCGATAAAGTCAGAGGCACATTAAATAACTGTGGTAATGGTTATACGCCATGGGGAACTTACCTGACTTGTGAAGAAAACTGGCCGGGTTATTTTGTGAATACCGGCACACAGACCGCCGATCAAAAACGTATTGGTATTGATGCTAACAACACGCGTTATGGTTGGGATGATTTAGCCGGTGATCGTGATGAAATAGATGATGAGTTTAAGCGTTTTGATATTACCAAAACGGGAAAAAATGCCTCTGAAGATTATCGTAATGAAGCCAATGGTCACGGTTATATCGTTGAAATAGACCCTTATAATAATCAATCTAGCGCGATCAAGCGTACTGCGCTGGGGCGCTTCCGTCATGAAGGCTGTGTCTTTGGCCAAGTTGTCGAAGGCAAGCCGATTGTATTCTATTCAGGTCATGACTCGCGCTTTGAATACATCTATAAATTTGTTTCTGATGTGAATTGGCATGCTGTGGATGCAGAGCGTGATGATCGCTTAGCTGTTGGCGCTAAATATATGGATCAGGGTACGTTATACGTTGCCCGTTTTGATGATGATGGTGTGGGTCATTGGTTACCTTTAACATTAGCGAGCAAGACCACGAATGGTGGCACTTTGGCCGATACATTTACTGATCTTGCGGGGCTTATCCTCAATACTGCTGGCGCAGCTGATTTAGTGGGTGCAACACCAATGGATCGTCCTGAATGGGCAGCGGTTGATCCAGTGAATGGTGCGGTATACATGACCTTAACCAACAATACTAAGCGTAAAGAGAAAACTAACGCTGCGAATCCAAGATTAAATAACAGCACTGGCCATATTATTCGTTGGCAAGAAGGTGATGATGCGGAGCAATTTAGTTGGGATATCTTTGTGTTTGGCGCGCCTGAGAATGGAACCGCAGAGGTTAACCGTTCTGGGCTTGAAGCGTTAAATCAGTTCGCTAGCCCGGATGGTCTTGCGTTTGATGCACGCGGCATTATGTGGATCCAAACTGATAATGGCGCACCAGAATTAACTGAATACACCAATGATCAGATGCTGGCGGTGGTACCAAGTCAATTAACGACTGACAGTGGTGATCTAGAAACCATTAACAGTGACAATCAAACCGAGCTGAGACGTTTCTTTGTCGGCCCTAATGGCGCGGAAGTAACAGGTTTGGCTTTTAGTCCTGCGCAGACAGATTTATTTTTGAATATACAGCATCCAGCTAACTGGCCATACAGCAGTGATGCAACGATGGAAACACCGAGTAATAAAACGGTTCGACCACGGGCTGCGACGGTTATTATTCGTAAACATGACGGTGGCGAGATCGGGGTTTAGTTAACACCTATGACTTTGTTAGCGATTAATGGCTAATTACACCTTGTTAAACATTGCCAGCCTTGGGGTTGGCTTTATTGTTTATCGGCGATGATTTACGGTAGGATAGCGTTATAAACAATAACAAGATAACAGCTGGCAGAACATGACCAAAACAGAAAAGAAGATTGATAATAATTTATGCAAAGTGCTTACCGTGGTTTGCGAAGAAGCAAAAGACGAAATTCAGGGCTTTCAATGGTTAACACATACCGTTAATTACGCTAATTTTCCCACCTCTTTAAAAATAACCTGTGTGTTCGATAGTAATGCTGACATTGCCAAGTTGATGGCATCGAAGCAAGATCAGCGTTTACAGGGGTTAGTGACTCAAGCACTTAACGCCGTGGATGTGAAACTAAAAAATATCAGTAAACAAGTGCAGTTCGATAGTGAAGAAAATTGCACGCGAGATAATGCCGGTAATTGGGCGAAACGTTTAGGTTGAATTTATGTTTAAAGTGAAGTGCGATTATGATGAAGTGTGATCAATATGACTACATTGAAATAGTGTGTATGCATCAATATCCGATTAAGTTAACGTTGCAATCAGGTGCTGAAGTCGTCGGGTTCGGACTAGATACAAAACGTAATGATAATCGAGATGAGTGTATTCAGATGATGATTGATGGTGTGATTAGTTTGGTTGTACTTGATACGATATTAACGCTTGAGGTAACCATTGATAATCCGCATTTTAAGTTCGTTACTTTTGATTAGGGTTACGATTAAAGACAAACCAGCCTCGTCTGCGATAAACAAACAAGGCTGATATTCAGTGTGAGTGATTGCTGTGGTTATAAATTAAACTTATTTACCACCTCTTTTAATTCCGTATTCATGGTACTGAGTTCTTGAGTTGTCGTTGTAGTATGTTCGGCATTATTTGATAGTTCGTTGACGATAAGTTGTATTTCACTCATGTTTCGCGTTACTTCGGCGCTGACCGTACTCTGTTCTTCTGCAGCAGATGCTATTTGGATCGTCAGTTCACTAATGGTGGCAATCGCTACTTCCATGCTGTTTAGATCTTGGTTTACTTCTTGGGTATCCGTTGCCGTGGTAATACAGCGTTCTTTGGTTTTATCCATCGCACTGACCACTGCCTTTACCCCAGAATTTAGCTTCGTCAACATGGCATTAATTTCAGATGTACTGTTTTGTGTACGTGCTGCTAATGCTCTGACTTCATCGGCGACCACGGCAAAACCACGACCTTGTTCACCCGCTCGGGCTGCTTCAATTGCTGCATTAAGTGCGAGTAAGTTAGTTTGTTCAGCAATTTCACCAATGACGGTTAACACTGCACTGATTTGTTGAGTATGTTGCGCCATACTTTCAATATTAACCACGGTATCTTCAACATCATCGAGTAATGTTTGTACATTATCCGACGCGCGAGCCACGGTTAATTTAGATTGCGAAACTGAGTCATGTACTTGCTGTGTTGCCGCCGCAGCTTCTGCCGCGTTCGTTGCCACAATATTCGCCGTGGTACTCATTTCTTCCATCGCGGTCACGGCTTGTTCCGTTTCTTTGGCATGACCGAGAATAATGTTGTGTGTGAGCTTTGTTTGTTCTTCGACCTGTATTAACGAGTCCGAAATTTTGACTGATGAATTATTCACTGACAGCATTAACGTGTGTAAGTAGTTGATGAAATTATTTACGGAGTGACCAATATCACCCACTTCATCATTTGCCTTTATCTCTACACGGGTTGTTAGATCTGCATTACCTTGTGAAAGTAGGTCGATGTTTTCACGTAGTATAATAAGACGCTGTGAAAGACGCTGAAAGGTAATATAACAAAAACAAATAATGGCGAGCATTAACGGTAATTGGATTGCCGCAATAAGCGATAAAATAACCGACTCATTTTCATGTAAAGAGGCAACGGGAACGGCGAGTGCAATTGACCAGGGTGTACCCGTTAATGGCTGGAAGTATAATGCGTATTCTTCTCCATTGTCAGCGGTATAACTGATGTAATGACTGTTGTTTTGATTGTTTAAATTACCGTTGACGGCATTAATAAATGCAGAACGTGATGCCAGAGATGCGGTTGTTTTTAATAATAGATCCCCTGACGTTGCCGCCGTATTATTCAGGATCTTACCGTCTTGCTCAATAACCAGAATGTAACCGCCAAACTCTTGTTCTAAGTCTTGCGCGAGTTGATTAAAGAAACCCAGTGTGACGTCAATCGTTGCCGCACCATATAAACGACCGTCTTTATAAATACCCATACTACAGTTGGTTCGGGCTTCGGGACTTGCTGAATCTTTGTAGGCTGGCGCCCAAGCACAGCTGCCTTTCGGTGCATTTTGTCCGGCTCTGTGCCAAGACTGTTCAAAATAATTAGGCGCCGCCGCCGTATTCCAATAGTCGCTGCGGATCAGTTGATTGTTATTATCACGATGGACAAAAGAACTGAATTTACGTATGCCTTCTTCGCGTTGATCTGGTAGTGGCCAAATACCACCACCAAACACGTTACTGTCGCCATATTGATCGACCAAGGCAGGTAACAAGGCGTCAATCTGTTCACTCGAGAGTTCAGGAATAACTTGGGTAATATTTTTCTGTTGGGCTTCTACTTTATTAAGTCTTGAAAATACGTTTTCAGCGACTTTTTGTAATGACTTATGGATGATGTTTTCTGAAGATTCAACTAATTTTGGTGAGACAAAGGTTTTAATTCCAACGGTTGTTAATACCATGATTGCGAGCATAAATGCAATGAAGTAGGAAGAGTAAGTATTTTTAATCGATTTCATGTAGAGACTGCCTTGTGATTACCATGATTATGAGCTAGTCAGGTTATCGACCAAATCATGGATAACACAAGGGATTTATTCATTATTTTATCACTTAATATAGATGACTCACTGTCATTATAGGGTTGATTATTTGGTATTAATCAATAGTTGACGGTATTTCACCATCGGTAAAGCGGGTGATCAGCTTGTCGCCAGATTTTAGTTTGGCTACCGAGGTGATGACTTGTTGTTTGTCATTCTGGGTAATTGAATAACCGCGGGTTAATGTGGCTAACGGACTGACCGTTTGTAATTGCTGTGCCAGATTTTGTAAATGACTTTGTTCTTGTTGTATACGACGCTGCATCGCATTGTGTAAGCGTGTTTGTAAGTTAGCTTGTTGTTGCTGCATTGTCGCTAACTTATGTACCGGAGAGCGCGATTGCAATCGGCCTGTTAGTTGGGTTAAGTGTAATTTCTGTGTGCTGATATGGCGATTAACCGCTTGATTTAAACGTAGGCTGAGTTCATCGAGTTTTTGATTTTGTTGCTGCAGTTTATGCTGCGGATGCTGGCTCATCAAGGCTTGTTGTAAGTAACGCTGCTGATGTTGTTTTTTCGCTAATTGTGTTTGTATGGCTTTGTTTAAACGCTGGCTTAGGTTGGTTACTTGTTGCTGTAAATGTGCTTGATCTTGACTGACTAATTCAGCCGCCGCAGACGGGGTCGGGGCGCGCATATCAGCGACGAAATCGGCGATAGTGACGTCGATCTCGTGACCAACGGCGCTGATAATCGGTAATTGACTGTTAAAAATAGCCTCGGCGACGCTTGCTTCATTAAAGCACCAGAGGTCTTCTAACGAACCACCACCACGACCAACAATTAACAGGTCCACTTCGTTACGCTGATTGGCAATATTAATGGCATTCACAATCGCTGATGCTGCTTGTGCGCCTTGTACCAGGGTTGGGTAGATAATCACGGGTAAGTTTGGACTACGACGTTCAAGTACGGTCAGAATATCATGTACCGCAGCACCGGTTGCCGACGTGACAATACCAATGCGCTTAGCATGTAAGGGCAGGGCTTTTTTATGCGCTTGAGCAAAATAACCTTGTGCGTCTAGTGATGCTTTTAACTGTTCATATTGCTGTTGTAATAAACCATCGCCTGCAGGGCTTAATGATTCAATCACTAACTGATATTCACCACGCGGCTCATACATAGTTACGCGTACTTTGGCTAATACTTGCTGGCCGTTGGCTGGACGGAATGTCACCCGACGGTTATTGCCTTTAAACATGGCACAGCGAACTTGTGAGCGACTATCTTTGAGGGACAAATACCAATGCCCAGATGCTGGGGCGACAAAGTTGGAGATCTCACCGGTTAACCACAGTGTCCCCATCTCTGATTCGAGCAATTGCCTAACGCTGGCATTTAAGTGAGTCACTGTATAAATATTGGCATTGTTCAAAATAAGGCTCTCTAAGCGTTAAGCAGTTAAAATTAGGTGTAATTGCGTCGGCACCATTGTCGAGACATTGTAGCAGCTTTGCTTTTTAATGGGCATTAAGATCAACAACAACTAAAAAAAGTTGAGATATAGTTTGCTTTTACCCCCAACCATCCATATACTTCGTCCGCAATATTTATACCAAATATGTCGTCCATTTTATACCTTAATACAAGGTGAGATATTGCCCATGCTAAGAATTGCCAAAGAAGCCCTTACCTTTGATGACGTACTACTTGTACCTGCTCATTCAACTATTTTACCGAACGATGCTGACCTAAAAACTCAACTAACAAAAAAGATCCAACTAAATATCCCTATGCTTGCTGCTGCGATGGACACAGTAACTGAAGGCCGTTTAGCGATCGCGTTAGCTGAAGAGGGTGGTATTGGTTTCGTTCACAAAAATATGTCTATTGAACGCCAAGCAGCGGAAGTACGTTTAGTTAAAAAATATGTAAGTGGTATTGTTGCTGAGCCCGTTACTGTAAAACCTGATATGACTATTGCTGCGGTTGCTGAACTCGCTAAGCAATACGGTTTTGCTGGCTTTCCTGTAGTAACCGAAGCCAATGACCTAGTGGGTATCATTACTGGTCGTGATGTACGTTTTGTTGATGATTCAACTGCCCTAGTTGAATCGGTGATGACACCGAAAGATCGTTTAGTGACAGTAGGACGAGATGCTCCTCGTGAAGAAGTACTTGGTCTTATGCACAAACACCGTATTGAAAAAGTACTTGCAGTAAATGAAGACTTTAAACTAACGGGTATGATCACAGTTAAAGATTTTAAACAAGCTGAGAAAAAACCGAATGCATGTAAAGACGAATTAGGTCGTTTACGTGTAGGTGCTGCTGTTGGTGCTGGTGGTTCTACTGCCGAACGTATCGACGCATTAGTAGAAGCCGGTGTAGATGTATTATTAATTGATTCATCACACGGTCACTCTCAAGGTGTTCTAAACCGCATTAAAGAAACACGCGCTGCATACCCTGATTTAGAAATTATCGGTGGTAACGTTGCGACTGGCTCTGGTGCGTTAGCATTGGTAGAAGCCGGCGTTAGCTGTGTGAAAGTTGGTATCGGCCCTGGTTCAATCTGTACTACCCGTATCGTTACTGGTGTTGGTGTACCACAAATTACGGCAATCAATGATGCTGTAACTGCATTAGAAGGTACTGGTATTCCCGTTATCGCTGATGGTGGTATCCGTTTCTCTGGTGATATCGCCAAAGCACTTGCTGCTGGTGCATCCTGTGTGATGGTTGGTTCTATGTTCGCTGGTACTGAAGAAGCACCGGGTGAAGTTGAACTTTACCAAGGTCGTGCATACAAATCTTACCGTGGTATGGGTTCATTAGGCGCTATGTCTAAGGGTTCATCTGACCGTTACTTCCAATCAGAAAACGCAGCTGACAAATTAGTACCTGAAGGTATTGAAGGCCGTGTTCCTTATAAAGGTAAATTGAAAGAAATCATCCATCAACAAATGGGTGGTATTCGTTCTTCAATGGGTCTAACTGGTTGTGCAACGATTCATGACATGAACACCAAAGCTGTATTCGTTCGTATCACCGGTTCTGGTATCACAGAAAGCCATGTTCATGATGTTATCATGACTAAAGAAGCGCCAAACTACCGTTCAAACTAAGTTAGTTTTAGCAAAATAGATAGTTCGAAACTGATAATTCAAGGGGAGACAAATGTCTCCTCTTACTATTATTATAAACATAACAACTAAATATATTTACAGGAATATCTTTAATGACCACAAATATTCATGAGCAAAAAATCCTAATCTTGGACTTTGGTTCTCAATATACGCAGTTAATCGCTCGTCGTATCCGTGAAATCGGTGTTTACTGTGAATTATGGACATGGGATGTAGATGAAGCGGCAATCCGTGAATTCAATCCAAACGGTATTATTCTTGCTGGTGGCCCAGAAAGTGTAACGGAAGCTGGTTCACCTCGTGCACCTGAATATGTATTCAACGCAGGCGTACCTGTATTGGGTATCTGCTACGGTATGCAAACAATGTCTGAGCAACTTGGTGGCAAAGTCATCAAAGGTACTGGCGAAGGCGAATTTGGTTATGCACAAATTGAAATGCAAGCACCTTCTGCGCTATTCAACTCTATCGAAGATGCAGTATCTGAATCAGGTAAAGCACTATTAGACGTATGGATGAGCCACGGTGATAAAGTGTCTGCTATCCCTGAAGGTTTTGTAACCGTAGCTAATACCGCGACTTGTGAGTTTGCTGCGATGGCAAACGAAGAGAAGCGTTTTTACGGTGTGCAGTTCCACCCAGAAGTAACACATACTCGTCAAGGTGAGCGTATGCTTGCTCACTTTGCAAAAGATATCTGTGGCTGTGACGGACTTTGGACGTCAAGCTCAATCATCGATGATGCAATTGCCCGTATGAAAGCGCAAATCGGTGATGATGAAGTTATCTTAGGTTTATCTGGTGGTGTTGATTCATCAGTAGTTGCCATGTTATTACAACGTGCAATCGGCGATAAACTGACTTGTGTATTTGTTGATAATGGTTTACTTCGTTTAAACGAAGGCCAGCAAGTCATGGACATGTTTGGTGATCGTTTTGGCCTGAAAATTGTTCATGTTAAAGCTGAAGATCGTTTCCTAGAGCAAATGGCTGGCGAAAATGATCCTGAAGCTAAGCGTAAAATTATCGGCCGTGTATTTGTTGAAATCTTTGATGAAGAATCAAAGAAATTAACCAATGCTAGATGGTTAGCACAAGGTACTATCTACCCTGATGTTATCGAATCTGCAGCGACCAAAAATGGTAAAGCACACGTGATTAAATCACACCATAACGTCGGTGGTTTACCTGACGATATGGAAATGGGTCTTATTGAGCCATTACGTGAATTATTTAAAGATGAAGTGCGTAAGATTGGTCTTGAATTAGGTCTTCCATACGACATGCTTTACCGTCACCCATTCCCTGGGCCAGGTCTTGGTGTGCGTGTACTTGGTGAAGTGAAGAAAGAGTATTGCGACCTATTACGTCGTGCTGACGCTATCTTCATTGAAGAGTTACACAAAGCGGATCTTTACCATAAAGTAAGCCAAGCGTTTGTTGTATTCTTACCGGTACGCTCTGTTGGTGTAATGGGTGATTGCCGTAAATACGATTGGGTAGTCGCACTACGTTGTGTTGAAACAGTCGACTTTATGACAGCTCGTTGGTCACATCTTCCGTATGATTTAATCGGTCATGTATCAAACCGTATCATTAACGAAATTGATGGTATTTCTCGAGTGGTTTACGATGTATCTGGTAAGCCACCTGCAACAATTGAGTGGGAATAATCCTCACCTAGTTAGGCAAGTAGTTAAGCAGTAAATACTGATATGAATATGAAAAGCAGCTCTCGGGCTGCTTTTTTTATTGGCTGATATTTAGTTTGCAATGAAATGCTAAGGTTGTGGGGCGTTAGTATCGGATCCATTCAGGTAACTGGCGTTATTTGAATTTACCAACTATTAAATTGCAGATTGTAAGTGCTAAATATCATCAATCAAAGGGCTGGAGTTTGTTGCATAGTTTTATATCACGGGTTATTTTGCTATAACAAGCATTGGTATGGATACCACCCCTCCTAAAATTATTAGCGCATGACAATGGATGTTGAAGCATATGATCATATTACCCTTCTTTTTTTACTTGTTATCTAACCGAGTGAAAGCGCTGACAAGCGTATTTATTTTGCTATCGCTTACTGCTTGTAGTAGCACCGATGTTCGACTCAACTTATCTGCTTCTGCAGACCTTAATTCAAATAATCATAATGAAGCATTACCTGTCATTGTACGGGTCTATCAGCTAGCGGATGTGAAAACCTTCCGTCATGCCAGCTTTGACCAATTGTGGAAAGCTGACGAGTTGATATTAGGCGTCGATCTTGTTGATAAGACAGAGCTTACGGTAAAACCAAATGCCAAATTAGATTATGAATTTGTGCAGGCCGATGGTGCCAAGTATATTGCTTTGTTTGCCATGTTTAGAAATGTCGAAGCAAGCAATTGGCGCTGGTTGCACAAGTTAAATAGTGGCGCACTGTCTTTCGATACCGAATTTGATATCCAACTGTTGAATAATAAAATTTATTATTCGGATAACTAATGGCGCAGTTTAGTTATCCGAATAACGCGACATTAATTATCCTAAGGTTCCCACAACATCAACCTGAATATGTTCAGGTATTTCATTGTAAGATAAAACAGATAATCCTTTAGCAAACGATCGTGCATAGCGTGCAAGTAATGGACGCAGTTGCGGTGTAACTAATAGGGTCGCGGGATGACCATTTTGTTGTAATTGTTCTTTTACTGTCGGCATCCTCTGTTGTAATTGACTTAATAAACTTGGATCTATTGGGAAGCTATCTATTGCGGTTTTAGCTTCTTGCTGAGATTGGTTTAATGCTGTAAGCAGCGTTTGTTCTAATTCATCAGCAAGGGTAAAGGTATTAAGTTTGGTTCTATCGCCAATAGCGAGTGTGATCAGACTACGTTTTAAGGTGCAACGAATATCAGAACTTAATAAAATAGGGTCTTTGGTCGTTTCAGCTGAATCAATAATGGTGGTCGCAATATTCGCAATATCAACTAACGGCACTTGCTCTCGGAGTAATTGGCGGAAAACTTTAAGTTGATCATTATTTGAGAGTGCTTTCTCCACATTATCGCTGAGCTTTGGCGATAAACTTTTGAGCCTTTCCATTAGCGCTTCATTTTCGTTATAACCAAATATCTCAGCCAAGTTGTCACGAATTATTTTACTCACGTGTGTGGCTATGACCGTTGGACAATCAACCACAGAATAACCGAGATTGAGCGCTTTTGATTTCATGTTTGGATAGATCCAAACTGCTTCCATATTGTAAGCTGGATCACGTGTGATCTCACCGTCTAAGGTACCAAATACTTCACCTGATTTGATCGCCAGTAACTGGTCATGTTTTACAGAAGCTTCTGCGACTTTGGCACCATTGAGCTTAATGCGATATTCACTCGGTTTTAATGTTAGGTTATCTTTTATACGCACTTCTGGTATTAAGAAACCCATTTTTTCAGAGTTAGTTTTGCGAATACCTCGAATACGATTGAGTAATTCACCATCTTGTTCTTGATCTACTAATGAAACGAGCTGATAGCCAAGTTCAATAGACAAGCAATCGATAATCGGTAAGTCACTCCATTTCAGCGGTTCATCTTTTTTCGTTAATGATTCAACTATTTTTTCTGCTTGCTGAATTGGCGCATGATCTGTTAAGTGGTCTTTTTGTTTCCAAGCTACGAGAGCAAGTACAGCCGCGAAGACTAAGAATACAAATGTTGGCATACCCGGAACGAGACCAAGTATCAGCATGACGATTGCTGAGGTATAAATGACATTTGGGTTAGCTAAAAGTTGGCGGCCAATTTGGCTCGATAGCTCACCATCATCATTATTAACACGCGTCACGATAATAGCTGCGGCTGTTGCTAATAATAGTGACGGGATTTGTGCAACTAATCCATCACCAATAGTGAGCAACGCAAAACGTTGAAAAGCATCTGTAACACTTAAATCATTTTGGAATACACCAATGGCCAAACCACCGAGCAGATTAATGAAAAGGATCATCATCCCCGCAATTGCATCACCTTTGACAAATTTACTGGCACCGTCCATCGAACCATAAAAATCAGCTTCATGAGAAACATCGGCACGACGGACTTTCGCTTGCTCCTGATCGATAATGCCGGCATTGAGGTCTGCATCGATAGCCATCTGTTTACCAGGTAGCGCATCAAGTGTAAAACGAGCTGACACTTCTGCAATGCGCTCTCCACCTTTAGTGATAACAACGAAATTGATGATCATTAAGATAATAAAGACCACCATACCAACAACGTAATTACCGCCGATAACAACTTCACCAAACGCTTGGATTACTTTACCCACAGCATCGCCACCCTCATGGCCGTGTAGTAATACCATTCGGGTTGACGCGACGTTAAGCGTTAATCGTAATAATGTAGCAAGTAATAACACGGTCGGAAAGACAGAAAAATCCAGCGGACGCTTTGCTGATACCGCGACTAAGAGTACAAGTATTGAGAGTACAATGTTGAAGGTAAATAAGCTGTCGAGTATCCATGCTGGCAATGGCAGCATCACCATTGCTAGGACTGCGAGTAAGAATATCGGTACACTTACTTTAATGTTTTTTATGGTGTTCCAGTTCACGAATAACCTCTTTAATTAACGTTTTAACGTTGCTGGGATTTCAAAATTGGGTAATGTATTTGGCTTTTTTCCACGCCCTTTTCGGTATGCACTCAGTTGCATTATATGCGTTAGAATGTACGCGACAGCGGTATATAATTGCGCGGGTATTTCTTGGTCAACTTGTGTTGAGTGATAAATAGCACGCGTTAATTCAGGTGCTTCAATGATGTCTAAATCATGACTTGCGGCAATGCTTTTGATCCGAAGGGCCATGCTGTCAACACCTTTAGCCACAATAAATGGTGCTTGACTACGCGCCGCGTCGTATTTAACTGCAACTGCATAGTGAGTCGGATTTACAATGATAAAGTCTGCTGTCGGGACGGCTGAATCAATTCTTTTTTGGCTCATTTGGCGTTGAATTTGCTTAATCTTTTGTTTTATTTCGGGGCTACCCTCTGCGCCTTTATGTTCATCTTTTATTTCTTGTTTACTCATCTTCAGCTTTTTATTCATCGACCATTTTTGGTAAGGTAAGTCGATTGCTGCGACGATTAGTAAAGCCGCACCCATAAAAGAGAGGGTGATAGACATGATATACATGGCATTGTTAAGGACATTCAAGAGTGGCATTTGCGCCATTGCAGCCAATTCATGCCAGTGTAAACTGAGCACTTTATACAAGGTGAAACCAATAAGCGAGATTTTTAATATGGACTTGATAAGTTCAATGATGGTGTCTTTGGATACCATGCGTTTCAGCCCTGAAATAGGGTTCATTTTACTTATTTTTGGCTGAATGTTTTTTAATACAAAGATCAATCCACCGGGCATTATACCGAGCAAAAATGTGGTTAAGTTTAATACCAAAATAAACGGAATTAATACTTTGAGCATGTTGATTATGGCTTCGCCAAACATAACTACCATGTATTGAGGGTCGCGAGTGACCTCTCGGGTAAGCTGCATCTGAATAGTAAATAACTCACTAAAATACTCACTAAAAGAGGGGGCAAACCAACTCAAACTAGAGCCACTTATTAAAATTAAACCCGCAGTAGCAAGCTCTTTTGAACGTGCTATCTGACCTTCTTTTTTAGCATCATCTAGTTTTTTCTGGGTGGGTTGTTCGGTTTTATCTTGCGTTGAACTGTCAGACATTTAATCCCCCAGAAATGAATCGCATTTGTTCGAGAATAAATACTGTAAAATCAAAGAAACGGTTGGGAATGACACGAAATACCAGGCCTAAACATATAATGCCCAACAACATGCCCATCGGGAAACCCAATGAATAAACGTTTAAAGACGGTGCACTTCGGTTCATGACACCAAAGGTGATATTAACCAACAGCATGGCGACAATAGCTGGCATGGCTAACATTAGTGCGGCCATAAACATCCAACTGACAAGTTTTAAAATTATATCAATATTTAATAAATAAATAGAAGAGCCGATTGGCCAAGTCGTAAAACTTTCAACTAGAATATCTAAGACAATTAAATGGCCATTGAAACTCAAAAATAACAGCGTAGCAAATATAGTCAGTAAATGAGAGTTAATGTGCGAACTACCACCACTGCTTGGATCATTCATTACGGCCATCGATAAGCCCATTTGCATTGAAAGCATTTCACCAATCAATTTCATCATTGCAAATAGCATCGTTAAGCTGAGACCAAAAAATAGTCCAAACAAGATCTGTTCTAAAGCTAAAATTATACTACCTAAAGAAAAGGGATTGATGTTGTCAACGACGGGTACCACTGGAGATATTAAAATAGCTAAAGTTAAAGCAAGCAAAATACGCACACTTGGTGTAATGCGGGAATCACCAAATACAGGTAATAGCCATAACGCTGAAATAATGCGAAAGAACGGCCACCATATTTTACCAATAATGAGCATTAATTCGATGCTAGAAAAGTTAAGCATAGCTAACCGATTAATCCTGGAATATTTAAAAATATATAATCAAAAAGCGCTTTAACTTGCGCTAACAGCCAATGACCTGCAAATGTAACCATTAATAAAGTGACGATTAATTTTGGCAAAAAGCTTAACGTTTGCTCTTGAATTTGTGTTGCGGCTTGAAACACACTGACAATTAAGCCGACAACTAATCCAGGGATCACTAATACAGACACCATGGCAATAATAGTGTTAACAGCTAAGCCCATCAACGATACGACCTGTTCAGGAGTCATAACTATCCTCCAAAACTGGCGGTTAATGTACCGACCGTCATGGCCCAACCATCAACCAAAACAAATATCATAAGTTTGAAAGGCAAAGAAATAATAAGTGGCGATAGCATCATCATTCCCATCGCCATTAGCACACTTGCGACGACAAGATCGATGACTAGAAATGGAAGAAACAGCATGAATCCAATCTGGAACGCCGTTTTTAATTCGCTAAGGACAAATGCAGGCATTAAGACCACAAAGGGGATATCATCAACCGAGGTTACTGGGGGTTCATTACCAATTTTCAACATCTGTTCAAGGTCGGTTTCGCGAGTTTGCTTAAGCATAAAGGTGCGCAAAGGGATCTCGGCTTTACCTAAAGCCTCAATAAGCGTAATGCTACCGCTATCATAAGGTAAGAAAGCATCCTCGTGTATCTGAGTCCAGACGGGTCTCATTATCAGTATCGTTAGCGTTAACGCAATCCCAACGAGTACTCGATTGGGTGGGCTTTGTTGTAAACCAATAGCTTGTCGTAATATTGCCAGTACAACAACAATGCGGGTGAAGCTTGTCAGCATCAATAACATAGCGGGTAATAAACTCAATGCTGTCATCAGTAATAACAGTTGTAGTTTTATACTGTATTCTTGAGGTTGCCCGCCATTATTGACAGAAAACAAGGCTAAATCAGCATGCGCTGGTGCCGCAAGACTGATAAATGCTAAGAATACGGCTAAGTAGATACTGAACTTTTTCATGCTTTTAATCCACTCACAACATCATCTACAACATCAATTAACTTAACGCCGTACTTACCATTGACAACCACCACTTCGGCGGTGGCTAAAAGTTGACCGTTAACTTTCACATCAAGAGGCTCATCAGCGAGCTTATCTAATTCTATAATAGCACCGCTGCTTAGCATCATTAAGTCACCAATGACGAGCTTAGTGCTGGCCACTTCGAGCGTTACATCAACGGGGATATTATGAAAAAAGCTAAGATCTTTCTTTAGTGGCTTATTTTCTGCTGTCATAAGTGAACTATCATCTTGTAAGATATCGTCCAGACTATCGATACTATCCAAATCTAGGTTGATATCTTCCACATTAAAATTACTCATTATTTAGATCTCCAAAATTAATCGTTTGTATCGGTTACTTGCATTACTAATCGTCCAGATTGGACGACTACTCGGCCATGGGCTATAACATGATTACCAGTGCAGACACTGACAATTTCGGGTAAGTCCATCATAATGAAATCACCTGGTTTTAGCTGTGTGAGTTGTACGATATTCAGCTGAGTCTTCGCAAGAATAACGTTGATATTAGTTGGTATATTCGTTGCAGCTTTAGCCAGTTTTGCTGCTAATAATTCATAATCAGGCATCGTACGGTTACTTGATAGTGTTTGGTTAATGAATTTTTTAGGGTACCAAATTTGCCAACTGGAAATGTACTCTTTTATCGTACAATCAATGGTTGATGAAATGAACTCACTGCCTATAACTGGTTGATTGGTATGGCTTATAGTCCATTCTTGATTGTAACCCAGCTGATTATCTAACGCGTCAAGTTGGATTGATAAAATGCGCTTAAGTAGTCGATACTCAGAATCACTCGGTTGCTCTAAGTTATCTTTGTTACTGGGTTTACTCGCTCCAAGAAAGATTTCTGTCAGGGTATATAGCATCGTATTATTGATCGATAATAATACTTTCAGACCCGCGTTGTTTTGGGCTTGAAGCCAAATTATATTGGTACCTAAATCGACAGGGTTAATCTTCTCATGAGTGAATTTTTGTAGCGTTATTCTGTATTCGTATTCATTAAATAATTGAGATAAACGGCGCTCAATTTCCCGATGTGCCAAGGAAAGATCAAAATTAATGACTTCAAGACAATCAGTCCACTGACGACGTTCACCGAGTAGATCGTATTTTTCAATCTCAGCTGATTCGGCAGCGAGAGTAATTTTAGAACTGGATTTTGTAACTTTGGGACTAACCGCTGTAGGTTTTACAACCAACATAGTAAATTCTCCAATGGATAATGCCTATTAGACTTAATGTAACATCGGCTAACATCGGCTAACATCTGTAAATGTCGGCCAAAATAGACTGAAATCGGTTATCAACGTTGAATCAACAGATGATCAGGCGATATATGTATGAAATAATATTTTATACGTATATCGAGGGGGGATTTGAAATATTAATTAATTTAAAGGGCTATAGCAAACTAAATATCGACATTTCTTAAATTTAACACTAACGAATATCACTTTGTTGGTAGTTGGTTGTACTGTTGGTGGTAATTAAATGGATTTATTGCGCTGTTTATAAACATTAGTATAATATATAATATATATTTAATTGCTTTGTGGTTTTGGATGTTGTTAAATGCACCTTTGTAAAAAGGCAAACAAATCGTGAGGTTTGGACGCAAAGTTACCAGTCTGTATGTTTATTACAGATAGTGGGACCGCCAAAAGGTAAATTGTTTATATTTTAAAAAATATTAACTCCGGGGGGAAGATTCATCTTTTTGCCGCTAAATACCTCATTTTGTTGCTTTTTTATTTACACTAACCTGGCCAATAGACTGTTACTTAAACGTCGCTATTGAGTTACTTGTCATCAATTTATTTTAGGTTGATTACTGTAAATGATTTAAGTGAGTGAGGAATCATGTCTCTAAAGGTTTTGTTGCCCGCTGTCGGCTGCTTGTTTTTTTGTTCAATATTGAATGCGCAACCTTTTATGTCTGAACTAGACCAGGTGCAATGGCAATTGAGCTCAAATTCGTTTGAGTGCAAAATGACAACGAATGTTGAAACATTAGGGTCTGTTAGTATTGTTAAGAAAGCGGGCTACCCTGAATTTATCGACGTCACATCCACAATTTATACACAACAAATTAAGCGTTATAGGCTTGGTAGTTCAAAGGCTCCTTGGGGAGTTAAAACACTGCCTGATGTTCGTTGGCTAGGGCCTTCCTTACCGCTTGAAAATGAAATTTCAGTCGGTGTTGCGAGTTTTACTCGACAGCTGAAGCAAGGAGATTGGGGGCACATTACCTTGACCTATGCTGACAGCGACAACATACATGCAGTACTACCTTCAGTAAATCTAGGTGACGTATTTGATGGTTACTATCAATGTCTCCGCGACATATCTCCTTTTTCATATGAGCAAGTAAGAGACCGGAATTTATATTATTCTGGTGGCTCGTATTTATTGAATTCCCAACAAAAACAAGAAATGGCAGCGATCGTTAAATACATATCTCTTGATGGTTTAGTGACGAAAATACTCATCGACGGACATTCTAATAGTATTGGCAATACAGTAAATAATTTATTGTTATCACAACAACGTGCTGATGATGTTTATATGTATCTGATGGAGGCTGGTATCTCTAAAAAACTACTGGAAGTGCGCTCTCACGGCGATCGTTACCCATTGAAACCAGGGCGAACAGCATCTGCTCGTAAAAAAAATAGACGTGTGAATTTACGTATTATTCGTCGGCTGGGTAAATAATATGTCGGCTAATCATGAGCAAGATAATATTTTATTGATCCTCGAATCTTCTTCAGTAACGAGACTTGATAGCAAAGAGTTAGAACAACAAGGCTATGTCGTACATCGCTGCCTGAATGCTGACGACGCTTTTTTAAATGCCTCAACGTTATCACCTGCCGTTGTTCTCGTCGATGCCGAATTAGTTGATATGTCATTAGTTAGTTTTGTGAATGTCTTCTCTCGTAATCATCCCGACTCCGTTATCATCGTAATGGTACAAAGTAGTCAATGCGAACTTGCTGCTGAGGCGATCGTAGTCGGTGCTGCGGATTATTTACTGAAACCATTTTCTGATTACCAGTTGATTAAAGCGATAAAGCGAGCTGAGAGCTTACGCAAACCAATGGATGATTTTATTATTTGTTCGGCTGAAAGCCGTCAGGTTGTGCAACTCGCACATCGTGCTGCACAAACCGATGCAACTGTATTTATTCGAGGCGAATCGGGCACTGGTAAAGAGTTGTTGGCTCGCTATATTCACACTCATTCTCCGCGCGCGGATGGGCCGTTTGTGGCGTTCAATTGTGCCGCTATGCCTGAATCGATGATCGAAGCTATGCTATTTGGTCATACCAAGGGGGCCTATACCGGTGCAACGAATGAGCTGGTAGGGAAGTTTGAACTCGCCAATAATGGCACCATCATGTTAGATGAAATTGCTGAAATGCCATTGCAATTACAAGCTAAGTTACTGCGAGTGATCCAGGAACGTGAAGTTGAACGGCTCGGTAGTAATAAAAAAATCAAGCTTAATATTCGTATTATCGCGGCAACAAATAAAAATTTACAAGAGGCCGTTGAAAAAGGTCTATTCCGTCAAGATTTGTATTACCGATTAGATGTATTACCTTTGCAATGGGGGGCGTTGAGAGAGCGTAAAGATGACATTCTGCCTCTCGCGGAGTTCTTTATTCGTAAGTATGCGCCCACGCCTGATTATTTCATGAGTAGTGCTGCCAAATTGATGTTATTAGGACATGCTTGGCCTGGTAATGTTCGTGAATTAGAAAATGTAATTCAACGGGCACTCATCATTGCTCGAGGTATGGAAATACAAGTGGCAGATTTAATGCTGCCAGCACAGTTAAATGAAAAGAAAACGGCGTTGAAAATTGTTCATCAATCTGAAGGATTGGAATCAACTAAAAAAAGGGCTGAGTACCAATATGTTTTAGATACATTAAAACAATTCAAAGGGCATAGAATGAAAACCGCTGCAGCACTAGGTGTAACCACTAGAGCGTTGCGTTACAAAATGGTAGCAATGCGAGAGCAAGGTATAGCAATTTAACTGGTGGTAATAATATGAAAATCGACGCAAATATCCAATCAATTAATTTGATGAATAAAATGGAGCGAATGCAGCTTCAAGCTGGTAATGAAATTGCAAGTAATCCATTAGGTACTAATCAAGCTGTGTCATTTAACCAGGCAATGAAAATGATGGTCAGTGATATTAATCAGCAGCAGTTAAAAGCTAATGGCATGATGTCAGCTGTCGATTCAGGCCGTAGTGATGACTTAGTTGGTGCGATGGTCATGGCAAAAAAAGCAGATTTAAGTTTTTCGGTATTAATGCAAGTTAGAAATAAGTTGATGACCGGTTTTGATAATATTATGCGTATACCGTTGTAGGGGCTAGTGTGGAAATTTTATCTCAAGAAACAGGTCTTATCAAAAGCCCAGGTGCAGGTAATGGAACTGTGATAAAGAACATGCGTTCAGGGTTGAAACTAACCCGCGAAAAACTTTATCGATTTAGGTCTTTATTTTTTATCGGGTTGCTATCAAGCCTTATTGCTGCTGCTATTGTTGCTTCGTTATGGACTGCTGAGCAGTATGTTCCCTTATATGGGAAACAAGAAATGTATGATAAAGCCAATATCCTTGAGCTGTTAGAGCAACAAAAAGCTGACTTTCAGTTGGATACCGAGTCGGGACAAATTTTAGTCGCAAAAAATCAACTAGCTCAATTACGCATGGCGTTGGCTGCTCTGGGTGTCAAAAAGAACATCCCAATGGGGATGGGTGGTCTTGAAGGTAAAATGGGACTGGGCACTAGTCAGTTTATGGAGTCTAAAAGTTATCGTTTTGCACTTGAGGGCGAGTTAGCATTATCGATTATCACTATCGATGCGGTTCGTAATGCGCGTGTACATTTGGCGTTACCTGAACGCACACTGTTTATTGGACGTGATGAGGAACAGGCTTCGGCTTCGGTCATGCTTGACTTGCAACCCGGTCGAGAGCTTTCTCAAGGGCAAGTTACCGCGATCATTAATTTAGTCGCGAGCAGCGTAACAAATATGAAACCCGATAATATTTCAGTGGTCGATCAGGCGGGTAGATTATTAACCTTATCTGGTAGTCAGTCAAGTAATCGCGGACAAGTGGCCACGCAACTGGTTACATTTAAACATGATCTTGAAGCACGGTTAATTCGTCGAATAAGAGATCTTTTATACCCACTTGTTGGTGCTGAAAACTTTAGAATACAACTAACCGCAGATTTAGACTTCAATGAAGTCGAAGAGACGATAGAGACGGTTAGCCCTGAAACTGTATTAACAAAAGAAAATATCCGTGAACAAGTTTCTGGCGATGTAAATGCTGTTGGTGTTCCAGGTTCGTTATCAAATTTACCACCAGTTAAAAAAGAGCCAAAGAAAGGTAAAGAAACAGCATCGAGTGAAGCAGAATCATCGATGATCACTAAGCGGAATGATTACAGTAAAGAATATGTTGTTGGTCGTTCTGTGATGCATAAAAAATATGAATTTGGTCGCATTAATAACTTGAGTGTTTCTGTTATTTTGAATAATAAAATAGCAACGGGTAAAGACGGTTGGAGTGATGAAGAGTTAGCTAAAATATCGATCACGATAAAAAATGCCATTGGTATCATTGCTAGTCGTGGCGATCAGTTAAATATTTCTGGTTATGATTTTATCGCTGTTCCTGAAATAACGCTTGAAGCGTTACCTTGGTGGCAGATGGATGTAATACAAGCGTACTTGCGCTATATCGTTATTACAATTCTCGGCTTAGCGTTAATTATGTTTGTAATCAGACCGTTAATTAAACACTTTATTAGTCAATCACGACAAACAGAAAATGCTGCGCTTGCGCCAACAGAAAACACAAGTGAAGCTAAAACGAATAGCTTAACCACTGATATTAAGCCGGATGAGCTCAGCAAGGCAAGTAAGCCGGTCAATATGACTGAGTTAACATCAGTTGATATGCCCGCTTTACCAGCCCCAGGAAGTGAGTTTAGTGTGCAATTAAATCACCTACAAATTTTAGCAGATAAAGAAGCTGTTCGTGTTGCGGAAGTATTGAAAGGCTGGGTTAAGTCTAACGGAGGGAGTCAGAATGAGTCATCATGATATGACCACAGCGTTTAGTGAAAGAGATAAAGCCGCTATTTTACTATTAAGCATGGGTGAAGAATCAGCTGCAAAAATATTGCGATTGATGGAACCTGAAGAAGTTAAAGATGTGTCAATGGCAATGGCTCGCCTCAGTAATGTATCAAGTATTGATGCTCAGCAAATTTTACAACAATTTTTTGAACAATATACTCAGCAAAGTGGAATAAGTAGAGCATCTCGCGAATATCTTGAGAAATCATTAGATATGGCGCTTGGACGAAAACTGGCTAGTGGCATGTTAGATTCCATTTATGGTGATGTAATGTCGAATGATATTCAGCGTTTACAGTGGTTACCCGCGGATGTTTTAGCACGTTTTTTCCGTCATGAACACTTGCAAATGCAAGCGGTTATGTTGGTGTTTTTACCACCTGATACAGCCAATGCGGTGCTAAAACATTTACCCTTAGAGTCTCATGATGAACTGATCTATCGTATCGCTAATTTAGAAGACATCAGTGATCATGTAATCAATGATTTAAGAGTCACACTACAACTTTGTATTGATTTTGTTGCTGAACAGTCTGGTGCTAAAGTTGATGGCAGCAGTCAAGCGGCGAATATCCTTAATCGTTACAGTGGCGATAAAGCTAACTTAATTGAATTAGTTGAGATGCATAACGTTGATACCGCTAATGCTATTAGAGATAACATGTTCAACTTTATGATTCTTGGACGACAGCCATTAGATATTCTGCAAGCGCTCATTGAAGCTGTTCCTAATGAGGTTTTAGCCACAGCGTTGAAAGGTGCGGATAAATCAATTATCAATAAAATTGAAGAAGCATTGCCAAAACGTATGGCTGAAGCGCTTAATGCTGAAATTCAACGTTTGGGTCCTATGACGTTGAGTAAAATAGAAGTGTCACGCACTGAGGTTATGGCTATCGCCCGTAGGCTCTTTGAAAGTGGTGAGTTACAGTTACAATTATTCGAAGAACAAGTGGTTAGCTAATGAACTCAGCTCAAATTATTAAATCCAATAAAATTAGTTATCGACGGCATGTATTTCCGCCATATCGTGTTGGTGGCGGTGCGACCCTCGGCGCTGTTGATGAGATATCACCTAATTTTGAGCAAGAATTTCAGCAGGGCTTGGAAGAAGGACATAAAGAAGGTGTTGAGCGTGGCTTGCAGCAAGGTTTAGTTGATGGTCGTCAAGAAGGGTATAATACGGGTCTTATGCAAGGTATTACAGAAGGCCAAATTAAAGGCGCGCAGTTATTTAAAGATGCCATTACTCAGCTTTCAACAGTGCAGAAAAAAGTCGACGAATTAGCTAAGCATAAGCTCGTTGTTCAACAAGAATTGATTGCCGATTTAGTCGGCCAAGTATCTCGCCAAGTTATCCGTGCTGAACTGACTTTAAACCCTAAGCAAGTGTTAAATCTTGTTGAAGAAGCAATCCAAGTGTTTGCCGATGATATTGAAAAAGTACGTATCTTCTTAAATGTGGATGATAAAAAACGCCTTAAAGACCTCGGTATCTTAGACTTGAATGGTTGGGCACTGGACGTTGATGATAAATTAGCTGTCGGAGATAGCTATATTAAGAGTTCTGATAAGGAGATTGCAGTTGATACCGAAGAACGTTTTCAGCAGTGTATGGAATCTATGAATCAGTCAATGACAGAAGCTAGCTAGTCCAATCTTATGATGTTACAAGGGGAACTCGGCGATGAATGAAGCCTTAAAAGAGCGGTTGATTCAGGCTGTGGGAAGTATTGATGCTGGTGCTGTCGCAAAAGTTTATGGGCGACTTGTGCGTATTAATGGTTTGACACTCGAAGTGACGGGCTGTCGACTGTCTATCGGTCAGCGTTGCTTTATTGAAACGCTAAGCAATGGCAGTTTAGCGGCTGAAGTGGTTGGCTTCAACAGAGATATTAGTTATTTAATGCCACTCCAACATGCTGTGGGCTTGTTTTCGGGTGCGAGGGTTTCACCACAAAGTGGTATCGAAAATATTGTTGTTGGCGAACAATTATTAGGCCGGGTTGTTGATGGACTATTGCAACCGCTGGATGGACTTCCAGCCATTACTGGTGAGTCTATCCCCCTCTTCTCTTTGCCAAATAACCCACTTAGTCGTCAACCTATCTCTGAACCCATTGATGTCGGCATTCGCTGTATTAACGCGGTTTTAACACCCGGTAAAGGGCAGCGTTTAGGTCTCTTTGCTGGCTCTGGTGTCGGGAAAAGTGTGTTATTAGGCATGATGACTCGTTATACCGAAGCTGAAATTATTATTGTTGGACTTATTGGTGAACGCGGTCGGGAAGTACGTGAATTTATAGAACATAGTTTAGGTGAGGAAGGCCGTAAACGCGCGATTGTTGTTGCCGCTCCAGCGGATGCTACCGCTCTGATGCGCTTGCGTGCAGCACAAGTTTGTCATCGTTTAGCTGAACATTTCCGAGATCAAGGTAAGCACGTTTTATTATTAATGGATTCTTTGACCCGCTATGCGCAAGCGCAGCGTGAGATTGGTTTAGCGATGGGAGAGCCTCCGGCAACGAAAGGTTATCCGCCGTCCGTATTTAGTCTACTCACTCAATTAGTTGAACGCGCAGGTAATGGACTTGGTAGTGGCAGCATGACTGCTATCTATACTGTACTGGTCGAAGGCGATAACCAGCAAGAACCTATTGCTGATGCCGCTCGCGCTATTTTAGATGGTCATATCGTGCTTAGCCGTGATCTCGCTGAACAAGGACATTATCCGGCCATTGATATTAGTGCATCGATTAGTCGTGTTATGCCGCAAGTAGTGAAAAAAGATTATCTCGCGCATGCGATCAAACTGAAAAAACTATACAGCAGTTATCAACAAATAAAAGAACTGATCCCATTAGGTGGTTATCAACCAGGCAAGGATATGCAAGTAGATTATGCTGTACAGAAGTTTCCTGCGATTGCCGCATTTTTACAGCAGGGCCTCGATGAGCAAAGTGGGCTAAGCGATAGTATGAATCAATTGATACATCTGATGGATAATTAGCATGCTAAATAGATTAATTGGTATAGAACAAAAAAAATTAGATGAATTATCGGCGCAGCGAGTACAGTTTCATGAACAACTGCAGCGCAAAAAATATCATATATCTCAATTGGCGACTTACCAGCAAGCCTTAACTGCAAATAGTGGCGATAGCCAAGTATTGCATTTGCAAAATATGCAGTCGATGCGAAATCAAGTTGACGGTTTGATTGATAACCAACAGTTTGAAATTGATCTACATGAAGCGGACCTATTACGCCAGAACACGCTTATCAGCCAGAAAATTGGGCAAGTTAAAGGTTTTGAAACCGTACTCAGAAGGCGTGAATCTAAGGCGCAGTTAGCACAAGATATAGCTGAACAATTTCAAAATGATGAGCTAGCTATACAGGTTTTTTTACGGAATCGAGATTAACTTAGCATTCACCGGCTGTATTGGGTGAATACTCATCTTGCGGTTGAATATGTAAGACTTTATTTAATAGTTCGGATTGTAATGCGAGTAATTGACCATTTACTTCATTCTGGTTGTGGCAGTGGTGAGTTAGCTGCTTTAATTTATCCCATAATATGGCGACCTGAGGGCCGGATTGCGCATCTAGTGCGGCAAGTATTTTTTCCATACCCGCATTATCAGCAGTAACACCAATATGATGCATCAGTTGTTTGCGGCGTATAGCTTGCTCACTAATGGTTTCTAATAATATACCATGATCTTGATTTAACGTGATGAGTTCTTCACTGTTATGTTGCTGCATCAGGTTGTGCTGTTTGTGCAGTAATTCATGGAATCGTGAGTAATTTTTAATATCTGCTTTTAAGCCTGAAATTAAAGCGATGATAAATTGACGAACTTTACTCATCGACGGTGCATCTCAAGAATACTATCAGTCAGTATGTCTAAATCTAAGCTTAGTTTACCTTCTCTAAGTAATGCCGAAATGCGGTTCACTTTATCCATGTCTATATCCGAAGTCGGTGCTAACTTATCGCTGATATTAACAAAGTTATCGGCTTTTCGATTGACTTCAGTTGTTTGTTTCAAACCTTGAACTGCAGTATCAGTTGTTACTTTAGTTGAGCTTGATACGGTTTTAGCCATTGCGTGACTATTAATGCTATTGGTTATTTTCATGCTGTTCTCGTACCTACAATTATCCGGTTATTATAGTTAAGCGACACAAACAGAGTGTAACTGTAATTTTAAATGGAAAATAAACTAAAATAAAGTTTCAACAACGCCTGATGCAATGATTTTAGCCTGAATTTTTTTTCCCGATGACAGGTTCTTAATATAAATTTTATCACCTAATTGACCATTCTGCAGGGCTTTTCCTTTCATTGATACTACAAAACTGCCTGAACTGGCCCTGATTATAACTTCATCATTACGCTCGACTAAGAGACGTTGCTGTAATTGACTTGGTAAGATGATTTTACCTGACCTAATTCGGCGTTTAGCTCGTTGATTGACTAATGGTTGTGAGCTTGTGATAAAACGTTGGGTGTGACGGCTTATGACTCCCCGTTGTAACTGAACATGTTGTTTTTTTAGTATCTGATTGGGGTTAATGTCTGTTTTAGCATGCCACACTTCCAACCCTATTTTTACTTTAGCGTGCGCGCGGACCTTCCAGCTTGGCTGTGTACAAGAGATTAAATAATTGACTCGACCGATAGGTGCATTATTGGGTGTTGCCCGTTGATATTGCACTGTGTTTTTACAGGCAGGCAAGTGATTTGCGTTATTCGGTAGCCAGATGAGGACCTCTGCATCATAATTTAGCCAGTTTTGTTGCTGGCTATAGCGCTTAATATCTTGCTCAACTTGTTGCTTAAATAAATGCGCAGACACGCTGTTACTCAGTAACCACAGAATAGTTAATACTAGCAACTTCCTCAGGGGAAGTTGCACTTCCGCTCCCGCTTCCTCTTCTTGTCTGTTTGCACTGTAAGTCATTATTTTAATACTCTTTAAATTATGGTGTGAATATTGCTTAAGTTGACTAAGTTTATGATAAAAAACCATAGGAATCACAGTTCATGGCAATAAATTTTGATAAAGCACTGGGGATTCATCCTTACGCTTTACAAGCGCGAGTTCAACGCAGTGAGATTTTAGCTGGTAACTTAGCCAATGTTGATACTCCGGGTTATCTGGCCCGCGATTATGATTTCAAGTCAGTGCTGACAAATTTAGAAACGCAATTAAATCAATCAACGGGCGGTAGATTACCAGAACTCGAAATGCATAGTCTATATCGAGTGCCATTTCAAGCTTCAAAAGACGGTAATACTGCTGAGTTAGGTGTTGAACAAGCAAAATTTAATAACAATGCGATGAACTTCCAAAGTAGTTTAACGTTCTTAAATATGCGTATTCAAGGACTTCAAAAAGTAATCGATGGACGCTAATTATGTCGTTTAATAATATCTATGAAATTGCTGGCAGTGGTATGCGAAGCCAGACATTACGTTTGAATACCGTCGCCTCAAATTTAGCGAATGTGAATTCAGCCGCAAGCAGTGAAAACGAAGCATATCATGCTTTGAAACCGATTTTTTCGACTGTCTATCAAACGAGTCAAGAAACTTTAGAGGTGACGGGAGCAAGCGTTAATATGCTTGGTGTTACTCAATCACAACAAGCTATTGAACGTCGATATGAGCCTGAGCATACACTCGCAAATAACGATGGTTACGTTTTTTATTCTAATGTGAATGCGGTGGCTGAAATGGCTGACATGATGTCGGCATCTCGTAGTTTTGAGAGTTCAGCTGAGGTCATGCGCCGTGTGAATAGCATGCAACAAAGTCTGTTAAGGCTTGGACAAGGATAGCGGTTATGAATCCAATACATAATAGCAACAGAACGAACCCAGCTCAGACTTCTGAGGTTAAAGACAATAGTGCTTTGGGCTTGAAAAATGAATTTTTACAGATGATGGTTGCGCAAATTAAAAACCAGGACCCTCTTAATCCGCTAGATGGTACTGAGTATGTCAGCCAACTGGCCCAGTTTTCGATGGTTGAAGGGATTGAGGGGTTACGTACTGGTCAATCTGGTCAAGCTGAAATGCTCTATACCCAACAAGTACTACAGAGTACAGCCTTAATTGGCACCGAAGTATTAGTCCCATCGACTGGCATTGCTGCAAAGCAAGGTGAAAAACCAAACGGTGTTATCCGCATCGATGGTGCAGCTGATGAAGTGACACTGACTGTAAAAGATTTGAACGGTAATGTTGTTGACACTCAAACTTGGAAATACCCTGAGTCTGGAGATATTGCATTCGAAGTACCAGCACTCGATGAAGGCAGTTATGTGCTCGGTGTTGAAGTTAAAATGGGTGGCCAAGTATTAAATGGCGTACCTCTATTATCAAGAGAAGTCGAAAAAGTCAGCTTGCCAAAAACAGGTTCTGATATTCAACTGTCAATTGCAGGTATGGGCAGTGTCTCTCTGTTCTCTATTTCTGAATTTGGTAAAACAACAAGTTAAGGGTTTAAAATGTCTTATAGTATCGGTTTGTCAGGGCTTCGTTCTACCAATGAACAGCTGAATGTTATTTCGCAAAATATTGCCAATGTAAATACCGCGGGTTTTAAATCAGGTCGTGCAGAGTTCTCTGCTGTTTACAGTGGTGGTTCTGCCGGTGGTGTGGAAGTTGCTGCTATTTCAAGTAACTTTGATCGCGATGGCGATGTCGTTAATACTGGTCGAGCAATGGATCTTGCGATTTCTGGTAGTGGTTTCTTTGTATTAAATAATGGCGGTGAAGCATCTTATACGCGTGCCGGTTCGTTTGTTCGCAATGCGAGCAATTATATTGAAACCAGTAGTGGAGCGCGTTTACAAGGTTATCCTGTTGATGCAAATGGCGCGCTGTTAAGTGGTGTTATTTCGGATCTAAAGGTCGGTACTGGTACATTACCCGCGAAAGCATCGTCAAGTGTTGAATTTGCCGCGAACTTAAAAGCCGATGCGCCTGTACCAGCTACCGCGTTTGATCCTGCCAATATCAAGCCAGATATGTATAATTATTCGCAGTCAGGTAAAGTTTACGACTCACTCGGTACTGAGCATGTGTTAACCCAGTATTTTGTAAAGTCGGCGACTCCTGCGACAAATGAGTGGACCGCACATTACTTTATTGATGGCACTCCGGCGGGTACAACTGCAAAGCAGACTTTAACCTTTGACACCAGTGGTAATATCACGTCGCCGGCGGGTTCTGTTACGGTTTCTCAGGCTATTACAGGTGCTGATCCACTAAGTATCAAAATATCAATGACTAATATGAGTCAAAATGCAGCAAGTTTTAGCTTGAGTCGTAATGAAACGAACGGTTATGGCGCTGGTGATCTGAAAACAATTCGTATTGATGATGATGGTTCTCTCTACGGTGTTTACACGAATGGTCAAGATAAGTTACAAGGCAAAGTAATTTTGGCTAATTTTGCTAATCCAAATGGCTTACGTCAAGGTGATAATACCACATGGGGTCAAAGCTTTGCGTCGGGTGCGCCAACTGTAGGCTTACCTAGCAGTGGCACACTGGGTTCATTAACGTCGGGTGCTTATGAAGGTTCTAACGTAGACCTGACTGGTGAACTCGTTAGTTTGATGACAGCACAGCGTAACTATCAAGCTAACTCTAAAACTATTTCAGCCGCTGAAAAAATGACTCAAGTGTTATTTAACGCATTTTAATAGGAACTAGTTGATGAAACTACTCTATACCGCTTTATCTGGTGCCGAGCAAAGCCAAACGGCAATGAACATTCGTGCTAATAATCTGGCGAATGTGAATACCAACGGCTTTAAAGCTGATATTGATCGCGCTGTCGCTTACAAGATCGAAGGCGCGGGTTATGAAACCCGTTATCTCAGTCAAAGTGCAGCGTCAGGTACTAACTTTGCGGCTGGTGAGCTAGAAAAAACTGGCCGTAGCTTAGATATCGCAATTCAAGGCGAAGGCTATATTGCAGTGCAAACGCCGGGGGGGGCTGAAGCATATACTCGGGCTGGCAGCATGACATTAGACAATGAAGGCCGTGCTTTCATTAATGGTAACGCTGTGGTTGCTGATGGTGCGCAACTTACTTTCCCTGAATACCAAAGTATCGAAATTGGCAGTGATGGGACTGTTACCGCCATTACTTTAGGTGGTGCACAGGTCCAAGTTGGCCTAATAAAGCTAATTAAACCTGAAGCGGGCAGCATGGTGAAAGGGCAGGACGGTTTGTTGCATTTAAAGACGGGCGCGGTCGGCAATCAAGCTGAAGATGTCGCATTAGTGTCAGGATTTCTGGAAGGTTCTAATGTGAATGCGGTGACCGAGTTGGTTGCATCAATGATGGTTAATCGCCAGTTTGAACTGCAAATTAAGATGATGAAAACGGCTGATACATTGGCTCAAAAAGGCAATCAACTGATCAGCGGTTGATAATAATTAATTACTTTAGCTTTAAATAATTAATCACCTTAGGTTTAAATAGTAGGAATAATATAATGAGTTCAGCACTTTGGACAAGTAAAACCGGGTTGGCAGCACAAGATGTAAAAATGTCAATCATTGCCAATAATCTCGCCAATGTTAATACCACTGGCTTTAAAAAAGATCGCGTTGCATTCTCGGATCTATTTTATGATATCAAACGTCAGCCAGGGGCATTAGCAGACCAAAATAATGAAATACCAACGGGCGTTCAAGTTGGTAATGGTGTTCGTGTTACCGGTACTCAAAAAGTCTTCACGCCGGGGAGCTTTTCTGAAACGGGTCAAGAGCTGGATATGGCTATTGTTGGGAAAGGTTTTTTCCAAGTTGAACAAGTCAGCGGTGAAATAGCGTATACGCGCAATGGTCAATTTACGTTGAATTCAGATAGTCAAATTGTGAATAGCGATGGTTTACCATTGGTTCCAAGCATCCAAATTCCAGCAGACGCAATCAGTATTACCATTGGTTCAGACGGTACTATAACAGCGCAGTTAGCGGGTGAAAGTGCGCCACAAGACGTTGGCCAAATAACGTTGGCCAGTTTTGCTAATCCAGCAGGTCTAGTGGCGTTAGGGGGTAATTTATATACTGAAACAGGTTCATCTGGTGCAGCACAAGAAGGCGTGGCTGGCGAGGCTTCATTAGGACAAATTAAGCAACGCGGGTTAGAAGGTTCAAATGTCAGTGTAGTGGAAGAAATGGTAGATATGATTTCGACGCAACGCGCTTATGAAATGAATGCCAAAGTGGTGTCGGCTGCGGATAAAATGTTGCAGTTTGTTACTCAAACTTTATAACCAGTGGGTACTAATTATGTTGGCTAAATGGCTGGTGAAACTTAGTGTTGTTGTACTGTTAGGAGGTTGTGCCGATAACGCTTACAATGTGTTCGAGGCAAAGCCGGGCGAGGCAGAGTGGTTACCTACTATCACCACTAAACCGATAGTACGCAGTGATACAACTACGCTAGGTGATGGTAGTTTGTTAGCTAATTCTTCGCTATTAAATATGTTTCAAGATCGTCGAGCGTACAAGGTTGGTGATATTTTAACGGTAATACTCGAAGAGCAGACTCAATCTAGTAAGCGAGCAAACTCAGGCGTTAAAAAGAACTCTAAAAGTGGTGGCAATTATAATTACGCCAATAATCTGTCGTCTATTGATGCAACAGGTTCGTTTAGCTTAGGCTCTGACCGCTCATTTAATGGTGGTGGTTCATCAAGCCAACAAAATGCATTATCTGGTGCGATCACGGTGACGGTGGCTGAAATTTTACCGACTGGCGCGTTACGTATTCGTGGAGAAAAATGGATCAAACTCAACCAAGGGGATGAGTATATTCGTTTGACAGGCTTAGTCCGGGTTGAGGACATTGATAAGTCGAATCGAATAAGCTCTCAAAGACTTGCTGATGCGAATATTACTTATGCTGGGCGTGGCGAACTTGCTGAATCGAATCAACAAGGTTGGTTTACACGATTCATTAATAGTAAGTGGTTTCCTTTTTAGTCATCAATCAGTGGTTGCTAGAACGTATTCAGGGTTGTGATTCAGAGACAATATAACTTAGGTTAAATGAATGAAGAAACTAATTTTGTTATCAGTGTTGTTATGTTCGACACTGTTATCTGTCGGTGTTAGTGCTGCATATCAGCGTATGTTATTGGATATTACCGATATCCAAGGGCTACGTAAAAATCAGCTGATTGGCTACGGGCTTGTTGTGGGGTTAGATGGCTCGGGGGATAAGAGTCAAGTGAAATTTACGACTCAGTCAATGATTAATATGTTGCAGCAGTTTGGCGTAAAACTCGGTGATAAAGGCAACCCTAAATTAAAAAATGTGGCAGCAGTTATGATCACTGCTGAGGTGGCGTCTCAGGCTGGTAAAGGTCAAACCATCAATATTACAGTGTCTTCGATTGGTGATGCGAAAAGCTTACGTGGTGGCACCCTGCTATTAACACCGTTACGTGGTATGGATGGTGAAATATATGCTACGGCTCAAGGTAACCTTGTTGTTGGCGGCATTAAAGCATCTGGTGGCTCTGGTTCTTCAGTGACAGTGAATACGCCGACTGTGGGTATGATCCCTAACGGGGGAACGATTGAAAAAGAGATCCAGACTAATTTTATTAGCGCAAAAGAAGTGGTACTTAATCTTAAAACACCGAACTTTAAAACGGCGCGTAACATCGAACTTGCCATCAATGCTATTTTTGGTGACAGCGTTGCACAAGCGCAAGGACAACATCGTGTGACGGTTGCTGCGCCAGTTAATGCCCGTCAACGAGTGACTTTTATGTCGATGTTAGAAGAGATAGAAATCGAGCAAGGTCGGGTTAAGCCGCGTATTGTGTTTAATAGTCGCACTGGCACTGTGGTCATGGGAGCGAATGTGAAGGTTCGCAAAGCGGCTGTTAGTCACGGTAACTTAACGGTAACCATTAATGAACGCTCAAATGTAAGTCAACCCAACGCATTCTCTAATGGCAATACGGCGATAACACCAGAGTCGTCAATCTATATACAGAAAGGCGATAACCCGATGTTTATTGTGCCTGAAGGTACATCTCTGGAGGTTATTGTCCGAGCTATTAATAGTTTAGGCGCATCGCCAGACGATTTAATGTCAATTTTACAAGCACTTGATCAAGCGGGTGCATTAGAAGCTGAATTGGTAGTAATTTAATGACAAAGATAGAAACAACTGGGTTAGTAATGGATCCCACAGCCGTTAATGCAATTAAAGAACATGGGAATACGGTTGAAGGTTTGACTCAGGCAGCAGATCAATTTGAAACCATGTTCTTGCAAATGGTATTAAAAAGTATGCGCACTGCTAGTGATGCGTTAGCTGCTGATGATTCGTTTGTTAATAGCGATCGCCAGCGAATGTACCGCGATATGTATGATGGGCAGTTAACAATGGCGATGGCGGATAAGAGTGCTCTTGGTATTGCTGACGCCATGGTCAGGCAGATGTCGCCACTGGTTGCGGGTGCTAAAGACGAAATGGTCAGACAGACGTCGCCATTAGTAACGAGTCTTTCTGAAGCATCTCTGGAAAATAATTTAAACTTTGAATTAAAGTTTAATGAAAAAGAGGTCGCTAATAGTATTCAAGAGACTAATAGTATTCAAGAAACCTTGCTTGGTTCGTTTAGCCAGTCGCTATTAAATATTTAGTAGATTAAGAGAAAATTAATTATGAGCATGTTCAGTAATGGGTTATCTGGTTTAAATGCGTCGCAGATAGCATTGAATGTAGTCAGTAACAATGTCGCGAATGTGAACGTTTCTGGTTATAGCCGTCTTGATGCTATTAGTAGTTCGCGCTATAGCGCGAGTAACTCAAACTTAAGCACGGGGCAAGGCGTTGAGATCACCTCGGTACGTCGTATCGCGGATAACTATCTTAATAATAGCTTGTGGCGAAGTAATTCAAATAATGGTTTTGCGCAAACGTATAGTAGCTATCTTATGATCAGTGAACAGCTCGTTGCTAACGAAAACCTGAGTATAGCGAAAGGCCTTGATGGCTTGTTTAGTGCGTTAGACTCGGCAACGACAGAACCAAGTACCATGGCACCTCGACAGCAAATTATTGCTTCTGCGGATGCGCTTGCCAATCGTTTTAATTCTTTATATTCAAATTTGGATATTCAGAGTACAGATATTTCACAACAAATTAATGGCATGATGAGTTCTGCTAATACCATGTTTTCGCAAGTAGCTGCTTTAAATAGTAAAATTGTAGAGAGCAGCGCGACGGGTAATAATGTGACAGCATTACAGGATCAACGCGCTGAAACGATTAGTAAATTAGCTGAATTGATGGAGCTTGATGCCAGCCGTCAAGGCGATGGTTCCATCACGCTCTCTCTTTCCGGCGGACAGCCCGTGGTATTGGGAGCCAGTGCCGCAACGCTATCAAGTAAAGGGTCTGGTTATGCGGTAAGTATCGCAGGGCAAAATTTTACTTTTAATGGTGACGTTGGCGGTAAAATAGGTGGCGTTTTATCTTATAAGAGTCATGTTTTAGATCCCACTAAAGCAGAATTAGATAAATTAGCCAAAGATACTGCTGATGCGATGAACAACCAATTGGCATTAGGTCAAGATATTAACGATCCCGTTGGCGTAGGTAAACCATTGTTTAGTTATGATCCATCCAATCCCGCGGGTTCATTCCAGGTGTCTGATGGATTTAAACCGACAGATTTAGCCCTTGGTGCGGCCGGTACTGGTCCCGGTGATAATACTAATTTAACCACATTACTTGAGATGAAAAATGGCTTTTTAGGTATTTATAATGGTTTGGTTGGTTCTCTTGCTATTAAAAGTGGTGAGGCACGGTCTAGTGCGAAAGCAAGTCAAACGGTAGCTGAAAATGCATTAGCTCAACGTGACTCGGTGAGTGGTGTTAACCTCGATGAAGAAGGTATTTCATTAATGAAGTATCAGCAGTCTTATAATGCTAACGCAAAAGTAATTAGCATGGCTGATCAGCTATTTTCAACCCTATTAAGGATGATGTAAGGAATAATTATGCGAGTTAGTACAGTTCAACTTCAGCGTATCGTCATGAGCGGTATGGAGCAAGGCGCAAGTAGTTTTTCTCATATTAGTCAACAGCAGGCATCGGGTAAGCGCATTATTAAACCATCAGATGATCCGTTAGGTACGGTGAAATTGATGGCGTTACAAGCGGAACAAGCCAATTTAAAACAGTTTAATACCAATATTGAAAACGCTCGTCGTCATCTTTCAGGGGCTGAAACCTATGTCTCCAGTATTTCCGACCAGCTCGGGAAATTGCGTGATTTAACCTTGGAAGCGGGTAATGGCACGCTAACCCCGGCAGGACGCAAAGCGATTGCCCAAGAAATGGAAGCGGTAAAAGAGTCATTACTGGCGAGTTCAAATGCTAAAGGCAGTAATGGAAAATATCTATTTTCCGGTTCAGAAGTTGAAAAATCACCGATTGCAGGACCCGATCCTGTCACGGGGGACTACACCTATGCCGGTGATAATCGTGAACGTAAAATAACGATTGCTTCCGGTGTTAAGGTTGTTTCGAACATAGATGTTGAAGGAACTTTTTTTGATGGAGGCAAAGATTTTTTTAAAGACTTAGATGGCTATATCGAGAAGTTAAACACGGATAGCCAAGTCCCTGCCGACAGAAAGGTTATGTTAGCGGCGATAGATTCGAGTACTGATACTAACTTACAATTACTGACTACTATCGGTACTCGTCTATCAGAAATTATACAAACGAAAGATACCAATGCTGATATTAGTTTATATGGCAAAAAACTGCAGTTATCCTTAGAGCAACTCGACTATGGCACTGCGTCATTTGAATTAGCTCAAGCTGAATTGGCACTAAAAACAACACAGATGGTTTATGTTAAGGCAAGTAAATTAAGCTTGTTTAATGTGATGTAAGATAATGATAAATATACTTAATAAAGTTAGTGATAATTTAGTTAATAGCACTAAATATTTACCATCTCTTGTTACTCCTGCGGCAAACAAATCGACTAAAGGGTCGAGTGTTAATACCGTTGATAGCAAGCTAACGACGAATGAGCTGCACAAACAACGCAATGGTAATGTGACTGCATCAGGCTTAGCGCGTTGGTCTGGGCTGAATTCAAACCAATTGGCTTTTAGTCAATATAAAAGTGCAGAGAATAGTTTAGGTACTGTGTATCGGGAGCTTGTTAACATTAGTGCTATGCTCAATAACAAAATTAATAATGCTGAAGTTATGGCTAATCGAGTGCGTCAACTTGACCATGTCACGAGTAAAGACTTAAATGGTCAGTTACAGCCCAAAGTATTGAATCGCCATTCAGAACGCCCTAATTACGTGTTGAATAGTGTGAATTTATTAGCAAAAAAACCCGCAGAAACACTGAGTATGGTACTGCCATCTGCGGGTAAGTCGGTGAGTTTCCACATTCCTGCTTATGCCGAGCCTAAAGAAATATTAATGAGTCTTAATCGCTCTTTAGCTGCGGTTGATACCAATGTGACGGTTAATGCCGAGCAGAAATTAGTCTTCAATCCGACATCTGATAATAGTCGGTTTTTTAATGAACCGGTATTATTTTCCGGTGAAGGTATTCGAGTGCCAGCGGGTAATCCAGTCCCCGTGCAGATGCAATTACAAGTGGGCGCTTTATTGAGTTTGGCTGACGCCATCGATGGCAATGCCAATAAACAAAATGTGCATAAGCAAGACGTTAATGAGCAAGTAAGGCAAGTACAAGCTGATGTGCGTCATGCTATCGTTCAGCTTAGAGCTGCAATGGATCAGGTTCGAAATAAAGGGTCTCTCTCTGCGCCTATTGATATTAGCGCCGTGGCATCTGAGCTCTCAGCATTACTTAGTGACGGTGATTTTGGCAGTCGGTTAACGAGTTTATTAGCGCAAGCCAATATATCGCGTAATACCGCGGTATCATTATTGAATAAGTAAACTGGCTGAGAAATAGAAATAGAAATAGAAATGCAGATGATGTTTTGGATATCATAGAAAAACGATAATGCAGTGAGTGACATCACGAGGTTAATTTTGGTTTTATAATTATTAACCTGTTGTTATATAATGAGTAGGATGGAGTCTGAGCTACAGTGACACGTAAAATAGCTCGCGATTGTTCGTGTGCATTAAACGCTTAAATTAAAAGATACAATGCATTATGTTTATTTATTTAAAATAAAAATAAAAATAAATTTAAGTTTTTAGGATCGAGTGTCGCTTTGTATTTATAAGCGAGATGAGAAGGCATTAAATACTTCTATTCCATCTCTTTATAATCAATAGAATTAGGATACTTTCACATGGCTTTATCAGTTCATACTAACTACGCGTCACTGGCTACTCAAAACCAACTGGGCAAAACGAACAGCATGCTGTCAACTGCAATGCAACGTTTAGGTACTGGTCTACGTATCAACTCGGCGTCTGATGATGCTGCTGGTCTACAGATCGCAACCCGTCTACAAACTCAATCTAACGGTCAGAAAGTGGGTATGCGTAACGCGCAGGATTCAATCTCTATGATGCAAACTGCAGAAGGCGCATTGTCAGAGATGACCAGCATTGGTCAACGTATGAAAGATATTGCTACGCAAGCGGCTAACGGCACTAACGGCAAAGCAGAATACACAGCGCTAAATGATGAATACAAAGAGTTAGCGGCAGAATTAACTAACATCGCGCAAAATACTCAGTACGGTGAAGGCAAGAAACTACTTTCAAAAGAAGTGACTAATGAAAATGTAGTTAAGGATTATGCTAACGCTAATAACACACTTACCGCTGCGAAAGAAGATCTGGCATTGGCGGAAGGAGCTGTAGTCGATAAAGCGACTAAAAAAGCTGCTGTTTCAACAATAGCAGCAGTGATGGATGCGTCAGGTAAAGCAACATCAGTAGTAACTAAAGCAGGTTCAGCAGCGATATATGAAACTAAAGATCTAAAAAATACAGCTATTGAAGCGGCTGAAAAAGCGGTTAAAACTGCTGAAACAGCTCTAGGAAAAGAAAGTAATATTGAATCAAAAGCCGGTGCATTCGCTAAAGAGATCTCTTTCCAGATCGGTGCTTCTGCGAACGAAAATATGAAACTTGACGTAACGGAGAAGTTAAGCACTTTGGCGACAGCTCAGACAAATCTGGGAGACGTGAGCGATCAGGCAAGCGCACAGGCGGCAATGAAGAGCACTGATGCTCTAATTGACGCAGTTGGCTCTTTACGTGGCCAGTTCGGTGCATCTATCAACCGTTTAGATCATACTATCAATAACCTTGGCAACATGAACCAAAATACGGAACTGTCTAAAGGCCGTATTATGGATGCTGATTTTGCTTCAGAATCTGCAAGCATGACTAAGCAACAACTGTTAATGCAATCTGGTATGTCTGTTCTTGGTAAGAGCAACCAGATCGGCGGCATGGTAATGGGTCTATTACGTTAATCGCGTAATAACCGAGTTATACATTAATTCCGTTTGGAATTAAAAATATGATCCTATATCCAACTATGAATATAGGATCTTTTTTGTTTTTATGGAGTCGTTATGACGGTAGATCCCGCTTCTTTTTCCTCGCAGTTAGTAGCTGCTACCCGTGCAGGTTTGGATAAACACAATAATACGCAGCAAGCGACTGTCAATAATAAGATCAGAGCGTTCAAAGCATTAGACGGAAAGGTGGGTAATTTATCAACGGCGCTTAAAGACTTAAGTAAAAGCAGTGATTTAAGGGCGACCGACACCAAGTTAAGCAGTGAAGGCATTATTAAAGCCAGCACCACTGACGGTGCTATTGTGGGTGATTACAGCATCGAGGTCAGCCAGTTGGCCAAGGCATCGCGCATCGGCCTGACGTTTACAGATGAGAATGTGAAGATACCGAATGAGGGCGAACTCATTTTTACGGTAGGCGGTAAGCCGTGGACGCTCACGCTCAGTGATACCAAGGTATTACCTGCCGACGCTAACCTGATGGATCTGCGTAACGCGATCAACAATGCGAAAGATAATCCCGGGGTGCAGGCTGCCATTATTCGCACCGGTACAGATGTTAAACTGGTATTGAGCAGTACAAAAACCGGTACCGAGCATGCGCTGAAAGTAGAGTATGCTGGAGGTTCTAAGACATTAGATGAAATAGTTACCCCTAAAACTATTACAGACCCTGCTGATCCCAAGAAAACTATAGTCACAGGTCAAATCGAATTGAGCAAGGCGCAGAATGCCAAATTAACCTTTAACGGAATCGCTATTACTTCGCAGTCAAATAATGTTGAAAACATTACCGATAATCTCACCCTGGAGCTGACTAAAACCAATGTCGGCGAACCGCTGACATTAACGGTCGGGCGTGATGATGATGCCATCACCAAATCATTAGAGTCGCTGGTAAGTGCCTATAATGGCCTAGTCGGCCGGGTTAAAACCGCGACGATCTCTAAGGTCGAGAGTGGCGATACTAAAAAGATAACCCGGGCAGCCCTTTCTGGCGACAGCACTGCTTCCTCGATGATGCGGCAGTTACGCGCTGTGTTTTCTAATTTGCCCGATGGTGCCTACCTGAGTCAGGTTGGTCTCAAGTTTGACAAAAACGGCGAAATATCTCTAGATAAAAAAGCGTTGGCTAAATCGTTAGATAAAGATCCGGATATTCTCAATAACATGTTGTTAGGTAAAGATAGTATTGTGGACAGATTATCCACGACGTTAAAGCCTTATAGCAAGTCTAACGGTCTCTTTGATAATCGGGTGTCGAGTTTAAATTCAGAAATTGATAGACTGCAAGACAAAACCGCGCAGTTAGATGTGCAGATGGAGAGTCTGTATCAGCGTTACCTGAAACAGTTTACCGCGATGCAGCAATTACAGAATCAGATGCAGCAGACCAGTGGTCTGTTTGGTATGAGCCAATAATTTTAGTCAATTAGGATAGAAACATGAACGAATTTGATCTGGGTTATGATGCCTACCAGGAAACCAATACCGAAGCACAGGCTGCCACGGCCGATCCCCACAAATTAGTGGTGATGTTAATTGACGGGCTATTAGATGAAATAGCACGTGCAGAAGGTCATATTGTAGGTCGCCGATATGAGCATAAAGGTAAATCTATCAGCAAATGTTTAGATATTGTATCGGGTTTAGATGCGGCTCTTGATATGGAAGAGGGTGGCGAAGTAGCGGCTAATCTTCATCACTTATATGAGTACTGTGCAAATACACTATATAACATCAGCATTAGTAATGATGTTAAAGAACTCAGTACTGTGGTTAATGTGATGGAAAACTTGAAAGAAGGTTGGGCCAATATAGGCCGAGATGCAGCTTAGTTTCAGCGCGCTTATGTAGCTAATAAGAATGCTGGGCATCCCGGCATTATTATTTCCGCTAGCGGAAGCCTGGCGGAAGTTAAGTTTCCTTGTTTTATTTTATTTTCCTTTAATAACAAAGCCTTAAAAGTTGGACTGTAGTTTGCATAATATTTCATTAGGCCGTATTGACTAAGGTGATAAGCGTGTTAGATATAAAATCATTACAGCAGAAAATTATAATTTTACATGCTCATTTTTGCCGTGTTGTAAAAGCAAGTAATGAAAATATTAACGTTAACGAGGTGGTTAAGTTAGATAATGAAGTCGCCACCTTACTCTCGTTATTGAATTTAAAACCCGCGCTAAAGTTACAATTACATAGAGAGCTCACAGCCTTAAAAAGCAGCCATTATAAAGTCCTAGAGCTATGCAAACAGCAACAAGCGCGTCTCGCTGGTGTAATGGCAAACCATACCAAAAATAGAGAAGGTATTATGGCTTATCAGGAACTAGAAATATGATTGCAATGAACACGACAACAGCCAGTCATGCAGGCGCTAAAAATAATACTGCGACGAATGCTATCAAACCGCAATCTCTGCAAGCTAAAGAGGCTGATAAGCAAAGCGGTCATAGCATTGATGCTGAAGAGCAAGATAGTATTGATTTTGTTAGCCCTGAGCATCAAGACAATCTAGCCCATCGAGACCAAAGTAAAAACAATGATTTTGCTCATTTTTTAGCACCTGAAGCGAATACCACAGATACCGCAACAACAACGAAGGTCCCTACGTCGCTACTTGCTGTTAATAATGTTGAACTTAGTCATCAACAATCACCGTCAATCTCGCTGTTACAAGCTGTTCGGCATCAAACACAATCTGTAGAGACGAGTGTAATAGAACGTCAAGTTAATCATTTAAATATGAGCGCGACGGATGCAGTAAAAGCTAACGTGGCCAAATTATCGACAGCCGTATTACTGGATAAATTAACAAGCGCGAATCTTAACGATAAAAAGCCCGTTGATGTTGCAAGCCTGCGTATCGAGCAGCAAATAGCCGATATTAACTCCCCTGAACGCCTGATGACACAAGGACGACATGAGTGGTCTGCCGTCAAAATGGAGAGTCAGCAAAATGCATGGTCTAAGCAGTTATTTAATGTGCTACAAGATCGTATTGAAATGCAAGTTCATCAAAACATAAAGCAAGCTAATATACGTTTGGATCCACCTGATCTTGGACGTTTAGATTTATCTGTTCGCATGGACGGAGACCGCTTGACTGTGATGATTAATACCAGTAACAGCATGATTCGAGAGGCACTACAGGCATCATTACAGCAGCTTCGAAGTGAGCTTTCTAATCAGTTTGGTGCCGGTGTCGATGTTAATGTGGGAGGCGGCTCTGGAGGAGAAGAATTTAAGGAACGTGGGCATAATGTCGTACTCTCTTCTTCTGAGGAACAAACAGAAAATGTAACGCTTTTACCTATCGAGCAGCACGGCTTATTTAATACTCTGGTGTGATTTTAAAAATTTAAGGTTTTAATACATAATGAAAGTAAAAATATTAATTATTGCGTTAGTTATTATCGCTGCAATGGGCTTTTTAGGTTTTAAATATCAGGTGCAGATTCAAGCATTTATACAAACGCCTGAAGTCGTAAAATCAACCCGACCGTTTTATATACCGCTTGATAAAATGGTGGTGAGTGTTGAAAGTGAACGCACAATTTACTATGTCATGATGGAGGTTACTTTAGAGACTAAATTAGAAGCGTCTATTGAGGGGATTAATTATTACATGCCAGTGATCCGCAATTCTTTTGTCCGAAACCTCAGTCAACGCAGTTATGACACGATCCGTAAAAATTTGAAAAATATAGAACAATTACAAATAGAGATGCTATCAGGCTTAGATAAAGAACTCACGCGATATGAAATGAATGGCATCATTGATGATGTGCTGATTACCAAACTGGTCGTTCAATAGGAGCTTGCAGTGACAAACTCGGTTGTTTGGGACAACAGTTCTTTTAATGCTAGGGCATCAGTGGTAGATGAAAATGCGTTATTGATTAAGTATATGCATTTAGTCAAGCGAGCTGTGACGCATTTACGTAGCCAGATTGGTACGTTGCAATCCTATGAGGATCTTGTTCAGATAGGGACAATGGGTCTGCTCGAAGCTATTCGCCGTTATGGCAGTGAGCCAGATTATGGATTTGAAAGCTACGCTTTTCAGCGCATACGAGGTGAGATACTGGACGAACTAAGGAGGCAGGATTGGCGCCCACGTCAAGCGCGTCAACAAGGCCATTCATTAAATCATGCTAGACGTACTTTATCTCGTACGTTAGGCCGGGAAGCGAATGAAAAAGAGTTAATGGCATTTTTAGAGATAGATGCTGGGCAGCTGCAAGATATGATCTTTGATAGTGTATCTGAAGAGATGCAGAGCCTCGATGAGTTACTGCAATCAGGTATTGATATTACAGATGAAAACTCAGATATTCAAAAATTTGATATGAAGCGTAGCCTTAAGAAAACGCTGTCTTTACTCGATCAAAGAGATCAATTATTACTGACCCTATATTATCAATATGAACTTAATATGAAAGAAATATCCCTTACCCTTAGGATCACCGAATCTAGAGTGTGTCAGTTACATCAATTGGCGCTTAAGAAGCTCCATTCTCATTTAACCAATTTATTGTAAGGCTTGTTATGCAAAAATTTGTAGGTCTGGGGGTCATCCTCCTCTGTGTTTTTGGTGGTTTTATGCTCGCAGGAGGAAAACTTGCTGTTATGTGGCAACCCGCTGAATTACTGATTATTCTAGGTGCTGGTATTGGTTCAATGCTGATCGCAAATCCTAAGTATGTATTGGTTGAATTAAAAAATCAGTTCTTTGCATCTTTTAAAAAAGAAGCCGATCGCGGCGAAGTAATGAAAGAATTACTGTTGGTGATGCATACGCTGATGGAAATGGTTCGCAATAAAGGACTAAAGTCGATTGATGAACACATTGAAAACTGGGAAACCAGTTCATTATTTTTACAATACCAACACATCCATTCAGATCGTCTGTTAATGCATTTTATTACTGACAACTTTCGTATGATGTCAATGGGGAAAATGTCGTCTCATGAATTAGAACATGTGTTAGAAAGTGAGATTGAAGCGCTTGAAGATGATTTATTAAAACCATCTGAAGCCTTGCATACCACTGGTGAAGCTATGCCAGGATTTGGTATTTTAGCGGCTGTAATGGGTATTATTATTACTATGTCTTCGCTAGACGGACCATTAATGATGATTGGTTTGCACGTTGGTGCCGCTTTAGTCGGGACTTTCCTTGGTATTTTTTTCTGCTACTGCTTATTTGAACCGATTGGTGAATCACTTGCTGCACGAATACATAATCAATTACTGCTATTAACTTGTGTCAAAACGATGATGGTGGCACATATTTCAGGTAAATCACCAGTGCTATCTGTTGATTCTGGACGCAAGTTGATAGATCGAGAAATTAAGCCAACATTTGTTGAAATGGAACAGTGGCTTAACGCTAAGGCAAGCTAATGTCAGAAAATATTATTATTAAGCGTAAAAGAAGAAGTCGTGGTAAATCTAAAGGTGGCGGTGCTTGGAAAGTCGCATTTGCTGATTTTATGTTAGCGTTGATGGCTTTTTTTATGGTGCTGTGGATCCTCGCTGTTTCAGACGCCGATGAACGTAAGGAATTTTCTGAAAGTATACGTAATTACTCATTATTTGAGAGTGAAAGTAATCCATTCGATTTTAGCGGGAATCCTTTGCCGACAAGTATGGGTGCTGATTTATCTATATTAGACAGTAAAAATAAGCTAGATTTAACAAAACGTTCAATATCTAAAAAAACGGCTCGTTCTTTAAATCAGCGTACTGCAGATGATGAAGGGGATAGTGGTTACGGTGATAAGCCAATGATGAATTCATTGCTGAAAGGGCAGTTAACTTCTCCAGAGCAATTAGCATTATTAGCCTCTAAATTAGAGGCTCTTGCTGATTCGATTGGTGCAGCGGAAAATATTGACATTGAAGTGGTGCCACAAGGTTTACGAATTCTATTACATGATAATGCTAACCATAAAATGTTCCGCCGTGGTAGTGCTCAGATGACACCATTTTTTCAGGATGTCTTACGCTCATTAGCGCCCGTTTTTATTCCTATCGAGAATAAGTTAATGATCTCTGGGCATACCGATCGCTCTAAGTTTCATAATGCGGCATTTACTAACTGGGAGCTGTCTAGCCAACGGGCGCTGCAAGCAAGGCAAATGCTACAGATTGGCGGTATGCCCAGAGAGCGGGTTGCACAAGTCGTCGCTATGTCAGATACGATGCCTATTGATGCTGCGAACCCTAAATCGAGTGTTAACCGCCGGATCGAGTTATTGTTGCTGACCGAAGACGCAGAGGAAGCCATTAAGTCGTTATTTAATCGAGATAAACCGGATAATGCTATTGATAACGCGGTTGATAGAGCTGAATATAATAGACCCGTATTAAGATCAAAAGTCTTGTTTGATAGCGTAGGAAAGTGATCATGGAGATTGAACCGAATCGTAAATTTTATCGTTGGAAATTTGAATCAAAATCTATTCCACTTATCTATCAAACTAAAGGCGTGCCAATAAAAATTTATCGACGTTTTTTGTTTATGGATTTTTTTTGGGCTAAAGCAGTGGCTAAAGATATTAGTATTGGTGGTGTGGGTTTTGTTATTTCACGTACATCAGGTCGTAAATTAGCGCGTAAATTTGTAATTCGTTGGCCGAATGGAGAACGTATGCTCTGTACTGAAAAACATCACTTTGATATTGGTAGTAAACTTATTTTTTACGGTGTAGCTTGGAGTGAGCATGAAGCCAGCCGAATTTTACCTTTGTTAAAAATTTACAGCCGTAAAGCATTTAGAGGCGATGCAACAACGAGTAATGTCAGTGAATTTGTTAAAAGGTGAATGAATGTGTTATAAAAAACGCACTACTTTAGCGTGTTTTTTATAAGTATTCAATTTGATGTTTGAAGCTGTGGTGTTCTTAACTTGATCTTCTGCGACTTGATAACTAGACTAGCGGACTATTTCAATTTTAAGTTCGATTTTAAGGTACCTTCATGCAGGTTTCAGATTTCAATTTTAGTCTTCCTGACGAGTTAATTGCCCGTTACCCGAAAGCGGATCGCCGTTCAAGCCGTCTACTCCAACTAAACGGTAATAGCGGTGAGCTGGTTGATAAACAATTCGCAGATATCCTTGATTTAGTTGAAGCCGGCGATCTGATGGTATTTAATAATACCCGCGTGATTCCTGCGCGTATGTACGGTCAAAAATCCTCTGGCGGTAAAATCGAAGTGCTTGTCGAGCGGGTTATTGGCGATCATTCAGTACTTGCGCATGTGCGCTCTTCTAAGTCGCCAAAAGTAGGTGCTCAACTTATCTTAGAAGGTACCGTGAAGGCCGAAATGATTGCCCGTCATGATGCATTATTTGAATTGAAATTTTTAGACGAGCGTCATGTATTAGAAATATTGGAAGACATTGGCCATATGCCACTGCCACCTTATATCGACCGCCCGGATGAAGATTCAGATAAAGAGCGCTACCAAACGGTTTATAATGAAAAACCGGGTGCTGTCGCGGCGCCAACAGCGGGCTTACACTTTGATGAAGCATTGTTAGCAGAACTCACTGAGAAAGGTGTAAACACCGCGTTTGTGACGCTACACGTTGGTGCGGGTACTTTCCAGCCCGTACGTGTGGATAATATTCTTGATCATCACATGCATTCTGAATATGCCGAAGTATCTGCAGACGTTGTCGCTAAAATTGCTGAAACAAAGGCCAATGGTGGTCGTGTGATCGCGGTGGGTACAACATCGGTACGGTCTTTAGAAAGTGCCGCGCAAGCAACAATGGCCAAGGGCTTACCGTTAGCGCCATTCTTTGAAGATACGGAGATCTTTATTTATCCAGGTTACAAGTTCCAACTTGTTGATGCCATGATAACCAATTTCCATTTACCAGAATCAACCTTGATCATGCTGTTATCTGCGTTCGCAGGGTATGATCATGTGATGCCTGCTTATCAACATGCGATTGCTGAGAAATACCGTTTCTTCAGTTATGGTGACGCGATGTTTGTCACTAAGCAAACTGCAACATAAATTCAATTAGTCGTGCGTTGCTGTTTATCTATTCACGGCTAGTTTGTTAACGATAAATAACGACTGATAAAGTACGTTGTTTGAATTTTTTGAGAGAAGTAATGTCAGACTGTTTCTCTGACTTGAGGTTTATATGAAGTTAAAATACGAATTAGATAAAACGAATGGTAACGCACGTCGTGGTCGTTTAATCTTTGAACGTGGTGTAGTTGAAACGCCAGCATTCATGCCCGTAGGTACTTACGGTACGGTAAAAGGCATGACGCCAGAAGAAGTTGACGATACTGGCGCTGACATTCTTTTAGGTAATACTTTCCATTTATGGCTACGTCCTGGTCAAGAAGTGATGAAGCTACACGGTGGTTTACACAACTTCATGAACTGGCAGGGTCCTATCCTGACTGATTCAGGCGGTTTTCAAGTATTCAGCCTAGGTAAAACGCGCAAAATTACCGAAGCCGGTGTGCATTTTCGTCATCCTGTAAACGGTAGCAAGATCTTCTTAGATCCAGAAATCTCAATGGAAATCCAAGATGACTTGGGTTCTGACGTAGTGATGATTTTTGATGAGTGTACGCCATACCCAGCGACAGAATCAGAAGCTGAGAAATCAATGCGTATGTCATTACGTTGGGCACAACGCTCACGTGATCACTTTGATAAATTAGAAAACAAAAACAACTTGTTTGGTATTATTCAAGGTGGTGTTTACGAGCATTTACGTGATATTTCGGTAAAAGGCTTATTAGACATTGGCTTTGACGGTTATGCAGTTGGTGGCCTAGCAGTAGGTGAACCAAAAGAAGATATGCACCGTATTCTTGAGCACACTTGCCCGCAACTACCTGAAGACAAACCACGCTACTTAATGGGCGTTGGTAAACCTGAAGATTTGATTGAAGGTGTGCGTCGCGGTGTGGATATGTTTGACTGTGTAATGCCAACGCGTAATGCCCGTAATGGTCATTTATTCACAAGTGAAGGCGTTATTAAGATCCGTAATGCCAAGCATAAAACTGATACCGGTACACTTGATCCTGAATGTGATTGCTACACATGTAAGAACTACTCACGTTCATACCTGAACCATTTGGACAAATGTAACGAGATCTTAGGTGCACGTTTAAACACAATGCATAACCTACGTTACTATCAAAACCTAATGCAAAGTATCCGTGACGCGATTGATTCTGATACCTTTGAACAGTTTGTTACAGATTTCTATACTAAACAAGGCCGTGAAGTGCCACCTTTAGCGAAGTCTGACGCTTAATTATTAAGCAAACACTAACCTGATTGTCGATCTAAGTTTGGTAAACCTTTCTCATTAGTAGTAATGTAATGTGATTGGTTTATCATATCAATATTAAAATTTATAAAGGGAAATAAAAATGAGTTTTTTCATTGCAAATGCAGTTGCTGCTGAAGGTGTTACAGGTCCTGCAGGTGGTGGTTACGAAATGTTGATCATGTTAGGTATTTTTGGTGTGATCTTCTACTTCATGATCTATCGCCCACAAGCGAAACGTCAAAAAGAACAGAAGAACCTAATGTCATCGTTGTCAAAAGGTGAAGAAGTTCTTACTGTTGGTGGCATCGTAGGTAAAATTACAAAGATTTCTGACGGTAATGATTACGTTGTGATCAGTATTGCTGATGCAACTAAAGTTACTATTAAGCGTGATTACATTGCCGCAGTATTACCAAAAGGTAGCATGCAGTCGCTTTAATCTTTTCCGTATCCCAGTAAGGTAATATTGTGTTAAACAAATATCCTCTGTGGAAGTATCTAATGGTGATCGCTACGATCGCCATTTGTTTACTCTATGCCACACCGAATCTATACGGGGAAGACCCCGCTGTTCAAGTCTCTGCTGCACGTGGTGCTGTTATTGAAGTATCAACTCTCGATAAAGTGAAAACCGAACTCGATAAACAAGATATCAGCTATAAAAGTGTTTCATTAGAAAATAATCAAGTATTGGTGCGTTTAAACGACAGTGAACAACAGTTACTTGCTAGTGAAATCTTAAAAGAGCAACTTGGTCAGAAATTCATTGTTGCTTTAAACCTTGCCCCTGCCACACCAGACTGGCTACAAAGTATTGGTGCTGGACCATTAAAACTCGGTCTTGATTTACGTGGTGGTGTTCACTTCTTATTAGAAGTTGATATGCAAGAAGCGTTAGTGAAAGCACAAGATCAAATGTTACAAGATTTCCGTACCGATTTACGTGAAGAAAAATTGCGTTATACCGCAATTCGTAAAAACAGTAACGGTATCACCGTGCGTTTTCGTGATGCTGAAACTCGTGATAAAGCCGAAGAATTCCTTAATTCTAAATATGCCGACCTACTGTTAACCGATAGTGAAAATAATGGTCAATTTAGCCTGTTGGCAAAAATGTCAGAAGACAAACTTGCTGAAATTAAAGAATATGCTCTGCAACAAAATATCACTATTATCCGTAACCGTGTCAACCAATTAGGTGTTGCTGAGCCGCTAGTACAGCGTCAAGGTGCAGACCGTATCGTGGTTGAATTACCGGGTGTTCAGGATACTGCTGGCGCGAAAGAAATTTTAGGCGCTACAGCTACGTTAGAATTCCGTTTAGTTGATAATAAAGCGGACCCTTATAGCAGCCGAGTACCTGCTGGTAGCCAAAAGTACACCACGCGCGACGGTCGTCCTGTAGTACTGAAAAAACAAGTGATCTTAACCGGTAATCACATCACAGGTGCAACGTCGAGCTTAGATGAATTTAGTCGTGCCCAGGTGAATATCGATCTTGACTCGCAAGGCGGCAGTAAAATGTCTCGTGCGACGAAAAAAGCAATCGGCACATCCATGGCGACAGTATTCATTGAATACAAACCAACGGGTGAAAAAACGGCTGATGGCAAATCGAAACTGCAAAAAATTGAAGAAGTCATTAACGTGGCGACAATTCAAGCGCAGTTAGGGCGTAGTTTCCGTATTACTGGCTTAGACAGTAGCAGCGAAGCGAAAAATCTGGCGTTATTATTACGTGCAGGTGCGTTAGTGGCGCCCGTTCAAATCGTTGAAGAACGTACCATTGGTCCTAGCCTAGGTAAGCAAAATATTGAAAACGGCTTAGCTGCGATGATTTATGGCATGATTGCTATTGTTGTCTTCATGGCTGTCTACTATCGTAAATTTGGTCTGGTTGCCAATGTGGCCTTATCTGCCAACATCATCATGATCATTGGTATTATGTCGATGATCCCGGGTGCGACAATGACGCTGCCAGGTATTGCCGGTATCGTATTAACGATTGGTATGGCTGTCGATGCCAACGTATTAGTATTTGAACGTATTCGTGAAGAGCTAAAAGAAGGCTGTAGCGTGCAACAAGCGATTCATCGTGGTTATGAGAATGCGTTATCAACCATTGCTGATGCCAATATTACCACGCTATTAACGGCGATCATTTTGTTTGCGGTTGGTACTGGTGCGATCAAAGGTTTCGCTATTACGCTAGCAATTGGTATTGCTGCTTCTATGTTTACTTCCATCATAGGGACACGTGCGATCGTGAATTTCCTTTGGGGTAATAAAAAGATCGATAAACTTTCAATCTAAGGGGATTAATTATGTTTGAAATTATTAAAACAAAACGCACGATCCACTTTATGAAGATGACGAAACCCGCGTTTATGTTATCCGCGCTGTTAGTTATTTTATCGATATCTTCTATTGCGATTAAAGGTATTAATTGGGGTCTTGATTTCACTGGTGGTACGGTGATTGAAGTGGGTTATGATAAACCTGCTGATCTTGAAGTGATTCGTCCGCTGTTATCTGCGGAAGGGTTTGGTGATGCGGTGATCCAACATTTCGGCTCTAGCCGTGATGTATTGATCCGCCTTGCCCCACGTGAAGGTTTGGACAATGAGCATCTTGGTAGCCAAATTATTACAGCATTACAGGGCTATGATAAGAGTGTAGAAATGCGCCGTATCGAGTTTGTTGGTCCAAATGTAGGTGATGAATTAGCTGAACAAGGTGGCCTAGCGCTGCTTGCTGCGTTAATTTGTATCTTGCTTTATGTTGGTGTACGTTTTGAATGGCGTTTAGCATCGGGCGCGGTATTAGCGCTTGCGCATGACGTTATCATCACGTTAGGTATCTTCTCGGTATTGCAGATTGAATTCGATTTAACTATTTTAGCGGCGCTATTGACCGTGATTGGTTATTCATTGAATGATACGATCGTGGTATTTGACCGTATCCGTGAGAACTTCCGTCGCATGCGTACTGATGACGCTGTGGAGATCATGGATGTATCATTAACGCAGACATTGTCACGTACGTTAATCACCTCAGGTACAACATTAATGGTATTAGTATCATTATTCCTGAAAGGTGGCGCACTGATCCACGGCTTTGCATTGGCACTATTAATCGGTGTTGTGGTTGGTACCTATTCTTCGATTTACGTAGCGAGTGCATTAGCACTGCGCTTAGGCGTATGTCGTGAAACGATGTTACCACCAGTGGTCGAAAAAGAAGGCGCAGATCAAGACCCAATGATGTAAGCCTTAGGGAAACCTAGTTAACTTATTGGTCTTCAGACTGTTATAAAACCCGCCTAGTGCGGGTTTTTTTATGGGTCTGTCGAAAACTAAAATATGCAGTTCTAAATGAAGTTTTTATTTTTGTAGACACCATAATCAGTCCTTGAACAGCGGGATGATTAAGATGTTTTACGTTGTAACGCTATGATTTAAAACTTTATATTGACTAATGTATGACATTTTATCTGCAATACTTTATAGTGACGGTATCATTTCTCAATCAAAAATAATTATGTTGTCTAAGTTAATACAAACAGTGCTGCATTTTGGCTACATCCATAAATTCATTCTTAGTTTATTACTGGTCTCCTTCGCTGCGGGTGGTTATATTATATTGTGGTTTAATGATAACTTTGTTACTGAGCCTCGTTATCCCCTCTACGAAGAGGCGGCTATTATTTATGGCTGTGCCAACGCTGGTCATGCTTTGCTAAAAGATAATTCGGAGAAAGAACGCCAGCGGATATGTGCTTGCGCGCTGCAAGAAACGATGCAAAAAATAGATTTTTTACAATATCAGGAAAAACCACGGTTATTTAATCAGTATCTTGGTAAAGGGTTACTTGATTGCAGTAAAGCGTCTATCTTTGGGTAAATTAAGCTTAGGTTCAGTTCTGTAATAAGTGCGACATGGTTACCAATAAAACTTGAGGATATCAGTCTTCTTAGTTATAACAGACTTGGTTTTTTGTGTGATAACAAGATTCAGCTCTTAGTTAATGGCAGAATATGATCAATCATTATTTTTTGTTTAGAGATTGAATTATCAGATACAAAATGAAATAGTAGTTTAGTAAACACTTGGTATTTAACTGAAAGGGTAACAACATGGCTCATAGTCAACGATTTTTAGATTTATGTAATGAAGCACGTAAAGTAGTCAAAGAATGTAGCTGTAATGATGTAAAGCAGTGGCAAGACGAAGGTAAGCAATTTGCACTGGTTGATGTGCGCGAAGAAAGCGAATGGGCTGCAAGTCGTATAAGCGGCGCTGAATACATGGGCCGTGGCATCATCGAGCGTGATTTAGAAGCTAAATATCCAGCACTTGATACCTGTATCGTACTGTATTGTGGTGGCGGTTATCGTTCCGCGTTATCAGCTGAGTTCATCCAACGTATGGGTTATACAGACGTAATCTCAATGGATGGCGGTTTCCGTGAATGGAAAATGAAAAGCTATCCGATCAGTAAATAGCTTATGTTGATTATCTAATGAATGTTGTAATGTGAAGTACAACATTCATCTTGTTAGCATAATATGACACAGAGAATTGATAACTTTTTCACTCTTCTTATCACACTATTGGTAGACAACTTGGTTACGGCCATTAGTTTTAGCTTTATATAAACGAGCATCGGCTTCGGAGATCATTTCATCAATCGGTTTATTGCCAAAGCTGACGCCTATACTGATCGTGATCTTGATGTTCTCGTCATTGTGCTTCATGGTTAATTGTTCAATCTTATGGCGCATTAATTCCAGTTGCGGCACAAAAATAGCGCGGTCGCTATTGCTTTGAATACAAAATTCTTCACCTCCAAAACGTGCCACAATAGCATCTGAAAAATGATTTTGTAATTGCTGGGCGATTGCCACTAAGACTGTATCTCCACCATCATGGCCATAGTTATCATTCACTTTTTTGAAAAAATCAATGTCCAGCATGGCAATATTCTTATGTTCAGCAGCGCTACTGCTACTGTGTTGACTAAAGAAGTAGCGTCGGTTCCATAAACCAGTGAGCGCATCTTGATTAGCCATCTTGTAGAGTTTGTCGGCGGTATCTTTCATGTTGAGAATATGATGGATTCGACAATAAAATTCTTCTTGATTAAAAGGCTTATAGAGAAAATCATTAGCGCCAGCTTTAAGAAAACGGGCCGTCATCGAGCGATCACTACTGCCAGATAGACCTAGAATGGCCAGTTGATTCCGATCGAACTGTCGCCGGATCTCTCGGGTCATCGTTATACCGTCTTTTTTGGGCATGTCATGATCTGTGATGATCAAACTGATATCGGGATGCTGTTGTAATAACTGGATTGCCTGCTCACCGTTTTCAGCCGCAATGACCTGCAAGTTTTGTCTCTCTAGTAAATTAATGAGATGGAAACGCACGGTTGCTGAATCTTCAACGACCAGCGCCTTATGGTGGCTATTGTCTTGCAGACGTTGTAATAATGGGATGAGATAGGATACTGACGATATGCTGTCTTTTAGCAAGTAGTCAATGACACCTTTTGATAATACTTTTTTGCGGATATGATCACTGAAATGAGCGGTTAAAATAATGGCCTGTACACCATAACTCAATACATGTTCGATGATCTCCCCGTCATGACCATCAGGTAAGCAATAGTCGAGTACAGAACAAAGAAAATCGCTTTCTCGTGCTAAGATCTCGCGCGCTTGTGCTATTGATTCAGCAAATACTACTTGAAAACCAGCTTGGCTCAGCTGGATATTCAGGTATTTGCGAAAAGCTCGGCTGTCTTCAACAACAAGTATTTTGCAGAGCAATTGGATATCCTTATTACCGTTAACTTTACCATCACCGTATTAGATATTAACTAATTGAAAAATAAAGGGATATATCTATGGCGTTGTGATTGGTTGAGTCTATTTAATTGATGAAACATTATAACACTATAACACTATAACATTCTTTGTGTTTTACCACCTTAGGTATAAAATTTAGGTTGATTCAATTTATTGTGGTCGATTACTGTCATATCTTGAACCTAATCCGTAAATTATATCCGATAAAACCTGCATTTACTTCAACTAAAGCCTGCTCATTAGTCTGTTATCACCTTCCTGTTATATTTGTCCTTTTTTTAGCCATGTTATACCTGCGGTTTACATCATATTTGTTATTGGTTATCATTCTCATCAACATAATCTTGTTGACACACTATGACTCTCAAAATCGATAACGTCAGTTTTTCCTACCAAGCTGACCGTAAAATATTAGATACTATTTCTCTGACTTTTAAACCGGGAAAGTTCTATGTGATCATTGGTCAAAATGGCTGTGGTAAAAGTACCCTGTTCAATTTGATCATGCGTCATTTACCCTTGTCATCAGGTCAGATCCGCATTAATGGCAAAGACCTACAGCAACTTTCTTTTAAAGAGCAAGCACAGCGCGTTTCAGTATTATCGCAGTCCATGCCATTGCCTGAGTTTATGACTGTCGCGGATATGGTGATGCAAGGGCGTTTTTGCTATCAAGGCTTTTTTTCTCGATTTAGTGCCGAAGACCGAACGATAGCTGAGCAAGCAATGCAAAAAATGCAACTGACCGAACTGGCAAATAAACGTTTGTCGACACTGTCCGGTGGTCAACAACAACGTGCCAGAATGGCGATGTTACTCACCCAACAAACAGACATCGTATTGCTGGATGAACCGACTACACATTTAGATTTAAAGCATCAATATATGCTGTTAGATCTAGGTCGAGAGTTGGCTCAGCAAGGTAAAACTGTGGTTGCTATCTTACATGATATGACCCAAGCGGCGTTATACGCGGATCATGTGATCGTGCTTGCCGAGCAAAAAATATATGCACAAGGTGCGGCACAATCGGTGATCACCGATACCATGATGCAACATGTTTTTCATGTAAATACGTCACGTGTTGGTAACGAAAAGGTCGGTATCCATGTTCCAACGCACCTCATTGCCTAGTACTGTATCGCGATCTTTATCGAGAATATTACCTGGCTATCGTTTCCTCGGTGCGGTATTTTTGTTGACGTTGATGCTGTTACTGGTGGCGTTAACTCACATCAGTATTGGTGCGCGGGCGATAGCCTGGGAAGATATTTTTAAAGCCATTTTCTCTTTTGACAGCCAGCAGTTTGTTCACCACATCGTGATCAAACAAAGATTACCGCGTTTGGTTGTCGCCATGGCCTGTGGGGCAATGTTAGGTCTGGCCGGTTTTAGCGCCCAGAAAATGTTTCAGAATCCGCTGGTATCATCTTCTACGCTCGGGGTCAGTAGTGGGGCGGTATTCTTCAGTTTGTGTGCCATCTATTTCTTTAATGTCTCTGAGAATGATATTTTTATTCCAGCGTTTCTCGGTGCCGCGATTGCCGGGCTCTTTACGCTGTCGATGACGGAAATGATGAACCGCTCTAGTATTTCCAAGAACTTGCATATTGTGCTGGCGGGCAGTCTGGTTTCTATGTTGTTCTCCTCGTTAAGTAGCTTTTTGATGCAGCTTGATCCACTGCGCTTTGCCAATGTTCAAGACTGGTTACTGGGAGATATAAGTCCCGCTGACTTCACCGATTTAAGTCGGATTTATCCGCTGGCATTGCTGGCGATAGGGGTGCTGTTAAGTCAAGGACGCTCGTTGGACGTGATGATCATGGGGGAGAAACAGGCGCACAGTGCCGGGGTTAATGTCACCCGAACCCGTAATGTCACCTTGCTGTGTATTTTTTTACTGGCCTCGTTGGTTGTCTCGATTGTCGGTCCTATCGGTTTTATTGGCTTGGTCGTACCGCATATCAGTAAGCTTTTTGTCAGCGAGGTGGGTAATAAAGGGGCCTGGTTATCGATGCTTATCGGTGGCTTATTATTGAGTTTGTCAGACTTACTCGCCCGTATCGTGATTGCGCCCAAAGTATTGATTGTCGGTGGTGTCAGTGCATCTATTGGCAGTATCTGCTTTTTATGTTTACTGTATTTTATGGTCCGGGATAAACGCATGTCATGAATATATTTGACGATCAAAATATGATCATAAGTCCCTCGAAAGGGATCAGCTTACCGATTTATAAGCGCACTTTTTGGGTGCTTTGTGCATTAGTGATATTGTTGAGTCTGAGTTTTATCTTTAGTCTTAAATTAGGCTCGGTCAGTGTTTTATGGGCTGATGTGTACGCGGTTATCGGCTTTGATGTCGCGCTTAATGACGCCACGTCTACTATCTATGAACTAAGATTACCGCGTATTATGGGGGCTATTGCTGCGGGCGCCTTGATGGCGTTATCAGGTTACTTGTTACAGACTGCCGCGCGTAACGCGTTGGCCGATCCTGGCGTATTAGGACTTTCTGATGGTGCAGCGCTGTCAGTCATTGTGCTGTATGTGGTGTTCTCACAGGTTTCCTTAACGGCGAGTATTCTTGCTAGCTTCTTTGGGGTATTCGTTACCGCGTTGCTGGTGCTCTGGTTTGTCCATAAAAACCTCAATGGTACCTTTATCGTATTAGTCGGTATTGCCGTGGGGGCGGTTGTGTCTGCGTTTAGCGATATACTCTTATCATCGGTTACTATCGAAGATATGGCTTTTCTTATGGCGTTTTTATCCGGCAGTTTTTTATCTCTGGATCTTGCCAGTGCCAGCTTTTTAAGTATCTGGATGACGGTCATCATCGGGGTGTTTTTGTTGTTAAGCCGTTATATTAATCCGCTCAATTTTGGTTATCAGCACGCCATGTCATTAGGCGTTGATGCCAAAAAATATTATATATTTATTATTATATTAGCGGTATTTGCTATGGCGCCTGTGATTGCTCTGGTTGGTTCTATTGGATTTATTGGCCTGATTGCTACCTTTTTAGCTAAAAATATTATTGGCTATCGCGGTACGGAATTAGGTATTGTCAGCATGTTGTTAGGGGCTATTATGACGCTCTGGGCCGACACCCTTGGACGGACACTCTTTGCGCCGATCATGATCAATGCCGGGGTATTTATTGCGTTAATCGGCGCATTATTTTTTATTATCATGACGCGTTACATTGTTAGGCCGTAGCCTGGTGCTCGTTAATATAATGATTAAATAATTTAGTGTAATGATGAAAGAATATAGGAAAATTATGAAATTTAAAAAAATTGTGCAGAGTGCGTTGTTGCTAAGCTTATCGTTGCAAGCAGTTGCTAACGAAACCATGATGATAACCGATCATGCGGGCAACAAGGTTGAGATATTAACCCACCCGAAACGTATCGCATCCCTGCATGTGATGTCGACAACGTCTATTTTGTTAGATGTTGATGCCCCGATAGTAGGCACTTCAACTTATATTAAATTACCGGGGAATATGCCTTATATTCGCGGCGGTGAAGAGGTCTTTGGTATTAAATTTGCCGATACGGGTTACTTCAACTACGGTAATAAAGGCAGTGATATCGAACAGATAAAAGCATCAAAACCAGACCTGATTATCGGCACGGTCAAATATCAGAAAAAAATATTTGATAAGCTCTCTAAAATTGCCCCAACTGTATTGATCCAACGGTATACGCCGAACATTTTTGATGCTTATCGCGATGTGGCTACCTGGGTGGGTAAGAAAGAGATTTTCGAACATAATTATGGCCAGTACCAACAAAAAATTGTCCGCTTTAAAGATAAATACGCAGATGAATTATCGGGTAAAACATTTATTTATGCGGTCCCTAGTAAAGGTCAGGCGGAAATTAAGATCCGCCAAAATTCAGGGGTCATTACCCAAGTATTATTTGATTTAGGCTTAACCCGACCAGCATTTTTGAAAGATAATTTTGACCCTGACGATGCGGGTGCCGAAGTGAGTTCTGAACTGATTGAGTCATTAGATGCAGATTGGTTTTTTAGTACCTACACATCGCAGTTAGGCGTGGGTCCGGAGTCAATCGACGCCGGTTTTGATGATGTTGCACCCGGTTGGCAATTTGCCTTAACGGCCTATCAAAACAACCAGTTTATTCGTTTAAACCGTGAACAAGCGTATACGCCGACTTTTGTTTCTGCAGATTATGTATTACATGCATTAGAACAACAGATTTTGAAAAATAGAAAATAGGGTCGAGATGACCCTTTATTTTAATGATCTGATTAATTTTATTCACTGATTTACCAGTTCTTTCATTGTCAAAAAGTTCCCCGTTAATTGATGTTTTACATATTTATTCTGTAAATTATTAAAAACCAAGCATTTAAAACTTGACACCAGTAAGCTAATCAATAAAATAAAGGCAAATAAGAACGATTCCTATTTCAGTTTGTATTTGGGTGGTTACACTCCCATACAAAATATTTTAGCGATGAAATATATCCAATGGATGTATTAAGCTACAAAGGTTTTACTTACATGAACACTCAAGTTAAATTTATATCCGCCGTTATTTCGACAATCCTTTATTCACAAGCGAGCCTCGCACAGGCTGTTCCAGCAGACACTACAGAAACGATGACAGTGGTTGGCTATCAGCAGCACTATAAAATCGATCAGGCTCATGCCGCGATGCGTTCGGATGTCTCCTTGTTAGAAACGCCGCAAATGGTCACAGTGATCCCTGCTGAGGTGTTAGAGGATCAGTTAGTTGTCACCTTAGGTGATGCATTAAGAAATGACGCGAGTGTTTCATTAGGTCGAGTTACATCGGATCGAGAACGCTTTAGTCTGCGTGGTTTTAGCTTGGAAGAAAATACTAATATCCTGAAAGATGGTCATCAGCATTTTGCTAAATACCGGATGCCGATGGCATTAATCGATAATGTTGAAGTATTAAAAGGACCATCAAGTTTATTATACGGTCAGTCAACACCCGGCGGTATCGTTAACTTAGTCACCAAAAAACCATCGAATGAACGTTCAGTTAAATTTGCGGTAAAAGGTGATGACCACGGTTCATTCCGTAACTCGATTGATGCGACTGGCAGCTTGAATGACAATAAAACTATTCGTTACCGTGCCATTATCGAGCAGCAAAAAAATAACAGCTGGCGTGAGTATCAAGACGGCAGCAACTTAGAAAGTGAGTCTGTGGTTGGCAGTTTAGTGGCTGAGTTTGATGTGACTGATGCGCTGACTATCGCCCTGCATTACGATAAATTGGATGATGTTTCTGGTCAGGACAGTGGCGCATTGGTTGATGATAATGGCAATGTGATCGGTGGTGATAACACCATCTGGGATATGCCCTGGACTAAGATCGATGCGCAAAGTGAAAACTACGGTGTGGATGTGACGTATCAAGTGAACTCATATTGGCAAGCGTCGACGGGTTATAATCACCAACATAACGAACGTGAACGTTGGGAAAGTAAACCGCAAACCGGTAAGTATGATCCCGTTGATGGCAGTTATGGCAACAAGCCTTATAACAAGTTAGAAGACTGGCAACAGCAGTCATTCTATTTTGATCTGATGGGCTCGGTGACAACTGGCGGTATTAGTCATGAGTTATTAGTGGGTGGAAACTATCTTTCTTATGAAAAAACGTCATTAAAAGTGAAGGATAAAGCAAAGCTAGATGGCAATATTAACGATGGTATTATTATTGAGCAACCGGTATTAGATTATGCTGATGGTGACGCTGAGAGTGAAGATTATAAGTACTATGGTATTTATGTTCAGGACCTGATGACCTTAAATGATCAGTGGCAGGTACTCGCAGGCGTTCGTTATGACCGTCAGGATAAAACCAATGCGAATAACAATGCGCTATTACCGAAGTTTGGCGTCATTTATCACCCACAAGATAATGCATCAATTTACGCGAACTACAGTGAAAGCTTTGAACCTCTGGGGCGTGTACTTGAAGACGGCCCTAGTGGTAATAATGGTACGGAGTTAGATCCAGTTAAGGGCAAGATGTACGAACTGGGCACTAAATGGCAAGTTATGGATAATAAGTTAGCGATTAACGCCGCTATCTTTGATATTACTCGCAGTAACATCGTGCTGAATGAAGGCACCAAAGATGAGCCAATCACCACTCAGGGCGGTGAACAGCATCACCAGGGTGCAGAGCTTAGCGCGATCGGTAAGGTTAGTTCTAATTTGTCTTTGATCACCTCGGTGATGTATCTTGACGCTAAATATGCGAATCATAATAAGTTAGAAGGCAATCGTCCGGAAGATGTACCGGAATGGACTGCATCAATCTGGAGCAAATATGCATTTACTGAGCAATTATCAGTTAATTTAGGCGCGTATTATGAAGGCGAACGTTATGGTGATGAGGATAATGAATTCTTAAAAGGCAGCTATATCCGCATTGATACCGGGATTAATTACCAGACTTCAGTTGCTGGTAACGCGCTGCAACTTCGTCTTAATATCGATAACCTGTTCGATACCGATTATCTTGCTGGCGGTGAAAATGGCGAGGTAAATGTGGGCGAACCAAGAACCTTTAAATTTGGTATTAGTTATATGCTCTAGCAGCGGGTTACTTTTCTAACTATTAAAATGGCCAATTTCGATTGGCCATTTTTTTATCTCAACGAAAGTATGTCCATTAGTTCGTTACTACCCGCGCAGGTTGTGTCGAATATTGCCAAACCGCCTCTATAGGTTCTCTTCTAGAAAATAAATGTAGATGCGAATCTATAATTGTTTGTTGTTTTTCTAGTTGCTCCTCATCCTTGCTTCGGCATTCAATTAATAATTCGTTGTCATTCACGATCATCATACATCGCCCAACTGGAAAGTTTATCTCTCCATGAGCCTCATTCCATGTTGCTGCCACCTTACGGCTAAAATGTCGGCATAAAACACTCAGGTACTTACTGGCTTTTTCTGTTTCTATGTACGTTATTGCGTATTTCAATGTTTAGTTCCTCTATTAAATTGCAGCATCAGTAATGATCATCGGATAACCTTGTGAGCAGTTCTCTACACGCGCTTTAATGCCATAAATTTGCGCTAGCATGGCGCTGTTAACAACGTCATTTGGTTTTCCAAAATGGGTAAGCCCTGCGTGTCCTAATACCCATACTTGATCACTAAAGCGCAATGCCAAATTAATATCATGGATAGCAATAATGGCGATACAATTGGTGCGTTGTACTTGTTGTTTTAAAGTATTAATGACTTTTAATTGCCAGCGTAGATCAAGGGCACTGGTTGGTTCATCAAGTAATAGTAATTTCGGTGTTCTAGTCAGTACGTTTGCCACCGCCACCATTTGCCGTTGCCCTCCAGATAGTTGCGATAACGGTGTAAGTGCAATATCTGATATTTCTAATTGCTTAAACACTTGAGTAATTAAGGTATTTATCTGGTGTTTTGGCGTTTGCTGGAGATGTAAAAGGCTACTCCTTAACATTTCGAAAGGGGTGAGAGGGGTTGTTTGTGGCAATGCTTGTGGCACATAACCAATATGCTCTAGGCGCTGTTTTGCGGTCATATCACTGAGTGGTAACTGATTTAAACACAGCTCACCTTCAACCTTTAGTAACCCTGCGATTGCTTTTAATAAACTCGATTTACCTATGCCATTGGCTCCGATGAGTGTCACTAGTTGACCAGGTTGTATATGAGGAATTATTATTTGTTCAAATAGCGTTTTTTTACGATAGCCAAGTTTAGCAAACTGGCCATGTAAACCGGCTTGCAGCTCATGCGATGACGCTATTTGTTGTTTGTGCGGTAAAACTATGTGCTGCTTCATAAACGACTCTGACGCGATAAGATTAAAGTGATGAATAAGGGAATGCCTACAATGGAGGTGACGATGCTAATAGGCAGCACAACACCACTAATAAGTACTTTACTGGCAATGGATGCAAAGGACATTAATAACGCGCCAGAGATCGCACTCATGGGCAGAAAGAAAGTATGATCTTCACCCACTAGTAAGCGTGCAATATGCGGCGCAATCAGACCAATAAAGCCAATCTCACCGACAAAGCAAATCGAAATTGCCGTAAGTAATGAGACGCGGATCATAATGCCATAACGCAGCTTACTGACATCAACCCCATTGGCTTGTGCATGCTGTTCGCCGCAGCGTAATAACGTCATTGCCGCGACGTTACGCAGTGCAAGCGGTAAACATATGCATAAACACACGGAGACAATGATAACTGTTAGCCAGCTTGCACGACTAAGCGAACCCATTGTCCAGAATACAATTTGTTGTAGTGCATTATCGTCACTTAAGAATTGTAGAAAGGACACCGCAGCGTTCAAAGCAAAAAATAGTGATATACCAAACAAGACAATAGTGCTGATATTGGCGTTAATGTAGCGGATCACAAGCAAGATGATCATGGTTGCCAATAGTGAAAAAACAAACGCCATGATAGGTAATAGGTATTGATTTGAAATTCCCGGTATTTGTAGATTAAACACCACTACAATGGCTGCGCCTAATGTTGCGGCGGCAGAAATACCTAATGTAAAAGGACTCGCTAAAGGATTGTTTAACGCCGTTTGCATTTCAGCCCCTGCGAGCCCTAAGCAAGCACCGACCACTATCGCCATAAGGGAATAAGGTAACCGAACCTCCCAAACAATGACTTGTTGATAGAGGTCTGCTTGTTGCTGATCAAATAAAACAGATAATACCGTATCTAGTCCCATCTCTGCGGGACCACTACTTAAATCAAACAGTAAAACGAACAGGGTGAAGACCAATAAACTACCAAGTAATAGCCACTTTCGACGTATTTGCTGGTTATACTCCTGTTGTAATGGTATTGGCGAACTATCGTCTGAGTTAATGGCTTGTGTTGATGATAAGCTCATAACAGGTCCTTCGCGCTATTGTGTTTCAGCTCAACCCAATATTGCCCGCTATATTCTATCGGTTGGAATTGGGCATACAGGCGTTTTAACGTGAGTTCTGGATCCAGATCTTTGAATGCTTGAGGATAAAACCATTTTGCCATTTGTTGGACTGCGACAACATTAAATGGCGAATTATAAAAGTGGTGCCAAATGCCATAAGCATTGCCTTGTTGTACGGCTTTTAAGTAGTGTAATTTATAGCTGGTGATCGCACTTGCTAATGTTTGCTGGGCATTTTCTTTGTTACTTGCCGCGCCAAGAAAGATACGATTGCCACCTTGTTCAAAAAAGGCTTTAGAACCAATTGCGGTACCAATATAGATATCGGGTTGATGAGTTAATAAATATTCATAATTAATAATACCATGGGTACCGGGTAGCAAATCTTGAGCAATATTATTTCCCCCAGCGGTGGTGACCATTTCGCCCAACATACCGTGTGACATCGAGTCGCAACAACTTTCAGAAAGCCCTAAGCGGCTATGTAAAAATACGCTTGGTGGTGGAGTGTTGATCGTCGCAAGTGTTTGAGTGACCTTGTCCATTTCTGCTTGGTAGGCGTCGATAAAGATTTCTGCACTGGCTGTATTGTTAAATATCTGTCCAAGTAATCTAATACTCGGTAGGGTATTTTGCATGGGCTTTCGTCTAAAATCGATGAACACAACTGCGATGTCTGCGGCTTCTAATTGCGCGATGACGCGCGCGCTTTTTGAGCCTGGACCGTGTCCCCCTAAACCAAATATAGCTAAATCAGGTTTGAGTGCGATCACTTTTTCGATACTAAAACTACTTGCATCATTACCACCCACTTCAGGAATGTTTTTGAGGTGTGGATATTGCGTTAGATATTTTTGATATCCATCGGCATCATACTTACGAAAGTCAGCCAGCATAGCTGTGATGCGTGATGTTATTTCTGGTTCAACAATGGCGATAGCAGGAATGAATCGACTTTCACCAAGTATGATTTTTTGGGGCTCAAGCGGGACGCTCACCGTTCTGCCACTCAGGTCGGTAACCTGTATATTCATCGCCGATAATGAAAAACACGAAAAAATTGTGAAGAAATATAACAGGTTTTTTAAATTATATTGCACTTTGAGTTCCTTTCTAAAGCCAATAAATGCATAACTACATTTATTGGCTTTAGGTTTTTTATTTAATAAACAAGTTGTTAGAATTGATAAGCAAGCGTTGCTTTAACATTTCGACCGGGTTCATAGTCAGTCATGTTAATTAGCTGACCACGATTAACGGTACCGCTGCGCGATGCATGAGACGCATACTGCTCGTTAAAGATATTGTCGATGCCAAAGGTGAGCGCTAACCCTTCAATTTGACGAGGTAACCATTGCGCATATAAGTTATGCACATCGTAGCTTGGTTTGACAGGTTGGTCTTGAGCGACGTTATCTTCTTCAAGGATAAAGCGAGAATTCCAACCCAAGATGACATCTAATGACGTCAGGTCATAATCAAGATTAAGTCCGATTGAATCACCAATATCAGTACTACGTGCAGAGTCTCGAGAAATAATCGGGGTGTTTGCCGTTTTATCCCAGTTATCTGATTTGGCGTAGGTAAGCTGCGCACCAAAATCATAAATACGGTATAAAATACTTGCCTCAAAGCCTTCGTATTCCACATCACCAATATTTTCAACATCGTAACCATGGTTCTGTGGGTTATATGTTTTTTGGATATAATCGTCGATATCAGTTCTAAATACCGTTAAGTTAGTGGCGATACTGCCATCACCTAAGTCATGTTCAAAACGGAAACCAACTTCAGTGTTCAAGCCTGATTCTGCTTTGATATTAGGATCTAAATAGGTCACCGCTTGATAGTTAATAAAGGTTTCGAGCAGTTGCGGTGCTTTGAACAATTGTCTGCTGTTCGCAAATAGTGTGAATCCATCTGTGATGTCATATTCAGCGGCGAGTGCAAAGCTTATATCATCAAAACTTTTGGTACTGGTAACGGCTTTACGTTTAAAGTAGTCATAGCGAACACCGGGTGTGATAGATAAACTATCAGTAATATTGATTCTATCTTCGACGAATACTGCACCACTGATTGCTTTTTCTTTGGTCTTTTCGGCATTACCGTATTGGCTAATACTTTGTTGCTCGTTACCATCAATACCATAAGTGATTTTGTGGTACATATTCACAAGTTCAACCTGACTTATCGCCGTGGTATTAAATCCGGTATTAATATTTTTCGCATTGTTTTCAGATAATCGATCGCCAGGCCAGCGGATCGTTAATCCCGATTCATCACGGGTTAAATCAATGTGGTTGCGATAGAGGCTACTGGTTAAATACAGCTCTTCATTTTTTTGTAATAAGTAATTTAAACTCAGCGTCTGTCTAATATATTCAGTTGGCATTACGGTCGCTTGTGACAGGGCTTCATTGGCAGAAGAGCCCATGTCAGGTCTTGGGTTATAGTCACCTTTATCTTTATAAAAATCATAAGCAAGGTCGAATCGTTGCTGGGAATCTGGTGCGAATCCGATTTTGAATAAGGCGTTGCCTATGGTGCCGTCAGAGCCGAATGTTGGCGTACCGTCGCCGTCAGAGAAATTGTTTCTATCATAAATGTAGCCATAAACCATGGCATCAAACTTTTCTGAAAGTTGGCCATAAAGTGCTAATGATGCTTGTTGGTAATCATTTGAGCCGTAATTCAGGCTTATGCGACTACCAAAGTCTTCATCTGCCTGTAACAGATCTTGTGCATTTTTGGTGGTGAAGCTAACTGCACCACCAATGCCCCCATTCACCACTGAGTTAGCGCCAACCTGCACATCTGCAGATTTCAAAATATCGGCATTTAAGGTTAAATTACCAATGTGATGGAACATGTTTGCTGACTGTGAGGCGCCATCTAATCGGATCTGTAAGTCTGTTTCATTCATGCCGCGTATATTGATACGCTGATTGACTGAGTGGGTTCCACCAACATCGACCCCTGGTGTATCCCTTAATAAATCAGATAAATGATCGGCTTGTTTAATGGCTATTTGATCATCCCCTAAAAATACCGATGAGCTATTAATTTCAGTCGCCCAAACTGTGGTGGTACTCGTCGTATCTTGCTCGTCATTGGTAGATTCAATATTTGCATAGACATTTATTGGCAATATTAATAATGACAGCTTTAGACAGCGAGTAAGGTAAGACAGTAAATATTTTTTACTTGTTGATGGGATACTGCAAGTCATGAACGAGATCCTGTTGTTTTTATAATAAAAAAGTTGGGTTGTATAAATCATTATTCTTTTTGATAATAATTCTCATTAATGTTAGCATTTTGGACACAAACTAATAGATGAAAGCGTTATTCGAAATCGGCGTTGAATTATGAAAATTGAGCAAACAGGAAAAAGTTCAAATAAAGGGGTGGTTGTCGGTGCGCAGCATATTGCAATGACGGAAGTCGTCAATGGCACCCAAATTATCAATAGAGGTAAGATTAAAAATGAGGTTTTAATTAAGGGGAAATTGGTTAATTTAAAATTACCTTCAGGCATCTTATTGTTTGGTGGTTCAACATTAGAGCAAGACAGTCGAACAGTGTTAGGGAGAGCTGGGCAGAGTTTATCTATTTGTTTGGTGTTAGAAGGTAAGCTGAATTTTAGTTATGGCGATAGTGCATTTGAATTACAGGGCAAAGAAGGAAAAGCCCATGCGGTCGCAGTACGACTTAAGCATGGTATTCCATTCACGCGAACCTTAAAATTAAATCAGCATATTAAAAAATTACATATAGTTTTAACGCCTGAATGGTTCACATTGCAAGGGTGTCAATTACAAGGGTTGCCACTGGCACGGCTACAAACACACTTAGCTGCATTTTATTGGACGCCTTCCACTGATGTTGTTATGGCTATTAATAATTTCTTTATTGAAGAATTGCCTGAGTGGCAAATTGCATTTTCGGCTGAGCGTATAGTGTCACTTATTTTACAGCAAATGTTAAAACTACTTGTTGAGAATAACTCGTTATCAAACTCTGATACAGAAGTCGAAAATCATGATAAACCGCATAACAATAAAGCGATCGGATTAGTGGTAAATTATTTGGAAGAGCAATTACATAATGATATTAATCTGACAGAACTTGCCTATAGTCAAGCGATGAGTATGAGTAGTCTGCAGCGTAAGTTTAAAGCCGAGTTTGGAGTGACGATTGCATTTTATATTAAAGAGCGCAGGTTAGAGCATGTCATGGCGGGTATTAAGAGTGGTCAGATAAACTGTGTCGCTGAAGCGGCTTACCAAGCTAAATATCAGCATAGCTCAAATTTTGTTACTGCATTTAAGAAGAAGTTTGCTGTAACGCCGGGTGAGTTAATGCAGCGTTATAAAAATTAAGCCGCGTCTATTGAGTAATACATAATTAAATCTATCCTGTTTATCGCTATATTTTTACTATATAAAAGTTAACCCTCGCGCTAAAGTGAGCATTTATATTGATTCGCTGCTTATCAAAATTATGAGCTTGTTCAATATTATGGTAACTGTCATGATGAATTTTAACTTTAGATCAAGGTAAGGGTGAATACTAATGACAATTTATTTTCGCGCTTACTCTATTATTCGATTATGGCTGTTCTGGAAACCAGAGTAGCAGCTAACTAATTTTGGCGAGGCTACGGGATCTGTAGTCTGCTATCTGTTTTATTCTACTTATTCCTAGCCTTCATTTTATCTTGGAGGGGTCATGGAACAGACTACTATCACCAGCAATAGCACCAGTACGACCAATAATACAAAGCAACGCACTATTCGTTCAGCTTTACGGAATAAGCTATCAGCCCATAAAATTGGTCTGTTGTGTGCATTTTTTGCTACCTGTTTGTTTTCGACAAAAGGTATTTTCATTAAACTGGCTTATCAATATGGGATCGATAGCATCACGTTAATGACGTATCGCATGTTCTTGTCGCTGCCTTTTTATATCGCCGTATTTGTGTGGATAATAAGAAAAAAACCTGCATTAAAATTACCGATAAAAGCACAGTTTATGCCGGTGATGGGCATTGGTCTTTTAGGTTATTACTTGTCCAGTTATTTTGATCTGCAAGGACTTAACTATATTAGCTCACAGCTAGAACGGTTATTGTTATTTACCTACCCAACAATCGTGGTGCTCCTCAGCTGGCTGGTATTGGGTAACCGCATTAATCGACAAGTGATTGGTGCGCTTATCTTGGCCTATGCGGGGGTTTTTGTACTGTTTTATCATGACTTGGGTAAGCAGGGGGAGGGTGTGATAACGGGATCTTTATTGGTGTTAACTGCGTGCTTTACGTTTGCTTGTTATTTGCTATTTAGTAAAACTAAGATCCAGAAATTAGGCAGTTTAGTTTTTACCTGTATTGCTATGTTTGGCGCCAGTTTTATGATCTTTGTGCATTTTTCCATTGAGCACGATGTCGCAGATCTAAGTATACCTATGCCTGTATTTTGGATATCGCTGTGGTTAGCGATTGGCTGTACTGTGATCCCTTCTTTTTTAATGAGTGAAGCTATTGCTAGAGTGGGGCCTGAGCAAACCTCGATTGTGGGGGGCAGCGGCCCAGTATTAACGGAGTTAATGGCGGTATTTTTACTGGATGAAGTATTCACTATTTTCCATTTTGTAGGTATGTCGATGGTAATTGTTGCTATTGTCTGGTTAAGTGTTAGAAAATAGCCCACATTATCTCAATGTGAGCTGGGCATTTACGTCGTTACGATTTACAGAGGGTTGTATGGTTAAGGTTAAAGTTTGGGACGGATTTATTCGTGGCTATCACTGGTTACAAGTGGGCTTGTTATTTGCATTGTGGTATTGCGCTGATAATGGCGAAATGGAATGGCACTTTGTGTTTGGCTACACATTACTTGCGCTTTGGATCACCCGCTTTATTTGGGGGGTTATTGGCAGTGATACGGCTAAATTCAGTTATTTTATAAAAAGTCCAAAAGCGTTAATCGATTACCTCGCGGATAAAAACAAATTTGACCGGGTTAAGTTTGGTCATAATCCTGCTGGCGCATGCATGGTGCTATTGTTTTTAGCCTTACTTGCAACCCAGTTATTCAGTGGACTGAGTGCCAGTGATGATATCTTGTCAGAAGGTCCATTAGCACAATATTTTTCTGCAGATACGGTCAGCTTCATGACCTGGTTACATAGCGTTAATTTCGACTTACTACTTTGGGCAATAGGCTTACATGTCATTGCCATCGGCACTTATAAATTCAAGAAGCAGCCGCTAGTAAAAGCAATGTTTACTGGCGCTGCAGAATATAAGTTAGTGAATTCTATTATACAGCCTACAATGATGAATGGCTTGGTGGCTTGGCTTATATTTGTGTGCATTGCTGGGATCATTTGGTGGCAATGGGGACATGAAAATTTAGGCTACCTGCTTTATTAGGTCTAACTATTTAAAATAATGTATAAAATGTATTCTTGCAGACATTAAAGTTAATTTTTTAACTTTAATGTCTAAACTTTTAAGCATGTAACACTATTGCTCTCGCCATAGCTCATTCCTTACTATCAGCCCTATACTCATTTTTATGCATGATATTCACGTATTTATATCTGATATATCGATGTTCATTAATATCTATATTCATGGAGTAGAGTAAATGATAGATGAAATACAGTTTTATGAACCGAATGATGAATTTGGTTTTCTGTCTAATTTTGCGCTAGCAGCAGTTAGGATAGACGGCGTTGTATGGCCGAGCAGTGAGCATTTTTATCAAGCGCAGAAATTCAATGATCCGCAATTACAAGGTTTCATTCGCACCGCTACTACACCAGATGAAGCTTTTAGTTTAAGTCGAGAGTATGCACAATTGGTAAAATCGGACTGGATGGCAGTACGTGACGGTGTAATGCGTGATGTCGTGATGGCAAAATTTAGTCAGAATCCATTTTATGCCTACCAACTTGTTGCGACAGGTGAACAAGTATTAACAGAACATTCGCATAAAGACGCGTATTGGGGCGACGGTGGTGATGGTCTCGGCCGTAATGAGCTGGGTAAAATATTAATGGATGTACGTCATCTGTTAGCATCACAAGCGCCGTATAATCTTGTCAGTTATGTTGATAGTGCAAAGTTACCGACCGAATTTGGCACATTTCAGATGAATGGTTTTATCGAACACGCCACGGGTAAAGAGCACTTAGCCTTAGTTTATGGTCAGCTTGATACCAGTAAACCGGTATTAATCCGTTTACATTCGGAATGCTTGACTGGGGATGCGCTATTCAGTGCGCGTTGTGATTGTGGTTTTCAGTTAGCAAAAGCAATGAAAAATATTGTCGCCAAAGGCAGTGGGGTGATTTTTTACCTGCGTCAAGAAGGCCGTGGTATTGGTTTGCTGAATAAGATCAGAGCTTATCACTTACAAGATGACGGTGCCGATACTGTCGAAGCAAACGAACGCTTAGGATTTGCGGCGGATATGCGAGATTATACGTTTTGCCAAGGTATGTTAGGTTATTTGAATATAAATACGGTTAATTTAATGACCAATAATCCGCGTAAGGTAGATGCATTAATGAAAGCGGGTATTAGTATTGCCGAACGCGTGCCGTTACAAGAAGGTCATAACCCGCATAATGCAGGTTACCTTAAAACCAAGGCGAACAAGCTAGGGCATATGTTTGAATCTAATTTTATTAATTGAATGTGATACGTCAGAATAGGTTTACATACACCGATAACTAAGTTGACGACTTATTTACCGGTGTTATGGTATTAAATATAGCGATTAATAATTTCTGTCAAAGTACCTGAATTCGATAATAATAATAATTGCTGATTAATAAATTTTTGGATATCGCCATCCATATTTGGGTCGAGTGCTAAGTAGATAGGATAACTTGGAATCAATGCAGAAAAGTCTTGTAGCTTATAATCCTTTAGGTTCCTTGAAAGCAGCTTAAGATTATATTTAATGCGTGATGTCATTTCAACAAATACAGCATCTTGCGGCATTCTATCTAAGATACGAAAGGCGGCTGCATAATCGTTCACTCGTAATTCTTTAATTTCGCTACTATCAATAAAAGGTTGTAAGCTCGGGTAATCAAAACCATTGAGTAATATAAAAATTTTGTCGTTTATGTCTTTAAAATCACGGAACACAAAGTCAGATTTAGCATGAGTCAATATACTGTGACTCACGGTATAAATAGATATGTCAGATAAGTTCGCTGCTTGCACTCCCCCCCAATTTGGACTGCCATAAGTTATCCAGTTTTTTTCACCACCAGATTCCAATTCTAAGATCATTCTGTTGAACGGATAGGTGTGATAATTAACAGTATATTTTTCAGCAAAGACACTGGATACAATATCTGAAACCATACCGGAATGCTGATTATTGTTGCTTATGATTTGAAATGGCATTGCTTGTTTGGCAATGACATAATAATTAATAGATTCAGCATGAACAGTAAAGCTAGCAAGACAAATCTGTAGAGTTAACATTATTGTAATAAAGCGTTTCATTTTTATGTCCTTATCGTCGTAATTCCCTTTCTAGTGTCTATTATTAGGTTAGTCGATTAGTAACAGGATGTGAGTTTAGGGATGAAGAAAGCGACTTTACACAAAAAAAAAATAGGTATTGCGAGGCAATTGCTCGTATCAATCATGCTTATCAGCTCTATTTTTACATTACTCATTACAGGTTTGAATGTCTATCTTGATTATAAAGAAGATATCTCAGGTATTGAAACTCAGCTTGATCAAATAAAACAAAGTTATTTATCCAGTTTAACGGCAAGTTTGTGGATTGAAGATCGTGAACACTTAACGCTGCAGGCAGAGGGGATAATGCAGTTACCAAGTGTTAATTATCTCGAAATTAGAGATGACAGCGGCATTGTCCTGCAATTAGGAAAACCGCTTGTTGAATATCAGTATAATGTAACTTGGCCAATGCAGCATCACTTTGCCAGTAAGACGTTTGAGCTGGGTATATTTAAGGTTCAGGCCGATCTTTATCCTATTTACAAAGGCTTGTGGGATAAATTTGTTGTCTTGTTATTATCGCAAGCAGTGAAGACCTTCATGGTTGCACTTTTCATTATTTTTGTGGTGTATAAAATTATTATTCGCCCCTTGACTGAGATGTCAGATGCGGTCAGCAAATTTGATAGCGAACAATTACCACAACCGCTTGAGCTAACAACGCGGTTATTTGATGATGAAATCACCACTCTCACCACCAGTTATAATGCCTCGGTTAAACACACCCGCCATCACTATCGCGAACTTGAAACTGCAAAACGTCAAGCTGAAAATGCCAACTTGAAGAAAAGTGAATTTTTGGCAAATATGAGTCATGAGATCCGCACACCAATGAATGGGGTCATTGGTACAGCATCCTTATTACAAGAAATGCCAATGGGGAGGGAGCAGAAAGAGTTTGTTGATATGCTTTACTCTTCGTCTATTACGCTACTTGATTTGATTAACGATATTCTCGATTTCTCAAAAATAGAGTCTGGCCAACTTATTCTGGCGAAAAATCCATTGAATCTATTTGAGTTATGTAAAGAGATTGAATCCAACTTTTCTATTATCGCGAGACAGAAACAGATCGCGCTAGTCTGTCATATTGATGACAACATACCTGATATGGTACTCGGTGATATTACGCAATTACGTCAAGTTTTGAATAACCTATTATCTAATGCGATCAAATTCACTTCTTTAGGTTGTGTTCGTTTGAATATCAAATTAATGGTTCGTAAAGATAATAATGCCGGAGTTATGTTTCAGGTTATTGATAGTGGTATTGGCATTGCTGCTGAGAACCAACAAAAAATATTTGAAAAGTTTCAGCAAGCAGATGGCAGTACAACACGTAATTATGGTGGTACGGGTTTAGGTTTAGCCATTTGCCGTAGCATTGTAAAATTAATGGATAGTGACATTCTTGTTTACAGTAAGCCAGGTAAAGGTAGCCGCTTTGAGTTTGCTGTGCAATTCGAATCTATTGACGAATCATTGCTGAGGTCTGATTCAGAACAAAGTCTTGCCGGGTTATCTATATTGTTGATCGATGACAGTATGTTGAATATGCGAATTACCTCTGCGCAATTGAAAAGTTTTGGGGCGACATCGATATGTTGTGATGATCCCTGTTTAAGCAAGAACGTTGTACTTGATGCGTTAGATAAAGGTAAGCCTTTTGATTTAGTTATCATCGATAAAGTGATGCCGACAATGGACGGTTTTACGGTTGCGAAACAATTACAAGATGAGTTTGCTGAACTCACTCCTCGGTTAATGCTTATGTCTGCAGAGGCTCAAGTAGGTGATGATGTATTGGCAAGACAACTCGGGGTAAGAGCATTTTTGAGTCGTCCTTATAAAGCCGATGTATTAAAAAAGGTTGTACTTCAAACGCTGATGAATGAGCAGCCTAAGCAAATTGAAACTGCTGTAGAGCAAACCGTGGCTGCCGATGAAATGCAGGTGTTATTGGTTGAGGATACCTTAATCAATCAGAAAGTAACTAAGATGATGTTACAAAAGCTAGGCATTGTAGTTACGATTGCTGGCAATGGCCAAATAGCGGTAGACTTATGTAAAGAGCAAGGGTTTAATTTAATATTGATGGATTGTCAGATGCCTGTACTTGATGGCTTTGATGCGACAAAAATTATTCGCGACAGTGAAACTGCTGGTCAGCACACTCCCATCATTGCATTAACCGCGAATGTACTGCAAACCGAAAAAGATAAGTGCTTTGCGGCTGGGATGGACGATTTTATCGCTAAGCCCGTCAGTAAACAGGTATTAACCCTGATGTTACAGAAACATTTATCGCCTTGGTTAGCGGATACGCCTTACAAGTATACCGTGATAGACATTGATACAGCGTAGCTGAGGGGCGCAAACATAAAAGGCGAACAATATACATTGTTCGCCTTTTTTAGATATGGTCGTGGTTATTTTGATTTTACCTCGATTACCTTCTTTGGCTACGGTCGCTAAGTTTTGTGCGTCTTTACTAAATTGGCTAAATTTAGCGGCGAAACCGTCCTTGCTCAACCCGTTTTTTCTCTTAATCCACGTATGGACGTTGAGTTATCGAGTGACGTGATTAATAAAGCAAAGTTTATTGTAGAATAACAGAGACCTAATCTAGCTTTAATATGCGCTATTTACTGTCGAACACCGAGTATTTAAGTCAACTTTTGCAATTATATTCAATTTTTTTTTAATAAATTCATTTTTCTGCTTGAAGCGTTCAATTTCGCCCCCATATTTATTTTCAATCGCAGAGATAACCTTGCAAGGCGCGGGTTGTCAGTGATGGGGAAAGTATTTTAATTGACTTGAAATTACTTTAACCATCACCATTTATTCTGTATCAAATTTGTAAATGAAAGTCTTTATTGGAGAATTACGATTATGGGTAGAATCATTGGTATCGATTTAGGTACAACGAACTCTTGTGTATCAATCTTAGATGGCGACACTGCTCGCATAATCGAGAATGCTGAAGGTGATCGTACTACTCCGTCAATCATCGCTTATAGCGCAGATGGTGAAACGTTAGTTGGTCAGCCTGCAAAACGCCAAGCTGTAACTAACCCTGAAAACACGTTGTTTGCAATCAAACGTATGATCGGCCGTCGTTTTGAAGATGAAGAGATCCAACGTGATATCAAAATCATGCCTTTCAAAATTGTGAAAGCTGACAATGGTGATGCATGGGTTGAAGTTAAAGGCGAAAAGATGGCTCCGCCACAAATTTCTGCTGAAGTTTTGAAAAAAATGAAGAAAACTGCTGAAGACTATTTAGGTGAAGCAGTAACTGAAGCCGTAATTACGGTACCTGCATACTTTAACGATTCACAACGTCAAGCAACGAAAGATGCTGGTCGTATTGCTGGTCTTGATGTTAAACGTATCATCAACGAACCAACTGCTGCTGCATTCGCTTATGGTGTAAACACAGCTAAAGGCGACAGCATCGTAGCTGTATATGACCTTGGTGGTGGTACATTCGATATCTCTATCATCGAAATCGATGAAGTTGATGGCGAAAAAACGTTTGAAGTATTAGCGACTAACGGTGATACGCATTTAGGTGGTGAAGATTTCGATACACGTCTAATCAACTACCTAGTAGCAGAATTCAAAAAAGAACAAAACTTTGACCTAACAAACGATCCGCTAGCAATGCAACGTCTAAAAGAAGCTGCAGAAAAAGCGAAGATCGAACTATCTACAACACAACAAACAGATGTTAACTTACCTTACATTACTGCTGATGCAACAGGTCCTAAACATTTAAACATCAAAGTGACACGTGCTAAATTAGAATCTCTAGTTGAAGACCTAGTTAAAGCAACGATGGAACCACTACGTATTGCATTACAAGATTCAGACCTAGCAGTTGGTGACATTAACGACATCATCCTAGTTGGTGGTCAAACTCGTATGCCTATGGTTCAAGCGGCTGTTACTGAGTTCTTCGGTAAAGAAGCACGTAAAGACGTTAACCCTGATGAAGCTGTAGCGATGGGCGCGGCGATTCAAGGTGCGGTACTTTCTGGTGAAAAAACAGACGTACTTCTTCTAGACGTTACACCTCTATCTCTGGGTATTGAGACTATGGGTGGTGTTATGACTAAGCTTATCGAGAAAAATACAACTATCCCGACTAAAGCGTCACAAACATTCTCTACTGCAGAAGATAATCAATCAGCGGTAACCGTTCACGCAATCCAAGGTGAGCGTAAACGTGCTGCAGACAACAACTCACTAGGTCAATTTAACCTAGAAGGTATTCGTCCTGCACAACGTGGTATTCCACAAATCGAAGTTTCATTCGATATTGATGCGGATGGTATCTTACACGTATCTGCAACTGATAAAGATACGGGTAAAAAACAAAAAATTACAATCCAAGCATCGTCTGGTCTTTCAGAAGAAGAAGTAGATGCAATGGTACGTGATGCTGAAGCAAACTCTGCTGAAGATGCTAAATTCGAAGAGCTAGTACAAGCACGTAACCAAGCTGATGCAATGGTTCACGGTACGCGTAAGCAAATTGAAGAAGCTGGCGAAGCACTACCTGCTGATGAAAAAGAAAAAATTGAAACAGCAATTGTTGAGCTAGAAGCAGCAATTAAAGGCGACGACAAAGAAGCGATTGAAGCGAAAACTCAAACGTTAATGGAAGCGGCTCAAAAATTGATGGAAATTGCTCAACAGCAAGCTCAAGCACAACAAGCTGGCCCAGAAGCCGGTGAACAGCCAAAAGAGAAAGATGTAACTGGTGATGTTGTTGACGCTGAGTTCGAAGAAGTGAAAGAAGACAAAAAATAATAACGCCTAAGTTATTCGTTTTTAAATAGCAAAGGCGTTGGTGCTTCACCAACGCCTTTCGTGTATCTAAATTATTTCAATTTAAGCTGATTATTATGTCAAAACGCGATTATTACGAAGTGCTAGGTGTATCACGCGACGCTAGCGAAAAAGATGTTAAAAAAGCCTATAAACGCATGGCTATGAAATATCACCCTGATCGAACTAAGGGTGATAAAGCGATGGAAGAGCAATTTAAAGAAGTTAAAGAAGCTTATGAAGTGCTAAATGATGCACAGAAAAAAGCGGCTTATGACCAATATGGACATGCAGGTTTAAATCAACAAGGCGGACACGGTGGTCAAGGTGACTTCGGTGATATCTTTGGCGATGTATTTGGTGACATCTTTGGCGGCGGTGGTGGCCGTGGTCGTCAGCAACGTGCTGCACGTGGTAGTGATCTGCGTTATAACATGGAACTTACCCTTGAAGAAGCGGTGCGTGGTGTAAGTAAAACAATCCGCATTCCAAGCCAATGTCATTGTGAAGTATGTAATGGTTCTGGTGCTAAAACAGGTACTAAAGCAACAACTTGTAGTACTTGTCATGGCCAAGGCCAAGTGCAAATGCGTCAAGGTTTCTTTGCTGTAAACCAAGCATGCCCAACCTGTCATGGTAAAGGCAAAATCATTAAAGATCCTTGCCGTAAATGTCATGGTGAAGGTCGTTACGAACGTAGCAAAGATCTCAAAGTAACGATTCCGGCAGGTGTTGATACTGGCGATCGTATTCGCTTAACTGGCGAAGGTGAAGCGGGGGATATGGGCGCCGGATCCGGTGATCTATATGTGCAAGTCAGTGTGCGTCAACATGCTATTTTTGAGCGTGACGGCAGCAACCTGTACTGTGAAGTGCCAATTAGCTTTGCCCATGCCGCTATCGGTGGCGAAATTGAGGTACCGACCTTAGACGGTCGCGTTAAATTAAAAATACCTGCTGAAACACAAACTGGTCGTATGTTCCGTTTACGCGGTAAAGGCGTGAAATCAGTACGTGGCGGTGCGACGGGTGATCTACTGTGTAAAGTAACACTTGAAACGCCGGTCAAGCTAAACGCTGAGCAGAAAGAGTTGTTACAGCAGTTTGAAGCATCATTAAACAATGCGTCGGCAAAGAAACATAAGCCAAAGTCAGAAGGTTTCTTTGACGGTGTGAAAAGCTTCTTTGATGATTTTACTAAATAATTAAGTCATTTTATTGATTTTACTATTATAAAGCCGCCGTTTTTACGGCGGCTTTATTTTTATCCATTATTATTACTTTTCTCGACTCTACTCAATCGCTCTTGATGGCATAAGTACTACGTAAAAATGCTTGGGTTAGTTGCTGATATATTGTGTCTATACTTGGACGTTCTTGAATATGCTCAAACAAACAAGTGTGCGCATTCGCCTTCACTAATGGTGTCTTACCTAACATTCCATAACAAAGATTGACCGGTTTAATTAATTCATCGAGCAGTACATCAATTAATATAAATGCTTGCGCCAGAACGATTTTACGGCCGCCTTTTTTTAGTATGACGCGCTGTGCAGTACCAACAATTTTTCGACCATTAATATTTAAGTTGTAATCACCATCGCAATAAGAGAAGGGGGTTGCAGCCGCGTTACTTTCTAATCCATATTGAGAAAAAAAGTCCTTTAGCACAGTACACAAATGTACATAAGCAGTAGCCGTAGAGTAAGCTGTTTTTTCTGGCCAAAGATAGATGTGGGATAAGTTGATGATACCGGGTGATTGAGGCACTGGCGCGCCCCCTGTTCGTCTCGATAATACCTGCCAAGATTGTTCTGCAAGCGCTTGTTTCAGGGTATTCGATTCAGGCCATTTATTCCCTGCCGGTAATACCAGTGTTGGTGTCTTAGCTTGCCATAACATTAAACATTGGCTTAATTCATCCTGTTTTATTTGGGCAATGAATTGTGCTTCTTTAGCGAAAGCATTATCGATATCGATACTTTTAAAACGGATGGATTTATTTTTAGGTGGCAGCATTTTAAAGTCTATAGTTTGGACCGTTACTGCTACTTTAAGCTTTATCACCTGTAACTACAAACTCTTAAGTTGGTGTAATATAGATTAACTGAGCGTGATTTCATCTTGTTCTTCGGTATTTCTGGTTACAGGATATTTAATAAATTGTTGATGTGTGATTGATTACACAGATATAAACCTGCCCATTAGTATGAAATTGATTACACTTTCATACTGAATTGAAATATCACTATATCATCAATTATTTAGCTGTTATTTAACGGTTATGGGGGTTAAATGTATTACGGTTTTGATATTGGCGGTACCAAGATAGAATTTTCGGTATATAACACAGATCTTGAGTGTGTTTTCAATGAGCGGATCCCCGCACCTACCGAAGATTACGAAGAATTATTAGATGCACTTGATACCTTTATTTTTAAAGCCGATAAAGAGTTTGGTTGTAAGGGCATGGTTGGTATCGGGTATCCAGGGGTGATGGACCCAGAAACTAATACCACCATTTGCCCTAATTTACCCAGTTTACATGGCCAGAATTTACAAACTGATTTACAGAAACGTATTAGTCGTGACGTAAAAGTGCAGAATGATGCCAACTGCTTTGCGCTATCAGAATGTTTTAAGGGTGCAGCGGAAGACGCCGATATTGCTATCGCGGTGACTTTAGGCACAGGTTTAGGTGGTGCCATTTGCATAAATAAAACCATTTTGTCTGGGCATAACTTTGGCGCAGGTGAGTTTGGTCATATGGCTATTCCTGGCACCATGTTACAACGTTATCCTGAGCTTCCATTGACTCATTGTGGATGTGGGGGGCATTCTTGTTTAGAAACTTATTGTTCAGGCACTGGACTTGCTGCGTTATATAAATTTTACAAAATCCATATCGATGGTTCATGTAACGAAGAACAGGCGCTGAAAGGCCCGGATATTATTGCTGCATATGAAGCGAATGATGCCGTAGCAGTCAAAACCGTGACGGTATTTTTAGATATTTTAGCCGCTGCACTAGGCAGTTTGATTATGATCCTTGATCCCCATGTGGTGGTGTTCGGAGGTGGCTTGGCGCGCTTTGAGGCCTTGTATACTCAACTACCTGAAAAGATAAAGGCTTATGTATTTGATAACATGAAATTGCCGCAGTTAAAGCAAGCCGAATTTGGTGGTGAAGGCGGTGTTCGTGGTGCAGCGCTGTTGAATTATAAATAGTCTTTCTATACGTTTTCCCCAACTGATTAGAGCGTAAATGGTTTCTATAAAGGCGCTTCTTCAGGCCTTTATTTAGTTGCATAGTATGAAATTAGTATGGTTTAACTGAATTTCTATTAATGAAGTCCCGCATCAGTGTTATCTTTAAATTTAAGATATTAATTTATCTCTTATTTTTCAAGGGTGAACATGTCACAAGCTCAGATAATCAAAGCCAAAATAAATGAAAATACCCAATCTATAAACATACTGTCTACAGAGCAGCTGCTTAACGCTTGGCATAAAGTAACAGGCCAATCCATTCAGGAACTCATGACGTCTGTTAGATATGTATCAAATTTTGCAGCTGCAGCCCTAGATTCGGTTACAGCGATGAAAGTTATAAACGATTTAGGTATAACCGGTAAAGTGGTACTGAAAACTGTAGGTGCTAAACAATATGTAATATTTAAAGGTTATGCTGGTGTACGCTCTATTTTTACGGCTACTCGCTACTTATCTACCAATGTTAAAGTTGTAGATATGGCAATTGGACAGGTCGGCGTTAGGAATTCAATAATATCAGGAACTCGATTAACTATTTACCTGATTGTACCAATGAATATTATTAATGTAATTTTGAGTGATGAGCAATCGATGTCAAGGTTGATTGGTTCTACAGCAACCGATCTAGTTAAACTTGGTGTTGCAGTTGCTTTGGCTGGTTTAGTTTCTGCTTCTGGTGTTGCGGCAACTTATGCTGTTGGTCCATTGCTTATCGCTATAGCAGTTGGATTATTAGTTAGTGTAACGCTTGATGCTATTGATAATCATTTTGGCGTTACAGATGCTTTGATTAAATTTATAGATGATTCAGTTGATAATACTATTGGTAATTTTTCAAGAGAAATTAACCGAGTTGAACGTGAATTGAAGTGGAGAATTATCAATGGTTTACCACTCGGATTGAGTGGATTTAACTAAAATGATAAAAATAAAGGATCACATAGTCTTGATAATTGCTGATTTAGCCGCATTCTTAGCTTGTATTTATGTTTACATTGAATATATAAACATTACTAAAAATGTTTACGAACTTGTTGATAATATTACACTTCAAAGTAATTATGGATTCTTTTTTATCTCTATTATAATTCCAATCATTCATGGTGTTAGTTGTATTAAAAAAAATAATCTTAATACAAGATATGTTAACTACGCTTTTATTTTTATTTTTTTATGTTTATTGGTAACTAATTTTTGGTTTGATTTTTGGTTAGAATCGAAGGTTGTGGATGCTGGATATACTTACTGTGAAGCAATGAGTAAATCAATGAGAATGATAGATTTTAACGTTTACTTAAAAGCAGGTGTGGAATGTCTAAAATAATAAGCACTTTTATTTTAATACTCACTTTTTATATTGAACCAAGCTATGCAGCACTGATAGTCACTCCGCTGGATCTAAAATGTGGCGTATATATTTCAAATTATGATGGCATTGAGCATTATTCAACAAGCAGTAATGTGTCATTGATCGGGCAAAAAAAAGATATAGAAGGATCGACACTCATTGGTGAAAATGAAAAATATGAATTTTGGGTTTTTACGAACGGTGTTATGTCTAGAGGAACCGCTTATCTCATCACCAGTTTTCAAGTCGCTATTAAGGTTAAAGCGACGGATGAATTTTTTCATGCTGTGAGTGACACAAGTTATGATCCAATGGTTTTACCAAAACAAGCCAGAATAAGTTTGATTAAATATTTCGATAACACTTTTCAAGAAGAGGGAAGTCTATTTTTTGAATGTTTATCTCTGAAATTTTTAGATTAATAATCAATTGATGTCAATTAAGCCGTAGTCAGTAGAAAAAATTTATGTTCTCCCTTGTTTTTATACAAATCGCCCATACCTAGTTATTTAAGCAACACAGTTACTGTGTTTATCATTAAGAATTATGGAAGTTTAATTATGTCTGAATTTGCAACAAGTGAACAAAAAGGTAGTTACGGTATTGGTCTACAAATGGGTCAACAGCTTGCTGCTAATCCATTCGAAGGTCTAGACATTTCAGCTGTTCAAGCTGGTCTTGCTGATGCGTTCGCTGGTGTAGACAGCAAAGTTAGCGATGAAGAGCTAAACGATGCTTTTAAACTGATCCATGAGAAATTAGAAGCTGAAAAAGCTGAAAAGTCTAAAATATTTGCTGCTGAAGGCGAAAAGTTCCTAACTGAAAATGCAGAGCGTGAAGAAGTTACTGTAACTGAATCTGGTCTACAGTATGAAGTTATCGCTCGTGGCGACATCGAGGAAAAACCAACTGCAGAATCTACAGTGCGTGTTCATTACCATGGCATGCTAACTGACGGTACTGTATTTGACAGCTCTGTTGAACGTGGTCAACCTGCTGAATTCCCAGTTGGCGGCGTTATCGCTGGTTGGACTGAAGCACTACAACTAATGAACGTTGGTGATAAATTCAAGCTATCTATCCCACACAACCTTGCTTATGGCGAACAGGGCGCAGGCGCTGCAATCGGTCCATTCCAAGCGCTAGTATTTGAAGTAGAACTATTAGACATCATCTAATTAGTCCTATATATACCCAAGTTACTTCAAGATGCTATATCAGAGACGAGCAGGGATAACAGAACAAGGCGCAATATGTAGATAATGGTTATCCATTTTCAAATATTGCAACGCTGTGCTGTTATTCCTGCTCGCCTCCCGTAGGGCAAAACGAATGAAGGCATCTTCGGCGTTATGAAGTCTTGATTTAGAATAACTAAATCCTCGACTTCATGCCTTGAATATACTCTTCATTCGGTTTGCTGATTGTGCATCTTGACGTAGCTTGGGTATAAACTAGCTAAACGCCTTGTTCATCGCGATATGAGCAAGGCGTTTTTTTATGTCTGAAATATGCTTTTAGTTCATTCGTTGGTACTATATCTGCATGCTCTGCGTTTTTTCATTAGTCGTAATATCTTAAATTTGAACTACCTATAAAGATATAAATTTGTTGTGTGGCTGATATAGTTGCTGCTGAGCTAATATTATTTAGGTAAGATGATTTTTGATTTAGATCAATTGATGGATAATGAGTAATGGCAACGTATAACGATTTTAACTGGAAATATGCATTAGTATTTTTAATTGTGTTTTTAACAATACCAACGATGCACCTATGGGCTGGCCTATTTGGTATCTTCGGTTGATTGCTAATATTCAGTATAACAAAACCCGCCTTCTAACAATTAGAATAGCGGGTTTTTTTATGCCTAATTTTTATGCTTAAGAAACGCAAGTTAGCGTTGTTGATGTGTTTCGAGGAGTGCTATTATCAAAGTACTTTAACTATTTGATTAATAATAAACACAGGGAGAAGTCTAGATGGGACAAGCGGTAAGAATTGCGGTGATGGGTTGTAATGGTCGTATGGGCCGTACGATTTTAGAAGCCATTCAAGATAGTGATGGTGCAGCCATTGTTGGTGCAGCAATCGAACGCCCTGAGTGTAACTTCTTAGGCGCGGATGTTGGAGAGTTAGCTGGTCTTGGTTCACTCGGTGTTAAAGTAGTTAGTAGCCTTGCTGACGTGGTGAATGACTTTGATGTTATTGTCGATTTTACCGCGCCAGAAGCAACCTTGCAGCATCTTGAGTTTGCGGTTGCGAATCATAAGAAAATAGTGATTGGTACAACTGGGTTTAGCGATGAACAAAAACAACTGATCCATGATGCCGGTAAGTCGACAGGCGTGGTATTTGCGCCCAACATGAGTGTTGGTGTTAATGTGATGTTTAAACTGTTAGAAATGGCGGCTAAGGTCATGGGTGATTACACCGACATCGAGATCATTGAAGGTCATCACCGTTATAAAGTGGATGCACCGTCTGGTACAGCATTAGGTATGGGCGAAGTGATTGCAAATACACTTGGTCGTGATCTGAAAAAAGTGGCAGTTTATGGCCGCGAAGGTAATACCGGTGAGCGCGATCGCGAAACCATTGGTTTTTCGACTATTAGAGCCGGTGATCTGGTTGGTGAGCATACCGCTATGTTTGCTGACATCGGCGAACGCATTGAAATTACACATAAAGCATCAAGCCGTATGACATTTGCAAAAGGTGCTATACGTGCATCAACTTGGGTATTTGCCCAAAAGCAGGGCTTGTATACAATGCAAGATGTGCTGGATCTTAAATCTTAAATTAAAAACGTAATAAAACAGTTGCGTAACATTTGTTTTATCTGTATTATCCGCGGAATTTGCCAAAATTTAGTAATTCAGAGATTGTTTTTTTTTAATCTCGAATTACTATGCTGTGTGACAGCCTGGGGTAAATAGTTGATTTATTTTATTATTTTTCTATCTATTTTTTGGAGGTTGTCTTGAGTAATATCGCCTTGTTGGTGTTGGAAGACGGAACAGTATTCCGTGGTGTGTCTATCGGTGCAGAAGGTCATTCGGTAGGTGAAGTAGTTTTTAATACTTCAATGACGGGTTATCAAGAAATATTAACCGATCCTTCCTATTCTCGCCAAATCGTTACTCTCACTTACCCACATATCGGAAACACCGGTACAAATGATGAAGATGCAGAATCTTCAGATGTTCATGCTTGTGGACTAATCATTCGAGATCTTCCTTTAGTTACTTCTAATTTCCGTAATCAACAATCACTTACTGACTATCTAAAAGAACGTAATGTTGTTGGCATCGCTGATATTGATACCCGTAAACTTACCCGTATTTTACGTGAAAAAGGTGCGCAAGCGGGTTGTATCATCGCAGGTGAAAGTATAGATGAAGCGAAAGCATTAGAACTTGCTAAAGCATTCCCTGGCCTAAAAGGCATGGATTTAGCGAAAGAAGTAACAGTGAAAGAAGCATACGAATGGAACCAAGGTAGCTGGACATTAATGGGTGGTTTACCAGCTGATGCGACAGACTCTCGCTTCCACGTGGTTGCTTATGATTATGGTGTTAAGCGCAATATCTTACGTATGTTAGTTGATCGCGGCTGCCGTATCACGGTTGTCCCTGCGCAAACATCGGCGAAAGATGTACTGGCATTAAACCCTGACGGTGTGTTTTTATCAAACGGCCCCGGTGATCCAGAACCGTGTGATTATGCAATCGCAGCAATCAAAGAAATTTTGACTACAGATATTCCAGTATTTGGTATTTGTTTAGGTCACCAATTACTTGCATTAGCAAGTGGTGCTAAAACATTAAAAATGAAGTTCGGTCATCACGGTGCTAACCATCCTGTAAAAGACTTGGAACGTGGCATAGTGATGATTACGGCGCAGAACCATGGTTTCGCAGTTGATCAAACCACATTACCTGACAATCTAATAATGACGCACAAATCATTATTTGATGACTCTTTACAAGGTCTTCATCGTACAGATAAACCTGCATTTAGCTTCCAGGGTCACCCTGAAGCAAGTCCTGGTCCACACGATGCAGCTCCACTTTTCAATCACTTTATAGAGTTGATGGAAAAGAGTATGGAAAAAAGCCAAGCCTAAGCCTGATACCTAGTAGAGAATTGAACTATGCCAAAACGTAATGATATAAAAAGTATTCTAATCTTGGGCGCAGGTCCTATCGTAATTGGTCAAGCGTGTGAGTTTGACTATTCCGGTGCTCAAGCTTGTAAAGCACTTCGTGAAGAAGGCTACCGAGTTATTCTAGTTAACTCAAACCCAGCTACCATTATGACTGACCCAGAAATGGCGGACGCGACTTACATCGAGCCGATCCATTGGGAAGTTGTACGTAACATCATTAAAAAAGAGCGTCCAGATGCGATCTTACCAACAATGGGTGGTCAAACAGCATTAAACTGTGCACTTGAGCTAGACAGCAAAGGTGTTTTAGCAGAGTTTAACGTTGAACTGATTGGCGCAACAGCTGACGCGATTGATAAAGCGGAAGACCGTAGCCGTTTTGACAAAGCAATGAAAGCCATTGGTCTTGAAACGCCTCGCGCTGGTATCGCACACACTCTAGAAGAAGCAAAAGGCGTGCTAGCTGAAGTTGGTTTCCCGTGTATTATTCGTCCATCATTCACTATGGGTGGTTCGGGTGGCGGTATCGCTTACAACATGGAAGAGTTTGAAGACATTTGTACGTTAGGTTTAGACCTTTCACCAACAACTGAACTATTGATCGATGAATCACTAATTGGTTGGAAAGAATACGAAACTGAAGTTGTACGTGATAAAAACGATAACTGCATTATCGTCTGTACCATTGAAAACATTGACCCAATGGGTATCCACACCGGTGACTCAATTACGGTGGCACCAGCGCAAACTCTCACGGATAAAGAATACCAGATCATGCGTAATGCATCGATGGCTGTTCTACGTGAAATTGGTGTAGAAACAGGTGGTTCAAACGTACAGTTCGGTATCAATCCAGCTGATGGCCGTATGGTCATCATCGAGATGAACCCACGCGTATCTCGTTCATCTGCACTTGCATCAAAAGCAACGGGTTTCCCAATTGCTCGAATTGCGGCAAAACTAGCGGTTGGTTACACGTTAGACGAACTATCCAATGATATTACAGGTGGTGCAACGCCAGCATCATTTGAACCAACACTGGATTATGTGGTCACTAAGATGCCACGCTTTAACTTCGAAAAATTTGCCGGTGCGAATGACCGTCTAACTACCCAGATGAAATCTGTGGGTGAAGTCATGGCGATTGGTCGTAACTTCCAAGAGTCAATGCAAAAAGCAATACGTGGCCTGGAAATCGGTAAGAACGGTTTTGATCCAGAAGTGAACTTAAACGACGAGTCTGCAGCAGCTAAGATCCGTCAAGAGCTAACAGAAGCGGGCGCTGAGCGTATCTTCTATATAGCGGATGCTTACCGTATTGGCATGTCAACAGATGAGATCTATGCGATCACATGTATTGACCCTTGGTTCTTAGTGCAAATCGAAGACATTGTTAACGCTGAAGCAAACGTCAGTAAAATTGGTTTAGCGGGTCTAAACGAAACGTCATTACGTCAACTTAAGCGTAAAGGTTTCTCTGATTTACGTCTGTGTAAACTTGCTGGTGTAAGTGAAAATGAAATCCGTAAATTACGTCATCGTTTAGAGATCTTTCCGGTTTACAAACGTGTCGATACTTGTGCCGCTGAATTCTCAAGTGACACCGCTTACATGTATTCTACTTACGATGAAGAATGTGAAGCAAACCCAACAGATAACGATAAGATCATGATCATCGGTGGCGGTCCTAACCGTATTGGTCAAGGTATCGAATTCGATTACTGCTGTGTACACGCGGCATTAGCAATGCGTGAAGATGGTTACGAAACTATCATGGTTAACTGTAACCCTGAAACGGTTTCAACTGATTACGATACATCTGATCGTTTATACTTCGAACCTATTACACTAGAAGACGTATTAGAAATCGTGCGTATTGAAAAACCGAAAGGCGTGATCGTTCAGTACGGTGGTCAAACACCCCTTAAACTAGCGCGTGAATTAGAAGCAGCTGGCGTACCAATCATAGGTACATCACCGGATGCGATTGACCGTTCTGAAGATCGTGAACGCTTCCAACAAGCGGTTGAGCGTTTAGGTTTGTTACAGCCTGACAATGCGACGGTAACAACGACTGAGCAAGCGGTTATTTCAGCTGAAGGTATCGGTTATCCGTTAGTTGTTCGTCCATCATATGTACTTGGTGGCCGTGCAATGGAAATTGTATATGACGAAATCGATTTACGTCGTTACTTCAAAGAAGCGGTCAGTGTTTCTAACGAATCACCAGTATTACTTGACCGTTTCCTAGATAACGCAATCGAGCTTGACGTTGATGCAATCTGTGATGGTAAAGATGTTGTTATTGGCGGCATCATGGAGCACATTGAACAAGCAGGTGTTCACTCAGGTGACTCCGGTTGTTCATTACCTCCTCATTCATTAAGCCCTGAAATTCTGGATGTTATGCGTGACCAAGTACGTGCGTTAGCATTAGAGCTAGGTGTTATTGGTCTAATGAATACCCAGTTCGCGGTGAAAGATAATGAAGTTTACTTGATTGAAGTAAACCCACGTGCTGCACGTACGATTCCTTTTGTTTCAAAAGCAACGGGTGTGCAATTAGCAAAAATTGCTGCACGTGTCATGGCGGGTCAAACGTTAGTTGAACTTGGTTTCACTGAAGAAGTGATTCCTCCATATTACTCTGTTAAAGAAGTAGTATTACCATTCGGTAAGTTCCCAGGTTCAGATCCGTTACTTGGCCCTGAAATGCGTTCTACTGGTGAAGTAATGGGCGTGGGTGATACCTTTGCTGAAGCTTATGCTAAAGCACAGCTTGGTGCTTCTGCTGAAGTTGCTAAGAGTGGTCGTGCACTTATCTCTGTTCGTAACGGTGATAAAGCGCGCGCAGCTGAATTAGCGAAGCAGTTAATTGAACTCGGTTTTGAGATTGATGCAACTCACGGTACTGCCGTTGCGCTAGGTGAAGCAGGTATTAATCTTCGTCTAGTTAACAAGGTACATGAAGGTCGTCCTCATATTCTTGACCGTATCAAAAATGGCGAATACAGCTACATCATTAATACGACTGAAGGTCGTGTTGCGATTGAAGATTCTCGTCAACTACGTGCAGCTGCTTTACGTTATAAAGTGAACTACACAACCACAATGAATGCAGCATTTGCAACGTGCCAAGCGCACTCTGCCGATGCCCGTGGTACTGTTCGTTCAATACAAGAGTTACATACTCGCATTAAGTAAGCAGTAAATAGCAGTATTTATAGTTAATAAAAAACCTCGCTACTTCAGTTACAGTTAGTAACAATAAGTAGCGAGGTTTTTTTATATCTGCAATTTAGCGTCATTAAAATCGTGATGACTTCAATGACAGTTTACAGAACTATTGCAACTACAGCTCAAATTCCAATTCAATAAACGTGCAACCTTTTACGCAGCCCACTCCGGTTTTAGATTCATCATTTTTGTTCTTTGGTGGTAATAACTTTAATGCTTGCTGGCACACTGGGCATAAAACCGTTTTTCCAAGGCATACATTTTTGATGGTATTACGCTGTTCATGAAACGATTTTGAACTGCTTTTGTTAATTGCTGAAAAATCTATTTTTGACATAATAACTCTTTAATTACACCTGTAATTTACTTGTTTATTTCACTGCGTTTAATCAAAGCGAACAAGCAGTCACTGTGGCTGTATTCAATAATAATGGAACATTTTACCTGTTTATTAATATAAAAGTATCAGTGATTACATTTTATTCTAGGGTTAGTGTTAGTCGATCACGAATAAATGAAGCTAATGCGAATGATACACCGTAAATTAAAATCCCCCGGGCTAACCTTAATCGAGTTACTGTTAACGTTGGCGATCGTGACTATATTGATGGCTTTAAGTGTGCCTTCATATAGTGCATATGTGCATAAAAATAAACTAGGCAATCTCACCAGACAATTAGTTGAAGCGCTAAATATCACGAAACAATTAGCGCTACTGCGAGGTGAACGGCATTATTTTAATGTCCAGGTTAATAATGCTGTCAATAGCACAGTCAAGTCATGCTGGATTATCAGTCATCACGAAAATTGTGATTGTTTAACATCGACTACGCTATGTCAGTCTACCGATGGACAAGCCAGCGCAGCGATAAGTGATATAGAGCTCACCGTTAATCGACCCCACTTATCTTTTTCACCATTATTTGGCACGACAAATGGTGCCAGTTATCAACTTTCCTTAGGTCGCTTTAGTACTATGGTTATTGTCAGTACTCAGGGACGTATTCGAGTTTGTATGGTGCGGGGAGATAGTGCTATTTATGCGCCTTGTTAAACCCTTTTGCTCCGGGCGTCTTCACATGTGTGGACATGGGTTAATTGAGTTGATGATATCAATAGCGCTAGGGGGTATTATTTTTACTGGGTCGAGTTATATATACGCCACACATGAAATTCAAAATAATCGGGCTGAACAATATTATCTCGTGCAGCAGGAGGCTCAGAATGTACTGACTATTATGCAGCGAGAGTTAGGTCGAGCAGGTTATAACAGCAATATTTCCGCAGCGAATCCTTTTATTTATAACGATGATAAAATTTATATTCTGAATCCCAGTAATGATTGTATTGTCTATCGTTATGATCGTAACGAAGATGGTATTTTTAGTCATGAAAGCTTTGGTTTTCGTTTGCATCGTGGAGGGATACAGCAGCGCAAAGGCAGCGAAGTTGACTGTGATGGTGGCTTAGGTTGGGAAATGATTTCAGATGCGGCGAACACCGAAATTATCCAATTGCAATTCACTGTGTCACAACAGCTATACACGCTACCGCATAAAGTTAAAGGTTATGTCAGTATCGCGCTTAGTATACGTCATCGTCAATTCACCGAGTTTGAACTCGGTTATTTTCGCAATAGCAGTGCGAGGGCTTTTCTATAGTGACGTCTAAGCAACCGCAATCCCATGCTGTTCGTGGTTTTTTTATGTTATCAATGACGCTAATCTTAGTATTCATTACGATCAGCAGCAGTTTGGCATTTACTTATATCCAGCAACAGCGTATTCAACGTAATCAGCGCCATATTAATTACCTGAAAGCTAAAATTATAGCGGCCAATAAATTGGATTTGTTTTATATCGTGCTCTATGAATCACCTGAATTGCTGGTTCTATCACCGCCATGTACCAACTTAGCGTTAGATACTCATCAGTTAGTTATTGCTAATGACCTGATGCATCAATATCTGTTGTCAGAGCGATTGTATTTATGCATTGCAGAGGACGCAGTGTTCAATATTGCGATAGAGGTTACCTACAATAATACGGAGCTAATTGTCATGCAGCGTCAGCTTATTACGACATCAATGCCTTGGACTTGGCAACCAACTTCATTATACGGTTTTTAAATGCGGTTGAGACAACATACTTTGCAGCAAGGTGGAAGTTTACTTGCAGTTATGATCAGTTTATTTATGCTGACCACCGCTATATTTGGCGTCACGAGTTTAAAGCTAACGCAGGCTCAAATTATATTACAGCAATCACAATACACAGCAGCATGGGCGTTAATGGAGTATAAGCTGAATGAAATACGGTATTTGACGGATTCGATTGATGGATATACTGCTTTGAATACCAATATCGGCGGTAACTTGAGTGCGGGGGATATTCAATATGATCAGCACTGGTTTAATTTAACTTGGCAAGTGAGATCGTTAACTACGCTTACCACCTCAAGTCAGCTAAAGGAAGTCGAGATTAAGATTCATTGGCTGGATAAGACTAATTCCCCTCAGATAATCAGTAGCATGACTATGCTGAATCAGGACGTTATTGTGAATTAATGGCGCAATGCAGGCGGTGTGAACTATTATTTCCAAATAAGTTAATATTTATTGTCAATTTGTGGTGAATCGCTCATATTTAGTATTATATTATCTTTTTAATTTGGTATTATCCTGCCTTTATTGGTGTTTATGGATATTTAGGACGTGATATGGGTAGTAAAGTAGCAAAGCTTTTTCAATTAAGTTTGGTTAAGCAGATCATGATTAGTATTATTGCGGGTATCGCGTTAGCGTATGCAGCCCCTAGTATTGCTGTCGAAGCAAGTTTGTTTGGTGGGTTATTTGTCAGTGCGTTGAAAGCAATCGCACCTTTATTGGTATTTGTATTAGTTATCTCTGCAATTGCAAATCAAGAATCTAACACTAATGCTAATATACGCCCAATTGTGACCTTGTATTTATTAGGAACCTTTGCAGCGGCGCTTGTCGCAGTAAGTTTAAGCTTTTTATTCCCCGTTCAACTTAGCCTAGTGACGGAAGCTGCAACAAATACAGCGCCGAGTAATATTACTGACGTGCTGCGTAATTTGATTTACAAGGTCGTCGATAACCCGATTAATGCGATTGTAACCAGCAACTTTATTGGTGTGTTAACTTGGGGTATTGGTTTTGGTGCTGCGCTAAAACATGCATCACCGACCACGAAGCAAGTGATCAAAGATGTTGCCGGTGGCGTATCTAAAATTGTGCATGTTGTTATCCGTTTCGCACCATTGGGTATCTTTGGCTTAGTCGCATCAACGTTTGCGACAGTCGGTTTCTCTGCGATGGTTAGCTATACTCATTTGTTAGCGGTATTATTAACCTCGATGGCTGTGGTTGCATTAGTGATTAACCCAATTATCTTGTTCGTCATGTCACGCCAAAATCCATATCCATTAATTTTCCAGTGTCTACGAGAAAGTGGCATTACTGCCTTCTTTACCCGTTCATCAGCTGCGAACATTCCAGTAAATATGGAACTGTGTAAAAAACTTAATTTACACAAGGATACGTACTCGGTCTCTATCCCTCTGGGAGCTACTATTAACATGGGTGGCGCAGCGATCACGATTACAGTACTCACACTCGCAGCGGTTAATACCTTAGGTATCGCGGTTGATTTACCGACAGCATTATTACTTAGTTTAATTGCGGCTATTTCTGCGTGTGGTGCTTCTGGTGTGGCTGGTGGTTCATTATTGTTAATCCCATTAGCTTGTAGTTTGTTTGGTATTGATAATGATATTGCAATGCAAGTTGTGGCAACGGGGTTCATTATCGGCGTATTACAAGATTCTGCTGAAACAGCGTTAAACAGCTCCACGGATGTGGTATTTACTGCTGCCGTGAGCCATGCTTATGAGCGTAAAACTGACGTATAAAAATAAGCGTTACTCTGATTAGTTTATGTGATTTTTAGTCTACGAGGCTAGGTGAATTACGTCAGTATATTGAATAACAAAGCAGCCATTTAGTCATAATAGGCTGCTTTTTTATTGGTTGATTTTAAATACGTAACGATTAGTGACTGAATAGAAAATCATAGTCGTAACACAATATAAAATTATAGTGAAAAAATACGAAATTAACCTGACTCTTGTTACTCGGATGTTATACTCATTTACAATTCGGAGAACCGAAATAGTAATGGATTAAAACATTAATCATCGATTTAAGATGAAAAGATAGTTTTTTGTATAAAGCACGGCCAAGGGAAGAGACAAATGTTCGACTTTAGAAGTGATACTGTCACACAACCCACCGCTGCAATGCGTAACGCGATGGCGACCGCCATTGTGGGGGATGATGTTTATGGTGAAGATCCGACGGTAAATAAGTTGGAAGCAATGGCCGCTGAACGTTATGGATTCGATGCCGCTATCTTTTGCTCGTCAGGTACACAGGCTAACTTGTTAGCTATTATGGCGCATTGTCAGCGTGGTGATGAATATATTTGTGGTCAAAATGCCCATAATTACCGTTGGGAAGGCGGAGGTGCTGCGGTACTAGGTAGTGTACAACCACAACCGATTGCCAACGAAGCCGACGGTAGTATTTGTCTGCAAGCGATCCGTGACAACATTAAACCTGATGATGATCACCATGCTAAAACCAAATTATTATCATTAGAAAATACCATTGGCGGTAAAGTCTTATCGCTTGAGTATCTAGCTCAAGCGCAAGCATTGGCCTTTGAGCATGGATTACGCATTCACCTTGATGGTGCGCGTGTCTTTAATGCTGCGGTTAAACTTAACGTAGATGCGAGCGAAATTACCCAATATTTTGATTCTGCGTCGATTTGTTTATCGAAAGGACTTGCTGCACCAGTCGGTTCGTTATTACTTGGCTCTGAGTCATTGATCCGCACCGCCAGACGTTGGCGTAAAATGCTGGGCGGCGGTATGCGTCAAGCGGGTATTTTAGCGGCTGCGGGTATTCTTGCGCTCGATGAGCAAGTTGAAAAACTGGCTATTGATCATGAAAATACGCAGTACTTAGCACAGCAGTTGCTGACGTTACCTGAGTTCTCGTTTGATTTAGACAGTGTACAAACCAATATGATTTTCACCCAATACACGGGGGGGAATGGTAAAGCACTGTCGGCATATTTACGTACTAAAGGCATTATTATTAGTGCCAGTAATGCGATCCGTTTTGTTGTTCATCAAGACATTACAGTTGACGCAATCGACTTATTAATTACAGAGATTAAGCATTTTCATTCAATGTAAATTAAGTCTTATTTCGCGTAAACAGGGCAGATCGAATATAATTATAATAAAGGCAATATCAGAGTTAGCATGTCAGATAGAATAGCGGCTAAATAATATGTTTTACTTAGAATCGCTACTTTTTAACTAATAAAAATAAAATTAAATACTAAGAGATGATTATGACTATACCAAAAGGCCAACTATTAACACGTACGTTATCAATGCCGAGTGATTGCAATGCAAATGGCGATATCTTCGGTGGTTGGATAATGTCACAAATGGATATCGCAGGTGGTATTTTAGCAAAAGAGGTGGCACAAGGACGAGTAGCTACTATTTCAGTTGATGGTATGACATTTCATAAACCGGTTGCTGTTGGTGATGTTGTTTGTTGTTATGGCTCGTGTACTCACATTGGTAATTCATCAATGACGATTAACTTAGAGGTTTGGGTTAAGCCCGTTCTTAATGCCCCTAAATCGATTAATTTCCGTTATATCGTTACCGAAGCAATATTCACCTATGTCGCAATTGATGATAATGGTAAGTCGCGTAAAATTGAACGTACGTGCGAACTGCCATCGTAATGCAGAAATAAAGTGATAATCATGCAGTAGGGTGTTCTTAGTGGGAACGCCCTTTTTTATAGCTAAAATTTAGGGTTAACCCCTCGTCATTAGCTCACGCCGTATTCAATTTGGTATTCTCAGCATCATAACGATCAAGATAAACTTATTAACAATAGGGGCTGATAATTATTGTCTGGTCCGACCTTGTTTGGTTTTATTGTATTTTATGACTAATCTAATAATGTTATTGTTTTTTTTAAGAATAACCTTTCTAAAAATTAATTCCCGACTAACCTTATTTCTACTACATTATTTTCTAATCAAAATTTGTTTCTAGTTAGTTTTATAGTTGTTGCTAGGTATGTTTAATTTGTAAGCGTGGTTTCATGTGGAGAGACTCGCTTAGGGAGATAGAAAAATGGAATTATCTAACGAGTCGAATGCGCTAGACGTATACATGTATCAAGTTAACCAAAGTAGTAAACTATTAACTAAAGAGGAAGAATATGAAACGGCTATCGCTTCTAATGAAGGTGATGAAAAAGCCAGACAACGCATGATCCAATCTAATTTACGTTTGGTGATTAATATCGCTAAACGCTACCAACATACCTCTCTACCGCTCGTTGATATTATCCAGGAAGGGAATACGGGGTTAATCCATGCTGTCGAGAAGTTTGATGCGACCAAAGGTTTTCGTTTCTCTACTTATGCAGTGTGGTGGATCAAAAATAATATCGAACGCTTTATTATGAATCAGTCACGTACTATCCGTGTGCCAATCCATATTGGTAAAGTATATAAACGCATTTTAAAAACAGCACGTGAACAAGAATTGGATTTGCAGTGTAATCATGATGTGATGACATTGGCAGAATTTCTGGAAATGCAGTACGCACAAGTTAATGAAGTGTTATCCTATTACTTTAATGAAGCAAGTTTAGATAAAACAATCGTTACTGATCGTGATTCGAGTACGGCGTTGGTCGATATGTTAGAAGATTATTCTATCTGTAAACCCAACGATGAACTCGAACATGCTGATACATTATGTTATTTGAATGAAGTATTAGGACATTTATCTGAACGTGATAGAAAAATCATTGAATTAAGATTTGGCTTAGGTGAAGAAGATCCACTGACTCTACATGTTATCGGCGAACGTCTATCGATGTCGAGAGAGCGAATTCGCCAAATTATTAATTTAAGCTTACAGAAAATTCAACCTGAGTTACTACAAAACACAGTACAAAAACAAGATTATCTCAATTAAATAATCGGCCTCAGTGCTTGTTAACTTTTTGTATATATAAAAAAGAATATATTGGAATATATTGTCAGCGATTATTGTTATCTTTAGTTTTTTTCTTTAGATCATGATACTTTAGATGGGTATATTCCTTCGTCATTTTAGCCCGTCCAGTAGTTACGGATTGTAACATACTGCACTTTTTCATATATATGAGATATCAATGAGCACAACAAGTCGTCCTCTGTATTTACCCTACGCTGGCTCTACACTATTAGAAACCCCTTTATTAAATAAAGGCAGTGGTTTTAGTGCAATTGAGCGTCAAAGTTTCAACCTTACTGGTTTAATCCCACCGATGGTTGAATCTATTCAAGAACAATCTGAACGTGCTTATAAGCAATTTTCTGGCTTTGAAAGTGCGATGGATAAACACGTTTATTTACGTAACATCCAAGATACTAATGAAACATTATTTTACCGTTTAGTTGATAATCATCTTGAAGAGATGATGCCAATTATTTATACCCCTACGGTTGGTGCTGCTTGTCAGCAATTCTCGGATATTTACCGTCGTGCTCGTGGTCTATTTATCTCTTACCCAGAGCGTGAAAATATTGATGATATTTTACATAATGTAAATAAACAAAATGTAAAAGTGATCGTTGTAACGGATGGTGAGCGTATTCTTGGTTTGGGTGATCAAGGTATCGGTGGCATGGGTATCCCAATTGGTAAACTATCACTCTATACTTCGTGTGGTGGTATTAGCCCGGCGAACTGTTTACCTATAGTGCTCGATGTGGGCACCAATAACGAAAAACGTCTGCAAGACCCAATGTACATGGGCTGGCGTAGCCCGCGTATTGACCAAGATAAATATAATGAATTTTTAGAGTTGTTCATTGATGCAATAAAACGTCGTTGGCCAAATGTATTATTACAGTTTGAAGATTTTGCACAACAAAATGCAATGCCATTATTACAACGTTACAAAGATAAGATTTGTTGTTTCAATGATGATATTCAAGGTACCGCTGCGGTTACGCTTGGTAGCTTGATGGCGGCATGTCGCGCTGCAAAAACCAAACTCAGTGAGCAAAAAGTTGCTTTCTTAGGTGCGGGTTCTGCTGGTTGTGGTATTGCCGAGCAGATCGTTGCGCAAATGAAGTCAGAAGGTTTATCTGATGGTCAAGCACGTGAGCGTGTATTTATGGTTGACCGTTTTGGTGTGCTAACCGACAAAATGCCAAACTTACTCGATTTCCAACAGAAACTGGTACAACATCAGGGACTGCGAGACGAGTGGGACATTAATAGTGATGTGATCTCACTACTTGACGTGATGAAACATGCTAAACCATCGATTTTAATTGGTGTATCTGGGCAGCCGGGTCTGTTTACTGAACAAGTGATTAAAACCATGGCGGCAAATACTGAGCGTCCGATTATATTCCCGTTAAGTAACCCGACATCTAGAGTCGAAGCAACACCACAAGATCTTATCCGTTGGACAGAAGGTCGTGCATTAGTCGCTACTGGTAGCCCGTTCCCACCGGTAAGTTATGGTGATGAATTGATCACTATTGCACAATGTAACAACAGCTACATTTTTCCAGGTATTGGTTTAGGTGTGTTGGCTGCAGAAGCGACGCGTGTAACAAATGCAATGTTAATGGCAGCAAGTCGTGCATTAGCGGATTGTTCACCGTTAGGTCGTGATGGTGAAGGTCCACTATTACCACCATTAACGGACATTCATTCGGTAAGTAAAGAGATTGCTTTCTGGGTAGCTAAAACAGCACAACTGCAAGGTGTTGCTCTGCAGACTTCTGATGAAGCGATCCGTAACAAGATTGAAAAGAACTTCTGGTTACCAGAGTATCGTGAATATAAGCGTGTCGCTAACTAGTTAATACCACTAAATATGCGATGCATATAGGTGTTCTATACTAACATTAAAAAAAACCAGCTATTTTAGCTGGTTTTTTTATAAAATTTACTGGTTATATGTTGCAATAAGTAGTGCTACGTAACAATTTTGCAAAAAATACTTGTGTATTTACCATATACTTCTGGCTTGATTAGCTATGTTTAGTAAAATATGTGGCGTTTATCTATCAAATCAACATTAACCTTAGGAGTTGGCCAGATGACCACGTCATTTTATTCGCAAATTCAATCTCAGCTAGAACAAACTAAAGCTGATGGCCTTTATAAACACGAGCGAGTGATTACTTCAGCCCAAAATGCCAACATTCAAGTGGCAGGTAATGAAGTTGTTAACTTCTGTGCGAACAACTATTTAGGTTTGGCTAATCATGCTGATTTAATTGCGGCTGCACAATCAGGTTTAGAAAGCCACGGTTTTGGTATGGCATCAGTACGCTTTATCTGTGGTACCCAGGACAAACATAAAGAATTAGAAAGTAAGATCAGTACTTTCCTAGGAATGGAAGATACTATCTTGTATACGTCTTGCTTTGATGCAAACACGGGTTTATTTGAGACGTTATTAAGTGCAGAAGATGCAATCATCTCAGATGAACTAAACCACGCGTCAATCATTGATGGCGTACGTCTATGTAAAGCAAAACGTTTTCGTTATAAAAATAACAACATGGCATCATTAGAAGAGCAACTTATTGCTGCCGATGCTGCAGGTGTGCGTCATAAATTGATCGCAACGGATGGTGTATTTTCAATGGACGGCGTGATCGCGAATCTAAAAGGCGTTTGTGATCTTGCAGACAAATATAATGCACTGGTGATGGTTGATGATTCACACGCTGTTGGTTTTGTGGGTGAAGGCGGTCGTGGTACCCCTGAACATTGTGGCGTAATGGATCGTGTTGACATCATCACCGGTACATTAGGTAAAGCACTAGGTGGCGCGTCAGGCGGTTACACTTCAGCTAAAAAAGAAGTTGTTGATTGGTTACGTCAGCGTTCACGTCCATACTTATTCTCAAACTCGGTTGCTCCTGCGATTGTTGCTGCATCAATTCGTGTTATCGACATGATGGAAGAAGGCCATGAATTACGTGCCAAAGTTAAATCTAACGCTGAACATTTCCGCCGTGGAATGAGTGCAGCAGGCTTTACACTTACTGGTGCAGACCACGCGATTGTACCTGTGATGATTGGCGATGCGGCACTGGCGGCTGAAATGTCAGATCGTTTATTAGCAGAAGGCATTTATGTGATCGGTTTCTCTTTCCCAGTGGTTCCACATGGTAAAGCACGTATCCGTACACAAATGTCAGCAGCGCACAGCGTAGAACAAATTGATATTGCCATTGCCGCATTTACCCGTATCGGTAAAGACCTTGGCATCATCTAAATAGACAATTAATTAAGCTTCGAAGTACCTAGTACCTAGTACCTACTATCTAGAGTCTAAGTATCGAAGCTTAATATCATCGAGACAAGTGGATTAAAGAAAATGAAAGCACTAGCAAAATTAAAACCTGAACAAGGTATTTGGATGACAGATGTGGAGAAGCCAACGCTTGGCCACAATGACCTGTTAATCAAGATCCGCAAAACTGCAATTTGTGGTACTGATATCCATATTTATAACTGGGATGAATGGTCACAAAAAACAATTCCAGTACCTATGGTTGTTGGCCACGAGTATGTGGGTGAAGTTGTTGGTATCGGCCAAGAAGTTCGTGGTTTCACTCTCGGTGATCGCGTTTCTGGTGAAGGTCACATTACGTGTGGTCACTGTCGTAATTGTCGTGCCGGCCGTACCCATTTATGTCGTAATACGATTGGTGTTGGTGTTAACCGTGAAGGCGCATTTGCTGAATACTTAGTTATTCCTGCATTTAACGCATTCAAACTGCCAGATGATATATCTGATGACATGGCGGCCATTTTTGACCCGTTTGGTAATGCAGTACACACAGCGTTATCATTTGATGTGGTTGGTGAAGATGTATTAATCACCGGCGCTGGCCCAATCGGTATCATGGCTGCGGCAGTATGTAAGCACGTTGGTGCACGTAATGTTGTGATCACTGATGTGAATGAATTCCGTTTAGACCTCGCTCGCAAGATGGGTGTTACACGTGCAGTGAACGTAACAACAGAGTCACTTACAGATGTGATGGACGAGCTTAAAATGACAGAAGGCTTCGATGTTGGCCTTGAAATGTCAGGTGTGCCATCTGCATTTCGCGATATGCTCGACAAGATGAACCATGGCGGTAAAATTGCTATGTTGGGTATCCCTCCAAATGACATGAGCATCGAATGGGGCAATGTTATCTTTAAAGGTTTAGTCATTAAAGGTATTTACGGTCGTGAAATGTTTGAAACCTGGTACAAAATGGCTGCATTAATTCAGTCAGGTTTAGACCTAACACCAATCATTACGCACCATTTCCCCATTGATAAATTCCAAGAAGGTTTTGATATTATGCGTTCAGGCATGTCAGGTAAAGTGATCCTTGATTGGGAATGATAAAAACATAAGATCTACCCAGAGGTACTTGGCTTAATGTTGATCAGTTAAGCAAAGTATGACCGGTTGAATGACTATTCTCAGTTGTCAAAATCCAAGTGTCTTCAACACTTGGATTTTTTTATGTCTATCAAGCCCTCGACGGTATTAGCTAAAAACATGATTTGTGTAGTATATTCAATTAAAGGCAGGCAAATAGTCGATTATATAGCTATTTTTGTAACATTGGATTGCTTTAATTAACAACTCAGCTTACACTTGTGCGCTGTTATTAATGAAACTACGTCATCAGACTTTAGAGATAGTATTATGAAAAAACCACCGTTAATTTGGTTAAACGTATTCGTTTTTGCTTCAACCTTCCTTGTCGCTATCACTGCAGTGCCTTGGTATGGTTATACGTATGGCTTTGAGACATTCGAAGTTGTTGCTATGATCATGGGTATTTTCATGTGTGGTTTGTCTATTACAGGTGGCTACCATCGGCTTTGGTCTCATCGTACTTACAAGGCGCATTGGTCAGTACGATTGATTTTTGCATTAGGTGGTGCGTTTGCATTACAAAACAGTGCAATCCATTGGAGCTCTGATCACCGTCGTCACCACAAACATGTTGATCACGATGAGAAAGACCCGTACTCAGCAAGTCACGGCTTTTGGTATTCTCATATTGGTTGGATGTTACGTGAGTATCATGCAATGTTGTATAGTGATTATACGAATGTGCGCGACTTACAAAAAGATGCTATCGCAGTATGGCAGCATAAATATTATAACGTACTTGCACTGGTGATGAATGTTGGCGTGCCTATTTTAGTTGGGCTGTTGTATGGTGATGTTTGGGCTAGCATATTATTATTAGGTGTTGCGCGTTTAGTATTGAGCCATCATTTTACTTTCTTCATCAATTCATGGGCACACATGTGGGGCACACAGCCTTATACTGACCGTAATACAGCGCGTGATAATGCCTTATTGGCTATCTTCACTCATGGTGAAGGCTATCATAATTACCACCATATTTTTGAAACAGATTATCGTAATGGGATTAAATGGTATCAATATGATCCAACCAAATGGTTAATCAATGTTTTAGCGTGGTGCAACTTAGCCAGTGATTTACGTTCTGTACCAGAAGCGCGTATCGAACAGGCTAAATTGAAGATGGAACTTAAACGCCGTCACGATAAAGTGCAACATTTGCCTAATGCTGACGAAGTTATTTTACGTCTTAATCAAGAATACGATGTATTATGTGAGAGACTTAACGCTTTTTATAAAGCAAAAATCGTACTATTTGAATCTAAGAAAAAATCACTGAATGTGAAATTTGATAAAATTCAATTTGAGCAACAAATTCGTGATACTAAATTGCAACTAATCCAACTTAAAAACGCCTTCTATGAACAGCGTGAAGTTTGGAATAACATGCAGTTTAGTTTTTCTCATTAGATAACGATATATGTAATAACAGTTAGGTTGTAATCTTAATACAGCCTGACAGATTGCCAAGGATGGCATATTTATCAAGGAAGATATTTTGATCAAGCATAAAGATATGCGTAAGTATTTACTTGCACATGATTTACCAACCAATGACTTCGGTAACGCCTCGTTTTTCGCCTTTGTTGAATATGTTAGTCCATTACGTAAGTGTCATGTAGAGACACTTGTCAGTTTTGTTCTGGCTGGTTATTGTGAAGGCACTGTTCGTCTTGATCCTAATGACGATCTAACCCAAACCGATTATATGATGAACTTCACGTGTGCCTGGCATGAATGTCATTTTGACCTTGCGAGTAGCAGTTTTACCATTCGTGGCAGTGATCAGGATAAAATGGGTGGTGATTTTGTCGTGAGGATCCGACAAGCTTAAGCGTCTTTTACCATTTATTTCGATTAAATCTATGTGATCGACCAGAATGTGGTTAATAATTGGATCATTAAATTGGTTTTGCTGGTATTTCAGAATTAGACTGGTAAAATCAGCCCCCTTTTATTCTCTCATGCTGGTTCAAATATGAAATTTCCCGGTCAACGTAAGTCTAAGCATTACTTTCCTGTTAATGCAGGTAATCCATTTGTCAAACCAGCAACTATTGCAAATGTAGCTCAACCTGTATTATGTGGTATTGATCAGACGCTCGTTGATATTGAAGCACATGTCGAAGATGCTTTTTTAACTCGTTTTGGTCTACGAAAAGGTGAGTCACTGATGATCAGTGATGAAATTGCCGAGCAAATTTATACCGAGTTAAAGCAACACGATCTTATCGTTAGCGAGTTCGCTGGTGGTACAGTAGCGAATACTTTACATAACTACGCGATCTTGTCTGAATCACAGTCACTGCTATTTGGTACTATGTGTGACCAAATTAAAATTGGTAGCTATGCGTACCAATATTTATGTAATACCAGCAGCAAGGTAAATCTTAATTACTTGCAACCTGTTAAGGGCCCGATTGGTCGTTGCTTTACCTTCATCTCTGCTGATGGAAATCGTAGTTTCGGTATCAATGCTGGCTTAATGAATAAATTAACCAAAGAGCATTTGCCTGTAGATCAACTGCAAAAAAGCTCTGGTTTACTTATTTCTGCTTATTTATTACGTTGTGCAGATGACGATCCAATCAAAGACGCTGCAATGTATATGGTTGAGCAAGCCAAATACCTTAATATTCCAATCATCCTTACACTGGGTACGCGTTTCATTATTGAAGGTAATGAAAAGTGGTGGCAGAATTTCATTAACGAATATGTGACCGTTATTGCAATGAACGAAGATGAAGGTGAAGCGTTAACAGGCTTTAGTGATCCTTTATTAGCGGCTGATGCGGCACTGGAATGGTGTGATCTTGTGCTTTGTACTGCAGGTGCAGAAGGTCTGTATATGGCTGGCTACACAGATGAGAAAAATAAACGTGAAACCAGTGGTCAACTATTGCCTGGTGCCATTGCTGAATTTAACCGCTATGAATATAGCCGTCCAATGCGCTTAGTTGATACCACTGAACCATTAAAAATGTATTCACATATTGCGCCGTACCTAGGCGGTCCTGTCGAGATCAAAAATACCAATGGCGCGGGTGATGGTGCATTATCGGCAATCTTACATGATATGTTAGCTAACTCTTATCACCGAGACATTGTGCCTAATTCAGATAAGCACACGGCGAACTGTCTGGCTTATTCATCGCTTTCACAGTTATGTAAATATGCAAACCGTGTCAGTTATGAAGTATTGGCGCAGCACTCGCCACGGTTATTAAAAGGCTTGCCTGAACGTGAAGATTCGCTAGATGAAGGTTATTGGTCTAGCTAATCGCGTTAGCGTCAAAGCCGTGTTGTTGATCGGTTATATGGCATGATGGGTAGATAGCTTGATAAAGAAAAATGGCGAATGACTAAACGGATATTCAGTTTAGTCATTCGCCATTTTTGTAACTGTTTCTTTATAATTGATTATGATACCGGAGCCAAGCGTTGGTATCCAAGCTCGTCTCTGATATAGCATCTTGTCGTTAGCTAATATTTAGTAATGGCTAACAATAGTATTAAAAAATGCCGCTGAATATTGTGTTAATGGTGACGGTTGTTTAGGTTTGTCCGCATCGCGTGGTTTCGGGTTATAACCACTGACCATAAGAACAAAAGGCACCATGTGGTTTTTTTCTGTTTTTACAATACCGACTAAATTTGATAAACCTTTTAACGAACCTGTTTTCGCAACGACTTTCCCGGTTAGTTTTTTAGTCAGTAAACCGCGACGATATTGTAATGTACCGTCCACACCAGATATCGGCATGGTATTTAATAATTGCAGTTCATCATCATGACTAATTATATATTCAAGTATATTGAACATCGTTTGTGCTGACACTAGATTATGACGTGACAGTCCGGAACCATCCGCGATCACATTTGAGGCTAATGATAAGCCTTCACCAGCCAAAATTTCACGCATGGCTTTAGCACCATTGCGGTAGTTACCCGGTTGCTGAAAGTATTCTGCCCCGATGGTTTTAAATAATATGTCTGCAATTAAATTATCTGATTCTTTCATCATCTTGGTGATAATGTCTGCCAGCGGTGGTGATTGGTGGTTAACAATGACAGCGGTATTCACCGTTTGAAAACTTTCAACCACGTTACCGGTAAATTCAATGTTGGCCTGTGCTAATTCAGCATTAAGTAATGCGGTAAAATAAGTTACTGGATCGGATATAGCAAATGATAAGGGTAGGTTGCGTTTAGAGGGCGTAATACAGCCAAATAAGGTGTAATTATTGTTTGGGTGACGTATGACCTCTAAATCACAAAACTGCGCTTGTTGCTGCTCTTTGCTAATGATATCGACTTGGCTCGTTAAAATGATCGGTTCATATTCTGGAATATAGATTGTGGCTTTTTTAAGATCGGCTGAGCGTCTTAAATTGCCTAATACACAATTATTGTTTATGACCAAGGCGGATGCCTGGGTGGCATAACAGACGGCTTGATCATTCCAAACCTGACCGTTGCCCCAATTATAACCATTAAAGCGACTTTGATTGAGCGTTATATCACCGTCAATCTTTGTGATGCCACTTGCTTTCAAGCGCTTAAGCATGTTCCGTAAATCGTCTCTGCTAAAGGTTGGATCGCCGGTAAAGTTGAATTCCATCTTACTTACACTTTGTTTGCTTATGCTGCCGTGCAAACTGGTATTAAATATATACTCGTCGGTAAGATAAAGTTTTGCGGTTAATGCTGTTAGTAGCTTTTGTGTTGAGGCTGGTGTTAATAACAGCTCGGCATTATGCTGGCTGACGGCATTGTGACTGACTTTTTCAGTCGCAGTAAAAGGCTGACCAATAATATAAGCGACATTTGTGCCTGGTGGAAGCAGCTTTTCTAAAGGCGCTATTTCAGAGGCATGAGTATTCATGCTGATGAAGCAGAGAGTGATACAATATAGGTAAGTTCGTAGCATATTATTTTTACATATTTATCGTTATATGGATGATTATTCTATCTGAGATTGTAAAGTAATAGAATGGGTATAATTAATTTACACTAAAAATTCATAATATGAACTGTTATGATATTAGTTATTATAAGTTCAGGGTTAAGTTGTGGTGAAAGCGAGTTTATGGATTGTTTATCTTATTGAAACGGATGCGGGGTTGTATTGTGGCATTACGACTGACATGGAGAGGCGTTATCAGCAACATTGTAAAGGCACTGGTGCAAAATTTTTCCGTCGGGCGAAACCGATACGTATTGCTTACACTGAAATTCAACCCGACCGAAGCCGGGCCAGTAAACGAGAGTACGCGATTAAACAACTACCGCGTAAACAAAAACTCGCTTTAATCAATTCAGCTATTTGTTGTTAACACGGCATGTTAGTAATATTTTATAAAAATTAAACTGCTTTGGCTATAATGTCTGGTACACCAGCTGTTTGCAGTGCCGAGGGATTACCATCGAGCGCGGCTGAAAAATGGATTGGTTTAATCTTAGCCGCTCTCTCGGCATCAAATACTGGGATCTGCGCCATCGCATGCTCAGTTAAGGCTAGGATCGTCAGCGATGGATTCACCCCTAAATTACCCGCAATAATTGAACCGTCAAGTATACGCAGGTGTTTATAACCATAAGTCTGACCAGTATCATCAATCACGGCAGTCTCAGGATCTTTGCCCATTCTTGCACCGCCCATCATATGCGCTGTGATAGGGGTGCCAGCGATAACCTCTAAGGCGAGATTACCAGCATCACCACCAGAGTATTTAATGTAATGTTCAGCCACTTTATGCGCAATCGGGAAGTAGTTTCTGAGCTTTTCATCACCTTTATGTTGCACCGGTATCCAAGTCGGTTTGAACGGTGAGTACCAAGCTCGTTTACTCTCGAGGTGGATATTGTTTTGCGCAGTTTGCATGACTAATAAAATGATGGTGTCTTTGGCTTTACCAACCGGGTTTATCATTTTTAGGGTTTTGATAGGTTGTTTGACAATGTTAAGCAGCATACTAACAGAGCGTGGGATACCTGATTGCTTTGACGTGAGAGGGACAGACATGCCCCCTGTGAATGCCGCATCGCTGCCTTTGGCATAACGTACTATTTCAACTTTCGTTTCATCATCAGGTGAAAAAATTGAAGTAATAGCAGCACCATTCCAAACTTCTTCTTTTTGCTCTTGCAAGGTTAAGCGATTATGTGAAACGGTTAATAATGTTTCTGAGTTTGTCAGTACATTTTGACCAAGGTTCGGGCTTAAGTTGGGTAATGTTTTGTCTACATCTCGCATTTTAAGCAATAACGGCATCGTGCCGAATACACCACCCGATACAACCACTCCTCGTGTCGTTAGGGTGTACTTTTTCTTATTAAACAGTCCCAGACCTTCAGTAATGTGGATGGTATAACCGGCGCTACCATCTTTGATGCCGTTGTCATCAGCAATCGGTTCAATCTTAGTTACATTTGATTCTGGGCGGATCTCTGCGCCATTACGTTCGGCAAAGTAAAGGTAGTTTTTATCAAGACTATTTTTAGCATTATGACGGCAGCCTGACATACAGTTACCACAATAAGTGCAACTATTACGTTGTGGACCATCACCATTAAAATACGGGTCGCCACGATCTTCACCTAAGCGTTCTACATCGATATTTTGTGAAACTTTATCTTCACCTTTTGGATAGAGCAGGCCGCTATATACTGTTTTAAAGGTATCTTCACGTCCCATATCGGTTGCAACGTCTTTTAAGATAAGATCGGCAGGACCAAAGTAGCGGTTTTTTTGTACGCCAATCATGCGTTGTGCTAGTGCGTAATAAGGAGATAGGCGTGCGTGCCAGTCATCATGCATCCCTGTCCAAGAGGGGTGTGCAAATATCGCTGCATCTGGAATAAGATGGGTATTGCCGTAAACGAGTGAACCACCGCCAACAGCACTACCGTGAACGAGGCTTATTTTACGGGTAACCGTGAATGTAAATGGGCCTGTTAATCCTAATTGCGGTAGCCACATAAAACGTTTTAGGTTCCAACTTGAGCGTGAAAACTCTTTGGTTCTAATACGCTTACCACGCTCTAAGACTAATACTCGAAATCCTTTTTCTGTTAAACGCAATGCGCTGGCGGAACCACCAAAACCAGATCCGATAATTATCTGGTCAAAATCAAAGTTAGTACTCGACATGTATTACCCCTACTGCTAGTCCGTTAGTTTCACACCAAGACTGTGCCTCAAGCACTATATTTATTTTAGAATATCTTTGGTGTGCTAATTAGGTTAATTAAGCCTAATGACTGAAATATGTTATCAAGATGTAGTTATCATGGTATGTACCATACTGTAGGTACGTAGTTAAATAATACTAGTAAAATTACTTGGCTGTGATATTTGGAGACGCTTTCCTTTATTAAATCGTGTTAGCGCTAACTAATCAGGGTATTAATGTGAGGGTCATCTCAAAAATAAAATATTGTTGGATATATCTAATGAGGTAGGAAATGCAAATACATAAAAATATACCCGCTAATCATACCGGGCAGGATTTTTTTGTGGGTGATATCCATGGTGAATATGATTTGTTATTAACAACATTAGATCAGTGTCAGTTTAATTTTGAATGTGATCGGTTGTTTTCTGTTGGTGATATTATCGATCGTGGTGTCGACTCTATTGCCTGCCTTGAATTATTGCATAAACCTTGGTTTTACGCCGTTCGTGGTAACCATGAAGAGATGTTGTTAGCGGATGAAGGCAGTGAATTGGCTCGTATTCACCGAAATTCGGGTGGTGAATGGTTTTTTCAGTGCTCGTCACAAGAACAATCTCGATTAAAAGCCTTGGTTGAACAGTATTGTCCCTTTGCTTTTACGATTGAATCTAAGTTTGGACATATTGGTGTTTGTCATGCCAGTTCACCGCTACATTGGTCTGCGCTACAAAATGCACGCGCAGATAATATTGAGCTATTAAAAGACTGTGCTTGGTCGACAAAACAATATCAGCAGGTGAAAAAAGGGGACGTCTTTCATATTAACGAGATCACATTTGTGATACATGGACATGTAAACTGCGCAAGAGTCACAACGAATTTAAACCAATTGTGGATTGATACGTTAATGCGGACAAGACGATTAACGATCCTGTCCGCACAACAAATCTATATGGTAATAGCCTAGTGCTTGATTTTTAACGCTTCATTTTGTATTTGCGCGGGCACGGCTTTGTAAAAGTAGTTTAACTCAGCAAAAATCTGTTTAAATTGAGTTTCATGCATAGCGGTTAGCGGAATCGATTTGTAATCATTACGATTGCGAACATCATGATTACCTTGACGGCTGAATAGACTTTGGTAAGTAAATAATGTGATTGTGTCTTTCTGCAGAATTACAAAGTTATTTTTATCGCCGAGCAGTTGCCATGTTTTAAAGTGACCAGAAAAAAGGTCAATACCATTGCTGTAATCTGAGATCGGGTTCTTGACTGCGGCAAGGTTAGTCAAAATAGTCGGGACTAAATCGGTATGATTAGTATCCTGTTCTATCACGCTTGGTGTTTTACCTGGCCACACAATAAAGAGGGGTACTTGAGTTTGGTACGTTGAATAATTACTGCCATATCCCCACGACTGATCTTCTGAATCATTAAATTCATTACCGTGATTGGCGGTGAAAATAATGACCGTATTATCATATTGTTTCGATTGTTCTAATTCATAAACAATTTTAGCGACGGCTTTATCAATATAACTGACACTATTTCGATAACTGTTAAACAGGGCGATTTGACGGTTAATTGCTTGGCTATTTAAGTCTTGAATATTAGGGTAGAACAACGCTGGGAAACCATTTGGCGTTTTCATTTTTTGCACTGATTGTAAACTAACGTAGGCAAACCAAGGGGTCGACTTATCTTGTTGTTTTATCCAGCGACGTGTTTCCTGCACTGTTTCATTATCTTTTTTTGTACCCGCTACTATGGTTGTTTTTGGGCCTTCCAAGTTAATGAATGTTGTTTGTTTTTGTTTAGCTAACACTTCGGTGTTAAAGATACCGAGGTTATAGCCCGCCTGAACGAAGTAATCGAGCATGAACGGTGGTTTGGCTGATGTCTCTATATCATCCCAATATTGGGGGGCGAGACCATACATGATCCCGAAGTTACCTAATAAATCATTATTGCTGGTACTAAAATGGTTATTAAATTGTAGGCCTTTACGCGCCAATTTAGACATTTCAGGCATCACGCTGTCATTAAGCATATCTGCTCTAAGTGCGCTGATGTTGATTAATAACACATTCAGTTTTTGATTGTCGTTATTAATCAGCAGTGGCTTCTTAGGGTAATCAAGACGTGAATCAGATTGTTTTCTGGTATCACTGATACGTTTATTAAACGCTTCTTTGTCTAACCAACCGTATTTAGCCAAGAAGGTTCTTGCTGTCATCGGGTAAGCGAGTGGGAAGTTGGCTTTTTGTGCCGTAATAGGTCGGTAAACTGCGGCATCAGCCCACATATGTAGTAGGTGTCCAGTTAAGAAACAGCAGAAAAAGAAGATGGCAATAATAGGGCCAAGTTTAAAGCGGCTTAACGGTCTTAATCTATGCCATAAAAAGCTTGAAATAAGTAACTCAACTAAAAATAAGAAAGGCACGAAAACAAAGAGGGATTGCCAATCAGAATTTAGTGTTTGTTCACTTTCGCCCAGCAGTATCTCAAAGATAATGGGGTTAATGTGTAAATTATATAGTTTAAAAATCTCGGTATCAATAATTAACAGAGATAGTCCCACGGTGGCAAATATGACCGTTAGAAAACGTAATGTGCGTGGGAACGGTATCAGGAAGCTGATCGGGAAGATCACCACCAAATACAGTATAAAAATAATAAAACTGAAATGGCCAAGCAGGCTAATAAGAGAATAGACTTGACCAAGCATAGTTTCAGGCCATTCGGCGATGAAAAGGTAACGTGATGCAAGTAAGATAGCCAGTAAGATGTTGGCTAAGCTAAACCAATGACCCCAACTAATAATCTTGGAGACTTGATCGCGATAATGATGTCCTGTTTCTAGCATAAGTTAAACTGCAGTCTCATAGTGCTTATAGTGTGTAATGGGTAAAAATAAATGACAAGGCATCCTTGCCTATCATTTTAATTAATGTGATGTATCTTTAGACTTTACTGAAGCAACCAGCGCTTTAGCAAACTTTTCAGCAACCGCTTGGCGCTGTTTTGGTGATAAAGATGCGTTGATGATGTTCGCCGCTGCATTACCAAGAACCATTAAGCCAAGGTCTAAGGGTGCATCGTGTTTTTCTAGTACATCAATAACTTCATCAATAACTTTTTCAACTTTATCATTTTTGTATTTAGAAACTATAGGCATAATTTAATCTTTTAATGTATGAATGGGCAAAGATGATTATAATACCTCACAGAATTCATTAACTCTAATACTTTAAATATATGCAGCTAAAATTAAATAACATTATTCTACATTCATTGGCCTTTAATACAGAAGGCGAGCTGAAATGTTACCCACGCAGTGAAGAACTGGTTAATTCAGAACCGGTTGAAGAGCTTGCAAGTGAATTACATCGTATTTATAACGCCAAACCAGCAAAAGGTTTTGGTTATTTTAAATGTACTGAAGAAGACAATAGTCGTCTACCTTTTGAAGTTGAACTGCGCAAATTTATCGATGAAGAAAGTAATTTCGTTGATTTTTCAAGCGCAGCATCAAATTTATTGGTGGCTGAGCTATTAAAATATGACTTTGGGACACAAGGTATTCTGTCTTTTGTGCATTATAATTGGATGGCATCGGATTACCTTATCGTTGCGTTATTGGAAAATAAAGACAGTGTAATGGTGACTGAACAGCTTGATCTCAGTAATACGCATTATCTTGAACTGTCTAAAGTGCAACTTGCCGCTAAAATTGATTTGACGGAGTGGCGACAAAATAGCGATTCGAAACGTTATTTATCATTTATTAAGGGTCGTGCTGGACGTAAAGTGTCTGATTTCTTCTTGGATTTTCTTGGCTGTACCGAAGGTATGGATGCAAAACTACAAAATGCGGGTTTAATGCGTGCTGTGGATGAGTTCTGCCACGTTGCAGAACTTGACGCCGAAGAATCAATACAAGCACGTGAGCAAGTAGCGCAGTACTGCAACGAGCAAATTAAAGAAGGTAATGAAATTGAAATCAAAGATCTATCTGATCATTTAGCGGATGTATCATCACGTGATTTCTATCAATATGCTTCAGAAGCTTATGAACTTGAAGATAGCTTCCCAGCCGATCGTGGTGCGGTACGTAAACTGACCAAATATGTCGGACAGGGCGGTGGTCTCAGTATTAGCTTTGACCAGAAATTGATGGCCGAACGTATTAGCTATGATGCACAAACGGATACGCTAACAATCGTTGGTATCCCGCCAAACTTACGTGAGCAGCTTATCCGTCGTAGTATCTCTGGCGAAGATCATGAATAAGATCTAATTCGATATTTTAACATGGTGGTGGCGATGGCTATCACCATGTTATCCGGGCTATTCGGTCAATTTATTCTCAATAGACCTCACTTGTTTTAGTCCCCATTCCCCCTTGATAGCTACTTTTAGCATCATATCTAAAAAAATATGTAAGCCGTTATTATCGAGATCAAGACAGATACCGTGATTTTCTCGAGAATAAACATATAAGGCGACCAGATTATCAGGTTTTTTATCTAAAGATATCCGTGTCGTTAACAGCGCATCAGGTTTTGCTGGTGTTGATTTTTTCTGTATTTCAGTTCGACCTGCTGCATCATGTAATGCTTGCTGGTGTTTATCTGCAAATGACGCTTCTTGGTTAGTTTTATTTTCTTTGTATAACGATTGAATTTTATCTAATTCATATTGCAGGGTTAACTCTGCGTTGAGCATTTCTAATAATTTTTTGCACATGTGCCGAGTGAGCCACCATTGAGGATGATTTATATTATTAGAAACGATGAGTAACATGCGATCTTCAACAGGGTTATAAGTTAAGCTGACTTGGCTCATTCTTAGTCCTTACTGGATGGTATACGTTGTTTTGATATTACTTAATAGTAGTTTTTACATTGTAAAGTGCAAACGCAAATGAAAAACAGTTTGTAGGTAATTGTAATGCGGAGTTGATAGATATGCGCTAAGGGGGATAAGCGATAAATGGATAGAGAATAGGGGGACTTAGCCCCCTTTAATCAATTATGCAGTCAAAGTATTATTATGCTTCAGCAGTTGCTTTGGTTGGTGCTTTAACCACTTTTTGTACTTTTGCTGGTTCAGTTTTTAGTTCACTGATCATCGTAGCAAGTAAATCAATTTTGCTTTCTACTTCATTCAGTTTTTGACCTTGAACACCAGTAAAACGGCTAGTAATGCTTTGCGCTTTAGTTTCAATTGATTCTAAAGATATTTTTTTACCTAAAAATGCAGAAACTTGCTCTTTTACTTTAGGTTCAACTTGCGTACCGCGCTCAACTAGAGATTCAAACAGTTGAGTTGCTTTATCTGATGACTTTGCTGCTTCATCAACGATTGTGCCATAAACACCAAAACCTGCAGTGATAGATGTTTTTGCTGTTTCTTTTGCGACATTGAAGATAGTTTCTACTTGGTTTAGTAAGTTAGCCATGATGATCACTCCTAGTGAAAGTATTTAGGTTAAGGTTTGTTTCAACTGAGTTAATCATATTGGTTTTATTTAGAAATCACATTCCAGAGCAGAATAAAAGATGACAAATGGTAAATAAAAAATGCATCACCTTAAGTGATGCATTTTAGTTTATTTTTGTAATTGATAAGCAACCGTTGTACCACTGACTTCATTAGCGACTAATAATAGTGGTTTACCATTTGGGCTTTTATCCGCAGCAATAAACTTCATGCCTTCAGGTCCGAGATCGCCAACCACACTTGGGTCCCCCTTTGTCACAACGCCGTCTTCGACCTCAAATGTAGGCGCAAAGTCACGATTAACAATGTAATCAACGAAATAGGCATGTTGTGGTTCGGTAATATCATAAATCATAAAACCGGATGTGCGCTCTAGGCCAATAAAGGCATATTGGCGTCCATCAATGCCGCCAAGCGCTAATGCTTCAGGCTCAGGACCTTTATCGTCACTGCGATTATCGCCTTTGTTTTTACTATTATGGTTATTAAAATTGATCCCTAAGCGGTCAGCGGTAATGCGTTCAAAGTCATTGCCACTGTCGAATACTTGTTTGCCTTGTGCATCCCAGATAGAGAAAGAACGAGAACCGTAACTGTAGATCTTGTCGATGTCACCGTCATTATCGGTATCACCAATACTGGTTGTTACTTTGAGTCGTCCTAGCTGTGTTTTATCTTGGATAGCGTCAAATTGTGGGTGGTTTTTATCGAGTGTGAGTTTACCTGCGCGAGTCTCTTCAGAGAAACCGGCATAATCACGCGCATCACCTTCGTTGGCGGTGACGATGAAATCAGCGCCATCAATACTGTAGCTGGCTATTGTATCAGGCTGGTAAAGACCGTACACACCTGGGTAGGTTTGGATATTTACTTTGCCGTCTTTATCACTGGCATCGAAGGCGTTTTTGGCTAAACCATAATCTTTGCTGCCTAAATCAATAATGCGTTCAACACGTTGTAATTTTAGGTTGATAACCGCAATGGCATTATTCTCTTGCAGTGATACAAATGCTTGCGAACTGTCGTGGGAAATAGCGATATATTCAGGTTCAAAATCTTGACTAACAGTTGATTTTGGACCGTTAATTTTTACGCCTTTAGGTAATTCATGATGACGTGCAGATTGAATATTGAAGTCGTTAAAGTTGATATTCGTTGCTTGTTGTTCAGGTACGTTGTTATTGATATTAATGATTGAAACAGAACCTTCTGGATCAACAGTATAAGCATCATTTGGCTCACCTTCATTTGCCACGACAACTTGATTACCATCATGGGTAAAAACAACATTATCCGGTAGATAACCAACTTCGACCGCTTGTAAATACGTTGCTTTACCTGCGTTATCGAGTGTATAAAATCCGATAAAACCACGACCTTGGACTGGATTACCTTTGCCGTCTCCACGTTCGATCGCGACGGCCAGTAAATTATCAAAAATAGCGACACTGTTTACTGAACCTAAGCGCGGCAACTGCAAATCTGACGCTAAGTTTAATGTCGCTCTTTTAGTTAGATTATTAAGAGTCAATGGATCTTTAGCGGCTTGTGCAGAGCCAATTATACTGGCATCGAGAATATCTACTTGGCCACTTTCTGCGTTAACCACGAAAATAGAATTACTTGGTGGGTGATAATCTAAGATCTCTGCAGCACTAACACCATATTGGCCAGACTCGTAACGAGCAAGCATAGTGACAGTAAGGGGAGATGGTACTTGTTGCTGTGATCGTGCAACCGATGTGTCATTTTGTTTTGCTGTGCAGCCTGTTATAGCAGTCATTAGTGCTAGGGCTATGGTTGTGCTTATCAGCGTCTTTTTCATTTTATTCACTTATATAATTGTGATGAATCTGTATATACCTAAACTATAGGGCAGGTGTAATGCACATTTGTGATGCTTATATGACAATTTTGTGAAATATTGACATTCATCCACCTAAATAAGACATTTAAAGTTATACTTTCGCTTCTTCAATCCCCTAGTTGCTTAGATAAATTGTTGCTTGGGTGAATTATTCGTTTTGTTAAAAAGGATGGAACAATCATGGCGTTCAAACATATTGTGATGTGGACTTTACTCGACACTGCTAATGGTAATGATAAAAGCACCAATGCTAAATTAGCTAAAGAGGCACTTGAAGCGCTTAATGGTCAGATCCCTGGGTTACAACGTTTGGAAGTGGGTATTGATTGTCTGCAAGGTGCGGGCTCTTACGATTTAGTATTAATTGCTGATTTAGATTCTCGTGAAACGTTAGATGTATATCAAGATCACCCAGCGCATCAAGCTGTGTTACCAATGATGAAAAGTATTACTAGCAAGCGTGCAGCTGTAGATTATTAATACCTACTATATAAAAATATAGATTGAGAAAGGAGAGCGCGCGCTCTCCTTTTTACGTTCTGGCGTGGCTATAACGCTTAGTTAGAAAATGTATCGCGTAAGTGATGTGCCGCAGTCACCATGTTCTTCAATGCTGCTTCTGTTTCTTTCCAGCCTCGTGTTTTTAGACCGCAATCAGGGTTAACCCATAAGCGTGCCACATCGATGTATTCACTGGCATTAGTGATTAACTGCGTCATCCACTCTACACTTGGTACATTTGGCGAGTGAATATCATAAACACCCGGACCAATATCATTTGGGTAACTAAAATCAGTAAAGGCAGATAACAGTTCCATGTTAGAGCGTGAGGTCTCGATTGTTATCACATCCGCATCTAATGCGGCAATTGACGGCATAATGTCATTAAATTCGCAGTAACACATGTGTGTATGGATCTGGGTATTGTCTCTTACACCTGACGCGCTGATTCGGAAGGCTTTGGTTGACCAATCTAAGTATGCTTGTTGCTCGCTTTTACGTAGCGGTAGCCCTTCACGCAGCGCTGGTTCGTCAATTTGAATCACTTTAATTCCTGCATGTTCTAAATCAACCACTTCATCACGAATGGCCAGTGCGATTTGATTGGTTTGTTCTTCACGGCTGATATCATCGCGTGTAAATGACCAACAAAGAATAGTGACTGGACCTGTTAGCATACCTTTCATTAGCTTGTTGGTTTGCGCTTGAGCATATTTACTCCAAGCTACCGTCATCGGTGCAGGGCGAGAAATATCACCAAAGATGATTGGTGGCTTAACGCAACGCGTACCATAACTTTGTACCCAACCATTTTTAGAAAATGCGAACCCATCGAGTAGTTCACCAAAGTATTCAACCATGTCATTACGCTCAGGTTCTCCGTGTACCAGTACATCTAGCCCGAGTGCTTCTTGGCGTTTGACGACATCTTTGATCTCTGCTTGCATCTTGGTGATGTATTGATCTTGGCTGATGATATTTTGTTTAAATTGATTACGCGTTTGACGAATATCACTGGTCTGTGGGAACGATCCAATGGTTGTGGTTGGGAATAGTGGTAAATTCAACTCTTGCTGCTGGCTTGCAATACGCTGGGTAAATGGACTATGCCGTTGTGCATCTTTATCGGTAATTGCCGCTACACGTTCTTTAACCGCGGCATTGTGAATTCGCGAAGACGTTGCTCGAGATGCAACAACCGCGGTTGATTCCGCCAATTGTGTGGTTAATTGTGTTGTAAATTGCGCGGTTAATTGTTCAGAACAGTCACCGTTTAGCAACGCATTGATGGTGCTGACCTCGGTTAATTTCTGTGTCGCATACGCTAACCAAGATTTAAGCTCGGTATCGAGTTTGGTTTCGTTATCCAGATCCACTGGGCTATGTTGTAATGAACATGATGAAGCTACCCATAAACGTGCTCCTAACGTTGCTTTAGCTTGTTGTAATGAACTTACTGATTTTGCTAAGTCGTTACGCCAAATATTGCGGCCATTGACGATACCTGCGGATAAAATAGCGTGAGCAGGCAGTAATGCTAATGCGGTGTTTAACTGCTCAGGCGCACGTGATAAGTCAATATGGAAGCCAGCAACAGGCAATGAGAATGCTAATTCTGCATTATCGCCTAACGCACCAAAGTAACTGGTGAGTAACAGTTTGTTGCTACCTTTCGCTAATTCAGCATAACTGGTGGTCAATGCCTGTTGCCATTCACTGGTTAGATCTTGAACGAGAATAGGCTCTTCAATTTGTAGCCATTCAACATCTTCTGCGGCGATGTTAGCAAGTAGTTGTTTATAGGTTGCAACAAGTTGAGGTAGTAATGTCAGTTTATCAAAATCACTGTTGGTTTTACTTAACCACAGGTAGCTTACTGGACCTAGCAGATTGGCTTTAATGGGGAAACCAAGTGCTTTTGCTTCTTGTAGCTCTTCAATAAGCTGGTTGTAGCTTAACGCGAATTGCTGGTCTTCGTTTAGTTCTGGAACAAGATAGTGATAATTAGTATCAAACCATTTCGTCATTTCACATGCCGCCGCTTGTTGACCGCAACAAGGGCTAGAACCACGCGCCATATTAAACAGCGTATCAAGGGTGATCGTTTCTGCTTGATGGCGCTCTGGGATCACACCTAAGGTCGCTGACAATGCCAATACTTGGTCGTACCAAGCAAAGTCACCCACAGTGATGAAGTCTAGCCCAGCGTCTATTTGTTGCTGCCAGTGCTTAGCGCGCAGTTGTTTACCAACGGCTTCTAACTCAACGTTGGTGATATCATTTTTCCAATATGACTCAATTGCTTTTTTTAACTCGCGGTCTGCACCAATACGGGGGAAACCTAATATGTGTGATTTAGCCATCTGTAACTCCATTTGCGTAGATGTATTCATGTTATGTATTGCTTTATGCTCTGGGCGAAAGATACATAAAGCCGTTTAGATGGCTAAAGTATTGAATATTATTTCACATGAATCAAATTCATATTTTTACTGATTAAGTTGAAATTAATTGATGTTGGCATTATGCTAAATTTAGTCATCCGTTTAAAAGGAAATTAACGATGCTCGAAGTTAAGCATTTGAAAACTATTATCGCATTAGAAAAAACCGGTTCATTAGTCGAAGCATCTGAAAGCCTTTATATGACGCAGTCAGCGTTATCACATCAGATCAAAGATCTTGAAGATCGTTTAAATACGGCGTTATTTATTCGTAAAACAAGGCCGCTACGCTTTACGGTCGCTGGTGAGAGGGTACTTAAACTCGCGAAATCAGTACTACCTATGTTTGCTAATACCGAACGTGATATCAGCCGTTTGTTATCCGGTAATGCCGGGCGCTTACATATGGCTATCGAATGCCACAGTTGCTTTCAGTGGTTAATGCCGGCAATTGATGTGTTCCGTGACCATTGGCCTGAAGTCGAGCTTGATTTGACCTCGGGCTTTAGCTTCGCCCCTTTGCCAGCATTAAAGCGGGGCGACGTAGATTTAGTGGTGACGTCCGATCCCCAAGTATTATCCGGTATTCATTACGAACCGCTGTTTAGCTATCAGCCGATGCTTGCAGTGAGCCGCCATCATGCTTTAGCGGATAAAGCGTATATCGAGCCAGAAGATCTGAGTGATGAAACGTTGATCACGTATCCTGTAGAGCAGGAACGGTTAGATATCTTTAATTTATTTTTAGACCCTGCGGGGGTTTCCCCTCATGCTATTCGACATGCGGAATTAACCATCATGATGTTACAGCTGGTGGCGAGTGGGCGTGGTGTTGCGGCATTGCCAAATTGGGCGTTAACGGAGTATTTAGAGAAAGATTATATTGTAGCTAAGCCACTTGGTGAAGAAAGTTGTTGGACAACGCTATATGCGGCTATTCGAATTGAACAATTAGAAATGCCTTACATGGCTGAGTTTTTAAAAGATGCCAAATCCAGCTCATTTCAGCAGTTAAAAGGCATTAAAATCGCGAGTTAATTTTAATCTCTCGATGTAAAGGGATCTTACGATCCCGTATTTAGCGGAAGAAAAGTATGCTAAATCGGTTGTTTTTCGAAACCTTGCTCCTTGTAAATATTCAGAGAGTAAAACACCTAACTAGGATTGTGGCTCAACTAAAATAACCCAACCTTCTTGCATCACTAATCTGTGTTCAATATCGGAAGCAAGAACGAGGGGCTTTGTTATTTGTGTTTCAAGCAGTGTGACATTTGAGTTTGCACTGGGCCAGACGATTTTTATGGCATTATGTTTATGCGGTTTGGCTTCAACGGAAGTACCATAAAACATAAAAACCCCCGGCATAGCCCAGAGGTTCGGTATCATTGTAGCTGCTTGTTTATTAAAAAATTATTGTTCATTTAACAGTTGTTGCACCAGCATTCTAACCGTATCAATATCAAAAGGTTTATCACACAGTGCAGAGACACCGGCTTGTTTTACCGCGCTTAACTGCGCACAGCCTTCTTCAGATGTTACCATCAAGATTGGTAGGTATGATAATTCTGGGTTTGTTCTGATCTTCTCAACTAACTCTTTACCATCCATTTCTGGCATGTTGTAATCGGTAACAATCAAATCGAAGGTGTTTTGTGCCAAATATTCTAATGCTTCAACGCCATTTTCTGCGGTTGTCACCCCCTCAATTCCCATACTGTAGAGTACTCGACAGATATGCTTTCTTGCCGTCAAACTATCATCGACAACAAGTATTTTTAATGTGGTTACATCGTATAAATCCAGTTCCATTTCTTCTGGTTCAATGAAGCTAAGCGTGGCATTGAGGGCGCGTTGTAAATCAACAAATTTAAAAGGCTTGGGTAAAATTGCGATAGCGCCAGCTTGTTTTACTTTATCTAATACAGAGAATCGTTGCTCACTTGAGATGAGCATAAAGGCAATATTTTCAGTGAGAATATTTGACTTAACGAATTCAGCAAATTCAGCCCCTGAACCATCTTCAAAATACATGGCACTAATGATCAAATCAGGAATGAATCCAGTTAAACTTTGCTTGGCTTGTGAGATGGAGGCTACACACTCGATGTTATCAACACCGGCATCCTGTAATTGGGTAGTGATAAACCTGCTTTGTGTAGTGGATGGCTCAATTAATAAAATAGACAGGTCACGAATTTCAAGATTCATATGATCCCTTTTATATAAGTTTATATTATGATTAAGTAGTCACATCATGACAAATATGACTTATAGACACTATAAATTATCGTGACCGAGTAAGCTAGTGTCGTTCTACCGCTATGCATCGTGACCTTGATTACTCATTTGTAATTGCGGGCACTTGATGGTTTTCAATGCATTGATTTTTAAATATTTTAAGTTATTCCCATTGATTTTTCATCATAACCGAGGGGAGAAAATAAAATGACCTGGCTCTTCTTTGCATGGTCAGTATGGTTATTAGTGGGTTGCTCTCAATGAATGGCTACTAGAACATGGCGCTAGTTTACTACCTATTTCTGGGGTTTACGACTGCTGCGTATACCTAACATCGGACTATTATGGTATTGACTTTGTTGACCACAACCTATGTTGTTGTGACAGGGACACAACTGGAAAACACTGTGTCCCGGCACTATTAATTGTTTAGTACTAGTTGTTCACTATTGAGTGCGTCGTTTCAGCTATCTCCTCTTCCGTTGAGGTTTCGATGAGCGTATTTTTAATCTTAGTTTCGGCATCGTCAGTAATGGTTACATCACTCTCTGTTGTTTCAAATTCAGCTAACTGAGCTGACAACTCACGCTCAAACGTAGTTACTTGTGCTTTGTATGACAGGTTAGACAGATCTTGGTTTAAAAATTTAAGCCCTAAACCTTCTAATGTGGCACGATAGTGTAAAACAATTTCTTCACGCTGGTTTTTATCTAGGTTATTGATCCAGTTAACATCGGCTGCGATATGCTTAGCACTTTGTATATCTTTTTTAATCCAATTTGCCGTGTCGGTGAGCGCTGTTGTATCACGTGGAGCCGTCGTGATAACGTTATTAAGCTGCTGTAAACCCAGAAAAACTTCATTGTAACTCTGAGGAATTAATTGCTTATTTAACTGATGAAATTGTTTTTCTAATGGTGAATAATATTCTGCGTTCACTAGGTTTATTTCGAGATCATGAACTTTTTTCTGTATTTTATCACGATCAATTTGTTGTCTTGATACGGCTCTATTTTTTTCAATATTATTAATGAATTGAATTATATTATGGTTAATATTGCTGAGATCCCTTTGCCATTCCTTACCGACTTTAGGGGTTAGATACTCAATATCAGCTAACGGCTGAGCTAAAATTGTCGTGACTTGGTGTTTGATTTTTTGCGCTTGGATTAATTGCACGCTAACTTCTGCAATACTCGCCAATACGGAAGCCTCTGATGGTCCACCAAAGAAGCCCTGGTTGTTTGGATCAAATCTGTTCACTAGTTTGCGAGTACTCACTAAATCCTGTTCAACAGACTGCCAAGTACGCGGGGCATAATAACTGAAGCTCTCATCTTTAGCCTGCAGGTAATGTTGTTCAACTTGTGTTATTGCGTCTTGCACTCGTTGGTTAAGTGCTCGATTGATTATTTTATCTTGTTGTAGATTGGTCGCGACAGACGAGCTCTTTTCAAAGCTGGCACAACCTGTGGCAAGCGTGATAAATAAAATAATAGCTGTAAGTTTCAATATCTGCATATGGGCCATCCTAAACGAGAGTGTTGGAAGTCGTCGTAACATAGTTTTTTATATAAAATTAGCACGAATTAAGGTATTTGCAGGCTGAATGATAGGAGTACTTTAGAACGATTCAAAACTGTGAGCTAGGATGAAAAATAATACAGGGTTGAATTATGTAGCAGAAAACTGGCAGCTTAGTCAAAAAAACTAAGCTGCCGTTAGATTTATATGTTCGTACTCGTTGGTAAGCTGAAGCTGAATGTTGTGCCTTGACTCAATACACTCGATACCGAGATCTTGGCATGATGTAATGACAGTAGTTTCGCTACGATAGCGAGTCCTAATCCAGAGTTACCTTGTTGACCATTGACGGTATTTTTGGCTCTGAAATGGGCATCAAAAATATGCGCTACATCTTCTTTTGGTATACCCACACCTGAATCGGTAATACTGATGATCAGCTGATTATCTTTCGGTTGTAAGTGGATCTTAATACTATCACCAGATTGGCAGTGCCTTAAGGCGTTATCAACCAAATTGGTAAATACCCGCTCTAATTTAGCAATATCGGCAATTGCTTGTAGGCTCGGGTCTTTAGGTTCAACAGACAGGGTGATGTCTTTTTGCTGTGCTTGTAGTTGGAACTTATTTAAGACGTCCTGCGCAAGCTCGGCGACTGCCACTGGTTCTTGATATAGGCTTACGGTATTACTGTCTAGCTGAGCGAGTTCGATGATCTGCTCGACAAGACGCTGTAATTGGTTCGCATTCTTTTGCGCGACTTGAATAAAGTCATTACCCGCAGCCTCAGGATGTTGTATTAGCCAAGTTTCAAGATAACCTTTTAATGAGGCGAGTGGGGTTTTTAGATCGTGAGAGATATGTGAAAGCATTTCTCGACGCAGTTGTTCTGTGGATTTAATTTGCGTTAACTGCTTGTGTATCTTATTTTCTAATGACGAAAAATTATTATGTAAATTAATGATCTCATTAGCGGCGTATTGATGCGGTTTTGATGTTGATACCGTTGTGAAGTCATTTCGGACAAAATTAGTAATATCTTGATCTAGTTGACTAATCGGCCTAACAAGTCGTGCAAATATGAAGACTAACAACGCGAAGGCTAACGCGAAGAAGATGACTAGGGCAGTCAGGATCTTATACATATCACTGTCGAATGCAAAGTTCTTCACAATACTGTCGTATTTATCTCCGCCGAGAATAACAAAAACATAGCCAATTTGTTGATGGTTTTGAAATATAGGGGCTGTTGAAAACAGTTTTTGTTGATCTAGACTTCTTGGGTTATCAGCATAAATAGGATAGTTAACGCCTTTAATAAAGCTGTCTAATGGTTTTATATTAATCGTATCCCGTTTGATCTTACTTGATTCTGCGGCATACACTAATAATTTACCTTGGTTATCAGTGATGTAAATTTCATAACTCGGGCCAAGCAGCATTAAGCTATGGAAGGCGGGTTTTAGTGCTGTTCGACTAATATCGCCTTGTTGTAATTCCTCAGAATAATGGATGATTTGTTGAGCTAAATTTTTGTGCAGGGTTTGTTCTACACGGGCTGAGTTGGTATCGGTAATTGCACAATAAATAAAAAACAAGCCCGCAGCCATAGTGACAAACAAAATAATCAACGGGAATGTTATCTGTCCTAATAAGGATCTATGTGACATCGCTGACCTCCAGTTTATAACCAACGCCCCACACAGTTTTGATGTAAGTGGGTTTTGCTGGGTTTGGCTCAATTTTGTTTCTTAATCTATTCATGTGTGAGTTGACGGTATGCTCATAACAGTCATTATGATAATCCCATACCTCGGCAAGTAATTGCTCTCTGCTATATACTCGGCCTGGCGATTTAGCTAAAAAGACTAATAACGAAAACTCAGTACTGGTTAGTGTGATTAACTGTTTATTTCTATACACACTATGCGTTGCTTGATCTATGATTAAGTCTGCAATCTTAATTTGTTCAGGTTCGACATTTTTTGTTGCTTGCACATTACTACGACGCAGCAGGGCTTTAACCCGAGCCTGTAACTCTAATACACTAAATGGTTTAGCAAGGTAATCATCCGCACCGGCTTCTAAGCCTTGAACACGATCGAGCTCTTCTGTGCGGGCGGTTAACATCATGATTGGCACGATGGCATCATTGATTCTTATTTTTTTACATATATCGAGTCCATCCATATCAGGTAGATTTAAGTCTAACAAGATAAGCTGAAACACATTGTCGCGCAGTTGCTGAAATGCATCTTTAGCGTTATGGCAACAAGTCACTTTTTTGCCAATCATTTCTAGATTAATGCGAATTAAATTAGCGATATCCTGCTGGTCTTCGACCACCAATACATGTGTATCCATATGTGTCCTTTTATCTCTTACGTCATCTTGATATATTGTTATTTATCGTATTACAGTACATTTATTTATTACAGCATTTTGATAACTATTTATCTATATAGATAGTATGGCAACTGCAAAAAACAGGGCGTATTAGCCTTGTTAACTGCGATCTATGTTGGTTTTTTGGCAACTGTTTGTATTGATATCATACATCTGTAAGTTTATTCATGCATTTTTATTTATATTGGCTACCGTTACATTATAACCCCCGTAAATAAAGTGTAACAGTATGCTTGGTCAGATAACTGAAACTGATAAATTAATCTTGTTGTATCAATTTGAAACGCAAGGCGAACTAGCGTCTGAATCCGTGCTTGATATTTCTGACGAAGAAGCGCGCTTTATACGGACTTCTGGCGAGTATATTTTGTGGGAGGCGGGTAAGCGTGACTTTGACTACCCTGAAGTGGCCAATTCACATTGGTTAGAAACCACCTATCGCGGTCAAGTGGCTAAATTAGACTGTTTACAAACTCGTGATGCGGTCTTATGTCCTTTGTTTATGAGTGAGCAATTCCACGGTGAGTGGCATATCCATAATGGTTTTTTACGGATGAATATAGAGTCACCACATCATCATATCGAATTGTTCTCTGTGGCCAGTGATGGCAGTAATATTCATTCATTATTGCTGTTTAAGGATAAACAGTTAGCAGGATCGGCAAATATAACCTTAATGGTGTAAGAATTTGGAAGCGTTAGCACCCTTACTTTCCCTTGTTTGATATGTAAAACCATTTGATTTGATAGCTATAGCTGATTAATCATCATTTAAACGGCCGTTTAATTGTGGGATCCCTATTTTTTGTAATTAAAAATTAACCTATACAGCTGTAAAATTAGTCATCAATTATCAACAAAAACGATAAAATGACACTTTATAATAAAAAGTAACAACATATGTTTTTTTATTTCACGGTTTCATTGTTTCATTTTATAGCCTTTCGATATCGTCTACCATTTCAAACGAAACCTTCTTTACTTAGTCATGTAAATCATTGAACATTAAACCAGTTTAATCTTGTCAACCACACTTCAAAGATGCTTTAATTCGAGTTAGATAATATCTATTTTACTTTTAATCCACATTTTAGATTCCAAATTCCATTTGAAATGCGGTAAGGTAAAATAAATTGTTGTTGCGTTAAGTCACATTTTTGTGAACAATCGTTAGTGACAAATAACCCATTTCATTTTTATTATGAATGGTTTAATCCGATACTTTGTACTTATGCTTCTCCGTACCTCATGCTATATGGGATACACATGGAACGTAGTATTTTATCTTTGATGTTGAAACAGACAGGAACAGATGATGCAAATAGGTATACCAAGAGAGAGCCTCAAAGGTGAAACTCGAGTTGCTGCCACACCAGCAACTGTTGAGCAGTTACAGAAATTAGGCTTTTCTGTGTTGGTTGAAAGCAACGCAGGCCAACTAGCTAATTTTAATGACGCTACTTTTGAAGCGGCTGGAGCAACTATTTCGGAAGATACCAAACAAGTTTGGGCTTCTGATATTGTACTAAAAGTTAATGCACCAGCAAATGACAAAGAAATTAAGTTATTACAAAAAGGCACTACATTAATCAGCTTTATTTGGCCAGCTCAAAATGAAGAGCTTCTAGAGAAGCTTGCAAAACGTGACATTAACGTTTTAGCAATGGATTCCGTGCCACGTATTTCACGTTCACAGTCACTTGATGCATTAAGCTCAATGGCTAATATCGCTGGTTACCGTGCGGTAATCGAAGCAGCAAATGAATTTGGCCGTTTCTTTACCGGTCAAATTACCGCTGCTGGTAAAGTACCACCTGCAAAAGTACTGATTATTGGTGCTGGTGTTGCTGGCCTTTCTGCCGTAGGTGCTGCGGGTAGTTTAGGTGCGATTGTTCGTGCGTACGATACGCGTCCTGAAGTTAAAGAACAGATCACCAGTTTGGGTGCTGAGTTCTTAGAGGTTGATTTTGACGAATCAGCTGGTTCTGGTGACGGTTACGCGAAAGTAATGAGTGAAGACTATAAAGCTCAAGAGCAGAAGATGCTTGCTGAGCAAGTTGCTGATGCTGATATCATCATTACCACTGCATTAATTCCTGGTCGTCCTGCACCACGCCTAATTAGCCAAGAAATGGTTGATGCAATGAAAGCGGGTAGTGTGATTGTCGATTTAGCCGCTGTGAATGGCGGTAACGTTGAACCAAGTGTCGTTGATAAAGTTATTACTACTGATGGTGGCGTTAAAGTCATCGGTTATAACGAAATGGCACGTCGTCTACCTGCACAAGCATCACAGCTTTACGGTACCAATTTAGTTAACTTGCTTAAATTACTTACACCAGAAAAAGACGGTGAAATGATCATCAACTTTGATGATGTTGTTCAACGTGGTGTGACGGTAATTAAAGACGGTGAAATTACTTGGCCTGCGCCACCGATTCAAGTTTCAGCTGCGCCTCAAGCTGCGAAAAAAGAAGAAGTGAAAGAAGCGCCAGCTAAACCTGAAAAGAAAAAAACAGGTATCTACAAGGCATTATTAGCCGGTGGCGGGATCTGGGCATATTCAGCGCTAGCAAATTATGTTCCTGCTGAATTTTTAAATCATTTAATGGTATTCGCACTGGCTTGTGTGATTGGTTATTACTTGATTTGGGATGTGGCAGCGTCATTACATACGCCGCTGATGAGTGTAACGAATGCTATTTCAGGTATTGTTATTCTTGGTGCTTTCTTCCAAATGGGCGCAGAGAGTGGTCTTGTAACCTTACTCGCATTCCTCGGCACATTTATTGCCACTATCAACATCGCCGGTGGTTTTGCCGTTACTGAGCGTATGCTGAAAATGTTCCGTAAATAAGGATTTTTATAATGTCTCAAGAATCAATTGAAGCTGCACAACATGCTATCAATGCTGCACAAGCAGCGGTAGATGCAGCAACACAAGCCGCGCAATTGGCACAGATTGCAATTGCAGAACAAGCTCCAGTTGCTGTTGACGTGGTACAGGAAGTTGCAGTCGCAACGAATGGTAAAAGTATTTTAGAAGCAGCGTATATTGCTGCTGCAGTACTGTTTGTACTTGCTCTTGCTGCGTTGTCAAAGCAAGAAACGGCACAGAAAGGTATTTATGTCGGTATTCTGGGTATGATTGTAGCGGTTGTTGCAACATTATTTAGTAGTGACGTAACAAATATCGGCTATATCATTGCCGCTATGCTTGCTGGTGGTGCATTTGGTGTACGCTGGGCAAACAAAATCGGCATGACTGAAATGCCAGAAATGGTTGCGATCCTAAATAGCTTCGGTGGTTTAGCCGCGGTATTTATCGGTTACAACAGTTATATCGAACACGGCATTACAGATCCTGTTATGTTAAGCATCCACTTAACACTGATCTTTTTAGGCGTGTTTATCGGTATCGTGACATTTGTTGGTTCATTAATCGCTTGGGGTAAACTAAACGGTCGTGTTAAATCGAGCGCGTTAATGCTACCACACCGCCATAAAATGAATTTAGTTGCATTACTTGCTACTATTTATCTGATGTTCTCGTTTGTTGGTGCTGGTTTTGAAGGCAACACGACAGCATTGGTATTAATGAGTCTTATCGCAATCGTATTTGGTGCGCATTTAGTACTATCAATTGGTGGCGCAGATATGCCAGTGGTTGTATCTATGCTTAACTCTTATTCTGGTTGGGCTGGTGCAGCTACAGGTCTTATCTTAGGTAATGATCTGTTAATCGTAACAGGTGCGCTAGTTGGTTCTTCAGGTGCAATCTTAAGTTATGTAATGTGTAAAGCGATGAACCGTTCGTTTATCTCTGTTATTGCGGGTGGCTTCGGTAACGACGTTGTTGCGCCAACAGGTGATGAAGAGCAAGGTGTTCACGTTGAAACATCTGCAGCTGAAGTTGCTGAAATGCTAATGGGTTCTAAGCGTGTAATCATCACTCCTGGTTACGGTATGGCTGTCGCGCAAGCACAGTATCCTGTATTCGCAATCACCAAGAAACTGCGTGACGCGGGTGTTGATGTACGTTTTGGTATTCACCCAGTAGCGGGTCGTTTACCTGGTCACATGAACGTATTACTTGCTGAAGCAAAAGTACCTTACGATATCGTATTAGAAATGGATGAAATCAACGCAGATTTCAACGACACTGATACCGTACTTGTAATTGGTGCGAATGATACGGTTAACCCAGCAGCGAAAGAAGAAAACTCGCCAATCTCAGGTATGCCGGTACTCGAAGTATGGAACGCAAAAAATGTTGTTGTGTTCAAACGTAGTATGGCGACTGGTTATGCTGGTGTTCAAAACCCATTATTCTTCAAAGAGAACACCACTATGCTGTTTGGCGATGCTAAAGACAGCGTAGAAGAAATCTTCAAAGCAATGTAATTGTTTTGTCAGTATTGGTAAAATTATACAAGATTTTTTGAAACCTGAAGGAGCCGAAAGGCTCCTTTTTTTATTTTCAAATAAGGGATGATTCATCTCTGTATTTATTTCTTATATCTCTGTTATTTTTTCGTCACATCGCTATGAATTTAGGGGTTGTGATGGTATAAATAAGTCAAATCTTAGATTTAATACGTAGTTTAATTACAAACAGATAGGGAATACCATGTTTGAGAAAATCGTTACAGCAGCAGCAGATCCAATCTTAGGTTTAACAGAAGAATTTGTTAAAGATCCACGTGCCGAAAAAATCAATTTAGGTGTGGGTATTTATAAAGATGAAACCGGCCAAACTCCTATCCTAAAATCAGTTAAATTAGCAGAGCAAAAGCTAATTAATGAAGAGAAAAGTAAAAGTTATTTGAGTATTGAAGGCCATAAAGCCTATGCGTCGGCAGTACAAAAACTATTATTTGGTGCCGATAGCGAGGTTGTAACTCAGCAACGTGCAATCACAGCACAAGCACCGGGTGGTACTGGTGCACTACGTACAGCTGCAGATTTTATCAAAAGTCATTTAACCAGTGATCGTATTTGGGTAAGTAACCCAACATGGGCAAATCACGGTAATGTGTTTAATACTGCGGGCCTAGAAGTCAAGCAGTATGCTTATTATAACGCAGAAACACGTGACTTAGATTTTAATGCTATGTTAGCTTCTTTAGCTGAAGCTGAAGCGGGTGACGTGGTGCTTTTCCATGGCTGCTGCCATAACCCAACCGGTATTGATCCTACGCTTGAACAGTGGACTACACTTGCGCAGTTATGCGCGAACAAAAAGTTATTACCACTGTTTGATTTTGCATACCAAGGTTTTGCAACAGGTGTAGAAGAAGATGCTGCTGGTCTACGTGTATTCACAGAGCATTGTGAAGAACTATTAGTGGCTAATTCATTCTCTAAAAACTTTGGTTTATACAACGAACGTGTTGGCGGTTTAACGCTCGTAGCGAAAGATAAAGATGTTGCGGCTGCGGCATTTAGCCAAATTAAATCAGGTATTCGTGCCAACTATTCAAACCCACCTGCACATGGTGCGGCCGTTGTTGCAATTATTCTTGATGATGAAGTATTACGTAAACAATGGATTGCAGAAGTAGCTGAAATGCGTGTACGTATTCACGAAATGCGTGAACTATTTGTAGCAACACTTGCTGAAATGGGGGTGACTGACGACTATAGCTTTATTACTCGTCAGAATGGTATGTTCTCATTCTCGGGTCTTACTAAAGAACAAGTGGCGACATTGAAAGATGAGCATGCTGTTTATATCGTTGGTTCTGGCCGTATCAGCGTAGCTGGTATGACTAAAAACAACATGCAACCGCTATGTAAAGCGATTGCCGCGGTTCTTTAATCGTTACTCGATGATTAATGACTAACTGGCTATATAGCGAATAATGAAATGGGTGCTTCGGCACTCATTTTTATTTCTGGGATTTAGTATTGAATTAGAATGAGTAAGTCATCAATCAAGGTTATTCATTAACTAAAGCCATTTATTAACTAAGGTGGTAATGTCGATTGATGAATTCGGTGCTGCAATCATTCTAGGTATAAAAAAGTTGCCACTTTGTGCGATATGATGAATGAGTGTACCTCAATAGGGTAGGTATAATAAAAACTAAAGATCGGATGTTATTAATATATTGCTTATTGGTTGCTTTAGGTCTGTTTAACTGTAAATAACAGCTATTATACGAGCTCAACCTGTGACACTCCGTTCTGTTTGTGTTTTATATCAACAAAAATACGATATTTTAAATTAAAAGTTGTACCTAGATCACAAAACGTGTAGATTGCCGCAATCTTTGTAATTTTGAGGCAATAATGAGTAATAAACCACTGCAAATCCTATTAGCTGGCATCGGCATTAACTTAACAATCGGTATATTATACGCATGGGGTGTTTTCACTGTACCTCTAGCAGAAGCGTTAAACGTTGATGCCGCAGATGTAAAAGCACCGTATAAAATTGCTGTTTTCACATTTGCTACTTGTTTACTTATTGCTGGTATCTTACAAGACAAGATTGGTCCTAAAAAAGTGGCTATGCTTGGTGTAACGCTAGTTGGTCTTGGTCTTATTGCTTCAGGTTACACTACGACTTTAGCAGAACTTGAATTTACCTTTGGTGGTATTGTTGGTGCTGGTATTGGTTTCTCATACGCATGTATTAGCCCAAGTGCGATGAAATGGTGGCCAAAAGGTAAAAAAGGTTTAGTGAGTGGTTTAACTGCGGGTGGTTTCGGACTTGCTTCTGTATACCTAGCGCCATTATCTACAAACCTTATTGAAACTTACGGTATCTACGATACATTCAAAATCTTAGGTGCTGGCCTATTAGTAATCGCTATTCCATTAGCGTCTCTACTTGTTGCTCCACCTGCTGGTTATGTTGCAGACCCATCTGAAGCAAAAGCGGCTGCATCAAGCGATGATATCAACCTTAGCTGGCAACAAATGCTGAAAACACCTCAATTTTACCAGTTATGGGTAATGTTCATGGTTTCAGCTGCTGCAGGTATCATGCTTATTGGTAGTATTGGTAACATCAGTAAATCAATCGGCCTGACATCAGAGCAAATTGCATTCAGTGTTGTATTACTTGCTATCTTTAATACTGGTGGCCGTATTGTTGGTGGTTTAGTTTCTGATAAGATTGGTCGTGTAAATACACTTGCTTTAGTATTCTTAATGCAAGCGGGTAACATGGCATTCTTCACTACAATTACAACGCAAATGCCGCTTATGGTTGCGATTGCAATTGGTGCAATGTCATACGGTGCACTACTAAGTGTATTCCCAACGATTACGGCTGATAACTACGGTCTAAAAACTTACGGTACTAACTTCGGCATCCTTTATTCTTCATGGGGTGTATCTGGTTTCTTCGGTGGTTTCCTAGCAACTGTTGCAGGTTCAACTAACAACACTTATTTTGCTTTCGCAGCATTACTAGTGGCAGTTACTGTGATTGCATTCTTTACTAAGCCTGTTGATAAAGCAGCTGTCTTAGCGAAAGAAGAACTCAAATTAAAAGTCGCTAAAGCTTAACCATTAGCGCTTAACAATTTGTGTCAAAGGGATAGCTCAAGCAATTGACTATCCCTTTTTGTCAGAAATGAACATTCCCGCCTAAACTAAAATATTTTAAATCAGCTTCAATCACTGTATAGCCTGCTTCTATCGTAAATGCATCGCTGAGCTCAATACCAAATAGTACACCGCCAGAAAAACCGTCGTCTTCCCACTTCCGCGTATTTGATTTTAATGTTTCCTCTAAATAACCCGCTCTTAATTTGGCGTAGAATTTACCCGGTGTTCGATAGGCTGCGTAGATAGCGTAAGATTCGTATTCAAAATCAATATTGTTTTCATCCATATCGACAAAGGTTCCTTCAAACTCTAAGCCGAAGCCACTCTTTTGAATACCAATCAGAAAAGTAGCAGGGATTTTTGGATCGAGTTCGTCAAATGCGGTATATAGATAACCCGTTTTAGCACCAAGGTAAAAGTCGACATCACCTGATGTTTTATCTTCAGCAAGTGCAGATGATGCAGCTACTGTACTGAGTGATAAAATGAGAGGGAGTAATTTATTCATCATTGATCCTTAATTTATGTGAACTAAGACGTGTTTTTTTAATCATAGTTACAAGAATCAATTTCGCTATAATATAAGCTATTTATCAGTCGATTATCTAATGAATGAAACTATTTTAATGATATTTATCTAGTGTTTTTGGTTCGTTTTATTTGATTTAGTAGGGGGAAAAGATTGTTTTACAATACAATTACTTACTATTTCACTTGAAGGGGGGCGGAGTAGAGGTAATTGTCGTTTTATAATAAATTTGCTAGTAAAGATGATGGGTTAAATACGGGGTATAAATGCTGATTTTAAGTCTCATCTACAATTCAATGTATTGGCGATGACTTTAAATTCAATTCTCGATGAGGGAGTATTTACTATGTTATTATCCGTTAATAGTAATAGATTAAAATCCGTTGTCGTTTAACGGCACAATGGCAACGAGGGGTGCTTGTGAGTAAGAAATTAAAAGGCGATAACAACCAAAGTCGCAAAGGTTTATGGTGGACGTTATTATTGATCCCGGTGTTGATCTGCATCGCAGTCATGATTTATTTAGATGTGATTATTCGTTCTACTTTTGATGAAAATCAATGGGCGGTACCATCGACGGTTTACGCGCGCCCGCTGGAGTTATATGAAGGTGCAGCCGTAACAGTCGCCGACTTGAAAACCGAACTTGGCTTGTTGGGCTACAAATTTGTGGCTTATCCAACAAAACCGGGACAAGCAAACATCCAAGGTGAGCAGGTCCATATCTATACCCCTGGGTTTCAATTTAGTGATGGTTTAGAACCGCCACGTAATATTTTACTGACAGTGAAAAATGGCTTAGTAGCGAAGCTTGACACTGATGATAGCGCCTCGTTATTGCGTTTAGAGCCCGTCGTTATTGGTGGTATCTATCCTGCGCACAATGAAGATAGACTATTAGTACAATTGTCCGACGTGCCGGAATCGTTACAAGCAATGTTAGTGGCGGTTGAAGATGATGGTTTTTATGATCATTTTGGTATTTCTTTGCGTGGTATCGCCCGTGCGTTAGTGGCGAATATTAAGCAAGGTGGTATTGCGCAAGGCGCATCTACACTGACTGAGCAACTCGTTAAGAATTATTATCTCAGTTCTGAACGTACTTTAAGCCGCAAAGCACAAGAAGCCTTGATGGCGATTTTGCTCGAGTTTCATTTTTCCAAGACGGATATCTTAGAAGGTTATATTAACGAAATTTACCTTGGTCAAGACGGACCTCGAGCCATTCATGGCTTCGGTTTGGCCAGCCAGTATTATTTCAAAACACAGCTTGCAGAGCTGTCACTGGATAAACAAGCGTTATTGGTCGCACTCGTGCGTGGCGCAAGTTATTATAACCCATGGCGCAATCCTGAACGGGCACTTAAACGCCGGGACTTAGTGCTGGATATTGCAGTACGTGAGGGTCGTTTGGATACTGAGTTAGCGGCGGCAGCAAAAGCCCTGCCACTCGGCATGGGAGAACAAACTGCAAGTAGCACGAAACGATTCCCGGCTTACCTTGATTTGGTGCGCCGGCAATTACAGCGCGATTATAAAGTCGAAGATTTAAGTGAAAATGGGTTATCTATTTTTACCCATTTTGATCCGCTGGTGCAAAGCAGTGCTGAATCAAGTTTAACAAAAGCCATTGCTCGACATAAGCGTGATGGGTTGAGCGCTAAGCTTGAAGGTGCTGTTGTTATAACCCGACCCAATACAGGCGCGGTGATTGCTATTGTCGGTGGTGTTAATACGCGTTTTGCTGGTTTTAACCGTGCAATTGATGCAAGACGTCAAGTTGGTTCGTTAATAAAGCCAGCGGTGTATTTAACCGCCTTAGAGCAACCACAGCAGTATAACTTGGCCACTTTAATTAGTGATGATGAATACAACCTTAATCTACCCAATGGCGATATTTGGTCACCTAAAAATTATGATAAAAAAGATCACGGTGAGGTGCTGTTATATACCGCGTTAGCTAAGTCTTACAATCAATCAACAGCCCGTTTAGGTAACGAATTGGGGTTAGATAAGATCGCAGATACACTGCGTCGCTTGGGTGTCGAGCAAACTATTCCTGAGTTACCTGCTATTACTTTAGGTGCGGTGGATATGTCACCGATTTCTGTGGCTCAGATGTATCAAACATTATCTGCGGATGGATTTTATACCCCTTTATTAGCGATTAGTGCCGTCGTTGAGCCTGACGGTACTGTGTTGAAGAGTTATCCGTTAGCAGTGGATAAACGTTTTGATGCAAGCTCGGTTTATATGTTGCGTCATGCTATGCAGGCTGTTACCCATGAAGGTTCGGCAAGAGCATTACAGTGGCTGTTACCTGATTTTGAAGTTGCTGGTAAAACGGGCACGACCAATAATCTAAGAGACAGTTGGTTTGCTGGGTTTTCTGGTGACATGATGGCTGTCGTGTGGATGGGACGTGATGATAATGCCTCGATTGGTTTAACAGGCTCGAGTGGTGCGTTACGTGTGTGGGCTGATATTTTCCGTCAACGTTCGGAATTACCGATTCAGAATCTGCCACCACAAGATATTACCGTGGCTTGGGTGGATAAAGATACCGGGCAAGGTAGTCAAGGTAGCTGTATTAACTCTATTCCACTCCCTTTTGTGAGTGGTTATGAACCAGAAATTGAATTACGCTGCAATCAAGGTGTTAAGCGTGTTATTGAATGGTTCCGAGATCTTGTTGAATAATGCTATTTGTTATTGAACGGTACTCTTTGTTATTGAAAATTAATAGTTATCATTGAACAACTAATGGTTGTCATTGACAATTAACAGTGGAAATAAAATGAAAATATTGAAACGCGTGTGCTTGTTGTCTTTACCCTGGTTGTTGACAGCTTGTGGCACAATACCTACGTATAACGCGAATGGGACTCAGGTTCAAGAAACTAATAATAGCGTCCCTGCGTTGGGAAAACAAAGTAAACCGGCACCTGTTGATGATACGGCTCAAGCGCCTGCTGCGGTATTATCGTTAATGAAACGTGCTGATAAACAACTGAGTCATGGCGATAATAACGGTGCGATTGCCTCGTTAGAACGGGCTATCCGCATTGCGCCACGTTATCCAGAAACTTATTATCGTCTTGGCGAGCGCTATTTTTATCAAGGTAGTTATAAACAAGCGCGTTCATTGGCCGAAAAGGCGATAACATTGGGTGCTGATTGGCTGTTACGTCGACAAGCGGAGTCTTTAATTGAACGCGCCTCGGCATATCAATAAATTATCAATCGAGTAAAAAATGGAAATCGAACTACTAGAAATTAAAAACTTTATCAGCCAGTACCAACCTTTTGACCAACTACCTGAAGAAGCAGTGTTAGAGGTGGTTAAGAGCATTGAGATCTCATACTTCCGTGCAGACTCGATGATCATTGAATATGGTCACAAGATCCATGATCTGTATTTTATTCGCAGTGGCGTAGTGGAAATATACCGCCGCAAAGGTGAATTATACAACCGCTTGGATCAAGGCGAAATATTTGGCCAGATGGGATTATTGGCGAATAATAAAGTTCGACTTCCTGCTAAAGCGGTAAAAGATACGCTGCTTTATTGTATTCCAGAAGCAATCTTCCATGATTTTTGTGAGCGCTATGAAGCTTTTTCTGATTTCTCTGAAGTTGAAGGTACTATCCGTTTAAAACAAGCGGTTGAAGATAATAGTGATGATGCCAACTCATTAACCACCTCAAAAGTGAAGACATTATTAAGCCGAGACTTAGTGATGTTAAAAAATACGACGTCAATTCAAGATGTTGCTAAGGTGATGGCGGAAGAGAGTGTCTCAGCCGCGTTGATTAATGATCCGACTATTACCAATGAAGATGGCAGCAATTTTGTCGGTATTATCACTCAGCATGATTTGTGTGCAAAAGTTATTGCGACGGGTCTTAGTGTTGATAACCCTGTTTCAGATGTCATGTCGACAGAATTGATGTCACTCGATCATAATGCCTATGTCTCGGAAGCGATGCTGATGATGCTACGTTACAACGTCCACCATTTACCTATCCTAAAGAACAAACAGCCGATTGGCCTGATTGAAGTGGCTGATATTATTCGGTATGAATCACAAAATAGTTTGTTATTGTCGGGCAGTATTTTTCAACAACAAAATATTGAAGACTTGGTGCTACTTTCTAAACAGCTCAAAGATTGTTTTGTGCGTATGGTGAATGAAGATGCCAACTCTCACATGATCGGTAGTGCAATGTCCGAGATTGGTCGCAGCTTTAAACAGCGATTACTTGAACTTGCCGAAGAAGAGTTAGGTCAGCCGCCGGTACCTTATTGCTTCTTAGCGTTGGGCTCGATGGCGCGTGATGAACAACTGATAGTAACGGACCAAGATAACGGCATTATTTTAGATAATAGTTATGATGATGTCCTGCATGGCGAATATTTTGAAAAATTATCTAAGTTTGTCTGTGATGGATTAGCTGCTTGCGGTTATACCTATTGTACAGGCGATATTATGGCAACTAATCCAGAGCATCGTAAAACGCAATTGCAGTGGGAAGAATGTTTTGCTGACTGGATTGATAATCCAAGCCCACAAGCGTTATTAAACTGTTCTATCTTCTTTGATTTAACCGGTGTTTATGGTCGTGTTAAATGGGCTGAACAATTAAACGCCTTTATCTTACGTCGAGCCAAGAAAAACAATCGATTCTTAGCATGTTTAGCACGTAATGCTTTAAACCGTACGCCGCCATTGGGTTTCTTTAAAAACTTTGTGATGGAGAAAGATGGTCGCCATAACAATACCATTAACTTAAAACGTCGAGGTACAGCGCCGCTGGCCGATTTGATCCGAGTGCATGGATTAGCGATTGGCTCGCAATCCCAAAATTCATTCGAACGTTTGGAAGATATTATTGAAGCAGGGATCCTACCGCCGTCAAAAGGGCAGGATCTACACCATGCGATGGAATTGATTTCCTTAGTGCGTTTACGCCACCAAGCGTTAGACGTAGAATCGGAAATTGAACCGGATAATAATATTGAACCAGAAAATATGTCGGAATTTGAGCGCCGTAATCTTAAAGATGCATTTTTGGTGTTAAGTAACGCCCAGAACTTTTTAAAGTATCGTTATACCGCTAATAAAATGTAGGGATTATGAATGCACAATTTTATTAATAAAGAGATTTTAAACTGGGGCGCATTCTATAAACTGAAAATAGAGCAGAGCAAGGATGAACGTTTAAAGTCTTTTTATCGCGCTGGTACGTATCACGATGAAACGAAATTAGGTGATATTGATTTTGTCGCATTAGATTTTGAAACGACGGGGCTAGACTCAGAACAAAACAGTATTATTAGCATTGGCCTGGTGCCGTTTAATTTGAAGCGTATTTTTTGTCGTCAAGCGCAGCACTGGTATATTGAACCTGAAGATAAGCTGAAAGAAAACTCCATTATTATTCATGGTATTACTCATACTGACTTGAAAGGTGCACCGGACTTATTGCGTATTCTAGAACCGGTATTAGATGCGTTAGCAGGCAAAGTTGTGGTGGTTCATTACCGCCGTATTGAACGTGATTTTTTTGATAATCATCTACGCAGTTTTATTAATGAAGGCATTGTGTTTCCGGTTATCGATACTATGCAGATTGAAGCCGATGTTCAGGAATCGCAACATAAGGGCTTTTTTAGTCTGTTTAAACCCAGGCGCCAAGGGTCTATTCGTCTTGCTAATAGCCGCGCACGTTATAATTTACCCGCCTATCCGCCACATGATGCATTAACGGATGCAATTGCGACAGCCGAGTTATTACAAGCGCAGATCCATTATCACTTTTCACCTGATACGCCAATTAAACAATTGTGGTTATAGTTAAAGATTGAAGTAAGTTTGGTTTGAACAAAACAGCCCGTTAATATTTGATGATATAACGGGCTATTTTATGGCACTGGTTATTTGGTGTTAGTTATTTGGCTTTTCTTAAGATACATCAAGTCCTTGCTGCCAAAATGCAATTTCCATACGCGTCGCCGTTCTAAATACATGAATTAGATTGCGGCCACGTTGACTGTTGGCGTCAATCTCAGCGAGTAACTCATCAAGATGTGCAGTGCCTTGTGCGACCCCTTGTTGGAATTCATCTCCACTATAGAGTTCAATCCAACTGGCAAACGGGTTATCAATTAGCTTGGTGTTTGCATTCACAGCGAGATTACGGCCAATTTCGGCGTAACCAATAGAACAGGGCGCTAGCGCAGCGTAGAGATCGACGATATCACCCGCCATACCCGCATCCAGCACATAACGTGTGTAAGCAACGGTGCCAAAGTCTTCTGGTTCTGCTTCTAAATCGGATTCGGTTAATCCCCACTTGCCACAGTAAGTAACGTGGTGACCAATTTCAGAATCCAGTAATGCATGGACACTCGGCAGCGCTTTACGCATATCCGCGAGGGTACGGGCTTTGTAAATGGCTAACGCGTAAGCACGGGCATATTGTTTAAGAAACAAAAAATCTTGCTTAAGGTAATGTAAGTAACTCGGCTGTGCTAATGTTCCTTGCGATAATTGTTGCACAAACGCATGCTGAGTATACGCCAGCCAATCTTCACGACAGGCATTGATTAGATCTTGATGATTCATAATTTTCTCGATGATTGTCTACAACAATGACTAATTACAGTGTCGGCACGTAATCTTGTGCTTTGGGTAAAGTTTTGATGATTTTTTGCGAATACATGAATTCGGCATAATCGTCATAACGTTTTAAATCAACCGCAGAAGGACGCAGTGCGAAACGAGTAAGGGTATCGTTCCAAGCGCGTTTATTTAACTCGTTATTTAGCGTGTCAGGTGCATAAGCAACAAACTCTGTCCATGATGCTTGTGGGTGATTAACTATGTAGGTAGTTGCTTTCTCCAAGGCTTTATTAAAGGCTTGGATAGCGGTTTTGTCATAGGTATTGGCGTTAGCGACAAATATCAATTCGTCATAAGCTGGTACACCGTGCTCTTCTGGGAAAAATGCTTTGGTTTTAAAACCTTTAAGTTCCAGTTGATTGGTTTCAAAGTTACGTAAGCCACCCCAGATTGCATCCACTTTACCTGATGCAAGTGATGATGATAGCGCCCAACCAACATTAATTATTTGTACGTCATCATAATTAACGCCGCCAGTCTTTAGCATAGTGCCGATTGTCGCTTCTTCGTTACCCGCAATAGCGATACCAATTTTTTTACCTTTTAAATCAGACATGTTGTTAATTTTGTTGTTGTCGAGCACCATTAAGGTATTAAGGGGTGTGGCGATCAAGGTTGCAGAACGGATAAGCGGTAAACCAGCCGCGACATCAATGGTTAAATTCGGTTGATAGGTGATCGCCAGATCAATTTTATTCGCGGCGACAAGTTTTGGTGGCATGCTTGGATCCGAGGGTTCTTGGATCACGACATTAATGCCTTGCTCTGTAAAGTAGCCGCGCTCTTTAGCAATAATAATAGGGCCGTGGTTCGGATTAACAAACCAATCTAACATCAGGGTTAGGGTCTTTGTTTCTGCATGTACGTTTGCCGACAATATCGCCGCGGTAAATGCCGCCGCCTTGAGTAAAGTGTTGTTTTTCATTAAATGTCCTTTTTATATTTATAGTGTTGTATTTAATATGAGTGCATTCGTTATTTTTAATAAACACTGTGTTAGTCACAGCTGCTTGATTATTTTTCCCAAGGAATGAGTTTTTTCAATGCTTTGTCAGTGACAAAATAAAGCAAGACTGACAGGGCGGATAGGATCAGCAATGCGGCAAACATTTCATCAATCATCATGCGTGCATTAGCCTGGAGCATGAGATAACCCAAGCCAGCACTCGAACCTACCCATTCACCTGCTACTGCGCCAATCGGTGCTATAACGACAGCCACACGGATACCCGATGCTAATGTCGGCAGTGACGCGGGCAGTTGAATATGGCGTAACAGCTGCCATTTAGTCGCGCCCATGGTTTTAGCTAGATCTAAATAACCCGTTGGTGTATTGCGTAAACCGTCATAACAGCAGGTTGTGACGGGGAAAAAGATAATTAAGGCGGCCATGACAATCTTGGAAGCCATGCCATAACCCAGCCACAGCATCAGTACTGGTGCAATGGCGAATACTGGAATAGCTTGACTGGCGATCAAGATAGGTAATAACCAATGCTTAATGGGTTTAAACAACAGCATTTGCAGCGCAAAAAATAGCCCCATAAATAAACCGAGTAACAAGCCAAATACAATTTCTTGCGCGGTGACTAATGTATGTTTTAACAAGACGTCATGACGCTCGATTAAACGTTCAAAAACAGCGAGTGGCGCGGGAAGAATGAAAGAAGGCATGTCAAAAATAACCACCATACTTTGCCATAATCCGATGATAACCAGTGCACTAATGATCATGCGCAGTACCGGGCTAATAGGGACTTGTTGTTGCTTGTCTTTGCTATTGTGCTGATGTGTAAGGTTTGAATTAATGATATTATTCATGTTCAGCTCCATATTCCTGGGCTAAACAAGTCATGATTTGTTGCTGTAACTGTGCACATTCAGCATCGAATGGACGGGGTGTCGCCGATGTCGGCACTTGCAAGTATTCTGCTCCAGCGGGTTTACCTTGCATAATATAGATATGATCAGCGAGGCGGATCGCTTCTTGTGGCTCGTGAGTGATTAATACCACTGTTTTATCTTTTAACAATTCACAAGCAAGCTCTTGTAATCGATAACGGGTGACGGCATCTAACGCTGAAAAGGGTTCATCCATTAATACGACGGGTTTGTCTTGCATTAATGTTCTTGCCAGTGCCGCGCGTTGACGCATGCCACCAGACAGTTGTTGCGGAAAACGATTGGCATTATCAGCAAGGCCTACCTTAGCCAATAGATCGAGTGCTTTGTCCGTTTTTTCCGCAGATTTTTCTGTTCCGAATTTACTACTTAACATGACATTGTCGAGCACGGATAACCAAGGCAGCAATAAGTCTTGTTGTGCCATGTAAGCAATCTGATTGGTTAAGTCAGGTTGAGCTAAGTGATTGGCGTTAATTGAGAGTTCTCCAGACCACGTAATTTGCTGATCTAACAATCCTGCAAGGTAACGCAGTAGCGAGGTTTTACCACAGCCGCTGCGACCTAAAATACACGTCCACTGCCGAGCTGGAATCGTCATGTTTAGTTGGCTTAATACGGGTTCAATACTGTCGTTATAATGTAAATAACCGTTCTTAATCGCAATTTTTACCGCAAGGCTCTCTTTAAGTTGCGAGGTACTAGACATTAGCGTGGCCAGCAAAGAAGTGATTGACTGGACCGTGGCCGCTGCCTATATCTAATTCGTCTGCGTGGGCAATGGCATTGGAAATGTATTTTTTACCTAACTTCACCGCTTGCAGTAGATCATGGCCTTGGGCCAAGTAGGATGCGATTGCAGAGGATAGCGTACAGCCAGTGCCGTGCGTATTGTGGGTATTAATGCGTTTCGCGGTTAACTGTTCAACATGATCTTGGAAGATGAGTAAATCGTTACTGTTTTCATCTTGTTCTAAGTGACCGCCTTTTAATAGTACTGCATTGACATTAAGCTGACGTAATTCGCTAATCATGCTGCCCATTTCATCTTCATTGGTTGGCACATCTGAACCAATTAAAGCAGCACCTTCGGGTAGGTTAGGGGTGATCAAATCGGCTAATGGCAGCAGTACTGATTTAAGCGTGCTGATCGCAGATTCTTGTAGCAATAAATCGCCGCTGGTGGCAATCATGACAGGATCAACGACTAAAAAATCTGGCTTGTATTGTTTAATCTTAGCGGCGACAACCTTGATGATTTCGCTGTCAGCTAGCATGCCTATTTTCACGGCTACAATATTTAAATCGCTAAAGACGGCATCAAGTTGTTTTTCAACATGTTCAAGCGGAATAGGGAAGATGGCGGAAACGCCAAGGGTATTTTGCGCGGTAATGGCTGTTATTACAGTACAAGCGTAACTACCGGTTGCAGATATGGCTTTGATATCAGCTTGAATACCTGCACCGCCACCACTATCAGAACCTGCGATCGTTAATACAATAGGTATTGATGGGCTTTGTTTTAATGAAATCGGTGTTGATGTGCCATTTTTTGAAATACTGTGTGTTGATAAAACGTCAGTGGGTGTAACCTTTAGCATAAATATCCCTAGTACAGACGTATAGGAACTTTATCAAGCCAAAGATGTTGAGACGTAGGAGGTCAAATCTTGAGAAGCGAGACTGATAGTTCCCTACGTCAGTGTTAACTGAATCAGGTTCAACGGGTCTCGCAATTAATGTGCGATCTCAGCCTATTAGGCCCCCCGACTATATAAGTGGCAATAGTAACAAGTTTTGTTGAAAGCGCAATAGCCAGTTACTTATATTAGAATAACGCTGGGCGATTGATTTATCGTATATAAAGAAAAGGCCACTCGTCAATGTAACGAGTGGCCTGTTATTGCGGTTCAATGTAGAACATTAGATTTTCACAGTTGAAAACCTAATATGCTAATCATTTACGATTATACTGTTCTGTTCTCAAACCCATTATCAAGCTCACACACATCACTAACAAGATAATCGTGAAAGGTAGTGCGGTTGAAATCGCACCAGCTTGCAGTGCTTCAATTGCTTGTGTACCACCAACCCAAAGTAGCGCGGCAGCAATTGCACCTTCAATTAATGCCCAGAACACACGTTGTGGTATTGGCGCATCAACTTTACCACCAGCAGTAATGCTGTCGATAACTAATGAACCTGAATCAGACGAGGTAATGAAAAATACTAATACCAATACGATTGCCAACATTGATAACACTTCACCCATAGGTAAAGAATCAAACATTTGGAACATAGCTAAAGGTACATCCGTTAAGCCTTCACTACCTAAAATACCCACGTTATTCACTACTTGATCAATGGCTACGCCACCAAATACAGACATCCACAATACTGTCACACTGGTTGGAACAAGTAGTACCGCAGTGATGAATTCACGAATTGTACGGCCACGTGAAATACGAGCAATGAACATACCAACGAATGGTGACCATGAGATCCACCATGCCCAGTAGAAAACAGTCCAGCCATGCATCCAAGCTTCGTCTTCACGACCAATTGGATTACTTAATGGGATGATATTTTCAATATAACTCATGATAGTCGTTGGTACTGTGCCCATTGAAACGGCAAATGTAACTAAAATAACGAATATTAATAGTACTAATGCAAGTAGCATGTTGATGTTACTAATTACTTTTACGCCCCCATCAATGCCACGAACTACCGATACAACAGCCAGCAAGGTAACAACTATGATGATCGTTATTTGTAAAAATAAGCCGTTCTCAATGCCGAATATATGATGGAAACCACTTGCAGCTTGCTGCGCGCCTAAACCGAGTGATGTCGCTAAACCAAACAAGGTAGCTAATACCGCTAGGATATCCACGATATGACCAGCCCAGCCCCACGTTCTATCACCTAAGATAGGGTAGAATACAGAGCGCATTGAAAGAGGCAGGCCTTTGTTATAAGCAAAGAAAGCCAGTGATAATGCAACAACACCATAAATTGCCCATGGGTGTAAACCCCAGTGGAACATAGTCGCGCCTAATGCCAGTTTTGCCGCTTCGGGTGTATTTGCGGTCACATTAAGTGGCGTCTCATACCAACCTGTGTAATAAGCCACAGGTTCTGCAACCCCCCAGAACATTAAGCCAATGCCCATGCCAGCAGCAAATAACATCGCTATCCAAGACATGCGGCTATAATCCGGTTTAGCGTCATCACCACCTAAACGAATTTTACCGTATGGCGAAACAATTAACCCGAGACAGAAAATAACAAAGATATTTGCAGACCACATGAATAGGCCGTCAAAAGCCCCAATGATCCACCATTTGATGCCGTCCAGGAATGATTTCGATGTTTCAGGTTCTACTAATAAAATAGCGACCAAGAATAGGCCAATTAACGATGCACTGATACCAAACACTGGGTTGTGTACATCAAAACCCCATTTTTGGACGTTATCTTGTCCGACAGTATAATCAGTGTTGTCAATACTGTATTTATCCTTATTAATACTCATTAGTCCTCAGTTAGAACAGTTCTGTTCTATATCGTGTATCTATTTGTTACTGATAAGTTTAGCAAATATCAGGTATAAATACCGGATAAATATCAATATAAAGGGTATTAACCATAACGATAGAATAGTTATTAATAACGGGATAGCAAATTAGTTTATCGTAAAATGTATTCGTATAGCAGGTAGTTGAGGTGTGAAAAACGCGTCGAGAATTAGCTATTACAGGGTTCTGCTTCTTTCTCGTTGGCCACGTTTCAAGCCCAGAAACTGACGCGGTTGCTTATCCACCTCACCAAATTAAGCACGTTTATCGTTTAGCCAATAACCAATAACAGTGCAGCGTACTAAATTGAGTATTCACATTATAGATTTAATCATCGCTTAAAATCGAGCGTTTAGTTGCGTAAATGTTGACAAATTGTAAAAAGCTAATAGTATTGAGTTAAATTTAAACATTGTCGACAATCTTATGCCTTTAGATGATCCAACGAAAATAGTCGCTGTGACTACAGCCGATAAAGTCTTTGAGCAAATGCAGCGTGCCATTGTTGAAGGTGAGCTGCTTGCTGGCAGTAAGATCAGTGAGCCAGAACTCGCAAAGCAATATCAAATCAGCCGTTCTACCCTTCGCGAAGCATTAAATCGATTAGAGAAATGCCATTTAATTGAACGTAAAGCCAACGTTGGCTCACGGGTGGTGCAATGCACAACACAAGGATTACTCGACCTGTACTTTGTGCGTGAAGCGTTAGAAGGCATGGCATGCAGACAAGCGGCAGAAAACATGAGTGATGCTGAAATTGTCGACATGAAGGCCATGCTTAACCAACACGCTATGTCACAAGCACTGAAAGATGGCGTTGCTTATTATCAAGAAGAAGGTGATTTAGATTTTCATTATAAAGTCATCTTGGGCAGTCATAATGCCCAACTCATTCAATTAATATGTGGTCAGCTCTATCATTTAGTGCGTATGTATCGCTGTCAGTTTGGTATGCATAGCCCCAGAGCCAGCCGCGCTTTTTCAGAACACGCTCAAATTATCGAAGCCATCAGTGATCGAGATGGAGAGTTAGCCGAAATGCTGATGCGCCGTCATATCGCCGCGTCACGTAAAAACATTGAAACTAAAATTGCACGTCAACTAGCCGCAGAATTAAAGACAGGCCCCACACCAGTTTAAGGAGAGAAATTATATGTCTACAGAGTCACTTTCGTCTCAACGTTTATCCCCAGGCGCTAAGTTTCGTTTAGCACTGACCAATAATAAACCCCTGCAAGTCGTCGGTACTATTAATGCGTATTGCGCAATGATGGCTGAACAATTAGGCCATCAGGCTATCTATCTGTCAGGTGGTGGTGTTGCCAATGCGTCTTACGGTTTACCGGATTTAGGCATGACCTCATTGAATGATGTGATCGCCGATGTACAGCGTATTACTGCCGCATCGAGTTTACCTTTGTTGGTTGATATTGATACCGGTTGGGGCGGGGCTTTTAACATTGCTAAAACCATTCGAGATATGGAAAAAGCGGGTGCCGCAGCGGTGCATTTAGAAGATCAAGTAGCACAAAAACGTTGTGGTCATCGTCCCAATAAAGAAATTGTGTCGACAGAAGAGATGGTTGATCGTATCCGCGCTGCTGTTGATGCCCGTACTGATGCTGATTTTTTCATTATGGCGCGTACCGATTCATTCGCACAAGAAGGCTTGGAAGCCGCGATAGCAAGAGCACAAGCCTATGTTGACGCTGGTGCGGACGGTATTTTTGCTGAGGCAGTGAAAACCGAAGCGCATTACCGTGCATTCTCGGCTGCGTTAGATGTGCCTATTTTGGCAAATATCACAGAATTTGGGCAAACCGAATTATGGAATAAAGCGCAACTTGGAGAGTGGGGTTGTGCCATGGTGCTGTACCCATTATCGGCATTCCGCGCGATGAATAAAGCTGCTGAGCTGGTTTATAAAACGTTGCTGGTTGATGGAGACCAAAAAGCCGTAGTTGATAATATGCAAACGCGTATGGATTTATATGATTATCTCGGTTATCACGACTATGAGCAAAAATTAGATAATCTATTTTCCGAAGGTAAGAATAAATAAAGAGCCGAAGGAAAGAATAAATAAAAATCGAAGGACGAAATAGTCCGCGTGATAATCGACTAAAATTACTTATATTAGAAATAAAACGATATATATAAAATATAGACATTACAGATATAGAAATTAAATCATCAAGCGAATAGTAGCAAACAGGATGTTGCAATGTGAGCCAATTGTAGTCAAAGACAGTTGAGTATGTAGAGTTGCTATTAATAACCGTTTGACATTAATTAAGGGAGTAATTATGACAGATAAAAAATTATCAGGTGCCGGTTTACGTGGCCAAAGCGCAGGTGAAACAAAATTATGTACGGTGGGTAAATCAGGCAGCGGCTTAACGTATTGCGGTTATGATATTGCTGATCTTGCCGAAAATGCAACATTTGAAGAAGTCGCTTATTTATTGTTTAACGGTGAATTACCGACATTTGACCAGCTTGAAACATACAAAGCTGAATTGAATACCCTACGTGATTTACCCCAGTCGCTAAAAGAAGTATTACAGCACATTCCTGCAGAAACGCACCCTATGGATGTGATGCGAACGGGTTGTTCATTTTTAGGTAACATTGAGCCTGAAACTGATTTCTCAGCGCAAAATAAAGCCGCGAATCGTCTACTGGCTGCGTTCCCTGCAATCATGTGTTACTGGTATCGTTATTCTCATGATGGTGTGGAAATTGACTGTACTAGTGATGAAGCATCGCTAGCTGGTCACTTCCTTAAGTTATTGCGTGGTCAAACACCGTCAGCACAACATCGTCGGGTGATGGATGTATCGCTGATCCTTTATTCCGAGCATGAATTTAATGCTTCAACCTTTACTGCGCGTGTGTGTGCATCAACATTATCGGATATGTTCTCGTGTGTGACGGGTGCTATTGGTACATTACGCGGGCCATTACATGGAGGTGCAAATGAAGCGGCAATGGATATGATCCAGACGTTTACTTCACCTGCAGACGCTAAAATTCAGATGGCAGGCATGCTTGCACGTAAAGAAAAAATTATGGGCTTTGGTCATGCGATTTACCGTACTTCCGATCCGCGTAATGTGATCATTAAAAAATGGTCAGAAAAATTGGCTCACGAACACGGTGATACTTCGTTATACGATATTTCGGTGGCATGTGAAGAGTTTATGTGGGATAGCAAAAAACTGTTCTGTAATGCCGATTTCTTTCATGCCTCTGCTTATCATTTTATGGGCATTCCGACTAAATTATTCACCCCGATTTTTGTCTGCTCACGTTTAACTGGTTGGGCTGCGCACGTGATGGAACAGCGTAGTAACAACCGTATTATTCGTCCAAGTGCAGATTATATTGGCGCAGAGCCAAGAGTCGTAACACCAATCGCAGACAGATAAGTGACCGTTATTAAAGCATTCATAAAGAATGAGTAAATAATACTGTATTGAGTGATCTACTTGTTTTCATTATTGATGAATAGGAGCAGATCACAATGTTATTTTTGATTAAAAGAGGGAGGAGTAAAGCCGATTTTTTGTGCTTATCTCAAGCCCCGTTTATTTAATGGATTAAGTTATGAACATTAACTATCGTAAACCGTTGCCGGGCAGTGAGCTCGATTATTTTGATACCCGTTCTGCAGTTGATTCAATCCAACCCGGTGCGTATGCCACTTTGCCTTATACTTCACGCGTATTTGCAGAAAACTTAGTACGTCGCTGTGATCCTGAAATATTAGAAGATTCGTTAAAGCAGCTAATTGAACGTAAACGCGACCTTGATTTTCCTTGGTTTCCTGCTCGTGTTGTTTGCCATGATATTTTAGGGCAAACCGCATTAGTTGATTTAGCGGGTTTACGTGATGCGATTGCAGAAAAAGGCGGTGATCCATCCAAGGTTAATCCTGTGGTACCAACGCAATTGATCGTTGACCATTCATTGGCTGTTGAACATGCAGGCTTCGAACCAGATGCATTTGAAAAAAACCGTGCAATTGAAGACCGTCGTAACGATGACCGTTTCCACTTTATTAACTGGACGAAAACAGCCTTTAAGAATATAGATGTGATCCCGCCTGGTAACGGTATTCTGCATCAGATTAATTTAGAGCGTATGTCACCGGTGATCCAATCTCTTCATGGCGTGGCGTTTCCAGATACCTTAGTGGGCACAGATAGTCATACGCCAATGGTTGATGCGTTGGGTGTTATTGCCATTGGTGTCGGTGGACTTGAAGCTGAAAGCGTAATGTTAGGCCGTGCATCATACATGCGTCTGCCAGAAATCATTGGTGTTGAACTGACTGGTAAACCACCAGCAGGCATGACAGCAACCGATACTGTTTTAGCATTGACCGAGTTCTTACGTGCACAGAAAGTAGTATCAAGTTATCTGGAATTTTATGGTGAAGGTGTACCGCATCTGACCCTAGGTGATCGCGCTACTATTTCTAACATGACACCGGAATATGGTGCGACCGCTGCATTGTTCTCAATTGATGAACAGACCATCGATTACCTTAAATTAACGGGGCGTGAAGACGAGCAAGTTAAGCTGGTGGAAACCTATGCCAAACAAACCGGTTTGTGGGCTGATGACTTAGCGAACGTTGAATATGATCGGGTGCTTAAGTTCGACTTGTCGACAGTGTGCCGTAATATTGCTGGTCCATCAAATCCACATAACCGTGTCCCTACCTCTGAATTAGCCAAGCGTGGTATCAGTGGCAAAGTTGAAAATGTACCGGGTAAAATGCCTGACGGTGCAGTGATCATTGCCGCTATCACCAGTTGTACCAATACCAGTAATCCTCGCAATATGATTGCTGCAGGTTTGATTGCCCGTAACGCTAATAAACTTGGATTAACCCGTAAACCTTGGGTTAAAACCTCATTGGCGCCAGGTTCTAAAACGGTGAAGCTGTATCTACAAGAAGCCGATTTATTGCCAGAGTTAGAGCAACTTGGTTTTGGTATTGTCGCGTTTGCCTGTACCTCGTGTAATGGCATGAGTGGTGCGTTAGACCCGGTTATTCAGAAAGAAGTGTTGGATCGTGATCTGTATACTACCGCGGTATTATCTGGTAACCGTAATTTCGATGGCCGAATTCATCCACATGCCAATGAAGCCTTTATTGCCTCGCCACCATTAGTGGTTGCGTATGCAATTGCGGGTACCATCCGTTTTGATATAGAGCGTGATACGCTCGGTTTAGATCAAGCTGGTAATGCCATCACCCTAAAAGACATTTGGCCTAGCGATGAAGAGATTGATGCAGTACTTAAGGCAAGTGTGAAGCCAGAACAATTCCGTCAAGTTTACAACTCGATGTTTAGCAAGGATATCGAGTGTAGTGTTGAGTACGGTGAGAAAATTGATCCGCTGTATGACTGGCGTGAAATGAGTACCTACATTCGCCGACCGCCTTATTGGGAAGGTGCTTTAGCAGGTGAGCGTAGCCTTAAAGGCATGCGTCCATTAGCGGTATTGGGTGACAATATTACGACCGATCATTTATCTCCTTCTAACGCCATTATGCTAGATAGTGCCGCGGGTGCTTATTTAGATAAGATGGGTTTACCTGAAGTTGATTTTAACTCATATGCTACGCACCGTGGTGATCACCTTACAGCACAACGTGCGACGTTTGCTAACCCGAAACTAAATAATGAAATGGTGTTAGAAAACGGCCAAGTTAAGCAGGGATCATTAGCGCGTGTTGAGCCAGAAGGGAACGTAATGCGCATGTGGGAAGCGATTGAAACCTACATGGAACGTAAGCAACCACTGATTATTGTGGCAGGTGCCGATTATGGTCAAGGTTCTTCACGAGATTGGGCGGCGAAAGGGGTTCGTTTGGCGGGTGTCGAAGCGATTGTTGCCGAAGGGTTTGAACGTATTCACCGTACCAACCTAGTCGGTATGGGCGTGCTACCACTTGAATTTAAAGCCGGTGAAAACCGTAAAACCTATGCTATCGATGGCAGTGAAACCTTTGATGTTATCGGTGAACCGACACCTGGTTCAGCGTTAACCCTCATTATTAACCGTAAAAATGGTGACACTGTTGAAGTGCCTGTGACTTGTCGTTTAGATACCGCGGAAGAAGTGTCTATCTACGGCGCGGGTGGCGTGTTACAACGCTTCGCGCAGGACTTTCTTGAATCAAGTGAGGCTTAATGAACAATAGTATGGCGTATTCACCTCAACTAAAGATCCCTGCTACTTACATGCGTGGCGGCACGAGCAAGGGCGTTTTTTTTAGTCTTCAAGACTTGCCGGAAACGGCGCAAATACCGGGAGCAGCGCGTGATGCGTTGTTGCTGCGAGTGATTGGTAGTCCTGATCCCTACGGAAAGCAAACAGATGGTATGGGCGGAGCAACATCGAGTACCAGTAAAACGGTGATTGTGTCGGCAACGGATAAACCCGACCATGATGTGGATTACCTGTTTGGTCAGGTATCGATTGATAAACCGTTTGTAGATTGGAGTGGTAACTGTGGCAATTTATCTGCAGCAGTCGGCTCTTTTGCCATAAACAGTGGTTTGGTTGATGCTAGCCGAATTCCAGAAAATGGCATCGCAGTTGTACGTATTTGGCAGGCGAATATTGCGAAAACGATTATCGCCCATGTGCCAATTAGCAACGGCCTAGTGCAAGAAACGGGTGATTTTGAACTTGATGGTGTTACCTTTCCAGCGGCAGAAATACCCGTTGAATTTATGGAACCTGCCGATGGAAATGGTTCGATGTTTCCTACTGGTAATCTGATTGATGATTTGCTGGTTCCTGAGTCTGTTGTGGCGGGTGGACAGTTAAAGGTAACGATGATTAATGCGGGTATCCCGACTATTTTTGTTAATGCTGACGATATTGGTTATACCGGCACCGAGCTACAAGATGCCATTAATGGTGATGTTGAAGCGTTAGCTATGTTTGAAACGATCCGAGCTTACGGCGCTGTGCAGATGGGGTTGATATCAGACATCTCAGAAGCCGCGCTACGTCAGCATACCCCTAAGGTCGCATTTGTTGCTAAGTCGGCCGATTATGTGTCTTCCAGTAATAAGTACGTTGCAGCAGGTGAGATTGATTTATCAGTGCGGGCATTGTCTATGGGTAAATTACATCATGCGATGATGGGCACTGCTGCTGTTGCCATCGGTGCTGCCGCCGCTGTTCCAGGGACTTTGGTTAATTTGGCTGCGGGTGGAGGGGGTCGTGACACGGTGAACTTCGGCCATCCGTCGGGTACACTGCGGGTTGGTGCGCAAGCAAGAGAAGTTAATGGTGAGTGGACGGTCACCAAAGCCAGTATGAGCCGCAGTGCACGTATTTTAATGGAAGGCTGGGTACACATTCCTCGTTAAAAAATCTAGTTAATAACACCTAACTAATCTTACCAGTTGCTAGAATAATTGGTTTAATTGTTAGATAACGTTATATTGTCAGCCTGCTCATTTTTTAGGTTGATTTTATAATGGTAAAGGCAATCATACTTGTGATGATGAGTATTTTTAGTTTTAGCGCCGTGGCTACGGTAGACTGCGATAAAGCATTAAACACGTTGCAAATTAATTACTGCGCTAAGTTAAAGTTAGATAATGCTGAAGCTGAAATGCAGCGTTATCTTGATAAAAGTATTGCGCAATATACAGCGGATACCTACGTTGTAGAGTCGATCAACATCGCACAGTCAGCATGGACGTCGTATAGTAAATCACAGTGTGATTCGGTATTTACTATGTTCAGAGGTGGTTCGTTGCGCGTTGTGATGACGTTAAGCTGTCGAACGAAACTTACTCTGCAGCGTACTCATGAACTTTGGTCACAGTACTTAACGTATATGGACAGTTCAGAACCGGTATTGCCAGAACCAGCCGCATCTGATTTAAGTTAAAAGCTTTTATAATAGGGGTTTAGCATAGCTTTGATACGTTTTAGTACCATAAGTGCTGTTACGCGTCTCCAGCTAAATAATACTCGCTGGTGTAAACGAAATATCGTATCGTATAAATATCGGATTAAACGTCCTTTCAATACGATCCTATTATTCATTAAAGCGCCAACGGCATTATTGTGGCCGACAGCGACCACCATACCACCATCGTTATAGATAAACGGCTGTAATGGTTTGTCTTTTAGTATTCGATTAAACTGTTTTGCTAAATGTGTCGCTGCTTGGTTAGCTGCTTGGGCACGCGGTGGCACAATACTACCGTCAGGTTGCGTACACTGCGCATTATCACCTATCACAAAAATATTGTCATCAAGGCTCGACTGTAGTGTTGGATTCACGATTAATTGGTTTAAACGGTTGGTCTCTAATCCGTCGAGTTTGGTTAACCATTCTGCACATTTAATACCTGCTGCCCATATCTGTAAATCGGCAGGAATTACTTCGTTTTCCGATGTGACTAATTTGCCCGCTTCAGCACGTTGTACACGCGTTGCAGTGCGAATGATGATGCCTTGTTTATTAAGCGCTTCCTGCACCTTTTCTGACATGCATTCTGGACTGCCGGGTAACACTCGGTCTGCTGCTTCGACTAAGGTGATTTCAAATTCTGATGCTTGTCTATAACGTTGTAATTTACTGCTTACCTTCGCGAGTTCGGCGGCGAGTTCTACGCCTGTTGCGCCTGCACCAACAATAGATATACGACGTGTACCAGTGGCTTTTAGTTGTTGTTTTATTTGTTGCCAAGCCAGTTCAGCTTGTCCTGATGAATCTAAAAACAAGCAATGTTCACTCACACCTGGGGTTTTAAAATCATTACTGATCGCGCCTACGGCCATCACTAAGTGATCGTATTGAAGTGTCGTTGGACCGCTATTCATACCTCGTAAACGGATGGTTTTATTGTCGCGGTCTAATCCCGTCATCGCATCTTGAATGTGGGTATAGCCATTACATTCAGCATGTTGGAAATAACTCACGGCATCCAACTCGGCATCAAAGGTACCCGCCGCTACTTCATGTAAGCGAGGTTTCCAGAAGTGATGTGAAGATGGCTCTACGAGCATAACTTCGTGGCGTTTATTTCGGCCTAATCGGGTCACTAATTCAAGGCCAGCTGCACCGCCACCTACAACAACAATTCTTAACATAATACATTCTACCATTCTGGGTAACTAAATCTAATGACGGCATTATATCTATACCGCAGTTATTTATAATCCCTAAAAATAGTAAATGACTATTACTCAACTGTAACAGTAATCGAAATTGATATCATCTATATTTCATTAGGTTAGTAAAGTACTTAACGTAAGTTTATATTATGTTATTTTATTAATTGAATTAGTAGGTGAATTAGTCTTGTTCCATAACGAAATACTTGAAATACTCGTTATACGTAATTCTGTATAATAAACTGTGATGAACTTCGAGAATTAATGATGAAAATAAGACAAGTTTCTAGTGCAGATTGGGATCATATTTACCAACTGATAGAAGTAAACATGTTCTCAATGCAACAAGAATTGGGACTCGATTGGAATAGAGAGTCGATTATTAAGCATTACATGTCCAAGACGGTATTAGTTGGAGAATCTGGACGTCATGTTGTAGGGTTTATTGCTTATGACGTGTCAACAAACAACCAAACTATTCACTCACTTCAAATCTCTCGAGAATATCAAAATGGTTTGTGTGGATTTCGTTTGTTAAAAGCTGTACTTACAACAGAACCAGATTATTTTGACCATGACTCCCACGTGTCATGCTGTGTCTTCGAAAATAACGTGGCGAAAGCTCAGTATTTTTCGCTGGGTTTTAAGGAAGTAGGCAGACACAAAGGCGTACTAAGTTTAGAGATTAAGCGCCAGCAGTTACTGAAACGTTTGAGGCTTGGATAGCGATATGATTGAATTACTGTCGCATATTTCAATAAGGATAAGTTGTGGAAAATTATTTAATGTATGTTGTCGTGGCTGTTCTTACTATTGCCAGCCCTGGTCCTGGTGTTATCTTAACTATAAATAACGCAATACAAAGGGGAACTTCAAATACCCTTTCTGGCATATTTGGTATTGCCACTGGGGTGTTAACTGTTTCAGTTCTTTCTGCAACAAGTATCGGCGTTATTTTGGCAACCTCTGCTATCGCATTTACTGCGGTAAAATTGATTGGGGCAGCCTATTTAATTTATCTGGGTATAAAGATGTGGGGAGCGCAAGCGCCCTTAAATTCCCATGTCGAACTGAAAGAGAAATCGAATGCAAAATGTTATATCGAAGGGCTTTCTCTTACTCTCTCAAATCCCAAACCCATATTATTTTTCATGTCCTTATTTCCGCAATTTATAGACTCTCAAGGGAGTTATATTGCTCAATTTATTACTTTATCTTTAACATTTTGTTGTTTAGTCATTACCATCCATAGTGGCTATGCTTTTTTGGCAAGTTTTGCTAAAAATAAATTATTAGAACCAAAGGGCAGGCGAGCGCTTAATAAAGTGAGTGGCAGTGTTTTCATGTGCTTTGGCGTAGGCTTGGCAGCATCAAGTAAATAGGTGAAATAGGTCTCTAAATTATGGAAATAACGTTACTCGCGGATCATCCGCATGAAGCAAAGAACATAGCTCAATGGTATTACAGTGAGTGGGCTCACGCATTCCCAAATATGACCGTAAATATGGTGTTAGAAAAAGTGGCCGAGAAGTCGGTTAATCGCACTGCCATTCCGTTAGCAATCGTGGCTCATGAGAATCGTGAACTTGTTGGCGTTGTTGAACTAAAGTACCGTGAAAATGCTAACTATCCACAATATGAGCACTGGTTAGGCGGTGTCTTTGTTGACCATTTAAGTCGAGGACGAGGCATTGGAGGTTTATTAATCTCAGAGGCTAAAAGCAAAGCTGTGAGCTTAGGGATCCAGCAATTATATTTGCAGTGTGAGACTCATAATATAGCGCTTTATAAAAAACATGGTTTTAAAGCGTTACATCAGGCTAACCACCATGAAATAGTAACAACGATAATGAGGTGGGTAGCGGCCATTTAATCGAGTCTGGAAAGGGGTAATAAGTGATATCTAGCTGACTTTTGGTTGTTGAATTATGTCAACGGATCTTGTAAAAGGAAGTATCATGCAAGAATTAATAGAGCAGTATACAGATACCAATGAAGATAGTCGTCTTACTCGGCAATTCATAACTCAAATGGAATTTGATACCACAATGGATACACTGAAAGCGTATCTTGTTCCAAACGTCAAAGTTATCGAATTAGGTGCTGCAACCGGCCGATATTCTCTCAATTTTTCGAAAATGGGTTGTAATACAACGGCTGTCGAACTGGTACCTGATCAAGTCAACATTCTGAAGCGTAAAACCGAAGAACAAGGTTTAACACTTTCGATTTATGAAGGTAATGCTTGTTCAGTGCCGTTTATCGAAAGTAATTCACATGACCTTTGCGTTATTCTTGGGCCTCTCTATCATTTACAGACCCAAGAACAGCGTGACCAAGCTATCGCAGAGGCTTACCGAATTCTAAAGCCGAATGGTGTGTTAGCGGTTGCCTACATTTCGCGTTATTTCGTTGCCGGTATGTTTGCTCAGCAATACCCAGAGCTGGTTACACCAGAGATTCTCTTTACGCTTTTTGAATCGGGTTTAGTTCCAAGTCAGCTTGCTGATAGTTTTTTTAATGTGGGTTACTTTGCTACTCCAGCTGAAGTGGAAGCGCTGGTAAGCACACATGGTTTTACTACATTACGTCATGTAGCGACAGACGGATTTGGGCGATATATCTCGTCAGGGGTTAATAACTTTACCCCTGCGCAATATCAAACGTGGTTGAGCTATCATCTAAAAACATGTGATGAACCGTCTCTGTTAGGGTCAAGTAACCATGGTTTAGTCATCGCTAGAAAAATAAGTGTGTAAAGCTATCGAACAAAGAATTGGAAATGTAGCGTTAGTTGTTGAAAACTACGATGACGCTATTGGGTTTTATACCAAGTAACTAATTTTATTGGTGTTATCTTCACGTTTTTATATGTCTATTTTCTTTTCTACATAGAATCCAATTTTCATCCTTACTTCATTCGCATTACCGATAATTGTGCTGGTATCAAGGGGTAACTTGCCTTTAAATAGCTGATATTTTTATTATTTCTGGCTTATTTACTGCGGAAATGAAGATTAATCGACTTTTAACTACCTATATCAACAATATTATTCTGTTATAAGCGGTGTCGACAATGTCTAATTGACATTTTATTTATGTTAACTCATTGTAATATAAGTATATACAGTGACTTTTAGTTCTTTAGATTGCTGGTGAAGTATTACAAGTTATACGGAAAATGATACGCCTAATGGAAGTCGAGCAAGGTAGTTCGACGCTTATGTCCTGAGATAATTCAACATAATCATACGTGAAAGGAATTTTTATGAGTACCCATACTTCAAATAGTAAAATAACAACAACCAAGATCCAGAGTATGAAAGGCAAGGGAAGTATCGTATCTCTTACCGCATATACAAAGCCGATGGCTCAAATGATGGATCAATTTGTTGACTTAATTATCGTTGGTGATTCTTTAGGTATGGTGGCATACGGTTTCGATTCAACTTTACCTGTTACTTTGGATATGATGATTGCTCATGGGGCTGCGGTAGTTAGAGGTGCTGAGCGAGCATGCGTGGTGATCGATATGCCTTTTGCTACTTACCAAGAGTCTAAAGAAATCGCTTATAGAAATGCATCAAAAGTTTTAATCGAGACCGGAGCACAGGCAATAAAGATTGAAGGTGGATTAGAAATGGTTGAAACGGTTCAGTTTCTTGTAAACCGTGGTATTCCTGTCATGCCTCATATTGGGTTACGACCACAGCATGCAAATACTCAGGGGGGTTTTAAAGCTCAGGGCCGAGATGATGCAGCTGCAGACCTGCTTGTGCAGGAAGCAAAAGAGTTTGAAAATGCTGGTGCTTTCTCATTACTTGTGGAAGGTGTATTTGAAAATGCAGCGAAGCGAGTAACCAATGCAATTAAAATCCCAACAATAGGAATTGGTGCTTCACCTGAATGCGATGGTCAAGTGCTAGTTACAGAGGATGTTCTGGGTTTGTTTTCTGATTTCACTCCAAAATTTGCAAAAAAATACATTGATTTAAGTACCACAATCAAAGAAGTATTTGCTGAATACGAAAGAGAAGTTCGAGGTGGCGATTTCCCAACCGCAGAGCATTGTTTCGGGGTTAAAGTTGAACATAATAAATGAATGATGGTGAAGTATTAGGCGTAAGATAAGCGCCATTTATTGTATTTTTGCATATCAATTTGTTCCTCTACGAAGGGCTTAAGTCAGGCTTGATTTCACTTTAGGTTAGGTCTTAAACTTGCCTAGTTAGTAGCTAGGAAAAACACCACAGGAGTAGGATTAATGGTTACTGTTGAAGAGCATTATGAAAGCTTATTATCTGATGTATATACATGGTTAATGGGTGGGTTTGATGAAGCTAAAAGCAATAATGTTGAGTTCTTTAAAAGTAGAAATATTACTCCCTCATCCTCTGGTATCGCTGTTGATTTAGGGGCTGGTTCTGGCTTTCAATCGATCCCTTTGGCTGAGCTCGGTTTTAATGTAACAGCGATAGATCTTAGCCAAAAATTATTGAATGAGCTGAAGTCTAATTCTAATAACCAACCGATCATTACCATTAATGATGATATTTTGAATTTCAAAGATCATGTCAGTGCTAGCTGTGAATTGATAGTTTGCATGACGGATACGATTACGCACCTAAAATCGAAAGATGATGCCTTAAAAATATTTCAAGATTCATTCAATTCACTTGAGGATGGTGGGAAGTTGATTTTAACTTTTCGTGACTTATCGACTGAACTCAATGATACGGATAGATTTATCCCTGTGAGAAGTGATGAAAATATCATCTTTACTTGTTTTTTAGAATATGAACCCGCAACGGTTAAGATCCATGACATTGTTTACATAAAAACGAATGGTACATGGAAACTGAATAAAAGCTGTTATCGCAAAATTAGGTTATCTGTAGAGTGGGTTGAAAACCAGCTTTTAAGTATTGGGTTTAAACTCGAAGAATCAAGTAACAGCAACGGATTTAAAACAATCGTTGCGGTAAAGTAAAACAATATTACACGGAGAGAGTAATGATTGATCAAGCATGGATAATTGAAATATTTTCGCATTTTGAAAACGGTAATCCTCAAGGTTTTTTTGAACATGTGAGTGATGATGTTGTTTGGGAAGTAACGGGTACTCATCCGCTTGCAGGCGTTTATACATCAAAACAAGACTTCATTACTGGAACCATCTCAAAATTAAATGAAGTATTAGAGTCACCTCTATCGTTAAAGTTACTTTCTTGTATAACCGATGGGCGTTCCGCGTCTGTTGAATTGGTCGCAAATTCAATAACCAAAAAAGGCGCTGAGTTTAATAATCGCTATTGCTGGATTTGTGAATTTGAGAATAATAAAATAGTACGGGTTCGAGCATATTTAGACTCAGCGTTAGTTGCAAAAACGCTGGCTTAACGATACCTATATGACTTCAAGTAACCTACTTAATCGTTTACTGAACTCAGCGTTATATCCTAAGAGAACATCATGAAAATTGCTGTATTATCAGACATTCACAGTAATGTGTTTGCATTGGAAGCCGTTATTGCTGATGCAAAAAAGCATTCGGTAGATTTAATGGTCAATCTTGGCGATATTCTTTATGGGCCTATTGCACCAAAGGCGACTTTTGATCTTTTAATGCAACATGAAATAGTCACTATTTGTGGTAATCAAGATCGCCAAATATTCGAAGCCACAAAAGCAGAAATTGATTCTAATTCAACAATGAAATTTATCATAGATGATCTTGGTGCAGAGCCTATTAGTTGGATGAAATCCTTACCGTTTGATGTTCAGTTAAATGATGATGTTTATTTGTGCCACGGTACGCCTGATAATGATTTAGTCTATTTATTAGAAAATGTTGAGCTTGGCTATGCTTGCCTGCGTAGTGATAGCGAGATTATAACACTGCTAAATGGGCAAGGCTCCAAGCTTATCTGCTGTGGTCATACCCACACCCCTAGAGCCGTGACTTTAACAACAGGGCAAATTATCGTAAACCCCGGCAGTGTTGGTTTGCAGGCATATACAGATGATGAACCTATTATCCATTCAATGGAAAACTTTAACGCTATGGCATCGTATTCGATCGTTGAGAAAACGGGAGATAATTGGAGTGTTCTGCATATTAAAGTGCCATATGACGTTGGCTTAGCTGTTACAGAGTGTGATAAAAGAGAGCGAATGGATTGGGTGCATTTTTTAACAACTGGGCGGAAGGTATAATCCGCCTAGATAATTTAAACAAGGACAGTCATGACTAAAAGCACAATTCAGTATTGGAATACGTTAGCTGCGGCGAATAAAAGCCAGTGGAGTGTCATTGAGGATACAAACGGGCAACTTGAACAGCTAACGTTATCTATGGACGACGTTACGGGGGATTACACGCGCTTAACTCGGTTTAAAGCGGGTGCTGATACCTCTATGTTCGGTGGCAAATCTCATGATTATCCTGAGGAGAGATACATAGTATCAGGTCGTCTTTTTGACGTGGCTTTTGATGTTTGGCTTGAAGCCGGTGATTATGCCAGTCGTCCGCCGAGAGAGGTTCATGGCCCGTTTATATGTGAGCAAGAATGTTTGGTTTTGGAAATATCATATCCAAGCCAAGCTATTACCTCGGAGTGATACATTGGTCGTTGTTCTTTGCTCTGTATTGGAGGGAATAGTTTCTGGTAAGGTATTGAGAAGGTCAACAAGACACCGACTCGTTTTTCATGGCCCAAATGGTTATATCTCACCAAACCATTATCTAACGAAGCAAAAAACGGGCAGAGCAGTGCTAACATGGAATTATGTTGCCGCACATGTAAAAGGCTCGATGACGTGTATTCATTATTATAGCTTCCACCCCATTTCGACTATTACGCAATAAATACCTATCCAGATAGAAATGCATTTAAATAATTAGACTGTAAGTTGTTGTATTTTAGTGTTTTTATGTTTACTGTTGTTAAAGGCTAAATTTACGGGGAGTGTTAATGAAATATCCTAAACCACTACAACAAGGTAGCACTATAGCTATTACTGCGTTTTCATCAGGAATTGAAAAAAAACATGACGCTAGGTTTCGAGTTGTGCGAGCGAACCTTGAATCTAGAGGTTTTAATGTGGTTGTAGGTAAATGTCTATACGGGCAAAGAAAACACGTAAGCGCACCGGCACAGAAACGTGCGGATGAGCTTATGTCATTTCTTATGGATGACGAGATTGACGCTATCTACCCTCCCTGGGGCGGAGAGTTAGCGATTGAACTCCTTCCGCTTATAGACTTTGCCAAACTTCAAACCGTACGGCCAAAATGGATCTTAGGATTTTCCGACGTGAGTACGATAGCTGCCGTGTTCACGAGTAAACTGAGCTGGGCAACCGGACACGGTTCAAATTTGATGGATTTAACCAGCGAAGCTAATGATCCCTTAACAGCTAATACACTTACGCATTTAAGTACTTCTATAGGTGGATCTTTTTCGCAAACTGAATCGAAATTATATGCGAGTAGCTGGCCAGATATAGTCACTGAACCAACCTCTGGAATCATGCCTGATACCCCAACTAACTGGAAGTGGTTGGTAAAACCTGAATTTGGTTCATCAATAGAGGGAAGATTGATTGGCGGGTGTTGGGATACACTATCTCATCTCTTTGAAACTGAGTATTTAGATCTAAAAGGACTATCGCAGCGTTACTCTGAGGGAATCGTCTTATATCTAGAAAATGCTGAAATGTCACCAACTGAGCTAGCCAGAACAATTTTAAACATGAAGTTTAGGGGCGTGTTCTCATGTATCAGCGGGTTGCTGCTAGGTCGAAGTGCAGCTGCTGTACCGAAAAATGAGCAGAGCCTTAGTTACTATGAGGTATTGGGAAAATACCTGATGGATCTAGGGCTTCCAGTTATGATAGACCTGGATATAGGTCATGTTCCACCAAACTTAACATTAATCAATGGCGCAATCGTAAAGGTTGAACTAAATGAGACTGGAATATTGCATCAATACTTGAAGTGATGAATTGCTATTTTACTGATAGAGAACAACATCATTAATACAAATTCTCGTTTCGAAGAACAGATATTTTCTTATGAAGATAGGCTCAAATGGTTTCAGCAGTTTAAGCCAGATTCAAAATATCAAATTTATGTAGCGGTAGAAAATGCGTTAGTTTTAGGGTTTGCTTGCTCTCAATTATATAGGCCTGCATCAGCATTTGAGGATACGGTGGAAGTGACGGTATATCTCGATGAACACGCTAAAGGTAAGGGGGTCGGTTCATCGCTATATAATCGACTATTTACGGCGTTAAAAATACAAAACGTTCATCGTGCTTTGTCTGGTATTGCTTTGCCTAACGATGCATCTATTGCTTTACATAAACGCTTTGGATTTAGAGAGGTCGGTATATTTAATGAATACGCGAAGAAAGACGGTCATTACATAAGTTCAGTTTGGTTGGAGAAACAGATTTAACATGGATGAATTTGATTGGCATAAAGATACTATTTCTAACCGTACTTTGATTACATCGTCTTATAAGAACACGCAAAATGTTCGTTGCTTCTTTAAGTTAAATTGTGGCGAAAATTTTAAGTTTGATCGTAATTTTATGCAGTGGATGAAAGGTGCGCAAGGATTAACTATGGGTGATGCAGTCGGAGAGTGGCTAAGTAGGAAATCCAAGTTTTAGAACTTTAAATTATTGTTTGAAAAGTTAATTTTAGGTTTCTTTCAATGGCTCTGTTAGCGTTGTTATGTACCACTTACAAGGAGGTTTTATGTTTCCATCAGAAGTTTGGTTTGCGTATACGATCGCATGTTTATTATTGGTTATCTCACCAGGGCCAGATAACTTACTCGCGATAGGGCGTGGTCTCAGTCAAGGTAAGCTGGCTGCTATTATATCGGGTACATCGTCGGGCGCAGGTATTCTATTTCATGTACTGGCTGCAACGTTTGGGTTAACGCTGTTACTTCAAACATCAACTATCGCATTTTATGTTGTTAAATTTATAGGTGCAGCGTATCTAATTTGGCTTGGGATTAAAGTGCTTAGGTCTAGAAATCTATTTTCGTTAGAGCCTACAAAAAAGCAACCATTGAAAACAATATTCTCAACAGGCTTTTTATCCGCCGCATTAAATCCGAAGCCAGGTATGTTTGTGCTTGCTTTTATACCTCAATTTGTTAACCCGAATTTAGGGTCTGTTTCAAGCCAAATGTTGGTTTATGGCGTTTGGTTTGCCTTACTTACCGCTGTTGGTTTCAGTTTGATGGGCATTTTCGCTTCAAAATTGTCAACTTGGTTAAAGCGTAAGCCAAAATTAGTTAACGGTTTGAATATAGGTGCTGGTATTACATTTGTATCTTCAGGGCTAGCAGTGGCTTTTATGAAACAACGATGAATATACGGGGTGTTTACAGCACTGTTAAGTTCACTTTTTAATAGGATTAAGCATGATCAAACTTCGACCAATGACATCAGACGAATATCCCGCGTATTGTGATTATTTCATTGACGATTACAGTCATGAGATTTCTCAAAACTATGGTCACTCAATGGACCGGGCAATCGAATTAGCTCAGCAAGATCTCATACGTTGTTTTCCTAATGGATTGGAAACCAATGAACACGAACTGCTGTGTATTGAATCAGAATCGAACCTTGTAGGCTATTTATGGCACTCGATTAAGGTAAGTGATAAATCCACGTTTATTTATGACTTTTTCATATTCTCTGATCACCGTAATATCGGTTATGGAAAATTAGCAATTAAGGCACTTGAATCACAATTGCAATTAATTGGTATTGAGCAAATAAAATTAAGAGTTGCTTACCACAATCAAAGGGCTTTAAAGTTATATCAGGAAGTTGGTTTTGCTATTAGTGGATATAATATGTCAAAGAAAATAGCAAGTTAGCATCTTGGTAAGTAGGGAGGCGTATGGAACATCAGCTAAAATTGTTAATAAAGTCTGTACCAGAGTTGATTGAGACTGCAGAAGCTTGTCTAAGTGCTGGTTTACCGAACTTCTATATTGCGGGTGGGGCGATTACGCAATTGATATGGAACAGTTTACTTGGGGTAGAACCACTAGAGAAGGTTAAAGACTTTGACATTGTCTACTTTGATTAGGCGTTGTTGATCAAATCAGCTAGAGGTTTGATCATCCCCTTTTTATCAAAATCTAAATACTTGTGTTTCTTTCAGG
>NZ_JABSQR010000005.1 GCF_013215705.1 Moritella sp. | reverse complement strand
CTGCCAGCGCTGACATTTGTCACTAACTGGTAACTTTCAACCGTACCGTCCACATCACTCGCTACCGGCACATCGCCGCTTAACACGCTGTTTTCATCCGTCGTTGCGGTCGCATCCGCCGCCACTGGCACATCGTTGGTGCCAGTTACGGTAATGGTGATCGTTTTCGCTTCGCTCACGCCACCGTCATTATCGGTCGCCGTGTACGTAAAGCTCACGTCTTGGCTATCATTCACAGCTAAATCATCAAAATCGTTGCCGGGGGTGAACGTGTAACTGCCGTCGGCATTGAAGCTCAAGCTGCCAGCGCTGACATTTGTCACTAACTGGTAACTTTCAACCGTACCGTCCACATCACTCGCTACCGGCACATCGCCACTTAACACGCTGTTTTCATCCGTCGTTGCGGTCGCATCCGCCGCCACTGGCACATTAACAGTTTCAGAAGCGCTTGCATCAATCATACTTGTATCAACAAATATTTTACTTTGCCCTGCTTGCATAAATGTTTCAGTTTCAAATTCAGCATGCGCCAGCGTTTCAGCTCCGGTACGGGCTACAGAAATTGCAGACGAACGACCGCCATCGCTAGCACTACCGGCAGCAGTACTAACAGGATCAATAAACTCTTCATCAGATAGGATTAAGTCTTGAATGGCACGAATTTCAGCTAAAACATCGTCACTAACTTGAGGTTTTTCTTGTTCAGGTTTATCACTAGATGCGGTAATTTCATCTAACACATCCATTGCTACATCAGGCGTGTCAGCATCATCATTTACTTTAAAATGTTCATCGATAATCACTTGTGAACCATCGGCATATTTCAATATGACCTGAGCACCAGACGTGACTTCAATTTTGCCACCCGCCGCAATTTCATAACCACTCTCCAAGGATTGACTCTCCTGCTCAAGTATATACTCCGCTTTACCATTAACAGATATAACTTGTGCTTGTTGGGGAATGACAAATGTGATCATGAGCAAGTCCTTTTGACTATCTTATTCTAAGGAACAGGTAAGCACCTGCATAATTATCGATTTACACTATGATCACACTGTTATTACACATACAGGAATCATCATTTTACCGATATAATAATTAACTAAACCATCTAACCTAGTACATCAATTAACATAAACAGCAGGTATGTTAACATTAAATACACATTTGCAATGAGGTATTAGTTTAAACAGCTCTTTTATTATACATATTTAAGATGTTATAAACTATTGTATAATTTGGTTTTTTAAATAACAAAACTGCCTACTCGAAAGCCGTCATTAAAACACTGAAAATACAACTTAAATTTAACACTAACCAATTGTAATAAATGATCATTTTTCAATGCCACTTTAGTACCAATTTAAGAGTTAAAGTTTAGCTGCTTAAATTTCAAACAAAAAAAAGCCCATCGTTATTACTAACAATGGACTTTCAAATACCTAATTTAACAAAACGTCGGTTATATCACCTATTCAACAATAGTTATTGCCACCATAATGCCAATTGAGGGAACATGATAAGTCATGCTAACGCACAACTTGTTAACAAATAAGCGATACCAGTGCACTAAATATTTCATCTCAGCTGATGTCTTTTGGTGCTACCTATTTAGGGTAGAAGGCAGCGGGACCAAACGGTGGTGACAAAAATTGGTGATAGCATAGTGCCTGACGTACTACTAGCGCAGGTTGTACCGTTCGCTAATTTACGATCATAACTAAGGCGTAGCATTTGTGGTAATGCCGGAATCGAGACAGTTTTCTGGTTGTAGTTCTTCTGCAGGCCAGTCATGTATGGTGATTTTTGGATCTGCCATGGCGTCTACTACCACTTCAGCAGGTAGTTTGTGCCACGATTTTGCACTAATTTAAACTTCAATTGCACGTAGCTAATGGAAACCAGGGCATACCGGATGCGCAGCAGCCATTTTCAAAACATTGGCTTTCGGGTGTAGATCATCACCATCAATGAATTTAACACCTAGTTGCTGCGCAAGTTTAAATCCTATCGTCGACGTCCCTCTACCTGAAACGCCCATGACTATAATGCTTCTACTTATCATATTCTTACTTCTTAGCATTGCACTTAAATCACCGTTAACACGACGAAGCACAAGTGTTATCAGCCTGAGTTAGGTACTTGCACGCTCAGAAATAATAAAACCAAGATCTAAATGCTTATTTTCTATTGGCTCACCATTAATTTTTTTCAATAATAATTTGGCTGCCTGCTCACCAATATCAAAACTCGGAATACAAACAGAGGTTAATTTAGGGTTTGTCGCCGAGCAAATATCAAGGTCGTTAAAGCCTACTAACGCAATATCTTTCGGTACTTTTAAATTACGACGTTGACACTCAAATAGCGCCCCTGCAGCCAAATCGTCATTACAGAAGAAGATGCAGTCAGTATCAGGCCATTCACCTAATATCTCTGTCAACATATCAGCACCCATCTGGTAAGTTGAGGCATAAGAACTTGTGAGCACTCGAGCATCGCTTAGCTCTGTTTCCCAAATCGCTTTGCGCCAACCATCTAAACGAAGTTGCGCACGTAGATCCATTCGCGCACCAGCAAAACCGATATTTTTATACCCTTTGCCAATTAAATGCTGTGTCATTTTATAACCCGCTTGCGCATGATCTAAACCCACCGACATATCGATCGCGTTATCATTACATTCCATGATCTCAACAACTGGTAAGTTTGATTTACGTAATAAACGATTACTGCGTTCAGTGTGATGGGTACCAGAAATAATGATGCCATCGATACCAAACTGTAAGTAAGTCTCGATTAAGCGCTCTTCTTCTAATAAGGAATAACCCGAGTGGCCTAACAATATTTGAAAGCCTTGGCTTAACATTACATCATTAATGCCACGAACAACGTCAGCGAATACGTCGTTAGATAATGAAGGAACAATCAATACGATAGTTTTACTTTGCTTTGCACTTAACATGCTCGCAGCACGATTAGGCACATAGCCCATCTTATCAATTGCTTTATGGATAGTTAAGCGTAATGATTCCGATACTTTCTCCGGCGTGCGGATCGCCCTAGATACGGTTATTTTAGTAACACCTACTTTATTTGCAACATCTTGCAAGGTCACTCGACCAGACTTACGACTGTTGGAACTCATACGCCTAATATCCTTAGTTATAAAATACTTACCACATTATACCTATCTTCAATTAGGGGTAAATAAACTTTTCAATTAACTTCAAAACAACACAAATATATGGTTTTCAACATATTTGTTAATTTATTTGGCCATCAATGATGCGGTTAAGTTAGATAACCATTCACAAAAACACTTATTACTTGAATCCAGCAAGATATTAATAATTTTAGCTACATTTATATAAATGAGCAGGAAAGAGACAATCCTAAATTTAGCCAAACATGATAGAGTGAGCTAGCTCTCATAAGATAAAACCAATTAGCCATATTCATTTTGATGATTTAAAATTAGCTCAGCAAAAAAATAGCTATTTAAATGAAAAGTACAAATAACGATAGCGTTAATATTGTATCTTTTTCTACTTTCTATATCATGCCTTAAACTACAAGGCATTAGCCAATTCTCACCTTCATGACTTGCTAAGACACAGAGGACCAGATGAATAAAAATATTGATATTGCAGTAATAGGTTTAGGCGTAATGGGTGCCAACATGGCATTAAACTTAGCTGAACGTGGATTTTCCGTTGCAGCTTTTGACATTAACGAAAGCCGTCGTACTGACATCGTTAAGCGTCATCAACCTCTAACTGCAGCAAAATTAATTGCGGTTGCTGATCTTGCAGAGCTAATTAACCAACTTGAAACACCACGTCGAATCGTGCTTTCTGTTCCAGCCGGTCCTGTTGTTGATATTATTTGTAATGACTTGATTGCAGCTGGCTTAGAAGCAAACGACATTGTTGTAGATACAGGTAACAGCCAATGGCGTGACTCTATCGCCCGTGCAGATTCTTACGCTGGCAAATTTAACTTCTTTACTTGTGCTATTTCAGGTGGTGAAGTGGGCGCTCGTTTTGGTCCATCATTAATGCCAAGTGGCGATAAAGCAGCTTGGGAAAGACTAAAACCAATGTGGCAAGCAATGGCTGCGAAAGTAGACCCTGTAACAGGTGTTGAAATTGCACGTACACACGTAGATCAGCCGTTACCTGAAGGTGAACCTTGTGCCGAATATATCGGTCCAATCGGTTCTGGCCACTTTGTTAAAATGGTACACAACGGTATCGAATACGCTGATATGCAAATGATTGCCGAAGTTGTGCAATTCATGCGTCAAATCTTAGGCATGTCGGCGGTTGAAGTTGGTGAAGTATTCAGTAAATGGAATAAAGGTAAACTGCAAAGCTACCTCATCGAGATCACAGGTAACATCCTAAAAGTTGTTGATGAAGCAACAGGTAAACCTATGGTTGACGTGATCATGGATCAAGCAGGCCAAAAAGGCACAGGTAACTGGACTGCACGTGAAGCCCTAGAGCTTGGCGTACCTGCAAACGCAATTGCAGAATCTGTATTTGCCCGTTGCCTAAGCACACAAAAAGCTATTCGTCAGATTGGCGCAACAACGCTTGCAGGTCCAACAGTAACGATTGAAGACCGCAACGTGTGGTTAGACAAACTGGCTGACGCGCTATATTGTTCAAAAATCTGTAGCTACGCACAAGGTTTTGAATTGATGTCTGCAGCACAAAAAGAACATAACTGGACGCTTGATTACGTTGCAATTGCAAAAATATGGCGTGCCGGTTGTGTGATCCGTGCTCACTTCTTAGATGATATCGCGAAAGCTTACCAAGCTGAACCTGAGTTATTAAACCTCATGTTAGCGGACCGTTTCACTAATACATTAGCTGAAAGCCAAATGGCATGGCGTGAAGTATTAGCGAAAGCAATCATGCAAGGTATGCCAATGCCTTCAATTAGCGCAGCGATGAGCTACTACGATTGCTACCGTGAAGCAGATTCATCAGCAAGCCTTATTCAAGCAATGCGTGACTACTTTGGTGGCCATACTTACCGTCGTAAAGATCAAGATGCAAGTCAAAGCTTCCACTATGATTGGCACTTTGGCAGTGGCGAGCACAAAGCTCAACACTAAAAGTTAAGAGGAGCGCAGTACTAATTAATCGCGTTTGACTCGTATTGTGTCATTAACATCAAAAAACCCAGCTTGCTGGGTTTTTTATTAGCCTTAGGTTAATCCTGCTTGATAAATTCGACTTGCACTACTTTTTCGACATACAAAGTTAGCGCTGCCAGTTCTTTTGAATCCCAGGCAAGCATTTCAGCTTGCATCGGTTGCAACATACAAAATTGCACCATCTGCTCGGCATCTATAGAGGTTAAACCCGACATATCTTCCGCCATTGCGACCAAGTGCGGATATGGCTGTTTAAAACTATCATTAAATGCCGCGCCACCAGCATGACAAGTACCGCACGCTAAACCACTATTACCAAGGCTAGGGTCATTCCACAGTTTTCCCCCATAAGCGAGTAAGTCACTACGATCACCACTGTAAACAGGGCTGTCGGCTTGTCGAACAAATTTGTTTAGCGCTTCATCATTACAACCCGCTAAACCAATCACGGCAATTAATGCCTGTATTTTCAATTTCATCGTTATTCTCTATTATGTATGAGCAATTAAAGTTGAAAGTTATGAGCAGTTAAAGTGAGAAGTGTAATTAAATATTAGTCGTGTTTGTAGATTAAACAAACCAAGCTCATGATTTTACAAGGTCGATAAATGATGACAATATACTCATCGCCAGCATATAAAACTAATATACTCACCATAGCACTTCGTTTAACGTATATATTTATCCGCTTACGCGATCCACAACCAAATGTATCCACCATATCTCTTACTCATGCGCTAACTCCGTTAATATGCTTAACCACTATAAAAACAACATATATGACAAGGAATAAAAACATGTCACAGCCACAATCGCCCGCCTCGATCAGAAAGTCATTATGGCAAGGTATGATCGCCGCAATGCCGTTAAGTATTGCGGTGATCCCTTGGGGTATTTTGGCGGGCTCTTATGCCATTGAAGCCGGTTTAGATATGCTGCAAAGCCAAGCAATGTCAGCGATTGTGTTTGCTGGTGCGGCGCAGCTGGTTGCAGTGGGGATGATCAAATCAGGCGTTGGGTTAACCAGTATTCTCTTAACTACCCTACTCATTACCTCACGCCATTTTTTATATGGCATGGCTATGCGCCAGCAAATGAGTCCCCTGCCTTTACGTTGGCGGTTAACACTGGGTTTCTTACTCACCGATGAGTTATTCGCTATATGCAGCGACACTAAAAAGCACAAGTTTGATCGCTGGTTTGCGTTTGGCGGTGGCTTTAGTTTTTATCTCATTTGGAATATTGCATCTGCGGTTGGTATTTTTGCTGGTCAACAGATCCCCAATTTAGATGAGCTCGGTTTAGACTTCGCTATCGCAGCTACTTTTATTGCCTTGGTTGTACCTGCCATTAAAACCCCATCCATACTCGTTAGCGTACTGGTGTCGTTAGTCATGGCCGTCGTGTGTGTACTGTTTGATATCCCGGGCGGATTACTTATCGCGGCATTATCAGGCATGAGTGCTGGCATGCTTACCGCTAAATTAACCAATGAGCCACATCCAAATAAAATCATATTAACAAGACCGGGAGAAGGCCTATGATCTGGCTAACCATTATATTAATGACGGTCATTATCTTTATTAGCCGCTACATATTCATAGAACCGAAACTACCATTGCGTCTTAACCCCGGTATGGTGAAGTTTTTAAGCTATTCAGCACCTGCAGTACTCACTGCAATTTTAGCGCCGATTGTCTTTATTCAAGACAATACCTTGCACCTTAATCTCGATAATAGCTACTTGATCGGCGCTGTGTTTGCGGTGCTATTGATCCTAATAACCCGCAACACTTTGCTCACAGCAGTATTGAGTATGCTGCTTTTTTTCTTGGTTCATTAGATTAGTGTCATTAATTAGTTTTGAATCACACATAAATGGTAAGTTTGAATAGACAAACGAAACAAACGAAACTAATATATGGCAACTTCGAAACTTATCTTGTATTTATAGCTAGGTCAACGCTTAGTGGTAATAGATAAATTGCCATTACGCACTATATTTAATGATAAAAGTTTCGCTCACAAAATCATTAAAACAGGTTATATCAGGACGAACGTCATCACGGACCGATAGGCACTACTATCACGTGGTTATTACTTGTTTAAAAAGTTTATACATTTAGGAGAAGACCATGTGTGGCATTGTTGGTGCAGTAGCACAAAGAGATATCGCTGAAATTTTAGTTGAAGGTTTACGTCGTTTAGAATACCGCGGTTATGATTCTGCCGGTGTGGCCATTGTTGATCAAGACAATAACCTGCAACGTGTACGTAGTTTAGGTAAAGTAAAAGAATTAGCGAATGCCGTAGATGCTGAACAACCAGTCGGTGGTACTGGTATTGCCCATACTCGCTGGGCGACACATGGTGAACCTTCACAAGCAAATGCTCATCCACACGTATCTGGTGATATTGCCGTTGTTCATAACGGTATAATTGAAAACCATGAATCATTACGTGAATTATTACAACAACGTGGTTATGTTTTCCAATCGCAAACAGATACCGAAGTTATTGCCCACCTTGTTGAGTGGGAACTACGCTCTACAGACAGCTTACTGGATGCCGTACAAAAAACCGTTGCACAGTTAGAAGGCGCATACGGTACGGTAGTACTAAACCGTCTAGAACCAGGTAAGTTAATTGTGGCTCGTTCAGGCAGCCCAATCGTGATTGGTTTAGGTGTAGGCGAAAACTTCCTTGCATCCGATCAACTGGCATTACTGAGTGTTACTCGTCGTTTTATGTATCTTGAAGAAGGCGATGTAGCTGAAATTACCCGTCGTGATGTATCCGTATTTGATATTAATGGTCAACCAGTAACACGTGAAGTAACGGAGTCAAATGCAGAGCATGATGCAGCAGATAAAGGCAAATACCGTCATTTTATGCAGAAAGAAATCTTCGAACAACCTACTGCACTAACCAATACAATGGAAGGTCGCCTTACAGCTAACAGCGTTATTACAGAAAGTATTGGCGTTAACGCTGCAGAGATCTTAGCGAAAGTCGAACACATTCAAATCATTGCTTGTGGTACGTCTTACAACGCAGGTATGACAGCCCGTTATTGGTTTGAATCGTTAGCAGGTGTAAGTTGTGATGTCGAAATCGCATCTGAATTCCGCTACCGTAAATTTGTAACGCGTCCGAATAGCCTGTTGATCACGTTATCCCAATCAGGTGAAACCGCAGATACGTTAGCAGCAATGCGTTTGGCGAAAGAAAAAGGTTACATGGCTGTAATGACCATTTGTAACGTGGCCGGTTCTTCATTAGTGCGTGAATCAGACTTTGCATTTATGACCCGTGCAGGAACTGAAATTGGTGTTGCTTCAACTAAAGCATTCACTACACAATTATCAGCATTATTAATGCTTGTAACCGCATTAGGTAAACAAAAACACGTTATCGATGCAACTAAAGAAGCTGAAATCGTAACGGCACTACATGCATTACCAACACAAATTGAAAATGCATTATCATTTGATAAAGACATTGAAGCACTAGCCCAAGATTTTGCTGAAAAACACCATACCTTATTCCTCGGTCGTGGTGAATTCTACCCTATCGCAATGGAAGCGGCGCTTAAGCTTAAAGAGATCTCGTACATTCACGCAGAAGCATATGCAGCGGGTGAATTGAAACACGGTCCGTTAGCGCTAATTGACGCTGACATGCCTGTTGTAGTAATCGCGCCAACCAATGAATTATTAGAAAAGCTTAAATCAAATATTGAAGAAGTACGTGCACGTGGCGGTCTACTTTATGTATTCGCAGATGCTGACGCTGGTTTTGTTGAATCTGAAGGCATGAAGATCATCACTATGCCGCACGTAAGCGAAATTACCGCGCCGATCTTCTACACATTACCAATGCAGTTACTGTCATACCATGTGGCTCTGATTAAAGGTACCGATGTGGATCAACCACGTAACCTAGCGAAGGCTGTTACTGTAGAGTAGTGAGTAATTAATAGTTAATTAGCTATCCGCTACTTAGAATTAAACCGCCAGTGAGTATTTCATTCACTGGCGGTTTTTTATTGCCCTATTTTTATAAAACCGAATCCCATTTCTGCCGTCAAACATCTCCTACATATACTACTATTCTTCAAGGTGTTAGTTAAAAGCTAGCCAGTACACAAACCAATCTTATCTATAATTTATCTCAAAAATGACCAATTTGTCATTTTCGTGTCACCTTCTGGAAAGCAGCCTATTTGTAGAATAGACCATTAATAACAAGGAATTTTTGAATAAAGGAGCACAGCAAGTATGAAGCATTCTTTACATTCAGCCAATTTACCACGACGTAAACTCCTTAAGGGCCTCGCCGCCGGAGGGGTTATTGTGGGGCTGTATCCCCTGTTACAACCCACGAGGGCCAGCGGCCTGAATCCCCATCCTAACAACGCGCCAGTACTGAGCGGTACTGAGTTTGATCTGGTCGTCGCTGAATCACAGGTTAATTTCACCGGGAAAATACGCATGGCAACCACCATCAATGGTTCCATTCCGGCTCCGACTCTGCACATGCGTGAAGGCGATACCGTGACAATACGAGTCACCAACCATTTGAAAGAGCATACCTCCATTCACTGGCATGGCATTATCCTACCTTACCAAATGGATGGTGTGCCAGGTATCAGTTTTGCTGGTATTGCCCCAGGTGAAACCTTCACTTATCAGTTCAAAGTAGAACAAAGCGGTACCTATTGGTATCACTCCCATTCTGGCATGCAAGAAATGACCGGCATGTATGGTGCTATCGTGATCGAGCCCGCAGCAGAAGATAGTATCCAAGCGGATCGGGAGCACGTGATCCTACTTTCAGACTGGACTGATGAAAACCCCGCACAGGTTTTCGCTAAGCTAAAAACTCAGGGTGATTATTACAATTTTAATCAACCCACAGTATTCGACTTTTTCCAAGACGCTTCCGAAAATGGACTGCAGACAGCGGTGCAGTCACGCAAGATGTGGAATCGAATGCGCATGAGTCCCTCCGATCTCGCAGATCTCTCCGCACAAACGCTTACCTACCTGATGAACGGCACTACCCCTGCAGGTAACTGGACGGGATTATTTAAACCCGGTGAGCGGGTCCGATTGCGGTTTATCAATGGTGCTAGTAACAGCTTTTATGACGTGCGGATCCCGGGACTAGCATTAACAGTAGTTCAGGCCGATGGCATCAATGTAGAACCCGTCACCGTGGATGAATTTCGCTTTGGGCCAGGTGAAACCTACGATGTACTCGTTGAGCCCAGCAATGATACCTATACCCTGTTTGCTCAATCGATGGATAGAACCGGTTATGCTCGCGGGACCTTAACGACGCAAGCAGGCCTCAGCACTGAGGTACCAGCATTGGATAAGCCCGAATCACTGACCATGACCGACATGATGGGCAGTATGGGTGCAATGGGTAACATGGGTAACATGGATAAAATGAACAGCATGGATCATAGTTCTATGTCCGGTATGCAGCATTCTGGCATGGACGATATGGGCAAAATGAGCGGCATGGATCATAGTTCGATGCCCGGTATGATGACTAACATGGACCACTCGGCCATGTCTAATATGACGTCTAAGTTAGCCACAGCCAGTAAGCAGGTACGGCATGCTAAAACAGAGTACGGTCCCAGCGTCGATATGCGGGTCGATATGCCTCGCACCAACCTTGACGATCCCGGTGTCGGTTTACGTAATAACGGACGACGGGTGTTAACCCTAGCCGATCTTAAAACCTTAGGCGGACCAATGGATCCTCGCACTGCCGAGCGTGAAATAGAACTGCACCTGACCGGCAATATGGAACGCTATACCTGGTCTCTGGACGGACTCGAATTCGGTAGTTCGACCCCGATTCATTTCAACTACGGGGAGCGAGTGCGAATTATTTTACACAACGATACTATGATGACGCACCCTATGCATCTGCACGGCATGTGGAGCGAAGTCGAAAACCCAGATGGCAGTTTCCAAGTACGTCGCCACACCATTCCGGTGCAACCAGCACAACGCATCAGTTTTCTGGTTACTGTTGACGCACGCGGACGCTGGGCTTGGCATTGTCATCTTATGTTCCATATGGATGCGGGCATGTTCCGTGAAGTGGTGGTTTCATGAATACAATTCCCCGTACGCTTAATTCCGTTACCACGTTGATGGCCATAACAACACTGAATCTACTCTCCTTTAATACCCAGGCTGAACCGTCACATAACATGGCAGATATGGGTGATCACAGCATGCAAATGCAAGGTGGCTCAGCCCCCTCCGATGCGCGGGATCCCCATGCCTATGCAGATGGCATCACTTTAGAATCAGGACCTTATGTACTCCATGGTCCACGTCAATTAAGGTTTGCAGACGAGCATAGCCGTGGCGGACTGTTAATCGATCGTCTGGAGCGCGTATTTACCAATGATGAGGATTCATGGGTCTATGACGGTCAAGTTTGGTATGGCCAGGATTATGATCGTGTAGTCGTCAAATTAGAAGGCGATATTGTCAATAGTAAACTAGAGGAATCGAGTACCGAATTATTATGGAACCATGCCATCACGACGTTTTGGAATACCCAATTGGGGGCTAGATATGATACTGGCGAAGGTCCAGATCAGAGCTGGTTAGCCTTTGGCATCCAAGGATTAGCCCCTTACTGGTTCGAAATTGATGCCACAGCTTATGTCAGTGACGAGGGACAAACAGACTTATCGCTAGAAGCTGAATACGAATTATTGCTCACCCAGCGTTTAGTATTACAACCACGTTTGGAAATGAACCTCTATGGTAAAAATGACTCCGAGCGTAACCGTGGTAAAGGTCTGTCTGATCTCGCCATCGGGATGCGCTTACGTTACGAAATAACCCGGCAATTTGCACCTTACGTCGGCGTTGACTGGGCAAAATCATTTGGTAATACCGCCGACTTCATCCGCGAAGACAATGCAGCAACAGAAGAAACCCGCTGGCTTGCAGGGCTCCATTTTTGGTTTTAACGCCAGCCAAATTTAATAATCACAAATACATAAAATATATACCTAAGCCACTGCAAGATGCCAGTTCAGAAACTTGCGGATATAGCTTGGATATCAATCTTACTAACGATACACAACAGAGAGTAACTACATGAAAGCAACTAAAACACTACCTATTTTACTATTAAGCCTACTGCCTAGCTTGGCGTTCGCTGGCGGTGGTCATAGTACTGATCACGATGCAGGCCACAACATGGCAGGTATGATGAAAATGACAAATTCAGCATCCGGGCAACCCGGTAAAGCGGCGGATATTACTCGGACTATCGATATCACCATGAATGACAACATGCGATTTACCCCGAGTCAGATCCACGTTAATGCCGGAGAAACCATCCGCTTTTTTGTTAAGAATGCAGGGAAAATATCCCACGAACTCGTCATTGGTTCGGCAGAAGCATTGGGAGAGCATGCCCAAATGATGCGAGACATGCCAGAGATGCAACATGCAGAAAGCAATATGTTGAGTTTAGGTTCTGGTCAGCGCGGCGGGTTGATATGGCAGTTCACGCAAGCAGGCTATGTTGACTTTGCCTGTTTATTACCGGGGCACAGAGAAGCTGGCATGAAAGGTAAAATAATGGTGATGTAATTAACGAATCTCAAGATACGCAATAATTGAATTAGAGACTAGCTCCAGATCAAATCTGGAGCTGTAAAGAATTATCGATTACTACCAGCCTCTTTATAACTGTAATTTAACTTCACTTTAGCTTGATACTTTAACGAACCGGTTGCATCCGCAAATTCATCTACATAAACACGTCCATCGTTAATTCGAATCGAACTTCTGACTGTACTCGTATTCACTATATTAAGCTTTTTATAAGCCTGATTCCCCGTTAGTAACTTCAGTTGTTGCAATATATTAACCCCAGTCTCGTAAGCCTCGGCTCGGCTCTCAGTGACACCTGTGTATATGTCGGTGTTACCCGATATTTGTGTGGCAGAGGCAGCGAAAGATTGCAGGCTAAGGGTTAATGCTGTCATTAGAATTAATTTTTTCATATTGTTCACCTTGATGTGATTAAAAGATACACATCAAATACTAGTGCCCCAATCTGTCATCAGCATGTCGTCAATATTACAAGCTTGTCAGCTTCAAATTATCTTACTTTTCAATACACTGGCATACGACTTAATGATAAAGATGACAGAATTGTAATCTTTAAGACAGTTTTCTGTCATAAACTCACTATAATCTCCATTAGTTTAAGATAATAAATTAAGCAAGTGTCATAAGTCTCAATACCAGTCCAACAATACGGTATAAAACGCGTGGAAAATCAATGAAAATTCTAATTATTGAAGATGAAGTTAAGTTAGGGAAATACCTTAAACAAGGGCTGGATGAAAGTGGTTTCAACGTAGATCTTGTCGATAACGGTATTGATGGTTTGCACCAAACAACCGAGATGGACTACGACCTGGTTTTATTGGATGTGATGTTACCGGGGATGAGCGGCTGGGATATCCTAAAACGCCTACGCCTAAAACCCAAATATTTACCGGTAATAATGCTCACAGCCAGAGATGATGTGGCAGATAGAGTCCAAGGTCTGGAGCTTGGCGCAGATGATTACATGAGCAAACCGTTTTCTTTCTGTGAGTTATTGGCCCGGATCCACAATCAGTTACGCGACAAAGGTTCAACACATAACGCCATTCTCACTATCGGCGATTTAGAGTTTAATCGGTTAAAAAGAAAAGTAAAAAGAGACGGTGGCAACATAGATCTTACCGCTAAAGAATTCGCCTTACTTGAATTTTTACTGACTCGTCAGGGGCAAGTATTATCCAAATCACAAATAGCCAGCCATGTATGGGATATCAATTTTGACAGTGATACTAATATCATTGAAGTTGCGATTAAACGCTTACGGAACAAAATCGATCAGGGTTTCTCATCACCTCTGATCCATACGGTGCGGGGCATGGGGTACGTGTTGGAGCTAAGGTCGTGAGAGGGTCTATTGCCACCAAATTAACCTTGCACTTTACCCTGAGCTATTTCCTTATCGTCAGTGCTGCAATTGCTTTTTTTTGGTGGTTCAGCAGCCAACATTTCAATGACATGGATAAGCAATACATTCTTAGCAAGAGTGACATGGTTATTGCAGCTATTGACGGCATTAATCAAGATCAGGATATAAATTTCAGTACCATCCTTACCGATCATCCTGATACCCATGTTTTAGCTATTAACAACGCCAACCAATTAATGCCATCATCTTATCAAGGCCTTACTATTCCATCGGCACTGCGTGACGGCCGCCCTGGACAGCTCGTTAACTGGCAAAGTGAGCTCACCTACTTTAAAGGTATTGCGACTATCACCCGAAATCGTCAGGGTGAAAACTTTCGTTTAATCGTGATCAGAGATGTCACTTATCATGCTGTATTTCTAAATAATTCCACACAAAATATGATCTTGAGCATGGGATTAATGTTCTGTATTCTTAGCATCATAGGGGCTTTTGTTGCTTGGTATGGTTTATCGCCACTACGTAAATTTAGTATGGAAACCAGCAGGATAGATATAAACACGCTGGCAACTCGACTTGATCCGCAAGAATATCCCAAAGAGATGCAGTCATCGATTCAGGTCTTCAACCTGATGCTCAAACGTCTGGAAGGTTCGTTCGATCAATTATCATTCTATGCTGCAAACTTGGCGCATCAATTAAGAACCCCATTAGCATCCATGACAGTGAGAAATCAGTGTATGTTGCAAGGTGAAAGAAGCTCGCTGGATTACAAAGATACCCTTGAATCTAATATCGAAGAGTTAGAGTTTCTGTCCAAAACAGTCACCGATATTTTACTCATGGCGAAAGCCGAAAGTGAGCAACTCGCCGTCAATAATGAACGAGTCGATGTATACGAGTTAGCATCTAAACTTGCGGACTATTTTCAGTTACTGGCCGATGAAAAAAACGTGAATATCATTATCGAAGGACAGGCCGAACTCAGTACTGATAGTGCCTTATTACGTCGGATTATCGCTAACCTGTTATCCAATGCAGTACGCCATGCCGATGATAATAGTAAGATAATTATTACGATTGAAGAAGACAATGACAATATCCAGCTCTCCGTTTCTAATGCCGGAAAGACCATTCCAACAGATGACTGTACGCATTTGTTTGAGCGTAATTTTACCCACAATAATAACTCCACCGTCAATATCGGGATCGGATTAACCCTATCCAGAGCGTTACTCAATACGCTAGGCGGCCGTATTTGGGTCAAGTCAGCACGACAAAGTACGCAATTTTATATTCGTTTGCCTAAAACAAACGATATGAAGGTCGCTTAAATTAGAAAATTCAATCCATAGCTAAAACAAATCGAAATTCAAGAACTGACAGGCCTAATAGCCACAGACTATCGAAGGTAAAGATTTAATCGATTATACCTATCGCAAGTATTTAGACATAATAGCTACATCAAGACGAGGCAGACACAACGTCTTAACCAAATACTTTTTATAAACAACCAAGTTATATCAAACAGGTTAGCTTAATTAATAGCTACATTAAGGAATATATTATGACGACATTAGTATCGAAAGAAGGCCAAACCGTTCCACAAGTTACATTCCCAATTCGCCAAGGTGATGCATGGGTTAACCGTACTACTGAAGAGTTATTTGCTAACAAAACGGTGATTGTATTCAGCCTGCCAGGCGCATTCACACCGACTTGTTCTTCAAGCCATTTACCCCGTTACAACGAACTCGCTAGCGTATTCGCTGCACACGGCGTTGATGACATTCTATGTGTATCAGTTAACGATACATTCGTAATGAACGCATGGAAAGATGCTCAAGAAGCAGAAAACATCACCTTCATTCCAGACGGTAACGGTGAGTTCTCAGCAGGTATGGGCATGTTAGTAGACAAGTCAGATATCGGTTTTGGCAAGCGTTCATGGCGTTACAGCATGCTGGTTAAAAACGGCGTGGTAGCAAAAATGTTCATCGAAGCTGACGAACCCGGCGACCCGTTCAAGGTTTCTGATGCAGACACTATGTTAGGTTACGTGGCACCAGAATATAAAGTGCAAGAATCAATCACCGTGTTCACTAAACCGGGCTGCCCGTTCTGCGCTAAAGCAAAACAAACCTTAATCGACCAGGGTTTAAACTACGAAGAAGTCGTACTCGGTAAAGACGCAACCACGGTTAGCCTACGTGCAGTGACAGGTCAAAGTACAGTGCCACAAATCTTTATCGGTGGTAAGCACATAGGTGGAAGTGAAGAGTTAGAGACGCACTTCGCTTAATCATCCGGTTTAGTATTACCGAAAATCACATCCACGAATAACCATACTCACATGCCTTATTCGTCAAAAGGAAGCCTCTGCGCTTCCTTTTCTATTTCGCCCTCCAAAAAAACTATCACAACTAGACAGCAAATACCCCCCAAAATAACTAAGTAAAATATTAAACAACTAAAGCCACTTTAGCATTTAATCTCATTTTTCAACCACTGCTCACAGATATACAGTGAAAATAGTACTTATACACAATTATAATTAAAACTTTACCTTATGTTACTAGACTTCATATCTATACAAACTTTCAATCGACAATTCATGTGGATGGGAGTAATTACTGGATGTTACAGCGGAGACTGTTATGTTTAAAAATATGAAGTTTACTACCAAATTATATTCAAGTTATGGGCTTATTCTATCCTTAATGCTGGCCGTCACTCTGGTTGTACTATTCAGTGTAAAATCACTCGTCAGTAACTTTGGCTGGGTAGACCACACGCATAAAGTGTTGGCTAAAGCGTCAAGTATTGAAGCCGCTGCCGTAGATATGGAAACCGGTATGCGCGGTTACCTGCTTGCGGGTAAAGCTGACTTCTTAGCACCCTATCAAAACGGTGAACAAACATTTAATACTTTAACCAGCAGTCTTTCTGAAACAGTCTCTGATAATCCAGCGCAAGTGGCATTAATAAAAGACATCAAGAGTACTATCGACGAATGGCAGAAGAATGTCACTGAGCCCGTCATCGCCTTAAGAACCGAAATCGGTAACGCAAAACACATGGACGATATGACCGATTTAATTAAGCAGGCACAAGGGAAAAAATATTTCGATAAATTTAGAGCGCAATTAACGACTTTCATTGAACGCGAACGAAAATTAATGACAGAACGTAAAGAATACGCACAAAACAGCACCAATGTTGAAGAACTAAGAGAATTAAGTCAACGGGTTGAGCACACTTACCGCGTCATCGCGACGGCGCAGTCAATCGTGGCAGCTGCGGTTGATATGGAAACCGGTATGCGTGGTTTTCTACTTGCTGGGCAAGACGCATTTTTAACACCTTATATCAAGGGTAAAGAACAGTTTTATCGCTTAATTAGCCAATTATCAAACACAGTATCCGACAATCCAGCGCAAGTAATGTTGTTAGGCTCAGCGAAGTCAACAATTGATAATTGGATAGGTACAGTCGTTGAAAAACAAATCGCCCTACGCCGTAGCATTGGTGATGCAAAAACGATGAATGATATGGCCGACCTTGTTGGTGAAGCTAAAGGTAAAGTGTATTTTGATAAATTCCGCGAACAAATACAAACCTTTAAGCAACGAGAAACAAGCTTAATGAATGCGAGAATGGTCGAGTTAGAAGAAACTGAATCTGCCGTTATTAACACCACTATTTTAGGCACAATACTCGCCATTATTTCTGGCATTGTCATTGCGGTCTGGCTCACCCGTCATATTATGAATTTACTTGGTGGTGAACCAGCATACATTGCTGAAATAGCCAAGACAGTCGCTAAAGGTGACTTAAGCATCGAATTAAAAAGTGATGGTAATGACCGTGGTATTTTCGCGGAAATGAAAAATATGATCGCTAACCTGAAAGAAAAAGCAGAACTCGCACAAACAATCGCAGCTGGCGAACTCAATAACAAAGTCATATTAGCCTCAGATAAAGATTCGGTAGGCTTAGCATTACAAGAAATGACCGCGAACTTAAATGAAGTATTAGGCCAAACCAAATTAACCAGTATTGAGATATCACAGGGCAGTTACAACGTCTCAGAAACGAGTGCTGCGTTATCTGAAGGAGCATCTGCTCAGGCAGTAAGTCTAGAGAACATCTCCGCATCATTAAACCAATTGAGTACTCAAATCGGCGAAAATGCACAAAGCGCAAATCAAGCACAAGAATTAGCGACGCTTGCCCAAAACTCGGCAGAACAGGGTATCCAAAAAATGGAAACAATGATTGCTGCAATGGCTGAAATATCGCAGGCCAGTGAAAGTATCGCTGACTTCATCAATACGATTGATGACATTGCCGATCAAACCAATTTGCTCGCCTTGAATGCCGCTATCGAAGCCGCTCGAGCTGGTGAACAAGGCCGAGGTTTCGCCGTGGTCGCAGATGAAGTCCGCCAATTAGCAGCCAGAAGTACAACGGCTGCTGAAGAAACCTCAAAACTGATCGCAAGTTCTGTCGAGAAAACCAAAAATGGTAGCTTGATTGCCACCGAAACAGCTGAAAGTTTAAAAAGCATTTTTGAAAGTGTCAGTCAAACTACCGTACTGGTTGAGAAAATCGCACTAGCAAGTAACGAACAAGCCATCGGAGCTGAAGAAATTAACCAAGGCGTTACCGAAGTTGACGGCGTTACCAAACAAAACAATAGCACAGCACAAGAAAGTGCAGCAGCTGCTGAACAATTATCCCAACAAGCTGAATTACTAAAATCCATGTTATCTCGCTTTAAACTCAATGAAACCTACGCATAATCCTTACAAAAAACGTTGAAATGATGGCTCTTGGTATAACCAAGTAGCCATCACAACCCCCTTTGAATTCAATAATAATAACCTTTAATCCAAACTAAAATAACCCATAATAAAACAACAATTAAAAATTAAACAATAATTTAAATGCAGATTATTACCTATAAGTAATAATCTTTTACCGTTTTAGCATATTGTTTTGTTCTCTTCCAAATGTAGAATGCTCGTCATCGCAAACATAAACCACATTAAAAAATTAAATGATTAACACAATGTGATTTGACTAAATAAAGGATATTAGATGTCGACATTAACAACTCAGCCCGGTATTTTTCTTTTAAAATCTGGCTCATTCAAATTAAATGATCTAAGTAAATTACTTGAAGTCGAAGGCCTAAAAAGCCAAATGGCCGAAGTTGCCGTAACCCACAATAGCAATGCATTAACCATTGGTCATTTTGCTATGCAACCGGGTGTTGAGTTCGAGTACGTTTACGACTCAGTTGAATACAAAGTGATTACGAAAGGTAAGATTGTCGTACGTGACAAGCAAGGTAATAAATACGTTGCAGAAGTTGGCGATGTGATCCTTTTTTCTCCCAATGTAACCGTTATTTTTGATGCCGAAAGTGATGGCGAAGCTATCTACACCGCACACAGAAACGCTGACGCATCATTTGCACCTGCATCAAATTAATTGGAATTGAACATGATAAACAAAATTGTAACGACTTATAAAAACGCATTTTGTCCAACAAACAAAATCAAGATCCATCCAGCAATGGATAAAGGGTTTTCCCCAACGGCTAACAGCTTTAATGGTGGTACATTACAGTGTCACTGTAGCCGTGATGCTGTGACAGTAAAGATCGACAGCCAAACTGCACATAACCATGCTTGTGGTTGTTCTAAATGCTGGAAGCCCAAAGGTGCGCTGTTCTCACAAGTAGCCGTTGTGTCAAAAGATAAGTTAAGCGTGACAAACAACCGTTCAAAACTAAAAGTTGTTGATGACACAGCAACCATTCAACGTTTCGCGTGTAATGTCTGTGGTGTACATATGTATGGTCGTATTGAAGATAAAACACATCCATTCTTTGGTCTAGATTTCGTTCACACCGAACTGTCTGCCGATAAAGGTTGGTCTGCACCTGAATTTGCCGCGTTTGTTTCATCGATTATTGAAACAGGTACCGATCCAAAAGACATGACCGCAATCAGATCACGTTTGAATGCGTTAGGTCTTGAATCTTATGATTGCTTATCGCCAACACTGATGGATGTAATTGCAACACACGTTGCTAGCAGCAAATAATTAATACCGTAGAAAACAAACAAGCTCGCGAAATTAGTCTCGCGGGCTTTCATCATTTTAACTTATAACGCTTAATTTATACCGCTTAACTTACAACTCTTACTTTTACAAACTAGACTTCATAACCAAATGGGTCATAATCAGGTCCAAAACCATCGGCCTCCAGTGAGACACGAGCGGCGGCATCAACATCCTGACAAGGCACGTTAATCTGTGCTGCATCAATCAATACCACATCATCTTGTTTCAACAATTGCGGATCTTTCACACCGTGCGGGAACGAACTCGCTTTGCCAAATAATACGATGCAGAAATAAGAACCTTTTGGCGCACCAAACTGAGCTAACTTAATTCAGCTTCACACTTACTGCGTAACAGATCGCGCAACATCAACATCGCTGGGGTTACTTGGGTACGGTTAGGACAAATTAACCATAAATTAACCATAAATTAATCGGAGGGGAATTAAAATCACTCAGTAGTTCAACAACATGACCCGAGCGTAAATCAGCCGCCATATCTAACCGCGACTTCATGGTAATGCCCTTGCCTGCGACGACCCAACGATGCACCACATCCGCATCGTTACTTAATCGATTACCGCTCACTTTCACCTTGTATTTTCCGCTACTTTTTCCAGCGCTTTTAACCGTATTTTTTCCAGTACTTATTCCCGTGCTATCAATAAATGGCCATGTATCATAAACACGCTCACCAAAACGATAGAACAAGCAGTTATGTTGTGATAAATCGTTAGGGTGATGAGGTTCACCATATTGCGCTAAATAGGCGGGTGATGCACAGACCACGCGATCTATTTTCGCAATCAGAAAGGCGACTAACGAGGAATCCTCGGGCTCGCCATAACGCAGTGCCATATCAATTTTGTCATGATAGAAATCCGCCAAATTATCGCCAACATTGAACTGAATAGATAACTCAGGATAAGCATCCATCACCTCATCGAGCCAAGGTAACACTATATTACGCCCTAAATCAGACGAAGCGGATAAACGTATTTCACCGGCAATTTTACCCTGAATTTCGTTTAAAGAAGCTTTGCCTTTCTCTAATGCCGCTAACGCTTCGGTGCAATGCACTAAATAGCGCTCCCCTTCGGCCGTGATACGCAACTTACGTGTCGAGCGAATAAAGAGTTGTACGCCGAGTTGTTTTTCTAGACGTTTTAACGCCGCGCTCGCAGCAGCTGGGCTCATTTCCAACTGCAATGCGGATGCGGTGATATTGCATGTTTGCGCTGTACGCACAAAAAGAGTAAGGTCTTTAATATTCATTATCAAATAGTTTTTGAAACTGTTAGTTGCATTACCATCTTTTTAGAGTAGCAACAATCAAGGATAATGTCCTCACTCACTCAGTGTTCGACCAATAAAAGGTAACGAGAATATGACAAGCACACTCACGATTGTTGCAAACATCGAAGCGAAAGCAGATAAAATTGAGTTCGTAAAAACAGCGCTATTAAAATTGATTGAGCCGACACGACTTGAAGAAGGTTGTATTCAGTACGACTTGCATCAAGACAATAATAACCCGGCATTATTTACTTTCGTTGAAAATTGGGTGAGTCATGAGTTATTACAACAACACCTCAATAGCCCGCATTTAAAAATGTATGTGCAAGCAACCGAAGGGGCTGTCGCGAGTTTCGTAGTAAACGAAATAACTAAAATTGCATAACAAATAAAATTTATCATTAAGGTTCGGCTATGACACATCAAATTATCCAAGATCTCAGCAATCGTTACACCACCAAAAAATTCGATGCTTCAAAAAGAATACCGCAAGACAAACTTGCTGTGATCATGGAAGCAATGCGTTTATCTGCATCATCAATTAACTCTCAACCGTGGAAGTTTATTGTTATCGAAAGTGATGCAGCAAAACAGCGGATGCACAACACCTTTGCCAATAAATTTCAGTTTAACCAGCCGCATATTATGAGTGCGTCACACATTATTATTTTTGCCCATAACCCAGCGTATACCCGTGCAGACTATGAAGCCGTGATTGATAAAGGTATTGCAGATAAACGCACCAAACCAGAAGATAAAGAAAGTGCCTTCGGTGCATTTGCGTTTGTTGAACTAAATACAGATGAAACTGGCGACACAGCAGCATGGACTAAAGCACAAACCTACCTTGCGTTAGGTAATACCATGCATACACTGGCACGTTTAAATATTGACTCTACGCCGATGGAAGGCATTGATAGTGAATTAGTAAGCAAAGAGTTTGCAGTAGAGCTAGATGGTTATGTCAGTGATGTCGCACTGGCAATTGGTTACCGTGATGCAGAAAATGATTACAATATCACGCCACCAAAATCACGCTTAGCAATGGAAGATGTGCTCGTTAAAATATAATCGTTAACGTAAATGACTAAGTGTTATATGTATAAATGCTATGCGGATAAAATGATGGTGTCCCAGAGAAGATTCGAACTTCCGACCTAGCGCTTAGGAGGCGCTTGCTCTATCCAGCTGAGCTACAAGGACATTTCGTAATATGCATTATATATAAAATAAACCAAAATAGAAGTCTGATAGCCTCTTCTAAAACATTAAAACGCTAAATATTATCAATTTACTCAAAGATCACACAACTTCTAATACCGTAATAAGTACAAATTGCACCCATAAAGAATTTAGCGATATTACGCAGACGACTTTGTCGTTATGGGAAAATAGAAAACGAGAACCCTCACTTCTTCGCCGTATCGTCATTGCTCGTATTTTTCGCTGTTGAATAATGGCTTTATTAGCGGCATTCTCTTGACGCTGTTGTTGTGCTTTTTCGTCAGTATTTTGCCCTCTTTTAAACCTTGTTGAATTTAATTTTTTGCACCATCCAACATCTTAATCTGGCTTAACATTAAAATACCGCTAACACTAATTAAAGCGTTAGCGGTATTTTATATCAAGGTAATATTACGGCTTTATTTATAATGAATCTCAGCCATCACTCGGCGGTTAGCTAAGCGTCCTTCTTTTGTACTATTACTAGCAATAGGGTTTTCTTGTCCATAGCCTACTGCAGATACCCGTGAAGCATCAATACTATATTCACGAATGAGAATATCACGTACCGCATCAGCGCGATGTTGCGACAAAACTTTATTATAAGATGCTTTGCCACGACTATCAGAATAACCTTCAATAACTACATTCGCATTCAAAAATTTCGCCATCAAATCGGCGACTTCTTTAATTTCGCTCTTTGCTGCACTCGGAATCTCGGCTGAATTATTCGCAAAATGCACTTCTAATTTAATAGACTTTGGTTGTTCCATTAAGATTTCACAACCATTTTTATCAAGATTCGTCATTGATGTACTATCAGGACATTGATCTAAATAATCTGGTATACCATCGCTATCACGATCTAGTGCACAACCTTTATCGTCAACATAAACACCACTCGGTGTATTTGGGCATTGATCATCCTGATCAAGGATTGCATCGCCATCGACATCCAGTAATACGACCGCTAGTGCTGGTGCTGGCGCTGGAGCAGGAGCAGGAGCAGGAGCAGGTTTACTTTTACCGCCAAATGCATAACTCACACCGGCAGTAATAAGTGAATCCCAGCGTTCATCATCTAAACTATTAATCATTTTAGCTTGTAATCGTGCAGACCATTTATCATTAAAATGATAGCGGCTACCCACACCGACATTAAGCTGTGTTTCCTTCGTATCATTAGCCCCTGAGTCAAACGTACCATGACCAACACCGGCATTGATAAATGGTTGCCAATTACCCACTGCCGGTGTGTAATAAAGTCCGTCAAGCGTATATTGTGAGTTATCGACATCAGCAGAGGAACCATCGATATCTGAATTACCGTAAAGATAACTTATTTCCGCACCAAATTTCGGGCTAATAACGTATTCTCCGCCAATAACCAGTGCAGCACTGTCTTCAATATCTAATTCAGAACCAAACATGTGATAACCGACAGCGGGATTTAAATACATTGTACCCGCTTCTTCAGCCAATGCTGGTTGCAAAAATGCAGCCATACCACACATAGTTAAACATAACTTTCTATTTAAATTTATCATTAACGATCTCCTAATGTTAACAAAATGCTAACCATTTGATATTTAAATTGTACCATTTTACAAAAAACATTTAAAATTAAGATAACAACAAATTAAGTGTTGAAGAATTGTAACGTCCATTAAGGAAATAAATACTACTTAACAATACGTGTTTTTACTCGAAAACATAGATATATGTATGCATCTTAGTCATATAACGCATTAAACAGCACCACATGGACATTGTAATTTGATATTTTCGTTAGTTTTTTGGGTGATTAAAGCTGCACAATGCAGCCTTTTATCGTGAACCTGTGAACGAATGCTTAGTTATTCATCGTAGGTTTACGTCTCGCGTGCATTAATATTAATCCAACGAGACCAAATACACCAACCGCAATACCCACAGGTTGACTCATCTCTTGTGGTAAACCAAGTCCAATACCAGCAGTCACGATATACGACACCGTGATACAGGTGCCTACAACAGCAGGTAGGCTAACAATCCAGTGGAACGCGCCGCGATCAAACAAATACTTGGTTGCTAGCCACAATACACTGGTAGAAAGTAGCATATTTGAGAATGCAAAATAACGCCAAATTAGTGAGAAATCAATTTTAGTCATGAAGTAAGCAATAACGAGGATTGGTACCGCAACTAATAACCGATTACGCATACTTTGTGGGATTTTAAATGCATCAATAATCGTTAAACGCAAAGAACGGAATGCCGTATCACCCGAGGTGATAGGGAAAATCGCCACTGCAATGATCGCCATAATGCCACCAGCAGCGCCAAGATATGTGGTCGCAACTTGATTAACAACCAAACCAGGACCACCAGCATCAAGGACGCTTTTTAGTTCCACATAACCACCAGGGAATGCCGCGATACCCGCTAATGCCCATACACAAGCAACAATACCTTCACACATCATCGCGCCATAATAAACTGGGCGAACATATTTCTCATTAGTTAAACAACGAGCCATAATCGGAGCTTGCGTGGAATGGAAACCACTGATTGCACCACAAGTAATAGTCACAAATAGTAATGGCCAAACAGGTAATCCATCAGGGTTCGGCTCTAACAAATCATTGTTGTAATGACTGTGATCGAAATACGCGAATATATCACCGATTTCAGGTAACTGTGGCGCATTAAATATTAATGCAATAGCCATCGATAATGTCATTACGATCATTAACAAACCAAAAATTGGATACAATTTAGTAATAATCTTATCAATTGGTAACATGGTTGCTAAGAAATAATAAACTAAGATCACTACTACCCAGAACACATTATTAGCTAAGAATGTATCTTCAAAATAAGATAAATTACTTAACAGACCTGCTGGGCTCATAATAAACACGACACCAACAAAGAATAACAGCATCGCAGTAAAAACGAGCATCACACCTTTAAAGTAGACATTAAAATAATGCCCTGCAATTTCCGGTAAACTTTTACCATCTTCTTTAATACTGAGTACACCAGAATAATAATCATGTACTGCACCACCAATAATATTGCCCAATACAATCCACACCAATGCAATAGGGCCATATAACGCGCCTAAAATAGGGCCAAAAATAGGACCGACACCGGCAATATTAAGAAATTGAATAAGGAAGGCTTTAACGGGGTGAACGGGAACATAATCCACGCCATCTGCAAAGCGAGCTTGGGGTGTTTTTGCTAGCGGGTCGATACCCGCTTGGCGTTCTACAAAGGGACTGTAAAACTTGTAAGCTAGCAGCAAGAGTGCAATACAAATAAAGAAAATCAGCATTTCAAAGGTCATCCATGTTGTGTAATTAATTTTTTTTCCGTTAATGTCATCAACTTACACCCACAACATAAGTAATCAACCCTTCATGGGTATTCCCGTGCACTATGTCGTATTTTTACGCTCAACTAAAAATACCATAAACAATAATTATGTTTACGGTATCCATAAAAAACCAGTACAAGACTGGTTTGATTAATTTATTATAGTTAAAACGAGCACTTATTTGGTTATGTTGTGCCAGCGATAAAACACCGTCGACAGCGGCGGCAGCGTTAAGCGCAGTGAATCAGCTAGTCCCTGACTCTGTACTTTCTCACTATCAGCACTACTCACTACCGGATAATGACTACCCGCATAATACTCAGCATCGGTATTTAATAACAGTTCATAACGACCTGCATTCGGAATACCAAGGCGGAAGTTATCCCTTGGTATCGGCGTAAAATTACTGACCACTAAAATACGTTCGCCACTCTCACTAATACGTTCATGGGCTAACACACTTTCGGTGTTGTTATCTTGTAAGCGCCACTCAAAACCCGCGGGATCACAATCAAGTTGGTACAAGGCTGTTTCACTTTGATACAACTGGTTTAAATCAGCGATGAGCTGTTGCACACCAGCATGTTTAGGATCCTGTAATAACGCCCAATCCAATTGGGCATCATGATCCCATTCGCGTGATTGCGCTATCTCAGCCCCCATAAAGTTGAGCTTCTTACCCGGCTGACCATACATATACCCCATGTAAGCCCGTAAATTAGCAAATTTCTGCCATGTATCACCGGGCATTTTACCCAATAATGAGCCTTTGCCATAAACCACTTCATCATGGGATAAGGCTAATACATAGTTTTCACTAAATGCATAAACTAACGGGAACGTGATGGTATCGTGATGGTATTTACGGTTAATCGGCTCTTCCTGCATGTAGTTTAAGCTATCGTGCATCCAGCCCATGTTCCATTTAAAACCAAAGCCTAAGCCGCCTAAGAAAGTCGGTTTCGATACCCCCGGGTAGGCTGTCGACTCTTCTGCAATCGTCATGGCATTAGGGAAGTGGTTATAAATCTCTTCATTCATCCACTTTAATACCTTGATGGTATCGTAGTTATGATTGCCGCCATCGCAGTTCGGGATCCACTCGCCATCATTACGCGAATAATCCAGATATAACATAGATGCAACAGCATCAACGCGGATACCATCGACATGAAACTGCTCGAACCAATACAAGCTATTCGACACTAAAAATCGCTGTACATGATCTTTACCACAATCATAAATATAACTGTGCCAGTCTTGATGCCAACCACGTTTTGGGTTGGGATCATTAAACAACGGCGTGCCATCGAAATTGGCTAAACCGTGATCATCCGCAGGAAAATGCGCAGGTACCCAATCGATGATGACACCAATACCCGCTTGGTGACACTGATCAACAAAAAACTTAAAGTCATCAGGGTGACCAAAGCGACTGGTCGGTGCAAACAGTCCAATCGGTTGATAACCCCAAGAACCATAGAACGGATGTTCTGAAATTGGCATCAATTCAACATGGGTATAATGCATTTTTTGTAGATACGGGATCAGCTTTGCTGCTAATTGGCGATAATTTAAAAATGCATCATTTTCATCACGCAGCCAAGACCCGACATGCAGTTCATAAAATGATAATGCTTGTTTGTGCTTTTCGGTAACAACACGTTGTTGCCAGCTATCATCTTGCCATTGATAGCTGTCTTGCTGATACACCAAAGAGGCAAATGAAGGGTACTGCTCGGCATGTGCCCCCCATGGATCGGCTTTATGTGGCAGGCTCTTACCATTACTATCCACAATGGCAAACTTATACCGCTCACCGACGTTTAAGTCAGCAATAAATACCCCCCACAAGCCAGCGTCAAATTGGCGCAAAGCATGGTCGTTAGTATTCCAGTCATTAAAGTCACCAATCACGCAGACTTTACTGGCATGCGGGGCAAAAATTAAAAAACGGACACCGACGATTTGTTTGCCTGCATGAGTGAAACTGACGCATTGCGCCCCCATCTCGGTATGCATTAATTTTGGCGTGTGTAATGTTTCCATACTTGGCATCAAGCCTGGATACGCTTCAAGGTTGTGGATCACAGCCACATTAGCAACCAACTTCATTGAAATTCCTTTATTCAATACTCACGGCTGGCTTTCGCGCGGGCCGCAGTCAACTCTGCAGTTAAATAGTTAACGTTCGGGCAGCTGAACATGTCATCCAATGTTACTGATAGTTTACGCCGCCAATTCGGGTATTCATCTACTGTTCCTGGTACGTTAACAGGCTTATCCATGGCTAGCCAGTCTTCGAGCTGTAAACTCAACAAGCTACTTGAGCCTGCCGCTAAATGTAATTGTAAACTGTTACTCAGTGCTTGGTCCATCGGCACATAGTCGGCATTACGACCCACCGATTCCGCCAGTTTACCGTGCCACGATACACTATTGAGGATTGCTTGTTTCGACTTGCAGCGATCATCAAACAAACCATTCAGCTGTGCTTGATCTGGATACAATCCAATCGTTTGACCTAATTTAAGATCTTCACAATGCCAGAAACCACGCAATGTCGGCATATCATGGGTACACAGTGTGGCCATTGATTGCGGTTGATAATGTGCCGGAGAGAAGTAGCCACCATCTTCTGCCGTTTCAAAAAAGAATACTTTGTAAGAATGAATACCTGCGTCACTTAACAAGCTCACGATCTCATCAGGCACGGTGCCAAGATCCTCTCCAATCACCGCGCACTGATGACGCTGACTTTCTAACGCCAAAATAGCTAACATATCCTGCACCGGATAATACATATAAGCGCCAGATGTGGCATTTCCACCTTTTGGTATCCACCACAGACGTAACAGTCCTAATACATGATCGATACGCAAAGCACCACAATGCTGCATGTTGGCACGTAATAGTTGAATAAAGGCATCATAACCCGTGGCTTTTAATTGCGCGGGATTAAGCGGCGGTAAGCCCCAATTCTGTCCTAAAGGCCCTAATACATCAGGTGGCGCGCCAATGCTAACATCTTGACATAAGGTGCCGTCATCAGCCCATACTTCAGCACCACTATCGGCAACGCCAACCGCAAGATCACGATAAATCCCCATATTCATGCCTTGTGCTAAAGCAAACTTTTGCACATCGGCAATCTGCTCATCTGCAATCCACTGCAAGTACATATAGCGCTGAATGGCAGGCTGGTTTTGTTTAATAAAGGTTTGTACTGCATCGCTGTTGATATCACGCAATTCAACAGGGAATACTTGCCAACCCCACACACTTTCATCTTTATCATGTAGCTGTTGATGCAGCGCATCGAAGCTTGCTTGATGCAATAAGCTATTGCCACCTTTCGCCACAAATGCAGCGAAATTTTGTGCTCGCGGGCTGTTTGTCGCTAAATGACGTTGTTGAAACTCGCTAAATAACAACGGTAACACGCTCATTTTTAAACGAGATACTTCACTGTAATCGACCCACTCAGTAGCACGAACAGCATGTAAAGATTGCTGGAACTCATGACTGCCCACACGCTCTTGCGCAGCTGAGCACAAGGCAAATTCAGGTACCGCAGACACATCTATGTATAACAGATTTAACCAGCGACGCGATGACGGGCTGTATGGGCTCGCACCTTCAGGATTAGCTGGAAATAAAGAATGAATTGGATTTAAGCCAACAAAATCACCACCACGTGTGGCAATATCGGCCACCAGCTGTTTCAGGTCGCCAAAATCACCGATACCCCAGTTATGCTCGGTTTTCAGAGTATACAACTGCACACTTGGACCCCAAGACTTGTTGCCTTGTTCAATCGACGGCTGTTTGTAACACGCTTTGGGTGCAACGATAAGTGTCATTTCGTAAGGCGATTTACGACGACGGCGTAATACCTGCAATTTGTGATAACCCAAAGCCAGATCATTGGGTAAAGAAAAAGTAAGCACCCCGCCGTCACCACGCGTATCGGTGACAATTTGCGATTGCAGATAACCCTCAACAACCTCACCTTGTTCCGTTTCTAGCTGCCAGCTAAAATCACTGACTCTGGCACTTAGCCCCAAATTCAGTTCAATATGAATGGGGTCACCTTTTTTAACCACTTTCACCGCGGCTAGAATTGGCGTTTTATGTTTTTTATCCGCCGACGCCAGCAGCGTTTGTTCAGATTCAGTGTCATAACCCAGCGCAGCTAATAGGCGCGTTAACGTATCATCGGAAACCACTTCATTGTTACCCCAAGCATTGGTATAGCTATCAGCGATACCCGCTTGTTTAGCAACTTGTTTCAGCACATTAATTTGTTCCATTTATCCTCCATGAATACTTAACGGCTAACCGCGTTTAGTTGCCAAATGTTGTTAGCATAATCACGAATACTACGATCAGAGCTGAACTTACCATTACGTGCGGTATTTAAAATTGCCATTTTTGCCCAGCCCTGTTGGTCACCATATTGCTTATCAATACGTGCTTGCGCTCGCACATAATCCGCAAAGTCAGCCAGTACCAAGTACGGATCACCGCCTTCTAACAAACTATGACGTGTCGTATTCAGTAACCCTGGTTGACCGGGCGTAAACTCATCACCCGCCAGCAGCTCCAGCGACGCACGCAGTAATCTGTCTGAGTTATAATAATCGTAAGGGTTATAACCTTGCGCCTGCAGTGCTTGCACTTCATCCACATTAAGACCAAAGATAAAGATGTTATCGTCACCGACTTCTTCACGGATCTCAACATTGGCACCATCCATCGTGCCAACAGTCAATGCACCATTCAGTGCCATCTTCATATTACCGGTTCCCGACGCTTCTTTACCCGCCGTTGAGATCTGTTCAGACACATCCGCAGCCGGGATAATTATCTCAGCGAGACTGACTCGATAGTCAGGCATAAATACCACTTTCAAGGTATCACCGATCCGCGGATCATTGTTAATCTTTTCTGCTACCTTGTTAATTGCAAAGATAATTTCTTTAGCTAGCTCATATCCTGGAGCGGCTTTTGAAGCAAAAATAAACACTCTTGGCTGCATGTTGAAATCAGCGTCATTAATTAAACGGTGATACAGCGACAAGATATGTAATAAATTAAGGTGTTGACGTTTATATTCATGCAGACGTTTAATCTGCACATCAAAAATAGCATCAGGATTAAGGGTTATATCCATATGCTCAGCAACCCAATCTGCTAGACGTTGTTTATTGGCTTTTTTAACGCGCATAAAATCTGTTTGAAATTGACGATCATCTGCAAATGCTTCTAACTGTTTTAGTTGGTCTAGATCTTTGATCCAACCACTACCAATTTTACTGCTAATTAAATCGGACAGTAGTGGGTTACAGAACTTCAGCCAGCGACGTGGCGTGACACCATTGGTGACGTTATGTAATCGCCCCGGGAACAACTCATTAAACTCTGGGAATAGATCACGCTTCACAAGGTCAGAATGCATCGCCGCAACACCGTTTACCGCATACGTACTGACAACACATAAATTGGCCATACGCACACGACGCTCGTCGCCTTCTTGGATAATTGACAACTTACGTAATTTCTCAATATCGTTTGGCCACTTGTCTGCTACCAGCCCCATTAGGCGTAAATTAATATCAAAGATGATCTCCATGTGGCGCGGTAATAACGTCTTCATCAACTGCTCACCCCATGTTTCTAATGCTTCAGGTAGTAAGGTATGGTTGGTATAAGCAAATGTTTTTGAGCTGATCGCCCAGGCGTCATCCCAACTTAAGTGATGCTCATCAAGTAAGATGCGTAATAACTCAGGAATGGCAATCGTTGGGTGGGTATCATTAAGTTGAATAGACTCTAACTTAGCTAAATCAGTGATTGCATGACCTGCGGCTTTATGACGACGTAAAATATCCGCAACAGAACAAGCACAGTGGAAGTACTGCTGCATCAAACGCAGTTCTTTGCCTTTGTCATGATTATCATTTGGGTATAATACTTTGGTCAGGTTACCCGCCTGGATATGACTGGCTTGTGCAGCAACATAATTACCTTCGTCAAAATGCTCTAGGCTAAACGGCGCTAGCGCACGACATTCCCATAAACGCAGCGGATACACAGAGTTATTATTATAACCAACAATCGGTAAATCCCACGCCATGCCTTCTACTTGTAAACCCGGCAACCAACGACGTTGATTTAGGCCGTCATTATCTGTGTACTCTTCTACCTTGCCGTAAAAACCAACTTTTTGCGCCAGCTCTGGACGAATCACTTCCCACGGGTAACCCGTTTCATCGCGCCATACATCGGGAGCTTCTTGCTGACGACCGCCATTAAAACTTTGTTTAAACAGGCCATATTCATAATGTAAGCCATAACCTACCGCAGGATATTCTTCCGCTGCCAGTGAATCCATAAAACAAGCGGCCAGACGACCTAAACCACCATTACCTAATGCCGGATCACGCTCTTCTTCTAATAAATCAGTGAGGTTTTGACCAAACTCAGCCATGGCTACTGTCACTTCTTCATACAAACCCATGCTAATGAGGTTATTACCAGTAAGACGACCAATCAGAAACTCTAATGATAAGTAGTTAACGCTGCGGGCATTTTTTATTTTCGGATCTTGCTCTGTCGCCAGTAAATTCATGGTTGTGGTTTCTGCTAGCGCATATTCCATCGCTAAGCGCCACGTGTGAGCATCAGCTTGCGCTGGTAAGGTGACTAATTTTGTTACTAAGTATTTATTAACTGCGGCCTGGAATGCAGTTTTATTAAAGCGTTTATTTACTGTCGATTTCATCTTACATCCTAATCTTTATGCTGTATTCGGTTTTGAGACTAAACCAAAAATTCAATGTGATAAATCTTGCCCTAATCCGTAAACGCCAACATCCTCCTACGCCGACAAATTAAAGGAGGAGTAGCGTAGGCGTAGACGTGTCGACTTCTAGGCTGGCGTGATAGAGTTCGCAGTTTATGGGGGAGGATGTGCGTATTTAAGTGATATGAAGCGTATTATTCGCTTACCTGAATGTAACAAAGTGAAACAAACAACGGGCTTATCACCGTTTTTCCAATCATATTTAGGTATCATTTAGTTTTCACTTAGTTATTGTTTAAATAATAACTAAGCAAAAAGCAGCAAGACGCGACCTCGCCTTTATACTCTGACAAATAAGAACAGCTTATGTGGATTACATCAAAATTAAATCGCCCGACTCGCTTACACAATTCAATTTCCCGCACGCGGATTTTAGGTCATCTCCAAGATGCGGCGTTTAATAAATTAGTGTTATTTCGGTCACCCGCAGGTTATGGCAAAACCACCATGGCAGCGCAATGGCTCAAAGACCACAGCCAGGTAGGTTGGTTTAATATCGATGAAACCGATAACGATACGTTTCGCTTTGTGAACTATTTTATTCAAGCGATTAACAAAGTCACCGAGCAAGCCTGTATCAATTCGCAAGCACTGGCCGAGCGTCGCCAATATAGCTCGTTACCCAATTTATTTAGTGAGTTGTTTGCCGAATTAGCTAACTATCAAAGTGAATTTTATCTGGTGTTAGATGACTATCACTGTATTAATAATGACGAGATCCATGAAGGGTTACGTTTCTTTCTTAAATACATGCCAGCGAACTGCACGTTAGTCGTCACCAGCCGTACTTTACCGCCACTCAATACCGCTAACTTACGTATTCGTGATCTACTTATTGAACTCGACAGTGAATTGTTAGCGTTTGATGACCAAGAAATAGCGCAATTTTTTGAACAGCGCATTGGCTGTAGTATGAGCGATGCCGAGATCCAAACATTACAACAAAAAATCGAAGGCTGGCCATCGGCATTACAATTAATCGCCTTGCAAGTAAAACAGAAAAAGCACAGTGTCGCAGAATCGACAGAGTGGATCTCACAGATCAAGCAATCTCATCTTTGGGATTATTTGGCCGAAGAAGTGTTTGATTTGTTAGATAAACCATTACAAGTATTTTTAATGCAATGCTCGGTGTTTACCATTTTCAATACCAGCTTGATCACCGAGTTTTTTGATAATGAAGCAGCCAATAATTTATTAGAATCATTAGATAAACACGGGTTATTCTTGCATTCACTCGAAGGTGAACAACACTGGTATCGATTCCACAATCTGTTTGCTGATTTTTTGAAACACCAACGCCATACCAAGCTTGCGCAGTCGAGTAAGCAATTACACAAAGATGCTGCGCGCGCTTGGTTAAAACATGATAATCCCCAACAAGCCTTGTTCCATGCCCAACGAGCCAAAGACAATACGTTAACCGCCGATATCTTATTAGCACATGGCTGGCGCATGTTTAATCAGGGTGAACTAGCCAATTTAGAAACCACTATTAGTCTGTTGCAACCTGATACCTTATACCAAAACCCTCACCTACCGTTATTACGCGCTTGGTTAGCCCAAAGCCAACACAGTTATGATCAAGTTGGTGATTTACTGGCGCAAGCATTAATCGAATTAAAACAGCGTAATATCGAGTTAACCTTAGCCGAGCAAGGTGAGTTTAATGCCCTGCGTGCGCAAGTAGCAATTAACCAAAACAATCCAGAACTGGCCTTACAACTGGCTGAAAATGCCTTAGAACAGTTAGATCCCGGTAATTATCGCAGTCGAATTGTCGCCACGTCGGTTATTGGTGAAGTGAACCATGTACTCGGTCATTTAGACCGTGCACTGGCCATGATGCAACAAGCTGAACGCATGGCGCGTCAATACCATGTTTACCCACAAGCACTTTGGGCCCTGCTACAACAAAGTGAGATATTGATTGCCCAAGGTCATATTCAATCGGCGTTCGAATTACTCGACAGTGCCGACCAACTGGCGGATAAACAGCACTTACAACAGCTGCCGTTATATGAGTTTTTACAACGGATCCGCAGCCAGATCTATTGGCGTTGGAATCACCTGGATCTTGCCGAGGAATTCGCCCATAAAGGCTTAAATGTACTGCCGGAATATTGCCAATCTAAATATTTACAATCGTATGCCATCTTAGCGCGGGTACATATTGCCCGTGGCGAACTGGATAAAGCCGGTCGTTATATAGATCTGTGTGGAGAGCTTATCGAGCAATCAGATTATCATGCCGACTGGGTAGCCAATGCTAACTTTTCGCAATTGTTATACTGGCAAGCGAAAGGCAACAATACGGCGATTGAACACTGGTTAGCACAAAGCCAACCGGTGGCAGATAATGCCTGTAATCACTTTACCCAGAGTCACGGGCGAAATCTGGCGCGGGCTTATATATTGACAGAAAACTATACGCAGGCACTGCAGATCTTAACCCATTTACAACAAGCAGCGACAAGCCATCAACTGGTCTTCGAACAGCAAAAAAATGCCACGCTGGAAGCCGTACTCTACGGCCAATCAGGTGAGCAAGCCCAAGCATTAGACAAGTTAAAAACCGCACTGACATTGGCCAATACCACCAGCTCAATTTGTGATTTTTTAATTGACGCCAAAGTGATTGCTGAATTGCTTAACAGCTTATTAAAACAAGGCGATATGGCGGAGTTAGAACGTTATCGTGCTGAAAAGCTACTTGCTGAAATGTCGATAAAACGTCACAACCGCGCGATTTATTTTGATAAAGACTTTGTGCATAAACTGTTGAACAACCAAGATATACCAGAGTTAATTCGTACCAGCCCCCTGACCCACCGAGAATGGCAAGTACTGGGCTTAATTTACTCGCGCTACAGCAATGAACAGATCTCGATAGAGTTAGATGTCGCATCAACAACCATCAAAACCCATATTCGTAATCTGTATCAAAAGTTGAATATTGCTAATCGTAGAGAGGCGATTGAAACCGCAGAGAACTTATTAAAGATGATTGGCTATTAATCACAACTCACTTATATGCTAGCGGTTAATACCGTTAGCATTCTATGGTAATCGGACTATTTTTATATTTTACAGGCTAACGACACCCAGTAACGCCGACCATAAGCCCATATTAGAAATCAACGTTCTGTTTCAAGTAATCAATTAACTTCGAGGCTCTGGAACTCAATAGCTGTCGTCTATACCAAACGGCATAAACATCTCTATTTGCACCTTGCCAATTTGGTAAAACCCGAACCAATTGCTGACTTTTAAGTTCATCTTTTATCTCAGTTGATGGTAGCAACGTGATGCCTAACCCACTCATTGAAAACTGCTTTGCAATCTGTAGATCGTTAACCACTATTCTTCTTTTTCTAGGTTTGAAGACTATTCGATTGTTCGTGTTAGCACATTCAAATAGCGCCCATGAAGCAGTCAAAGGGTTGCTAAAAATGATGTCTGCGTCTTCAAGATCTTGAAGCTGTTCTAGCATGCCTTGGGATTCTATATACAAAGGACTCGCAACAAGCATAGTTTCTATTTTACCCAACTTAATCGAGGTAAGATCTGAATCTTTTTGTTTACCTACTCGAATAGCAAAATCAGCATTGGAAGAATAGAATTCGGTAAGGGTATTACTTAATTCCAACTCCAAATCTATTGCAGGGTTTTGATGTAAATAACAAGACATATATCTTTGTAAGCAACTTGCAACCAAATTGGTTGGAGCAAGTACTTTTATGTGGCCTTTATCTCCTGATATATCGTTTTGAATTTCATTGATAATCGAATCAACCGAGTTTACATGGAAGTATGCGCTGTCAAAAAGTTTATGCCCTTCTCTGGTCATTTCAAAATTGTGACTACTTCTATTCAATAGCTTACAACCAAACTCAACTTCTAATGCTTTTATACGTCTACTCACGGTAGATGACGGGATTTTCAAACTTTCACTTGCTGATTTTAGGCTACCAGCTTCCACAACCGCTATAAATAACGAAATATCATCAAACATACTCAATTCCATATATGGGTTTCATGAACCCAAATTAAGGTCTAGATATCATTATCGCTACAAAATATAGTACTTGTCATCAATCATTAACATCTTCGAGGTATTTAGTATGAAACAACGTATTTTGTTTACTGTAATAATGTCATTTTTCCTTTCTTCATTAATGACATTGTGGGTCACCTATATCAATCTAGGGAATACACCAGAATTTTTAAACATGTGGGGAACTGCATTTTTGTTAGCGTGGCCTGCTGCAGGTGTTATTTCATTTATTGTTTCACCTTTAGCACAACGTATTACACATAGAGTTTTAGGATTGGGCTAGAAAGAATGTGGACAAAGTGAAGGTCTAACTTCTGCCATTTCACATTAGCACTGAGATCACAAATCCAAATCACTGTACCACTCAATTCAACACCCTAATAGGTGTCGGCTGCGCGACACCTATTCTTATTATGTGAACTGCTTAATTGATTCCATTAACCTTTTTAAAACGTCTTACTTTTGTTCTCATATTTTTCATCGGTGATGACGTATTAAATTGGATCATGCGCCCTAACGTCCACTGTTCATACCAAAACGTTTCATAAAGAGTATCATTATCAAGTGTATTAATTAGCACTAAGATTTCTTCAGTTGTTGATTTAAACTCAAGCTGTAAATCAACAAAATCCCAATATTTATAATAAGATTGAAAGCTTTGAGCTAACTCACCTAATTGATTCCATTTATAGCCGGTTTCAGGAAAGTTTACAGGCTTTCCCTCTGACTTTAGCCTATACCATTTAAGAACAAGTTTGCCCCACCCAATTAAATACGAAAGAGTATCGCAAACACTGACATCTGTGTTTTTAACGTTACCCTCAATCCCCAATTCCCGAGATAAGTCAGATGGAATTGATTGATAATCAATTGATAACTTAGATGAAATAGAACGAATAGCTTCAACTAACTCACCTTTATTTTGTGGGACTGAGGACATTTTAGGCTCCATTCACATAGACATAATGACTCCCACAAGGTGCTAGCCTCCAACTTCGTGGGTTAGTTTTTAAAACCAGAGCCATAATATATTCATCACAAATATAAAATGGAGACTAGCCTGAGTAAACATAACATAGTTTTTATTGAGGTCGCTTATATTGAAGATGTACGGGTCGTCAAACCAATTCACTTAGGTAACAATCCATAAACTACACAATCAGTTACAAAGTTGGTGCGTCGGTTCGAATCAAAATACCCACATGCAACGCTACACTTCGTTTATAAAGCCAGCCAATTCTGAACATAATGGGTTAATGACTTAAACCGAACTGAGACTAATCACCCTAAACCATACCTAGCACCAAATTCAGTGTAATGCACCGTTATTTGTTTAATATCAACATATTAAACGAATAAAATCTGAGCGCACACCAGTCCCCCAACCAACCTAACAGGTCACAAAAAAACAAAAATGTAACATGTGAGTTTTTATACTGCATCATTATGTGACATGAGTCTAAAAAAACATTCAATAAGTGCGATAACATTCAAATTAAATAACATTAGGTTAACATTATTAATTGTCAATACCAGTTACTTTGTCACAACATATAATGCTTGGAGGATCAGGTGCACACTATATTTACGCTACTAATATCTGCATTTAGTTTTAACAGTTTTGCCCTCGATAGCACTTATTTACAAAGTTATGGTGTGAAAGACAGTTTCGAATCAAGTTATGCCGACAGAACAAAACAAGGGGCTGACCCTTTCTGATTTTCTGACAACCCAATATTCAAGCAATTAATGGTCGATAAAAACAGCGTAACTTCAACGATGTTCATATCTTTGGGTTCGGATGTGGAATTTGTGCAAGAAAAACGTCATTACTCATATTGTGCTGCGCAATACCAAATTAATACTCAAGTTAGGGTCAAATCTGAACCCCTATAAATTTAATAAATGAACACGAAGGATTTACTATATGTTTAATAAAGGCTTTACAGTTTTAGCTTTAACTATTTTATTTTCAACTGTCGCTGTTGCAGCTAGTTACATACCGACAATTGCAACTAGTCATATACCGCCTGCTGTCGATATAGTCACAAGCACAACTCATCACTTTAATTTTAGCGATAAAAAAGAAGTATCTGCGGTTTTTTCGGTAAAACCTAAGGGATTAACATTATTATCCGCTGTTGTTCAGAGTGAGTCAGTGGACGACCCTGGTCAAGTTAAAGAGTACAGACTTGATAATATGACATTTTCTATCGCTGATGATGAATATGTCTTTAAGAATACAACACCACAAAAAGTGAGTCAGATCACGGTAAATTATAATGATGGTATAACGAATGATAACGTTGCGTTATTAAGATTTGATACCGTTGTTGAACCCTTTAGCTCGGTTGTATTTGAACTACCAGGGTTAGCACTCAGCAATATTAGTCATAATGACCAGATGAAGCTATTTTTACCTCAAGTCATCTTTCCACCCAAGGATAAGTCTTGTGATAGGGTGCCAAGATATTGTTACCTACCACCTAATCCAAAACAAAAAACAATATATAATACACACATAGTGATGTTGCACAATGCATTGAATACCGTCGCATTTCCCCCATTTATAACAAGAATAATAAATACTTATTGCCCGTTTTTTAAGGAGTGTAAAAAGTATGGTACTCAACCCTTGTCATATGCATCACGTAATATGCTTGCATTAGGCGCTGAGGGTCATACGTTTAACATACGGGTATTGGCGGGCGATTATTTTTCAGCTGGCAGAGGTGGTGGTGATAGACCTTGGATTAATAATAAAAAAGCAGCGAACACCTCAGGTAAAGCGGCTGTTTATAAAGGTTATATTACAGAAGGTTCATGGAATTATAGACCCTATCATCAAAGAACCTATAATACGTTCTTTCATGAAACAAATCATGCTTTTGGTTTTTCCCATGATTCAGCAATGACTTATGGATTCGGTGTTCCGTATAGCCAAGTCTTTATTACTGAAAATTTTTCAGAAATAGACCGAACAACGATCGGTGAAGTAAACGTACCGTCTGTATTTGTGACAACTGAGCTTAACGCAAAAAATGAAATGACATTGGCATTTTATTATTTACCTGATGAAAAGGAATATGAACAAGTTTCACTTACGATGTTGGGACAATCACTTAATAGCGGTAGTGTTGTTTATAAACTCGATCGTAATAACAAGCCTGTTGATAATACCTTAGTGTTGCATTTTGATACATTACCCACTGCAACGACATATATTCGTACCCATAATACCGATACAAAATATTTATCGACCATCAAACTCTCTCCAAGTGAGTTAGTGCCTGTTGTTACCTATAATATAGAAGGCAATGACTATGGTATTCTCGACGATAAAGAGTTACTTAATAAAGATTATAATGGTAGACAGATCCGAAATCTTTGTACAAATATGGATGGGTTACTTGCAACGAAAGATGAATATCAACGTCTTTGGAACGATTTAAAAGAGAATGATAAATTGAATCTATTACAGGAACGCGTATTTTTATCGAGAGATGAACCATCGAATAATACAATATGGAAATTAGAGTTTAATGACGATGCAATGTTAGCAAGTCAGCATGCTATAAATGATAAACTAGGCACTGATAAGTCGCTGGTTTGTGTTAAATAATAATTGACCTATTGCGTATTTTAATAACGATGTTACGTGAAATCTAAATAAGACTGTAGTTCGCTACGTAAACCTAGCGAACTAATTAATTCAATATCCATTCAACTATTCTACGCTATACGCTATATTGTCATAAAGAGTAACAATGGGAATGGCGGTAAAGATAGATTAGTTCCGCTGCCAAAACGTACGCTACATGCTCTGCGTTGCCACTGGCAAACCCACCATCACGCGCGACTTATTTCCCCTGGACTCGGTAATGGCATGAATTCGCCGATGGATAAAGGCGGCATTCAAAAAGCCATCAAACAAGTATTGCGTGATTATGGATGTTCACACGGTAATGCCAAGCGGTTACGTGTGCGTATCCAAGCAATATTGCCGCATCTGTTCAATTGGAAAATACCATTACTCGCCGCAACAACATCAAGCAAAGCAATCCGCATTTGTCCTTGCTGTCAGCATGAAATGAAGTGCGTTGGTATCACGCGAACGACCTAGCCGAAAGGCTAAACATAATAAGGATAATGGTGTTAACACTTAAGATTGGAGATGCGATAGTTATGGTGAAAATAGGTTAATTCATTGATAAATAACAGCCCTGTTATTTATCTCAATTTCGCTCGTCTTGGATTTAGCCCCAAGGCAACGTACCCACCAAGATCAAACTCGTAATTTACTATATAAAGAAGGGCTTGGGCTTGTCCAACACTCGAATAAGGTGCCGGCTGCGCGACACCTTATTCTTATATGTTAGAGCGACTTATCAAAGTACAGTACATTACGTTTATTTTCTTTTTCAGTAGTAAATAATTGATAACCTAATTTTTTATAAACATGAATTGCTCTGTAATTATTATCATAAACATCTAGCCAAATACGTTTAATACCCATGATAGAAATACAATATTCTTCTAGTTTGGCTAGGGCACGCTGTCCAATACCTAAGCTCTCTTTACTAATTAGTATGCGCTTAAGTTGTATTGATTTTTTTTGTGCGCTTTTTACTAGAATGAAATAACCTAAAATAATATTCGATGAATTGATAATACATAGATAGGTAGTATTTATCTCTGTAAATTCACTTTCATAATCAGCCATAGACTTTACATTAAGGAACGGCTTTGAATGATCTTGGCTCCCGAATTCGGATATTATTGCTAGGTCCTCTATTTCGGTCTCTCTAAGCTCGATCAATTTAACACCTCATTTCGCATGGCGCTCTAACGCCCCTATAAGCTGTGAGCAATGCTGGCGCAATTTGTTGCGCCTTTTATTTTGCAACCAATGTGACAGCGTTGCGAATCTGATTTTATGGGCTTGTTATGTGCGTTACTTAATTGGCAAATAAATATCTGTAATTACTTCATTTTCTGAAGATTCAGGAAAGAAGCAAACCCTTTCTAAGAATATTGGAAAGTCTCTCAATTCATAATGCGACTCTTCAAGCCATTTAGAATAAAGAAAATTTATCAGCACACTAAGGTAATCATCACTACCAATATGACGAATAACAGCACACCTTCCTTTAGGAATAACTTTGTTAACAATACCTCCAGGACTCTCTTCTACTTCGCTCTCAATAGAACAGCAAAGATCTAACCTATATTCATCTGGAGCGGTAATATTTGGATCATCATATAATAAATTGAATGTTTTACTCTTGCTAGGTGGAAAACGATTTTCTTTTCTCCATTCAATAAACTTCTTTATAGTATTACCAAGTAAATCTGGCGCCCCTCTGTGCTCCATTGTAGCGACCAGTGTTTCAGGAAATACTACGATTTCTACGTTTATATTAACTTTATCAGTCATGATCTTTGTCCTCAGTTTCAGAATTGGTTCATATTTAGAATGCCAAGGAGTCCAATCAGGAGCCAGACTAAAGCCAGATGGACTTTGATTGAATATTTTTTTGAAAGCCCTACAAAACCCTTCATGACTTTCATAACCGCATGCCAGTGCAACATCAACAACCTTTGTTTCACTTCGATAAGCTAGTTGATATGCAGCCCTTTTAAGCCGAAGTAATTTAACAAGTGACATCACCGACATACCAAAGAAGGCTGAGCACTGTCTGTGAAAGTGATACTTTGACAGATATGCTAATTGGCAAAGTTTTTCAATATCAAGATCTGTATCAAGGTTAGCTTCCACATAACTAAATACTTCCATAAATCTGTTTTGATATTTTATCATTTCAATACTCCCCTTCTCCTCAGCCACTAGATAATAATACCTATCAATTTAATTATCTTGACCAAAGTTGCTGAATACTGAAAGCATATAACACCCTAATAATGGGCAAATTGCAGTTGGTTAAAATAAGCGACGAAGGAGCAAAAACCAACTGTAATTTGTCCTGTTAATTAGCTTGTTGAACGAAGCCGCTGCGCGGCGGAGTAATTAACCCACCAGTCATACTTAGCAATAGCATCACCATTAGGGTGGTGACATTGGAAAATTCAGTATGAACATCTCACACCAGCAACGATTTAATTATCTTTATGAACAACACCTTATCAATTTAAGGCTACAAGGTAAACGCACTCATGGAGTACCGTTAAAATAGACCGTAATGGCTTGCAATTTGTCTACTGCTATACGCTATATTGTCATAAAGAGTAACAATGGGAATGGCTCAGTATCGTCAAACCTCCACAAGTTAAACGTCTGCCCGATATCTTGACCCCAGCGCAAATAAGTAAAATGATAAGTGCGACGAAGAAACAGCGCTATCAAGTGTTCTTTCTCACCCTATACAGCATGGGGCTGCGATTAAGCGAAGGCTTAAACCTAACTATTCACGATATTGATAGCCAAACCATGCAGGTTCATATCCGTGAAGCGAAAGGCGGTAAAGATAGATTAGTACCGCTGCCAAAACGTACGCTACATGCTCTGCGTTGCCACTGGCAAACCCACCATCACGCGCGATTTATTTTCCCTGGACTCGGTAATGGCATGAATTCGCCGATGGATAAAGGCGGATTGGATTTACGCTCACTGCAAGTGTTACTCGGTCATGCCAGCCTCAATACTACCGCTAGATATACTCAACTCACGCAATTGAAACAACGTGATGCGGCTGTTGCCATTAATCAGCTTGCTGACAAGTTAGCGTTAGATTGGAGTTTGAAATGAGTGCCGTCATTGCCAACATGATGACAGCTTGCCACTTTCCTGCGGCCATCGACATTCTGGCTCATCTTGCAACATGTGCTTCCCAAAGGATTACACCCAATTCAGTTTATTACCCAAGTTTATAAGTCATATTAGCAAGGTAGCGCCCAACATTCGGATCACAGTGACACCGTCTGAAGATAAAGTTCCGACGGCAAAGCTGCTCAGTGGCGAACTCGATTTTGTGCTGGGTTTTAGTCATGAAATTGAGAAATCATCCACCATAGAACGCCAAACGTGGCTACAGGACAGTTATTGCACCATAGCGAGAAAGAATCATCCGCAACTAACAGATGGCTTAACATTAGATAAGTTTTTGAGTCTATCGCACGTTAGAGTATCCCCTTGGGGTGAAAAACAGGGTATTGTTGATAGGCAGTTAGCAAAGCAAGGGCTTAACCGTCATGTTGCTTTGCAATTACCCAGTGTTATGGCAGCACCCTATACCATAGAAAACTCAGATTACCTGCTAACGTTTCCACGTCTAATTGCAGAACATGTCGCCAAAATGATCGACATTGACATCTACACTCCACCGATTCCCATACCTGACTATCAACTTAATGTATATTGGCACAAGCTAAACAATTGCAAAGCAAGCCACCAATGGTTAAGCCAACTTATTAGTCAGCTATAGCATGAGTTGCATAGGATTTTGTATTCACCGAAATGCCGCATGTTGTGGTACTTTTTCATAAACAAATCGATGACAAAACGATAAGTTCACAGCGACTGAGTTATTGTACTAACCGAGATAAACCGCTTAGCTTGTGGCCAAAAAAGCCATCGGCCAACTGTTATTTAAACGTAGTCAGTCACGATGGCGTTGTCGTTCAGGTACTAATTAGCGTAGTGTTTTTGAGAAAAACTCATCAAGCTTAGTAACCGCTTGGTTTACGTATTTTTCTTGGTCATAAAGGTCGAAGTGTTGCGCACCGTCAATTTTAAATAGTTGTGCATCTTTACCAGCTTCAACACCGCGCTTTACAGCAACTTCACTAAAGTAAGCTGAAAGAGCTTCTGTACCAACAATAGCTAGAAATGGCGTGTCACCAATTAATTTCATATTTTCTGATGGGTTATAGGCATAACGAGTATCTAATGACATCGCAGCGCGAAGTGGCGTGTAGTTCACCGCTGCCGCACCACGCTCAGGGTTACGGTAATAGTCAGCTGCTCGAACCCAAAACTCGTTCATTGTTTTCGCCTTTTCAGCTGACGGAATACCATCAACTAAAACAACTTCACCTGTTTCATAGTATTTTTGACGTGCATCGCTCGCCATTTTAATTTGCTGACGGTATTGCTCAATTGGGTCACCAGTCAGTTGATCCATGTACTGCGTTGCACCACCCATGCCGTAATCAGTAAAGTCAACAAAACCACTTACTATTGCCACTGAATCTAAACGAGTGTCTTGTGTTGCCACTTGTATACTGTAACCCGCGCCAGAACAAATACCGAGTTCACCCACTCGCTCTGGATTTACACCCGGGAAGTTACTTAAGAAAGTGATGGCATTCTTGATGTCTTCAACTTTCATTGGCGCATTTTCCATACCGCGAGGGTAACCACCACTTTCACCATATGTGCGGTGGTCGAATGCTAAGGTAATGTAACCTTCCTTCGCCATTTTCTCGGCATAGATACCAGCAGTCTGCTCTTTAACACCGCTTGCAGGTGTAATAACAACAATCGCAGGATAGCTCTTATTTGCATCGTAATGAGGAGGTAAGAATACGTTACCTGCTACACGTACATTTTCACTTAAAAAAGATACTTTGTTTTGACCTTGTTGATATTCAGCACCTAGGAAAGTATCTGCCATTACAGGGGTTGCGCTAAGCATCGCTGCTGCCACTAAAGATAGGCTAATTGATTTTAACTTTTTCATTTTATTCTCCATTAAATTTAGACCGTTTTGAAAACAAGACTAATTATATGGAGAAGTTCATTGTTGATATATGGGTAGTAATGCAAATCTGTGTTGACTATAGCTCAACAATAAATTTAAGTGTGAGTATTCAATGTGTGCTACTTAGGACAAACCTTATGAAGTTGATCAATATAAGTCGGCTTCAAAGCGCTGCTTGATAAAGTCGATAAATGTTCTAAGACGCTTAGGTTGATACTTATCTCTATGATATACGGCTGAGAATAAAACGGAGGGTATATGCCATTGAGGTAGTATCTCGACTAGTTTTTCATCACGTATCGCATCACTACAATACATGCGAGGTACTCGGATGATACCGTTCCCTATTAGCGCATTGATAATAAGTGCATGGCCGTTCTTTGTCACTAAATGCCCTTCGACGGTAACATCGAGCTTTTCATTTTGATCTTCAACAGATTGGAAGCTCCAACGTTTAACAGAACCAGTAAGACATCGATGCTCACTCAGCTCTTTAGGATGCTCAGGGCTGCCGTATTGCTTAATATAGTTTGGGCTTGCCAGAGTGATGATCTTTATATCCATTAATTTCTTGGCAATAAAACCAGAGTCTTCCAACGGCCCCATGCGAAAAGCAATATCAAAATCGTCTTGGATCAAATCTATCCTGTTGCTACTAAAGTCTAGGTGAATTTGGATTTGTGGGTACTCGAGCATAAAGTCAGCAACGTACTGAGATATGATGCTTTCACCAATGTAGCCGCCCACACAGTTAATCCTGATTAATCCACGCACCTCTTCGGTATCATCTACCGCTGTTATCAACGCTTGATCTATCCGATTAATGGCTTGTTCGCACTCTTGATAAAAACGCTCACCAGCTTGGGTTAACTTCAAACTACGGGTGGTGCGTGTAAGCAGTGTCACTCCCATTTGTTTCTCAAGTGAACTGGTTTGCCGGGACACATGAGATCGAGAAACTGACAGGGCTTCAGCGGCTTTAGTGAAATTACCTAATTTAGCAATAAGAACAAAGGAGCGAATATCCGCTAGATTGACGTTGTTTATCATTGATGATCCTCTAGTTTCATTTGTCGTCATACTGCAACAGTAAATCAACTATAACGCTATATATCAACAAAAGAGCTTGTTTTATTATAATCGCATTGAAATACATCGTGAATATCAAACACATTTGGAGAATATAACATGGCAATTCAAACGCTAAATCCTTACACCAACGAACTTGAAAAATCTTTTGATACTATCTCTGACGTAGAGATTAAACTTGCGATCAATGGCTCTCATTCTGCGTTTCTAGATTGGCGAAATACCGCTGTCGAGCAACGGGCTCAATTGTTACTAAACGTTGCTGATTTACTGGAAAAAAATGCAAGTCACTATGCAGCACTAATGACCAAAGAAATGGGTAAACTGTTTCGTGAAGGCATTGAGTGGGAAATCCCTAACTGTGTAGATATGTGCCGCTACTATGCCCAACATGCTGCTGAGTTCTTAAAACCTCAAGCAATCGAGCATGTACAAGCTGGCCAAGCACATATTGAGAGCTTACCTATGGGGGTTATTTTCGGGATCATGCCGTGGAACTTCCCATTCTATCAAGTAATTCGCTTTGCGGTTCCAAACCTGATGGCCGGTAATACAGTGCTATTTAAACACGCATCTAATGTCCCACAGTGTGCCATTGCACTTGCTGAACTCTTTGAAGAAGCAGGTTTTCCAAAAGGTGTGATCACCAACCTATTAATGTCAGCATCTCAGTCTGAGCTGGTTATTAGCGATAAACGTGTTCAAGGTGTATCACTGACAGGCAGTGAACGCGCAGGCTCTGCGGTAGCGGCACTAGCAGGTAAATACCTTAAGAAAGTCGTGATGGAATTAGGTGGTAACGACCCATTTATTGTTCTGGCTGATGCCGATGTTGAGAAAGCGGCAGACATCGCTTTAATTGCTAAAATGTTCAATTCTGGCGAGGTATGTACCGGGGCTAAGCGATTTATCATTGCTGAAGAAGTTTACGATGAATTTATGTCATTATTTACTCAGAAAATGGCGTCGATGACAGCCGGCGATCCAATGGATATGACCACAGAGTACGCACCGCTTGTTAGTGAAAAAGAGTGCCAATCATTACTCGAACAGGTTCAAAATGCGATAACAGAAGGTGCAACGTTAGTGCTTGGTGGAGAGCGTGAGCCATTAGTGGGCGCATGGCTGAAACCGACAATACTGACTGACGTTACTGAAGAGATGAGCATCTTTGATCGTGAGCTGTTTGGGCCGATTGCTGTTGTCTACAAAGTTGCCTCTGAAGAAGAAGCTATCGCGCTAGCAAACAACAGCTCTTACGGGCTGAGCTCTGCAATCATCTCTCGTGATGAAGACAAAGCCCGCGCTATCGCTTCACAACTCGAAAGCGGCGTGTCATTTATCAATAGCCACACTATTTCAGAGCCTTGCTTACCGTTTGGTGGCGTGAAGAATTCTGGGTTTGGGCGAGAGCTAGGTCGAGCGGGAATGGATGAGTTTGTAAATAAAAAACTTGTCCGTACCCTTTAATTCTACATTGAAGACGCCTTATTGGTCATGCCGATAATTGAAGGCAATATGATCGGTTGACAGATCCTTTTGAGATGTCAAATCCAAGTGTATTTACCGCACTTGGATTTTTTATGGATGTTTCTCAAGCTCTAAACGTGATTAATGATTGGAAGCCTAGCAACCTAGAGACGTTAGCGGATTGACTCCCGATTCATCTGATTGATGAGGCTTATTCTTAAGTTAACTGTAGTGGTTCATTGAAATTGCCCCCTAGTCGAAGGCTTTTTAGATCTTGGGATAAAATCGTCCATGAACAGCCTATCGAACATAAAGATGATAACGCGAAAACGGGGAATAGACCCAAGTGTTAACCCACCCTATACCTAGTGCACCACGTTATTTCATATTTAACATTAACCCCAGAAGCGATACTTCTATTGGTGCGAACACTGAATTTACAGCCCTCAGTTTCGTACTAAGAACATGAAATTAATCATCCTTTTGTTGTTCATCATAAACGAAATCAATCACCTCTAACAACCAATCAGGTGTAAGTTCACCAAACTTGAAAGTTCTCCAATGCTTACCTTTAATCAAAAATGATACAGCAGGGAAAACATCACCTATTGGATACTTTTTAGTTCTTAGATACTCAGATTCTTCATTGTTATAAACGATATAAATACTTAACAGCCCAGACCTTGCATCAACTAACTCTTGAATAGTTTCTGTCTCTAGCCAATCACAGAGGTTACAGTCAGTATTTTTGTCTGTAGGTGATACTTTATTTGTAAAAATAAGCAGTGTTACTTTATCAGTGTTTTTTTGTGCGGAACGAAAAACTTCATAATCATTGTTATCATTCAGCTCAGTGAACTGATCCGAAACATCTGCAAAACTTATACTTGGCAGTAATGTTAAGAGTGAAACGAATAGAATGGTAATAAATTTCATTTATATTTCCTTATTTAATATTTTAGTTAGAATATTAATTAAATCATATAAGGTACAAATTTACTGTCACACTAAAAGATAGCTTTTGAAAAGTTGATGCTGGTTAAAATTAAAATCAAATAAATGCCGGCAATACCTCACATTGAGTACTAAATGTGAGGGCTCAATGTAAAAATCGTAGATATATAACCTATTAAAGGGGCCGAGGGTACGACAGAACCTTTTTACTTTTAAATAAAATCGTCCATACACGGGCTGTTTAATATAAAGATGATAATGCGCAGCACTAAACCAGGGCTGTAAACGGCGGGCTAACTAAGAGGTAGTTATGACTATTTTATTTGAAGAAATTAGAAACAAATCAAAATTAGAATTATCTAATGAAAATATAGAACATCGAAAAGAACAATTGAGCAAGGTTACATTCCGTAATTTTGCTGACCAAATTGAGGCTCTTGAACTGGCTAACGAATTAACGAACCAGCAAAATATCTTAGATCCCACCTTAACTTATTTGGCGAATCAGTCTTATCAAAGTCCGTTTTTCGTTGCTTATGTTTTTGGATCATGATGAATAAAAGTAAGATTATAATTTTCATCCTGGTAATAATTTCTGTTTATTATTATTCAAAAAGCAATGACTCGGACTTACTTGAACGTAATGCTCTATATTCAATGATGCTAGTTGCAAATGCTGAAAACATAGTTGATCAATCAATCATTTTTAGTATGCCTGGTAACGGTATGACTATGACTGTAAATGATATAGTTACAGAAGACGGTGAAAGTATTGCTTACGGAAAAATAGAATATCCAAAGAATAAAATATGTAAAAATTTATCATGGAAATTTTCCGGCTACGGTGAGAGTTATCAGCTCATTAATGCTAGCAACTGTTATTGATTAATTAAATTTAGCCTTCTAATCGAGGGCTTTTTAGATCTAGGGGTTTAACAGTCAAATGTAGGTCAAAAGAGTGTTATGTCCCTGCTGTAGGTCCCTGTTAGGTCACGATGATCGGGTCATTTCACCACTTAGACAAAATTTCCTCTCTAATGCTTGTTTCTAATGCTTTTGTAATATGGGATGCAAGTCGCTACAAGGACAAAAGCGCGTTGCAGTTGTTATATAGCAAATCGATATGCGCAGGTTATGACAGAGTAAGGACTCGAGGGCAGTTTCGGCTTAGGGCGATCATCCTAAGCCATTGATGGACATAAGTGGCTTAGAGCTTCAAAGAATAGGGTTGCATTACTTAAAATGTATCTTAAGCTGTAGACCGCTACCCATACAGTAACCTCCCTATTTATTTTAATGGATGGATTCATTTCATGTCTAGAAGCCAACGACTCTTTGACTTACTCCAATTATTACGCAGTCATAAATACCCGGTCTCAGCAGCACACTTAGCTCAAGAATTGAGTGTAAGTGTTCGTACTCTCTATCGTGATATAGCAACACTACAAGCACAAGGTGCAGAGATTGAAGGCGAAGCAGGACTTGGTTACATATTGAAACCGACGTTTACGCTACCTCCACTAATGTTTTCAACAGAAGAGTTAGAGGCTCTCCTGTTAGGTGCAGATTGGATTAGCAAACAGGCTAATGGTGAGTTTAGTAATGCCGCAAAAAACGCTATCGCTAAAATTTCATCAGTATTACCAGAAAATCACAGTGTGAAGCGAAGCGAGGATATCATGCGAGTGGCTTCTATCATTGAAGTACCAGAATTAACGACAGAACTATCTTATATTAGAGATGCCATCAAACATCAGTATAAAGCTGAGATTGACTATCAAGATTCTCAAGGGAATCCTAGCTCGCGGATAATATGGCCTATTCTGATAGGGTTATTCCAGTACCATTATGTTCTAGTGGCTTGGTGTGAGACAAGAGATACATTTCGTAATTTTAGGCTCGATAGAATAGAGCAGTGGCAGTCCCTTGACCAAAAGTACCAGCCTGATCGTCGTAATTTACTGAAAAAATGGCAACAAATAGAAGGGATTAGTGAGAAAAAAATTCGCTACTGACAAAAACTGTCACTCACATCCGTTACATTGCTAATTCAATCAGTTGTACTTTTTTAGGAACTTATATGTTTAAAATTGATTCGTTTGTTCTTTATGTCGAAAATATTGAAATCAGCAAAAACTTTTACTCCAATATTTTTGGATGTGACGGTGAGGTTTTATCACCAACATTTATCTCTTTCCCATTAGGCGATGGGGTTAGCATTGAGTTAAAAAAACTCGCTCAAGTTTCCCCGAAAGCTCATATTACTGGTGGCGGTACAGAACTATCCTTAATGGTAGATAATTCAAAAGTATTACATCATCTTTACGAACAATGGGAAAACAAAGGGGTTAAATTCGTTCAAACTCCGGTAGAGCTGATTTTTGGCATTACATTTGTTGCGATTGATCCTGATGGACACCGCATTCGAGTCTTTACTCAGAATAAATAAAGAACGATACAGCCTGTTCACAATTCAGGATATTGGCTTTTGTTATAAATTTTTTAGGTAAGCTACTCCGCCTAATGATCGCACCGCGTTTTGTATTTGTGCCGCGCGGTTTAACACATAAGAAGAAGGGGCGGTAGCAGACATTCGCTTTGGGTTGGGTAATACAGCAGCTAACAAAGCGGCTTGATAAGCACCTATGTGGGCGGGTGACCGGGAGAATAATTCTCGACTCGCCGCTCCTACCCCATATACTCCAGGTGCAAATTCAACCACGTTAAGATAAATCTCTAAAATTCTGCGTTTCGGCAGAAACACCTCTATCAAGATCGTGAAGTATGCTTCTAACCCTTTTCTGAGTAAGCTTCGTCCGGGCCACAAATAAAGGTTTTTAACCAATTGTTGGCTAATAGTGCTCGCTCCTCGCGTTTGTTTACGGTTTTCTGTTAATGCTTTATAAAGAGAGTCAAAATCAAAACCAAAATGGTCTGGAAATTTCTGATCTTCCGATGCAATGATCGCCATTGGCAGCGTTTTAGCCATGTTTTCGTAGGGCTCCCAATCTAAAAGGATTATTTTTTTATCGGCAAAGCTCTCTTGAATAATAAAGGTGGTAGTAAAAGGATCCAACCAACGCAAAGGTAGGGTCAGCATGATACTCGCCATAAACAAGCTGGAGAAAGTAATCACTGCATAACCTAATATGCGCTTTGTTAAACTCTTCTGATGAGCCGTTTTGTTTTTTTTCATTGTTAATAATCTAAGACAAAATTAGTTTATTATAGCAACATTATTTATGTTGAATGATTAAATCAGTGAGGTTGAAGGGGAACTGAAAAATATAGCGCAAAAAAACCAGCGGACAGTACTTCTATATCGAATACAGAGTTCATCATCCACTGGCTTTAGTTATCACTGTCATTATATCAGTATCATAACAAGGTTGGCTAACCCTACCCTTTCACACCACCTGACGTTAAACCGCCGACTAACCAGCGTTGTGCAAGTAAGAATACCGCCGTGATTGGTAATGCCGACAACACAGCTGCTGCGGCAAAGTCACCCCACAGATAATTTTGTGGATACAAATACTGTTGCATGCCTACTGCTAAGGTATAGTTATTCACGTCAGACAATAATAGCGAGGCTACTGGTACTTCTGTTACCGCTGCAATAAATGCCAAGATAAAGACCACAGCTAAAATAGGCACTGACAAGGGTAACAATACCAAACGAAATGCTTGCCAAGGCGTCGCGCCATCCAATGCAGCCGCTTCTTCTAATGAACCATCTATCGATTCAAAGTAACCTTTAATCGTCCATACATGCAGAGCAATACCGCCCAGATAAGCAAAGATCAAACCGCCGTGGGTATTCAGCCCTAAGAACGGCACATACTGGCCTAACTTATCAAACAAGGCATACAAAGCCACCAGCGCTAATACTGCAGGGAACATCTGGAAGATCATCATCGCTTTTAAAATGGTGTCTTTACCACCAAAACGTAAACGTGCAAATGCATACGCAGACGTGGTCGACAACGCTACTATCATTACCGACGATATTGCCGCTACTTTCACCGAGTTCCACAACCACAACAACACCGGGAATGGCGGCGGGGTAATACTGCCATCCGCATTCGTTACCGAGAAACCTAACGCTAAACGCCAGTGATCTAATGTCGGTGATGTCGGAATAATGCCACCCGTCGCAAAGTTACCTTCACGTAACGAAATGGCCACGACCATAACCAATGGGAAAATAATCACCACCAGCAGCGCACACAGTGCCAAGTGAGCAGCCCACACCCGATATTTTAATGATTTTCCTTGTACCATAGCCATACTGTTACTCCTCGATTTACTTTAGCTAATTGTTGTAGGTTATTGCTGTCAGTTACGGTTGTCGCTTATTTTTCTGACAACTTGGTGAAACGTAAGTTAAAGAGCGCTAAACCACCCACTAACAAGAAGATAAGCGTAGTAATTGCACTGGCTAAACCAAAGTCTTGGCCACCGGCACCTTCAAAAGCAATACGATAGGTATAGTTGACTAACAAGTCGGTATAACCCGCCGGTTCACTGGTGCCAATCATGTTTGGTCCGCCCTGCGTTAACAGCTGGATCAATACAAAGTTGTTAAAGTTAAACGAGAAGCTGGCAATCATTAACGGCATTAATGGTTTCATCATCATCGGGAACGTAATGTTCTTAAAGTTTTGTAACGGCCCAGCGCCATCCAGTGCCGATGCTTCGTATAAATCATCCGGTATTGATTTCAACATGCCCATGCTTAAGATCATCATGTACGGAAAACCGAGCCAAATATTAACCATTAATACCATGGCTTTCGCTGAAATAGGATCCGAGAACCAACTTGGCGACAGACCGAACATGGCTTCTAACACCATATTAATTTCACCGAAGCTTTGGTTGAATAAGCCTTTGAAGATCAAGATAGAAATAAATGACGGCACGGCGTAAGGTAAAATTAACAGCATGCGGTAAATAGCGCGGCCGCGTAACGCTTCCCACTGCACGATACTCGCCAGTACCAACCCGATGATCACAGTCGCAACCACAGATAAGCCAGAGAAAATTATCGTCCAAAAGAAAATACTAATGAAGGGTTCTTTAATACCATCATCTTGCCAAATACGCTCAAAGTTTGCGGTACCAATCACCACCGTAAAACCAGGCGATATCGGATCGCCAATATAGTTACCTTCGGCATCAATGGTTTGGTAAAAACCGGTTTCCATGTTGGGAATAAGTACCGTTTTATCTTGGTTATTAATTAACGTAGTACCGTCTTTTTCAACAGTGTAAAGCGGCTGTACGGCGGCAAATTTACGTAACCCGCTCATGCGAATTTCATGACCATCAGGTAATACCAAGTCCACGGTATTTAACGTCGCACGGTTTTTAATAATTTCTTTTATTTTCGCTTTGCTGCCAATAACGTCATCCGCCGCGGTTAGCACTAAACGTCGGTGTTCTGGCTGAGTTAAATTAATTTCATCGGTGACGAATAATTGCGTACCGTCTTTAATCGCAAGGCGGTAACCATTTTCACTGCGATACAAATCGAATTTATAACTGTCACCACTTTGATAGGTACTATCTAGCAACACCGATTGGGCGCGTTCAAACGACAACTGGTTTTTGGCACTGTAATTGGTAAACGCGATACCCACCGTATACACCAGCGGGAAAATAATGAATAAGATCATACCCGCGACACCCGGATAAATATAACGGTGCGCGTAGGTCTTTTTACTACCAAAAATATACAAAGCTAACGAGGTTAAAATCAACGTTAATACCGCAAATGACGTCTCACCCCGTGAGTACATCAATACCGACGCATAACCATTCATTAACCCAATCAGTGTGAGGGTGCACCATTTAATAAAAGACGGAGAAATAAATCTAGAATTGACTTGGTCGGGAATCTGTTGAGAGTCTGGTGTATCACCCAGAATTTCAGCTACTTTAACAGTCTGCATGGAAGAACCTACCTCATAAACAACAAGAGGAGAGATAACCTCCCCTCATATCTTATTACTAACTATTAATAAAACAGAAAGTACTAAAACGGATAAACGTTATTTCGTCATCTGTTTTTCTGCATCACTTAATGCCGCATCAATCGATTGACGACCATCAACAATATTAATGATGGCATTTTTAGTCGCGCCCCAGAATGCATTCATTTGTGGGATGTTCGGCATGATCTCACCATTCATCGCATTATCCATCGTCGCTGCAATACGGCTATCACTCGCCAGTTGTTGTTGGAATGATGTCAGCGCAACAGCGCCCAATGGTTTGTCGTTATTTACTTTAGCCAAACCTGCATTGGTCAATAAATAGTTTTCGATAAATTCAACAGCTAAATCTTTATTGGGTGACGCAGTACTGATACCCGCGGTTAATATCCCGACAAACGGTTTCGAATGCTGGCCATTAAATTTCGGTAACTCAACGACGCCATAATTAATCTCAGACTTGTCTATATTGCCCCATGCCCACGGACCATTGATCGTCATCGCCACATTACCTTTGATAAACTCAGATTCTGATACCGAGTAATCCATATCCGGTGAAATGACGTTATCGGCCAATAGCTTTTTCATTAACTGCATACTGCTTTTAACGCCCGCATTATTTACACCCGCATCTTTCACATCATACCCGTTAGCATTGGCTTTAAAGGCATAACCACCGTCAGCCGCCATTAACGGCCACGTGAAGTACGGTTCTTTTAAGTTCCACATAATCGCAGACTTACCTTGGGTTTTAAGCTGCTTGTCTAATGCTGCAATATCTTCCCAGTTCTTTGGTGGCGTTTTAATTAAGTCTTTATTATAGATAAGTGAGAGTGATTCAACCGCAACTGGATAGCCGATGTATTTGCCTTTGTATTTAACCGCATCCCACGTAAAATCAATCATGCTGTTTTTTAACTCTTTAGATGGTTTAATCTCGGCTAATAAACCAGCTTGAGCATAACCACCAAAACGGTCATGCGCCCAAAATATGATATCTGGACCATCACCTGTAGCAGCGACTTGTGGGAACTTGTCTTGTAAGCTATCTGGATGTGCAACAGTTACCTTAATGCCGGTATCAGCTTCAAACAGCTTACCGACTTCAGCAAGACCGTTATAACCTTTATCACCGTTAATCCAAATCGTTAACTGGCCTTCTTCAATAGCAGCAAAGGCAGAAAAAGAGTTCATTGCAGTTAGTAGTGCTACCGCCGTTAAGGTTTTTCTCATCACTTATATCCTTATTAAATTAGCGTTCAAACTTACCAGACAAGTTGTCTGCGTTGGAGGCTATGGTCATACAAAAAACCATTGCCTACATCATCCTTTATCCTACGCCTAGCGCCCGCAAAGCCAAAAGCGTGAACTTGAACAATATATTTTACTTAGTTGATTAATAAAGGCGATAAAAATGCGATGGCTCGCACACTAATCAGTGATTAAATACCTATTTAGAGCGATAATAAAGCAACAATAAATAAAATGTGATCTATGCACTCCTCCCATCTTCTCCACCCTAATATTTTTTGCCAAGGATGATGCAGAGCAAGGGCATATAAAACACACTATCAACATCGAAGAATGCTGTGTAAGATATTCTAATTAGTCATAAAAAGGACTCGCGAGATGGCAAGTGTCACGTTAAACAATGTATGTAAAGCCTATGATGATGTACTTATTTCTAACAACATAAATCTCGAAATAAATGATGGTGAATTTGTAGTTTTCGTTGGTCCATCAGGTTGCGGTAAGTCGACCTTGCTACGTTGTATTGCCGGGCTTGAAGATATCACCTCGGGAGATTTATTTATTGGCGGTAAACGCATGAACGATGTCGAGCCATCAAAACGAGGGGTCGGTATGGTATTCCAATCTTATGCCCTTTACCCTCACTTAGATTTAACCGATAACATGTCATTTGGCTTAAAATTAGCAAAAGCAGATAAGCAGCTAATCAAAGATCGCGTTAAACATGCCGCTGACATTCTGCAACTAACACCATTATTAGATCGTAAACCGAAGTCTTTATCCGGTGGCCAACGTCAACGCGTCGCGATTGGCCGAACCCTGGTATCACAACCAAAAGTATTTTTATTAGATGAACCGCTGTCAAATTTAGATGCAGCACTGCGGGTAAAAATGCGCATTGAATTAGCCAAACTACACAAACAATTGGGCTGTACGATGATCTACGTGACCCATGATCAAGTTGAAGCGATGACGATGGCGGATAAGATCGTGGTACTCGACGGTGGTGATGTAGCCCAATTCGGCGCACCGTTAGATATTTATCACTACCCTAAAAATATTTTTGTGGCCGGTTTTATTGGGTCACCAAAAATGAACTTCATTAACGTGCATATCCAAGCGGTAGAAGCCGAACGTGTTGAAGTGCTGTTACCCAATTGCCAGAGTGTTTGGATCCCTGTTGACGGAAAAACGGTGAATGCCGGTGATGAAATGACGTTAGGTATTCGCCCAGAACATTTAGTACCAACTGAACACGCCGATATCGTCATTGCGGGTGAAACCATTGTGGTAGAAAAACTGGGGAATGAAACACAAGTCTATTTGCACATTGAAGGCTGTGACGAAGATGTGATTTATCGCGTCGCTGATACCCTGTCGATAGATGCAGGTGAAAAGCTAGATATTGGTATTCCAGCGCACCGCTGCCACTTGTTCCATAAAGATGGTTTAGCTTGCCAGCGTTTTCATAAAGAAACGACGCGCTAATTAGAACATGGACAGTCCATATCCATTGGGCTACGTAGTGTAGTGGCTAAATAATATTGGCCACTGATTTGTAATGTTGTAAGACGCTTTGTGCTAGACGTGCTTCAGTATCATCAGTCCAAAACGGCACCAATCACTATCTGCTTTACAATCACTTCAACTCGATTCTGCCCCAAAGTGGCTTAGAGTACTGCTCACCCACAATATATTCATACCGGTTTACCATACTTTTATCATGTAAAACTTACCAACTGAGTTGATCATATGTATGCATCAAGAAAACTGTTCGATAGGGTTATTTTATACAGTGTTATTGGTATTTCGGTGAACGCAGTCTCAATTTGTCAAAAGGCAGTCAAAAAACCAACCACAAGAGTCAGCATGAAACTTAGTATTATTTGTAAACGCGGATTAACCGTATTCAGATCTATCATTAAACATCCCTGCTTATTGACCTAATTATCTAAGTAAAGCAGGGATATAAAGAAGTGAGTCAAATATTAAAGGGATAGCTAATTTAGCCGTATTTTAATACTTCATATTGAGGTGCTAATGGCCTCAGCAGCAATGCTATCTCACATCGACAACTTTACTTGCTCGTTGATAACGTATTTTCCAGCCATTGAACTTCGGCAGCTCCCAGCGTTTGGGTTCTGTTTTTCGTTGTCCTCTGAGGTAGTGTAATTTTATTTGTTTGCTGTTAACAAGGTATTCGACCTGTAATTCTATATCCGCCAATTTAATGGCTTGTGGATGACGTTGATCAAAATCGGCTCTTTCCCATTCTGGTATACCTTCAAAGCTGATGTCTTGAGCTTCAATTAACGTCAAATCAGCCAGCGTTTCAACCCCTAAATCAACCAGTGAATCATGGATAAAATCGGCAGGCGTAGGGAGCGCATCAATAACTTTTTTGTTCTGTGGTGAGCTATTCAACATGAGATAGAGCTGATAGGCCTTTATATCCATTTCAAGTCGGTCATGCAGGCCTTTTAATAAACGATTATCTCCAATCAACGTGGTTAAAATCGGGATAATTTGATCTGTAGGTGGACTTGCAAGCTGTGACTCTATGGTTCGTCCGGCGTAGATACGCTTGTTCTCGACGAGGATCTTGTTGTTTTTAATACGTGGTTGCGTGCACTCAATGTTGCCGAATCCCAGTTTGGTGAGTGTCGCAAGTGGCATAGGCATGATGCAAGTAGCTAGCGTCTTGGTTTCTTTAGTACCGCGCCCAGGAATGGCGTGGGTATTTAAAATCAGCGCCGCTTGGTTACTATTATTGTCTGGTGCATCGCCCAGTCGAGAATTTTTGGCAGGGATGACCTCGATATAACCGTTGGCTAACACACCCCGTTTCTTTTCTCGCTTTACAAAACACAGATCATGCTGTGCGTTGGCGATTGCAGCGCACAACTCCAGCCGATTATAAGCAACCAGTCCTGAGTTCGCTGTTTTCAAACCAACAACAGTCTTCAAGTCAAATGCCTGTTTGATTTGCGCTGCGTTTTGTCTGGCTTCGGCAATGGCGCTGTTGTTGAGTATGACGAGCTCCCGTTCGATTAGCTGTTCACAAGACTTGGGTCTAACACAGGCAATCAATAACTCCGCATCGCATAAACTCGGTAACAAGGTATTTAATTCTTCAATTTGTTGGGCGTTGTTACTGAGTTGATAGAGTGATTGATTAACACATAATGCCGCAGCTAAGTCGATCATCGCCAGCTGTAATGCTGGTGTTGGCATCGATAAGATCAGGTGCGCAAGGTGACTATCCAAAGGCAGCGGATAGATACGCTTGCCATGTGCTGTAGCTAGGTTTTTTGGGTCTATCGCATTAATGCGCTGCAGATTGGTCAATGCCAGTTGTAATGAGGAATTAGGCAAGGGATTGATAAAATCCAATTGGGTAATATCTTCCTGCGCGCAGGCACTCGATAGCACCATTTCGGTTAAATCTTCACGTAGTATCTGGGCCGGTGTTTCTGCTTTGAGTGGGGCAAACTCACCAAAGAGTTGAATACACAGGCCATCCATGACACGACCAGCACGCCCCTGGCGTTGTATCGCACTCGATCTGGCTATGGGTTCAAGGCTTAATACCGTTCTACCACCGCGCAGGTGAGTACGCCTTTCTAATCCTGAGTCGATGACACAACTAATATTGGGAATGGTGAGACTCGTTTCTGCCACGTTAGTCGCGAGAATGATGCGCCGTTGCGGTTGACGGTTTAACGCTTGTCGTTGCACCGTTTGATCGCTACCAGCGTGTAAAGGCAATATGAGCGTGCTGTTGCAGGCTTCATCTCGCGCTAAGCTTTGGGCTATTTGTTGGATTTCTTTTTTGCCGGGTAAAAAAACCAGAATATCACCCTGATTGTATTGCGCTAAGCTCAAGGCTAAATGCAGCGCTTGTTTAACGCGTAGATCTAATTTGTCGCTGTGCGGCATTAATCGCATATCCGTGGCCACATAGCGAGATTCAATTGGAAAACAGCGCCCCTGAGCCGTGATTTCTTGTGCGCCAGTATAACTGGCTAAACTTGCACTGTTTAAGGTTGCCGATGTTAATATAAGGCGATGGCTTTTTCGCTTATTGAGTATCGCGAGCAATAAATCGGTATCCCAGCGACGCTCGTGAAACTCATCGAGCATCACCACATCAAAGTGCGCCAACTGATCTTCAAATAACCAGCGCAGCGCTACACCCGGCGTAACGAATACCACGTTAGTTTGTGGCGTGTATTGGTTATCAAACCGAATGGCATACCCTATTTTTTTACCCACGGGGCTAGCTGATTGTGATGCAAGGTATTGTGCAAGGGCAAGGCAAGCAATACGTCTTGGTTCGATGACCAATACACGCCCTAATGACTGTGCCCAAAGTGGCAGGTGCGTTGATTTACCACTACCGGTATCCGCGCTGATGATGATGTCACTGTGTTGTAATGTGTCGATGACCTGAGTTTTTATCGCATTTATCGGAAGTTGTCGCTGCATATCTGAAGATGTGGTCATAGGTATTTTATTTAGCACATAAGAATATGCTGCGAATTATAATATTAATGACAATAAATAGATAACTTTAACTTCACTGCTCTTTTTTCACAGTTCACTCCATCAGGAGTCAAAAAGAGTTTTATTTATGTTCCAAAATTTGATATTCATTTTGTTATGAATGTGGACTGGTTGACACTCCGCACACCTTAGATATATATCATTTAAATAAAAGATTTATGTATGTTCATCGTAATAAAAAGGGTGTTACGTTAGGCATAGGCTAACCGGACAGGATGTTAATAGTTATGATTACAAAACACAGTGTAATATGTTCAGACAAGACCCCTATTGTGACGACTTTATATGATTCAGTCACCCCAAAAGGCACCATAATTATCGCTAGCGCTATTGGGGTAAAACAAGACTATTACGCCCGTTTGGCGGTGTTCTTATCCGAAAATAGTTTTAATGTTATCACTTTTGATTATCGCGCAACGGGTGAAAGCCAAAGTGAAAAAAATGGCGTTGCTTTATGTTCGCAATTATCCGATTGGGGAGAAAAGGATATAGAAGCCGTCATTGAATTTTCAGAAGGTAGAGGTTTACCTGTATACTTTATCGGTCACAGTATCGGCGGGCAAATATTAGGGTTATCTAAGTCTGCAGTCAATCTTAAGAAAATCATTTTTATTGCGTCATCAGCACCTTACTGGCGTCGTTGGGCTTTTCCTGACAATATCAAAATACTGCTTACTGTAAATGTTGTGTTTCCCTTCATATCGTATATAAGATCCGATTTCCCGACCAAATCACTGGGACTCGGAAACCAAAATATTCCATCAACATTCATACGCCAATGGGCAAAGTGGATGTCAGCGTCAGATTACCTTTTCAGTGAAAAATTCAACCTCAATCTTTCTGGCTACCAAGAAATTACGCAAGATGTACTCTCTATTGGTTTTACTGATGACAACCTTGCCCCAGAAAACAATATACGAGAGCTACTCAGTTTTTTTCCAAACTCGAATTCAGATGTGAAATTAATTGATCCAAAAGAAGTCAACGCATCAAAAATTGGCCATGTCGGTTTTTTCAACGACAAATTTAAACATAATTTGTGGGAAGATATTCTACTGTGGTTAAAACAGGAGAATAACTAGTGTGTTATAAAATTCAAGAAATCAAACCATTAGACGACACAGCAATTGGCAACATCATTAAAAAAGTGGGTGAAGAGTACGGCGCCATTGGTGATGGTTTTGGTCCTTCTGATGCTGAAGTCAACGCCATGAGTCAGCACTATGCCGATGAAAATGCGAGCCGTTATTTTATTGCGACTATAAAGGGAAATATCGTTGGAGGCTGTGGTATCGCGGCGTTTAATGGCAGTAATGACATCTGTGAATTACGTAAATTATTTCTTTTACCAGAAAGTCGCGGGCTCGGACTGGGTAAAAAACTGACCGAAGATTGCCTCAAATATGCTCAAAATAAAGGCTATACAAAATGCTATTTGGATACATTAAAAAGCATGCAATCGGCCATTTCACTCTATGAAAATCTCGGATTTAAACATCTCGATAAGTCATTAGCAGGCACTATTCACAATGGTTGTGACGTTTGGATGTTAAAAGCACTTTAAGACCGCAGGTTTGAGCACCTGCTGCTCTACGGTGAGCAGTACATACATGGGCGAAAGAATGATGCCATTCATCAGTCGAATTAACAAATCACCCCCTTATGATTTAAACTGATATGCATCATTGAGACAAGTGTCGTTATTCTGTTCTTGCGGATATTTATATCTTAGTTTGATTATCGATTAGAATGATAGGCCTGAGCCGTTTTTGCCCCAAAGTGGCTTAGCGCATTTACTCAGTAATATTCTATTTATATCAATTCCCATAGATTTACTAATGTTAGGAATCGACTTTCCTATCACATGATTTACAGAAATGAATCGAAAATAGTGGCCAGATTACTGACCACTTCTGGTTTACTTATAAAAGTTTTGTTAACATTTTTTGTGGCTTGAAGGTGTAACTGACTTTCACAGAAATTCTTCCATTTCCTTTATCATCGTATTCGTTGATTAAGTCCCGATCTTTAAGAGTTGATAGAAAATCAATAACTTCAGAAGGCATATCGGTCTGGAGAATTGCCGTCTTTTTATTAATGAATATTTTTTTCAATTCTTTTTCATCTAGATGATTCAGTAATTTTTGCAATTCTTCTTTTTTACCGTGCCCATAACCAACATATCGAGTCAGTAATGCTAGTTTTAGCTTGTCACTATTCGATGAAGATAAAACACTATTCAAGACACCTTGGGGCAAATCAATACCATCCAGAATAGATAATTCGGTGTGGTTGATCAGTTTATTTAAAAGGTCAGCACTAAATGCATCGCTGAATTTATTTTCGGTAATGGCCTTTTGGAATAGTTGTGAAAAGAGTTCGTTGTCATCTGCCTTTCTAAAATAGAAATGTAGATCTGTCTCTAATTCTTCTTGATATTTTTTAAACCAGAACAATAGGAATTCAGTGCAATCGGAGGTAGTCGTTAGGTGAGTAAGAAGATGAAGATAGGCATCTTTTTCAAGCGGTAATTTACCGTTATCGATTAATCGTTTTAAATTTAGAACCGAAATATTATCATCAAATAATGCATAGGGGATATTTAAAAGCTTGGTAATGAGCTGATAAGTAACATCTTGCAATTTATCATCGCACACGATCTTGAGGTAAACTTCTTCCGTCACTTCAGGTGACGCCAGAGAACTATCCGAGGTAGATAACACCTCTGCATGCAGGATTAAATAATCACGCAAGACATTATGATCGCAGTTACTGATTACGTATTTTGACAAAGATGACCAGTTGGGAATAATTCTGTCATGTTGGTATAGGAGATCATGCAAGGTCAATAAGTTACAATCTATTTCAACTTCAACATTGTCAGAAACAGCATTATGATCTTTAAAGTTAAAGGTCATGTGACTAACGATGTCAGCCTTGAGGCATATATCAACATCACTATTATTGAGCATCGTAAGGACGCTCTCGCTGTCATCATCTGATGAGATAAAAATATCCTTCACAAATTTGTTAATGTTTACTTCTACGTAGTTAAGTATTGTTTCTAATTTGTACTCTTGAAGTAAAGACCAAGGACGATTTTTGACGTCTTGAGATGAAATTTCTGTTTGAGCAATTTTGGCGGAGACGATATTACTGAAAGTTGTTTTCTCAATTATATACATATTGTTGTCAGCAAGATAATTAGCCGCCGCTTTCTCGGCATCGTTTGTGGCTTCAGCAACACGATCGTATAAAACATCAAGAACCTTTGCATTATCCATAAAGGGCTTCACTTGCGATGTTTGCAGTTCATTAATGAGCTTCCAGCCACAATTCTCAATGTATTGCTTAAACTTCTCTTTATTTTGAGTTTGCTGTAAATCTGCTTGGGTCATTAGAGACGTAATAATACGTGTTTGTATAGAAACCGATTCACAGTTAGTTAAAACATCAAGGAGCCTGTCTTGTGTTGCACCACGCTGTGATGCACCGGAAATAAAACGATCAAAATTATCTGGATCTTCAAATTTGTTCGATAAGATGCTGATAAATGATAAAATATCACTCGTGCTTCGGGTGAATAAATGGTTGATAACATCAGTTAGAACGGTTTCATTATTATGGATAAGGTAAGAAATAACTTGGTGGTGAAGAGCCCCATCTCGGTGAATATAATTATTCTCAATGAGATCTCTAGTCACCCCAGCGATATTTTGAAGCACAAAGTTATTGTTAACTTGAGTGTGGCTTGCGTGAATACCAACGGATTTGATGTACTCGTAATCTTCTTCGGTGAGTGAGCCCTTATAAAAAATGGACCGATACATCATGAAGTCCTGCATCAAGTAGTCATTTGTAATTAAGTAGTACAGGGCATCAAGACCACCGTATTTAAGACTGGCCAGCACCGTATTTTCTTGTTCTGTAGACAAGATATTCGTATCTTTTATATCTTTGATGTAATCCGTGGCTAATACGTCAAACTTTTCTCTGCCATTTAATTTCGTTAATTCGGCTAGCGAAATCGCATTACGCTTACTGATCTCCTCTCGAACATGTGCTATTTCTTGTTGAGTTTGACTTAATACCTTTTCTTTACTTTCTCTAACCAGCTCAACTCGTTTATTATATTCGTCCATGATCTGATTTATGTCATTAACATTCAACTTAACTAGATTATTTTGGCTATTATGTCCGAAATACATTTTATTTGAGTTTGAACAAAATTCGATGAAGGATTCTTCATTGCTCACCAAGCTATCTGCTGTTATTGCCTCCCTGCTATGTCCTAGTGTGTAAAAATTATAGTGAGGGCGTATTGATTTAGGAATAAAACGGCACAGTAATTCATTTCGCAGATCTGCTGGAGTGGAATGTAATTCGTCTCGAATTCTCTCTAGCTTATTTTCAAGATCGCTTAGTTGGGTTTCTAGTTGTCCGAAGTACACTATATGTAACTTACGCACTCGAAAATCATGCATATAGGAATACAGAATACCTAGCTTTTTGTCGACCAAGTTATAATCGAGTGCGAATAGATTTTTATAAAAAATCAAGGCGAAAAGTTTGTCTTTGTTAGAATATCCGCCTACGATGGGCATGAATAAATTATATTCGTTAACAATATTTTGGAGCGTTCGCATATCCGGTATATAAAGAGACGCCCCACGTAAACACTGCTGGTGTGCATCTGGGAAATTAGCGATTTTTGACTTAAGAATACTGTAAGCATTGCGCATATCCATCACGGGGACTATCGGAATAATGTAATCGAAAAATTTGGTTTTTACATCCGCACCATGAAAAATGTCATCTTTAACAGCATAAATAAAGCGAATAGGTTTTTCATTTAGACGGCTGTTATTAATTATTTTGTTTAATTCTCTCAACTTTATAAAAATCTCAGACGAATTTAATCTGTCAAGGTCTTCAAATACAACTGTTTGGTATTTTGAGCGAGCAAAAAAATACACGATTTCATCCAAGCAATTATTAAGCAATGATGATGATTCTTGTCCTTGCGTTTCAGCTGTAGCTGAAAGAAATGTTATTTTACTAAGCTTTAATTTCCGATCAAAAAAACCGATTCGTGATGCAGAACGAGTGATGCGATAAAGTGAGCAAACAAATAATACTAGCGTTGTCAAAATGAAAGATATAGAGTGTTCTTTCAGCGTTGTCCCCCAAACAGTTGGAAATTGAAAATACTCAATTACCTTCGCGTTGAATATCAGAGCTAGTAACATTAGCACTGGCAGTATGGTCAAGAGCAAAGAATAAAATGTGTCTTTTACGTATTTATCATTTCTATTTTGGATGCGTTCTATTCGAGAGTCTGGTAGAGTTTTACGATCAACTTTATAAAGTATTTGTTGCAGAATGCTTAGTTCTACCTCTCTCATGTTATCTGGCTTCTCTTTCTCGGTTTTTGCTATATCAAACCCTGCCAAGGAGACGTTAATATAATCTTCTTTGTTACGCTTAGAGTGATAAGATTGTATGACAGTACTTTTTCCTGCACCGTAAGGTCCAGTTACAGCGATATTTCTTACATCATTATCAGAGAATGCAAAGTCAAACGAAGAAAAGTATGGTTCCATACTTTTACCATCTTTTATCATAGGTGTCAGGGAGCAGTATTTAATATCTATTTTTGAATCAGAAGTGGGTTCGATTTGAGTCATTGCTATATATCTTAAAATAGTATGGCGAAAGGAAAAGTAATCAACGGTACTATGGCACGTTTTAAAAGTAAGGTAAATATCTGTATTAACTAAAAAAAATAGAAATAAAGAATCGTTACTAGTTTAATTTTATAAGCCAGATCTTAGTCCTGCTTGTCTAGTGAATCTGTATAGTCGGCCACTATAACTCATTATGCCCATCTCTGAGTCAGCGAGATCTTAGCTAACTCATCTTTGCCCTTTCCTTGTTAGATCTTCTACTCATTCATATTTTGTTCATGACAATTCCCCATACATTTGTTTATGTTTAAACCTTCGCAACTTTAATTTTACTGAGTATATTTGTGCTTAATAGAAGCGGTGCGATTGATGATTTTATACAGTGTTATTGGTATTTTGGTTAAAGCAGTCTCAGATTCATAAAAGACAATCACGTTTATCTTGCCAGTGAAAATTAATACCAATACAATCAGCTGCATAGCTAGTCTTACTTATCACTTATAAGACTAACAAAATAATTTTCAAGACGTTTCGATTTGTTAGACATCGATAATAAAATGATTCCAGATATAATGTTATTTTCAATGTGTTAACAGCTCGTCGAGATGGTGAATGATTTTCCCTACTATACAAACGTTATATTTATTCAGTTCAGTATCGGCATCCAAAGGAGTTATGTGAATATTTTCTGTAAGGTTATCAATAAAGAAGCCAAAGAAGAAAAATCCGAAAGTTGTGAGTCAAAGAAAATAGAAAATAGTATTTCTGATCAGGATTTGCAAAGGCTATACGCTGTTGAGTTTAAAAGTCAGTCTTATTCATCTTTCTATAACACCACAATGGAGAAAGATAAAAGTATTTTAACTCTTTCGGTGGCAGGGATAGGCTTTTTAATAACTTTGTTAAAGCTATCTGACAGCCTAGAATATTACGATATGATATTTTTTTCTGTCGCTATATTAGGTTTTTTAATTTCAATTTTTTGTATTATTTCACTATTTGGAAAAAATGCAGATTTTATAGTGGACTTGGCGCAAGAAAAAGATGTAAAAGTAAAGCAACATGTTTTAAAGCAATTGGATTCATGGGCTATAAGAACATTCTATCTAGCAATTATAATGTCGGTATGCTTAGGTGTATCGACTTCATCTACACTTTTTGTACAAGGCGAAAAAGAAATGACTAAAGACATAAATATCAATAATACACTTGAAACAAGTGCTATACCAACAAATGAGAGTTTTACCCAAGCTGTTGATTTAACAAAAAGCTATCAACAAGCTACTAGCTTAAGTGATAGCTTTCAGGGCGCAGCAAGTTTGCAATCAAGTACTCATTCACAGGCCGCAGCGCAAAGTAACAATACTGGTGCAGCTGCTATGATGCCAAATACAAACAGTGAAAAAGAATAAATATTTTTAATGCGGACACGTAAAGTTGACTCGGTTTCGCTGCGCAACACATTTTAGCCAACCCCTACTTAGCCGCTTTAAATGCAGTTGGTAGCATCAGGAGTGTTTAAGCGTGAGAGTATTAGAAGCATATGAAACATCTGTTGGTTACAGTTGGACACTAACATCTCGCTTGGCCGATATGTTAGAAAAGTCTAAATTAATCTATGGCGAAAGAGATAAGAGTTTTACTGTCTTAGGAATAGAGTTTGAAGAAAATGGACCTCAAGTCTGGTATCCTTTTTCAAGTGAATATATAGCAATACAGTTAAGCAATCATTCAAAGGATGACATGATTTGTGGCTGTTACGAATTAGCTCATGAATCTGTGCATTTGCTGTCACCTCTTGGCAAACGAGGAGCTAATGTGTTGGAGGAAGGACTGGCAACAAAATTTGCTATTGATTATGTGCATCAGGAATTTAACCATATTCAGAATGTTTCAGTAAAAAGCTATCAATTGGCTCATGATCTTGTGTGTGAGTTACTCAAGCTTGATGAATTTGCAATTAAGAAGTTGCGAGTTGATGAACCTGTTATTTCAGAATTCACTCCTAATTTATTATTAAAGCACTACCCAACCCTTGATGTGGCAGTAGCAAATGAGCTTTGTAATACATTTGATCGAAATGCTACATAATTAGGCATTTAAACGGAACAAAAACAGTTGGCTGTTTCGCTTTGCTACACAATTATAGCCAACAATATTTGTCCGCTTAAGCGGGCATTAATCTCAGCTTCACCATACTTTCTGTAATCTGAACTGTCCTGTTTAAAGCTCAAGCTCTAAGCCAGTTTTGTCCAAGAATGAGTTAGCTTGCCTTGCTAACTCAAAATTGCCCCGTTATGGCTTAGAGTTATTACGCTGCCATAATATGTGCATATCGATTTTCCATATATTTTCGCATGTGAGGGATTGGAGTGATTTTCCATATCACAACTGCACACGCGATTTTGCCCCTGTAGCGACTTGTATCCCATATTACAAAAGCATTAGAAACAAGCTTTCCAATCAAAATTAACGTGAAAGTGAGATTCACCATAACAGTGCATATTAGACGTCAACTACTTTGGCCGACCGGACAAGTTAATTGTCGCCTAATACAGTGCAAAATGATCCATCTAGAATTACGGGTTGAAATTGGTTTTAAAGAGGTAAAATAAGCGTTAAATAGAACTTTTTGCCTGAGTAGTGAAATGACTGGGACCTACAGTGGGGGTCTATGTTGTTGTACATAATCGTCTTTATGTTCAATTGGCCGTACAGGGTCTATTTTAGCCCTAGATCTAAAAAGCCTCCAATTAGGAGGCTTGCTTCAATGAACCACTACAGTTTTCAACCAAAATTTAATCTGACAGACAGCGCATAAAAAATGGATAACGGTCAGATTTGGCCTAAAATTAGTGTTTAACATCTGCTTGTGTAGAACCTAACCACGCAATTTTACCCGGTTTGTAACTTAATTGGTGTGCGACCACCTGTTGGGGGGATGAATCGCTTACTTCCAGTATTAACTGATTAATCGTATCGGTAACAAATATGTTTCCATTACGTTTGTCTTTAATTATTTGTACGGGGAGGTCATCCCCAGTAATTTCACCGAATTCTGGAACGGATTCCCACAGAGCTATGCTATAGCTTAATTCAAAACTATTGCTAGCATCAAAAATTCGCATTTCACCCTGAGATGTCACGACAATAAACCCGTCTTCTGTTGCAGTGAAACCTAATATACTATCATCTGAATTTTCTTTCCAAGATAACTCAACAAGTTCGTTATCTTGTAAAAAAAACATCTGATACTCATCTGTTATTGCTAATATTGTATTGGCGTGTCTTAATCCAACAAGATGCTTAATCCTCGAACCTACCTCAAATTCAGCTGGGTAATTTAACTTGCGACTGCTAACGTCCCATTGATCTTCATTGCTCTGTTCAATAGCCACGATACCATCACCGCATGCAAAAAATACTTGGCTTTCTATTTGAGCGCTGCCGTTCAAATCAGGACACGTTTCAGGAAAAACACCTTGGCCATGAAAATGAGTACCATGACGTTCCATCCATAAAACGCTATCAGGGAGGTTACCTTCTACCTGACCCCAAACAATACCAGTGAAGAGCATATTTCCTAATATTTGAGACGTTCCACGCATCGAATAACCAAATGTATGTTGTGCAATAATGTCTCCGGCACCAATGGAAGCGTCATTTAAAATTCGAAACTCGGCTCCTTCCCCACTGTCTCCATTTCCGTCAAAAAATACGGATACCTCCCCATTAGACAAATCATAATTAGTAGGCTTAATACCGCTATACTGGACTGACAAGAGATTAGGAGCTTCAGTCGTGATATGCACATGATCCCCATGGTTTTTTGAAATTACACCACTGTCGATTATTTCAATTAGATTTTCCTCTCTTTGAAAAGCAAGTACATATCGACCTAACGGGCTGGTTCTTAGCGCCGATGGTACATTTTGTAAAGCCATTTGACCAAGTGGGTCCATATTTTCTGCATTGACTATATAGACCATATTCTTTTCGGCCTCTTGTATTGCTAAACGAGAAAAATCACTAATGGATAATTCTGCTTTGGTTGTAGAGGTTGTTGTTGCAGATGAATTTTCGTTGTTACATCCAGATAAAATGAGAGCAGACATTATGAGAGAGAGCATTGTTAGTTTCACTGCCATCGAAGAAGATTGCATTGGTGTTCCTTGTCTTTGTAAGATGATTTTACTGATCTACCAGGTAAGTGTTATGTTATAACATAACATAACGTGACGTGACACATTTTATTGCCTAAATAGATTGAATCTTTACCTCTAACTAGGAGCCGTTCGCTAAATCATCGGTCTAAGGGACACATCCTAAGATAGTGGCATTACCGCAGAAATCAAATTGAATGCCTTTTGGCGAATCACAGCTATGTTTTTCCAGAAGTTGGCGACTTATCTGTAGCCAATCTGAAAGATCTTGTTCCATGCTCTGTGTGAAAGGGGTTGGTGCTGACCCCTTCGGGGTTTTAACAAACAAAGGATCATCAAACCAATCACGTGATCTTTTCATATTTCTGACCGTGAGAATGTTTGGGTATCAATAGTATTAGAGCAAGGCTAAGAGCTTGACTCATGGATACACCAAAGCCAATGGGAAAACCCGCACATATCAGTACAACACTGAGCAAATACAATTGATTATAAAAATTAGAGATAAGTGTGAATGTTATGACCACAGCAGATAGTGCAAGCAATATTTGTGATGCCAGTAGTAGGGTACGTTCTTTAAATATAGATAAAGATCGATGGCAGTGGGATAAAGTAGTACAAGCGTACCATGATGGAAACCAAAGCGTTTAATAACACGCTAAGAAGCAAACATTTTTAATTTTCAACAAATAAAAGTCATAAATCAAAAAATGATGATCTAAGTCAATGATTCATGTGAAAAATTAAAATCATATTTTCAATCTGTTAAATTTCTTTGACTAAAATAATTATTCACCTACCTACAAGCTTATGATGCCAATCTAAAATGGTTTTTTAGTTTAATAGAGTACAGGAGTCAGTGAAAATCTCTAATTTGCACAGTTAAACTATGCAATTACACTGTTGATTGATAAATAACCATGTCCATAAAATACTTAATTGGGTGGGGAATAATGTAGGTATAATCATTTTATTACAATAAATCACAAAGCACCTTTCGTAAATAATTAAGGGAAAACATGTTTAAAAGTATACGAACGCGTATTGCAATTTGCGCTGGATTAACAATGGTCTTTACCTTATTAATAGCGATGGGAATGACAACCAGCGCCTTTACTAAAGTCAACCAAGAGATAACAGAAAAAGTTAAAATACAATTAACGAATGCTACCACTTTGAATTTGCGTTCGACCGCAGCTAATCAAGCTAAAACTATCGAGAATCAACTATTCCCAGTTTTAGCAAACCTTATTCAAATACGTTCCATCATTGAACTAAGCGCACAGACCCAAGCAGATGCAGAGACAATCGTTACGCAGTTCATTGCCTCACTTAAAGCACAAGACAAAGCTGTTTTTGCTGGATACATGGTATGGGAAGAAAAAACATGGCCACAAGAATCAGAATCGAACGCGGCAAAAGCATTCAATACTAAAGGCTATTTAGCGCCATTTTTTTCACCAAACTCAAATAACAGCTTTGATATTGTCGCAATGGATAGTTTTAACAATACAACTCTGAACGCAAATGGCGAACGAACCGATGATTGGCACTTAATTCCTTATGAAACCGGACAAACTTTCGTAATGGAACCATATATGTATCCAGTTCGAGGCCAAAAGGAGTTGATCACAACAATTAGCCAACCATTAAAGCTGAGCGGTAAAATCATTGGTTCACTTGGCTTCGACCTCTCTTTGGCTGAACTGCAAGGCCAGAGTGAACAATTAGCTAAAAAGCTCTTTGATGGGAAAGGTAATATCATTATTTCCTCATGGAAAGGGGCTTTACTAGCCAATAGTAAAGATAGCAGCAATGTAGGTCAAAAAGTACCTTCAGCTTTGTTATCACAGTGGCAAAAGATTCAAGGCTTAGCGAATCTGAATGATATTGGTATGATCACTATTGGTAATGATGAGTACGCGATCACTTCTATCGATACTACAGGTGCGCCTTGGATTGTAATGGTATCGGTTCCAACCAACGAACTCACTCAAAGTGTGGCTAAATTTGAGCATTGGAGTCATGAACAAAATTCAAAAGCACTCAATCAAGGTATTTTGGCCGGCGTAATTGCTGTTATTATTGGTATTGCTGCAATGAGTTTTATTGCAAATTCACTTGGTAAAGTACTGATAAACTTAGTCGAACGCTTTAAAGATGCAGCCCAAGGCGATGGCGATTTAACTTACCGTATAGAAGTAAAAGGTAAAGATGAAAGTGCACAACTGGCGCACTGGTTTAATACCTTTTTAGCGCGAATGCAAGAGATGCTACGTGCTGTAATGAAAAGCGCAAACCAAGTTGAACAAGGGGCTGGTGCAGGGTTACAGGGGGCAGCCAGTTCCAAAGAGCAACTCGACATTCAAGTCAATGAGGTCAATTCCTTAGCAACAGCAATAAATGAAATGAGTGCAACAGCTAAAGAAGTAGCGAATTCGGCGGTGCAAGCTGCCACTGCAGCAAGCCAAGTTCAAATTAATAGTATAAGCGGCATTAACCGGATGGATAATGCTGTATCCGCTGTAGACAATTTGACGGTTCAAATCAACAACGCTCAACATCAAACTCAAAGCTTAGTTGAATCGAGTACCTCAATACAAGGGATACTCGGAGAGATAAGTAGTATTGCTGAACAAACTAATCTACTTGCTTTAAATGCAGCGATTGAAGCGGCACGAGCTGGTGAAGCAGGACGTGGGTTTGCTGTAGTGGCAGATGAAGTTCGTAACCTTGCAACCCGCACGCAAACTTCAACTAAAGAAATTGGTGCAATGCTTGCGAGACTAGAGCAAGAAACACAATCAATTGTGATATTAATGCAGCAGAGCCAACGACAAGCAGTAGAAACTAAACAAGAAACACAAGCTGCACAACAAGCATTTGAGGAAATAAACCAAGCAATTGAAGTTATTAATGATATGAATAATCAAATCGCATCTGCGGCAGAAGAGCAAAGCTGCGTATCTGAAGAAATTAATCGTAATGTTGTACGCATTAATGATACCGCAATGGAAGTAATGGAAGGTATGAGTGCTTCGGTAATAATCAGTAACGAGTTAACTGACAGTGCTACAAATCTACGTGGAGAATTAAGTAATTTCAAAATCTAGAACTTAACTCAATCTAGTTCAAAGCAGCACTGAATTACATGTGCTGTTTTTGTATTTGACAGCCATCCGTGTAATTCGGCATATTTAAGTTTATATAAATTAACGAGCCATAACGCGACCCTTCATATACTAAATTCGATACCATAAAAATGCCTAACAGCTTTCACGGTTAGGCATTTTTATTGTTCGGGGTTTTTGCTGCAAACAAAAATGACTCCCCTTTAACTATCTTGCTTGCTACTTATGCACGCTGTACACAAGGTATTAGAACCAAGCTTCAACTTGCATACCTATAGTATAGTCGCTATCACCTTTACTTGAGCCCAGAGTTGTACCTTCGTCATCAGTTAAATATGACGCAAATACGCGTAGTTCAGGTCGCGCCCAAAAGCTATCGCCCATTGACCATGCTTGAGCAATAGTCACTTTGCTGCCGCCTTTATCTTCTGCACCTTTAGATTCAGAGAACACACCTAGTTCCAAAATGGTTTTCATGTTCTGGTTCCATTTGTACATCGGACGAACCACGGCACTGAACAACTCATGTTCTTCTTTTGCTAAACCTACATCAGCAGAATTTGCATACATTAATTGATGACCAACTTCGATGTTATCACCAAAGCTCACCACACCCCAGTTAATGACACGATAACCCGTAGCATCATTCTGTTCACCAGAACGGTCAAACCATGCTCCGGCACCTAGCGCAGCCATTTGCGTACCGTAAGAACTAGTACCATATTGCAATATGGTTTGGTTAAACCCGTTGCTTAAGCCCTGCTGTAAAATAGCGGTTAACATCACACCATCATCCGCTTTAACTGTTTGATTTTCTTTTTCATTAGCAACGTTATATACCGCAGCAACGTCTAACGTCGCATTATTCCATAGGTTGATACCCGCATAACGAGCATCAAAGATATGGCCATTTACCGACTCTGACTTTTTACCAACCACGCCCCATGTAGGTGCTGTAACACCGTCTGGATTAGGGATGTAACCATATTCATCTTCATCAGTGTTTTGACTGCCATCATCTAACATCCACGCTAGTGATAATTTACCAGGGCCAACACTTAAGTTTTCAATACCACCACCAGCACCACCAGATGTATTTAAGAAGTAGAAATCGGTAATATGAATATCTTTACGTTGGTAATAACGTTTACCCGCCCACATTGTGGCTTCTTTATCACTAGCAATCAGACCCGTGGCTTGCACGTTAAATTGCGCAACGTTAAAGTCACCATCTTCCCAACCATTATTACCTGAGTTGCCTTGCGCTATCATCGCGTCAACAACCCATTTTTGATCTTCCATACCCGCTATTTTTGGTAGTTCTTGGCGGAAACCAAACTCTACGTACAGGTCATTTTCATTACCTAGACGACCAATCTTATTTTTTTCAAACGAGTAATTCTCACCATTATTACCACTAAGACCAGTGCCCGCCCGCATATAGCCATTAAAATCAACAGCGCCAACAGCAGAAGTAAGTAAGGCAGCAGATACAGCAATTGCAACACGATTTAAATTTTTCATATAATCAAATCCTTGAATGAGTTTGGTTTTATTTTTCGAGCCAGTGACCCGATGAGAATTGGCTCAGAAGACAAATTCATACTAAAGAATTTTCAAATAACTGACCTCCTCCACCCCTTGTTAATTTAAGGAGGATGAAAAAGGCTGAGAAAGAAGTGTGAACCTTATTTTTATGAGGGCGATCACCAAAGTAAGGCGTATTTATATGATTTTTAAATCATCACATAAAATGCACTGTTAACTGGATCATGTTTAATCATCTAAATCTCTATATTAGCGGTCTAAATTGTATAAAATGCAGCTCATTTATAAATGTGATCTAGGTTGCAAACCCAATAATTAATGCATTAATACTCAGTTTATAAAGGAACTTTACCCTTCTATTTTTACCACTGCGAAATCCGGTTCCCAACCATATTGAGAGACTGTAACAACCTATTTTTGTCCTGAGTACTCTAATGCTGCTTAATTCGCTGGTTCGCAAAATGAGAATTGATAATTGCATTTTGCAACAAAAAAAAATCAAAATGCTATAAATTTAACAATTAAAAAACAATAAAAAAACAAGTCCCTGTTTTTAAAGTATAAAAATAATGGCACGAGATATGCCATAACTATCGTACAACTGATATTTTTTTGATACTTCGCAACCAAGGGACTGCTTATGAAAACATGCCAGTATAAGACACTACTAGTGATGTCTACCTGCCTTTATAGCTTGGCGGCTGTATCAGCGCCTTTTGACGATTGCCCTACAGAAGCATTTTTATCTCAATATAAAAATGGTAGTACGCACTATAAATCTGTTGACCTGAGTACAGGTTTAGTGACTACGTTACAAACTGATGATGGCCTAGGCGCTGACTCTATTAATGCTATTGCTTTCAATAATACGGATAAGTATATCTATGGCTTTAATCGGAATCAGCTGGCATTAGTCAAACTGGATAGCGATTTTAAAGCCACGGTGTTGAACTTTACTAACCCACCAAATAACAATTTTTATGTGGGCGATATAAAAGATAATAAATTTTATTTTTACCGTCGCTACCTTGGTCTTTATTACACAAACCTAGACAGTAGTGCAACTGACTACCTCACCATTACAAAAATAGTGGGGGCGAATAAAAGCATTAGAATTGCAGACTTTGCATTCCACCCTAGCGACGGAAACATCTATGCTGTAGAAGGTAAAACAGGTGACTTATACCGTATCGACCCTTCCACAGGTGTGGCAACCAATGTCGCCAACACAGGATTTACTTCACCAGGTAGTGCATTTGGTGCTGCTTACTTTGACTCTGCCGGTTATCTTTACTTCCTCCGTAATAATGACGGTAATATTTACCGTACAGACATAACCGACCCAAATAATATCACCGGTGCATCCGTGTACTTTGCCAAAGCCTCAGCAAGTAACAGTAATGACGGTGCTCGTTGTTCAGAGGCCGCTGTCGTATCAACGAATACGGACTATGGTGATGCACCAGACTCGTATGGCACAAGCTTAGCGGCAAATGGTGCCAGACATCTGATTGACTACAGCAATTACATACTGGGTAGTCTTGTTGATGCTGAAGATGATGCCAACCTATCACCCAATACAGATGATGCAGATAACCTTGCAGATGAAGATGGTATTCTATTTCAAACAGCACTCATCACGGGTCTAGATGCCCAAGTCAATGTAACAATCGCAGGCGGTCAAGATAGTGCGTATTTCAATGGCTGGTTTGATTGGAATCAAGATGGCGACTTTGAAGATGCGGGCGAGCATGTATTTAATAATCTGCAGTTAGATTCTAGTTCTCACGACATCGCTTTGACCGTACCAGCTACCGCGAGCATAGGTAATACATGGGCTCGTTTCCGTGTAGGAGACCAAGCTAATATAACGAGTGGCGGTGGTTATACTAATGGGGAAGTCGAAGATTATCCAATTACCGTTGTTGATGGTAATACCACCAGTATTTATTATCCAAGTGAAGATGATTTTGTAACTCTCGCTTACGAAGATCGCTGGCCTGAACAAGGTGACTATGACTTTAACGATGTCGTTATTTATTATCGAGTAGTACAAACGATTAGCAATAGTCAAGTTTCCCGTATCGATATAGAAGGTGAACTCATTAATTATGGTGCCTCATATTTCAACGGTTTTGCTGTCCACTTGCCGGGAATACTACGTAGTAATGTTGATCAAAGCTTATTACAGGTCCGTTATAACGCTATATCTGCGCCCACCAGTGGTGTTTTAGAAGCAGGTCAGACTGATGCTGTTGTTATCGTTTCTGATAACTTAAAAACAGCGTTCACTTCGACTTGTGGAGAATTCTACTTTAATACCGAGCCTGCTTGTATGGGCAACTCGAGTACTTATTCATTCGAAATCAACATTCCAATGATTAATCCAATTGATATTGCTAGCATGCCAGCAATGCCACTGAACCCCTTTATATTTGGTACCGAAAATCATACCAGAAATGATTTCTTTGGTGAGCCAGTTGGACGTGAGTTAGAGATTCATTTACCGGATAAACCTCTCACGGATTTAGGTAGTAGTGATTATTTCGGGCTGCTTGATGATAGTTCAAATCCACCGACTACCACATTCAGAACCTCAACCAATTTACCTTGGGCTGTTGAGATAGGTAATACAGAATGGAAAGCACCACTCGAAGCAACAGATATTTCTTCCGCTTACCCTGAATTCAATCGGTTCATCACCAGTGGTGGTGTCAATAACGAATTTTGGTTTGATAACCCAGTTTTTCATAGAATCGTCGATTAGGAGCAGATCATGAAGTTTATTCAAACACTGATTATTTGTAATATTAGCTTAATTTCGGCTTGTAGTGATGATGGTAACAGCCCAACGGGAAATGTGCAGGTTCCCATAGAGAATGTAGCAAGCTCTGCCATCGATGGGTCAAAACAAGAGTTATTTACTGACGATGATGGATTTATTTCAACAGAGAGTGATGATTTCCGTTTACAAAACATAGAAGCACCTGTAACACAAAGTTTTACTGCGGCTAAACAGCAAACATTAACAATTACATCACAAGAAGGCGAGTCATGCCATATAAACATCTACACCCAATATAATAAAACGTCACGAAATAATTTCACACCATCAGGAGGAAGTCGCGTTGTACAAGCGTATTCAGAAAACTGTGAATACTCGGGTACTGTCTATCTATTAAATCAGCAACGTAAATTATTAATCGAGGTGATCAATTTAAATCGAGATGACACAACAAGCTATTATGAAGCAACGATACAAAACCAACCAATTGAAGTAGCGATAAAATAATATTCCTTTAACCCTAAGCCAGCAACAATGTAAATTATTGCTGGCTCTTATTTAATTTCCCACAACAGCCCACAACCACATATAATGCCTATGATTTATTAAACTCACAGGTAACTTCAATGCGTTTAACCATTTTCCATAAATTATTTATCTCTTTAATGCTGATTAGCTCCATTATGATGCTCGGCATGGCATTGCTGATTAATAATAGTTTTCAAAATGGTTTTCAAAGCTACCTGAATCAAAGTGAAGTCGAAAAAATTGAAACCATGGCTGAAAATATCAGTGACTATTATTCATCAGACCAGGGTTGGCGCCAGCTACAACAGCAACCAGCATTATGGGACCGACTCTTACGAAATATTGGTGAATATCCCAGAAGACCCAAGGATCACTCAGGTCCGAAATCCAGAAAAAACCGACCGGATTACAACCGACTCGAAGCACGGCTTAATTTATTAGATAAAGATGAAAAATCCATTATTGGCAAACGTAGGAATTTACGTCGTTTACATGCCAACATACAAATTACCAAGGTTGCGATCACCCAAAATGAACAAACAATTGGCTGGTTAACTATTATCCAAAGAGAAAACATTAAAGGTCATTTAGCCGAACGCTTCCTGCGCCAACAACTGGACAATTTTTATTGGATTGCCGCTTGGGCCGCTTTATTTTCCTTTATCGTTGCAGGGTTATTAGTTCGTCATTTTTTAAAACCGTTAAAAAATTTACACAACGCAGCCAAGTCATTATCGAGTGGTAATTTTGATTATCAAATTGACGTGCGCGGTAAAGATGAACTCGCCGAACTATCACTCGCATTTAATTTATTAACCACCACCTTAAAAACTCAAAAATTATCACGAGAACAGTGGTTATCGGATATATCACATGAATTGCGTACCCCGATTGCGGTCTTACTCAGTGAAATTGAAGCCATTGAAGACGGTATTCGACAACCGGAGCCCAAATATATTAAGTCATTACATAACCAAGTCATGACCCTAACCCGCTTAGTGGATGATTTATATTCGTTATCGCAATCAGATAGTGGTGTCCTTATCGATACATCACATACTGTCGATATCACCAATATAATTAACAATATCGCCAACCAAAACGAAGTACGTTTGACGGATAAACATATTACCATTCAACGTTTATACGAGCACAGTCAACCGACACTATTAAAAGCAGATGCTAAATCATTAGCCCAGCTTATCGGCAACCTATTCGAAAACAGCTATCGTTACACAGATCAAGATGGACAAATACACATTAACTTACAACAAATCAACGACCATATATTATTAACCATTGAAGATAGTGCGCCCGCGGTGCCTGACGCAGCATTACCAAAGCTGTTTGATCGCTTATACCGCGTAGACAAATCCCGCAGTCGTGCTAATGGTGGTTCCGGTTTGGGTTTATCTATTTGTGAAAACATCGTCAAGATGCATAATGGCAAAATCAGTGCGCAGCATTCCGAACTTGGCGGTTTAAAAATTGCTATATCACTTCCAATTAAGGACGATTAATCCATGACTCAGTCAGCAAGAACAATACTCGTGGTTGAAGATGAGCCGTCACTGGCCATCGTTTTATGTGAATACCTTGCTCAGGCAGGATTCCAAACCCACATCATTGATAATGGCCTTGAGGTAATTGACTGGGTGAAGCAACAACAGCCTGACCTGCTTATTCTCGATTTGATGCTGCCTAATCGTGATGGCCTCGATATCTATCGTGAATTACGTACTTTTAGCCAAGTACCCGTTGTTATGGCTACCGCCCGTGTCGATGAAATTGACCGCTTATTAGGGCTTGAGCTGGGTGCTGATGATTATATCTGCAAGCCATACAGCCCACGAGAAGTCGTCGCTCGTATCAAAAATGTATTACGCCGAACAGTCGAGGTGGCGGCATCATCACCACAACATGGGCTGATGATTAATGATAAACAAATGAAAGCCACATTTGACAGTAACGAACTCACCTTAACACCCGCCGAATTTCGTCTGTTAAGCTTTTTTAATCAACATCCCGGTCAAGTATTTAACCGAGACCAGCTGATGCAAGAGATTTATGCTGATCATCGTTTGGTTACCGACCGCACCATTGATAGTCACATCAAAAACTTACGTAAAAAATTACAGGATGTAGCGCCTGATAATGAATACATAAAATCCATTTACGGGGTTGGTTATAGATTCACCCTATAATTATGTCTCTTTTTTAAATTATGCTTAATCTCCACATTTTCTCCATAATTCCTGCGCATTTGTTGCTTATAGTTACTCCATCAACAGGTTAACTCACGGTGAGTTAATCTTGTTAGGCTAACAACAAGCAACAAAGTGAGATCATGATGAAAAAGACATTCTTTATTACCGCCGCCTTATTTACAGCGATGACAACCACTACATTTGCTTATGCAGATAGTGACCACAAACAACGTAATCATGTGTCTTTTGAACAAATGGACACCAACCAAGATGGCAAAATTGCTAAAGATGAAGCAACCGGTCGTTTAGCTAAACACTTTGATAAATACGATACCGACAACGACGGTTTCATTACCACAGCGGAGTTGCCAAACAAAGGTCGACACCATAAAGGCAAGATTTTTGCAAAGATGGACACTAACAATGATGGTAAAATATCTAAACAAGAAATGAATCAACACTTTGATAAGCTAGATACGAATGGTGATGGTTTCATTTCTAAAAATGAACTAATGAAAAAACATAAACAAGGCTAATACAATATCGACATAGCGCCTTGACCGAGAAAAAGGGTGGACACCGCCACCCTAGTCTTTATCAGATCACGTGATCAATGAACCAAACTATGCGGCTTTATCCTCAGTAATTTATTTTGGTGACCATTTTTCTTCATGAATAGCAGCATCAATATCACGGCGTGGTAACCAACCTAGCTTTTCTAATTCCGGTTTATCATTAAAGTGAGAGACATAACCAACACACAGATAAGCAATAATATTAATGTCGTCAGGAATACCGAGTGCATCTTTCAACACCGAATCATGAATAATACTGACCCAACCAACGCCCAGATTTTCCGCTCGAGCCGCTAACCACAAATTCTGCACAGCACATACCGTACTATACAAATCCATTTCACTATTAATTGTTCGGCCAATAACGGTGGGGCCATTACGGCTACGATCGCAAGTAACACAGATCCCTAATGGCGCGTCTAAAATACCTTCTAACTTCAACTTCCGGTATTGCTCCGCTTTTTCATCAGTAAACATCGCGGCAGATTCAGCATGAGCCGACTCAAAGCCAATTTTTATTTTTTCTTTCGTGGCTTTATTCTTAACCACAATAAAATCCCAGGGTTGCATAAAACCAACACTCGGCGCATGGTGAGCAGCTGTTAATATCCGTTTCAGTACATCATCAGCGATGAGATCAGGTTTAAACTGTCCACGTACATCTCGTCGAGAAAATATGGTTTTATAAACCGCATCTCTTTCATCTTCAGTTATGTTCATTTCGTCTCGATCACGCTAGCAATATAATAATGTATTAATTATCTAATTAAATCACTGAGGAAGTAAAGCCGCAGTTGCCACCGCTTCAGCATGGCTTAGACTGCTCAAACCTGCTAACAAACCATGTTTACATCATTTTTGGACCCTCATATGAAATAAAATGTTAACTAGATCATGTTTATTCGTGTAAAAGCTCCTTTTACCACCTGAATTACATAAGATGAAGCTAACCAATAAATGTGACCTAGCTAACAAACTGAGTGATTTATGTCGAAACCTTATCCCCTTGGTGCCAACTTACAATCTGCCAACAGCTTAAAACCACAAGGCTGTAACTTTGCGATCTACGCACCAGACTGCAGCAGCTTGCAGCTAGTATTGTTTAATGGCAAAAACCAACGCAGCTTCACCATCGAAAACAAATATGCTGGTATTCATCATATTTTTATTAGCGATATTAATGCCGGGCAAGAATATGGCTTCTCAAGCAATATCGATGGTCAAGATTGGTTGTTACTCGACCCGTATGCCAAAGCCGTCAGCAAAGCCCCTTATTATGAACCACCTTACAGTGCCGAAAAAAGCTGGCATCTTACTAAAGCACTGGTCACCGATAATGCATTCGATTGGCAAGGCGTGCCACAACCTGACGTACCACTGGCAGAAACGATCTTATTAGAAACGCATACCAAAGGTTTTAGCCAATTAAATCCCGCAATCACCACTGCTCAGCCGGGTAGCTATCAAGCATTATCAGACCCAGTAAATATTGCCTTATTAAAACAACAAGGTATCACCAGTGTACAACTGCTACCGATTGCTGTGTGTATGCACGAACCGCACTTATTAAATCAGCAAGGGGTAAATTATTGGGGTTATAGTACGCTTGCCTTTATGGCTCCCGATCCACGTTACGCCACCGTAGATGCTGTAACAGAATTAAAAACAGCGATCAGAGAACTACATAGAAATGGCATCGAAGTGATCTTAGATGTGGTATTTAACCATACCGCAGAAGGTGGCCAAGATGGGCCCATATTCAATTTAAAAGCGCTCGACCATCGTTATTACTTGCGTGATGAAAACGGTCTACGTAACTACACAGGTTGCGGCAATAGCCTAGACTTGACCCATCAAGCCAGCCTTAATCTAGTCATGGATAGTCTGCGTTATTGGGTAACAGAATATCATATTGACGGTTTCCGTTTTGATTTGGCCGCAACACTGGGACGTAATGGTGATCGCTTTAACCAACAAGCCCCCTTTTTCCACGCGGTTGCGCAAGATCCTATTTTAAAACCGACCAAACTTATTGCCGAACCTTGGGATATTGGCCCTGATGGTTACCAGTTGGGCTACTTCCCAGATGGCTGGAACGAATGTAATGATAAATTCCGCGATACGGTGCGCAGCTTTTGGCGTGGCGATCACGGTTACTTAAAAGATTTTGCCACCCGAATCATGGGCTCTCGTCACTTCTTTAGTGGCGGACGCTGGCCACACAAACTGCCAGTCAATTATATCGCCTATCATGATGGTTTTACCCTGCAAGATTTAGTGTCTTACAACGATAAACACAACAATGCCAACGGCGAAAATAACCGTGATGGTCATGGTGATAACCGCTCGTACAACTGCGGCGTTGAAGGTGACACTGATGATGTTGCCGTGATTGCCTTTCGTGAAAAACAAAAACGTAATTTGATCACCACATTACTGTTTAGTTTTGGTATTCCCCATATATTGGCTGCAGATACTGTGTCTCATACCCAAGGCGGTAACAACAATGCCTACTGTCAGGATAACGAGATAAGCTGGCTAAATTGGCAAATGGATGACGTAAAACAAGAGTTTAAAGACTGGTTAAGTAAGATGATCGCTGCACGTAAACAATATATGTTGCCATTCATTAATGCCTTTACGGGTGATGGTCGTAATGATCATCGTATTAGTTGGTATTGCAGTAATGGTGAAATGATGCAGCAGCATGACTGGGATCATCAAATTAGTTTAGGCCTGCATCTCGGCCTTGGTACTGATGGCGATGAATTATTGTTGATATTTAACCAAGTCGATACCCCTATTGATTTTAAACTGCCTGATGTACCGCCAACTTGGCATCGTGTTTGTGATACCAGTTCGATGCAGCTTGCACCATTAAATGTAAACGATCACTATCAATTATCTGGCCGTTCTATGGTGATTCTACAACGCAGCGGCCGCACTAGAGCGACTGACACTTGCGGTGCTATTGATACCATCTAATGCACTAACGCGTTTAATTTCCTGAGGGGTAAAGTAAACCTTCCGCAATTGCGTAATTTCCAGCTGTTGCTGCTCACTATCATTGTTGTCAATAGCGCGCGCAGTAATAACAGCAAGTTGCTCTCTGTATTCGCCTAGCTTGACTTGCCACTGCAGACGTTTTTCGTCAAGTATTGCTAACCGGTCAGCTACTTCGGGTGAAAATGATTGCTGAGTGAAGTCTTGTAATTCAGTCTGACTCGCCCCTTGTTCTTGTAGCATCTTATACTGATCTCGGTATTTATTTAACTGATTGGCATTACGCTGTTGCGCCAATAACCACTCTGGTGCCGCAGCATCGAGTTCTGCTTTTACCGATTGCTTTTCGGCAGTATCTAATTCATTATTTTTATTAATCATAGCCAGGCTTAACATGTAATCTTCGTACTCATCAGCTTGACCAAAAAAAGCATCAATCACATCGCCATCAAGATAACTAGCCCTAGCATCAAGTACCATTTCACGGACTTGAATAACGTTCTCTAATGCATACTCACCCGTATTATTTGGATCAATATTCTGTTCAAACTCCTGCTTAATTGCCGAAACTTCATTAAGGTACTGTAAATAACCCGTTAATATCTCCACACCTTGTGTCAGTGCAGGATCAACGAGTTGTGATGTGAGGCTGTGTTTAATGCGTGTAACTATAATGTCTAAACTTTCCTCACCCATAGCAGATAGGTAAAAGTCGAATAAATGCTGAATTTTTTTATTAATGATCAGTTCCCCACTTTCACTAACATCAAGTGTTAATGGTAGCGTTGAACCTAATAATGAGCTTGGTAATAACAAAGGTACTGCTTGAGCCTGCTTTAAATTAGGTATCTGTCCCCGAGTGTTATGTTCGTCAGTTGCATGCACCAATGCATTAATTTGTTCAGGTGCTAATGGATAGATATCCTGATGTGGAACAACGATGTCCTGCTCTGCAATTTGTAATTCTATTGCCGACGTATTTTTTAAAACTATGGATTGAGCATCATCTTGTGATAAATAGAATGCACTACCAGCAATGGCAATACCACACGATAAGATTGTGACCGCAATAAGTGAATTTGGTTTTAGTGACATAACAAAGTCCTACTTGGCTAAACACTGTAATCTATTCACAGTGCTTAACCTCATATTAAAAATAACTAATTACAGTCCAGCGCTGGTTAAACGCTTAGCATGTGCCGCATATAACGGTAATGGACTGGTACTACCTAAGCCACGTAGACCAAACATACCATTGATCTCATCTGCATGGTTCATGGTATAATCATCACGGATTACTTTACCTAAATGTGTCGAACAACGACCCACAACACCATCATTGGCTTCATCAATCGTGAGGTAAGTAACAGCCAGTAGACCATCTGCAAGGTCAAGTATATTTGAATTGAATAACGGGTTGTATGTGCCACCCCATGAATAATACGACACACCATTCACATTATGGTCACCATCATTAACTGAATAGTCATACACCCAATTTGGCCACCACCACGAACCAGCGTTATAACTTGGCGTTGCTTTACACTCACCTTGTCTTAAACCTTCAGGATATTTGGCATTGAAAATAGCCGCATCTTTAGAGTTCAATGCTTCGAGTGATCCCATCGCATTCGCTTGATTTTCATTATTACCAGTGGCAATCGATAACAAACTTGCGACCGCATTACCAATGGCCATCGCAGGGCCTTCTAGTGGTGAATCCTTAATTAAATCGGCAGTGCCAGAGCCTCGATGTGGAGAACCAACAGAGGTTACCGAAGCCACAAGGCCAGGTCGAACAGAGGCAACATAACGTGAATCAATCCCACCTTGAGAATGTCCAATTAAGTTAAATTTGTCCGCACCAGTAATGGCACTGAGTTGTTCTAAATAACTGAGTAACTGTTCGCCACGTACTTCGCTAGTATCATAGCCACTCACTTGCGGTGTATATACTTCAGTTGCGCCAACATCTGCTAACGCCCCCTTCACACCATAGAAATAATCTGCTAACACACTATCAAATCCCGCCAGTCCATGGACTAATACCACTGGATATTTGGTTTTACCCGAGGTGTCAGCTTGAACAGGTGCGACGATGAAACACAAGGCTCCAACTAAGATAGGGAGTAAAGTCCGAGTTTTTTTTAACATATCTAATCCTTTATTTTTGAGTTATCGCAAAATAGCGCACCCGTTAGTGACAACCTGTCTCGATTTGAGTGCAGGAAAGTTATAACGTAAAAAAACAACAGGTACAACCAGATATGATTCAGTAGTGTTATTCATCAAATTAACGGGTATATAAGAATTAAATAGGAAGTTTAAAATAAAAAGTTAGCACCAATAATCACATAATGAAAAAATAACGAAATAAGTAACCAAATGTGAAATATTCTCTGCCATTAATAATTTCGTATCATTAATTTCAGGTTTTACATAAGCATTTGTTAATGTTTAAGATTATAGTTAAATACTAAGATTTAAATTAAGTTTCATTTTTATAAATATCTTTATGTTTATCAGACCTAGATCATACTAAGGTATGACTTCAATGCTAAGCAGAGCAAATAAATTGAATTTATGTGGATATCAAGTTGGCACTTTATTAAAAGTGGGTCATCTTATATCGGCAAATAATAGACGAAAAAAAACCAGCAATATAATCGCTGGTTTTAACTAACAAATAACATTAATTTATAGCAAAAAATTAACGAGCCTGATTATTTATAATCATTTTATCGAATATCAATGTTTATTGATCGCATCCCACATACTAAGTACCAGTTCTTGTTTATAAGGGGTTAACTCATTAGCAACAAGTGCATCTCGCAAACTGTGCACGACCTGAAATTTAATGTCGTGGGGATAGATTTTACCTATATTTTCGCACTTCGCTGTCGCGAAAGTAACATGACTGTGTAAATACTCAGCCGCAAATAATTGATCCGACGTTCCTTGTTCTACAAATCCATCAAGCTTTTCCATTAGCTTGCTTTGATAAGTAGCTTTAGACAATGATTAATCCTCATACTCTGGGTTGGCGACACGATACATGATGTAATCACGATAACCTGTGGTTACACGAATAAAACCTGATAATGCTTGGTCTAATTCAACATCCCCGGTGTCTACGATTAAGGGACGTCCTGCTAATGCCGACAGCTTAGTTTTGGTTGCCAGCACTATAATATTTTCTTTGCCGATTTGTTTAATTAACTGCGGCGACAGTTGTTGATTACCACGACCAAAAATATGACCCTGACCACCAATTAAAGTGATCACTAATTTACAGGGTTTATTTTGCGTTAACGCGATTAACTGCGCTGCTGTTTGGTCCGAAGCAATCAAGGCATGCTGATGCACAACATCAACACCTAATAAGGTATTATCCAGTCCCAGTTCAGCCATGGTGAATGCCACCGTTGACCCAGAACCCATAATGTAATATTCATCTTCCATATCTGCTATCACATCGGCAGCTATGTCTGTTAATACTAATTCGTCTGATTCAATACCGCCCATTTTTACACTTTGTACATAACGTAAATCAGACGGCACCATCATTTCGCCATAGCGTTTAGCTTTTACTCTACCTTGGCGAAATGCAACTTCATCAATATCCATCACATCGGCATCAGCCAAAGTAACCAGTTCGCCTAAAATCAATCGACGAACCACACAGCCGGCGGCTTTTGGTGTCACACCATACACGCCCGAATGGATCTTACAGCCTGCTGGCACACCTAATACCGGTACCGTATCATTAATCGTAGCGCAAATATTACGCGCGGTACCATCCCCACCAGCAAACAATAACAAATCAATATCTTGTGCTAATAATGCAGCAACCGCAGCATACGTATCTTGCTCGGTTGTTATCTCATTGGCAGGTCGATAAGCCACGGCCACATTAAAGCCCAGTTCTAAACTGCAACGTTCTCCCATTTCGCCACCTGCGGTGACCACGGTAAAACGTGAACCCAGATCTGAAAATTGACCCAATGCTTGTAACATCCGATTGTTGGCTTGCGGAATAGCACCTAAACTAAGCGCCTGCTGGGCAACATTATCACTGCCTTTTAATGCCACGGTGCCACCAACACCAGCAACTGGATTAACAATAATACCCAGTTTAAACGGCTTCACATTCATACATACCTCGATAATCAAAATCTGCTAATGTCAGCGGTTTGGTGTTGTAATACGCTTGCAATGCATTGACTAAGGCTTGTGTGCGTATTGATAAGCCATTTTCTAAATAATCTTGTACTTGCTTGTGGATCTTGTGTTGAAAAGCCAATCGGTCAATAACAATATCAGCCAAGTTATCCGCACTGACGCGGAACGAAAATCCAGCAGCAACACAAATAATCCATTCAATCGCTTGCGGTACTATTTCTACTTTTTCAAATTCAGCTTGCTGCTGCGCATTACGGCCATCAGCTATATACCAGTAATCAAAGTCGACCAATTGATGACGGGCTAATCCCGCGACTAACCAATGTGATATCTCATGCATACCACTGGCAAAGAAACCGTGAGCAAAAATAATACGGTGATGAGCACAACTTACATATTGTTCAAAATCAGTATTCGCCGGCATATAAATCGGTTCATCATCGCCTTTAACTAACTGCGTATTAAATTCGCTTGAAAACGTGTGGTTAAAAATAGCAATCAAATCTTGGTATTGATGTGTTTGCTCTGGTGAAAAGTCTTTTAAATCGTCCTGCATAACTGCGCCTAGCTAATCTTTTAATCACTGAGCACTATTTAATGAGCTGGATTATACCCCTACGGTAGTGGTATGTCCGCTAATATATCGTACTCAAATCGGTAATTTTCGCTAGTAGAATACTCCTTTACGCGATATTAATCTAATACTGTTAACGAGCTTAAAGCCACAATACCAACACGCCCAGCACTACCCCAACTAGCTTCTGCGGTGAGGAATAACTGGTTATCACCTTGCCAGAGAATACTTTCCCATTGTCCGTGAGGCGCAAGGTTAAAGCGTGTTGCCACATCCCAATTCAAGTTTTTGTTATTAATAGGAATAATCCAAATAAAAGGATGTTTGTAAACTAAGCTACTATCATAGCCAAGTAAAACCAATTGCTTCGTTTCAGCATTATAATCTGCCGCCGTGATCAAGCCATCCACATTCAATGTTTGCGAGGGAATGACTTGAATGACGCTGTCATTCGCTGTGCTATTACTAATATCGACTAAGTCCATCCGATATAGGCGACTTTGTAAATCAGTCCAGTTTTTACTTAATACCCATAATTGCTGCTCAACCACTGTTGCCGCCTCACAATCATAATCATGCATATAGCGGGTTAATTCTGCTTCAGGCTTATCTGCCATTGCAAAACGCACGGTACTCACTGCTGAAATAGTCTCGCCATCATTAGCTTGCATCAACGTATCAATATCAACATTAATAATAGTGCGGCTATCACGCGTGCCATGATTATTGCCGCAATCCATGATGAAAAGGTTACCTGTAGATTGTGCCAACGATTCCCAATCCTGACTGATGACATCATTAATGTGCACCTGCTTAATAACCTGGCCCGTTTGTTCATTTATTTGATATAAGTTAGCACCGTCGCCGCTATCATTGGTCGTCCACGTTTGACCACTAAACCGCGCCAGCGCAGAACTTTCCTTTACCCTATCTTGCAGTGATGTTTGGATCTGAATATCAAGTACAGGGTAGTTTTGCAGTGGTCTTGACCAATAAAAGTGACTGATAACAGCAACAACGCCTGTCATCAATAATCCCCACATCACTTTTTTAAGTATTCCTTTAAATTTTGTCATCATTCCCTATACACTCTCTGCAACTATCTACAATAGTATCAATAAAAAAACTCAAATATAAAATAACTATATATTATTGATAATAGTACTCAGTTTTATTAAAAAAACCATTTTCTAATACTAAAAAACAATACAATTCATTTATTACCTTTAAATCAAATTATTTTAAGCGTACACTTGTACGCCTAACTGATAGGATAACTTAACAGAGGATCATGTATGCCACACAGTGCGACACCGATAATAGCTGCAACTAACACAATCGCAGCGCCTTACAGTGTAAAAGAGGAAGCCGCGAATACTTGGTCTCATGTCATCGGGGCCTTATTGAGTATTGCTGCACTTATCGCGCTATTAGTGCCGTCGATACAGCAAGCTGACCCTTGGCGTATTACCAGTTTTAGCATTTATGGCATTTCGATGTTTTTATTATTCTTTGCATCAAGTGCTTATCACTATGCATCGAACCCAGCGACTAAAGCGACACTAAAGACTCTCGATCATTGTGCTATTTTTTTATTAATAGCAGGGACTTACACACCATTATTACTCATTGAACTGCGTGGTGTACTCGGCTGGAGTATCTTTGCTGTAGTCTGGTCTATGGCGCTATTTGGTATTATCGCTAAAGTGTATTGGGCTGAACGTTTTAAAAAAGTATCGCTGTTTTTCTACCTTATTATGGGTTGGTTAATTGTCTTTGCTGGCGATGAGTTATTAGGTAAATTGGCCACAGGCGCGCTGTATTGGTTAATTGCTGGCGGACTTGCTTATTCAATTGGCGCGATCTTCTATGCCAACAAACGTATTCCGTATAACCACGCTATTTGGCACATCTTCGTATTACTCGGCAGCGCTTGCCACTTTGTGACAATTTATTTTTATGTACTGCCGGCCAATCATTAAACAATAGTTTGACCATTGTTTAATGATCCTCAATCTAACTGATTAGCAATTAATCAAGATTAACTCACGAGGGTAATAGCAATATCACAACTTGCCATTACCCGTTTAATCTCTGGTATACACGAACCACAGCCCGTCCCCGCTTTACTGCAACCACCAACCGCGGCAACAGTATCGGCGCCCGCTTCGACGGCTTGAATAATGTCGTACTCTGTGACTTGATGACACGCACAGATCATGCGGCTTGGCGGTGTTTCCGCTTCCCCTTTTAGCGTGGCACGTAAACCGACATCCGGCGTTAGCATGGTTAAGCTAGCTAACCAAGAATCATCATCCACATCATTAGCAGGCGTAACCATTAAGCTAATATCCAAACTATCTTTGCTATCACCTTGGAAGCTCATGGCAAAGCGGTACTTCTGCTCCGCCGCATTTTCATAATCAACTTGCTTGGTCATATAACTATTATGCAAGGCTAATTTTAATTGCTGAAAGAACGTCGCGGGCTCAATAACACTAGCAAGGTAATAGAAAAAACCTTGTTCTAAGCGACGCTCAACCCAATAATCCACCATAGGTAATATCTTATCAACTTGCAGTCGACGCTGACTCCATAACGCGGCGCGGGACGAATGAGACCAAACACTGACCTTCACCGGGGTATATTTATTTTCCGGTTGCCCAGATAACGGATCGGTATGCCCTGCCACTAAGCTCGAAATGGCCCCGGCACTGGCATTTTGGCGACTCCAATGAATAGGTAAAAATAATTCACCCGGATTTTGACTCACAGTGGCATGCGCGCGTACCAGTAATTTACCTTGTAAGCTTTCCACCACTACCAAGCCGCCATCAACGATGCCACGTTCACTTAGATCTAATGGGTTAATCGACAGCAAAGGCTCCGGCATATGGCCGTTAAGTTTGGTTGCTAAGCCGGTACGACTCATGCTGTGCCATTGGTCACGGTTACGCCCGGTATTTAAGATCATCGGATAATCTTGGCAGACTTCACTGGCCGCGGATTTGTGGTAAAGCGGAATGAAGTTAGCTTTACCTGACGGTGTTGAAAACTGACCGTCAGTGAATAATCGCGCTTGTGACTTGTCACCGAGTATCGGCCACTGCATCGGTTGATGTTGTTGGTAATCTTGCTCAGCCAATACCGCGATATCGAGACCACGAGGTAAACTATCTTGTTTAAAACCGGTCATCCGCGCATATTCAGCAAATACATCGGCTTCGCTGTCAAAACTAAATGCTTTACCAAAGCCCATGCGTTTTGCCACTTCGGCTAACAACCACCAATCAGCTTTCGCCTCCCCCACACTCGGTAAGAAACCACGTTGACGTGATATGCAGCGCTCAGAGTTAGTCACTGTTCCGGTCTTTTCACCCCAACCTTGTGCGGGTAACAATACATCGGCACAGGCGATAGTATCTGATTTGGCAATACAATCAGAGACAACCACCAGCGGGCAATTTAATAACGCCTGCTGAATTTTGTCCGAATCTGGCAAGCTCACCACAGGGTTAGTGCCCATGATCCAAATGGCTTTGATCTTGCCTTGATGCACTTGATCAAACATATCGATAGCTTTAGCACCGTTATGCGTGGCTAATTTATCGGTCTGCCAAAACTCACTTACCAGCGCATGACTCTCTGGGGTAAAGTCCATGTGCGCGGCGAGCATAGTCGCAAGGCCACCCACTTCACGGCCACCCATGGCATTAGGCTGACCGGTCACAGAAAATGGACTGGCACCAGGCTTACCGACACGGCCTGTTGCTAAGTGGCAGTTAATAATGGCATTTACTTTGTTGGTACCACTAGTTGACTGATTCACACCTTGGCTAAATAGCGTTAAGGTTTTGTCTATATCGGTAAAGCGACGGAAAAAGGCCAGCATGGTATCAAGTTCAAGATTACAAAAATCAGCCAGTTCAACCCAACTTGGCGTCGATTGATAAGCAGATTTTAGTGCGGCTTCAAACCCTTCGGTATGCGCAGCGATATAATCCAGATCACAGGCATTTTCCTGATCAAGAAACTCCAACAAACCATTATACAGCGCCACATCCGTACCTGGTCGAATGGCTAAATGTAAGTCAGTAATATCACAAGTGTCTGTGCGACGGGGATCAATCACGGTTATTTTTAAATTGGGATTAGCCATTTTCGCCTGTTTAATACGGCGGAATAAAATAGGATGACACCAAGCCAAATTCGAACCGACTAAACAAATATGTTCCGCGGCTTCGATATCGGCATAACAAGCAGGGACGGCATCTTCACCAAAGGCTCGTTTATGCGCAACAACAGCAGAAGACATACACAGGCGTGAATTAGAATCGATATTGCTGCTGCCAATAAAGCCTTTCATCAATTTGTTGGCAATATAGTAGTCTTCGGTGAGTAACTGGCCAGATACATAGAATGCCACCGCGTCTGGGCCATGTTCGGCGATCACCTTGTTAAATGAAGAGGCGACATAGCTTAATGTGGTTTCCATGCTCTGCACTTGACCGCGAATATAACATTCGGTAAGACGTCCTTCAGGGACTAGGGTATCGGCTAGCGTTAATCCTTTAGAGCAAAGGTTACCTAGATTGGTTGGGTGTGATTCATCCCCACGAATCGTAACTGAGTTGTCTTGATTTACTTGCGCTTCGACACCACAACCGGTACCGCAATAAGGACATGTCGTTTTAACCCACTTGGGTATTTGTGTTAGCTTGTGCATATGTTCATCCTTGTTTACGCATATTCATATTCATTTATATATAGATAAAGCAAAAACTCAGCCAAGTCTATCGTTTGGGGGGAAGTAGACGTAGATTACGAGGAAAATGTATTGAAAATGCGTGAAAATAAGGGTTACAGTAAATTTTAGTCCTTTTAAATAAGGTTTAAAAGGACGATAGTAGTGCTTGAAAATGTTACGCGCACCAAGTTGGTGCGAAAATGATAACAATAAAAGTCAATGTTACTGAGGCAATGATGCCTGATGGACCAAAATAAAGGCGTCCATCTCTGCCTGAGCTCGAGCCTGAACACTATCTAAACTATCTTCGGCGGTCATAGTTTCGACCACTTCATAATAACATTTAATTTTAGGCTCAGTGCCTGACGGCCTAACAATCACGCGCGAGCCACCTTCTAACTTGAAGATAAGCACATCACTAGCAGGTAAATCAATTGACTCTGTAGACCCATCTTTAAAGATTCGCAGACCACGGCTAATGTCATCTGTACTCAAAACCTGTTTATTAGCAATCTCTGTCGGTAAATCTTTACGCAGACAATCCCCAATGTTCGGAGTCGTAGGCTTAAGGGCGATACTCACCTGAGTGTTTAAGTGAAAACCATGCTCACGATAAATCTCTTCTAACCGATCCCAAATAGTCTGTCCTTGGCTAGCCAATTCAGCCGTTAACTGGACAAATGCCACGAGTGCAGATAAACCATCTTTATCCCACACCATAGAACCGACCATATAGCCTAAAGCTTCTTCATAGGCAAACAGACACTGGTTAGCATCACTTTGCTCAGCCATAGCCACATTCGTTAGCCACTTAAAACCAGTCAAAGTTGTTAAACAAGTCGCACCTAAGCTCGCTGCTACTTTCGATAATAAACTAGAGGAAACAATCGTTGTGCAGGTTAAACGATTATGTTCACTTGCATGATTCATGAGGTAATGACCCAATAATACGCCGACCTGATCGCCAGTGAGCATCTGGTACTTACCTGTCTCGGTACGCACAGCCACAGCAAACCGATCTGCATCAGGATCGTTAGCACAAGCCAGCGTTGCATCATACTTCTGCGCCTCGGCAATAACGAGATCCATCGCCCCTTTCTCTTCAGGATTAGGAAAATTTACTGTCGGAAAATCGCCATCAGGTTCTCGCTGCAACGCCACCGAATAAACCTGAGATACGCCAGCATCACTAAGCACTGTTTCAGCCATTTCGGCGCCAACACCATGCATAGCGGTATAGGATAGGCTCACTAACTCTGGCTGGGTATGGTTCTGCAGCACAGCTGCATCCTTTATCCCTTGGCGGTAGCTTTGATAGTAATCATCTTCCAGCATAATAAGTCGACCTTCGGCAATCGCGGCTTCCAGTGTCAGTACACGAATACTTCCTGTTGCGGCCTTATCGATATATGCTGCGATCCCTGAATCATGAGGCGGGATGATCTGTGCACCGTTCCCCCAATATACCTTATACCCATTATACTGAGGCGGATTATGACTAGCAGTCACCACAATACCCGCAGCGGCATTAAGATGAGTGACCCCAAATGCTACTAACGGTGTCGCCGCAACCTTACTGGTCAGATAGACTTTAATTCCCATTGCAGCGAGTACACCTGCTGCATCGTGGGCAAACTGCTTTGAATCATGGCGGCCATCATATCCAATGACTACACCTCGAGCCTCAATATCTTTTATCTGTTGTTTAAGGTATGCACCTAAGCCCGCAGAGGTTTGCTGCACTACTAAGCGATTCATTCTCATAGGGCCAGCGGCAACAATACCTCGCAGCCCAGCAGTACCAAATGCCAGTCGCCCCGAAAATCGTTGCTGCAACTCAGTTTCATTACTGGCATCCAGAAGCGCCTGCAATTCCTGTCGAGTACGAGGATCGGGGTCATTTTTAATCCAATGATTAACTTTAAACTTTAATTTTGTGTCCATAATTCACTTCACCTGATATCAATTGTACTGCCTAGCCAAAACCGCAACAGCAAATGAAAATGAAAATAATTATCATTACACTAATCCTAGTATCCATAGAGAACAAGAAAATTTTCACTTTAGAAGAAAAGGTAGATAAAAAAATATGATATTAATCATCATAGGTGACTTACTGCCCAAAGAAAATGGGACAAGCGATGCAACTTCGAGTAATAAATCATAATGGTGAAGGTCAAGAACTAGCTATACGGTATCAGTATTACTTACTTATAGCCAAGTACGCACCTGCCGCAATCATAATGCTACCAGCACCTCGGTTTAATCGCTGATGTGCCACTGGTGTCTTTAGCATTCCAGCCATTCGACTCGCACCTAAAGCGATCAACATCAATCCAGACATCAAGGCTATCGATGACAAGACGGATACTAACGCAATATCTTGCGCCGTTAGTACGGTCAGGTCGATAAACGTTGGTAAAAATGAAATATAAAACAAGATCACTTTCGGGTTGGAGGCCGAAATTAAAAAGCCCTGCGTAAAACTCGCTAGCATTGCTTTTTCTTTCTGCGCGGTTGTTTCAGCTTGAATATCACTTTTAATCTGAGGTAAGGCTTTTAGCATTTTATAACCAAGATAAATCAGATAACTGGCACCTAAATAACGAATAGCAGTGAATACTTCAGACCAGTTTTCAGCAATCGTAGCAAGACCCAAACAGGCTAATATCAGGTAAATAACATCACTGCCAATCATCCCCATTGCGAGCATGATACATTTCTTGGGTCCATCAACCATGGCACGCGCCAAGATCGCAAAAACACCCGGTCCAGGGGTGATTCCAAAAATAAATATCGCGATAAAAAATGTAATTGCGGATTCAAGTGACATGTACAACTCCTTATAAATAGGTCTTTTATATAAATAACGCCGTTCAATAAAATTGACTATAACATAGCTATTTTTATTGGTTATACAGCAACGTTCATCGTCCCTATTTTATTCGCTACGCCACCCACTTTAACGCTGGCTATTTTAGCGTCCTGAAAACCAACAGATGCAGTGATCACGGATGCACAGTTCATCGCCCTGCCTTGCTCAAAAATATACTCATTGTCTAAAGGTAAATGTTCAGCCAAATAACAGGCTAGCGCGCCACTTGCACTGCCGGTAGCCGATTCTTCAGGAATCCCGAACAATGGGGCGAAATTACGGCAACTGGCTGTAAATGGGCTTTCTGATGTACACAATTCGAAAACATGAAAACCGACTATATTGTGTTTCTGACAAAAATCAGCAATGGCTAAATCATTGGGTTTGATTAAGTCTAACTGCCCAGCAGGAACGGGAATAATGAGATCGACTAAGCCTGTAGATATCACTTCAATGGGTAAGTTAGTCCTTGCCAAGATCGCGCTATCTACGTCAATGACTGTTGAAATATCTTGATAAGAAAAACCACCTAACTTCTCAGGCAGCTGTAGATCCATGGTTACCTGACCATCACTATCAATGACGACGGGTAAGATCCCAGCTTTGGTGCGTTGTACATAATCACCCGCAGCAAGCAGGTTCATTTGATACATAATAGAAAATGTCGCTAATGTTGCGTGACCACAAAAATCGACTTCATTGGTGGTGGTAAAAAAAGACACTTCAAAATCGACTTCGTCATCATTCGATACAAACGCCGTTTCAGAATAACCAACCGCCTGCGCAATCTTGAGTTTTTGCGTATCTGACAATTTATCGGCATTCAGCACTACACCTGCCGGGTTGCCGCCTTTACCCTTGGCGGTAAAAGCATTAACCAGTAAAACCTCTATATCCATCAGAACTTCCTTTTCCCGTATTAACTCACATTTTTTATTCGGTTATGTACTTAGTCAAATATTTCATAATGCCTCTGCACATTAGCCGAAGCCCTACCCCACGCTGAATTTTCAACTCTAGTTTGGTGCTGTTCAAACGCAGTCCGGTCGATGAACTCTTCATACACATCGAAACGGTTAAGATTGAATTCAGATTGCGTGACGTTAAACATCAAGCATCCAGGTTCATTACGCGTTAGCTCTTTATGACTAATAAGAGCTTTCTTCACCGCAGGTAAATCCGCTGTTGGAACGATGATAAATCCTTTTAGAATGACTTTCTTCATCCATATCTCCATGTGTATTTAAAATAACCCATATCCTAAAATATAACGTAACACACATGGTTTAAATTATAATACCTGAGATTTGCGATCTGACCAGAACAAAAAACGGCCTCAAACATACATTTGAGGCCGTTGGTGTTTATCACTTAAGCTTTAACACTTAATTTTAAACTCAGTTTTTACTTGTATAAATGGCGTTCTGAGTTCAGACCTTTAATTAGGCTGACACACATAATTAGCAATACAAACGTAAAGGGTAGTGCCGTTGTTACAACACCTGCTTGCAGAGCTTGCAGTACTTCCGTACCACCAACCCATAACATCACACCCGCAATCGTACCTTCTACAGTCGCCCAGAAAATACGTTGTGGCACTGGTGCATCAATTTTACCGCCCGATGTAATGCTGTCGATCACAAGTGAGCCAGAGTCAGATGAGGTAATGAAGAAGATTAATACTAAAATAATCGACAATACTGACAGCACTTTCCCATACGGCATTGCATCGTATACATGGAATAAAGACAATGAGATATCAGTTAACCCATTCGCACCGAGTTCACCGACGTTATTAACCACTTGATCGATAGCAATACCACCGAACGTCGCCATCCATACTAGCGTTACTAACGTCGGAATAAAGATCACCGCACACAAGAATTCACGAACTGTACGACCTTTAGAAATACGTGCAATGAACATACCGACGAATGGTGACCATGAGATCCACCAAGCCCAGTAGAACACAGTCCAACCGTGCATCCACGCCGTATCATCACGACCATGTGGGTTACTTAGACCAACAAAGTTTTGTGCATAAGCAATGAAGGTTTCAGGAATTGATACCATCACCACATCAAAACCAAGAATAATAACAATAATCAGTAGCGCGAATGCAAACAGCATATTGATATTACTCAATACTTTAACGCCGCCATCAATACCACGGATAACCGAGAAGATCGCAATTAATGTTACAAAGGCAATTACACTCAATTGCAGGCCAATACCACCGTCATAACCAAACACGTAGTTAATACCACTTGCCGCTTGTTGTGCGCCCAGACCCAAGGATGTCGCTAGACCGAATAACGTCGCAAGTACCGCCAAGATATCAACAATGTGACCAGCCCAGCCCCAAGCTCGATCACCAATGATCGGATAGAAAACCGAACGGATAGATAGCGGAAGGCCTTTGTTATACGCAAAGAAAGCCAGAGAAAGCGCGACGATGCCGTAGATTGCCCAACCGTGAATACCCCAGTTATAAATCGTTGCAGCCAGTGCTAATGATTTTGCTTCTGCTGTTAACGGCTCAACATTAAATGGCGTTCCCCACCAGTTAGTGAAGTAAGCCGTTGGTTCTGCAACACCCCAGAAAAGCAGACCAATCCCCATACCGGCGGCAAATAACATCGCCATCCAAGATATGGTTGAATGCTCAGCTTTTGCTTCGACACCACCAATACGGATCTTACCAAGCGGTGATACGATCAATACCATAGTGAAAAAGACAAAGAAATTAGTAGACCACATGAAGAACACATCAAAGTCAGCCATGATGCTATTTCTAACACTGTTTAATGTTTCTTTTGCGGTAGCTGGGTCAACGAGGAGGAGTGCAGAAAGGAAGAGGATTATAAGACCGGCGCTAATGCCGAATACGGGGTTATGTATATCGAAGCCCCATTTTTGAACGTTGTCCTGACCAACTTGGTAGTCAGTGGTTTCAATACTATATTTATTTAACGACCTATTTTTGTTTAACGAACTATTATTTTTTAACGAGCTATCCATAAATTATGCTTGAGCATATATCCTGCAATACTTTTTAATCGAAAAGTAAAAACGAAAGGTTCACCAGTTACAACCATGGTGATACCAGTAATAAAACGCCTAGCAGGGTAGCAAAAATGCCATTAAAACTCAAATAAGCTCTATTCACTTCCCCCCCAATCACCACCCGGTCTAAGTCGCCATATCCATGCCGGATAACCGGGAGTAAAAGCCTCAGGAAAGACAATAAGTTCAGCGCCTTGTGCAGCAACAGTATTAATAATATTTGCCGTTTGCACTACCGTTCTCGCTTTATCAAGCACATAAGGCGCTTCTTGAATGATTGCATTACGTATTGAGAAATACTAAACAGGGAGTATGTATATTGAAAAATAGAAGCGGAATACTCGTCACATATAAAAAATTAATTAGACTCGTTTAAATAATGGTAATGCCCCAGCAGGGAAATAACTAAGATTCGGAAAAAGTGCATTAACCTCATCATCAGACGCACCAAACCAAGCCGCTAAACTGGCATTTATTTGTGTGAGAGAGGTGGTTGGCAGCAATCGTCCACTACGATAATCATCAACGCCACCACGTAACATATTTGGCCATTGACCGTATAGGCCACCTTGTACGGCACCACCAATCACCAGCTGATGTGAACCCCAGCCATGGTCGGTGCCATTGCCATTGCTGGTTAACGTACGCCCAAAATCAGAGGCGGTAAATGTAGTCACTTGCTTGGTTAAAGACAAAGAGGCTAACGCCTGTTGAAAACTACTTATTGCCTTACTCAACTCAACCAATAATAAAGGCTGCTTATCGATCTGCCCGGCGTGGGTATCAAAGCCCCCTAACTCGACCATGAATACTTGACGGTGCATACCTAAACTTTCACGTAAGAAGATCGTTTGCGCCACGGCGGCTAATTGCCGAGATAGTTTACCGTTATCAAACAAAGCGTCAAGTTTGGCTAACGCTTTACGGTGAGTCGTCCACAATTGCGTTAATACTGCCGATAGATCTTGCGCCGACGCTAATTTACCGCGCATCAAACGCAATAACACATCATCACTGGGCAGCGTTTGTAAGGCTTGCGCCGCTGCAGTTCGCGCTCGTTGTCTTTTGTTACCTTTCTCTCCGAGTCCGACAATTCCCCCCGGTTTTCCGGGTGCCAATACCGCGCCCATCGTTTGTTGGCCACGTAACCATTGATTACTGCCATGGAATGAAATACCCACAGGTAACACAGTACTGGTGTTATGACTCATGATACTGGCGAGTTCATTCATATGCCCCGCCCATCCCGTTGTCTTATTATTATCAGCAATACCAGAATACACCGCCTTGCGTTGCTGATTGTGGGCGAACAAAAAGGCCGGTTTACGTTTTCTATTTTTCTTAAATTCATCCCGGGTACCCGGCTCAATTAATACCCCTGTATTCGCCACAACAGCAAGCTGTCCTTCCTGAGTTAATGTTTGTAGCCCTTGCATACCAGGATGCAAATTAAGCGCATGCTGTTCACCATTAAGGTCACGTAACATGATCGGCAATAATTGTTTGCTATAACGCTCATCACCTTTGTTCGCCAAGTACTGCGGCTGATTAACATAATTAGGCACAGCTAATGCCTGCCGTGTATGCATGTAGTTTTTATATTCACGGTGCGGGCTATCAGGAAACACCATGTTAAAGGCATCATTGCCCCCGTTCAACATGATACAAACCAAGCCTTTATAATCTGCTGCCGACTGTTGTTGATCTGCGACCTGTTGCAACGCATGTAAAGAATGAGATTGCAGTAATGCCGTTGATGCGCCTAATAACCCTAATGCCTTAAGTACTTCTCTGCGTAATATCATTGCCATTATTCCTAAGGCTGCACGGCATAATCAGCAGAGCTGACGATCAAATAAATAGCTTCTTTCAACTGCCTTTTTTGCCCTTTGATCTTGGCTAAGTGTGACTGTAACTGCACTTTAAATGCGGGGCTCATTTTTCCCGCGAGTAACAATTGATCAAGATAGTCGAGCATATCAACACTATTATCCGCGAGTGCTAATGGCGCAGAGAGATCCAAATTGAAGTTAGCCTTATTTGACATGGTTTGCTTAAACATTAAAGACAGCTGTTTGATAATAAGCGGATCAACCATGATCTGTGCTTCCGGAGCGACAGTCGTCAGTTGTTGATTAGCTGATTCATCAACGCCGCTATTCTCTACAAGATAATTAGAGTTATCGTCAGGTGCAAAGTTCGGTTTAAAATCGGGCTGATAAAAATTAAACACCGAGTTAGCACGCATTGGCCCTTGACCGAATGTGCCGTTTAGCTGACGTAAATGATAATGTTCAGTTTTGGGCGTGGCTGAAAAAGCACGTAAAAAGCCTATGTAATTTAACAATGGCTCTTTTAATTTAAATGCCGGCGAAGTCGTCGAGCCTTGTGCATCATCATCGAGTAAAATAGCTTGTACTACCGCCCCTAAATCACCACGATCACCGTCGCCATTATCATTAAATACCGTCGCGACGCGTTTAATGTACTCTGGTGATGGATTCGATGACACCAGACGTTGGATCAACTGACGACTAATAAAAGGTCCGACATTGGGGTGATTAAATAATAAATCTAAACTCAACGACAGTTCTTTATCGGCCTTCATCCCCGCTGCAATTGGCTGTTCAAAGAGGGTTTTGGCTGTATAATCATGTTGCTTTGGTGTCAGCGCCATAAATTTATCATAACGACCACTGCGACTATGCCCATAACGTTTATTCTCAACCAGATCCCAACCGGTAAATACCCTTGCTAAGTTTTCTACATCAGCTTGTTGGTAGCTTGGGATCTTATGTCCTTGCGTATCTAAAATAGCTTGTCCACTCATATCCAGCTGATACAAACCAATGCTAAATAACTGCATGACTTCACGGGCATAGTTTTCATCGGGAAAGGTATTTTTTTTCAGGTTGGTTTTACGGTTACCTTGCATGGAAAGATAAACGCCCATTGCAGGCGACAAGGTGACATCTTGCAACAAATCACGGTAGTTACCAAAACTATGCTTGAGTAAAATATCATAATACCAAGCTAAGCCATCGCCATAACGCGGCAACGGCGGTTCCTCACTCGAGACCACTAATATTTGTGATAATGCAAATGCCATACGCTGACGTAACTGATCTTTGGCTGTCAGCGCATGTTCAAGCCACACCGACTCTTGCGCTTTTAAACACGCTCGCGGATTGTCTTTTTTAGTATTGTCGACTGCCTTGTTTGGCGTATTAACAATATCCGTATTGGAAACACCACAATATTGCGCGGTTAATGGGTAATGCCAACTCGGTGGTAATTTCATTTGTGTATTAACCCACTCCTGTCGTGTCACTTGTTGAGCACTGAATAATGTTTCAGATGTTGGCCCAAAACTACCTTGGTACAATAATTGTGCCGCGGCATTAGTGACTGACGGTAGCACATTCATCGCTAATTGTGCGGTATTACTGTTTGCTTGGGTTAATGCCGTACTGGTACTGGCAAATGCAGGTGTTAAATTTAAGTAAGCCAGCAAAGCACAACTGATACCGTTTACAAATAAAGATTTACTCATCCTAGATCTCATCCTTAAAAACGGTGACTCTTGAATATATGCTGATTTTGTTTTTCCTACAGTGATCTATGTCTCACTGATAAGCAGTACTTGCAGACTTGATTATGCTAACTTTACCCCCCATATGTCTTTCATATACCGAATTTATATCGATACGCAATTTGACGGAGTTAATCAGTGCAGAATTATATCCTTGACCTTACCAGTGAAAACTTTCAAGAGATCTTACTACAAGGTAAATACGAGCAACCAATCGTCATTGATTTCTGGTCTGAACGTGCACCAGAAAACCAAGTAAGTGCCCGCCTATTAAATATCGCCCAAAGCTTAAATGGCCAAATAATTCTCGCTCGATTAAATTGCGACCGTCATCCCGAATTAGTTCAGCAATTTGGCATTAAAAGCCTACCGACCATTGCTATCTTCAAAGACGGTAAGCCTGTTGATAGTTTTGTGGGTGAGCAAGAAGAAGCGGCTATCCGTGAAATCATCAGCCGTCACTTACCAAAACAAGAAGAAGTCTTGTTGCAACAAGCACAAATGCTGTTAATGGACAGTAAATTTACAGAAGCGGTGCCACTAATGGGCCAAGCTTATGAACTGGCACCGGATAATACCGATATCAAAATTGCTTATGCACAAGCACTGCTGGGTTCACACCAAGTTGAAGCCACCGAAGCACTCCTTGATACATTTGCTGAAGATGAGCAACAAAGTAACCAATATCAAACGCTACGTTCACATTTAGAGACAGCTAAAAAATCAGCAGAAACACCGGAGATCATCGCATTAACAGCCGCCCATGATGCAAACCCTGATGATTTACAAGTTGCTTATGATCTGGCACTGCAACTGCAAATTGCCAACAAGCATAACGATGCGATGGTACTGCTATTTAAAATATTAACTGCGGAATATGATTTCTTAGAGGGTGGCGCAAGAAAGGTTTATTTAGAACTATTATCAGTAATGACTGACGCTGCACTTGTAGCTGACTATCGTCGTAAACTGTATAGCTTGATGTATTAATTGTCGATTTAATCATTCAAGCTAATATCAGGCTCATGAACCTGAGTATCATGCTCAGGTTTTTTATCTTAATTGACGACCTTAATCATGCATAAACAGGGGGATCGTAATTATGCCCTTCATCTGTATAAGCCGTTACAACGACATCTGCAACTAAACCCGTTTCTGCTTGCACTTGAGTTTCAAAAAAATGTTGAATTTGCGTTCTACGTCCATGAGCAGACCAAGCCTCGGCATTCTCCCAAATTTCATTAAATACAATCGGATATTCATTGTTTGTGGCACTTGGATGACTAATTTGACGAGTTAGCATATATTGAATACAACCTTCTTCTCGATAAGAATCCGGTTCCAGTGCTTTTAAAATTTCAAATAACTCATCTTCCTTGCCTTCCTTTGGTTTGAATTGCGCTAAAACGTATACTCGACTGGTCATAACAGTTCCCTTTTTATTCCATTAATTAAGTGATATTAGATAAATTTACACATAAAACACACAACGTCAAAGATCTTTTGACACTGTGATTATAGAATCAGTAAGTCTACCTATATTTTAATCATCAGCTCACCTTGAGCAATATATTGACTCAATAAAGCAACAGAACCAGCTAATTGAAAAATCGGTGCAAGCGACTGAAAGTGTAGTTATTAAGTTAATGAATAGTTACTGCGTACCGAGGAAATAGTCGCATCGAGTGCTAATGCATCGACTTTAAAGGATAGCTATGCTCATCACAAATAATGATAAAGTGGTATGATTTCAGCTATTTTGACGTGAAACAAGGTTGTTTATTCGGTTTGTATGGTATTATAAAAAAAGTAGATACGGAACATCTGCTAGGATAACAGCTGTTGCGATTTCTGCAACCTAGCTATAACAATTTTCAATTCCCCCTAGAATCTGCTCTTATTTGCAAGACACTAGATTCAGATGTTCCGAATTATAGCAGGGGGACCATATGCTAGTAATCCAGGGAATAATATGTCTGAAGAAAACTCAAAGATTATTTATACGTTAACCGACGAAGCACCTTTGTTGGCGACTTATTCACTTCTACCAATCGTCGAGACATTCACGTCTGCGGCAGGAATTGACATAGTTAAAAGTGATATATCAGTTGCAGCCAGACTTCTGGCAGAATTTCCAGATTATTTAACCGAAGAACAGCAACTACCTGACAACCTCAGCGAACTTGGTCGTTTAACACAAGATCCAAATACTAATATTATCAAACTGCCTAATATCAGTGCATCTGTACCACAACTACAGGCAGCAATTAGTGAATTGCAATCCCAAGGATTCCCAATTCCAAACCTTCCAGAAAATCCGCAGTCTGATGAAGAAAAATCGATTTTACAACGCTATTCCACAGCACTTGGTAGTGCGGTAAATCCGGTACTACGTGAAGGTAACTCAGATCGTCGAGCGCCTAAAGCCGTAAAAAATTACGCACGTAAACACCCGCATTCAATGGCTAAATGGAGCCAAGCATCGCAAACTCACGTCGCCCATATGCGTGATGGTGATTTCTACCACGGCGAAAAATCAATCACGCTAGATCGCGCACGCAATGTAAGAATGGAACTAGTAACGGAAAGCGGCGAAACAATCGTGCTTAAAGATAACATCGCACTGCTAGATGGCGAAATTATCGACAGCATGTACATGAGTAAAACCGCGCTATGTGATTTTTACGAACAAGAAATGCAAGATGCTTACGAAACGGGCATGATGTTTTCACTACACGTAAAAGCAACCATGATGAAAGTATCTCACCCGATTGTGTTTGGTCACGCGGTAAGAATTTTCTACAAAGACGCGTTTGCAAAACACGATGTACTATTTAAAAAGCTTGGCGTAAATGTAAATAACGGTTTATCTAATCTTTACGATAAAATAGCCGATCTACCAAGTTCACAACGCGAAGAAATTCGTCGTGACTTACACGCTTGTCACGCACATCGTCCAGAATTGGCAATGGTTGATTCTGATAAAGGTATCTCGAATCTACACGCGCCAAACGATGTTATCGTTGATGCGTCTATGCCTGCTATGATCCGTAGTGGTGGTAAAATGTGGGGTGCTGATGGTCGTCCAAAAGACACTAAAGCCGTGATCCCAGAATCAACGTTCGCCCGTATCTACCAAGAAATAATCGCATTCTGTAAAACCAACGGGGCATTTGATCCAGTCACTATGGGCAGCGTACCAAACGTTGGCTTAATGGCACAAAAAGCCGAAGAATACGGTTCACACGACAAAACATTTGAAGCACCAGCAACAGGTGAAGCACGTATTGTTGATATCGACACTGGCGAAGTACTGATGATCCAGAACGTTGAGAAAGACGATATCTGGCGTATGTGCCAAGTGAAAGATGCACCAATCCGCGACTGGGTTAAATTATCGGTAGAGCGCGCAAGAGATTCAGATACACCCGTTGTATTCTGGCTTGATCGTTACCGTCCGCATGAAAATGAACTGATCTTTAAGGTAAATGAATACCTTAAAGATCATAACACTGAAGGTCTAGACATTCAGATCATGTCACAAGTACGTGCGATGCGTTACACACTTGAACGTGTGGTACGCGGCCTAGATACTATTTCAGCAACAGGTAACATTCTACGTGATTACCTGACTGACCTATTCCCAATTATGGAATTAGGCACCAGTGCTAAAATGCTATCTATCGTGCCATTAATGGCTGGCGGTGGTTTGTTTGAAACGGGTGCCGGTGGTTCAGCGCCAAAACACGTACAGCAACTTGTTGAAGAAAACCATTTACGTTGGGATTCGCTGGGTGAATACCTCGCGTTAACGGTTTCGCTAGAAGCTGTTGCGAAGAAAACAGGCAGCGTTAAAGCAAAAGTATTAGCCGCGACACTCGATCAAGCAACTGAAATGCTACTTGATAACGGTAAATCACCATCACGTCGTACTGGTGAACTGGATAACCGTGGCAGCCACTTCTATCTGTCTCTATTCTGGGCTAAGTGCCTATCTGAACAGACTGAAGACACAGAACTCGCTACACAGTTTACGCCGCTGGCTGCAAGTCTCGCTGAAAATGAACAGAAAATTGTCGAAGAGCTAAATTCAGTTCAAGGCAAAGCGGTCGATATTGGTGGTTACTTCAACGCAGATCCAGTTAAATTAGAAGCAATTATGCGCCCAAGTAAAACATTCAATGATTTACTGAGTACTGCGCTTAGCTAAGTAATAACAGCTACTTATATTCAGCCCGCAATAGATTAATCTGTTGCGGGCTTTTTACTTTTTATATTCTAATAACTGTACTTATTTGCTAATGGCTGTCCCTATTTTCTAAAGACACGAGTCACAGTCAATTAATATATCGCGTATCTATTCCTCCTATTCCCCCCTATTCCCCATCATAATTTTGATGTCTCTTGTGGCTAAAGCTTTCTTTTTGGACACCGTGATTTAAAATAGTATATGAAAGGTGACAATGACGTAGAATCGAATGTTGCGATACATTGAAAGCAAAAATCACGACAATTACGTCTGAAGGTATACATGGTAAAATTTAGAAACGATATAAATGGGTTAAGAGCAATTGCACTTATTGCTGTCGTATTGTTCCATTTTAATCCGAGCATCGCGCCCGGAGGTTTCGCTGGTGTCGATATTTTCTTTGTCATTTCTGGTTTTTTAATGACAGGTATTATCTTTAAAGGCTTAAACACTAATTCGTTAAATTTAGTTGATTTTTATTTATGCAGAGCAAATCGAATCATTCCCCCGCTTGCAGCCCTGTGCTGTATATTATTATTCGTTACTTGGTTTATATTGCCGCCATTCGATTATCTAACCTTAGGTAAGCATGTCGCTAGCAGCATCACTTTTCTATCAAACATTACTTATTATTATGAGTCTGGTTACTTTGATGCCAGCGCCTACGAAAAGTGGTTGCTACATACCTGGTCATTATCCGTCGAATGGCAGTTCTATATTATATACCCAGTTATACTGCTGTTTCTAAAACAATTTTTCTCTCTTGAAAATTTAAAACGCCTGTTGATCGTCGCCACTGTCCTCGGGTTTATATTTTGCGTTGTGGCAACAGATAAATGGCCGACCTTCGCTTATTTTTCTCTCTCAACTCGTGCTTGGGAAATGCTGTTAGGCGGCGTCGCTTATTTCTATCCGATAACATTACACAAAAATCAAAAAAGGTTACTCGAGATTATTGGCATTACGTTAATGTTATTATCATTTGCGTTCACGTCTAAAATGACACCTTGGCCGGGTTACGTGGCTTGTGTGCCTGTATTCGGTACCTACCTCATTCTGCTAAGTAACCGAGAAACAAGTATTTTCACCAATAATTTTCTGTTTCAAGCGCTCGGTAAATGGTCATACTCAATCTATCTCTGGCACTGGCCTATTGCGGTCTATGGGGCATATTACCAATTGGATAACTGGGCGCCAATTGGCATATTATTGTCTGTTGTTTTTGGTGCGATTAGTTATTATCTCATTGAACAAAACCAGTTTAAAACCCAAAGAAAAACCATTATTTTCACACTAGTTACGACCTTAATTTTTGTCATATTTTATAAATCGACACCCTTCCTGTTATATCAAATATCCGGTATGCCGAAACACATTATTGCCGCCAATTTAGAACAATCAGATAAAGGTGAGCTTTTTACTTGGCAAATGATAGACAAACTCAAAAGACATAAAATTGATGAGCATAAATTAAATGTGATGTTTATCGGTGATTCACAATCGGCTGACTTTGCTAATGCCATCAATGAGAAAATCAATGTCATGAATAATGACAAAATTAATTTTATGGCGCTAAAAGTATCCGCTAAATGTGGTGTGTTTTACCACCTACCTAAACCATTAAATGCGCTCTACGACAGAGTCAACCTATCTGAACATATCGGCGAAAAAAGATTACTTAAATGCGGTAAAAGGATCAGAAAAATAACCGCTGATACGCGCTTATTAAGTGCTGACTATATTTTCATTGCGATGAATTGGCGTAACTGGTCTCTAGACTATAACCTCAAAGCAATTAAAGCGATAAAACAAAAAAACCCACAAGCAAAAATAGTTATTATCGGTAATAAAGGTATGCATAAACCACTGCCAATTATAATGCTTAATGCTTTTAAAGATGGGACGGAGGTAGGTGAAGTGGTGCTCAAATCACTGCCTTCTACTAATATTAAAAATAATCAATTTTTCCGTGAAAATCAGGATGCAGGTTATCAGTTTATTAATATGACTAACGCATTCTGTCCGGTTAAAAGATGCAATGTCGTCGATAAAAATGGTCTGCCGTTTTTCTATGATGAAGTGCACACGACAAAACAAGGGGCTATGTATCTCTCTGAAAGGCTGAAGCCTGTATTACCAGCTGAGTTTTATAACCCTGAACCTATGCACAAACAATAGCCGTTATCATACTTGGGTATTTTAGCGGCCAATTAAATTAGCCTATAAATAGACCGTGAAAATTTGCTACAATCCTTGTATAAGCACCTTAATTATTAGCGATACCATGTCAAAGCCAGCACCAGTAGCATCACCCGTAAAATCTAAACTAACTTTAGGTAGAAAAAAAGGCTCATCTACACAGGCTAAAAAGAGCCAAATCAGCTACACCAATACGGTCAAACCACGTGGCAAGAGCAATAGCTCACCGCACACTAAGCCCAAAGAAAGCGGCCCAACCCAAGTCTATGTATTCAATAAACCTTACATGGTACTTACCCAGTTTACCGATGCTGATAACCGCGAGACTTTAAAAGACTATATCAAGGTGCCGGATATTTATGCCGCAGGTCGCCTAGATCGTGACAGCGAAGGTCTATTACTGCTAACCAATAACGGCCGTTTGCAGGCAAAGTTGACTCAACCTGGGGAGAAAACAGAAAAAACCTACTGGGTACAAGTTGAAGGTGAACCGAGTCCTGAAAAATTGAATGATTTACGCTACGGCATCGTATTAAAAGACGGTCCAACGCTACCAGCTAAAGTTGAAATAATGACTGAACCGAGCGTATGGCCGCGGGTACCTCCAATCCGAGAGCGCCAAAATATTCCCACGACCTGGTTAGCCATTACCATTATTGAAGGCCGCAACCGTCAAGTACGTCGTATGACAGCACACATTGGGCACCCTACCCTGCGTTTGATCCGCTATAGCATTGGTCCTTGGTCGTTGGATAACATCCAACCAGGTGAACTAGTTGAAAGCAGTATTAACGTGATGAATTAGTACCAAAGTCTGTTTTTGCGCTAGCCTTCATGGTAAAATTCGCGCGATTGGATCTTAGGATCCTAAGAACAGTAACTAACTGTGGCCAGAACACCTATTTCAGTTATATATTTAATACATCAGCAAAAAAGCCTTTAACTTTATTTGCATTACTACAAGAGTAATTAAAAGGTCCTATGACAAATACTACAATCGACGCCAGTACTAAAGCGTTAAACAGCACTAAAAAAGTAATCGTTGGCATGTCCGGCGGTGTTGACTCATCTGTTTCTGCTTACCTACTACAACAGCAAGGTTACCAAGTAGAAGGCCTGTTCATGAAGAACTGGGAAGATGACGATAATGATGAATATTGTGCCGCAGCTGAAGACCTAGCAGACGCACAAGCAGTATGCGATAAATTAGGTATCGAGTTACACGCTATTAATTTCTCTGCTGAATACTGGGATAACGTATTTGAATACTTCTTAGCTGAATACAAAGCAGGTCGTACCCCAAATCCAGATATTCTTTGTAACAAAGAAATCAAATTTAAAGCCTTCCTGCAGTTTGCATCCGAAGTACTTGCTGCTGACTATATTGCTATGGGTCACTACGTTAGCCGTCGTCAAACAGCCAATGGTAAATTTGAAATGTTACGTGGCTTAGACAGCAATAAAGACCAAAGCTATTTCTTATACACGCTGGATCATGTACAGGTTTCACGTTCATTGTTCCCAGTGGGTGAATTAGAAAAGCCAGAAGTACGTCGTATTGCTGAAGAGCAAGGCTTGATCACTGCAAACAAGAAAGACAGTACCGGTATTTGCTTTATCGGTGAGCGTAAATTCACTGAATTTTTAAGCAAATACTTACCAGCACAACCAGGTAAGATAGAAAGTGTTGATGGCGAAGAAATTGGTGAACACCAAGGTCTGATGTACCACACACTGGGTCAACGTAAAGGCCTACATATCGGCGGTATGAAAAACAACAACAACCAAGAACCTTGGTATGTCGTTGATAAAGATATGGAGCGTAACGTATTACTTGTGGCACAAGGTCACAACCACCCGCGTTTATTCTCGACCGGTTTAATGGCCTCGCAACTCCATTGGGTTAGCCGCGAACCATTAACACAGCCATTACGCTGTACGGTCAAAACACGTTACCGTCAGACTGATGTACCTTGTTTAGTGACACCAATCGGCGAAGACCAAATTGAAGTAACGTTTGATAAACCCGAACTTGCCGTTACACCAGGTCAATCAGCGGTATTTTACCTTGATGACGTTTGCCTAGGTGGCGCAATTATTGATGTTCAAATTAGAGGCTAACAGTGTCAACTAACTTCCAAGAATCAAATATCGCCTTTGCCGGCGTTTGTCAGGCTGCTGCACTTGTACACCAACTTGCAACAACAGGCAATTGTGATGAAACACAATTAAGCAATACCTTACGTTGTGTGATCGTAACAGACCCTAGTCAAACGATTGAGGTTTATGGCGAGTACGCAAACCTAGAATTAGGCTATAAAACTCTCGTGGCTCAGTTAAGTAATACCTCTAAAGGTCCTGATAGCGCATTAACACGCTACATGATTGGCTTGGTCGCACTAGAGCGTAAACTGGCTAAACGCAATGATATTCTTGGTATGTTAGGTGAACGCATCTCGCAAGTTAAACGTCAAACTCATCATTATGAGTTAACGGATGCACAAATTTTAAGTAACATGGCGTCAATCTATGTGGACCTAATCAGCCCACTTGGCACCAAGATCCAAATTGCAGGAACAGCAAATTTCCTACAACAGACATTGGTGAGAGATAAGATCCGTGCATTACTATTTGCCGGTATTCGCTCAGCAGTGTTATGGCGACAAACAGGCGGTCAACGTCGCCAAGTAGTTTTCAATCGTAAACACATGGTAGAGCAAGCAAAGCAACAATTAGCTCGAATTTAACCTAAACACACCCAGGAGTATGTAATGGAATTATCAGCGTTAACAGCTGTTTCCCCGGTCGATGGTCGCTACGGTAGTAAAACAGTAGCCCTGCGTTCAATTTTTAGTGAATTTGGTCTAATCAAATACCGTGTACAAGTAGAAGTTCGTTGGTTACAAAAACTAGCTGAATGTGACTTAATTGCAGAAGTACCAGCACTAAGTGCTGATGCTAACGCGGCATTAAACAGCATCACAGATAACTTCTCTGAAGCTGACGCTGCGCGTATTAAAGCAATTGAAAGCACAACAAACCACGATGTAAAAGCAGTTGAATACTTCTTAAAAGAAAAAGTTGCTGATAACGCAGAACTACACGCAGTGTCTGAGTTCATTCACTTCGCTTGTACTTCAGAAGATATCAACAATCTGTCTCACGCGTTAATGTTAACTGAAGCACGTGAAACAATTCTTTTACCTTACTGTGAAAAGCTTATCGACAGCCTAACAGTATTAGCCAAAGAATATGCTGCTGTACCATTATTATCACGTACTCACGGCCAGCCTGCAACGCCAAGTACGATGGGTAAAGAATTTGCTAACGTTGTTGTGCGTTTACGCCGTCAAATGCTACAAATCGCTAACGTTGAAATTTTAGGTAAAATCAACGGTGCTGTAGGTAACTACAACGCACACATCTCAGCTTATCCTGATGTTGATTGGAACGAATTCGCTGAAGAATTCGTCTCTAACCTTGGTGTTGTATGGAACCCGTACACAACCCAGATCGAACCGCATGATTACATTGCTGAACTGTTTGACGCAATTGCACGTTTCAACACCATTATTCTTGATTTTGACCGTGATATTTGGGGTTATATTTGTCTAGGTCACTTTAAGCAAAAAACCATTGCTGGTGAAATTGGCTCTTCAACAATGCCGCACAAAGTGAACCCGATTGATTTTGAAAATTCAGAGGGCAACATTGGTATTGCTAACGCACTATTCAATCACCTTTCTGCGAAACTACCGGTTTCTCGCTGGCAGCGTGACTTAACAGATTCAACGGTATTACGTAACCTTGGTGTTGCTATCGGTTATTCTGTTATTGCCTACGAGTCAACGTTAAAAGGGATCAGTAAATTACAACTTAACGAAGAAGCGCTACTTGCTGATCTTGATCGTAACTGGGAAGTTCTGGCTGAGCCAATCCAAACAGTTATGCGTCGCTACGGCATCGAAAAACCATACGAAAAGCTAAAAGAACTTACTCGTGGTCGTCGTGTTGATGGTCCTGCTATGCAAGAATTCATCGATACTCTCGAACTCACAGATGCAGTTAAAGCGGAATTAAAATTAATGACGCCAGCTAACTACATCGGTCGTGCCGTTGAGTTCGTTAACGAGCTTTAATTGCTCGGTAATAATGACCAAGTAATAATCGCTAAACTATAAATAATTTATCGCACGACTACATTGATAAATTGATTCAATCGTTTTATAAATGCGTGTCATAAATGAGTGAAAGCCCAAGTTTAACTACTTTTAACTACTTTTAATTACTTTTAATTAAATATAGGTAAAGGTTACTTGGGCTTTTTTGTGCGCCAGTTATCATTAACATTTTTCATATCAAAAAATCAGATATCGTAAATATGGATATCTTCGACATATAAATTCAAATCAAAATAAAAAAACCTCACTTTAGTTTCAATACGAAATAGTCAATCAGTCGTTAATAAAACAAACGGTTGAAATTGCCCTACCATCTTGTAACTTATCTCGATACACGGATAATCATCTCATCTACATTTGATTAACCAAGGATTTACATCATGCACGGATCATTTCTTATTGAAGCATTTCAAGCTCCCTCAAGTTACGCTGAAAACTTAGGTAATTTCTTTAATGATTTAGGTGCTGATCCTTACCTTGAAAGCAACTGTCGATTCCGCGCATTTTCGCAGTATCAAAAAACCAATGATAAATTTGAAAAGTTGGGGACAAGTTCCTTCATGCAGTCATCTGATGTAAACCGCCTTATCGGTAATGTTGAGCGTAAATTCGAAGACATCTCACCAGCACTTGACCAGCATCCTGACTTTCAAAATTTATTAAATGCGTTTCTTGAACGTACTAACGTCGATACCACCAAACAGCCGATTGGCGTTCACCAGATCCGAGTGGTGTGTTCACAAGATAAGTCAGGCTCGCCAGCACCCGAAGGCATTCATCAAGACGGTTTTGATTTTGTCGGTATCTTTTGTGTAAAAAGAGACAACATCGCCGGCGCATTTACCCAGATCTTCTCGTCACCGGTTGAGCAACATCCACACATGAGCACCACGTTAGAAGAAAACCAATTTATCATTTTTAACGATCGTCGTTATTTCCACTACGTGACAGAAACACTACCAGCGCTACAAGATAAAAGCGGCCTACGAGACGTATTCGTATTCACTGCGTAACCCACGCAAACGTAAACATTGCACTAGCAAAAAGAATTTATTAAAGGAATAACCTATGAACTTATGTATTGAGTCAATCCGCCAAGCTTTCCCAGCTTTACAACAGCAAGTGAATGGCGAGTCAGTGTATTTTTTTGACGGTCCTGGTGGCTCACAAGTTCCACAGTCTGTGCTTGATGCAATGACAGCTTATTTAGGTAAATATAACTCGAATCTTGGCGGTCGTTTTTTCTCAAGTGAAAAGACCGTTGATGTGATGCGTAATGCACGCCTAAGTGGTCAAGCATTATTGAATACCGAATCACCAGATAATATCGTGTTTGGTGCTAATATGACGTCACTGACGTTCCAATTAAGCCGAGCGATAAGCCGAGATTGGCAAGCGGGTGATGAAGTTATTGTTACTTCGCTTGACCATTATTCAAACGTATCAACGTGGCAACAGGCAGCAGATGATAAAGGCGCGATAGTACATCAAGCCCGCGTTAATGAAGTTGATTGCACATTAGATAGCGACCATTTAATCTCGTTGATTTCCAACAAAACTAAGTTAGTAGCGTTAACGTTTGCATCGAACACCACAGGCTCGTTGGTCGATGTGAAGCCAATCATTGCAGCGGCGCATGCAGTGGGTGCTAAAGTGTATATCGATGCGGTACATTACGCGCCACATAAGCTTGTTGATGTGCAAGCATTGGGTTGTGACTTCTTAGCTTGTTCAGCTTATAAGTTCTTTGGGCCTCACGTAGGTATCGCTTACGTGGCACCACAGTGGTTACATGCCTTATCACCATACAAAGTAGAACCCGCTACAAACCAAGGGCCAGGTCGATTTGAAACTGGTACGCAAAGTTTTGAAGCGCTAGCTGGATTTAGCGCTGCAGTTGAATACCTTGCGCATGCAGGTGATCAAACGCTACCGCTACGTGAAAGACTGGTGCAAAGCTTTGAGCTATACCAAACCCATGAACAACAGCTTAGCCAACACTTCCTTGCTAAGCTAGCGCAATACAGCAACGTAAAACTGTATGGCATTAGTGATATGAACCGATTAGCAGAACGTACCCCGACCTTCTCTATCCGTATTGATCATGCATCACCGGAAGATGTATCAGGCTTGCTTGGCCAGCATAATATGTGTGTATGGAATGGCCATTTCTATGCTATCGGTTTGTGTAAGCAATTAGATATCTTAGATAAAGGCGGCGTTATTCGTATTGGCTTTATGCACTATAATACCACCAGCGAAATAGATGCATTATTTGGCGTGCTATCGGCAGTGCTCGTTAAATAACGCAAGTTCACATCAGTCACTAAAAGCCCAAGTGTATCGTCTGCACTTGGGCAGATTGGATGGGCGCATCCCCCCTTCGTAAACTGGGCCACATTAGCCTAGTTGCGTGCTACATGCTGACTTTATACTTGGCCATACCTCTATGGATTTTTAGTGCGGTACTGTTTTCAATTGCCTGGGTGTTCCAGTTTATTGGCCATAAAATTGAAGGGGAAAAACCCTCGTTCGTCAAGGATCTGCAGTTCTTATTAGTTGGCCCGGCTTGGTTACTTGGGTTTATCTATCAACGTATTGGTATTCGTTATTAAGCACTCACTGCTAAACGATAACTGAAATATTCAGTGTCTTTGACAAACCCGAGTTTTTCATACAATGCTTGCGCGGAAAAATTATCTTGCGCGGTATTCAAATCAACGCGGATAGCACCTGTGTTTTTCGCTTCTCGAACTACACGATGAATTAGCTCATTAGCTAGGCCTTGCCTGCGGTATGCTGGTGCAATAAACAAGTCGTTCAACACCATAATTTTACCCAAGGATACCGATGAAAACGAATGATAGTTCAGCACAAAACCCATCGCCTCACCCCCTTTGTTATAAGCGATAAACACGGTCGCATCGTTATTCATTAAACGCTCACCTAAATACGGACGGTACTTTTGTGGCGCTGATGGTTGCTTATAAAACACCATATATTGATCAAATAAACTAACGAGATCGTTTAATTCTTCCAATGAAGCTTTTTTGATATGCATAAAATCCCTTTTCAATATGAATCTACAGAGTACAACGACTAATATACCCAAGCTACATCATACGTCTTTATTTTAATTAATTATTCATCCAGAGTATCAACATTTAACTAAATTGCAACAATCAAAAACTCCTTATTTATTCATACTTTAACTCGACTAATTATAGCTATACTGCTTATCTGTATCGCCATAAATAAGATGTACTCACCACTATTTAGCTCATTTAACAAGGAACGTAAAATGAAACTAATACCAGCATGTTTAGTGCTAGCCACCCTTTTTACAGGTACTGCGTTTGCGAATAATTTTTATACCCCAGTCAGTTATCGTTATTACCAACTCAATTATACGGAAATAACAACAGAGGAAGTTGATGATCCATTACAAACCTACAACTTCAATATGACTAACTTGCTCAGCCCTTATCTCTTTAGCCGAACAAATATCAGTTATTTAAGCAGAGAAACCATTATTGATAAGCAAAATGTCATCACTACAACCTCGATGCTGGCTATATTAAATATGGGCACACGCTTAGTGCTTCACCCTAAATTGGATCTGACGGTTGAAAGTGGTGCCATCTATGAATTCGGTAAAGAAGTCGAAATTAAATCAGGCTCAACAAGCATTACCAACGATGATTTTGATAACGAAATAGGCTTTAATGCCGCGATTGGACTAGCAATGCATGTTAGCCATCAACTTGAATTTATTATCGATGCGGCTTACATTGATATCGGTGATGAGTCTGAAATCGAATACAGTGCGGAGTTGGTTGCTCATGTTTTACCTAATTTAGCGTTAGTCGCCAATGGGGTAAAATATGACGACAGCATCGGGGTCGGTTTTGGTTTACAGTTTGATTTTTAATAACTCGCGGTGATCTATTGCAGCGATTAAGATGACTTAACCGCTGCAGAATATAATTGATATCGGCGTACTTGTAGATTTTCTGCTTCATAATAGTATTCGTTAAGAAACTCAGCCCCACAACTTTCAATGACTTTGCGCGAAGCAATATTTGCCGGCTCACAGCTTATGATCACGTCATTGGTCAGTGCAGTCTTTTGAATATTGGATAACATGAACTGAGCGACCCCTTTGCCTCTCGCAGACGATCTCGTTTCATATCCGATATGACCGATTACGTTTTCGATATAATCATTATCCCCCAATCTCACACGTATGGAACCAAGAATAACGCCATTATCAATACAGAAATAGGTCGTTATAGGCGACCAGCCTTTCGGTAGTTGTTCGCCACGTGCATAAGCAATGCGCTTTTTAAGGTAACCTTCATAATGACTAAAGATAAACTCATAAAGCACGATACCGTCAGCGACACATTCATCAACATAGGACTTAAAAGCGTTTAAGTGTTCCATGTTGGCAAGTTCAATTTTCATCTTACTATTCATTCTCCATTATCTTTATTTCCAATACGCTCACTATTGATGCGCATCACACCAAGCACTGAACTATATACCATGCACTGAACTATACCATGGCGCGTCATCACGTTCAAAACAAGTGATAGATTTAAACTATCAAATTCATAGATTCAATTGAATTTACCTATGTAACGATTTACCCCATAATCCTTCTCATGGATTCGCAGCCAGAATCCAATCGAGTAATCAACTAATTAATAGGATGACAACATGATCAACACTAAAATTAAACCGTTTAACGCAACCGCTTTCAAACAAGGCGAATTCGTCGAAATCTCAGAAAAAGACGTGGCAGGTAAATGGGCTGTATTCTTCTTCTACCCAGCTGACTTCACGTTTGTTTGCCCTACTGAACTAGGTGATGTTGCAGACCATTACGAAGAACTACAAAAGCGTGGCGTAGAAGTATTCTCAGTATCAACTGACACTCATTTCACGCACAAAGCATGGCACGACAGTTCAGACACTATCGGCAAAATCAACTACTACATGGTAGGCGACCAAGCTGGCAACATCACCAACAACTTCGGTGTAATGCGTGAAGGTCAAGGTCTTGCAGACCGTGCAACATTCCTAATTGACCCACAAGGTGTTATCCAAGCAATGGAGATCACTGCAGAAGGTATTGGCCGTGACGCTGAAGACTTAATGCGTAAAGTTAAAGCTGCACAATACGTAGCCGCGAACCCAGGCGAAGTTTGTCCCGCTAAATGGAAAGAAGGCGAAGCAACACTTGCACCGTCACTAGACCTAGTCGGTAAAATCTAATTTAAAGAATCGACCTCAGTATCGCTTAGCAGTGGCTGAGGTCATTTAAAAATACATTTTCGATGAACATCTCGGTAGCAATACCACGGCCGAGTGTTAATAAATAAAGTAAAAAAGTAAGAAAGTAGATTTTTAAATTAACCACATTGCTAATCACGTTTTTAATAAACGTATCTCATCTAGCCATAAGCAGAATCTAAAAGGTGTCACTATGTTAGACCAAAATATGAAAACCCAGTTAAAGGCGTATTTAGAAAATTTAAAGACAGAAGTACAACTGGTACTGAGTCTTGATGACAGTGATACCGCGCAAAAATTACATACGTTAGCACATGACATTGCTTCATTAAGCGACAAAGTCATCGTCATTGAAGATCAAAGTGCAAGCCCGCGTAAACCAATTATGCAGGTAGTCAATCCCATCAAACAAACCGCGATTGGTTTTGCAGGTTTACCAATGGGGCACGAGTTTACCTCACTGATATTGGCACTACTGCACAGTGGTGGTCACCCGATGAAGCTAGATGCAGAAGTGATTGAGCAAATGGCTAATCTTGAAGGTGAGATGCACTTTGAAATATTCATTTCATTAAGCTGTCAAAACTGTCCAGATGTTGTGCAAGCATTAAATATGATGGCGGCAACGAACCCAAATATTAAAACAACCATGATTGACGGTGCCGCATTCCAAGATGAAGTCGCTGAACGTAATATCATGGCAGTACCAAGTGTTTACTTAAACGGTGAAGTATTCACTCAAGGTCGTATTTCATTAACGGAAATATTATCAAAAGTGGATACTGGCGCAGCAAAAAAACAAGCTATCGCATTAAATGAAAAAGAACCGTACGAAGTACTTGTGGTGGGCGGTGGTCCAGCGGGCGCATCAGCTGCAATCTATGCGGCACGTAAAGGCATTCGCACTGGTGTCGTAGCCGAACGCTTTGGTGGTCAAGTCATGGATACCATGGCTATCGAGAACTTCATTTCGGTCAAAGAAACCCAGGGGCCGAAACTCGCGGCAGCACTTGAAGAACACGTAAAAGAATATGACGTGGATATCATGAACGAACAAAGAGCGAGTCGTTTAGTCAGTGCAGAAAAAACAGCCGATGGTTATATTCATGTTGAACTCGACAGTGGCGCGATATTAAAAAGCCGCAGTGTGATCTTATCAACAGGCGCACGTTGGAGAGAAATGAACGTACCCGGCGAACAAGAATACCGAAACAAAGGTGTAGCCTACTGCCCACACTGTGATGGGCCGTTATTCAAAGGTAAAAAAGTGGCCGTGATCGGTGGCGGTAACTCTGGTATCGAAGCTGCTATCGACTTAGCGGGTATTGTTGAACATGTGACTGTACTTGAGTTTGCAGATACCTTACGTGCCGATCAAGTACTCCTCAACAAAGCCAACAGCATGGCTAATATTAAGATAATTAAACAAGCACAAACCACAGAAGTTATCGGTGACGGTACGCGTGTGACGACACTTAATTATGTAGACCGCGCGACAGGTGATGCCAAACAGATCGAACTGGCTGGTATCTTTGTTCAAATTGGTTTGATGCCAAACAGTGATTTCTTAAAAGGCAGTGGTGTTGCTTTATCACCGCGTGGTGAAATTGAAGTGAATGCTAAAAATGAAACCTCAGTTGCAGGTGTATTTGCAGCCGGAGACGTAACCACGGTGCCTTATAAGCAAATTATCATTGCTATGGGTGAAGGTTCAAAAGCCAGCTTAAGTGCATTTGACCATTTAATTCGTACGCCAGCACCAACTGCAGCAGGCAACACGTAAATATAAAACATAGAAAAAGATAAACGTCACACTAGTCCCCACGTGTAAGGCTTATCATCCCTGCCAAAATCTGTGTTTTATCCCAGCAATTACTCATGATTGCTGGGTTTTTACTCTATGATAACCAGTAAATCTCGCATCTCAGTTATACCTGTTGATCTGACAAGACGTGCTCTCGGTTGTCAGGATTAGAATCGGATAATCTGTCGTCATATATACAATCGCTATATTGATACTATTTAACAGGCCCTTGCTCAAACTGCTTTAACTGGTCATTAATATCAAGCCATGGCGCTTTTGAAGCGACAAAGATATGAAAGTTGGGTTTATGTGTTGGTGTACTATCTAAAATACCTAAACGAATATTATGCTTGCCGCCAGTGATTTTTCTGGAAAATAGACTCGAACCACAACACTGGCAAAAGGCTAATTCTGTCTCTTCACTTTTTGGATATATCGAGACAAACTCCTCACCTTTTGAAAACGAAAATTTTGAAGATGAAATGCCCCCCACTGACGAGTAATCTGAACCAGTAAATTTACGACACTCAGAACAATGACAGTTACCCATATAATCAAAGTCATCAGGTACTTCAATACCAACTTTTCCACATAAACATGATCCGTTTAATATTCTCATTTTATTCCCCTAAAAGTATGCCTCACATTGAGCCACTGTTATTTAAGTTACGTTTTTCCATTGTGAAATTAACTAAAGTCACACCATTTCGTTGGAAGGTATTTCTCTTTATTACAAAGAACCCTCGATGCTTGAAGAACGGCTTAGCAATAAATGATGCTTCAACATATAAACGTTCGATATTGTTGAGTCTTGCTTCCGTAAGTAAGTGCTCATAAAGTGCAGACGCGACACCCATCCCCTGAAAGTTTGGGTGTGTGTAAGTACAATCAATATGACCATCGGCATCCAGTTCGATAAAACCAGCGACAAGACCATCGATGATAGCCACGAACGGTCTTTTTTCATCTAATCGCTTAGACCACGCTGCATAATCAGGGGGGGTTGGTGCCCAAGCTTCTTTCTGTTCTGGTGTATACACGGAAGGATCTATGGCGTGAACAGATTGATAAAACAAGTCCGTTATCTCAGCAGCCCATTGGTTAGAGTATGATTTAATTTCCATAAAGTGCATTATAACTAATATGTAGTAGCTCTTAAATCATTTATCATCAAACTTTGTAAAGCGGAGCTATTTATTACGAGTAAGAAAGATCCGCGCTTTTAAGAAACTCAATGGCTTGAGGCTGTTGATCTAGCGTAAAGCACTGCATATCAATATTTCTAAATATCTTGTCTTCAATATTAACAATATTTTCTATCCACTTTTTATCCGTTAATATAGCCACCTTGTCTATATTGGTAATTCCTACATCAAAAAGATATTTAAACTCTTCAATCAATGCTGCGAGTTCAACGCCTTTAAAAGAATCAATTTTTTCAAGAAGCACAATACTGCCGTGACGTTCAATCTTTTCTTTTGCCGCATTAAGGACCAAAGACATATCGCTTTCCGTTATTTTTCCAGACATTTGAAATGCAATTGCATTATCAATCTCGATATCCATCATTTCAATCATATCTATCTCCTTGTAAATAAAAAAGCCTTACCCCTACCCCATTATAACAACGGATTCAGAGTAAGGCTTCTTAGTAGCACATACTGTTAGTAGTAAGTACTGTTGTAGTAGCGACTAGCTTAGTGCGATAAGATCTGATCTAAGAACATTTTTAGACGATCTGATTGCGGATTATCAAAGAACTCATGCGGTTCATTTTCTTCAATAATTTGCCCTGCATCCATAAAGATAACGCGGTCTGCCACTTTCTTAGCAAAGCCCATTTCGTGGGTTACACAAATCATGGTAATACCTTCATCTGCAAGCTCGACCATTACGTCTAACACTTCCGATACCATTTCAGGATCCAGTGCCGATGTTGGTTCATCAAACAACATGATCTCTGGGTTGATACATAAACAACGGGCAATCGCTACACGTTGTTGCTGACCACCAGAAAGTTGATTAGGGAACTTATGCGCTTGGTCGGCAATCTTTACACGCTCTAGATATTCCATCGCGGTTTTAATTGCCTCATGACGTGGTTTCTTATGCACCCATATTGGCGCTAATAACAAGTTCTCCAATACAGTAAGATGCGGGAACAAATTAAAATGTTGGAATACCATACCTACTTGCGAGCGGATATGACGCACAACTTTTACATCATCAATCAGGTCAGTGCCGTTAATACTAATCTTACCTTCTTGAAATTTTTCAAGATGGTTTAGACAACGAATAGTGGTTGATTTACCCGAACCTGATGGGCCACAGATAACCACTTTTTCACCTTTTTTAATATTGAGGTTAATATCTTTAAGTACGTGAAAATCGCCATACCATTTGTTAACGTCTTTCATGCTGATCATATAATCTTGTTCTGCCATGATATTTCCTTATACCAATTACCTTACGTAAATGGTCAGTTTTAAGCTGTAAAATTTACGGTAATTATTAATGATCGGTATTATATCGTCGTTCGATCACACGAGAGTATTGCGACATACTGAAACAGAATACCCAATAGATCATAGTAACAAATACATAACCTTCGATTTCAAAACCAAGCCAATTAGTATCACTGTTTGTCAGCGTAACCATAGCCAAGATGTCGAATAAACCGATGATTAATACCAGCGTCGTATCTTTAAATAACGAGATAAATGAACCAACCAGATTCGGTATCGAGATCTTTAACGCCTGTGGCAAGATAATCAAGATCATACCCTGCCAATACGTTAAGCCTAATGACTCACTCGCTTCATACTGACCTTTCGGAATGGCTTGCAAACCACCACGAATAACCTCGGCAATATAAGCCGATTGGAACAGCGTAATACCAATTAACGCTCGTAATAATTTATCAAAATCGATACCATCACTAAAAAACAGCGGCAATACTACCGACGCCATAAATAAGATAGTGATGAGTGGTACGCCACGAATAAACTCGATAAAACCAATACATAGGGTTTTAACAATCGGCATATTGTCAGACTGACGACCAAGTGCCAGTAAAATACCAATTGGGAACGAAGCAATAATACCGACGGCAGCGACTAAAATGGTCAGCATTAAACCACCCCATTTTTCAGTACTAACTACTTCAAGACCAAACCAACCACCGCTAATTAAGACAAAGCAGACGAATGGAAACAGTAACATGATCACTAATTTCACTTTGATATTGTTGATACGAGGTACCAAAAATACAAATGCTAAGCTGATTAAAGCGACTAAATTAGGACGCCAATGTAAGGATTCAGGATAAAACCCATACATAAACTGATCAAATTTTTCGATGATAAAGATCCAACGAGCACCTTCTTTTACCACTTCCTCTTTGGTACCACTCCAGGTCGCATCAAAGATCATCCAATCCAACAGCGGTGGCACCGTAGCATAAATAAAGTAGAACCCAAGCAAGGTTAACAGTGTGTTAGATATAGTAGAAAATAAATTCTCTCGTAACCAGAATACAAGCCCCTTACTGGTTGAAGGTGCAGGTTTGGCCTCTTTCATTGTATAAACAGCCATATTATCTTCCTTTAATTTCCATTCTTGCATTAACCCAGTTCAGCAGCAGTGAAATAACAATGCTGAAAACAAGATATACCGCCATCGTCATTAAAATGATCTCAATAGCCTGCCCAACTTGGTTAAGCGTTGTTCCAGAGAACAAGGTTACAATTTCCGGATAACCGATGGCAGTTGCCAGTGATGAGTTTTTCACGAGGTTAAGGTATTGGTTGATCACGGGTGGAATAATCACCCGTAATGCTTGCGGTAAAACAACTTTACGCAAGATCACATGCTCTTTTAAACCCAACGATTTGGCCGCTTCTTTTTGCCCTTGGGGTACAGCTTCAATCCCCGCACGCACTGCTTCTGCAATATAAGTAGCGGTATAGATACTTAACGCAAAAATCAGCGCTAGCAGCTCAGGAATAATGGTGATACCACCTTTAAAGTTAAAGCCTTTCAATGCCGGATATTCAGCACTGATTGGTTGTCCCGCAAGGAAAAATATTAATAATGGCGCACCGATCAACATGCTAATACTAACCCGAATAACAGGGAATTCTTCACCCGTTAAATCATGTCTCTTATTCGCCCATTTAGACAAAAACACGACACTGATACAAGCAAGCACAAACGCCACTAATATAGAGATACTACCTGATTCAAAAATAGGATCTGGAATGATCAAACCACGGTTGTTGATAAAAATAGAGTCGAAATAAGAAAGACTTTGACGGGGGCTAGGTAACGCCGCAAGCACCACGTTATACCAAAACAAAATCTGTAATAAAATGGGGATGTTACGGAATGTTTCAATATACACCAGAGACAGTTTCGAGATTAAATAATTAGGCGATAAACGACCAATACCAATCAATAACCCAAGTCCCGAAGCTAGAATAATACCGATCACACCCACTAACATTGTATTTAATAAACCAACAATAAATACATCTAAAAAAGTCGAGCTGGTATCATCATAATGAATAAGCGATTGACTGATACCAAAACCAGCAGTTTCACTTAAAAACGAAAAACCGGTTGTTATGCCCCTTTTTGCTACATTATCAAACATGTTGTTAACGAAGTAAAAAAGGCATAAAACCACAACCACTAAGGAAAGCACTTGGAAAATAATCGCGCGATTTTTAGGGCTGTTAAATAAACCAAGGGAGGTCGGGGGGAGCGTTGAATTCTTCATAACAAAATAAACCTTTTAAAAAGGGGGCCAAGCCCCCGATATACCAAGGTCACTTCAACAAAACATAATGATGAAAAGGTGAAGTGACTGAGGTATTAATTTATCGAATTGGCATTGCGTACATTAAGCCGCCTTTATTCCATAAATTATTGAGACCGCGGTCAATGTTAAGAGGTGAATTTTTACCTACGTTGTTCTCAAACATTTCTTCATAGTTACCAACTTGCTTAACAATTTGGTAAGCCCAATCGGATTTAAGGCCTAAGTTTTCACCGGCTTTACCAGTCACGCCTAATAAACGTTTCACAGATGGATTATTAGATTTTAACTGCTTATCAACATTGCTTGAATTTACACCTAACTCTTCCGCTTCGAGTGTGGCGAATAAGGTCCAACGAACCACGTTAAACCATTTATCATCGCCTTGACGAACAACTGGACCTAGTGGTTCTTTAGAAATGATATCAGGTAAAACCATAACTGATTTTGGATTATCAAATTTGATTTTTAAGCCATATAGCTGTGAAGCATCAGAAGTAACGGCGTCACAACGACCTTTTTTGAATGCATCAAGTGTTTGACCTGATGTATCAAACGTAACCGCTTTATATTCCATGTTATTTGATTTGAAATAATCAGTTAAGTTAAGCTCTGTTGTTGTACCCGCTTGAATACAGAAAGAAGCACCATCGAGTTGTTTCGCTGACGTTACGCCAAGATCTTTTTTAACTAGAAAACCTTGACCATCATAGTAGTTAACTCCCGCAAAGTTTAAACCAAGTGAAGTATCACGTGTTGCTGTCCAAGTAGATGAACGCGCTAAAAGATCAATTTCACCACTTTGTAACGCCGTGAAACGTTCTTTCGCTGTCAGTGGAATATATTTCACTTTAGATGCATCACCTAATACCGCGGTTGCAACTGAACGACAAAAATCAACGTCGATACCTTTCCAAACGCCTTTTGAATCAGTCGCCGAGAAACCAGGGATCCCTGTAGAAACACCACAGTTTAATACGCCTTTTTTCATCACTTGCTCTAATGTAGCAGCATTAACTAAATTGGGCAGTGTTGATGCTAGACCTAGTATTAAAGCTATTTTTGTAACCTTCATATTAATTTCCTTGTCTATTTTTATTATTGTAAATATCAATTAAAAAAAACTGTATAGCCCTTAATAATAGTTACCTTTTCTTGATTTAGGAGCACAAAATAATCATAAGGGAATTTTTAAACAACATCTACAAAGCAACAACTGTTTAACAAAAGCATTAACAACTATTTGAGCTAGACCACAAATTTAACATTAAATTAACGTTTACGGTGAGATTTTAGGTGAATCATACTTTATGGATATTCACTTTCAGGATTTCATCCATATTTAGATCTAAAGTGACAAGTAATGTACTATAAATATTACCCGTGTTTTGACATGCTAATATCAGTGGTGGCCGTATATGATCTGCCATTTAAGCACTTAATTTAGTCTTGATGTGAAGGTTGGTACTATTTCGAAAAATCAAATAACCAGTTTCAGATAATGCTTACGCCCAAAAGTCGCATATAACGTCGAACAAAATAGAACTAATAACAGATTATGGGAAAAAGCATTTTTAACGGTGACCGCACCATGGGAGAGATCTTTGGTATAAATAGGCTGGCTAGAACACCAACTGAGCTTGGCTTGCAAGACTTGGGTATTATCGGGGACCTCAATAGCAAAACGTTGACCGCGTTTCACATATGTTACAAATTTACCATCCGCATATAATTTATAATCCCGCACCGCATCCAGCAGTTGTGTAGGTCTGTATATCCATAATTTCATCCGTTCATCCTTGATAATAGATAGATATTATCTATATATTATTGAAAAAATATCGTTCTGTAGCATTATTTAAGTACTAATTGACCCAAAGTGAGAAACTTCATTATAGATACAAAATAATAATCAATATCATACTTTACAATAACAAAAACCAGTTACAGTAATGCAAGCAAAGAACAATAGAGGCTCTCTTTAGAGCGGCCTAAGTAATTAAAATAGAGGGTATATAACATGGAAGTTAGAATAACAGTTAGTGGTATTGGAGCTGGTATCCCAGCATTATCAATGGGTGTCAATATAAGATCAGAGGCGAAATCAAAGGTAATGCAATAAAGAAACAACTTGAAAAGGCGAAATAAAATGAACTTAACCGTCGTAGGAAAAGAATCAACTATTAAGTCTAAACCATTAACTTATCTAAATCGGTTTTTTATTTTTTGTCAGTTATTCATTTTAGGAGGGCTTGCTACGATTGTGACTTCTAGGCTGCGATTCGAAGAAATCTCTAATAGCAGATTTGAAAATTCAAATTACCTAATGAATTCACTATTTATTGACCTATTTGTACGAATTGAAATGCTAATTCCGTTAGTTTTTTTATTCATATCGATTCTTTATAAAGAAAGAAGAGTTACATTAATTAAAAATAAAATAATGGTCAATCTAATATTAATACTTGCTTTACGTCCATCTTAATATCAAAACTTTATGCGGTTTAGTCAATCATCAAAAATGATAAAAACACAGCGACAGTAATCGCTGTGTTTTTTATCAAAGCAAGAATTAAGGTTCTTGACGTGTGCTTGCTAATACGATCTCACGAATACATACATCTTGTGGTTGTGCATAAGCAAATTCAATTGAACGTGCAACATCATCAGGTGCAAGAATATTACCCATTGTTGATTTCCACTCTTCGTAGCCCGCTTTAATATCTTCTGAAGTTGTATGTGATAACAATTCAGTTTCAACAGCACCTGGAGCGATAGTAATTACACGCACATCAGATGTTGCCACTTCTTCACGAACATTTTCAGTAATAGCGTGTACCGCAAATTTAGTACCACAATAAGCAGCGTGCGCACCGAATGTTTTGCGACCAGCAACTGAACTAATGTTAATAATAGTTCCCGTGTTACGGGCTTTCATTGGCGCAAGTACTGCTTGCATGCCGTTTAATAATGCAATCACATTAATATCGAACATGGTTTTGAATTCTTCAGCTGGTTGGGTATCGATTTGACCTAATAACATCATGCCAGCATTGTTAATCAATAGATCTGTTGGACCATATAACGATTCTGCTTTAGCAAGTGCAGCGTGGAATTCGGCGTGAACCGTTAAATCTACTTTTTCACATAAACAGTTAGGTAAATCTAGCGCTTCTAGTTTTTCAACACGACGAGCAACTAATAATAACGGGTGACCAGCTGCGCTTAAACGCTTCGCTGTAGCTTCACCAATACCAGAACTTGCACCTGTGATCACGACTAATTTTTTCATCATATACTCTCTATTTTTGATTATATTCATACCCAAAAACGAATCTCTCAATGTTAGATCTAGGCGCTTCTGAGTGGATGAAAGAGAGTATATAGAAATGATTATTGTTGATATATACACAATAAAGAACATAACTGTTACGCATTAAGCTACAATAACAAAAGTTTATTTTATCCACTTAATCAATACAGGCATAGTATGCAAACTAACTCTTCTCTTGCCGACATCCGCACTTTTGTAACTATTGCTGAACAAGGAAGCTTTACCAAAGCAGCTGAAGTTCTACAGTCATCTCGCGCCCATGTATCCCGTCAACTCGCGCAGCTAGAGCAACAGTTAGGTGTGCAATTGATTATTCGCACAACTCGAGCACAGCGTCTTACTCCTGTTGGTGAGCAATTCTTTCAGCAATGCCTTAACTCGCTGCAAACGATTAACCAAGCCGTGATCGCAGCTAAAGATGATACAGAACAATTAAAAGGCAGCATTTGTATTAACTGTGTTGGTGGGGTGATTGGCGAGGATATCTTAACGAACATTATCAGTGAATTTAATTTACAATATCCTGATATCGAAGTTGAGCTCGACTTTAGTAGTCCTCGTGTAGATTTGATTGCAGAAGCGTTTGATTTGGTCGTGCGCATGGGGGAGTTAGAAGATTCAGGTTTGGTCGCCAGAAAGCTCACAGACATTAAAGTGCAGGTGTTAGCCAGTCCTGATTACCTTGCCAAGCACGCTGTTATAACTCATCCAAAAGATTTAGAACAACATAACTGTTTAACCGGTAGTATCAAGCGCTGGCGCTTCCATCAAAAATCACGTCAACACAATAATGCGCCAATACACGAAGTAGAGATACACGCGAAGGGTAACTTTAGTTGTAAGAGTGGTCGCGCATTAATTAACGCAGCTAAGAATGGTAATGGTATTGTGCGATTACCCGAGCTGTATTGCGACACTGAAATTAAGGCCAATACCTTAGCTCCAGCACTTATATCAGGATCTGAGCAAGAACAATGGCATTCGCCAGATGTACCACTGTTCCTGCTTTATCATCGTAATCGTTATCAACCCGCACGATTAAAAGTGTTAATTGATTTTATTTGCCGACACTTTAATCAATTTTAAAATATACCAATAACAGGGTATTAGTCGTAATAAAACGGCCTCACGTATAAATGTTCGCATAAGAACTTCAGAAACGCTCATTCGAACAATGATGATTAAGATCAATTCATCAACAAATATATTAGTCATACTTATAAGTAGTTAATTGACCTGAATATATGGATGAATTATGGGAAAAATAACCCGTTTCAATAGCGAAGTATTGATCATTGGTGGTGGCGCGACAGGCACCAGTATTATGCGCGATTGCGCATTACGAGGCATAACATGCATATTGCTTGATAAAGGTGATATCGCCTCAGGTACAACAGGCCGTAATCATGGCTTATTACATTCCGGCGCGCGTTACGCTGTCACTGACAGCGAGTCAGCACGAGAATGTATTCAAGAAAACAAGATCCTAAAAACTATCGCCAGTCACTGTATCGAAGACACTAGCGGATTATTTATTACCTTACCAGAAGATGATCTGGATTTTCAACGTACTTTCATTGATGCTTGCAGCAGCGCGGGTATCAATACCCAAAGACTCACACCACAACAAGCTATCGACCTTGAACCAAATGTAAATCGCAGTTTACTCAGCGCAGTCAAAGTCCCCGATGGCACCCTTGATCCTTTCCGCTTATGCGCGTCGAATGTATTAGATGCAAAAAATCATGGTGCACAACTGCTTACCTATTCGATGGTAAAATCCTTGATCCGCATTGGTGATCGTATCATCGGCGCTAAATGTATTAATACCCGCACCAATGAAAATTTTGACGTCTATGCCCAAGAGGTCATTAATGCAGCGGGAATTTGGGGTAAAAACATTTGTCACTACGCAGAATTAAACGTGAAAATGTTACCTGCCAAAGGATCATTATTAGTATTCGAACACCGTATTAATGATCTGGTTATCAATCGTTGCCGTAAACCTGCCGATGCCGATATTTTAGTACCCGGCGATTCTATTTCGTTAATTGGTACCACTTCAGAAGAAATTGATTACAAAGATATCGATGCCCTAAAGATCAGTGACAAAGAAGTCAACATTCTTATTGAAGAGGGCGCTAAACTGGCACCAATACTCGCACAAACCCGTATTTTACGGGCTTATGCAGGCGTGCGACCACTCGTGGATGTTGGCGGTGGTGATGGCCGAAACATCAGTCGCGGTATTGTATTACTCGATCATGAACAGCGAGATGGCTTAGCTGGATTTAGTAGTATTCTTGGTGGGAAATTAATGACCTGTCGCTTGATGGCTGAAATGACCACAGATCTTATTGCTGGCAAACTCGGTAATAGCAGCACCTGTACCACCCATTTACAACCACTGCCCGGTTCTATTGTTAATAAACATAATAAACCTAAAAAAACCGTATTTACTACCAAAGCGGCTACTCATCGTCACGGTGAAACGGCTGTTGTCACCTTCGATCAAAGTACCAAAGGCAAATCCATAGTCTGTGAATGTGAAATGGTGTCTGTTGGTGAAATTGAATACGCGATCAAACAACTCGATGTCACCAATTTGGTAGATTTAAGACGGCGTACTCGCTTAGGCATGGGCTCGTGCCAGGGTGAGCTGTGTACCTATCGTGCTGCCAGTCTATTTTGTGACTTTGCCAACTGTAGCGGTCATGAATCAAGTAAATTATTAATGCAGTTTTTTGAAGAACGCTGGAAAGGCATTAAACCCGTGTTATTTGGTGATGCATTGCGAGAAGCCGAGTTTACCTATTGGCTGTATGAGGGTCTGTTTGGGGCAACTGATATTAATCAGTTAGGCGAAAAACAAGAAGATAAGGAATATTATGAAGTTTGATAGCATTATTATTGGCGGTGGTATTGCCGGTTATACCGCAGGATTACGTAGCCTCGAAGCTGGATTAAAAACAGCTATCATTTCAAATGGTCAAAGCGCACTGCACTTTTCATCAGGCTCTATCGATCTACTTTCGCATACCCCGACAGGCAAGGTTATTCGTAATCCGGCTGCGATATTTGATAAATTTATCCATGAGTTTCCTGAGCATCCCTATAGTAAGGTAGGTAAAGAGACCGTATTTGAATCCCTTGAGTGGTATAAAAATTTACTGACCACCGCAGGTATACCACTAATACAGCAAGACAACGGCGATAATCATCTTCGTATCACCCCGCTTGGTACGTTAAAATCAACGTGGTTATCTCAGCCTTATATACAGCAGCTGCCAATGCGTCTAACTGAACATACCATCAAACGCATTGTGGTCGTGCAAATTAATGACTTCCGTGATTTCAATGCGAAGATGGTCACCGATAACTTAATGCAGGTCCCCGAATTTAAAGACGTTGAAATAACACATGTTCGCATTTCGATTGATGGATTCTCAGGACTGAAACGTAATGCTTGCGAACTGCGTTCGATTGATATTGCGCGTATCTTAAGTAACGAAGATGAAGTCGAAGCATTAGCGGCTAAACTCATCGCTATCGCAACACCTGATGACCTGGTGATCATCCCTGCAATCACAGGCAATGGCATGGGGCTTTCGGTACTTAATCAGTTATATGCATTAACAAATTTAACCTTCCATGAAGTACCGACCATGCCACCATCAATGTTGGGGATCCGTCTTGAAGAAACCATGATTGATTTATTTATCAAACGCGGCGGTATGCTGTTAAGAGGCGATCAAGTAACCCATGGTGATATGGCTGAAGACCATGGTGAATTAAGCCTTAAGCGTATTTACACCCGTAATTTAGAAACCATGCCATTAACCGCAGATAACTATATTTTTGCATCTGGTAGTTTCTTTAATAAGGGCTTAATTGGTCATCATAACAAATTGCAGGAGCCTGTTTTTGATTTGGACATGAACAGCCTTGAAGCACGTAATACATGGTACAACCCACAATTTTTTGCTGCTAACTCACAACCCTTTTTATCCTTGGGGATCAGAACCAACCACGTATTCAACCCGATGTTAAAAGGGAAAGTGGTCAACAACCTATTTTGCGCAGGATCTAACTTGGGTGGATATGATCCAATCGCCGAAGGCTGTGGCAGTGGAGTGGCAATTAGTACTGGTTATCATGCCGTAAACCAGTTATTACAACAACGTATGGTAAATGCCAATTCACAACCAGCAACCAATCACAGCTTTGCATAAGGGGACCAATATCATGAACTTAGCATCAACACGTTTTGAAAAATGCATCAAGTGTACTATTTGTACCGTATATTGCCCTGTTGCCAAAGCCAATCCGAATTACCCTGGGCCAAAAGAATCTGGGCCAGATGGGGAGCGGCTAAGACTAAAAAGCCCTGAGTATTACGACGAAGCATTGAAGCTTTGTACCAACTGCAAACGTTGTGAAACGGCTTGTCCGTCCAACGTCAATGTCGGTGACATTATTGCGGTTGCACGCGGTAAGTTTGAGAAGAAAAAGATTAATCCTAAATTAATGCGTGATTATATTTTAAGTCACACAGATTTATTCGGTAAATTATCGACTCCTGTCGCACCCTTGGTGAATAAAATCACGGGTTCGAAAATCATCAAAACTATCATGGATAAAACCGTGGCGATTGATAAACACAAGTCGTTACCAAAATACTCTTTTGGCTCGTTTAGAGGTTGGTATAAAAAACAAGCCAAAACGCAAGCGCAGTTCGAACGTCAGATCAGCTATTTCCATGGCTGTTATGTTAACTACAACAACCCACAACTCGGCAAAGATTTAGTTAAGCTGTTAAATGCCATGAATATCGGCGTTAAATTATTGAAGAAAGAAAAATGCTGTGGTGTGCCACTGATCGCCAATGGTTTTCATGACAAAGCCCGTAAAAATGCAGAGTTTAATGTTAAACACATGACCGAGGCTGTCGAGCAATTTAATACCCCGATCTTATCGACATCATCAACTTGCTCGTTAACCTTAAAACAAGAATATCCGCACGTATTAAAGGTCGATAACAGCAAGATTACCAATAAACTTGAATTTATCACGCCATTTTTATTACGCGAGTTTATGAACGGTAATATGCCAACATTAAAGCCCGTGAATAAAACCATTGTCTACCACACACCGTGCCATTTAGAACGTAGCGGTCTGGCGGTATTCACTATCGAGCTGTTACGTACAATCCCCGGTTTAAAGGTCATTGTACTGAACAGTGAATGCTGTGGTTCGGCAGGTACTTATGGTTTTAAAAAAGAAAACTACGAGGTGTCGATGAAAATAGGTAAAGGTTTGTTTGAACAGATTAAACAGGCGAATGCTGACTTTGCTATTACCGATTGTGAAACCTGCAAATGGCAAATTGACGAAAACACGGACTTAGAAACTATCCATCCGGTGAGTTTATTAGCGCAGTGTTTACCTGACTAATAATAAAAAAGGACGTCTGATCCTTATTTACGGTAAATAGTTTACTGTAAATAATGATTTAGACGTCCTCTCAGTATTACTGAAGATTAACGATTAATCGTTAAATGAACGTACAATCCAAGCGCGGAACATACGGCCTTTCAATTTACCTTTACCAATTTTCTGTACCGCAGCTTTAGCCACTTTAGTATCAACAGCAACATACGCACAGTTATCAAACAGTTGAATTTTACCAACTAGCTTACCATCAATGCCATCTTTACCCGTTAGAGCTCCTAAAATATCACCCGCACGTACTTTTTGCTTTTTACCACCATCAATACGGATACACTCCATCGGTGGTGTCATTGGGGATTCATTGAGGACACTCATCGGTGGTAATGCTTCTGGCGTTATCATACCAAAACGATCTTCTAATAACGCAACTTGGTATGCTTCTTTATCATCAAATATAGTGTAAGCCATACCTTTACTGCCAGCACGGCCAGTACGACCAATACGGTGAACGTGTATTTCACTATCATGAGAAACTTGGAAGTTAATAACAGCGTCTAAAGACTCGATATCCAGACCACGTGATGCAACATCAGTCGCGACCATGACCGAAATACTCTTATTAGAAAAACGCACTAACGCTTGGTCACGATCACGCTGTTCTAAGTCACCGTGCAGTGCAATAACACTAAATCCAAAATGGCCTAATTCATCCGCAACATCTTGTACATCTTTCTTGGTATTACAGAAGATAACCGTTGATTCTGGTTTATGTAGTAGTAATAAACCACGTACTGTATCTAAACGCTCACCAAAGTTTTTTACTTTATAGAAATGTTGTTTAATGGTGCTGTCATCGTGCGTTGACGCAACTTCAACCATTTCTGGATTGTTCATTATTTTAGCTGCAATCGCTTGGATTTTTTTCGGGAACGTGGCACTGAATAGTAACGTTTGACGATCACTTGGTGCTTTCTCAACAATGGCGTCAAGTGCGTCTTGGAAACCCATTTCTAACATACGATCCGCTTCATCCAGCACAAATGTTGTTAGATTATCTAATCGTAACGTGCCTTTAGTTAAGTGATCTAATACGCGACCAGGGGTACCAACAATGATATGTGCGCCGTGTTCTAATGAACCGATTTGTGGGCCAAATGGCATACCACCACACAGTGTTAATACTTTAATGTTATGAATACCACGTGCAAGTTTACGAATTTCTTTCGCTACTTGATCAGCAAGTTCACGTGTAGGACAAAGTACTAACGTTTGAATACGGAAACGTTCAACGTTTAAACGCTGAAGTAAACCTAAACCAAAAGCAGCTGTTTTACCTGAACCCGTTTTACCTTGGCCAATGACATCTTTACCTTCAAGAATACTCGGTAAGCTTTGTGCTTGGATAGGTGTCATTTCGGTATAACCGAGAGTATCCAGATTAGAAACAAGTTCTGGACGTAAATTTAGAGAAGAAAAATTAGTTTGGCTCACAAGACATACCTTAAATGAATAGGAGATAAAACAAAAAGGGCAAGCTCCGAAGAACATGCCCTTTATACTTAAACGTTTCGATTTATCATCAATTCATTTAAGTTAAACAATCTTAGTGACTATTAATTCAAAGAATTAAAGTACTACGATGTTTTCCGCTTGAGGACCTTTTTGGCCATCAGTAACGTTGAATTCAACTTTTTGGTTTTCTAAAAGTGTACGGAAACCTTCACTTTCGATAGCGCTGAAGTGAGCGAACACGTCAGGGCCGTTTTCTTGTTGAATGAAACCGAAACCTTTAGTTTCGTTGAACCATTTTACTGTACCTACGATCTTAGACATAATTGTAATCCTATTATGATAGTAATTTAAGTGGCATACGCCGATGTTGCTGGAAGTGTTACTACTTACTTATGATCAAACAGGACGAGGTACTATAAAAACTTCGAAATGGAATTCATTCATAAAACTAACCTTAAAGCTGCGGCCAATTATATAGACTTCAGGTTTAGTGTCAACTGTCTTATTTCTAATTAATACATATAAACGAACTATAATTAACTAGTTTGCACTTGAGCAGCCTATCATGTACCCTGCAGCACCGCTGTTATACTAAGCACTAGCACATAAATAGCAACCACATAAATAAAGAGACACTATATGAGTTTTACCGACCTCGGTTTATCCGCTCCAATCCTAAAAGCTGTAGCAGAAAAAGGCTACGACACACCATCGGCAATTCAAGCGCAAGCAATACCAGCTGTATTGTCAGGTAGGGATGTAATGGCTGCGGCACAAACAGGAACAGGTAAAACAGCTGGTTTTACTCTACCTATTTTAGAAAAATTAAGCCAAGGCCCGCGCCCGCGCCCTAATCAAGCACGTACGTTAATCCTAACGCCGACACGTGAACTCGCAGCACAGATTGCAGAAAACGTTGAAGTCTATAGCAAACACTTACGTTTAACATCAACAGTGGTATTTGGTGGCGTTAAAATTAACCCACAAATGACGCGTTTACGTCGTGGTGTTGATATCTTAGTTGCAACGCCTGGCCGTTTATTAGATCTATATAATCAAGGCGCTATTCGCTTTCACCAATTAGAGATTTTGGTATTAGATGAAGCCGATCGCATGCTGGATATGGGTTTCTTACGTGATATCCGTAAAATCCTTGCGGTACTACCACAAAAACGTCAAAACTTATTATTCTCGGCAACCTTTTCTGATGACATCCGTCAGCTTGCTAGAGGCTTAATCAATGATCCAGTCGAAATTTCAGTGACGCCGCGTAATGCTGCCGCTAAATCGGTTGAACAATGGATGCATCCGGTTGATAAAAAGAAAAAAGCGCTGCTGTTAACACACCTAATTAAAGAAAATGACTGGAAGCAAGTGTTGGTATTTACCAAAACTAAACACGGCGCAAACAAATTAACCAAGCATTTAGAAGAGCAAGGCATCAATGCTGCAGCGATCCACGGTAACAAGAGCCAGAGTGCACGTACAAAAGCACTAGCGAACTTCAAATCAGGTGAAGTCAGAGCACTTATTGCGACTGATATTGCCGCACGTGGTATCGATATCGTACAACTACCACAAGTAGTTAACTTCGACTTACCCAACGTACCAGAAGATTATGTTCACCGTATTGGTCGTACCGGTCGTGCTGGTGCTGAAGGTACTGCAATCTCATTAGTTTGTCATGACGAAATGAAAGAGCTTGTAGCGATTGAACAATTAACGCAAAAGCACCTTGAGCGTGTTGTTATAGACGGTTTTGCACCTATGGATTCATTTCCGACTACACCGGGTATTCGTCCACCAAAAGAGAAAAAGCCAAAAAGAGATCATCAAGATGGTCAACGTTCAGGTGAAAATTCACGTGGTCACAAACCGGCAAGTAAGAACCGTCGTCACACAGGTCCACGCAGTGAAGTAAATCCATCAGCAAATACAGGCAACCGTCGTCGCCCTGCTGGTTCTGCAACCAATAGCGCGAAATAATCGCCGCTAACATGATTTATTTATAGTGATTCACCTCTGATTTTACAGTGGTTTATTAATAAATAGTCGGATAGCACATTGTCTTTGATAATAAGGCAATGTGCTTCTTCAAGCATCCCTTACACACCAAGTTTGACGATCCCCAATTCAATCTTCTCGCAATTTATTTAATCAATTTTCCCGGCTAAATAATTGATCACTTATTTAATGCAATTGGTATTATTTACGTCCGTATTTGCTAGAATATTCACTCTTCATTCAAGAGCGGAAAGTAAATGAAATTACAACAAATAGACAAAATTCGTTACCGTAAACACTTAAACATGGCGAGTATTGCCGCGACCGCGGTGTTAATCGCGTTTGCATTATTTTATGGCCAAGTATTAATCCATTTTTTTGACAGCGCTGACGAGAATAATTTTAAATTAAATTTAGCTGGCGTAATTCTGGGTGTGATTAGCTTGTTGGTAGCATTCAGGTTTATCCGCCGTCATCCCTATTTAATTGAAGTCATGTATGTCTGGGACCTAAAGCAAACAAACAACAAAATTTACCGCAAACTTCATCATGTAAAAATGGCATTAAGCGACAGTGACAACACCGATATCGATGCCATCACCATCCTCAATTACTACTACGCGGCATCGAAGCAACAATACAATTTAGACAACAATACATTAACAATGGAAGGTTTAATGACTGACATCGCTAAATTAGATAACCTCATCGCCGAAAAGAATTTAACCATTTCCCTTGATGACTACCAGCCAAGCTTATTAAAACAGTTTTAAAGCACATTTTGACAAGCGTATAAAAAACAGGCTCGACTATCATTGCTCCTGTTTTTTAGAAAAAAAACCCAAGATATTAGCCAAACATTCAATTTTTATAGCCTTAATACGAATTAATGATATAGATATTGAAAAAAACCCAGCAAATGCCGTCTTATAAGCCGCTATCTCTTTTTTGTTGCTAAAAAAACGTGATATACTCCGCGCGAATCTTTACATAAATAAATTATAGAGAACATAATGGCAGATTTATCCAAATACAGAAATATCGGTATCTTCGCTCACGTTGATGCTGGTAAAACAACAACGACTGAACGAATTTTGAAACTTACTGGTCAGATCCACAGAACTGGTGAAGTACATGACGGCGAATCAACTACGGATTTCATGGAACAGGAAGCTGAGCGCGGTATTACTATCCAATCAGCAGCTGTAACTTGTTTCTGGCAAGATCACCGTTTAAACGTTATTGATACTCCTGGACACGTTGACTTCACAGTAGAAGTTTACCGTTCACTTAAAGTACTTGACGGCGGTATCGGTGTATTCTGTGGTTCTGGTGGTGTTGAACCACAATCAGAAACTAACTGGCGTTATGCGAATGAATCACGAGTTGCACGTATCATCTTCGTAAACAAATTAGACCGTATGGGTGCTGATTTTTTACGCGTTGTTAAGCAAACTGAAGACGTACTTGGTGCTAACCCACTAGTGATGGTTTTACCAATCGGTATCGAAGACGATTTTGTTGGTATTGTTGACCTTCTTACTCGTAAAGCATACGTTTGGGATGATACAGGCGAAGCAGAAAACTTCGAAATCACTGATGTTCCTGCAGACATGGTTGAACTAGTAGAAGAATACCGTGAAAAGTTACTTGATACTGCTCTTGAGCAAGATGATGAGCTATTAGAAGCTTACATGGAAGGCAACGAGCCAGCTATGGAAGACATCAAACGTTGTATCCGTGCAGGTACTCGTACAATGGACTTCTTCCCAACTTACTGTGGTTCAGCATTTAAGAACAAAGGTGTTCAAAACATTCTTGACGCTGTTGTTGATTACCTACCAAGCCCAACTGACGTTGATCCTCAGCCGCTTACAGATGAAGAAGGCGAGCCAAACGGTAAATTTGCACATGTATCAACTGAAGAAACATTCAAAGCGTTAGCATTTAAAATTTCAGATGACCGTTTTGGTGCCCTTACTTTCGTTCGTATCTACTCAGGTACGTTGAAAAAAGGTGATACGATCCTTAATGCTGCAACAGGTAAAACTGAGCGTGTAGGCCGTATGTGTGAAATGCAAGCGGATGAACGTAAAGAATTAGCATACGCACAAGCGGGTGATATTATCGCGATTGTTGGTATGAAAACTAACGTTCAAACAGGTCACACATTATGTGATCCTAAAAATCCTATCATTCTAGAAGCAATGGTATTCCCTGAACCAGTAATCTCTATCTCTGTAACACCTAAAGATAAAGGTTCAACTGAGAAAATGGGTATTGCGATCGGTAAAATGGTTGCTGAAGATCCAACATTTAAAGTTGAAACTGACCAAGATTCAGGTGAAACAATCCTTTCTGGTATGGGTGAACTTCACTTAGATATCAAAGTAGATATCCTTAAGCGTACATACGGCGTTGATCTAGTTGTTGGTGCTCCACAAGTTGCTTACCGTGAAACTATTACGCACGAAATTGAAGATAGCTACACGCATAAGAAACAATCTGGTGGTAGTGGTCAATTTGGTAAAATTGATTACATCATTAAGCCCGGCGAACTGGGTACAGGTTTCACGTTCAAATCTTCAGTTGTTGGTGGTAACGTACCTAAAGAATTCTGGCCTGCAGTTGAAAAAGGCTTTAAAGGCATGATGGATACTGGTGTTCTAGCTGGTTTCCCTATGATCGATGTTGAAATTGAACTACTTGACGGTGGCTTCCACGCAGTGGATTCATCAGCAGTAGCATTCGAACTTGCAGCACGTGGCGCGTTCCGTCAGTCTATCCCTAAAGCGGGTGCACAACTGATTGAACCTATCATGGCAGTTGACGTATTCACTCCAGACGATCACGTTGGTGATGTTATTGGTGACCTTAACCGTCGTCGTGGCATGATCAAAGATCAACTGGCTGGTGTTACTGGTGTTCGTATTAAAGCTGACGTACCTCTTTCAGAAATGTTTGGTTACATCGGTTCACTACGTACTATGACATCTGGTCGTGGTCAGTTCTCTATGGAGTTCTCACACTACAACCCTTGTCCAATGAACGTAGCTGAAGGCGTAATTGCTAAAGTTAAAGAAGAGAACGCTAAAAAATAAGTAATTATTTTTAGTTAATCTTCCTAACCCCAGTTATGTAAATAACTGGGGTTATTTTTTGCCTAAAAAATATGAATACCCCTCTATTCTCTATTCTCCATTCTCTATTCTCTATTCTCTATTCTCTATTCTCTATTCTCTATTCTCTATTCTCTATTCTCTATTCTCAGTAAATCGTAGACAAAAAAAAGCACCAAGACCATCAGCCTTAGTGCTATTACTTTTTTTACTAACTAATGCTTGCTAGTTCACACTAACAGCGTATTAACCGTTACTCGAAGTGCCAGTAACCTAAGTTAACCCAGTCAATCAACAATTGACCAAATACTTTATCTTCCATTAATACTTCAAGTTCTTTGGCTGTTTGCTCAGTGGTATTACATAACGTCTGTACACTTGCCGCAATGCTTGCATCAAAGTCATAACGCTCGCCATCAATGAAGCAGCTCGTCGGCATTTCTGGGAAATATAATGTCTTCAGTCCATTTACTTTACGCAAATAAGACTCCATACCAATTTCATCGACTACAATCGCGAAATCGGCAATGTAACCACCTTCAGGTACCAATAAATCTAATTCGTGTGCTGATTCACTGTAATGACGACCAAGGAAGTCATGCATAACACTTTTATCAGCCATTAATGATGTCATGATGTCTGTTAAACCTTGCACTTCGCCTGATTCGATAGAACCATGCTGTGCACGTGGTTGTAACTTAGGATCGCTATAACGAACAAACTCTTTGTCTTGTTGTAATAAGTAATCACCAAAGTGGTTTAACAGTTCTTTTTGATCTTGCGCGCGGAAACCTACAGAGTAGTTAATCGCTTCGCCAACAGCATAACCTTCATGCGGTGCATAAGGTGGGATATATAAAATATCGCCGGGTTCTAATACCGTATCAATAACGGCATCAAACGCTTCACAATGCTTCAACGCGCCGTTAGCAGCAAACTCTTGAGGATTCATATCCTGAGAACCAACACGCCAGTGACGCTTGCCTTGGCCTTGTATTATAAATACGCAATAACGATCGACATGCGGACCCACACCACCGGTATCAGAGCTGTAAGAAACCATTAAGTCATCAAAACGCCAGCTTGGAATAAAGTTAAACACATTCGCCAGTTCCGCGGAAGGATCATGCCAATGGTTAATTGCTTGCACTAAAATAGCCGCGCCCGGTTTTTCCAGACGATCAAACTCAGTGAAAGGACCACATTTAGCTTCCCATTTACCATCTTCAAGTGACACCATACGCGACGTCACGTCTTCTTCCATCGCTAAACCAGCAATTTCATCCGGGCTGATTGGATCGATAAAGTCCTTGAATCCAGCTTTAATTAACAGTGGTTTTTTCTGCCAATAATTTTGCATGAAGTCAGCAATATCAAGATTTAATGTATACATAGTCAACCCGCATTAAGTAATCGAAGTAATAGAGCGCGTATCATAGGTATTTTCGCAATAATAGCAACAAAAAAAGCCCTATAGATATTATTGCTACAGGGCTATTTAAATTACTTTTGATTAGAAACAAAAGCTAAGGAGCTTCGGATACATAAACGTCAGGAAAGTAGACAGATCTAATTAACTGAGATTTCATTTCATCGCTAAGTAATACATGCAGTGCATACATAATACTAATAATACCACCGCGCAAGTCATTCACTTTTGCAGCAAGCTGCTTAGCAGATAAACCCTCTGTTGCTACTGTCGAGTTGCTCGTATGTGCATTACATTCAGCCAATTGTGCTGTAAACAGCGCCCAAGATTTGTTGTTCATATCTAACGCTTTACCTGCGGTGAATATCGGTACCCATTGGCTGATTTTGTCTTCTAGAGATATGCTCTTGTTTGCATTATCAATCACGTCTGCATTATCAATGTTATAAGACTCAGCTTTAACTGATAAATATGACGTTAAAGAGGCGAACAACTTGGTAATGCACGCGTAGTAGGCTGCATAGCCCGCTGCGATGTCGGCATTGTTAATCGTTACGTCACGATGTGCCAACGCAGAGTCAAACTCACCTTGGTAATCATTCACATTGAGAATACCTTCCCCACTGATGTAGACCTTGCTATCCATGGTATTTTCGACAAATGGCACCGTGTAATTCCAGTTTCGGGTTTCTGAAACTAAACGCTTAAAGGGATACTTGTTCTCTTCAAACCACTGCTCGATAATTTTATTTTTTAGGCCATCAGTCAACGCTCGATTTGCGTGATCACTGTACTTCACCAGATCAAAGATTAGCTTCTTCGCTTGTTTCTCTGCAATGTTCACTCTTACTTTTAACACTAACAACTCCTTCAATGCTGTCCAACGCCTTATCAACGGGCGTGCAGCTTGGTATTTTTTGGCATTTCATCATAAACTTTTTGTCAGTGTTTAATTTAAAAACCAGATAACAGATACTAAAAAGCCCCGTGGAAATTACATAACGTAATTTCCACAGGGCTGATTAACAAGCGCTACCATCGTGTTACAAAATAGCTAACACGTTAATTAAATTAACGACTAAAATTAAGCGTCACTGAACGTGCGTCGCCTTCATTGACCGTCACAACATTAGAATTGATGTCATCATCTTTCGTCATCACATTCTCATCTTGAGAAAGCTTAGCGCTCACTTTAATCGATGGAAATTGTGACATTTTCATTTGTGCCATCATCGCATCGCTATCTGATAATGAGATAGTTAATGGGAATGTTGGATCCGTGATACGTTTAACAGCCAGTGGTGCTTTAGATCCCGCAGCCGCTTGCACGTAAACATACAAGTAACCTTTAAGCTGCGCTTGGTCAGCAGTAATGGTGATCGTCACTTTCTCATTACCCGCTGGCGCTTGATTGGCAGTTGCCGCAGGACCCGTTGTTGTAATAGCAGTTGGAGAACCCGTGGCTACAGGTGCAGTACCACCTTTCGCTTCAATCTGTTTTCTGGCATATTTAATACTACCTTGGATCATTTGGATACGATCTGGCTGACCAACAAGTAGCGGTAACATACGTTGCCATTGCTCGATTGCGCCAAGGTAATCTTGGTTTTCTAACGCCATGAACGCAGAAGTCGATAATACTTCGATATCGTTAGGTTTCTCTTGTTTAAGCTCCATCAATATTTTACGGGCTAAGTTATTCTGTTCTGGATCATCACTGAGCATTAATGCTTGTGCATAACCCGTCACGATTGATGTGTTCAGCGGGGCGAGTTTGTAAGCGCGGTCCATGGCAATGAATGCGGCGTTTGGATCACCTAATGCAACGTTTAAGCGACCCAGCAATAACCAACCAAATTCATTATCCGGTTCTTCCCTCATCTTGGTACTCAATGCCAGTTTAAAGTCTTTGATCTCTTGATCTGTGACTTTATCACCTTCATTCATCACACGGTCGGTTAGCTCAGGTAAACGTGCGTACACATCTTGCCAGTTCACTATTTTTTCACGCGCGCCTAATGCCATGTAAACAGACACAGAGAAGACTACTAAGAATATAACACCAGCAAGCCAGATAAATGGAGAGTCAGCTTTACTTACTTCAGTCGCTTTCTCATCAACAACGTCATCTAATAGACCACGTTGCATTTCATCAATAAACTCTTCGCTTTTGTCTAACAAACCCTGATCTTCATCGTCAACCAATTCGCTAATACGACTTTTATACAGATCTTTATTTAATTGGTCTCGTGTCGCGCCTGTTAACTTGTTCGCACCCGTAACAGGGATAACAAATGCCAGCGCGGCAACGATCACCAATACAATACTTACTATCCAAAATAACAACATGCTATTTCTCGCTATCCTTTAAAATTTTGGCCAAACGGTCTTTCTCCGCACCCGTTAACTCATCATCGCTATCATCAGTTTCAACACTGCCTTTACGACGACTGTTACGAACAATAATCAGACCACCAAATAATACAAATAAACCAGGACCAACCCATAAAATAGCAGTGCCTAAGGTTACAGGCGGTTTGTATAAAACAAAGTTGCCAAATCGATCAATCCAGTAAGTAACAATCAGATCTTCATTCTGACCTTCGATCACCATATTATAGGTTTTTTGACGCATATCTTTGGCAATCGATGCATTTGAATCAGCAAGGTTATTGTTTTGACATTTAGGGCAACGTAATTCTGCCGTTAATGTTCTAAACAGGGCTTCTTGTTCTTCGGTCTCAAAGTCATAAACATCAATGACCGCTGCAGCACTAAAACTGAGCATTAAAGTCATTAATACGAATAATTTTTTCATCTTAAATCCTTATTTCAACTGCTCATAAACAGCTTTCAGCTCACCATTCCAATTACGCGGGTTAATATCCCCTACGTGTTTGAATTGAATTATGCCTTTGCTGTCGATAAAAAAGGTTTCAGGCGCGCCGTAAACACCCAGATCAAGCCCTAACATGCCATCAGGATCAAACAGGCTGATCTTGTATGGGTTATCTAGTTCTTCTAACCATCTTAGCGCTTTCTTGCGATCGTCTTTGTAATTCATACCGACAATGTAAACACCGTCTTCAGCAAGTTCATTTAAGTACTTATGCTCGGCGTAACACGTTGGGCACCACGTAGCCCATACGTTTAACAGCATAGGTTTACCTGACAATACACTTTTATCGTGCTGTAGCTCAGGTTCAACTAAATCGTTTAATGCAAACTCAGGAACAGGTCGACCAATGAAGGTCGACTCTAAAACGGTAGCGTCACGAAATAAGCCAATGTAAAGGAAAATAGACACACACAAAAATATGATCAAGGGTATGAGTCGTGTCATTAACTGTTTCTTTTTTTTCACATTATTAGTCATTATTCGGGTCCTAATTATTGTGCTTTCGCTACACGTTTGTTCACAAAACGATAACGACGATCAGATACAGCTAACAAACCACCGATAGACATAACCAAACCGCCCCACCAGATGAAACGAATAAATGGTTCGTAATAAATACGAATTGCCCATGAATCATCTTCTAACTGCTCACCAAGTGCGATGTAAAGGTCACGTGTTACACCCCAATCGATCGCGGCTTCAGTCATTGGCATACTGCGCTGTGCGAAATAGCTACGTTTTTCTGCGTGCATGGTAGTTTCAAACTTACCGTTTTTACTGATATTAAATACCGCTTTATAACCTTCGTAGTTCGAGCCATTGGCTTCACCAATACGTTCGAATTCGAATAAGTAATCAGCAAAGACGACTTCATCACCCGGTACCATACGTATGTCTTTTTCAATTTTGTAATTCTGTGTTGCAGAAATACCAATCAACATCATCGCTAGACCAACGTGACCCAGTACCATAGCCCAATGACTACGTCCAAGTTTCGTTACACCAGAAGCAAAGCTATGACGATGAGTCGCACGTATATAGACTTCGATCGAACTGGTGATAATCACCCAGAATGCTAATGCAAAACCAACAACCGCAACAATTTTAATCTTATCCGCAAAGATTGCAGGTAATGCAACCGCTAACACAATACTTGCTACAGCACTTACCGCTAACTGGATAAACAATGGGCGTAAGTCTGCGTCTTGTTTCTTCCAGCGTAATAACGGTGCGACACCCAGTGCGATTGCAAACGGGATCATGATATAGAAGAAAATATTATTAAAGAATGGTACACCGATTGAAATCGAGCCCATACCCAATTCTTTATGTACCAGTGGTAACAAGGTACCAATCAGCACAACTAATAGCGCAGCAATTAATAATACGTTGTTCATTAACAAGAAGGTTTCTCGAGAGAACAAGCTGTATTTACCACGGCTCTTAATTTCTGAACCTTTCACTGCATAAAGCAGTAATGAACCACCAACCACCGCAATTAAGAAGGCTAAAATAAACAAACCACGAGCAGGATCAGAGGCGAACGCATGCACAGAGACCAGTACACCCGAACGTACTAAGAAAGTACCCAATAGACTTAAACTAAATGCCGAAATCGATAATAGAACGGTCCATGATTTAAATACACCACGTTTTTCACTTACCGCCAGCGAATGAATCAATGCAGTACCAGCAAGCCAAGGCATAAATGATGAATTTTCTACTGGATCCCAGAACCACCAACCGCCCCAGCCGAGTTCATAATAAGCCCACCAACTACCCAGTGCGATACCTGAGGTTAGGAATACCCAAGCAACCAGCGTCCAAGGACGTGACCAACGCGCCCATGCAGAATCAAGGCGACCAGCCATTAATGCTGCAATAGCAAAAGAGAAAGCAACCGAGAAACCAACATAACCCATATATAACATCGGTGGATGGAAAATCAAGCCGACATCTTGGAGCAATGGATTTAGGTCGTTACCGTCAAGCGGTAAGTAAGGCAAAGTTCGATCAAATGGATTTGACGTTAACAAGATAAACAAGTTAAAACCAATCGCAATCATACCCATCACAGCAAGTACGCGAGCCAGTGCAATCTTAGGAATACCACGGCTAAATATTGCAACTGCGGCAGTCCAAATAGCCAAGGTTAAAGACCAAAGTAATAATGATCCTTCATGACCACCCCAGACCGCAGAGATTTTATACTGTATCGGTAATAGTGAATTTGAGTTAGTTGCTACATAACCAACTGAAAAATCGTCAGTCGCAAATGCGTAAGCTAAAATTACAAATGAAAGACTCATTAGCAATAATTGCATAATGGCTAATGGTTTAGCACTATTAATCATCCCAGGATGATTAATCTTTGCGCCTATAAGTGGATAAATTGCCAGCAAGAACGACAACGCCGTTGCGACAATTAAACTAAAATGTCCAATCTCAGGGATCATTACAAACTACCTTATTTAGTTTCGTTACCGTATTCTGGCTTCATATGCTTAATACCTTTGATTGCTTCTGCAACTTCGGGTGGCATATATTCTTCGTCATGTTTAGCGAGTACTTCAGACGCCGCGATAACGTTTGCTGATTTCAATACACCTTGAGCAACAATACCCTGCCCCTCACGGAATAAATCCGGTAAAATACCTTCATATTCCAGTGTTACCAGACCACCGCCATCATCACTGAGTACAAAGCGAACTTTAAGATCTTCCATATTACGTTTGACGGTACCCGGCATCACTAAGCCACCAATACGTAAACGCTGACCAATTTCAGGTTTGACTTTATCTTCACCTAAACCTTCAATGAGCTGTGTCGGGGTATAGAATAAATCAATGTTCTGCTTTAACGCGTAAAGAACAAGGCCAGTCATACTCCCTAAACCAATGATAATCACCAGAGCGATAGATAAGCGTTTTTTACGTCTTGGATTCATAGCGTATTCTCCATTTTTTCAGCAGCACGCATACGCTCGATACGCTGATGCTTATTTTTAATTTCTTGAATAATTTGGCTACGTTTGACAATCGTAGCAACGGTTAATGAGCCTAATGCCAGTGTGCTAAAAGCCACCGCAAGCCAGACATAAAAACCGTAACCACCCATCGCTATAAAAGCTGAAAAGCTATCAAATTGCATGTTACTTGTCCTCGATAAATAATTTTTTCACCCAAGGTCTGTGCGACTCACGGGTAATTAATTCATTTCTAAAGCGCATCAAGGTCAAGGTACCAAACAGTAAACCAAAGCCTAATAAGTTAATCAGTAAAGGCCATAGCATATCGGTATCCATTGACGGTTTATCGAATTTACTAATAGTGGCTTTTTGATGTAGTGTATTCCACCATTCAACTGAGTAATGGATAATTGGTAGGTTAATAACACCGACTAAGGCAAGGATACCAGCAGCACGACCCGCTAACAGCTTATCGCTAAACGCACCATAAATGGCAATAACGCCAAGGTATAAAAATAATAGAATAAGTTCAGATGTTAAACGCGCATCCCATACCCACCAAGCACCCCACATAGGTTTACCCCATACAGCACCAGTGAACAATGCAATTGCGGTAAAGACAGCACCAATTGGCGCGATCGCAGCAACAGCCATATCTGCCATTTTCAATTGCCATACCAGACCAATAAACGCAGCCATAGCCATGCTTAAATAAGCACCCATAGACAAGGAGGCAGCAGGTACATGCAGATAAATAATACGGAAACTATCGCCTTGTTGATAATCAGCGGGCGCAAATGCAAAACCCCAAATCATTCCGATGCTCAGTGATACCGCACTAAATAGTGCAAACCAAGGCAGCATTTTACCGGCTAAGTTATAACTTCTTTCTGGTTTTGCATAAGGATGGAGCCATTTCCACATATTAAACTCTCTACATAAATAACGGCTCAATTATATGAACCTAAACAGTGATTGAAACTAACTTTACTTTTCTTTAATTAAAAGCTTTAACTAACGATTTAACTCAGGCTAACCCGTAATGATGCAGCGATGGCAAACGGTGATAAAGTAACCGATGCAGCGAGCATCGCACCTAAAATAGCCACAGGGCCAGCATACGATACACCAAAGCTTGCCGCATCAATGGCACTGGTTGCAAAAATCAATACTGGAATAAATAACGGTAAGATCAGCAGACTCAATAATACGCCACCTTTACGTAAGCCAACCGTCAAGGCCACACCAATCGCACCCACAAAACTCAGTACTGGCGTACCGAGTAACAAGGTAATGAAAGTCGCCATGAAGGTATTCGCATCTAATGATAAAAATACCGCTAACAAAGGTGATACAAATAAAATGGGTAAACCAGTCAGCAGCCAATGCGCAACGACCTTAGCGGTAACAATCACCCCTAATGGTGTATTTGTTAACATTAATTGTTCTAACGAACCATCAAGAAAGTCATCACGGAATAACCGTTCCATCGACAACAGAGCCGATAATAAAGCTGCAACCCAGATAACGCCTGGCGCAATACGTAATAATAGGTTTGGCTCTGGACCAATGCCTAATGGAAACAGCGTTATCACGATAATAAAAAACCACAGTGGATTTAAAATATCTGATTTACGACGAAAAGCCGTGATTAATTCACGCTTTATCACCTGTATAAAAACAGCAAACATATTAATACTCAGTTAAGTGTTGACGGGTTAAGGTGATCTTACGTAAACGTCCTGCTGAGAACTGTAGATCTTGATGCGTAGTCAAAATAACGCTACCACCATTATCGGCATGCGCTAAAAATAAACGCTCTAATACTTTCACGCCATTTTTATCAATAGCAGTAAAAGGCTCATCAAGAATCCACAATTTTTTATCCGACAGCCATAACCGTGCTAAAGCAATACGACGTTGCTGTCCGGCTGAAAGGTGACAAGCTAATTGATCTTCATAACCAGCAAGTCCGACTTGTGCAAGCGCGTCCCAAACTTTTTCTTTGGCGACAGCTTTATGCATTGCATGGTAAAAAAATAGATTTTCAAAGGCGGTCAGTTCTGCTTTTACACCTGGTAAATGACCGAGATAGAGGAGGTCTTGATGATAGCTTTCACGATCATCTAAGGTATCCGTTTGTTGCCAAAGAATATGACCATCGGCTGGTGATGAGAGTCCGGCGAGTAAACGCAGTAAGCTTGTTTTCCCTACCCCATTTGGGCCTTCAATTTGGATCATTTCACCTGCAGATACAGTGAAACTGAGTTCAGAAAATAACACGCTATCTTCACGTATACAGCTTAATTTAACAACTTCTAACATATTTTGTATTCTTCCAGCATCAACCTGCAAGAATGTTAACATATTCCAGCTTTAAGCATAATTAAGCAACATCAAATAACTGGTCAATTATAGGTAATAAATGTTATTTTTTATGGAAGTTTAGTAATAATTCTGCTTCTGCCCGTGGTAGTTCGCACTCACGCATGATTTCATCAAGGCTTGCACCTAATTCAACTAGCTTCACAGCCCGCGTATAAAAACGGCTATCTGGATCTTGTTGCTCGTGCGTGGTCATCTCTTCCTTCATTTCATCTTGTTGAAACTTAGTTTGTTGTAATTCCGATGCCACACCCTGAATTGCACCACCAAGATTAATATTCGATGTGCTTAACTCAATGATGCGTTTTTGCAGTGACTCTCTTGATTTAGATAAGTCTTTAAGTAGCAAACTATGTGTTGCCTGCAATTTAGTTAACTTACGGAATAATACAACGCAACCAATAACTGCGGCAATCGCGACAGTCAGCGCAGCACCAGACAAAATCAAAGCAAGCATATTGAGTCCTTCAATAAAAAAGCAATTAAAAAAGCACTGTAACAATCATTACAGTGCTTTTCTAGATAGAAATTAGATTAAACTTATAAACCGCTTAATTCATCCCATTCGTCATCACTTAAAAACTTATTCAAATCAACAAGAATAAGTAATTCGCCGTCACGGTTTGATACACCTTGGATAAATTGAGCGCTTTCATCGGTTCCTACACTCGGAGCCATGTCAATTTCTGAAGAACGTAGGTAGACGACTTCAGCAACACCATCAACAAGAATACCAATCACTTGTTTTTCGGCTTCGATGATAACGATACGTGAATTTTCGCTCACTTCTGATGGCATCAAACCAAAACGAACACGGGTATCGATCACAGTCACGACATTACCACGTAAGTTGATGATACCAATTACGTAGTTTGGTGCACCCGGCACTGGAGCAATTTCTGTATAACGTAATACTTCTTGTACTTGCATTACATTAATACCGTAGATTTCATTCTCTAACTTGAATGTAACCCATTGTAGCACTTCATCTTCAGCTACGTTTTCAACTAGATTTCGAGACTGACTCATGTTTTTATTTCCTTCTACTATTGCCCATGAATATTGATGCCATTATCCAGCAATTTAATCATTTCGGTTACGTGTAATAATACGCACATGCGTGATTTAACCATGCCAGCTAACCAAGGTCGACTGCCAGGTGTACTTCGCCATTTAATATCATTACTGTTTAAAGTTTCAGTACCATGCAGACTTTCACAGCCTAGTACCCAATTCGACTCACTTAGTTGGATCTGATATTTATAATCTATCTCACCCATATTCTGCTCAGGCATAACCCATTGTGCAGTATCAACAACACTTAATTTTTGTTCACGGTGTTGCATGATACCTAAATACCAATCCGGTTTACCAAATAAACTGTTGACTACTTCAGCTTGATGAATACCACCAAGCTCTGTCAGAGGCACCGCAAAGGTAACACCTGCGACCTCAAAAAACAGCGCTTGAAAGCGTTCTTCTAATTCAACATTCTTCCACGTAGGGGCCGCTTCAACGTTGCTTTCTAATTCGGTTTCTGTGTCTGCTTCTGGTATCGATGATGGCGATAGCTCAGCCTCTGGCAACACAGTACTTTCTGACATTTCAGCAACAGTCACATCCGCTACAACGCGTTGTATCTCTTGCTCTGCTGCAGAGATAGTACCAACCATAGTATCAATAACGGGTTCTGCTGGTAAATATGCTGACTGAGCATTATCTAAAACAGACAAGTCCATGTCTGCAAGGTCAATGTCAATCACAGAACCCAATAACAGGTCAAGCTCGGTTAACGAACCCGAGCTATCTGGCTCAGGCATCTTAAAATCACTCGGTCCTTGCGGCGAAACAACTGACAATAACGGTTTTAATTCAGCCTGAGGAAAATCTGTAAGCGCCATTGTTAACTCAGACGGTTTCACGTCTTCAACAACTGGAACAGATAACATAGATGCAAAATAATCATCTAAAGCTGTGTGTTTGCTATGCTTATCCATACATACGGTCCTGCTGCTTAATGCCTGCCAACAAGTCTTGTAATAATGCCCCATAGGCAGCAACACCACGGCTACTACGAGAATACATAGAAGGTGGCATATGCTTTAAACTGGCATTGCGAAATTGTGTATCTACAGGGATAACTGCACGCCATACATTCTGGCTATAGTTTTGTTGCAATGTCTGTAATGACACAATCGAAGCTTTAGTTCGGCGGTCAAACATAGTTGGGATCACTGTATAATTAAATTTATTTGTACAACTGCGTTGCATAATTTCAAAGGTTTTAACCATACGGTCTAAACCTTTCAATGCTAAAAACTCGGTTTGCACAGGCACTAAAATTCGGTCACTGCTTGCCAGCGCATTCACCATCATCACCCCAAGTACAGGAGGACAATCGATAATAACAAAGTCATAATCATCCGACACTAAAGTGATAATATTTTTGAGAATAAGTCCCATACCATCACGGTGACCGAGTGTTCTATCTAAAGTAGCCAGTGCCATCGTCGCAGGTAATAAGTTAATACCGTTATAAGGTGTTTCAATCGTCGCATTATGAACCAATTCAGCATCAAGCATAGGCGCGACAAAAAGATCAAACAATCCAACCGTTAAATCATCACAATCATAATTGAGATAACTCGTTAATGATGCGTGAGGGTCAGTATCGATTAATAATACGCGCTGTCCTTGCTCTGAAAGTAAACCTGCCAGAGTAATTGCAGTGGTTGTTTTTCCAACCCCGCCTTTTTGATTAGCAACAGTCCAAACGTTCAACTTTACCCTACCTTATCAGCATGTCGTTACCGACAACCAACTTCAATATTAATGCGCTCTGCGATTTGTGGCAGATTAATTTGTTCATCGGCTAATCCAGCATTCACAATTGCTTGTGGCATACCATATACAACGCAAGATTGTGCATCTTGAGCCCACACAGTACTGCCTTTTTGTTTGAGTAATTTAGCGCCTTCTCGGCCATCAGCACCCATACCCGTTAATACAATCGCTAATACTTTATCGCGATATGCCTGCGCAGCAGAGCCAAATGTAATATCGACACTCGGTTTATAATTAATCCCTTCTGGGCTTTCAATGACTTTTAAACTTAAACCACCGGCTTTACTCTCAATCAGAACTTGCTTACCACCAGGCGCTAAATAAGCAACTCCAGGCCGTAAACGATCACCATGCTGCGCTTCCTTTACCGTGATTTGGCATAAGGTATTCAATCGCGCTGCAAATGCCGAAGTAAACGTAGCGGGCATATGTTGAATGAGTAAAATAGGTAAAGGGAAGTCATTACGTAAAGGTGTTAATACGTTTTGTAATGCGACTGGACCACCGGTAGACGCACCAATTACCATTAAATTATATTTTTTACCTGATGCACGTTTTCTTACATGGCTGACAGTTGCCGGCGTTCGCGTTTCAAGTGTCGCGCTATCAACATCAGCAACATGTCTCACGTTTACAGCATTCGCCGTCTGCAATCGGCTTGTCGCTGTATTTTTACGCAGTAACGTGGCGCTATTAAGACCTCTATCAGGCGCTATCGGCGCACTACGAACTGGGATGGAAGTGATACGCGGAGCTCTCAATCCACTTCTGCGTTTACTGATTTCTTTAATATTTTGCTGCAGTAATTTAACCGCTTCCGCTTTGTCTTTGGCAATATCTTCAAACTTTTTCGGTAAAAAGTTAGCCGCACCGGCCTCTAAAGCCTCGAGTGTCGACTTCGCACCTTGGTGCGTCAGTGACGAGAACATTAAAATGGGGGTCGGCGTGTCTTTCATGATCGCTTTAACTGCAGAAATACCGTCGAGTACTGGCATTTCAATATCCATGGTGATCACATCTGGACGTAGCGATTTCGCTTTAATGATCGCTTCTTCGCCATTCTTAGCAGTATCAATAACTTCCATTTCTGGATCTGCATTAATGATTTCACTTACTCTACGTCTGAAAAAACTAGAGTCATCAACGACTAAAACCTTTATTTTCATCTAATCTATCTACTTAAATGTGTTTACTTCAATGTAAAAGCACACAGGGGGAAACCCCCTGTATCAACAAATTAGCGTTTGGCGTAATGATTTAAGAGACTTGGAATATCTAAAATCAAAGCAATACCACCATCGCTGGTAATAGTTGCGCCGGCCATGCCAGGCGTACCTTGTAGTAAGTTGTCTAACGCTTTAATAACAACTTCTTCTTGACCAATCAGACTATCAACCACAAAACCAACTTGTTTAATCCCTAACTGGACGATCACAACATGGCCAAGACCACGATCATTTCGTGTCGCTGCTTGTGGATCCATTTTAGTTAACCAATCATGCAGATAAAATAGTGGAATAGCTTTGTCTCTGACTACAATGCTGAGCTGGTTATCGACGACATGGGTTTTATTTAAGTCCAAGTGGAAGATCTCATTAACACTCGTTAATGGTAAAGCAAATATTTGCTTACCGACTTCGACCATCAAGGTGGGTAAAATCGCCAGTGTCAACGGTACTTTAATTTCAATCGTTGTACCCGTCCCCAGTTTGGAGTCGATCGAAATTGTACCATTAAGTTTGCTGATACCCGTCTTAACCACATCCATCCCAACACCACGCCCAGAAATGTCTGATATCTGATCTTTGGTTGAAAAACCGGGGGCAAAAATAAGGTTGTATGCTTCATTATCCGAGATTCTTGCTGCTGCATCAGCATCAAGCACCCCACGTTTAATCGCAATATCCTTTAAGCGTTCTGGGTCCATACCCGCACCATCATCTACAATTTTCAGACGAATATGGTCGCCTTCTTGAGATGCTGATAAGGTAATCGTCCCCTGTCGTGGTTTACCATTTTTCACGCGTTCGTCTGGCATTTCAATGCCGTGGTCCACCGAGTTTCTCACTAAATGCACCAGAGGATCAGCAAGTGCTTCGACTAAATTCTTATCTAAATCGGTTTCTTCACCAATCATTTCAAGATTAATGTCTTTTGATAAACTACGTGCTAAATCACGTACAACACGTGGGAAACGACCAAACACTTTTTTGATTGGTTGCATCCGCGTTTTCATGACAGCGCCTTGTAAATCGGCAGTAACCACATCAAGATTGGACACAGCTTTAGTCATGTCTTCATCATTATTTGCGGCGCTTAAGCTCACTAAACGGTTACGAACAAGTACTAATTCGCCCACCATATTCATAATTTCATCAAGGGTACGAGTATCAACACGTACTGTTGAATCAACTTGCGGTTTCGCTTTTTTCTCTGCTTTTACCGCCACGGTTTCAGTCGATTTTTTGGCTACTGGTGCCACTTTTGCAACTGGTGAAGCAACCGCAGTTGCAGCTTGTGCAACAGGCGCGGGCTGGATAGCAGCAGAACCTCCAGCATTAACCACATTTTTGATCGTCGCAGCAGCACTTGGCGCATTACCCTTACCGTATAATTCATCCAGTAAGTTTTCAAAGTCATCGTCATTGAGTTCAGTACTGCTAGCGGCTGACGTTGTATTCGTCGCGCTAGCATGCTGACCAACACCATGCAGATCATCAAGTAATTTTTCGAACTCATCATCCGTAAAATCAGCATTTGAACTTGCCGCAGGTGTCGGCGCCGGGACGGCTACGTTAGCAGCTGTCGGCGTTCCACCTTTACCATGAAGTTCATCAAGTAATTTTTCAAAATCAAGCTCTGACATTCCGTCAATACCTGAGTCATTACCAGCAACAGTTACCGATTGAGGCGTCACCGCTACAACCTTTTCTATCACTACTGGTGCAGATGCAGGTTGAGTCAGCAAATGAAGTTGATGGATTAATGCCGCATCTGCAGCAATTAATGGTTCACGCTCTTGAATCGCGACAAACATCACATTGACACAATCCAATGCTTGAAGAATCACATCCATCAATTCAGGTGTTACCGCGCGATGCCCATTACGTAGGCTATCAAATACGTTTTCTGCACCGTGACATATATCAACTAGTTCTGATAATGCTAAAAAGCCAGCGCCACCTTTAACTGTATGAAACCCCCTAAAGATTGCATTCAGTAATTCTGAGTCTTCTGGGCTTTTTTCTAAATCAACGAGTTGCTCAGAGAGTAGCTCTAGAATCTCAGACGCTTCAATCAGGAAGTCCTGTAGAATTTCTTCATCAACATCAAAGCTCATCAATATCTCCCTTAAAATCCTAAACTTGATAATAAATCATCGACATCATCTTGGCCGTCTACTACATCAACACGTTCTTTCGCATTCATGATTGGACCTTCCGCTTCAATGCCACTGATTTTTTTAATTTCGTCTGCTGTGCTATTTAGTGGCTTTGACGCCTCACCAAACATAGTCAGCATTTCAACTAATTTAACTTCAACTTCTTGCACTAGATTAATCACTCGACGGATCATTTGACCAGTCAAATCTTGGAAATCTTGTGCCATAAGAATTTCAGTTAAGTACTGTCTTAAACTATCGGCATCTGAAACTGAAACTTGAAGAAAATCATCTAATAATTTACAAAGTTCTTTAAATTGACCGAGTTGCAAATCACGATTCATCAAGTTCTTCCAATTTGGCATCACTTGTTGGATACGATCAGTAAAACTATCCGCGATGGGTAAGCACGCTTCTACTGCATCCATGGTTCGGTTTGCGGCTTTATCCGTCATTTCGATAACGTAGTTTAAACGTTCTCTAGCATCCGGGAATTCATCATTAGCCAGACTTTCAATACGCGTATCCAATTGAAAATCTTCTAATGAATCATGTAATTGACGAGTTAACACCCCTACTTTTTCAAACATTGCAGCTGAACTTTCATTTTGAATATCAATAATGATTTCATTTGCCATTTCTACCTGGCCGCACTCTAGCAGTGTCACCAGTTCTTTAGCTTTTTCTAATGAAATCAATGCTTCTTGTTGTTCACTCATGCCCATCCCTGCTTATTGAATTCGTTCGAAAATTTTCTCTAACTTTTCTTTTAACGTCGCTGCCGTAAATGGTTTTATAATATAACCATTTACACCTGATTGCGCAGCTTCAATGATTTGTTCGCGTTTCGCTTCTGCCGTAACCATCAATACAGGGATATGACAAAGCGCTTGATCTTTTCTTATTTCTTTAAGTAGATCAATACCTTGCATTCCAGGCATGTTCCAGTCAGTGACCACAAAATCATAATCGCCATTTTTAAGCATAGGTAGCGCGGTATTACCATCGTCGGCTTCAAATGTATTACTAAAACCAAGGTCACGCAGTAAGTTTTTAATGATGCGTCTCATCGTAGAAAAATCATCGACAATAAGAATTTTAATTTGCTTTTTCAAGTTGTTCTCCAAAATAAGTAATCACAATATTTACAGGTCCTGATTCCCATAAATATATTACTTCAATACTCAGGCACTAAATAATATAGTACCCATTAAACTTAATCATCCAACCATGCATGCATTCGCGCTTTAACACGATGCATTGCTTGACTATGTATTTGACTTACTCGAGATTCACTGACACTAAGCACTTCTCCAATCTCTCTTAGATTTAACTCTTCATCATAATAAAGCGATAAAACTAAGCTTTCTCTTTCCGGTAATGTTTTAATGCAATCTGCTAATGCTTGCTGAAAACGTTGCTCAGAAAATTCCGCACAAGGGGTACTTGATTTACCTTCATAAGCTGAATAAGCGTCTTCATTACTTGCGGTCAAATCCTCGATCGCTAATATATGCCCGCTGTTTACATTCATCAACATACTACGGTAGTCAGCCAAGCTTACGCCTAATTCCCCAGCAATATCCGTATCTTTTGCATCTGTCCCAGTTTGTTTTTCAATTCGATCAATTGCCGCGGCAATATCGCGACCATTTTTATGCACCGATCTTGGTACCCAATCCCCGCGTCTCATTTCATCTATCATTGAACCGCGAATACGAATACCAGCATAGGTCTCAAAGCTAGCGCCTTTAGAGCCATCAAAGTTACGCGCAGCATCCAGTAATCCAATCATTCCCGACTGGATTAAATCATCTAACTGAACACTCGGTGGCAAACGTAGGAGCAAGTGATGAGCAATTCGTTTTACTAAATAACCGAATTTCTCAACAGCGTGATTCTGTTGCGACTGGATGTTACTGTAAGCGGATGCCTTATTCACTTCAATCTTCTACCCTAGCTTTGTTTTCAAACAAGTTCTCAATGAAGAACTCCAGATGACCGCCGCCTGTATTCGGCACCGGCCAAGTTGCAGCTCGACTTGCTAACGCTCTAAACGCCAATGAAGCGGGCGCTTTTGGGAATGCTTCTACAACCACTTTCTGTTTACGAACGGCTTGGCGAACGCAGTTATCAAACGGAATACAAGCAACAAGTTCTAATGTTGCATCTAAAAATCGGTCGGTGACACGTGTCAACTTAGTAAATAATTCTTGGCCTTCCCGTAAACTGCGCACCATGTTGGCAACAATCTTAAACCGATGAACGCCGTGTTCTTTGGATAATAATTTAATTAACGCGTAAGCATCGGTAATCGATGTTGGTTCATCACACACCACCATCAAGATATCTTGTGAAGCACGGCAGAAGCTTAATACCATCTCCGAAATACCCGCAGCAGTATCAACTAATAACACATCAATCGGTGTTTTTAGCTCTCCAAAAGCCCGGATTAAACCAGCATGCTCTTGCGTCGATAATTCCACCATCGAACGTGTACCAGATGTCGCTGGTGCGATTAAAATTCCATTTGGGCCTTCAATCAAAATATCGTCTAATGTACATTCTCCCGAAATCACGTGAGAAATGTTTTTGTGTACGCGTAAGCCGAGTAAAACATCGACGTTTGCCAATCCAAGATCGGCATCTAAAACCATCACTCGCTTGCCCTGAGCCGCGAGTGCTACTGCCATGTTCAGTGTTACGTTAGTTTTACCTACGCCACCTTTGCCACCTGAAACGGCAATAACTTTAACTTTTTTGTTATTACTCATTTGTCTTAGACCACTTGCTTGATCGAAAAAATTATGTTTATTCATTACTATTTATCATCGCCTAACCAAAAATGCGTATCGTTTTGTTCTTCTAGTGTATCTCTATTCAGTACCGTACTCACTAATTGTTGAGCATTAGCTGAATCTATATCTTCAGGTACTCGCTGCCCATTTGTTATATAAGCAATTGGCAGTTGATGTTGTATTAATACACTTAATACTTCACCGAGACTTAAGCTTTCATCCACTTTACTTAAAATACAGCCCGCTAACGGAATATGATGAAAATGCTCGAGTGTTTCTTGTACTACCCTACGCTGTGCGGTTGCAGGGACAACTAAATAGTTACGAATCACGACTTTGTCATTATTGACTAATGACTCTAACTGTTCAGACAAACGCGTATCGCGCTGGCCCATACCGGCAGTGTCAATTAAAACTAAACGCTTACTCCGTAATTGATACAAGTATTGTGCCAACTCTGCATCGTCACGTGCAATTTTGACTGTACAACCCATTATACGACCATAAGTCGCTAATTGTTCGTGAGCACCGATACGATATGTATCAGTTGTGATCAGTGCAACATTATCGGAACCATGCAACATGGCAAATTTTGCCGCTAATTTGGCGATTGTTGTCGTTTTTCCTACGCCCGTTGGACCCACTAATGCAACAGCACCACCTTTACTTAAAATATCATCTGGTGCAATCAGGACATTATCCGTCAATAGCGTTTGAATTTGGTCCCAAGCTGATTCAATCGAACAGTTTTCTGTCACATTATTCGCTAACTGGTCTGCAACCTCTTCGGTAAAACCAATCTTAACGAGATGTTTAATCAACATAGCACGAATAGGTTCATTACGTTCAACTTCCTGCCACTGTAAGCCTGACACTTGGTGTTCGAGCAGTTTTCGGATTGAAGACAGTTCCGCTTTCATCGCGCTAATATCTTGTTGATTATCACTTTTTGATACCGCTGACTCAAATGGCTTATGACCACTGTGTGATGATTTACGAGCCATACCATCACGCATTTCATTTTGCTCCGCAAGTGTCGCAGGCGCCAATTTTGGTGGTTCCGCAAAACGTCGAGCAACAGGTTTCTTTAAAAAGCTAGTATCCCAGTTATTTCCTTCACCGGCATTATCTTCGTTGCTTATTGCTTGAGACATCTGTTGTTTATGTTCTTGCTGACGTGCCAATAAACTCGCTAATGAATCATTTTTTACCGCTGCTTGTTCAGGTTTAGCTTGTTGCGATATTTCGCTAGTCATTAACTTTTTGAAATTAAATTTAGATGCCGATAAATTGACGGAGTCTTCAGAAAGTTGACGGTTTGTCTTATTCATTATAGGTGTTCGTTTTGCCGCTGGTTCCGGTGCCGCAGACTTACTTTCAGAGAAATCCACAGCAGCAACGATCTCGATGCCACCGGTGACCTTTTTGTTAGACATAATAACAGCGTCGGGGCCAAGAACCTCTTTGACTTCAGCCAATGCCGAACGCATATCTTTGGCAAAAAAGCGCTTTATTTTCAACTTATCATCCTTAGTACTGCTCGCTACTTTAATTTATTAACGTGTTATTGACCTACAACACTGACAATTCGGATCTGTTTATCATCGGGGACTTCTTGGTAAGACAATACTCTTAATGATGGTATTGAATATTTCACAAATTTCGCCAATGTAGATCTTAATACCCCAGACGTTAATAAGATTGCTGGTTGTCCAGCTAACTCTTGATTCTGCGCAACTTCTGTTAATGACGTTTGCATGCGCTCTGCTAATCCAGGTTCAATGCCAGCACCTTCACTACCAGCAGCCTGTAAAGACTGATGTAATATTTGCTCTAATTCGGGAGCCAGTGTAACCACAGGTAACTCACTATCGAGACCATTAATATCCTGAACAATCATGCGGCGTAAACTGACACGACAAGCAGAAATTAATACTTCTGGATCTTGCGTTTTCGAACCATATTCAGCCATTGTTTCCACAATAGTACGAATATCTCGAATTGGCACGTTATCATGTAATAGCCCTTTTAGCACTTTTACAACAATCCCTAACGGTAAGAGCTCAGGGACTAAACTTTCGACTAACTTCGGATGTGTTTTCGCTAACACATCTAATAAATTTTGTACTTCTTCATAACCGAGCAATTGTGCCGCATTATTCAGTAATAACTGGCTCAAGTGTGTCGCAACAACCGTGGCTGAGTCAACTGCTGTATAACCCAAGGTTTGCGCTTGATCACGCTGTTGAGGATTGATCCACAATGCAGGTAAACCAAAAGCCGGGTCTATGGTTGCAATCCCATCGATCTTGCCATAAACCTGACCAGGGTTAATGGCTAACTCTTTATCGTGGAAGATTTCAATTTCGCCATTGGAAACACCCATAATGTTAATACTATAACAATTTGGTGGAAGATCTAGGTTGTCGCGAATATGCACCGCGGGGATCAAAAAACCTAATTCTTGAGAAAGCTTCTTACGTACACCTTTAATACGATTTAATAACTCACCACCTTGGCTTTTATCAACCATCGGAATTAAGCGGTAACCCACTTCCAAACCAATCGTATCAACTGGTTTAACATCATCCCAGTCGAGATCTTTTTGATCATTCATCGTCGCGTCAATGGCAGCATCTTCTGGAATGTTGTTTTTCTCTTCTTCACGTAGGGTTGCCGCTTTCATTAACCACCACGCCCAAGTGCCAGTAAGCACACCAAAACCGATGAAAGCAAGGTGTGGCATGCCCGGTACTAATCCCATCACCGTCATAATGACACCGACAACCGCTAATGCTTTTGGATTGGCCACCATTTGGCTCGTGACTTGAGTGCCGAGTTTTTCGTCTTTATTCTGACGGGTAACAATGATCGCAGCAGCGATAGATAAGAGTAATGACGGTATCTGCGCAACCAGACCATCACCAATGGTCAATAATGTGTAAATCTCACCGGCTTCCGCAAAACTGAGATCATGCTGCGAAATACCAATGATAAGGCCGCCGATAATATTAATAAATAAAATCAATAAACCGGCAACCGCATCACCTTTTACAAATTTGCTGGCACCGTCCATCGAACCATAAAAATCTGCTTCTTGAGTAACTTCTTCACGGCGCTGTTTGGCTTGTTCTTGATCAATAATACCAGCGTTCAAATCGGCATCAATCGCCATTTGCTTACCAGGCATTGCATCAAGGGTAAAACGCGCACTTACTTCCGCAATACGTCCTGCACCTTTCGTCACCACGGCAAAGTTAATTATCATTAAAATCATAAAAACGATAAGACCTACCGCCAAATTCCCGCCGATCACAACCGAACCAAAAGCATCAATAACTTGTCCGGCGGCATCGCCACCATTATGCCCTTCTAATAACACCACTCGGGTCGATGCCACATTCAGCGCTAAACGTAATAAAGTCGCAATTAACAAAACAGTAGGAAATGCAGCAAAATCAAGAGGTTTATTTACGTATACAGAGACAAGTAAGATTAATAACGACAATGCGATATTAAAAGAAAAGAATACATCTAATAGGAATGCAGGTATCGGTAATACGACCATGCCCAGTGTAGCCAACACCACTATAGGGGTGCCGATATTTTCTAGCGCGACGGCCCTTTTACCCCAGATTTTAGATAGATTTGCTGCTACTTGCATTACGAGACCTCAAAAAATTATGCTCGCTAGTATAAAGCAATAATCATACCTAAAGCAAAAGCATTAGGTATTGAATGCCACAAATGATACTAATATTTTAGATCGTTAGGGATATCCATGGTTTTTGGTAACGGTTTGGGACGATTACCCTTACGTTGTTTAAATTGCTCGAGTTGATAAACATAAGCAAGGATCTGTGCGACCGCAATAAATAGCCCTTCAGGAATCGGGTCGTCAATCTCAGTGCTATGATAAATAGCACGGGTTAACGCCGCGGATTCTAGGATGGGAACTTTGTGTTCTTTCGCCATTTCACGAATACGGAAAGCGACTTGATCAACACCTTTAGCCACAACTTTGGGTGCGGCGTTACCGGTTTTTTCATATTTTAACGCCACAGAATAATGTGTTGGGTTGGTAATAATCACATCTGCGTCAGGAACATCACCCATCATACGCCGTTGCGATATCTCCATCTGCATCTGCCTGATCTTGCCTTTTAACTGTGGGTTACCATTCACATCTTTCATTTCATCTTTAACTTCTTGCTTGGTCATCCGCAATTCTTTGGCGTGTTTCCAATATTGATAAGGTACATCAATAGCCACAATGATAATCAAAGATGCACACAACCAAATAAACACATCAGTCAAAAAATTTAATGATTGGATAATCGAAATATGCAATGGCTGGAGGCTAAACTCCATGATCTGTAAGAATTGAGTTTTTAATACCAGCAAGGCAATCGTCACAACGACGGCGACCTTGGCAATTGATTTAATCAATTCAACCATGGCTTGTGGGCCCATCATTCTTTTTAGACCTGCTTTAGGCGACATTTTGGATGCTTTCGGACGAATGGATTCACCACTAAACACCATGCCCCCCATGAGAATATTACCGATAATAGCGGCAAAAAAACCCACAATCATGATGCCGAATAATGGCCAAAATAACGGTTTAATGCTCACGCTAACAATTTCAAGCAAGGCATCAGGACTGAAAATGTCTTTACGTTCAAGCTTAAATAAACTAGTCATATTAGTAACAAGCGCACGTGCCAACGCATCACCAAAAGCAAGGAAAGCTGCACCTGTTGCCGTCAGTACAAAGGTCGTCGCAAGTTCTTTCGAACGAACTACCTGACCTTTCTCCCTGGCTTGGGTGAGCTTTTTCTCGGTGGCGTCTTCGGTTTGTTCTTGACCGTCTTTTTCAGCCATGAGGAAATACCTTTATCCTAATGTGGTGAGCGGCGTTAATACGCGCAAGCATTATTGAGCAATGAACAAATCAGTTCTCCGGCGCGTTGCCACTGGGCATCAAAATGAAATATAAAGCTTTTTAATGATAAGTAAATAATAAATAAACCCGCGACCATACCCACCGCGAACCCTAAACTAAATACGTTTAGTTGCGGTGCAGCCTTCGTCATCACACCAAACGAAAAGTTAATCACTAGCATAGCAACAACCGCAGACAATGACATACTCAGTGCAGCAGCGAACATGACTGACATCCACCCTGCAATTTCATAATACTGTATGGCAACTAAACCAGACGCTGAAACCGGCAATGTCTCAAACGATTTAACAACTGTCTCGATCATAAATAAGTGACCGTTCACGGATAAATAAACCAGTGTGCCTAATAAAATATAGATTTGACCGATCACAGGAGACATTTGCCCCGATGCTGGATCTGCCATAGAGGCAAAACCTAAACTGGTTTGCATCGCGATAATCTGCCCCGCGAGCACAAACGTTTGAATCAACATGACAGTCACAAAACCGATTGCAATACCAATCAAACTTTGTTGTAAAATGATCATGAAGCTACTTAACGAAAACAAATCAACATTAGGCATAGGTGGCAATACAGGCGCAACCATCGCGGTAAGCGCAAGACAATAAAATAACCGGATCATGGCTGGTGTGGTTTTCGCACCACTGACTATCATGACCATGACCATGCCAGATAGACGGGCAAATGGCCAAATATAACTGGCCATAAACGTCATAATATCAGCTGATAGAATTTCCACTAATTAACCTACAACTTGTGGGATCTGAAGTATCATGCTGGTAAAGAATTCCATCAAACGACCAAAACCCCAATGCGCACCATAAATGAGCGCCAATAAAGTGGCAATTAAACGTGGTAAGAAACTTAATGTTTGTTCATTAATTGAGGTTGCGGCCTGAAACACTGACACGACAAGACCCACTAATAGCCCGGGTACAACGACCGCACAGACCAATAGTAATACCGTCCATAATGCTTGTCGAAATATATCTACAAAGACTTCAGGTGCCATGATACTGCCTTTTACTTATGAATCGGCTTATAAACCGATTTATGAACTGAACGATTACCTTATGTGAAAACGTGTATATCAAGAGCGTCGTCATAATCCAAAACTGTTCGCCAGCGTGCCGAGAATAAGGCTCCAACCATCCACGAGTACAAACAGCATGAGCTTAAAGGGCAAGGATACAATCATCGGTGATAACATCATCATACCCATAGCCATCAAGATACTCGCCACCACCAAGTCAATGATCAAAAAGGGAATGAACACCATAAAACCAATTTGAAAGGCAGTTTTAAGTTCGCTGGTTACAAAGGCAGGGATCAAAACTCTAAAAGGCACCTCTTCGGGTGAATCGGCTTCCACTTTTGCAATTCGCATGAAGGTATCAAGATCAGTCACACGCGTTTGCGCTAACATAAATTGCTGCATTGGCAGTTTAGCCTGCTCAAAGGCTTGCATCGATGTAAGCTCTTCACTCAAATAAGGCTGCAAGGCATTATCATTAATACGCTCAAATACTGGCGACATAATGAAAAAAGACAAGAATAAGGTGATACCAACTAATACTTGGTTAGACGGGCTCTGTTGTAAACCTAATGCTTGGCGTAAAATAGACAGTACTATAATGATGCGAGTAAACGAGGTCATCATGATCAGCGCAGCTGGAATAAAACTTAACGCCGTCATCATGGCTAAAATTTGCAATGACACCGAATATTCCTGCGAGCCATCACTGTTAGTGATCACTTTCACCGCCGACATCACTGAATTATCAGCCCATGCAGCGGAGGTGAAAAAAAGCAGTACCAGCGACAGTAATACCGTAAACTTATTTTTCATTATGCTGTTTCATCATCTGGGCTAATTTAGTAGCAAATGGATTGAGTTCTGGCTGACTATTTTCCAAGGGCCGTTCTAACTCTTTAAGCAAATTAATTTGCTGTCCAGTTATGCCGAGCAATACTTGTTCTGAACCAACTTGTACCACCATGATCCGCTCTTTCGGCCCTAACGGTAACGTCGCGACAACGTGTAGCTGTTGATTATTACTGCCAAATACACGCGTTTTTTTAGCTAAAAAAGCTAACATCACGATAACCGAAATAACCACCAGCAACGATAATAACCATTGCAACATATCAAGATCGTTCATACTATTTAAGCTTCTTAATACGTTCGGTTTGGCTGATGACGTCGGTTAACCGAATACCAAATTTGTCATTTACTACCACAACTTCACCGTGTGCGATAAGTGTACCATTAACCATTACGTCGAGTGGCTCACCGGCTATACGATCAAGCTCAACAACAGAGCCTTGATTTAATTGTAATAAATTACGAATACTAATTTTACTACGACCAACTTCCATTGAGATCACAACAGGAATATCAAGAATACTATCTAATTTATGCTGCTGTTCAGGAGAGAATGCATTGTCATCATTGCTAAAATCTTCTAACTCCGTCGCTTCAACAGTACTTTGCTCGGCCATTGCAGCAGCCCAGTCATTGGCCATCTGATCTTGATCTTCACTCATTTCTATACCTTATTTTCATCATTTTTATCGTCTAAATTCATTAATCCACCACGTAATACCACATGGTCAATATCAGATTTAGTTAAATTACTTACTTTCAGTTTTCTGCTAATCTTAACCGCTACATTATCTTTATTTCGACCCAGTTTGGCTTTATAACTTGGTAAATCTTCAATAAATACGGTGAGCTCTTCAGGCATATCAATCGGGATAATATCCCCTACTTTTAATTCCATAATTTGCCCGATTGTCAGCTCAGTTTCAAGTAACTTAGTACTCAGTTCTACTGGTACATCTAAGATCTCTTCTTGTAACGCCGAACTCCAGCGCTCATCGGTATCTTCTTTGTCACTTTGCACACCCGCATCGAGTAATTCACGGATCGGCTCAAGCATCGAGTATGGCATGGTAATATGAAAATCACCTCCGCCACCATCAAGCTCGATATGGAATGAACTCACAACAACGACCTCAGTCGGGCTAACAATATTAGCCATCGCCGGGTTTACTTCCGAATCAAGATATTCAAACTCTGCATCCATAACAGGCGCCCATGCTTCGTGATAATCTTCAAAGACTATCTTTAACAACATTTGAATAATACGGCGCTCTGTAGGCGTAAATTCTCGCCCTTCAATCTTGGCATGATAACGGCCATCACCACCAAAAAAGTTTTCGACTAAAATAAAGACGAGACGTGCTTCCATAGTCACCAACGCGGTGCCTTTTAAGGGGCGGAAACGCACCATATTCAAACTAGTCGGTACAAATAACGTATGCACGTATTCACCAAACTTAAGCATTTGTACGCCATTAATTGATACTTCCGCAGTACGGCGCATCATATTAAATAAACTGATCCGCATGTGACGAGCGAAACGTTCATTAACCAACTCCAGCGTTGGCATACGACCACGCACAATACGGTCTTGCGATGAAAAGTCAAAATCAACAATACTGCCACTGTCTTCGACGGTGTCAAATTCATCTTCTTCAACATCATCAACACCATGTAATAGCGCATCAATCTCGTCTTGGCTTAATAAATCACTCACACTTAACCTACTGCATTACAAAACCAGAAAATAGGATCTTTTCAACAACCCCTTTCCCAGTATATTTAGTCAAAATTTCATTCACATTCGTTAACGAATCCGCGCGCAATAATTCTTTACCTTGATAGGTCGCTAATTGCTGCTCTGTGGTGGCGCTAAATACTTGCAGTAATGTACTTTCAATCAGCGGTAAATTGGCTTTCGCTAAATCTTTATTATCACTGCCACGTACCATTAACTGCACTTTAATCTGAACTAAACGCTCGCGCTTTAATCCTATAATATTAAAAACAAAAGGACGCGGCAACGCCACATAATAAGCGGTCTCGTTAATTGTTTTATCGACGGTTTCTGTTACCACTTCTGAACTATCAGCCGCAGCACTATCATCACTTAAAAAGAAAAAGGCAGCACCACCACCAACAAGCGCTAATACTAAAATCACCGCAATGATAATAATTTTCTTATTACCCTTACCTTTATCGTCTATTTTCAAATCTTTATCGTCGGCCATTATCGTCCTTAAATCAAATTATCTATTGTGCTAATTACTGCCAGTGACTAAACAGCTTAGGCGTAAAAGTCTACCCCTTTCGCCGAGTCTTGCCAATACGGCATCGAAGCAGGGACTTCAGTCTGTGAATCTATCGCATAATTCGCATAATTTGCATCGTTATTGCTATTTTTTTGTCCGTTTTCTTGTCTTGATTGCTGAAATCCAGATTGCTGCTGGCCACTATCGGCTTGTACCTTAGTATCCCCCAGCGTCATACCTTGTTGCTGTAGCATTTCTCGTAATCGCGGCATTTGTTGTTCAAGTAAATCTCGGCTTTGATTATTCTGCGCTTGGATTGTCACATTTATCTGATCGTTTTGCACAACCAATTTAATATTCATACTGCCTAATTCTGCAGGGTCTAAGCGGATTGTCGCGGTTTGTAATTCTTTGCCTACCATTATGGCGATTTTTTCATTTAATTCCGAGCTAGCGAGATTGTTATTAAGGCTAACCCGCTTCTCTAATACTTGCTGTTCTACGTCTGTTAATACCGGCGCTTTGGTTAACGTACGTGAGGTTTGGTCTAACGGTTCTTGTTTACGTACAGACTCCATAATTTGCGCAAAATCTAATTGCTCAATGGGTTCAGCCGAGGTCATATCCAGCTGTTCTAGTGCTGAATCATCACTCTTTGTTACTGCACTGCTGGCCTCAGTAATCATACCATTGGATTGACCAAAAGGTGTGTTTTTCGCCCTGCCTGCTTCGCCAAAACCTGTGGCTAAATTTGCTTTTCCAGCGCCATCGAATAGTTCATTGTCGAGTGTGCCATCACCCTTAATTGAATCACCGGAAACTAATAAATCGTCTTGCCTAAATCGAGGGTTATTGTCAATAAGGCCAGCGACTGTTGACATACCAGCTAACGTTGACGCAGTGATAGTATCTGTTGGCTCTGTTAAACCTGTTAGATCAGTTGATAGCTCGCTCGCTTGCAATACTTGAGTCTGCTCATTATTACTAACATCACTCACATTCGTCGTTTCTGCAACGCTACTATCGAGCATGGATAAGCCTGTCATGCTAATAGATGCCGATGAGGCAATATTCGCCCCTTTGGCAGGTAAAGGCAATTCATTACCGTTAATTTGACCTTGCAACAGCATAGAAGATTGATCAAGACGAGCCAAAAAGTCATCACTACTTTCATTTTTCAGTACGCTATCACCTTGACTCATTACACTTAAGTCATCGCCAGCTATCGCGTCGACTTCATCAGCGAGCTCTATCCGCCCAGCTACAATGCCATCATCGATACTCGCAGCAGCACCTAGTTTAGCACTCTCCCCCGTTGTAACGTCAGTACTATCAACGGTCTTTTCACCAGCGATAGCAGCTGCTTTATTATCACTATTAAACAGAGAAAATAATTTAGAAAAGCTGTTTTCAGACATACTCAACTCGCCATCACTCGCCATATCTGCTGCGATATCGCCTTTGACATTAAGCGTTTTCGATTTATTATTCGCCGCCTGTGTATCAGTCATCGCTGTTGATTTATGTAGAGAAAAAGTCATAGTTCAAGCCTAAATGTCATCAATAAGAAGTTATAGCGAAATACGTGCAAAATTCACGCCATATTATGAGTTGGCGATCGTTTATCGGTTATTTTTACGCTTGAAATATTGGAAGTTAGAAAACTCATCAAGATCTTTTTGCTCGCGTCGTTGTTCGACAAGCTGTGCAGCTATTTTTCGCTTATCCAATAACAGACCCAATGCATCACGCTTCTTACGAATTTCCATCCAGTCTATATGCTTGTTCTTCACTGTTTGTTGAATATTATCCAGCGCTTGTTTCAGTTCAAACTCGGCGAGTTCTAGTTTTTTCATAAAGTTATGATAATGCGCATAACTACTACCTGAGATACCTTCTTCCCCACGTTCCGTGAATTGCTGTAAATACTGTTTACGGTAATCACTTAATTGCTGCATTTGGCTATGATAACGTTCAGCATCTTGTTGGATCAGTGCATAGGCTCTCGCGGCGTTTTTTTCTTGCTCTGTAAGCTGTTGGTGAACTCGCTCTAATGCGGTATTAGACATATTATTGACACTGTTTCATTATGAGGTTTCCACGCCGAGATGCGGTGCGATGGCAGCCAGCATTTCTTCACATTGCGAGAACGGAATAACTTCTTTCATGCCTTGTTGTAAGAATTGCTCCATCGCAGGTTTTAAGCGAATTGCGCGATCAATTTTTGCATCCGCTCCTTTGCTATAAGCGCCAATGGCAACCAAGTCTTTGTTCTGCTGATAGAGTGAGTAAGCTTGTTTGAATCCGCGCGCCGCGGCTTGATGGAAATCAGTCGTCACCATTGGCATGACACGACTAATCGACTTTTCAATATCAATCGCAGGGTAGTGCCCCGCATCGGTTAACTCGCGAGACAATACGATATGGCCATCGAGGATCGCCCGCGCCGCATCAGCAATCGGATCTTGTAAGTCATCACCTTCGGTTAATACCGTGAAGAACGCCGTAATCGAGCCTTGTTCGTCACTCCCATTACCCGCTCGCTCCACCAGCTGCGGTAATTTTGCAAATACCGATGGCGGATAACCTTTCGTTGCCGGTGGCTCACCCACCGCAAGGGCAATTTCACGCTGCGCTTGTGCAAAACGGGTCAATGAATCCATCAGTAATAATACATTCAAGCCTTGGTCACGGAAGTATTCTGCTATCGCTAATGATGTTTCGCAACCTTTTAGACGCATCAGTGGTGATGAATCCGCAGGCGCAGCAACAACAACAGCGCGCGCAAGCCCTTCTTCACCCAAGATCTCTTCAATAAATTCTTTTACTTCACGGCCACGCTCACCAATTAAACCAACGACGACAACGTCAGCGGTCGAACCACGCGTCATCATACCTAACAACACACTCTTACCCACACCAGAACCAGCGAAAAGCCCCATACGCTGACCTTGACCTACGGTGAGCATGGCATTAATGGCTTTAACACCGACATCAAGTGGTTTTGAGATTTTTTTACGCGCCAGCGGATTAATACGCTTGGCAGTAAAAGACGTGGTTTGTCCGGTAATAATTTCGCCTTTACCGTCAATCGGCTTACCAACACCATCTAATACCCGGCCAAGTAGTTCCATACCAACCGGAATACCTTGGGTTTCATTGAGTGGTGTTACTTTTGCTCCCGGAATAATACCAGTGACCTGTTCACTGGGCATTAAGAATAATTTATCACCATCAAAACCAACAACCTCTGCATCCATCAAGCCGTTATCTGTTTCGACAGAACACAAACTGCCAATTGCAGCGCGGCAACCCACAGCTTCGAGGGTTAAACCAACGACCCGAGTCAGCTTACCAGCAACAGTTGGCTTGCTGGCCAGTGAGTCAGTTTTTAATTGTTGTAATCGACTGAGTAGCTCGGTCATTATGCGCCCGGTTTATTAGCAATAAGAAATTGACGCATCATTTGTTTAATACGTTGTTCCATTAACAGTTCTACCGAAGAGACTTCGTTGTTAATAACTAAATCACCTTGTTTCATCATCGGCTCTGAGATTAATACCCAACCCCGTTTTACACATTCTTCAGTGGCGTAGTATTCATTGATTACGGCTAAATCATCAGGATGTAATGTAATGGTAATTTTTTGCTCAAGAACAGGTAACACATCCAAGGCTAATTTTAATGTTTGCAACAATATATCGTGATTAAATGTCACTTCGGTCTTAATTAATTCTTCTGCTAAGCCGGTCGCAACACGAATTAATTCGTTTTCAACTTCGCTATTTACGGCGGCTAAAGGCGTATGCATTTGCGTTTGTAGCTGTTCCCATACTGCGGCTTTATCCGCTATCTGCTGTTGGCCATCAGCTAACCCTTGTGCAAGTCCCTGCTCTTGGCCTTGCGCTTCACCTTGGCTAAGACCTTCAGTCGTGCCGCTCGCTAAACCATCCTGATAGCCTTGTTCTTTACCTTCATTGTAACCGTCTTCATAAGCCGCCTGGCGTATTGCGTCAAGCTCTTCTGCAGTCATTGGCTGAGGATCAATCTCTTCGGCCGGCTCATCAGTACGCTTACCTTCATACCAGTCATGCTTCATCCCGAGTGCATTGGTATTAAGCACTGCAGCTTGGGTATTCTCAAACTCTGGTAAATACCAATCTTCTATTTGATGCTCATCACTCGCTTTAATCTGCGGGATAGTAGACTTTAAACTGTCGTTCATAGCCATATGCCATCAAGGGTCATGTACTTATAAGAAGTCATCGCCACCGCCTCCGCCGAGCATTATGTCACCGCTATCAGCTAAACGACGCGCAATAGATAAGATCTCTTTCTGCGCAGATTCCACTTCACTCACCCGAATAGGTCCCATTGCTTCCAGATCGTCTTCCAGCATTTCGACTTGACGTTTCGACATGTTTTTAAAGATCTTATCTTTAAGCTGATCATCCGCACCTTTAAGCGCTTTTTGTAATTGATCTTGTGCCACTTCACGCAATAATGCCTGAATACCACGATCATCAACATCAATAAGGTTTTCAAATACAAACATAAGGTCTTGGATCTGCTGACTGATATCTTCGTCAGATTCACGAATAGCATCCATTAACTGCCCTTCGATATTGGTATCGAGATAGTTCATAATATTGGCAGCCGCTTTCAAGCCACCCATCTTCGCGGCTTGGGCGCCAGATTGGCCCGCAAACTGTTTCTCCATGATCTCATTTAATTCATGTAACGCGGCGGGTTGAACTTCTTCTAGATTAGCAATACGCAACATTAAATCGATACGTACTTTATCTTGGAACTGCGATAAAATTTCAGCTGACTGCTCAGGTTCTAAATAAGACAATACAATGGTTTGGATCTGAGGATGCTCATTATGAATAATATTGGCAACCTGACGAGCGTCCATCCATTTCAATGAATCAAGACCTTTGGCGCCACTGCCCATGATGATTTGATCAACCAGATTACCGGCTTTATCTGCACCGAGCGCTGCTGTTAAGGCGTTACGAACAAAATCTTCACTACCGACACCAATATTAGTGAACTTTTGGATATCATCAATAAACGCACGATGCACACCCGCTACTTTCACCTGAGAAAAATCTTTCATTGATGCCATTGCCATACCCAAACGCTGTACTTGCTTCGGCTCTAACTGACGAAATATAGTCGCCGCATCATCTTCATTTAAACTCAACATTAAGATCGCAGAACGTTCAATACCATTTAAGGTAGTTGCATCAAATTTTTCTGTCGTTGCTACTTGTTTATTTGAATCAGGCATCTTCTATCATCCATTCTTTAATCACTAATGCAGTTAAGTCTGGTTCGTTAGCAACCAGTGCACGAACCGCTTCGAGCAAGTCTTCATCTTTGTGTAAGTTAGGTAACTGTAAATGACCACTGCGCATTGCAAAATCAGTATCACCTTCGGCATCGGCCGTCAGCAACTGCATGTCTTCATCATTTTCAATCGCACTGATACCTAAATCTAAATCGTCTAAGTTTTCTTCCGGCTCGTTGTTAATTAAGCGTTTAATCATAGGTCGAATAATTGCCATGATTAATACCACAATGACCAGTAAGCTCGCGGCGATACGGATCGCACGCCAGAACCATTCTTCTTCCCAAATAGGCAGGTCTGTCATCGCGGTTAATTCTGGGCGATTAAATGGGATCGCAACCACTTCTAAGCTATCACCACGATTAACATTAAAACCAATACCACCTTGTAATACACGGCGTATATTAGCAATTTCAGCTTGGCTGCGCGGCTCTCTCACCAACGCACCATCGGCGCCAATACTGTTAATGTAATCGATCGCAACCGAGACACTTAAACGCTGAATAACACCCGTTTGTGATTTAGTGTGACTAATCGTGGTATCAAGTTCATAGTTTCTGGTGGATTCTTTTTGAGATTGGCCAATAGGACGCGCCGCGGCATTACCAGCACCAGCTTCTTCTGGTATATCAGCATCGAGCGGCGGTTGATTGGTTAATGCACCAGGAATGCCTTGATTACCATTACCAAACGATTGACGTTCAAGTAACATCTCACTGCGTACTGCCGGTAAATCGGGGTTAAAGCGTTTTTGCGTCTGCTCTGTCACACTAAAGTCCATTGATACATCAACTTCAGCGGTATAATTACTCACACCTAAGATAGGAATAAGAATAGAATCAATTTTTGTACGGTACTCTCGTTCATGATTTTTTACCATTTCAAATTCACGTCGACCTTTTGCAGCCAACATGTCTTGGCTGCCAGAGTTAAGTAAACGGCCATTTTGATCGGTTAATGTCACACGAGTTGGTTCTAAACCTTGTACGGCAGAAGCAACTAATTGCACCATAGAGTCGATATTTTCTTGTGAAAGAGCTGCACTATTACGCACCGTCAACACCACTGTTGCACTGGGTTTTTTATTGCGTTTAGCAAATACATTTTCTTTCGGGATCGCGAGTAATACCTGTGCTTTCGATACCTGCTTAAATTCTTCTAATGCGCGTGCGATTTGACGTTCACGACCCAGCTTCAAACGTTCTCGTTCGACCCGTTGACTAACACCAAAGCCCATATCTTGCATTAAGATATCGTCACCTTGTAGTACTGTCGTTGTTAATCCAGAGCGGCGTAAACGGAGTTTAATGTTTTGGTATTGTTCTGCGGGGACAGAAACCGTGTCACCATTAATGGTATAATCTATTTTCTCTTGGTCTAAAAAATCGAGGGTTTCAATAAGTTCAGCTGTTTGATACGTGCCTAAAGGACGCATTTCAGGTTCTTTACCCCACAGTAAAATAAATACTACTAAGGTTAGCGAGATCGCTAATGCTAAAATTAGAATGATTTGACGTAAGATATCGGCATTGGTGAAAAAACCAAATGCTGAGCTTTTTTGCTCATTCTCATCTAATTGCGCTAAATCATTATCCATATCGTTATTACTGACGATACCTGTATTTGAAGCTGTATCAGCCACAGAGTTACTCCTTTACCCGAAATTAAACAGGCATACTCATTATTTCTTTATAAGATTCGATCAATTTATTACGAACCTGTACCGTAGCATCGAATGCTACCCCAGATTTTTGCGATGCTATCATAACATCACTTAGGGATACACTGCGATCACCTTGATCAAAACGGGTGCGTAAATCGCCAGTATTTTGCTGTAATCCGTTCACATTATCAATTGCTTGCTGCAACATATCACCAAAACTAGCGGATGTCGTGGCTGGCGCTTTTAGCGCGGTAGGATCTGCTTCAAATTTAGTCGCTTGTAACGACATGCTTTGCATTTCAGAGTAAAGATTATTGGCTGCGATGTTCATTGATTATCCTCGTTGTCATATTTTTGACCTACTTCAATTAAGCAATTGTTATGCCAACAAAAAAGGCCGCAATTTCAATCAATTGCGGCCTTTAAGATACTTACTCGTCATTACGCGGGGATTTCAATTCCTTGTTCACGCATTTTTGCTAATTTATAACGTAACGTGCGTGGACTAATACCCAATTTCTCTGATACGTTCTTACGAACACCATGACAGCCAATCAAGGTTTCCAAAATAATTTGATATTCTTGCTGACGTAGTTCATTACCTAAAGGTTCAGTAAGCTGGTCTACACTTCGCGCTGGTATTTCAGCGTTAACCTGTAATTGCGGTGCTTGCATATTTAACGCTGGCGCTTGAAAATTAGCAGCAGAAAAATCTTCTAAAATCAGATCTTCATTCTTAATCTGTCCATCGACAGCTAAAATCATTGCGCGTTGGATCACGTTGTCTAATTCACGCACATTACCCGGCCAATGATAAATCTGTAACTTCGCCTTCGCGCAGTTAAGTAACTCTAGTATTGGAATATTATTTTGCTTACAGTGTAATTTTAATAAATGCTCTGCTATCGGTAAAATATCACCTTTGCGTTCGGTTAATGGTAACCAAACTAATGGGAATACATTGAGGCGATAATATAAATCTTCTCTGAAGTCACCATTGGCTACAGCTTGTTTCATATTACGGTTACTGGTCGCAATAACGCGTATATTAAGCTTAATGGTTTTACGGCTGCCTAAGCGCTCGACTTCACGCTCTTGCAATACCCGTAATAGTTTAACTTGTAGCGACAACGCCATTTCCGAGATTTCATCCAGCAAGATGGTGCCATTTTGTGCCTGTTCAAATTTACCTGGACAGGCTTGTATCGCGCCCGTAAATGCCCCTTTCTCATAACCAAATAGGGTTGCTTCTAGCATGTTTTCCGGGATCGCAGCGCAGTTAATTGCCACAAATGGACCATCATAACGCAGCGAATTATCATGAATATAACGTGATAGCACTTCTTTACCCGTACCACTTGGGCCTGTCACCATCACAGTTGCATCGGATTTAGCCACTTTACGCGCCAAACTTAATAGCTGCTCAGTCTTTATGTCTCCATAACACGGTGTGCGTTTAACCACTTTTTGTGGCGGTACATAACGACCCACCTGATTAATCAGTACTTCTGGCGAGAAAGGCTTACCTATGTAATCCACAGCACCATTACGCATTGCCGTTACCGCATCATTCACTCTGGCATACGCCGTCATTAACAATACCGGTAAATCTGGATATTTTTGTTTAATATTATGCAGTAAGGTTAATCCAGTCATGCCACCCATTTGGACATCACTGACGACCATATCATAGGTTTTTTTGCCTAATGCAATGAGTGCGCTTTCGCCGCTATCAACTTCATCGCATTCATAACCAGCCATTAATAGGGTATCAACCAAGGCTTCACGAAGACCAAGATCATCTTCAACAACAAGAATTTGAGAATGGGACATACTGTTATCCGCCTATTACCATTGATTGAGGTGCTGCTACACGATGTAGCGGTACGATTATACTAAAATGACTGCCTTCACCTTCAGTTGAGTCTAACTCCAAACTGCCATGGTGCGCTTTGACCACACTTTGTACCACAGCCAGACCAAGACCCGTGCCTTGTGACTTAGTGGTAAAGAAAGGTTCTAAAATTTTTGCTTGCATATGTTTCGCAATCCCGGGACCATCATCAGAAACCACAATGGCGACTTTATCATCGCCAGAGCGAATGGCAGAGATGGCGAGGTTGGCGCCCTGCCCACAAGCGTGTAAGGCATTTTGTATCAAATTACCAATCGCGCTAGAGAGTGCATTGCGATTCGCTAAGATTAATAAGTCGGGCTCTGGCAAGGTGACTTGCATGTTACTGTTTGTCTGTAACATCATAGCTTCACTGCCCGCTTGTACTTGGACTAATAAATTCTGTAATGAGATCTCTTCAACCACTAAATCTTTACCGGTACGAGCAAAAAGCAGCATGTCGTTAACTTGATTTTCCAGATCATTAAGACGCTGAATTAACTTGCTTTGAAAGCGCTGCCGAGTAGCAGGAGGGAGATTCGGGTTGGCCAGATTAGAGCCGTATAATAAGGCCGCTGATAATGGTGTACGGATTTGATGTGCTAATGACGCGACCATTCGCCCTAATGACGACAACTGTTTCATATGGCTAACACGCTCTTGTAAATGCCGTGTATAGGTTAAATCAGTCAACATAATTAATTGACCCGGCTGTGAGCCAAGCGTAGTGATAGACAACTGTACTTTACAACCATTTTTTAATGAGACCTCATGGCCGTCATCTTCTTTGGGGGTAAACGCACGCTGAATAACATCCATCCAACGCGACCCCATCAACGATTCACCCAGTAATTGCACAGCCACTTTATTGACTTCAATGACAATACCGTTACCATCCAGAATCACCAATCCTGACGGCAATGCTTCGACTAACTTTTCACTACGATCTTTGTGCGCTCGTAGTTCTGCTAATTCGCCGGGATAAGATTCTTGTACCATGGTAGCACTCCGCTAAAAAATTGACTCACACCAAATAATGCATTTAGTGTGCCAATTAAAAAGTATCTGTAACCACATGATTTTAAATAAAAAAGCCCAACATCATGTTGAGCTTTTGGATTTGAATAAAAAATTATTATTTTATTTGCATTGAACTACACTTATTTAGGCTTCTTTTTGCAATCCGTATTTACGCATTTTTTCAACCAAGGTTGTTCGGCGCATGCCTAATTGATCTGCCGCTCGAGCCACAACATATACTTGTTGATCTAAGGCTTGCTTGATCATATCAATTTCAAATTCAGCCAACATTTCTTTAAGATTAACCCCCGTTTCTGGCAGGCTACTTGGCATTGAGAAGAAACCATCTTCTTGTGGCTCTTTTTCTGCGTCAACAAAAATTTCATCACTAAACATAGCAGAGATAGCATCATGCTCGGCTAACTCAGTGGGAACCTCAGAGCATATCACTTGGCTTTCGCCATCATCGTTATAACGGTACTTCGCCGGTAACTCCCCGAGATCAACAATATTACCTGCCGTCATGATAAGTAGACGTTCAATCAGATTTGATAACTCACGGACATTACCTGGCCATGAGTGTTGCATTAACGACTCCATAGCCCGTTGCGTAAATAAGATCGTGGCATCATGTTCAGCTTCGTGACGACGTAATAACTCTTGGATCAATAACGGAATATCATCTGGACGCTCACGCAGGGCCGGGCTTTCAATTGGAAACACATTTAAACGGTAATAGAGATCTTCACGGAATTCACCATCAAGGATCATTTTTTCTAAATTACGGTGTGTGGCCGCGATAACACGCACATCGGCTTTAATTGTTTTACTGCCACCCACGCGTTCAAAAACGCGCTCTTGTAACACCCGTAATAATTTCACTTGCATTGGCTGCGGCATATCACCAATTTCATCAAGAAATAATGTCCCACCACTGGCAAGCTCAAAACGGCCTTTGCGCGCCGAGAATGCACCAGTGAATGCGCCTTTTTCATGACCAAACAATTCACTTTCTAATAATTCGGCGGGGATCGCACCACAGTTAATCGGTACAAACGGACCGTCACTGCGTGATGACGCATCATGAATTGAACGGGCAATGACTTCTTTACCCGTGCCCGACTCACCCAGCACTAATACATTAGCGCCTTTTGACGCCACTTGCATGATCAAGTGACGGACACTTTGGATGGCATCACCACGACCAACCAGTTGCTTGATTAATGCTTTTGACGCTGACGCTGATTGACCTAACTTACTCGTCACACATTGACGATAAGATTGGCAACGTCCAAGCAACAAGGTCAATTGCTGATAAGATAAAGGCAGTTCGATATGGCCGATTAAATTACCTTTCTCTGGTACTTTTACTTGCGTACCAAAGGTTAAAAATGGATTCATTGGGTTCGCATCAAATAACGCCGATAAATCCGTTTCAGAGTAACAGTCTGAAGAGACAATCACACTGTTTGCGGCAAGATCGATCTTAGCGCTAATATCGATATGAGAATCGTAACTCTGCCAACCTTCACCAAGAAAGGACAAGATCGTTTCTAAATTTTGTCTGCGTTCAATATTCTCATCAATTACAAAAACTGACTTAGTAGTATCCATATTACAGCCTGGGCTAAACCTTACTTAAACTTAAAATAATTAAATCACCTTAACGACTGCTAAAGTGTGTCAAAAACTAACCTCCGCCAATTAATTGACATCGCTATAGTACACATTCCTAAATCAAGATGAAACAATCATAGGAGTTAATTTAGCATTCAGATAAAAATAGCCCGTCCTATAGCACAGTGTATACAAATAGATCAGTTTATTATAAAACCCACACGCTTACCTTAATGACAATTAAAGGTCATTTACCGACAGTAAGATCCTCTTTTAATTCAACGACCTGATAGTGACTAGCGTTTAATCCCCAAAGTTCTGGTAATGTCGTTGCCACTGCAATCGATGACCAAGTACCGACAATGAGGCCAACAAACATCGCAATAGAAAAACCATCTAACGGCCCTCCTCCCAATAACCATAACGCTGAAACCGTCATTAATGTCGTGCCCGATGTCACCAGAGTGCGAGATATGGTTGCCGAAATAGCTTGGTTATTCACATCTGCAATCGCTAATGTCGGTTTTAGAATAAGCAACTCGCGGATACGATCACCGATAATTATCGAATCATTTAATGAATAGCCAATAATCGCCAATATCGCCGCAAAAACCGTCAAGTTAAACTCAAGTTGCAATGCCGCAAACACCCCGAGTACAAATAGCACATCATGCACCAAGGCAAATAACGCACCTGATGCCAAACGCCACTCAAAGCGATAGCTTAAATAAGCCATAATACATAACATCGATACTAACAGTGCCAGACCACCTTGTTCCGCCAGCTCTTGGCCAATTTGAGAACCGACAATACTGGTATTTAATACTTGGATATTAGTCGCTAACGGCGCTAATACCTGGGTAATATCTGGAATATTCATGCCTGCTGCAGGTTCCGCATAACGTAAGATCCAGCGACCAACGTCTCCGCCTTCAATGACGCTGACATGTTGATTTAATGCCGATTGTAATAAAGGGGATATCTCACTAATGGTAATACTTGGGTCAAGCTGTACTTCGGTGATCACCCCGCCAGTAAAATCCAGCCCCCAGTTCAGTCCATTAACACTGATAAATGCAATGGCAACAAGCATAAAAACGACTGAGATTGCACTGCTGATATAACGTAATTTACTGTGCTTATTACTGTTGTGTTTGTTACTATTGTTTATGTTGATCGTTATCATCACTATACCTTCAAGTCATGACGAGTATCACGACCCCATAATTTATTAATTAATGCGCGCGATACCAAGATGCCAGTGAACATACTGGTTAAGATACCTAAGCCTAATGTCAGCGCAAAACCTTGCACTGGCCCCTGCCCGATTGAATACAAAACCACAGCGATAATTAAGGTGGTGATATTGGCATCAATAATGGTATTGAATGCGCTATCAAAGCCACTATGAATGGCATGGGCAAAGCTGCGGCCTTCACGTAATTTGTCACGAATTCGCTCGAACACCAGTACATTAGTATCGACAGCCATACCGACAGTCAGCACTAACCCTGCAATGCCGGGTAAGGTTAATACCGCCCCCGGAATTAGCGCTAATAAACCAAATAACATAATGATATTGGCAATTAATGCAACATTAGCCACCCAGCCTAAGCGGCGATACCACAGCGCCATAAATACTAAGGTTAAACCTAGTCCTAGCGCTAATGCCGAAAAACCATTGTGAATATTTTCCGCACCCAAAGAAGGTCCTATGGTTCTTTCTTCGACAATAGTCACCGGCGCTGTTAACGACCCCGCTCGTAGCAATAATGCAAGCTCTTGTGCGTCGGCTATGCTCCCTGCACCCGTGATCCTAAATTGACTGCCTAATTGTGCTTGAATGGTCGCTACACTAATAATGTTGTTGGTCTTTTTGGTGGAACCATCCGGGTTACGACTGTACTCGCTGTAAAGCGTTGCCATGGGTTTACCAATATTATGTTTGGTAAAGTTAGACATTTTTTTACCGCCAGCATTATCTAAGGTTATATTGACCTGCGCAGCGCCCATTTCGCCAACACTGGCACGCGCATCAATGATATGTTCGCCACCGAGTATGGCATCACGTGCAATACGTATTGGCGCTCCGTCATTATTACTGACTACCATGCTGCCGCTGCTTGTGGTTTTAAGCTCATGAAACGCGAGACTCGCTGTGGCACCTATCACATTTTTTGCCGTCGCCGGATCTTGCACACCGGGCAATTCAATACGAATCCGATGTTCACCTTGGCGCTGTACCATTGCCTCTGTAATACCTAACTCTGCGATACGACTGCGCATTGTTTGTAAGTTCTGCTGCACTGTGAGATTAATAATGTCAGTCTTTTCAGCTTGGGGGATACTCAGCGCAACCAATACCCCTGAACTCTGAGTGACTTTCCATTGTGGATAGCTGGTTGGCATTAATTTCAATAATGCGACTTTTTCTTCATCGGTTGGCAAGTTCAGTTGCACACTATTATTGTGATTAATGCTAATTCGAACACCACGAACCCCTTTGTCACGAAAATCAGCCCGTAAATTATCGACCAATTGCTGCGCTTTGATATTGAATACCGTTTCCATATCAACATCTAACAAGAACTGCACACCACCACGTAGATCTAAGCCTAACTTGATTGGCTTCAATCCCATACTCTGCAACCAAGACGGCGCAGCAGAAACCAGTGCTAAAGTAATGTCATCATCTGCTGGCAGCACCGTTTCGAGTATCGCCTTCGCACGTGTTTGAGTGCTAGGATCTGCTAATACGATGGTGGTTTTATCCATTTCTTGATCGATACGTGTTACCGCAATATTACTTGCTGCTAGCGTCTGCTTAAGCTCATAAATAGCGGGCTGTTGGTTTTGTTGGTAATTAATTTGCAGTGCAGGATCTTCACCATACAAGGTTGGGATCGCGCTTAGCAGCATGATTAAGATTGTGCAGGTTAAGACGATATATTTCCAACCAGCATAATGGTTTAAACGTTTACGTTGGGCTGTTGAATTTAATTTTTTTGTCATTGATAACTGTCCATCAATGCCCGTTTCTATATATAAAAAGTATGTATAAAGTAATTACATAAAACGCAGGCATATTGGTAATTAACATGCTTATAGATCCAGACAATAACGTGATTAACGCGCTATGTGTATCGCACTTTTTCGTACATTTACAGTACTCGTTCTAGTGCTAACTAGGATAGATAAGCAGATAAAGGCAACAAAAAGGCAGTATGGTTAATACTTACATTTTTGTCTAAACAGAGGTCATAACAGCGGGGTATTGGCGGTGTGAATATAATAAATTACTGTCTTTCCAGCCCGATATTCGCGACTTAGAAAAAGATGTGCCGGTTAACCAGTATTGCTCGAAATTAATATTTACCGTATAGCCGATCACCAACGACGCTGATGGTGGTATCGATAATTCAATCTCAATCTGATAATCCGGTTTAGGGTTATCTAACAATAAACGACCGGTACTGGTATAACGCGAGGTTTCGGTTAATGCAAATTCATAGGTATGGCGTGATGATGAAATTGGCGGTTGCTCTGATTCACCAGCATCTTGGCAGAAGCTATTCACTTCACTAGCATCGATAAGTAAGGATGCAGGTGCTAATAACGATGTAGATGCTAATTCTGAATATGTATTAGCCTGAGCATTAAAGCCCACAACCATTACAAATAGCAGAATAAAGTAGCGCATCAATCGAACTAGCATAGAAGATAACTAACCATAAAGAGTAATTAGTTATCATAAACACTAGTGATTCGAGAAACAAGAATTATTTTAAGCTTCAGAAAACAAAAAAGGCTTACCGTTAGGTAAGCCTTTCTCTAAATTTGGTGCCCGAGGCCGGAATTGAACCGGCACGCCTATTAAGCGAGGGATTTTAAATCCCTTGTGTCTACCGATTTCACCACTCGGGCTGAGTGATAAACTGTTAAGCTAGCTGCCTAACCGGATATGCGCTTACTTTACCTGATTATAAAAATCAGTCAATTAAAAATAACACCTTGGTTGTTAACTGATTAAAAATCACTCCACTCTATCTATATTGAGGAGTACGATATAAAGATTGCGATGATCTTCTTTGATTAGCGGTAAGACTGATTAGTATTAACGTTCTCCATGACCAAAACGGTAAATGAGTTGTCCGCTAGCTAGAGCATCATTTGCAGATAACTTGGTCGCATAATAATGTTGCCAGGCGAGTTGCAGCGCCCAATTTGTAGTACAGACCAAAACCGGCGTTAACCTGCGCTGTTTTGATGTCTCCATCCTGATCTTTCAGTGCTTCTCCCCATCCTGCACTGATGTAAGGACTGAAATCATTATTCGCATTGAAATAATACTGCAGAACAACACTATAGTTCTCATAGACCACTCGTTCGGCGTTGGTTTTTTCTTTCATCTCACCACGACTATAACGAAGCTGTGACGAAAACTGGGGAGTGAAGATCTTGTATTGAGGGCGGGGATTTTAGACATAAAAAAACCAGCTATAAGCTGGTTTTTTTATAAAAGTTGGTGCCCGAGGCCGGAATTGAACCGGCACGCCTATTAAGCGAGGGATTTTAAATCCCTTGTGTCTACCGATTTCACCACTCGGGCACTGAATTTTTATAGTTTATCCGTTCCAGTGCAGAACTAACAAACTTGCTCTTTCAAGCTTAAATCATGGAGGCGGGTCCCGAAGTCGAATCGAGGTCCACGGATTTGCAATCCGCTGCATAGCCACTCTGCCAACCCGCCATATACTGCGATGACAAATTAATTGTTAACACAGAGTGCTAATTTTATATCTTAGCTAGATATACTAGTATTAATTGGTGCCCGAGGCCGGAATTGAACCGGCACGCCTATTAAGCGAGGGATTTTAAATCCCTTGTGTCTACCGATTTCACCACTCGGGCACTGAATTTTTATAGTTTATCCGTTCCAGTGCAGAACTAACAAACTTGCTCTTTCAAGCTTAAATCATGGAGGCGGGTCCCGAAGTCGAATCGAGGTCCACGGATTTGCAATCCGCTGCATAGCCACTCTGCCAACCCGCCAAATATTTTATTTAAAGTTATATGTTTAACGTTATATCTAACAAAAAGAAATTGGTGCCCGAGGCCGGAATTGAACCGGCACGCCTATTAAGCGAGGGATTTTAAATCCCTTGTGTCTACCGATTTCACCACTCGGGCACAGCATTCTTTTTACATATCATCTAAGCTGTTTTAATTAAACTGCTTTAGCCCCTATGTGCTGACGCATTCTACAGACCTAAAAGAGAGAGTCAACACCCTTTTAATCGCATTGATTAAAACGTTTACGTTTCAACCTAAGCAGTTTGTTTTTTAGCTAAAAAGGGTTAAATAATACCGTATTAGCGATATCGCCTAACAATAACCTAAGTAGCCGTTAAAAATGACGTCTTAATCTTCGCTAGTGAGTTCGCCCCACGCCGCAGCAAAATACTGCACCATAGAAACAACGGTTAATACCATCGCCGCATAGAACACGAGGTAAGCAAGGTAAACCATCCAAGGGCCTTGTTGCCAAATGAAACCGCCTAGCGCCAACATTTGCAAACTGGTTTTCCACTTCCCGGCATTACCAACCGCAACGTTGGCACGTTTACCGAGATCGGCCATCCATTCACGTAAACCTGAAATAGCCAGCTCGCGGCCAATCATAATAAGCGTAGGGATCATGATCCATAATGCACTGTGCTCGCCAACCGTTGCAGCGATACGGTCGTGATCACCGGCAACCATCACTAACGCCGTGATAACCATGATTTTATCGGCGACAGGATCAAGAAATGCGCCAAGCTTGCTTGATACATTCCAACGTCTTGCTATATAACCATCAAGGTAATCAGTTACGCCAGCAATAAAGAAGATCCAGGCTGCAATATAAAACGAATTTTCAATTGGTAAATAAAACGCGAGAACAAAAAAAGGAATTAAAATCACGCGAAACAAAGTTAAAATATTGGGTATGTTTTTCATTATTCTCATGCTTTTGAAATATAAACGCCTCTATAGTCCTATATCTTGCTTATTGATGCAACGAATCATAAATTTTTTCTGCTAAATCAATACTTATACCTGGTACTTTTGCAATTTCTTCCCTACTTGCACTACGTAATTGCTGTAAACCACCCATATATTTAAGTAATACTTGACGACGCTTCGGCCCAATCCCTGGAATAGCTTCTAACGCGCTAGTGCGTTTAACTTTATTGCGGCGCGCACGATGTCCGGTAATGGCAAAGCGATGAGATTCATCACGAATATGTTGTACAAGATGCAATGCGGGCGAATCACTGGGTAAATAAAATTCGATATCAGGTACGTTATCCAACGCCCCCGATAAGATTAATGTCTCTAAACCCGCTTTACGCGTCACGCCTTTAGCAATACCAATGATTAGTGGCCGTTTAACCACAAAATTATCCGCGTATTGAGTGAGCACTCGCTCCGCCTGGGTCATTTGCCCTTTGCCACCATCAATAAATAAAATATCAGGTATTTTGTCAACTTCAGCGACTTTCTTAAAGCGGCGGTCTAATACCTGAGCCATGGCGGCATAATCATCGCCACCGGTAATGCCACTGATATTATAGTGTCGGTAATCGGTTTTATTGGGTCCGTCACGATTGAAGACCACGCAAGATGCCACGGTTTGCTCGCCACCCGTATGACTAATATCAAAACATTCCATACGCTGGATCTTGCCATCAAACTTCAATACTTTTTCTAATGCTTTGAAACGATTGAGCACGGTACTTTTAGTTGCCAGCTTTGTCGTTAATGCAGTTTCAGCGTTAGTAAGCGCCAACCTTAAAAATTTATGCCGGTCCCCACGCTTAGGACTCGTCAGCTTTATTTTGCGCCCTGCCAGTTGACTTAAACTAGATTCAATCAGCTCATTATCTTCTGGCAACTCAGTTAACAACACTTCTTTAGGAATGGCCTGCTGTGTTTCTTTATTCAGATAATACTGTAATAAAAAGGCTTGGATCACTTCGCTAATATCAGTATCAGCAGGTACTTTAGGAAAATAACTACGGCTGCCAAAAACTTTACCTGACCGTACAAATAATAAATGCACACAGGCAATACCATTTTTATAGGCAAAACCAATGACGTCCATCTCACCTAAATCAGACGTGACGTATTGCTGCTCTTGGATGGTTCTTAATGCTTGGATCTGGTCTCGATAACGTGCGGCAGCTTCAAAATCCAACTGCTGACTGGCATTTTCCATCTTCATCACTAATTCATTAATGACGTCGATATTTTTACCTTTCAAAAATAATGCAGCAAGTTCAACCTGCTGGTTGTATTCGTCAGGATTATCCATTTTCACACAAGGGCCTAAACAACGCTTGAGCTGGAACTGTAAACACGGTCGCGAACGATTTTGGTAATAGCTATCCTCACACTGACGTACAGGAAATAGCTTTTGCATTAAATGCAGACTTTCTCGCACCGCACTACCGCTTGGATAGGGACCAAAATATTGCCCTTTGCGCTTATTCTTGCTGCGAATAGAGGTTAACTGTGGATGCTTGTGAGCGGTTATCAGGATGTAAGGGTAAGACTTATCATCCCGCAGTGAAACGTTGTAACGCGGCTGATATCGCTTAATATAGGTATGTTCAAGTACCAGCGCTTCGGTCTCGGAGTGCGTTACCGTAACATCAATATTGGTAATATGCGTAACCAGTACCCGGGTTTTTTCACGATCGACGGTTTTTCGAAAATAACTGGTTAGGCGTTTATGCAGATCTTTGGCTTTGCCGACATAAATAACCACGTCTTTATGGTCATACATTCGATAAACACCAGGTTGGTGTGAGACCGTTTTTAAGAAATCTTGATGATTGAATTGTTCTTTTTCAGGCATAAAATAAAAGATGCCCGAAGACATCTTTCTCAATTAATGTTAATTAACGTAATACTTAATTATAGTGTATCTGCATCTAAGATACCGTGTCTGATCGCTAGGTGAGTCAGCTCTACGTCACCATTAATATTCAGCTTACTGAATAAGCGATAGCGATAAGCGTTAACCGTCTTAGAGTTAAGGTGTAGCTGCTCGGCAATATCGACCACTCTTTGCCCTTTCGTAATCATCATCATGATTTGTAACTCACGCTCTGACAGATTTTGGAAAGGGTTTTCGCTAGCTGATGAAAATTGACTTAATGCCATCTGCTGTGCGATTTCAGGAGAAATATAACGCTGGCCACTATGCACTTTACGAATTGCGCCTAATACTTCGTCAGGTGCTGCACTTTTAGTTAAATAACCAGAACCACCTGCTTGCATTACTTTACTTGGGAAAGGCTCTTCCGTGTGTATAGTTAATACGATAATTTTAATATCAGGATTATTTCGTAAAATTTTACGTGTCGCTTCTAATCCGCCAATACCTGGCATATTCATGTCCATCAAGATAACATCGGGCTGGTTTTCTCGACAAAACTGAACGGCATCCTCTCCGCATGAAACTTCACCCACGACTTTAATACCACGTACATCTTCAAGAATTCGGCGAATGCCGGTACGGACTAATTCGTGATCATCGACAAGGAATACATTAATCAAAAGAATATCTCCGCATACACATACATATAATTTCTAAAGAACATAATACATTAGATGGCTAAAAATAGGTTGTTATTTTTACTTTTAAGTTAACCATAGAAGCTAATATATTTATACCAAATAATAATATGACATTATATATCAATAATTTAATAACTATATTAGTTTAAAGCTAAAATGCGGTTCAGTTAGCAAAATAAACATCGTTACTAAAAAAATGTGGCATATCAAGCTATGTATATAGATATATAAACGACATATATATCTATATCATTGATAATACAGCAGCTGATTAATTAACCACCACTGATTTGATCTGTGTCATTAAAAATATGTTACATTTTGTCTATCGCTAGCGAAAAGGATAAATCAATGGAAAAACCGCAACCACAGTTAATAGAAAAACCCTACCCACCCGCCGATGATGATTGTTGTGGTGGTGGCGCTTGCAGCCCTTGTGTTTGGGATTATTACTACGCACAACGAAAACGATGGAACGCACAACGAGCCGCAATGCTTGAAGAAACTGAATAGAACTAACTGGATGAGCGAAGAGACTGAATAAATTAGAGAGATTAAATAATACCAGATAGCAAAAAACCGGTACTTAACTGAATTAAGTACCGGCTTCTCTATATAGATGGCGGAGGAGGAGAGATTTGAACTCTCGAGGAGCTATTAACCCCTGCTGGTTTTCAAGACCAGTGCATTCGGCCACTCTGCCACCCCTCCGCAGCAATGGAGCGTATAATAGAGATGCAGCGCCCTGTTGTAAAGCAAAAAGACCAAACCTTCAAACTTCGCACAAAATAAAGCCAACTTGCTCGACTTCCTAGCGACAGGGTGAAAAAATTGTTTAAAAAACATCAGATTCGATATGTTTACATACCAAATAACGATGAGAATAAACGACACTGGAGAAGAACCGCTAAATAGCAAAGACACAGTGATGTGATAAAAAAAGAATAAAGCTTAAGATGCAAAAAAGGCGCTACCTTTTCAGATAGCGCCTTTCTCTATATAGATGGCGGAGGAGGAGAGATTTGAACTCTCGAGGAGCTATTAACCCCTGCTGGTTTTCAAGACCAGTGCATTCGGCCACTCTGCCACCCCTCCGCAGCAATGAAGCGTATAATAGAGATATGATTGAGTGTTGTAAATATCTAGAAGCTAAAAAAACACCTCCAACGACCTAACCGTTTACTTTTTACCCGCTTCGCGCTGTAATCCAACAAAGAGAGAGTTCGAATTGATATGGATAAAAATAAATAAACGTTATGTTAGCGAAACGGATCAATATGCGAGTAAAACAATAAATTAGGCTAAACCAAGCTCGTGAGGATATTACTGTCAAAATGAGATAGATGATGGAGACTAAAATGCAAGAAAGGCGCTATCTTTTCAGATAGCGCCTTTCTCTATATAGATGGCGGAGGAGGAGAGATTTGAACTCTCGAGGAGCTATTAACCCCTGCTGGTTTTCAAGACCAGTGCATTCGGCCACTCTGCCACCCCTCCGCAGCAATGAGCGTATAATACAGAGTTAAAAAAAAAGATAAAGTGTTTTACAGAATTAATCACATTTTTCAGTCAAAAGGCTTGTTTTTAACTTATTTGGCTATAAATTAACTACATCGTCATATTATGTCGGAACTTTAGGGTATACTAAGGCTCTAACTGGCAGTGTTTATTATTTAAGGAACAGACACAATGCAACAACGTACGATTCAGACTCAGTCGCAAGCAAGCGTACTCGCGACGAATAAGGTACTTAAAAATACCTATATGCTATTAGCGATGACACTGGCGTTTTCAGCGTTAGTTGCTGGTGCAGTGGTTACATTAAACTTACCTTCTCCAGGTTTCATCATTACCCTAGTCGGTGTGTATGGTTTAATGTACCTAACAGAAAAAAACCGTAACAACTCAATGGGTATTCTATTTGTATTCTTGTTCACTGGTTTCTTAGGTTATACCGTTGGCCCATTAATTAACCGATACATAGGTGCCGGTATGGGTGACATTGTGGTAATGGCATTTGCTGGTACTGCATTTACTTTCTTTGCTCTGTCTGCATATGTGCTAACAACAAAGAAGGATATGTCTTTCCTTAATGGCATGATGATGGCCGGTTTTGTGGTACTTATCGTGGCTATGATTGGTAACTTCTTCCTACAAATTCCAGCGCTTAGCCTCGCAATCAGTGCAATGTTCATTCTGTTTTCATCTGCTGCGATCTTGATGCAAACAAGCTCAATCATTCATGGTGGTGAAACAAGCTACATCTCAGCGACGGTCACTATCTTTCTATCACTGTATAATATCTTTGTTAGTTTATTACAAATTTTAGGTATTATGAGTAGCGACGACTAATCTCGTTGTTGCTAAATAGTGAAAAGCCTCGTTTGACGAGGCTTTTTTGTTTTCCCTCTACGGTTAGTTTAAAGCTATGTTAATTATCAACGAACAAGAGATCGCCACCGACAAACAAGGTTATTTACTTAACTCTGATGATTGGAGTGAAGCACTTGCGCCGCTACTTGCAGAACAAGAAAGTATCAGCTTAAGCCCGGCCCATTGGGAAGTTGTTCACTTCGTGCGTAACTTTTATCTCGAATACAATACTTCACCGGCTATTCGCGCATTAGTTAAAGCAATGGCGAAGAAACTCGGTGCAGATAAAGGCAACAGTATCTATTTATATAAACTGTTCCCTAAAGGCCCCGCGAAGCAAGCAACCAAGATTGCTGGCTTGCCTAAACCGGCTAAATGCCTTTAATTGGTACGTTATAAATTGGTATTAGATTAACAAGTCTCCCATTACATTAAATGATTAATGACGGGATTTTGTTCAATCAGAAACCAAAAAGCCCCGCTGAGTTATTCGCATAACTCAGCGGGGCTTTTTATTTAACTGACTTTTTATTCGCCGTCAGATTAACCCATGTGCGTTAGACCGCCCATGTAACCTCGTAGTACTTCAGGCACTTCAACACGGCCATCTTCTAACTGGTAGTTCTCTAGAATCGCAACAAGTGTACGACCTACTGCTAAACCAGAACCGTTTAGTGTGTGTAGCAGTACTGGCTTCTTGCTGTCTTTAAGACGCGTACGCGCATGTAGACGACGAGCTTGGAAATCTTCACAGTTTGATATTGAAGAAATTTCACGGTACGTATTCTGTGCCGGAACCCATACTTCTAGATCATATGTTTTCGCTGCGCCAAAACCCATATCACCGGTACATAATGTAACGACACGGTATGGTAAGTTAAGCTTAATTAAGATGTTTTCAGCATGCTGACGCATTTCTTCAAGTGCTTCGTATGATTTTTCTGGGTGCGCCAGTTGCACCATTTCTACTTTATCAAACTGATGTTGACGAATCAGACCACGTGTATCACGACCATATGAACCAGCTTCACTACGGAAACAAGGTGTATGTGCAGTTAGACGTACAGGTAGATCAGCTTCGTCAGTGATAGTATCACGCGCTGTATTTGTTACCGGTACTTCAGCGGTCGGGATCAGGCTTAGACCTTGACCTTCTTCTGTTGCTGGTTTGGTGTGGAACAGGTCGTCACCAAATTTAGGTAATTGACCAGTACCGTATAACGAATCAGTATTAACAAGGTAAGGCACATACAATTCTGTATAACCGTGTTCTTCTGTATGCGTATCAAGCATGAATTGCGCAATAGCACGGTGCATACGTGCGACTTGACCACGCATAACGATGAAACGTGAACCGGTAATTTTGACTGCATTTTTAAAATCGAGCCCGTTAAGCGCTTCGCCTACATCAACGTGATCTTTAATTTCAAAATTAAATTCTTTTGGTTGACCCCAACGCTTTAATTCTACATTGTCATCTTCATCTTTACCTTGTGGTACCGATGGATGTGGTAGGTTTGGTAGCGACAGTGCAATATCTTCAATTTTAGTCAGTAACTCAGCGAGTTCAGCTTTAGCCGCATCAAGCTCTTCGCCTAATTTTCCAACTTCAGCCAATAGTGGTTGAATATCTTCACCACTTGCTTTTGCTTTACCAATGGATTTCGAACGTACGTTACGATCATTCTGTAATTGTTCTGTACGGATCTGTAATGCTTTACGCTGTTCTTCTAATGATTTGATTGTATCAACGTCTAGTTCAAAACCACGGCTCGCTAAACGCTGTTTAGCTTCTTCTAAGTCTGCTCGAAGAAATTTAGGATCTAACATTCTTTACCTACTCTGCTTGTTTTATTTCGACCTGAGTACTATTTCCTTGCACTGGGTCAGAAAAATCTGTTGGTATTATTAACACGTATTATTTTAACGTGAATTTACACTTTCATCACGGTATTTATACTTAAATTACGGGTCTTTATGCTCGAAATACTAAGCGCATACCTAAATATGCAACAAAAATACACACTGTCACGTTTAAAGATACATTTAGCGCTGCTTTTAACCACTCACCTTGCTGCAATAACAACAACGAATCCATCGAAAATGTCGAAAACGTCGTCAATGCACCTAAGAAGCCTAAGCCGATAAGTTGGCGCCAAGGTTCAGCTGCAATAATGTTGTCATCAAGTAAGGAAAATAATACGCCCATCAATAACGACCCCAGAATATTGACAATTAACGTGCCATAAGGAAAGCCCTTACCCAGCACAGCGGTTGCAGTTTGGGCAATGAACGTTCTCAACATTGCGCCACTGGCACCACCAAGTGCAACAAAACCGTATAATGCTAAATTATTCATTGATAGTACCCTGCTTCATTTATTCGTTGATCGTACCGTTAATGATTAATAGCGTTTTCGAAGGCTATCGAGATCAAGTTGATGGAGATAATCGAGTTTTTGCTTAATTTGCTTTTCAACACCACGATCAACAGGATGATATAACTTAGTACCTTGTAATGCTTCCGGCATATAACATTCACCGGGTGCATACGCCCCCACTTCATCATGGGCATAACGATAGCCATCACCGTAACCCAGATCGGACATCAGCTTAGTCGGCGCATTGCGTAAGTGCATCGGTACATCAAAGTCTGGTTGTTCTTGTACTAACATTTTTGCTTGTGAGAATGCAGTATACACAGCATTACTTTTTGCCGCCGATGCCAGATATACAATGGCTTGGGCTATTGCTCGCTCGCCTTCATAAGCACCAACACGACTAAAACAATCCCATGCCGATACGGCAACTTGCATTGCTCTTGGGTCAGCATTACCTATATCTTCTGAGGCTATAGCCAGCAAACGGCGCGCCACATGTAGTGGATCACAGCCACCAGCGAGCATACGTGCAAACCAATACAAGGCAGCATCCGGTGATGAACCACGGATTGATTTATGCAATGCTGACATCAAATCATAATAAAGCTCACCTTTATTATCAAAACTATTTACTTTACGACCCACGACAGACATCAGCCTTTCAAGGGTGATTAATTTGCCTTGCCCTTCGTCTTCCGCCATATCATTTAATAGCTCGAGATAATTAAGGCTCTTTCTGGCATCGCCATCCGCTAACTCACAGAGTTTTTCTTTAACATCTGGCGCAAAATTAAATTTAACCTTGGCTAAACCACGTGTATCCGCTAATGCTTGATCGATAACTTGTTGGATCTCGTCAGCGGTTAACTTTTTCAGTACATACACACGGGCACGTGATAGCAATGCATTGTTTAATTCAAATGACGGATTTTCGGTCGTCGCGCCGATAAAGATAATGGTGCCATCTTCGATATGCGGTAAAAATGCATCTTGTTGGCTTTTATTAAAGCGATGCACTTCATCGACAAATAAAATGGTACGGAAACCTTGAATGGCATTATCTTTGGCTTTTTCTATCGCTAAACGAATATCTTTAATACCCGATGTAACGGCATGTACTCGCTCAACTTTGGCATCACAGTAATGCGCGATCATCTCTGCGATCGTGGTTTTGCCCGTACCAGGTGGTCCCCATAAAATCATCGAGTGCGCATGGCCAGCTAATAATGCACGATGTAAGGGTTTTCCTTCACCGAGAATATGGGTTTGGCCAATATATTGCGACATTTTTTCTGGTCGCATTCTGGCCGCTAGCGGTTGGAAATCAGGACTAAAATCAAGTGACATCGTATTATTCATTAGCGTTGGTCATCTATATCTGTATCTTCCGGGATATTAAAATTAAACAACGCAGGATCCATCTTGTTCATTGTCTTATGATTGGTTAAAGAAAATTGGCTATGTTGACCTTGCTGCTCTTGTACCGAGAATTGGGCGATTGCACCTTGCTTAAACTGTAAAGTAAATACCGCTGCGGTAGGATCATTTGGCGTGATCACGGTATAGACACCAGCTTGTTTTGTTACTCGATAACTTTCCCAAGCCGTTTGCTCTGATCCCGCAATAAGCATGAAGGGGGTATTAGCAATGGCATCTTTAAGTGAGTAAATACTAACTTGTTCAACAAACGGATTATACAACCATATACTTTCACCATCAGAAACAATTAACTGTTCGTCTGGTGACACGGTTTCCCAGCGAAATTGATTGGGACGCTGCAATTGCATCAAGCCCTGTGCAGTCGAAAGGTTATCTCCCTCAGCCGACGTTACTATTTGAGTAAAGTCAGCACTGAATGGCTTTAACTGAGCAAGTTGGTCTTGTAATTCTTGTTTTACACTTTGCGCATTCGTTAGCATAGACGCCGTCATTAATACTGCGGTTACTAAGATTTTTTTTAATGACATTTTATTTCTCATCCATTAATCCTTTGGTGGCGGTGGTGCCAGTACTTCTCGATTACCATTATTCCCTGGAGAACTGACGATACCTTGCACTTCCATCTCTTCGACAATACGGGCGGCACGGTTATAACCGATTTTGAATTTACGTTGTACGCCTGATACGGAACCTCGACGCGTTTGTGTTACATGGTATACAGCTTGGTCAAATAACTCATCCACATCGGATGAACCTTCAGCGACTTCACCCGGTAATAAGGTATCAGCCGTCTCTTCACCATTTAAAATTTCATCAATATAATTCGGTTCACCACGTAGTTTCCAATCTGCGACCACACGGTGTACTTCATGGTCATCGACAAATGCACCATGAACACGGATTGGTACACTGCTACCCGCTGGCTGATACAACATATCACCCATACCTAATAGTGTCTCTGCACCGCCTTGATCAAGAATGGTTCGTGAGTCAATCTTACTTGATACTTGGAACGCAATACGGCTTGGGATATTAGCTTTAATTAAACCGGTGATAACATCTACAGAAGGACGTTGCGTTGCTAAGATTAAATGGATACCAGCGGCACGGGCTTTTTGGGCAATACGTGCAATTAACTCTTCAACTTTTTTACCGACAATCATCATCATATCGGCAAACTCATCGACAATAACCACAATCGAAGGCAGTTTAATCAATGCTGGCGCGGTCTCGTCCATACTATCGCCCGGTTTCCATAATGGGTCGAGTATTGGCTGGCCAGCATCAATCGCTTGTTGTATTTTAGTATTAAAGCCAGCCAGGTTACGAACACCAACAGCTGACAATAACTTATAACGTCTTTCCATTTCACCCACACACCAACGCAACGAATTTGCAGCATCTTTCATGTCAGTAACAACTTCGGTTAATAAATGTGGGATACCTTCATACACAGAAAGTTCCAACATTTTTGGATCAATCATGATCATACGCACTTCTTCTGGCGATGCTTTGTACAGCAAACTCATGATCATCACGTTCACACCCACCGACTTACCCGAGCCAGTGGTACCCGCAACCAGTAGATGCGGCATTTTAGCTAAATCGACCACCACGGCATCACCCGCAATATCATGACCTAACACCACGGATGTTTTTGACTTGGCGTTAATAAATGATGGGCTAGACATCACATCAGATAGATAAACTGTTTCTCTATACTTGTTCGGTAACTCCAGACCAATAACCGATTTACCTGGGATCACTTCCACAATACGCACACTCATCGCTGATAATGAACGGGCTAAATCTTTCGATAATGCCGAGATCTTACTGACTTTAATACCTGGTGCTAAATCTAATTCGAAACGGGTAATAACGGGCCCAGGATGCACATCGACCACTTTCGCTTTAATATTAAATTCTAATAATTTCTCTTCGACTAAGCGCGCGACATGATCAAGCTCGGCTTGCGATATCGGATTGGCTTTTTTATTGGGTTTGTCTAATAACTCTAATCCCGGTAGTAAAGTAACTGGTTTTTCTTTAAATTGCAGTGGATTAGTTGATACGACTTGGTCACCAATAATTTCAAAACCATTATCAGTGCCGTTATTATTAATCTGGAATACCGGCGCTAGTGCTGGTTCCATCTGGTCTAACTCTAATTGTTGCTCGACAATAATAACTTCGTCAGCGCTGTCGTTATCAACATTTTGTCGATCAATGTTATCGGCGGCAATCATATTGTCACGAGTAAATTGATCATCATCATTAGGCTCAACATCTGATACGTCAAATGCTGATAGTGATGGTTCTTGTCGGGCAGCCGTAAATGACATATTCGTTACGTCATCAAGTTCATCTGCCGGTTGAACATTTACTGGCGGCGCAGCAATTTTTGACACGCTCAGATCATCGTGTTCTGTATCAACCACGGTTTCATTGACCTCGACTGGCGCTTGTCGATTGCTTAACGCGGTCACTTTATCAACGCTATATTGGCAAACATTAATCACCCCAGCGCCAAGCATATCAACGATTGTTAACCACGATATACCCGTTAACAGCGTAAAACCAATCGCGACAAAACTCAGTAAAATAAGCGTTGAACCTAATACTCCAAATAGCTCACTGATTGCCTGTTCAACGACATCACCAATTAAACCACCCGATGAAAAATAATACAGATCATCAAAGTTAACGGATGCCAATCCACACACACCGATAAGTAATAATAATGCGCCGATCATACGCAGACCAACGGTAAAAAAGTCTATTTCATCAAGCTGTCTTGGACGCCAAAATATAAACCAGGCTAATGACACAAATGCCACTGGTATTGCATACGCATAAAGGCCAAAGGTAAAAAACAGCACATCCCCGATCCAGGCACCGAATGAACCGGCGGCATTTTTAACGGGACCTTCCCAACTGGTTTGCGACCATGATGGATCGGCGGGATCAAAGCTCACTAATGCGACCATGGCATAACAAGCTATAAAGGTAGACAGGATAAATCCAACTTCAAAGACACGCTGGATACCGGATAGTGGCGCAAGATATTTGGATGGAATAGCTAAATTAAATTTGTTCATCTTGATTTATGACTCTTAAAGGCGACGATGTTACGTTATCTACTATACCCAACTTACTTCAAGATACGATATCAGCAAACCGAATTAAGGTAACTTGGGTATATGAGCTATCAACTTTAAATAAATGCTAGAAACAAAACAAGCGGCAATATGCCGCTTGTTGATTATTTATCACTTTATTTGCGTTAATCTAGGATTACGCTAAAAGATTATGTATAAACAGTGAAATTAACGCGTTTTAATAACTAAACGGTTACTTTGTTTAACTTCTTCCATAACAACATAGGTACGTGTGTCATTAACACCCGGTAAACGTAATAGCGTTTCACCAAGTAAACGACGATAAGCTGACATATCAGATACACGTGTTTTTAATAAATAATCGAAATCGCCAGATACTAAATGACATTCTTGAATTTCTTCAAGTTCTTGAACAGCTTTGTTGAATTGCTCGAACACATCAGCAGCACCACGATTTAAGGTGATTTCAACAAAAACAAGCAATGAAGCATCCAGAAATTGTGGATTTAGAATTGCGGTATAACCTGTAATATATCCTTGGCGTTCTAAGCGACGTACGCGCTCTAAACATGGCGTAGGACTCAAGCCTACACGTTTCGACAACTCTACATTGGAAATTCGACCGTCTTTTTGTAATTCATTAAGAATATTACGGTCGATTCGATCTAGTTCCTTCATTGGTCGAGTTTTTACTTCCATCATTATTGTTTCCACCCTTTTACATCCCAGTAAAACTTAGTTTTTCAAATAATCCATTCATTTGAATACGCCATAGTTAGAACCAACTTAAAGTGCTAGCTAAATTCTAACCAAGATTATAATAGCCTACAATAATTCAATTTACGAGGCTTATGTTACGTTTCCCCTTGTATAGAAAAACATAATATCTACAAAGCCGCTACCTGCATAACAATAGGCTAACATCGATGTTTTATATAAGAACCAGCGAAATAGACGTTTCGTTGGTCTAAGCAGACATTAACAGAACATTAATTCCATTGAAAGGGTGGATATGCAAAATATATAGCTGAATCGCGGTTTTCATTATTTTTGCATTATTATGCATTTTAAAAATATATTTTTACTCACCTATTTACCCCGCGCCACAAAGTTTTTACAATTGACCACAATTATTGGTATTAAAGGAATCATAATGAGTAATACAAAACACTGCCGTCTACTTATATTAGGCTCAGGTCCAGCAGGATACACCGCAGCAGTTTATGCTGCTCGTGCTAATCTAAACCCAGTATTAATCACAGGTATACAGCAAGGTGGTCAATTAACAACGACAACTGAAGTTGAAAACTGGCCGGGTGATGCAGAAGGGCTAACAGGTCCTGCACTAATGGAGCGAATGAAAGTACACGCTGAGCGCTTTGAAACTGAGATCATTTTTGATCATATCAACGATGTTGATTTATCAGCACGCCCATTTAAGTTAAAAGGTAACGATGTTGAATACACATGTGATGCATTAATCATTTGTACTGGCGCATCAGCAAAATACCTTGGTCTACCGTCAGAAGAAGCATTCAAAGGCCGTGGTGTATCAGCATGTGCAACATGTGATGGTTTCTTCTATCGTAACCAAAAAGTAGCTGTAGTTGGTGGTGGTAATACCGCGGTTGAAGAAGCGCTTTACCTATCAAACATCGCATCTGAAGTACATTTAATTCACCGTCGTGAAGAATTCCGTAGTGAGAAGATCTTAACTAAGCGCTTACAAGAAAAAGTAGCGAACGGTAATATTACATTACACCTAAACAAAACACTTGATGAAGTATTAGGTGATGATATGGGCGTAACGGGTGTACGCATACGTGATACACGTACTGACGAAGCAACTGAATTTGATGTAATGGGTACCTTTATTGCGATTGGTCACCAACCAAATACAGACTTATTCATCGATCAGTTAGACATGAAAGATGGTTACTTAAAAGTGAATTCGGGCACAGAAGGCAACGCAACGCAAACCACTGTCCCTGGTGTATTTGCTGCAGGCGACGTCTCTGACCACATTTATCGTCAAGCAATTACGTCAGCAGGAACAGGCTGTATGGCTGCATTAGATGCAGAACGTTTTCTTGATGGATTAGGCGATTAATCCGTTTATTCTGCTAAGGTGATACCCTAGGTATCACCTTTTTCAAGGCACTTTTTTCAAAACCTAACCTTTTTCAAGACCTCACCTATATGCCAATCTATTTACCAGAACTGAATGACGACTTAAGTTACTTCCCAGCAGTTAATACTGCGTTAGCTGAGCCCGATGGCTTACTCGCTATGGGTGGCGATCTCAATCCAGAACGGCTTGTACATGCTTATCGAAAAGGTATTTTCCCTTGGTTTGAAGACGATCAGCCTATTCTATGGTGGTCACCAAGTCAGCGTATGGTGTTAGCACCCGGTAAGATGCATATATCACGTAGCTTACGTAAGTCTTTACGTCGTCAAAGTTTTACCTTTTCGATCAATAATGCATTTGCAGAGGTGATTGAATCTTGCGCTGAACCACGTGATTACTCGAGTAATACTTGGATCACCGATACCATGCAAGATGCCTATTTACAACTGCATGAAATGGGCTTTGCACACTCTATTGAAGTATGGCAAAAGGGGCAACTCGTCGGCGGATTATATGGCTTGTATATTGGCGATATTTTCTGTGGTGAATCGATGTTTCATACCGTCACTGACGCCTCTAAAATCACCTTTATCGCGCTGCAACAACATCTGCTGAGTATTGGCTGTAAATTGATTGATTGCCAATTACACAATGAACACCTCGCATCATTAGGCGCAATTGAAATTAGCCGCGAAACGTTCATCAACCAACTCAGTAATAACAATAATAACAACACGACAGTCCAACAACAGCTATGGCAGCCTCAAGCGCTTGTATTAGACTTAATAGATAAGGCCAATACCTAGGAATCACAATATGATTAAAGTCGCCTTAACCCCACCAGTGCCTTGCAGCTACCTAAATGATCAACAAGAGCAAATCCTCGTTGTTCAAGATGAAGAATTACATGATCAAGCCGGTTATGAAGTTTTACTGCTTAACGGTTTTCGTCGCAGTGGTAATGATGTCTACCGACCGCATTGCCAAACTTGCCAAGCATGTCAATCAATCCGCGTTGATAGTCAGTTATTTAAACCAAGTAAAAGTCAGAAACGCTTACTCAACAAAAACAAGCACATTGAAATGCGGGTTAGCCACCAGCCACAATCAGATTATTATCCATTATACGAGCGTTACATAAATACCCTGCACAGTGATGGCGCTATGTATCCCGCCAGTCAGTCTCAGTATTATGGTTTTATTACTAGCGCCTGGTTAACACCAACGTTTATCGAGTTTTACCTTGATGACGTCCTCGTCGCCGTCGCTGTCACCGATGTGATGACAGATAGCATGAGTGCCATGTATTGCTTTTATGACCCTAAGTTCCTGACCTACTCCTTAGGTACCTATGCAATTTTACAACAACTAATTTTAGCAAAGAACACCGGCAAGAAATGGCTGTATTTAGGCTATCAAGTAGATCAATGTAGCAAGATGAATTACAAGGTTAACTTTAACCCACATCAGCGCTTAATCGCAGGCAAGTGGCAGGGCTAATATCGCCGAAGAGTCAATAATAAAGCGTTTTAAAAATAAAACGTAAATAACTTACCTATAATATATACAGACCAGTGTAAATCTGGCATCATCTTGCGGTCAAATATAGCTATTATAATTAAATTTTAAGAGGACTCATGGCAAAAGAAGACAGCATTGAATTACAAGGTACAGTTCTAGATACACTTCCTAACACAATGTTTCGTGTTGAATTAGAAAACGGCCACGTTGTTACTGCGCATATCTCTGGTAAAATGCGTAAAAACTACATTCGAATTCTTACTGGTGATAAAGTAACTGTAGCACTAACACCTTACGATTTATCTAAAGGTCGTATCGTCTTCCGTGCCCGTTAATCACGAGCCTCTAAAAAAACCAGCGTAAGGCTGGTTTTTTTAGGTCTACGATTTAATATCTTATAATCCACAGCCCAATATCTTGATTACAAGTCTTTATCGATCATTCAACATCAACGCGTAAAATTTCTTCTTCCTGCGCCGCTTTTTTCTCTCTGAATTGTTGCTTTAACACTGATTTTTTAAGCATGGCTATTTCACCATCAGTACCAATTGTAAAATGTTCAGGTTCGGTATTGAATCGTGACTGATACAGCATTACAGCTTGCAGTGAGCTATCTTTTTGTGCTGGAGTCAATACCACACCACTTTCCCATTTACCGAGCTCTACAGCCGTTTTAAGCTTTTCATATACTTCTGGTGTCATACTTTCAAGTAACTTATCAACTGACATCTTTACGTCCTTGGTTAATGCTCAGGGGCATCCCCTGCTATACTGCAACCCTACTATAAATACGCACACATTTAAACTACAACATCGTGCGTACATTGCTCGTTTAACAGAAACGAGTCGCTTGCTATAAACAAAAAAAGGAAGCCAATTGGCTTCCTTAATAACACAGTCTTAATCTTAATACACAGTTTGCTTATGCAAATTCGTGCATGTTGATACCAGCCATTTTTTGCATTACGCGCAATACTTGGCAGCTATAACCAAACTCATTATCATACCAAACGTATAATATAGCGCGGTTACCTTCAGCAATCGTTGCTAATGAATCAACAATACCAGAGAAACGGCTACCAACCATGTCTGTTGATACTAATTCTTTAGATGTACTGAAATCAATTTGATTGTGTAATGGCGAACTTAACGACATTTCTTGTAAGTAGCTGTTTAGAGATTCTCTTTCAACTTCTTTCTCAAGGTTTAAGTTAATGATTGCCATTGATACGTTTGGCGTAGGTACACGAATTGCGTTACCAGTCAGCTTACCTTTTAGTTCAGGTAGTGCTTTTGCTACAGCCGATGCTGCGCCAGTTGACGTTAATACCATGTTCATTGCAGCGCCACGGCCACGACGATCACCTTTATGGTAGTTATCAATCAAGTTTTGATCATTGGTATATGAATGCACAGTTTCAACGTGACCGTTCGCAATACCATATCTATCTTGGATTGTTTTCAGTACAGGTGTGATTGCATTCGTGGTACAGCTTGCTGCTGATACAATGTTATCTTCAGGTAAAATATCCATATGGTTAACACCATACACAATATTTTTAATGTCACCTTTACCCGGTGCTGTTAATAATACTTTTGCAGCACCAGGTGCTTTTAAATGCAGACCCAAGCCGTCAGTATCACGCCAGATACCCGTATTATCGACTATTAGTGCATTGTGAATACCGTGTGCTGCGTAATCGATTTGATCTGGACCATTTGAATAAAGGATCTTGATATAAGTACCGTTAGCAATGATTGCATTGTTTTCTTCATCAATATCAATCGTGCCATTAAACTGGCCATGTACCGAGTCACGACGTAATAAAGAAGCACGCTTCTCGATATCGCCAGGACCACCACGTACAACAATAGCACGTAAACGTAATAAGTTGCTTTCACCTGTTTTATCAACAAGTAAACGCGCAAGTAAACGACCAATACGGCCAAAACCGTATAGAACAACATCACGAGGTTCAGGCTGAGTATCGTTATTTAATGCCGGTGCTAATTCAGCACGTAAAAATGCGTCGATACCAGTAGAATCTTCATTATCAGCCCAATAGCGTACGGCCAAACGACCGATATCAATTTGAGAATTGCTAATTGGTAGTTCACTGATAATTTTCAGTAATGGGAAAGTTTCAGTAAAAGGTAAAATACGACCTTCATGACGTTTAACTACGCGGTGTGCTTTTTGGAGATCAATTGCTGTTGCATTTTGTAATGGGCGACCGTAAATTAATACTTCAACGCCCTTATTACGATATAGCTTTCCTAACAACGGTAGCATAGATTCTGCGAGTTCTTGGCTCTCTTGCCAGTCCAATAAATGACTTTCAAATGGCATCTTTTTTCCCTTTTAATCACAACTACATGTAAGAAACATTAAAACAACAGTCATATAACTATCGACTGACATTTAATCAATTTGATAGCGTAATCATACAAAAATAACCATTAATTTACCAATTAATCATGTCAATTAGGTCTTTTTTTACTTTTTAGCTTTCATTCAAAACACAAATATTTAACAATGAAATAGAAACGGCTTTACTTTTTCCGCTTGTTCACTTTGTAACCGAGCTGATGACCGTGGCGCTGAGCCCTTTTACTAATTTAAATCCCTCATTAGACAGTATGCGTTAATCTATGGTAGGGTTTCGTAATCACCTATTTTAGTGTTAGTTTTATGCATCGTTTACGCTCTATTAGTCGTTTAATTCCAGCGATTATTATTACTGGTTTATTAACATCATGTAGCGACCCTTACGATGCTGTAGCAATATGCGAAAACGATGGCGCTATTTGCGCCGATTTAAATACCGATAAATGGTGTCAAACAGAAAGAAATGACCTCATTGCCAGCCGTTTTGAGGCGCAGACAAATGCCAGCGTGCAAGCAAAATACGCGTTATTAACGGCGCTTAGCGATTACCAAGAGTGTATCAAGATAGCCGCGCTAATCGAGCCAAGAAAACACCCGGAATTAAAAACCCAGCGTGTATCAGCCATGTTAAGTACCTACGATGAGCTTATCGCATTAGAAAAACAGACGCGCAGTAGTAATAACCCCTATATACTCAATTATCATTGGGTATCGCATAATAACGAAGATGCAAAACAACGCTTTATCGCCTTGTCCAAGCAGCAAAGCTTCGATGATCCCGCGCTGTATTTCGCTATTGCTAACATTTATAACAACAATAGCGACAAAGCTATCGCTAATTTATTGAAAGGTATTGCTCTACTTGACGATAATGCGCAATTTAACAGCTCTCAATTAGACAACGCTCAATTAGGCAATTCTCGATTAGACAATAGCGCCATGACCACCAAACTGCTGTATGCCATTATCACGGCATACATGCATAAAAGAAATTACCAACTGGCTTATCTGTGGTCACAGGTGGCGCTAATCTCCGACATTAAAAATATAAACCTAAGTATTTTTAATAAGCATAAAATAACGACCAGCGAACAGCGTCGTTTAGATAAGCTAGCAGCAAAAATTGCAGAGCAAATAGAAGATAAGACATTTACTGCTAAAAGCTATGAGTATACGCTGTCAGCAATCGGGCTTTAACCTGGCGATTAAAACCCGTTTATAGTGATTATTAAGACAGTGATAATTGCTGAACACCACGAGCATCAAAGTAAGCCATTAGCTCTGCTGGTAGTTCATCATCCGCTTGATAATAACAAGCACACGCATGACGCTCACAGCTCAATAGAATAATACTGAGCAATTCAGTGAATTCATGATTCAGCCAAACGCCAGCATCCCCCACAGTTAACCACTGCTGCATGATAGATAGCGGTTGGTTAAGCACTAATCCTGTCGATTGCATCGCAGTAAAATCTATCAGAGCACGAAATGCCGCATAATTATCTTGGCGTAACTTATAGCTGTTAATGCCTTTGGCAACGATACCGTCGGTATTTTCTAATAGACAATGCGCTAACTGATAGTCTGCTAATAACCAAGCCGTAAATGAATCGTCATTGGCAGTGCTACTAGAAAAATCAACATGGCGTAATAATACGTCTGTAGGCTGGACATTATTCGCCGTGACGACTAACCATAAATAAAACGCATAATTATCACAATGCACATCTTGCCATTCTACGGTCTGCGTTTCTACTCGCGTCGCTGTCACACCATCAGCAACATAAGCTGCTAAATATTGTGCTAAATGCAGTTGATACAAAGCCGCAGTTGCGGTAATACTTTTCAGCGTTAAGGCAAATTCATCTTGTTTTTTTTCAGTATTAAACTGCTGTTGTAATTGTGTAAGTCGCGCTGATAAAGCAAGTGCGGCGTCAGCCTTATCAATGGTCACAGTAGACAAGCTAGACTGCGCGTGAGTCAATAATTGACTCAGCACCACATCTGTTGTCGGTAATGCAGTAACTGTTGTAGGCTTAATTACATTTGTCGGCGTTAAAACCGACGGAGGATTAAATATCCAGCTTTCGCCCAACGGTTCTTCACTGCCTTGATCCAAAATCATCAATTGATAAGCGCCAACAGCAAGCGGCTGCTCTAAACTTATCTGATAACTTTGCATTTCCATATCGTGTAAATGATAAATACCATTTAACGACCATTCGATTGGCGTAAACTCACCTGTTTCAACAACAACTTGATTCAATCTTACTTCCCAAATTAAATCTTCAGTCACGAATTCGATAGGTAAATGCAGATCAAATTGGATCATTGCAGATTGATCTGTAATGATCACAGGAGGCAATGCACGTAACCAAAATTGCTTAATTTCTTCTTCTAGTTTTACGTCTAATTCATCGGCAAAACCAAAATCAGCCAATGCTTGCGTAATTAGCGCTGTTGGTAACGCTTGTTCATCGCCATTGGCATTTAATTCAGTACAGCTAAGACCAAGCATTTGACCTAATTGCAGAATATGTTGTGCTGTCATTTGACACCTTAAATAGTGAACCTAGCGCTATTATACCCAATCAATATCAAGATGCGAGATCACCCGGTATCACAATAATATTGTTTCATGGTTTTTTACACGTTGTCGATACTCCACTCTTGTCTATACTCCACTAAAGCGAATATTTGTAGTATTCAAAAAAATGCTGCTTATTTAATTTCATATTTTAAAAAGACGATATAAATAAGACACTTAGTCAGAATATTGAATGAATTCAAATGAAACTAAATAAGGTTACAGGGAAATAATCATGCCAATAAAGCAACTAAGCATCTTAGTTTGTGATCTAGATTATTTAGTTTTTGTAAAAAGCTGTAATAAATAGAACAAAAAAATAGTCTAAATTGACATAAATCAGTTTATTTTCGTAAATTTGCAACAAATTGTGATTCACCGCATACATTTTAGTATTTATTCTTGTCTTTTCATCAAAATCTTGTAAATTTACAACCAAGCAGGATTATTAATTCAAACTTACATTTAATTTAATGGATACAAGTTATGACAATTAAAGTAGCAATCAATGGTTATGGTCGAATCGGCAGAAACGTACTTCGTGCATTCTACGAAGGTGGTAAAGAACAAGATCTAGAAATCGTTGCAATCAACGACCTAGGTGATTCAAAAATCAACGCTCACCTAACTAAATATGATACTGCACATGGTCGTTTCCCTGGTACTGTTGATTTTGATGCTGAAGCACTAATCATTAACGGCGACCGTATCAAGACTTTCTCAGAACGCAATCCAAAAGATTTACCTTGGGCTGAACTAGAAGTTGACGTAGTACTAGAATGTACTGGTATCTTCGCAAGTAAAGACGCATGTCAAGTACACCTTGATGCCGGCGCTAAGAAAGTTCTTATCTCTGCTCCTGGTAAAAACGTTGATGCTACAATCGTTTACGGCGTTAACCACGACATAATCACTGCTGACATGACAGTTGTTTCAAACGCATCTTGTACTACTAACTGTCTCGCACCAATTGCTAAACTATTAAATGATACTGTTGGTATCGTTAACGGCATGATGACTACTATCCATGCTTACACAAATGACCAACGTCTATCTGATGTGTATCACACAGATCTATATCGTGCTCGTGCTGCGGCAATGAACATGATCCCAACAAGCACTGGTGCTGCTGCTGCTGTTGGTCTAGTAGTTCCTGAACTACAAGGCAAATTCCAAGGTATGGCGGTACGTGTACCAACTATCAACGTATCTCTTGTTGACCTTACTTTCGAAGCTGGTCGTGATACGACGCCTGAAGAAATCAACCAAATCATCACTGATGCAGTAGCTGCGGATCCAATCCTAGCGCGTGCACTAGCTGTAAACAACGAACCACTAGTTTCTATCGACTTCAACCATGATGCACACACATCTAACTTTGATGCGACACAAACTAAAGTTCAAGGCAAACTAGTTAAAGTTATGTCTTGGTACGACAATGAGTGGGGCTTCTCTAACCGTATGTTAGATAATGCGGTTCTACTTATGAGCGCTAAATAATCAAACTTGATTAATAATTCAACGTTAATTGAATTATAATGCTAAAGGCGACCACTAGGTCGCCTTTTCTATGTTGGGGACTTTATGTCATATCGCAATACAATCACGGATCAAATTAAGTTAACTGAGCACATTAATTTAATCACCAGTAATGGTCTCAAATACCTTCATATTGCTCACCCAAAAGCCAATACCCGTATCAGCTTATTTGGCGCGCATCTGCTTAGCTTCACACCTGCAAATTCAGCGCCTGTTATATGGATGAGTGAGAGTGCTATTTTTAATGGTGTAAAAGCGATCCGTGGTGGTGTACCAATCTGCTGGCCTTGGTTTGGTCCTGCAAAGCAGAGCCCGACTGTACAGCCCCTAGCACAAACTAAAAATTTCCCCGCTCACGGTTTTGCCCGAAATAACCATTGGCAATTACTCGATAGCCACAGTGACGACGATACTTGCAAAGTGCGTTTACAGCTAACACCAAACCCTGAAATGAAACGATTGTGGCCACATGATTTTAATCTTATTGCTGAGTTTATTATCAGCGATACATTAACACTCAATCTAACCACTCTAAATACCGGTAGTGCTAGCTTTGATTATGGCGGCGCATTACACAGCTACTTCCAAATTTCACAGCCTGACGCAGTACAAATACATGGCTTAGATAAAAATAATCAAACATCACGTAAACTAGATAATAATGTCGATATTATTTGTGAAGATCCAGCGGCGACAATTACGTTAGCTGATGAACAGCTGCAGCATAAGATTATTATCGAGAATGAAGGTAATAATGCGATGGTAGTTTGGAACCCTTGGCAAATGGGTGCACAAGCATTGACAGATATGCCAGATGACGGTTATCAAACCATGTTTTGTTTAGAACCAGCTATCATTGGCAAAAAAGCGGTCACCGTAGCACCAGGAGCCAGCCATACACTCACCACAAAATTAAGTGTAACAGCCCTCTAGTAGCAGCAATATCAAGATGAGCACATAGCCTATCCACTAAGTGCTCAGCTTAAAATACTAGACATCATGTCACGCCACCATTATCGTTGCGCTAAGGGTATATCGATACTTTCATCCACCAACGAACGCGCAGCAAAAATAAGATTATCCACTTGTTGAGAAATACTGTACCTACTCATATCCTGCCCCGTTAACAAACGACCTAGCTCGGCAAGTTGACGACGTAAATGTTGGTCACTAAGCTCTTTTTCTTTATCATGTAGTGATATTTTCGATGCGACAGCATCTTTTATGCCACGAACCTGAGATTGAAAATCCAATGCAGTTAACTCTTCTGTGCCTAAATAGCTATTTAATGAGTTTAAATGATCGCGGTAATTTATCACTACGCGTTCCGCTGATGTTTCAATTCTTGATTTAACCCAAACAACTTCTTTAGCAATGCTAGCCGCTTGCTTTATCTGACGATAACTCGCATTTAACTGTTGTTGGATCACAGTATTATCACGCGGATCCTTTTCAATTAAACGTTCTAAACTGTATAATCCATTTAATGCTTTGTTATAGCTTTCAGGTACAAGTTCCTGATCGAGTAAATTAAACTCAGACGTAGGTAAACGTAATACTTTACGTTTTATCATATCGACCTCAAGGCTATTATAATCACGCTCTAGTTTGATTTTTTGGTGTTCTAAACCTAACCCAGTACCCCGACTCTCAATTAACCCAGCAAACTGGGTTGTCGAATCACGCAGTTTATCAAAACGTGCTTCAAAACCATCAACATCGATACTTTGAATAAATTCATCATGGTCACGAACGATGGATAATAACGGTTCAGTAATCAGTTTAGCTTGAAAAGCTTTATTCATACGTTGAACAAATAACGCTGATTCAGTTTCAATCTCTTCACTGCCCGAATTCGAAAACCAATTACCGCCATTCGGCGTATAGTCTTCATACATACTCAATAACGCTTCGCGTTTTTTAAGGGCTAGCTCAAAATTATTCGGGGCATAATAAGCAAGGTCCTGTTTATTACCTCGTTGATATAATATCTCTACGGCATTCATTGCAGCATTAACAGCATTCATTTCTTCAGACGCCGCTGCAGACATAGTAAAACTATCTCCACCGTCGGTAAAATCGGCCAACGAGACGCAACCAGAAAATAGACTCGTTACGAGTATAAGACTAGAGAGTTTGATCGATAATTTGACTTGTCGGTGCTTTAGTAATTGTCGTAGACTTGGTAATTGGCGTTTGATTGGTAATGTAGTGAGCATGAACATCATCCTTTTGTTCGAGACAGACTTGAATTAACAAGAACAGCATACGCTGCCAATATCAAAATTTGCGGTCTAACGAGGGATGAATGTGACAAGACGTTGTAAAACAGCACTTAGCTCAATACTAAGCAGGAAAGACGTATGAGCAGCATGTTCTACATATCTAATGCTACTCATACTTAACAATGATTAAACTAACGCATTCAGTAACGCTTTAATAGGATGGTTAAGTCGTATTTTATCGATTCGCTTCACCTGACTACGACAAGAATAACCAGTTGCCAAACAACGCGAAGCATCACGCTGTGATAACGCATGTTTCCAGCTTTGACCATAGATAGATTTTGATGCCGTTACATGCTTAGCATCATGCCCATAACTACCCGCCATACCACAACAACCCGTTGCCACCGTTTCTAACGCTAAGCCGAAGCCGTTAAATACCTGTTGCCACTCTTGTTCTGCCGTTGGCTTATTGGTCTTTTCAGTACAATGGGCGAACAGGTAATAGGATTCTGCTTTAGCATCTTGCCCATTACTCGCTTGACACTTAATCGCCTCACCCAAATGTACTTGCGCACTCTCCGTTAACAACCATTCTTGAATAAGCAGGACGCTAAAATCACCGCGTTTATCCGCTAATATTTGATTATATTCGTCACGATAACAAAGCACCAACGCCGGTTCAATACCCACCATCGGCATACCCAGATCATGCAAGGCATTCAAAAATTCAGCGGCTGTTTCTGCCGTTTTGGCAAACTTAGCTAAAAAGCCTTTTACATGTTGCGGTTTACCATTGGGCTTGAACGGTAAGATCACTGGCTTCAAGCCGAGTTTCTCAACTAAGGTAACGAATGTCTGCACTAATTCAGCTTCATAAAAACTAGTAAATGGGTCCTGAACAATTAAGACGTGTTTCGCTTTATCTTCAACGCTTAAACGCTGTAAAAATGCCAAGTCAAAACTTTGTGCATAATGCCCACGTAACGACTCTGATAAAGTTGGAGTGCTTAATAACGGAATATCTACCATGCCTATCGTATGTTTGGTTGCAGCTTGCAGCCAATTTTGATTTAACCAGAAATTAAAGAACTTCGGCATCGTTGCCATCATCGGCGTATAGCTTTCAGAATAGCCAACCGCAAAATCTTTAATCGGCCGTAAATAACGACTATGGTATTGATCAATAAAGCGCGATCTAAACTCTGGCACATCGACTTTAACCGGACACTGGATCGTACATGCTTTACACGCTAAGCAACCTTGCATCGCATCCATCACTTCATGCGAAAAGTCATAACGGCCGCGCGCTTTATTCCAACTGTTCTTTAAACGGGTGCTAAAAGTAGTTAGCCCCACCTTTTGTATCGTTAATTGTTGACCCAATTCCTGTTCAGTCATCTCATGACAAGACAGTTGACGTAACCATTCTCGCATCAGGGCGGCACGCCCTTTTGGCGAATGACGACGATCCCCGGTATGCTTAAATGACGGGCACATCGGACTTTTGGTATCATAGTTAAAACATAAACCATTACCGTTACAATCTATCGGCTGGGGAAAGTCTTCCCTCACCGAAACCGGAATTTGGCGATCAAATGCCCCGCGCTTTTTCGCATCCACAGACACGAGCTTGGCATCACTGTTAATCGGCGTACAGATCTTGCCTGGATTTAAGCGGTTATCAGGGTCAAAGGCGGCTTTAATTTTACGTAACTCGGTAAATAGCTCATCTCCGAAAAATTCGGGGCCATATTCAGAGCGGAAACCTCTGCCGTGTTCGCCCCACATCAAGCCTTTATATTTAGCTGTTAACGCCACGACTTTATCAGATATTTCACGTAAAATGACCTCTTGCTGAGGGTCGAGCATATCTAACGCAGGACGCACATGTAGCACCCCCGCATCAACGTGACCAAACATACCATAATGTAAGTTATAGCTGTCTAACAAGGCTCTGAATTCAACAATATAATCCGCTAAGTGTTCAGGCGGAACCGCGGTATCTTCAGCGAAGGCTAATGGTTTAGCTTGACCTTTGGTTGCACCTAACAGACCAACGGCTTTCTTACGCATGCCGTATATTTTCAATACGTCACTTAATTGATCACAAATCTGATAACCAATCACCCCTGCTTCACCCGCAGCCATTAGGCGGTCAAGCTCAGCAGTTAAATGTGCAATTTTTTGTTGCTGAATCTCACCATCATCTTCGGCAAATTCAACAAAGTTAATACCTTGCATGTCTTTATTTGGTATATCAGTGATCAGTGACTTTACTGAGTGCCAAACGATGTCTTGCTTGGCTAAATTTAATACCACCGAATCAACGGTTTCGACCGACAGTGCATCAGCTTTAATTAAAAATGGCGCATTACGCAGAGCAGAGTCAAAGCTGTCATATTTGACATTAACCAAACAGCGGTATTTTGGAATAGGGGTTAAATTAAGTTTCGCTTCACTAATAAAGGCCAGTGACCCTTCAGAACCACACAAGATCCGCCCGAGATCAAATTCATCCGTGCTTTTATCATAAAGGTGGACTAAATCATAACCGGTAAGAAAACGGTTTAATGGCGGAAAGGTGTCTGCAATTTTTTGCTGCTTATGCGCGATCGTATCAATAACTTGATGGCAAACCTTACCCAAATAATTGTTACTCTGAGCTTGCGCCTGCACTTGTTCAGCAGACTGGCTTGTTGTCACCAATTCGGTGCCATCCATTAATACTGCCGAAACAGACAGTACATGGTCACTGGTTTTTCCGTATTTTAATGACCCTTGGCCAGAAGCATCCGTGTTAATCATGCCACCAATAGTCGCGCGATTACTGGTCGATAAATCAGGAGAGAAAAAGAAACCATAGGGTTTAAGAAATTCGTTCAGTTGATCTTTAACAACACCCGTTTGAACTTGTACCCAGCCCTCTTCAACATTGATATCAATAATATTATTCATATGTCGAGACATATCAACAATAATACCGTCAGTGAGTGACTGGCCATTTGTACCGGTACCACCACCACGTGGAGAGAAGGTAATCGTTTTAAATTCGACCTGTAATGACAACGTCGTCATGATAACTAAATCTTGATGATTACGAGGTAATATAACGGCTTGTGGTAGTAACTGATAAATACTGTTATCGGTAGCAACCGCTAATCGACTGGCATACGACTTTTCAATATCGCCACTAAATTTACTTTGCGCTAACGCAGCCAAAAAAGCGAGATATTCTGATTTTACTGCATCCTGATAACTTAATTCGGGGATCATCATCCATTCCCTTGTGACAATTTTCAACTAAATACAGTGTAACATGAGTGAATTAATTACTCTCCCATAGATAAAGGCTAAATTCATCTCTCTATATAACGACTCTCCATTAGGCAAGGTATTCACCTAAAATTAACGATTTTAATGCCAACATACGTTTTATATAACATAATAGTAACATCAACTATTGTTTAGCTTGTGGTTTAAACCTTGAAAAATGCCATAAACGACATTTGCTACATAGCTTATACGTTGATCAAATCTGAGCTTAAATGAGGGTTACTTCATTGTCATCTCAGACAAAATCATTAGGAAATATTCAAAATGCGTGTTGCTTTAATAGCCCTTGCAGTGAGTTGTATTCTAATTAGTAGTGCAACCCAAGCCACTGAAACAGAACAGAAAAATAACACAGTCGTTAATCTACAGATAGCTCTTAAAAGTGTGCAATCTGAATATGACGTATTCAACGAATTACTCGCAGTGATAAATGATGATATAGCTATCGAGAAAAGCAAATTAACAAACATAAGAATGCAAAAAAAAATGCTTTCTCGGCAAACAGAAAAAGCCTTGGCCCAAATGAATGCCCAATATCAATTAATGATTGATAACCCAATGCAAGATATCACGACATCACAAAATAACTATCGCGCCGCAATTCAGCAGCAGGAACAAAATAATCTACTCATTAAAGGGGCAGTTACAGCCCTAGCGCAACTCAGCAAACAGCTATCCGAAAAGAATATTGAACGCATTAGACTACTAAATCAACGTGAAACAATCAGTGAAGAGATAAACATTGCACGTATTCATCGTTTGAAAAATGAGATACAAGAAACTCAATCAAAAAACATTAGCCAAAGCGTTAATTGTGATCTACAAGATTCATTCATAAAATGTATTGATCGTAGTAACCTATTGAGTAAGAAAGAGGTTTCGAATACGCATTTAAATACAGTATTTAACTCAGTAACAGAATCTAAGCTAGTCAGTGAATATAAAGCCAACTCCAGCGCGCATGTAAAACTGATAAGCCACAAAATATTAACAGGCGAATTCAGTGGGCAAGGTACTTATAGCTCGACTATACGGGTAACAATGCAAGGAGTATTACCAAAAAATGAAGCGTGTAAGCTATTAAATATTGCAATTCGTTATTGCGCGGCTCAAGCATCACAAATGGTACTACCCGCCATCAAAAAAGATCTAAAAGATAAGAAAGACATGTTATATCAACTCACTATTCGCTCTAACAAATACGATGATGAAGTGTTCATTAATGGCGTTAGGTATGGTTCTACTAAGCTTTCGGTAATGCTGTCGCCAGGTGTCCACCATGTCGTAATCAAAAAATCGAACTACATAGATTTTGAACAAAATGTTGAACTAAAAAACAACATGATGGTAAGAGCTAAGCTGTTAAAAGAAATAGTTTTACTGAAAGATGGTCAAGCAGTACAAGACTTATTAGCTTCTGGTGAACGCGGTCCAGAATTAATTTCGGTACCAGCAGGCCAATTAACAATATCGGTTGATAACACTAATAATCAAACAATCAAGGCCTTCTCTGTCGGTAAAAATCCGATCACTGTCGCTGATTTTAAACGTTTTGTTAACACCAGCAATTATATTACAACCGCAGAATCAGGCAGTGGTTGTGTGGAGTATGTTTACGGCAAAGAAACATATAATGTCAATTTAAACTGGCGTCAACCCGGTTTTGCGCAGACCGACGAGCATCCAGTTGTCTGTATCAGCTCTGCCGATACCAATGCATACTTAGCTTGGTTATCAAAAGCCACAGGTCAAAAATACCGTTTACCGAATAACGGCGAATGGGAATACGTAGCGCGTGCAGGCAGTAACGACAACTACTGGTGGGGTAACGATGCTGGTAACTCAAAAGCTAATTGCGCTTACTGTGGTAGCCAATGGTCGAATAAAAGCACCGCACCAGTACAATCATTTAAAGCCAATAAATTTGGCCTATATGATACCGTCGGGAACGTTTGGGAACTAACGAGTGGAAATGATTTAGTCGCAAGAGGCGGCTCTTGGAACTTCGCCCCAAAATTGTCACAAATTGATGTGCGCTTAGCATTAAAACCCGATTTCCGAGCTAATTACGTTGGCTTTAGAGCGCTACGCGAAAACTAAAATCAACTAAATAACAAACCTTGAAAGATATTGATTCAGATATAACTTAAACGCCCCCGTAGACAAAACCTAAATTAATATCCCTTATAACCACTCCCCATTTTAGGGAATTAAAGTCATACTTTCACAATTTAGGTGCATGATTACCGCTATATAGGCTAATTTGCCTACTTACACGCTGGTACTATACTTGCTTAAGTATATACAACCCTAGATGGATATAAGGTATGCAATATGAACTCACTATCAACCGTCCTACTCACTGGAACACTCATTCTTTGCACCTTGATTGGCTTATGTTTCCTCTTACTGCAAATGCAGCAACAGCAACATAAACGCCAGCAGTTACAACTCGACGGTTTAATTAAGCTCAATATCATACGTAAATTATTAACACGTATGCAGCAACATCGTGGCCTATCGAATGGAATTTTACACGGCGAAGTGGATCTAAAGCCGCGTTTAGGAACGGTAACAGAACAGATAAATCAATTAAATATAGAAATCATCGATATGTATCCTGATTTATTAGAAAATGAACGCTGGCAAGCCATGGCTGACCATTGGCAACGTTTAGCCATCGATTACTTCAACTTAAATACTCGGAATAATCTCGAACAACACAATAAGTTAGTGTTGAATTTACTCTACCTTATCAACGATGTTGCGTTTGATAATCAGCTACATCAACTCAATAATGATAAAAGCGAGTCAATCCAATTCTTATGGCAAGAGTTACTGTTTACCGCAGAAAGCATTGCGCAGATACGTGCGCTAGGCACAGGGATTGCGGCAGCCAAAGTATGTACACGCGCAGAGCGAATTCGACTTAGCTATCTTTGCCAATCGTTAGAACAAAGTATTAATATTCAAAACAATCCAGACTACTTATTAAAAATATCTCATTTGCTCAAAGTGATTAAGAGTGAAATTATGATTAGTCGACCAACAATAAAAGCGGATCGGTTTTTTAATATCGCGACCGAGTCCATCGATATGATTTTAGCCAACTTTGACAATCAACTTAACAATGTCGAATATCAACTGCACACATCGACAAGCATAAATAAGTACGTGGCATAACCAATAAAAAAGCCCCAAACCAGTACTAATGAACACTGATTTTGGGCTTTTCTCTATATCAAACTAAACTGGTTTAGACGCGCTTAATTTATTTAGCGTGTTTATCCGCTAGATATAACCAAGTACTTAATACTGTATCAGGGTTTAACGATACGCTGTCAATTCCTTGTTCAACTAACCAAGCAGCGAAGTCGTCATGATCCGATGGACCTTGACCACAAATACCCACGTATTTACCCGCTTTCTTAGCCGCTTTAATTGCCATTGACAACAATACTTTCACCGCGTCATTACGTTCATCAAACAAATGAGAGATGATACCAGAGTCGCGATCTAGGCCTAATGTTAATTGGGTTAAATCATTTGAACCAATCGAGAAACCATCGAAGTACTGTAGGAACTTATCAGCCAATAATGCATTTGAAGGGAGTTCACACATCATGATAACGCGTAAACCGTTCTCACCACGTTTCAGGTCATGCTCTGCGAGTAAATCAATCACTGATGCCGCTTCGCTTAATGTACGCACGAATGGGATCATGATTTCAACATTGGTTAGATCCATGTCGTTACGCACGCGTTTAATTGCTTCTGTTTCTAGCGCGAAACAATCACGGAAGTCTTCAGAGATATAACGAGATGCGCCACGGAAACCTAACATTGGGTTTTCTTCTTCAGGTTCAAAGAATTCGCCGCCCACTAAGTTAGCGTATTCGTTAGACTTAAAGTCAGACATACGCACAATTACTTTTTTCGGGTAGAACGCTGCAGCTAGCGTTGAAATACCTTCTTGTAACTTAGCAATGTAGAATTCAACCGGTGATGCATAACCTGCAATCATCTCATTGATTTCAGCTTGTAGCGCTGGCGATTGCTTATCAAAGTTAAGCAGTGCTTTCGGGTGAATACCGATCATACGGTTGATGATGAACTCAAGACGCGCTAGACCAACACCTTCGTTTGGTAATGCCGCGAAATCAAATGCACGATCAGGATTACCCACGTTCATCATTACTTTTACCGGAATCTCCGGTAAATTAGCCACTACTGATGAGGTTTCACGGAATGGTAAGATACCTTCGTAGATAAAACCAGTGTCACCTTCAGCACAAGATACTGTTAGCTCTTGACCATTTTTAATCAAGTCTGTCGCGTTACCACAACCAACAACAGCAGGAATACCCATTTCACGTGCAATGATTGCAGCATGACAAGTACGGCCACCACGGTTAGTGACGATTGCAGAAGCACGTTTCATGATAGGTTCCCAATCTGGGTCTGTCATGTCAGTAACTAATACGTCGCCTTCTTTCACTTCATCCATTTGAGAAATTGATGAAATAACTTTAGCAGGTCCAGCACCTATCTTACCGCCAATTGCACGGCCTTCTGTAACCACGGCTGATTTAGCGTCTAAGTGGAAACGCACCATGACTTGCTTATCTTCACGACTACGTACTGTTTCAGGACGTGCTTGAACGATATAAATCTTGCCATCAATTGCATCTTTCGCCCATTCGATATCCATCGCATGGCCGTAATGTTTTTCGATGATCACAGCTTGTTTCGCTAGTTCCATTACTTCTTCGTCAGTAATAGAGAACTGACGTGACTTGCTTGCTTCAACATCAACGATTTGTACTTGTTTGCCATGTCCTTCGTCAGCAGAGTAGATCATTTGGATCAGTTTGCTACCAATATTACGACGTACTACAGCAGGTTTGCCTTTAGCAAGTGTTGGTTTGTGTACATAGAATTCATCAGGGTTAACTGCGCCCTGTACAACCATTTCACCAAGACCGTATGAAGAAGTAATAAATACCACATCTTCAAAGCCAGATTCAGTATCAATAGAGAACATCACACCAGATGATGCTTCATCACTTCGCACCATGCGTTGAATACCCGCAGATAATGCCACGCCACGGTGGTCATAACCAGAATGCACGCGGTAAGAAATAGCACGGTCGTTAAAGAGTGATGCGAATACGTGTTTAATTGCAACAATGATGTTGTCATAACCACGTACGTTTAAGAATGTTTCTTGCTGACCAGCAAATGATGCATCAGGCATATCTTCAGCGGTTGCCGAAGAACGTACTGCAAATGACGCTTGCTCGCCTGCTTCACCAGCTAGTACTTCATAGCTTTGGGCAATAGCGGCTTCTAATTCAGGTTGGAAAGGTGTGTCGATGACCCATTGGCGAATAGTCGCGCCAGCTTTTGTTAACGCAGCGATGTCATCAACATTGAGATCGTCTAGTAATGCATAAATTTTATCGTTTACGCCACTTTGCTCTAAAAACTGATTAAACGCATCAGCGGTAGTCGCGTAACCACCAGGAACTTGCACGCCTGCGCCAGCTAAGTTACTGATCATCTCACCTAGAGATGCATTTTTGCCGCCAACTCGTTCTACGTCGTTCATTCCAAGTTTTTCGTACCCAATTACGTACTCTATCACGGCAGTTCTCCAGATTTAATCTATCTCAAAAATGATTTTAAGTGTGGGCGATATTCGATATTGCTCACATATTGTCAATGCAAAATAATCATCTTGCTTTCCTTAGTGTTTTTAATCATACACAGCTATTAATTTCAATGTAAGATACTTACTTAGAAAATTTCATCTGTTTATGAAAAGGATAGAGTCAATGCAAACTGTTTTTTATGTCTCTGATGGCACTGCGATCACCGCTGAAGTCTTTGGTCACGCGCTTCTAAGCCAATTCCCAATCGAATTTGACCAGCATACTTTCCCCTTTATTGAGACCGAAGAAAAAGCAAAATACGTTACTCAAAAAATCAACGAACACGTAGCGAAAACAGGACAAAAGCCACTCGTGTTTCATTCGATAGTTTCATCTGAAATAAGGACAATAATCGAATCAAATGAAGGCTATTCTCACGATTTTTTGAGTACATTTGTGGCACCGCTTTCTGAGCAATTAAATATCAAAGCAGAGCCGAAATCACACCGTACTCACAGCCTTAAAATTGATACTTATGATGCCCGTATTGAGGCAGTGAATTATGCCCTCGCCAACGATGACGGTATTAGCTGTAAAGATTACGACGATGCTGACTTAATCTTAGTCGGTGTATCACGTAGTGGCAAAACACCAACCAGTTTATACCTCGCATTACAGTTTGGGATCAAGACCGCCAACTACCCGTTTATTGCCGATGACATGGATGAGTTAAAGCTGCCAAAAGAATTAAAACGTAATAAACATAAAATATTTGGTCTCACCATTGATGTGAAACGTCTGCAGGGCATCCGTAGTGAACGCCTTGCTAACAGCACTTATGCGTCATTACGTCAATGTAAGTTAGAGATTGCGGAAGTTGAATACTTATACCGTAGCGAAAAAATCCCTTTCATTAACAGTACGTCATTTTCGGTTGAAGAGATCGCGACTAAGATCTTGGATAAGAAAGGCTTGAAACGTCGTATTTTCTAATTACGACGCCATTTTACTACACGCTTTATCATTTGACTAAGCGTGTAGGACTTGTCGTAACACACATCAATACTCAAATCTGGCTTCATAATACGTTTAACAGGCACCAGTTCCATAACTGAATTAGTAATAAAAACTTCATCTGCAGCAAGCACATCTGCAACAGTGTAATCTCCTGATTCAAGCGTCAATCCCAGACTATGCAACAAGTTTAAAATGTGTATTTTCATCACCCCTTCAACACCACTGCGTTTCGTGCTCGGGGTATAGACTTTACCAGCTGTCACCCAAAATACATTAGCAACAGAGGTTTCGATAACATAACCTTCAGTCGAACACACCAACCCATCTGCCATGTTATGGGCATCAAGTTCTTGCTTGATCATCACCTGATCCAATCGGTTTAAGGTTTTTAATCCCGCCAATGCTGGATTAACCGTTTGCTGGTAGTCACAAAGCATTAATTCAATGCCCGACTTCGCCAATTCACTGTAAGAGGGTGGCATAGGACGATTTTGTATATACCAATTAGCACTTGAGCAGCCCGTAGTACCGTAACCCCGACCGCCCTCGCCTCGAGTGATCGTGACTTTTAACACGCCGTCTTGTAATTCCAATGCTTGCTGAGTGATAGCAGCGACTAATTCATCCCATTGGTCAAACGTTATCGCTAATACCGCACACGCTTGTTGTAAGCGTGCTAGGTGTAAATCCAATAGTAGGGCTTGCCCGGCGGCCATTTTTATCGTGGTAAAGTGCCCATCACCAAAATTAAACCCTCGGTCGGAAATCGCCACATCTTGACTGCGAGAGCCATTAATAATCATGATTTATGCATCCAAGTTACGTTTTCCATTCAAGTTACAGTATGCTATTAAAGTTTAAGCTCTGATTGTATGTTCACTCTGGCTTGGCTGGCAATTAATTTCGATAACAAGGCGGAAATTGCGGTGAAATATCAGAGAAAATACCCGTTACCCCCCAATTATATAATTGGTTAGCGCGTGCCAAACTATTAACTGTCCACACGTTAACGCTATAACCGGCATCGGTCATGGCTTTGACTTGCTGTTCGGTCAAGCCTTTGTCATGAGGGTGAATAAAATCGGCACCGACATATTGCATCGAAGTTAGCCAATCATTAGGCAAGGGGGTTTTAAACAAACACCCTAAGCTTATTTCTGGCGCTCGGCGTTTCACTTCAGCTAATAACAAATGATTACGACTCGAGATCAGCAATTGCTGCCCTCCTTGCCAGTGATGATTAATATCGCGAATAATACCGTCAATGAGTCGATCAGTAACGGCTTTATCATTGCCTGATTTAATTTCTAAATTCAGGTTCATACCCGTCTCATTGGTGAACAATATTAATTCAACCAGCGTCGGAATACGTTCACCAACGAAATCCAGTGAAAACCATGCGCCAGCATCAATATTGTCCAGATCCGTGACTATTTTATCGCGTAATAAGCCATTATGATCACTACAGCGCTCGAGAGTTGCATCGTGACAAATAACCACCGTGCCATCACCTAACATATCCGCATCCGCTTCAATCCACGATACATTGTGGTATTCGGCTAATTGAAATGCCGCTAGGGTATTTTCCGGTGCAATGGATGACGCACCACGATGCCCAATCACCATTTTACCGGCATTTTCACTGGCGGATGGATGGAACTGAAATGTATTCGCTGTTATTTCAGAAATGTTATTTGTCATAAGGAAACCCTATTTAATTTTGACGAGTAATGACACACGTTGCGGTACAGTGGGCATAAAGCTTGCCTTCTGCATCTCGAATATCACCTTCCGAGATAACAACTGTTTTTGATACATTTAATACCTTACCTTTGGCGTGTAATACGGTATTTTTAGGAATAGGACGCACCATTTTCACATTCAAATCGACCGTACCGTAACTCTCACCAGCAACCAGTGTTGTGTGTGTCGCGCAACCCGTAACCGAATCAAGTACCGTGGCCGCAAAACCACCGTGTACTCCACCCATCGGGTTTAAATGACGATCATCAGCCTGCACACTAAAATGAACCTGCCCTTCACTTACATCTACACATTGCATTGGCATCGTGTCGCAAATCGACGGATGAGGGAACACACCTTCTGCCATTGCTTGTAGTATCTCTAATCCACTCATTTTTGCTGGGTTTAATTGCTGACTCATGCTCTTTCCTTCTCTATTTAACTATCGATGAACTATGTATTTAACTGCTGTATTACAACAATAATCTCACAAAACTACCGTAATTTGGTAACCATTACCAATAATGTTACCCCGAAGCTTACAAATCAACAATGACGCAACAATAAATCGACCTGAACGTCAAATATCACTTCCAACAATCCCATATATACGTTACTTTTATGACAGAAAGATAAACAATAAACATATTTACAGCGTTGGAGCCGGGATGTACTCAATAGAAAAATCTCATAAGTTAGATAACGTATGTTATGACATACGTGGACCAGTATTAAAAGAAGCGAATCGCTTAGAAGAAGAAGGTCATCGAGTAATCAAATTAAACATCGGGAATCCCGCCCCATTTGGTTTTGAAGCCCCAGAAGAAATTGTAAAAGACGTTATTCATAATCTGCCATCGAGCCAAGGTTATTGTGACTCAAAAGGACTATATTCTGCACGCAAAGCCGTGATGCAACATTATCAACAGAAAGGTCTATTGGACGTCTCTATTGACAATATTTATCTGGGTAATGGCGTATCAGAATTAATCATGATGTCGATGCAGGCATTACTTAATAATGGTGATGAAGTGTTAGTTCCATCTCCCGATTATCCATTATGGACAGCGGCAATTACCCTTTCGGGTGGTAAAGCAACACACTATATATGTGATGAAGAATCGGATTGGTATCCTGATCTGGATGACATTAAAGCCAAGATCACACCGAATACCAAAGGCATTGTATTAATCAATCCGAACAACCCAACAGGGGCGGTATATAGCAAAGAATTCTTGCTAGACGTAATTGAAGTGGCTCGTCAACACCACCTGATCATTTTTGCAGATGAGATCTATGACAAGATCCTATATGACGGTGTTGAGCATGTGCCTATGTGTATACTGGCGCAAGATATTCTGATTGTGACCTTCAATGGTTTGTCGAAAGCTTATCGTATTGCGGGTTTCCGCTCTGGTTGGTTAGTACTTAGCGGTGCAACCCATCTCGCTAAAGACTATATTGCCGGATTGGACATGCTTGCCTCTATGCGTCTGTGTTCGAATGTACCGATGCAGCATGCGATACAAACGGCACTGGGTGGTTATCAAAGTATTAATGAATTGATTTTACCCGGTGGTCGTTTACTGGAACAACGTGATTTAGCCTGGAAGATGTTAAATGATATTCCGGGTATCACTTGTGTGAAACCAAAAGGTGCACTGTATCTGTTCCCTAAAATTGATATTGAAATGTTCAATATCAAAGACGATCAGAAATTTGCATTAGATCTGTTGCAACAAGAAAAGCTATTAATTGTGCAAGGTACCGGTTTTAACTGGAGCCGCCCTGATCACTTCCGTGTGGTATTCTTACCGCGTGTTGAAGAGCTGACGATTGCGATTAATAAACTAGCGAACTTCTTGAAGACTTACCGTCAGGATTAGTTTGTAAGTAATACCGTTGTAGATTGTAGATATTAGAAAGGCGTCGTAATGACGCCTTTTTTTGTTTTTATTGACGCCTTATTAAGAGGCTAAATATTGTGGACAAAAGTGGAGCAGATCGAATAGTCCACTATATCTAATATTTTGAATGTCCTGTTATTTTTTTAATTTAACCGCAGTGCCAAAAACCATAATTTCAGATGAGCCATCCATAATTGCACTTGTGGTAAAACGGATCCCGACAATAGCATCAGCGCCCTTTTCATTCGCATTTTCAATTAGACGTTTAACCGCTATGTCCCTAGCCTCTGTTAACATTTCTGTATAACCGCGTATTTCACCACCGACAATACTTTTTAAGCTCGCCATAATGTCACGTCCAATATGCTTTGCTTGAACGACGTTACCAGTAACAACACCGACTATCTCTTCGATTTCTTTGCCGGGAATTGATTCTGTAGTTGAATAGATCATAAAGATTTCCTTGAATAAACAGTTTAAGCAATAAATAGTTGAGACAACAATTTCGGCACTAGGTTGCCATCATCCATAAATTTAATACCGACACTGATCTCACCGTTTTCATTTCTACGATTACAAATCTGAGCCATAATTTTTATTTCGCCATCAACAGGATGTTAAGTCACACTGCGAACAGAAGAACTAAAGGCGAAACACTTGTCTTTATCACCTTCCAGTAAATAACGTACAATCACGTCATTACCTTCAATGAGTACATCGTTATACTCTGAATTATTTGCGACTCGGGGATATTTTAATATGATATATCGACCAATATCATAACCAACAAGGGATGATTTTAGGCGTACAGGTAGTGGGTTATTTATTTGCATTAGATCTGTTACAGCAAGAAAAGCTATTGATTGTGCAAGGTACATGGTTTAACTGGAGCCGTCCTGATCACTTCCGCGTGATACTCTACCGCATGTTGAAGAGCTGACTATTGCGATTAATAAACTAGCGAACTTCTTATCAACTTACCGTCAGGATTAGTTTGTAGGTAATACATTGATAGATATTGAAAAGGCGTCGTAATGACGCCTTTTTTAATAAGAAATCTAATCTCGATGCTTTTTATTAGCTATTTTAAACGTGCTTGTTATATCTTTTTTGCAAAATAAGCCATAATTTCAGCTTTGGTCATTTCTTTCGTTTCGTTTGAAAAGCAATAATAGTCAGGTCGCTGATCACTAAAGTATTGCATATCCATTTCTAATCCGTTCAAATCTTTAAATATGCCCACTGGCATATTGTAATCACCACTGTCATTAAATTTAAAAAATAAATGAGTTCCACAATCAGTGCAAAAACCACGAGATGCCCAAGATGATGAATTATACGTCTTCACTTTATCCAAGCCTGTAATGCTTATATTCGTTCCACATTGAACAGCAAAAAATGGAGCGCCACCCCATCCTCTGCATGAGTCACAGTGGCAGACAGTAAATCTAGGATTAATTTCGTTTGCGGTAATTTCAACTGCACCACAAAGGCAGCTTGCTTTTGAATGTAACATTTATATATTCCCCTTAGTTTATAACCATAGATGTGTTTCATTTAACAAACCAACAAAATACTGTATGTAATAACAGTACCCCAAGGCGGTATTAATGTCGATTAAATCTATTCCTGACAACGGTAAAATCAATTATTGCTCTCTAAATCGAAAGGTAAACTATATTGATGTGAAACGAAAAAAGCCCGACTCCAGAGTATTCTGAAATCAGGCTTTATTTTACGTGTGCTTTATCTTATGAAGCACGAACCTCAGTCTTTACAACCAAAGGTTGCAGCAATAAATGAAACAGTACGCCAGATACAAACAAGGTAATGACGATGCTTGCTCCACTGGGTAAATCATAGTGAGCTGACATCGCGATACCAGACAAAATCCCAGTCACGCCAATACCCATGCTCGCGATAAAAAACCGTGTACCTTTTAACGCGGATGCACAAAGTGCTGGAATAACCAATAACGCAAATTCAAGGTAGATACCCGTCAACTTGACCGTTATCGGCATTAATATCGCGAAAATAATGTAAAAACCACTGCCACGCATGAACTCAGGTTTCATCGTCACCAAAGCCACCATCGCGGCGGTGATAATCGCCAACGGCCAAACATCATTCCATGTTGCCCATAACAGCTGACCATTTAAGATACCTTGGATAAAGTCGGCACCGTGCGGGTCCTTACTTGCCAGTAAAATAGCCAATGAAGCAGACACCACAAACAAGCTGCCGATCATAGGTTCAAGGTGTTGTTTATAATGCTTTTCCATCACAGCAATTAAACCGCACAGCATCAGCGACAATACCCAAGGACCGATCATTTGCTCTAACCAAGTCTTGGGTAATACATCAAAATTACTTAACCAATACTGACTAAATGCAGCGCCTAATGCGGCAACTTGTGCGACGGCTAAATCAATAAAAATGATTTTACGCTGTAGCACTTGTTGCCCCAATATCACATTACCCACCAGCGCAATCAGGCCACACAACACCGCGGGGGCGAGCCAAAGATAATCAATTAGCATAGCTTAGCGCTTCGCTGGTTGCGCAAGCACATCGAGCAAATCATCTAATATACCATCATACAATTCGTCGAGGCTTTGCCCTTCCGATACCGTTAGTGGTAATTGAATCACTGGCTTTTGTGTTTGCTGATGCAGCCAATTGGCCGGACGTTGATTCTGATGAGAAGAATAAATAATCGCATCAAACGACGCCGGATCTAACTTCGTTAACGATTGCAAATGCGCAGTCGTCGGCGAGATCCCCGGTTTAGGCTCAAGATCTGCAACCTGCCCCATCTTTAACCAATCAAACAGATAACGATAGGTCGCGTGATAACTCACCACTTGCATACCTCGCAGCGGTTCAGCACGTTGTTCCCATTCAACTAACTTGTGCCGCCAGTTTTCACGGAACGCTTCACCATTACGCTGGTATGCCAGTGCATTATCAGGATCGATACTTCCTAACCGCTTGGCCACGACTCGAGAAAGCTGGAGCATATCGTTAGCGGCAAACTGCACATGCGGATTACCATGGGCATGAATATCACCCATGCTGCGGTCAACATGGTCATGCGTATCCAACATGCTGACAATCTCTGACGCATACAACATGCTCTGGGTATTGTTCTGCACCGCAGGATTACTGCTTCGCGCTTGCAACATCGGTAACCAACCGATTTCCAATTCAGCGCCAGAGCACATGGCCATATCGGCTTGGCGCATCTTCGCAATTAAAGACGGCCTCGCTTGCACGTAATGTGGGTCTTGCAGTGCCGTAGTCGCAGAATAGATGGTCGCTTCTGGCGCATGTGCGGCCAATAGCGCTTTCCACTCAGGCTCACAGACGAAGATATTTAACGCCATCGTAGGTGCAGACAAGATGGCGGCACTCACGGTCACAAATAATGTGCTTTTCTTAAAACGCATGTGCACCGTGCGCACCAAACGTCATTACATATTGCAGTGTGAATACGTTATCCGTTTCTTTAGATTGGTTTTCAACACGCGAATATTGGGCGCGAACGGTACCAAAATGAGAAGAGTTCCACGCCAGCATCGCATCAAATTCACGGTCTTTTAGAGAGGTCAAATGTACATGATCGCCATGTGCATGCCCGTCATAGCTTTCAGCTTCACCGTAGCGCAGACCTGTCGACCAACTAGGAGTAAAACGGTATACACCCGATACGTAATACGCGGCTAAATTATCAGGTGCATTTTCTGCACCCTTATATTTACTGTCCAGAATATTGTTTAACAACATGTATTCAGCTGACAAAGTTAAATTACGGTATTTATAGTTGCCATCTGGTGCCCACTTCCACACAAAGTCAGCGCCGTATAGATTCGAGCCTGTCACTGCCGATGCGTGGCTGTGATCATGGTCGTGATCGTGATCGGAATCATCACTATGGTCATGCTCTTCAAAGCTTTTCGTTTTACCGTTGTCATTACGCAGATAACTTAAACCAAACTGCCAACTAGACGATGCTGAAAAATCATCACCCACTTTTAATGTCGTGGTATAAACACCCACTTCAGCGCCATCTTCCACAGCAGACATCTTACTGCCACTCAATGCCTCGAACCCCAATTTCACATACATATCCGTTGGTAGTACTAGGTTTACACGCAAACCATCATCATAATAATGAGAACCTAAGAAAGTACGGTAAGCGATTGGACGCTCAACAAAACTATCGGTATGCACATGCTGGTTGTTCAAATAACCAAAGTCTGATAAGAATCGTCCAGCTCGAATATTAAGACCATAAGGCATTGCCAATGTTTCAACAAACACCTCTTCTAAAAGAAGCTCGGTTTCATCACCATGCGCCTCTAATACTGTCGTCAATACACCGTGAAACTTGTCATCAATATTAGCGGACATACTAATTTCAGTGTGCCCAAGTCCGAAACCCTCGCCACGTTCAGAGTTATTACGCTCACCATTTTGGTAATAACCATCGAGTACCACGCCAATTTGTGGATTTGATAACGTATTAGCAAAAGCAGGCGATACCAAGATGCTACCAATCGCGAGAGAAACCAATTTCTTTTTCACAACTATTTTTCCTTAATCGTTATAATATAACACTAATATTTTGTTATGTTATAACATAACAGTTTAACTGCAAAGCGATAAATCTAACTATTTGAAATTTTGAGAGTATGCAAAGAGGTGCTACAGTAATAAAAACGATGACTTACGTGCATCTAGCCTTTGTTGTCATCCAATACTTAGTTATTTTCAGAACGTTATCAGGAGAAGATCATGAGCCATTTTTTTGCCCACCTTGCCCGTATGAAGTTAATTTACCGTTGGCCGCTGATGCGTAACGTCACCCATGAAAATATAGCCGAGCACAGTTTACAGGTTGCTATGGTTGCCCATGCACTTGCGCTGATCGGGAATACTTATTACGGCAAAAGCTATGAACCTGACAAAGCAGCGTCGATGGCACTGTTTCACGATACCACCGAAGTGCTCACCGGCGACTTACCAACCCCAGTGAAATATTACAACAAAGCCATTATTCGTGAATATAACAAGATTGAATTGGCGGCTGAGAAGACCCTATTGGATATGCTGCCAGCAGAATTACGTGACGCGTATAAGCCATTATTATCGACACCCGATCTTGATCCTGTCTATAAAACCTTAGTCAAAGATGCGGATATTCTCTGTGCGCATATGAAGTGTATTGAAGAAGAAAGTTGCGGCAATCATGAATTTGCGAAAGCCAAATTACGCTGCCAAAACGCATTAGACGAGCGCATGACTGATGAAATTCGTTATTTCATCGATGTATTCTTACCAAGTATTGGTCAGCCGTTTGATGATATGGACTAAATTGGCGTACGACAAACACTCTGACTTTATTCGGCTGGCGTAGTAGCATCAACCTCAGGCGACATATAAGCGTCTAAGAGTGTTAACCAGTTATTTGTCATGCGCTCATAATCACCAATACACAGTTCAGCGCGTTCATCAGAAAACCCAGTCTCTTCTAACAAGTAGGCGTATTGAGCATCATCACTGCCATAAACATAGCAAAGGGTGGCATAGTAACGCTGTAAATCGAGGCTGTGTTCATCCCAGAAATCCGCCTCTTCAAATTCGACTATCTCATCACCTTCCAAATAAAACAGGTCTGCTGCGCTAATTGCTATTTCAGCCCCATTTTCAAAATATTCAATTGATAATACTGCGGCTAAATTATCTGCCGCATCTTCTTCTTTACCCACAATCGGTAATTCATACGTCGCAATCAAAGCATGAGCAAGTTCGTGGAATAACGTATGTATAACCACATCCATCACCGCCTGACCTAGATTTTCTGGATTAGCCTTACCTTGATTATCACCCGCGTAATTAACAGCCTTGAAGCGCTGATCTACTTCGTCTAAAAAAATATAGGGGATGAGAATGTCATTAACCACGGGATCGTATAACGGGCCGTCATCACTACCAAAGACGATAGTTAACGGTTTAGGAAAGATAAACTCGTCATTCATTAAACTAATTGCATCTTGAATACTGCTGTCTGACTGCAATTTTTTAGTGATAAGCTGTAACTTAATATCATTTGTCGGCAGATAACGCACAATGACATTATCAGCAGCAATACTCATACTAGAGAAAAGTAACATTACGGCGAATAACCACCTGCGTTGATAATATCTCATTCCTTTCCTACCTATCGTTTATGACTAAGACACATTAATTGTTAACAATAGGCGTCCAATTAAACTCGGCGTTATAACTCGAGCAGTCAAACAGATCGGCATTAGCATTGGCAAGGTAGACTTGTTTCTTTGCTGAGCTTGGATAATCAAGATAATCTGAGCACGTCGCACTTTGACCAGTGCCAATCACCACTTTCGCTCCTACTTTTAAACTGCACAAGGTGAGTTTATCTAACGGTGACCATTGATAGCATATTTGATAATCACTGCGGTATTGCGCAATTTGGCCACGGGGACTCTTTAATGCCCACCACTCACCGAACTCACTCGCTGGGTTGCTAGCATTCCAACCACGAAATAACATAACTTGGGTGTTCTGTTTGGCAACATAGACCTGACCCTGACAAAGTTTGCCTTCATTCGCTTCACCGATAGATTGCGCCAACAGTTCAGGATCTGATACTGCAGTAAATTTACGACTCAACTCGACGGGTAACTCCATATCACCAGCACATTCTGCGGCGGAGATTGCCGTTGCTGTTGGCATTAATAATACTGGGACGTCTGCATCCGCAGGATCAATGACTGGTGGTATTGGATCTTTTTTTTCTAATAAAACACAGCCAGAACAACTTAAAATAAGCATGCCCGTTATCGTATTTTTCAACATAAACTCCCCTTAGTCTCATGTCGTATTATGGGTCTACATGATGAACAGTTAAAATGATTAAAACAGGAAGTGTGAACCCTGCCCATCTTTGAGTAAATTAGCTAGCGATACAACACCTTGCTGGAAGCGTTGCTCGTCATCTATCGCCATTAATGATAAACGGATATGGTTACTTTTATCACTCTGTTGCGAGAAATAACCACCGCTACTCACCAATAATTGCTGGTTTTTCGCTTCCATCACAAAATGTTCTTGTCGCCAATGCGCCGGTAATGCCACCCAAATATGGTAACTTGTCGGTTGACTCGAGCAAGCTAAGAACCCAAGTTGCTCGGTCACAAACTGTTGTCGTTGCGCCGCCAATAATTTTTGTTGATGCGCCATCGCAAAGGCTTCACCAGAATTAATCAACTGCGCTGCAACCGCGAAGTTAAGCGGTGACGCCAGCCAAATAGACGTACGAATACACGCCCCTACTTTGCGAATCTCACTTTTTGGCGCTTTGATAAATGCACAGCGCAACGCCGGACTAATCGCCTTCGACAGACTGGTAATATGAAAGCTTTTTTCCGGTATATAATTGGTAATAGCAGGGATCGTCACTGGGTTCAAGAAGCCGTAAATGTCATCTTCTAATAACCAAACATCCCCTTCTGCAATCACCTTAGCAATGGCTTCTCTGCGCGCTTGCGGCATAGTCACGCCCGTCGGATTTTGATGTGACGGCACAATCACAACCAATTTCGGCTTATCGTTAAGAATAGTATCTTTAAGTGCAATCGGGCACATGCCTTCACTATCCATCTCGACGTCAACAATACGGCGACCCAATAAATTGGCAATAGAGAGAATGCCAGGGTACGTAAATGCTTCGACAGCAATGCAATCGCCGGGATTGGTATAGGTCTGGATCAATATTTCCAGCGCATTCTGCGCGCCACTGGCGAGTAATATGTCGTTAGGGTCTGAAACCGACAAACCAAATTCCGCCGCCCACTTCACACCCGCTTCTCGGTGGGATAAATGCCCGCTATGTTCGATATAGCCTAATAACTCACTCGGCAACGCCGCATAGGTTTGTTGAAAAGCCGCCTGCAAGGGTAAGACATTATATTTTAAGCAAGGCTGTAAAATCGAAAAATTGTAATCAGCATCATCATCAGAGGCTTGGATCACGGTTTCCAATTCAGAATTACCACAGACAAACGTGCCTCGCCCAACAAAGGATTCAACTTTATTTTTCTCTGCCAATAATTTATAGGCTTTGGACACCGTTGTCGGCGTAGTCTCAAGCTCATCAGCGAGCACCCGATGTGGCGGTAATTTGGTATTCGGTTGATACACACCAGTATTAATTCTAGTTTCAATGGTTTCGGCGATTTGACGAAACTTAATATCACTCATTAACTTGCCTCTAATGAACACTGCAAAAACATAATCTTAATTGCCCTTAGTTTACCTCGCTGAAATAAAACATACAGCGCTAGAACCATTACATTTACCTATTTATACAATTATATTTGTTAATTAATTGTATAAATAAATTGACTTACCACAAGGTAATGCAATAAGTTATAAATACAAATTGACATATGTCATTGGTAAATTGGAGTATAAATATGAATTCTTTAAGCATTGCGTTTGTTGGTCTTGGGGTGATGGGCTACCCAATGGCGGGTTATTTAAAACATGCAGGATATAAGACAACGGTATTCAATCGCACCACCGAAAAAGCCATTAAATGGGTAAATGACTATCAAGGGGTGTTGGCTACGTCCCCTAAAGAAGCGGCAGAAAACGCAGATGTCGTGTTCATTTGTGTTGGTAACGATGACGATGTACGCAGCGTGGTATACGGTGAATCAGGCGTATTGGCCAGCCTCAAACCGGGCGCTATCTTAGTCGATCACACCACCACATCAGCACAGCTTGCCATCGAGTTAGCCGCAGCATGTGCAAACCATGATGTTGAATTTATGGATGCGCCCGTTTCAGGTGGGCAAGCAGGTGCCGAAAATGGCACGTTAACCGTCATGTGTGGCGGTAACACTGAGACCTTCACAACACTTCAACCTGTGCTTAACGCTTATGCCAAACAGGCCACGTTACTCGGCAATCACGGTCAGGGACAACGTTGTAAAATGGTAAATCAAATATGTATCGCAGGGGTTTTACAAGGTTTAAGTGAAGCATTAACGTTAGCGGAAAAGGCATCATTAGATGTAGCACTCGTAGTCGAGACGCTTAAGCATGGCGCAGCGGGATCATGGCAGATGGAAAACCGTGCAGAAACGATGGCAAACGATCAGTTTGATTTTGGCTTTGCGATCAACCTAATGAGGAAAGATCTAGGGATCTGCTTAGACGAAGCAAAACGCTATCAACTGCAATTACCTTTAACGAGTCAAGTCGATAGTGATTACGAGATATTACAGCAACACGGACTGGGGCATATGGACACCTCAATTCTCATCAAAGCGAACGCGATAAAATCAGTCTAAAAATAACAACGTAGGAGAATATTAAAATGGAAATTTTTGGTGCAGATATCACGTTATGGATACTACTGGCGTTAATGGCATCCGCTTTCGCAGCGGGCTTTATTGACAGTGTCGCAGGCGGGGGCGGCTTAATACTCGTGCCCTCCTTTATACTTGCAGGGTTACCTCCACAGGTCGCGTTGGGGCAAGAAAAGATAGTCAGTACACTGGGCACAATTGCAGCGATACGCAATTTTGTCAAAAACAAAAAGGTTATTTGGACTGCGGTGGCATCCGGGATCCCCGCTGGATTAATGGGTGCCTACATAGGTGCTGAATCGATCCTGTACTTTGATCCTGATACTGTCGGTAAAATAATCCTTGGCATGTTGCCCATCGGTATCCTTGTCTCTTTTATTCCCAAGCAAGATAACCAGCACAGTGAACAGGCTGTTAATACCAAGGTCATCTATTTTGGCGTGCCACTGGCGGTGTTCGTGATTGGTTTTTATGATGGCTTCTTTGGTCCAGGTACCGGCAGCTTCTTGATCTTAGTGCTGCACTACTTGTTAAAGTTTGATTTAGTGTCAGCATCGGCAACCTCTAAGCTATTCAACTTTTCGTCAAATATCGGTGCGCTAATTGCATTTATGCTGGCAGGGAAATTACTGTACATGTTGGCCCTGCCTTTAGTGGTGATGAACCTGATTGGTAATCACCTAGGTAGTACATCGGCAATGAAATTTGGCCCTGACTTTGTGCGTAAAACATTATCCGTGTCCTTGATGTTACTGATGGCCTCATTAGGTTATAAGTTTCTTCTGATATAGCTGTTTTCAACTATAGTAATAAGGTGGTTACTATGTTAAACCCTTAGGACATCATCATGTATACGAGGTAGATAACGCGCTGAAGAAAGGCTTAATTAAGAGTGGTGATATCGGCGCAGCGATTGGTATTGTGCTGGCGGTCACCATCTTATTACTGACTTATTTTCAAGGCTGGTATAATAGCCCTCTGGGTGGCATGCCGATTATTATGTTCGCCTTGGTGGTACTGGTTTTTTGCACTTGGGAAGGTGAGCACATGGGTATTCAGCTACCTAATATTAATAGCCAAGCATTCAAACAATCCCTCGAAAATGGCAAAACCATATTATTTATCGACATCGAACAACAACAAGAATTAACCATTAATAAAATGATGGTATCCCACCCCTCTTTAAAACCAGAGGGAATGACAACAACAACAACAACGCCTGAATGGCTGATTCGCCAGCAAAAAAATTACAAGGTTTACTGAAGTAGTCGCAAGAGATTGTTATACTTTCTGCCCACAGCACTATAACGGTCTCATCTTTAATGCCACACACTGCCGCATTTTTCAGTCAGCAACTTACCTTCAGCTCGCATAACGACTTTCCAGTCAGTGCAGATGCCGGTATTGATATTTACTTGTTTAACAGTAACAACATTGATAGCGAACAGATCACCGCACTGGCTGCGCAGTATTTACACCCACAAGAACAGGCCGTATTTGCAAAACGTAAACAGCAACAAGCAAAGCAAGAATACCTCGCGAGTCGCGTTATCATTAAAACCTATGCGAGCCAATGTTTAGGCTATGATTTTGATTCACTGACTGTGCTGTTCGATGATAAGGATGCTTGCTTAAAGGTATATCAGCATGACAAGGTTATCGCGCTACACTGTTGTATTTCTCACTCTCATGGCCAAGTGCTGGTTGCCCTCGTACCGGTAAAGCATGCTGCGATGCAAGCACTAACAATAAAACCAATGCAACTGGGTGTGGATTTAGAATGGATCTCGACCAAGCGTTCGCTCGAAAAAGTCGCCAAGCATTACTATCATAGTGAAGAATTACGCGCCTGCATGGCCCAAGCTGACGCGGTTACCGAAGAGATGATTAAAGCTGTGCACGCCAAGGCGTTGTATCGAATATGGACGTTAAAAGAAGCGCTAGCCAAAGCAATTAAACAACCTATCGCCAAATTACTGCGTGATAACGTCTTTGAGCATTGCCTGCAATTGCATGTACTCTCGGGTTGTTATGAAGCGTTCGAGCAAGCGTTTGACATCAGTATTATCAGCAACGTTGAAGTCACTGACAATACATCGATTAATACCGATAGCAATACTCATGTCGGTATCGATATTAAGGTATTAACGGCGATCTTTAATCACGATTTACGTAGCGTTAAATAAATAAAATACAAACTAGCGACAAACCACAGACCGCCCCACATAAAGGTAGCTCCGCCCATTTCATTGGCTAACATACGCGCATCAGATAAGGATCCGCTATGAATGATGGTATCTTGCCAAATATCGATAGGTACATAAATCATGCTGGCACTGGCAAACACTAATAACACGGTTTGCTTGATACCCGCACTAGCGTACTTTAATAGCACCATGATCACCAAGGCGATGACGGCGGAAAAACCTATGGTATACAAGGTACCACCAAAAAAAACGGCCACGAGTAACATGGTGATGGCCAATAACGCTAAGCTAATATCGGTGGTTTTACGACGACTGCTGGCCGCATAAAACAACAAGCCAAACAGTAACGAGCCCAAATAGCCTGCACTAAGAATAATAAACCGCGAGCCACCCGCCGAGATAACATGGCCACTTTGATAGGCCGAGACCACAAACTCCACAACCTTACCACCGGTTAACCAAGTCGCCAGCGCATGGCTAAGCTCGTGCAAAAATACCACTAAGATTTTGAGCGGAGCGATTAACGTGCTTTGCCACATAAAAACGAGAACCGTAAACACCAATATAAATAGAATTCGCCTATCTCTCGCTTGCATGATTAATTCCCAGGGTAACAGATGCCACTGCCGCCTATGCCGCAATAGCCTTGTGGATTTTTAGCAAGGTACTGCTGGTGATCCGCCTCGGCATAATAAAATGGTGCCGCCAAGTCGATTTCAGTGGTAATGGTGTCATCACTGCCGCCATCCACTAATGCTTGCTGATAATGCACAGCAGAAGCTTTTGCTTCAGATAATTGTTGCGCAGAAGTACAGTACAACGCAGAACGGTATTGTGTGCCTTGATCAGCACCCTGTCGCATACCTTGGGTTGATTGATGGTTTTCCCAAAACAAGATAAGGAGTTCTGCATAGCTAATCACTTCCGGATCGAAAACCACTAACACAGACTCGGTATGGCCAGTTTGGCCCGTGCACACTTGTTGATAATGCGGATGCACAGTATAACCACCTTGATAACCGACCGCGGTTGTCACGACGCCCGGTACCGACCAAAATAATCGTTCAGCGCCCCAGAAGCAGCCCATCGCGAAATAACATACTTGATGTTGGGCTACAAAAGGCGGCACCATATTAGTGGCTGACACATAATGTAACGCATCAACTGGGATTGCCGTTGGGTTATCAGGCAACGCATCCAATTTGCTAACCATGGTTGACTTATTTTTTGCAAAAAACATAGTGAACTCCAGCGTTAATGAGTCAAAAAACCTTAGTTACTTAAACATGTTATCGCCGACTTGGTCGATGAATAACTTACATTTTTGTAACGTGATTTGTTCCGCTTGCGGCTTGCTCATGCAAACATCAGAACGAATAAATTCGTGCTTTAAATTATCAACTTCTTCGTCGCCTACAACCGGCTTTTCAATTAAACCCGCGACACGGTATTGACCCGCCTCTTCCTTCGGCATCACAAAGATAAGGTAGCCATTGTAATCGATGGGTTCAACAGTCGGTGTATTGTCGACAGGTTTAACATCTAATTGAGCATCCGAGTCAGAAAAAAATCGTTTTAAAAATCCGAACATTATATCACGGCCAATTTAATTGTTTGATAGTTAACCAGAGTATAATCAGCAAGCTAGAACAGAGCAATAGTCTTTATTAAAAATGAAACTAATTTACTTGCTATCAGGATAGCAAGCAGGGTCTGGTCGTTAAAACGACAAAGGCTTGTTACCGAAACAGTAACAAGCCTTTGTTATCATCATTAAGCGTGAAGAATCGCTATATTATAGAATACGTTTGAGTAACATATCCAAGCGTGTAGTTTTAATACGGCGCATAAATTTCTGCACTGGTGCTGGATAGTCCGCCATACTTTCTAAATCAGAAAGGTGTTTAATGCGACGGGTGTTTTTCAGCACATGCTCTTGCTCTGCTTGCAGGGTATCTTTTAATAACTGTTTAGTATCATGAATTAGAATACCATTCTCTAGATCTAAACCCCATGCGCGAGGGTTTAAGTTATTACCTGTTAATAGGTGATACTTATAATCACAGCATAAACCTTTAAGATGGAAGCTATTGCCTTCATCGTTCCATAAGCGCACATTAAGCAAGCCTTTATCGATATAAGGCTGGCAAGTTTTGACAAATTTATACAGGTACGTTTCATAAATATAAGGCAGTGCTGATATCACCTTAAACGGTTCTGACGGTGGAATGTAGAAATCGTTTGCGGTTTTATCCCCGATCACCAAGGTTACTTTCACATTACGTTTTAACAGGCGTTTAATATCTTTTGATATTGATAACGGCAAATTAAAATACGGGGTAAAAATAGTGATTTCGCTTTCTACAGCACGTAATAAGTTAGTGATGGTTTGATTTAACTTGTTGCCATGACGACCAAAACCAGAAATAGGCGTGATACCAACTTCGTTACTTTCTGGGGTGGTATTAATATAGTGGTATTGTGCACTGCGTAACGTTTGTTTGAACTGACGAATATCTTGTTTCAAGGCTTTGCTTGACGGGATCACATCTTCATCAAGTCGAGTCACTGCGCTCTGGCTAACAAAGTAATCTTCTAAATACGCGGTCATTGAATCCGCTAACGCAGGGTTGTAAAGCACATGATAACGATCACAACGATATTTATCCGCTTGATGTAGATAGATGTCATTAATACTCGCGCCACTGTAAAGCACATTATCATCAAAGATAAAGCCTTTAAGATGCAAGACCCCAAGCACTTCTTTGCCTTTAACCGGTACGCCTAAGATAGTTACTTTATCACCTAATTTTTGGCGCATTTCTCTATAAAGTTCGGCATTACCGCCATGATCTTTCTGACCAATAAGTCCACGCTGTGCACGATGAAAATCAACGAACACTTTAATCACTAACCCTGGATTATTTACCCGAGCCAGGTAAAGCGCATTAAGTATCTCTTTACCTGCATCATCATCTTGAAGATATAAAGTCGAAAGGTAAATGCGTTTCGAAGATGAAGCAATTAAGTCTAACATTTTTGCTTTAAAATCACGCGCTGAAAATAAAACATCAATATGCCCTGCCGACATCGGCAGTTGCTTTAAGTTGGTAATCGTAGATTGATAAAACTCTAATGATTTCATATGTCGTTTCAAGCTGATTTATAAAAGTTAATCGATAATTATTACTGATTCCAATCCTGATTGCTATTTATCTCTGTAATTATTCGAACTTGGCGCTGAAAATTTACATTTCTTAACAGAAGTCATACTGATAATGTTACATTCGTCATCAATAGTTAATTCCTATCAATTATTATTAAATAAACAATTTCATTTTATTTCAGAAAAACATATTATGTACGCACTAACTCACTAGCAACTGGTACTGACACTAAAGTACGTATATAGTGCTAACCAATTTTATTTACGCGGAGTATTTATATTATGTTTACAGTTATCTTTGGTCGTCCTGGTTGCCCTTACTGTGTTCGTGCAAAACAAATTGCAGAAACATTAAAAGCTGAGCATGAAGATTTTGATTTTAATTACATCGATATGCTTGCAGAAGGTATCAGCAAAGCTGACCTAGAAAAATCTGCAGGCGTACCAGTTAACACCGTTCCACAAATCTTTATCGATGAGAAACACGTGGGTGGTTGTACTGAATTTGAACAATTCGCAAAAGAAAACTTAGGGCTATACGCATAAGGCTGAGCAATGTCTTTATTAACTAAGATCCGTTGTGCATTTACCCTGGGGCAAGGCGTATTAATCGACTTGCCCGACCTTGATCCCAGTGTTGATCCGTTTGATCAGTTCCAGAATTGGTTTAAAGCGGCGCAAGACTGCGGCATCGTCTTACCAGAATCCATGACAGTGTCGACTGTTGATGCCCATGGTTACCCTTCTTGTCGTGTGGTACTACTGAAAGAGTTAAGCAAAGAAGGTTTTGTTTTCTTTACTAATTACGACAGTAGAAAAGGCCAAGAGTTAGCACAGAATCCACATATCGCGTTAACATTCCACTGGAATATTTTACAGCGTCAAGTGCGTATTCAAGGTGTAGTCGAAAAACTCTCAGCCGAAGATTCTAATACCTACTTCCAGTCTCGTGGACGTGGTAGCCGAATCGGTGCATGGGCATCAGAACAAAGTGCAGTGATCACCTCTCGCAAAATCCTAGAACAACAAGTTAAGCAGTTCACCGACAAATTTGCGAATAAAGAAGTGCCATTACCTGAATTTTGGGGCGGCTATGTGGTAAAACCAACCAGTATTGAGTTTTGGCAAGGTAAAGCAGATCGCTTACATGATCGCTTTAGTTATGTAAAAGAAGGTGATAATTGGCGCGTTGATCGCCTCGCGCCTTAATAGGCCATTATTCTGAATATTGACAGGTTTAACCATTGTATAAGCAAGCAGGTAATCCCAATTACCTGCTTGCTATTGTTAAGCAACTGGTTTTATCCGCTCTAAATCCTGCGTTTTATAACCAATCCAATTTCTCGAACATATCCGCGACACGGTTTAGCTCAGCATCCAAACTAACCGCGTGATCATCGGCGTCACCCTCCCAGCCTAAATTCGTTAAAAACTGATTAATAAAACCTTTATTATTAAATAACCCATGTAAATAACAGCCGTAGACATTACCCTGTTGCCAGCCTAAATCTGTCTCAATAAAACTTTTGCAAGTAGTCGTTTGCGCGTCACCCTTCAAGCTCATCTTGGTGTGGCCGTGATGAATTTCATAACCTGACAGTTTAAAGCCCTGCCAGTCAATTTCACGTTGTCGTGTGGTTTTAGTCTGGGCATGTGCAGTGATAATAGGCAACAGTCCTAAGCCTTGTTCATCGCCACTTTCAATATGATGCGGATCAAGAATATGTTCGCCCAATAATTGCATGCCACCACAAATACCTAAAATTGGCTGACCACGCTGCGCAGCCTTGCTGATTTCATTGGCGAGTCCAGACTCACGTAGATGCAATAAACTTGCGGCTGTATTCTTGCTGCCTGGTAATATAATGGCATCAAAATCGACCAAGGATTGGCCATCACGTAACGGTACAACACTGACATTATCTTGATGAATAAGATTATCAAATTCATCCATATTCGCCGCATACGGATAAGCGATTAAGGCGATATTGATGTGCCCACGTTGATAGACAGCACGATGATGTAAGGTATCTTCTTCAGGTAAACGATGCGGAAAGTAATGAATATTAGCGACGGTCGGCACGCCGGTTTTATCTGCTAACCAATCCATCGCATTACCGAGTAACAGCGGATCACCACGAAATTTGTTTAATACAAAACCTTTAATCAGTTGCTGTTCTTCTTTGGCAAGGCACATAAATGTGCCGAGTAGATGAGCAAATGCACCCCCCTTATCAATATCAGCAACCAAATAGACATCCGCATTACAAGCCAGTGCAACACTCATATTGACAATATCACCCGCACGTAGATTCACTTCAGCGGGACTACCGGCGCCCTCAATAATGATTTGTTGGTATTCTTGCTGTAAATCTGCGAGCGCTTTTTCAACGTGCGTAAACAAATAAGCTTTACGCTCCATCCACGGTATCTCACTCAACTCCGGCGCTGGTTTACCATTCAAAATAAGTTGGCTTTGGGTATCCGCACTTGGTTTTAATAATACCGGGTTCATCCGCACATCAGGGGTGACTTTAGCGGCAATGGCTTGTAAATATTGGGCTCGACCAATCTCTTCACCGTTGGCGGTAACCGCAGCATTATTACTCATGTTCTGAGCTTTAAATGGCGCGACATGAACACCTCGGTTAGCAAACATACGGCATAAACCCGCAACAACGAAACTTTTACCAGCGTCGCTAGTACACCCCATGATCATGATTGGCTTGGTCATTTTATATCTATCTGATGGCAACTGAATATCAGCAGTGTAACGGTTAGCCTGGCGAGGGTAAACAAGTGATAAAGGTTATTGGAAAGACAGATCCGATAATGTTAAATAACCCCAACGTTTACCTTTTTTATATACTTCAATTTTAGCCAGTTGATAATCCAGTTTGGGAATAAACCAGAAATAAGAAATGCGGTTCTTCTTGGTTACTTGCTTGAGTTTAACCGCTTGCATGTCACCAAATATGGTATTGATCGATTCTTCGGTTAGATATTCAAACTCAATGGCTTCGACTTTATCTTCAAATACCCATTGGTAATTGAACGCTTGTTTACCTAATTTAAGATCATTTTGCAGCAAAATAGTCATTGCACCAATATCTATCACATGCGATTGCAGCTTTAATTTCACCTGATTGTCATCATAATCCATCACAATATCGCCCTGTTCATCAAAGATACCAGATGACACTGAACTAAAACCGATAACCGTTGTTTCATGCTTATAACGCTGCGCAGTTAGCAGACCATTTTGTAATTTAAACCAAGAGTTATTTTCATAGCTGCCTGAACCCAGTAATACTGATGCTGTACTGGTTAATTTATATTCAAAATTATTTAAACGGCGCAATGAACGTTCACAATGACCAAATTTTACATCTTTGTAATACATCGAGTATTGCGCTTGAAAAGGGTATAACTCAGCCTGTGCAGCAGATGCGGTCATGGCATAAGTTCCTATACTTAATACGATAGTGTAAAAAAATGTGAAAAAAACGTTCATCAAAACAGACTCCCTTCAGCAGTAGCTCGCACAAGCGAGATGCGAGCTATAATGACTTTAACCTATAAAACCATGACTATATTGATCTATAAAATCTAGTCTATAAATACGTTATTAGCTTATAAATACGCGAGCGACTAATTTCTATTTTTTAGTGATTTTATAATCGCGTAACTTGTTGGCAATGGCAGTATGCGATACACCTAAGCGCTTCGCTAATTGTCGTGTACTTGGATAAGACGGGTATAAACGCTGTAATAATAATTTTTCAAAACGTTTACAGGCTTCATCCAATGACCCATCAAACAAGGCTTCATCATAAGTTTCAGTCGTTGTTGCTGATAAGTTCAAGTCACACGGATTTAATACATCCCCTTCTAACAAGGACAACGCATGATATAACACATTACGCAATTCACGTACGTTACCCGGCCAAGGATAAGATTGTAATAACTCTAATACATTACGACTTAACTGAGGTTTGGTACGTTGTAATTCATGACTAAATACACTGCAGAACGAATGGCAAAGCGGAATAATATCTTCTTTACGATCACGTAGCGCAGGCACAGTCATCGATAAAACATTTAAGCGATAATATAAATCTTGGCGGAATTTACCTTCACTGATCAACTTAGCTAGATCATTTTGAGTGGTACAAATAATACGCACATCAACCCGTACTTCTTGCTCATCACCTACGCGTCGGAAGCAACCGGTTTCCAATAAACGTAAAAATTTGGTTTGCAAGTACGGTGACATATCACCAATTTCATCCAACAGTACTGAACCTTCATTGGCGAGTTCAAAAATGCCACGCTTAGTTTCGCCGTCATCAGTAACAACACCAAACAATTCAGATTCAGCGACAGCATCAGGTACCGCGGCACAGTTTAGTGCTAAAAACTGATGTTGTGAGCGCCCACTTGCTTGGTGACAGGCTTTAGCTATCAATTCTTTACCCGCACCAGTCTCACCTAAAATCATTAACGGCGCATCGAGTATGGCAAACTTTTTAGCGGTATTGATTAACTTATTCATTTTATCGCTTTTGGCGAGAATCTCATCAAATGCCGCAAACTGGAAAGTACGTAAGAAGTTAAACTGTTTACCAATACGGTCAACCGATTTAAGTATGATCACTGCGCCAACGAGTTCGTGTGGTTTTACGCTGACGGCGGCTTTGGACAACGTCACTTGATTAACATCACTGCTAATACTGAGGGGCAGAATATCACCAAAAAAATCTTCATCTAGTAAGGTGAGCTTTTGTGTTTGCGCGCAGACTTCCTCTGATTCTAGCCACTTAGAAATTGAAAATCCTTTGACAAAATTGCTGATACAATGCCCTTTCACTTGCGACTCCAAAAGTCCAAGCGCAGTCAATGCAGGTGTATTAACCAAAGACACTAAACCTTTTACATCAACCGAAAATACAATATCAGGTAAGTTAGTCATCAAGGTTTGTATTTCTTGATGCTCAAGTTCAGAAGGTAAATAGCTGACTGTTTTAACATCACACACGCCGCTAATGCGGCGAAGATTCGCCATCAACGCCTGCAAGTCAGAAAACTCTAGGTTCGGTGATTTAATAAATATCCGGTCAGGTTGTTGGATCTCAATCGCCGATAAATTAATATCTTGCGTTAAAAAACAATCAAGGATCTCTCGACTAATACCCACTCTATCTTCACAAACTAATTCCAAACGCATTACTGTACCACCATAAAATACTATGCGCCTATAATAGCATGTAAACGGCTGTATCAACGCCACTAAAAATGTATCAGACCATATTATGACAAGCGAAATAGATGCTGCTAATCATCGCCTGATAATTTTGCTAAATAATACCCTGTTGCAGAAAAACAGGCTGATATGAATCGACTTTTATCTCATATATCAATAAATTTAACTATTATGGTGTAAAATACGCAGATTAGCTTGGTTGAACATTGTCTTAATGATAAATTAGCAAGGTGAGTAATCGTGATAAAACAATATGCATATTCTAAATTTGATTAAATATATACAGCCTCTAACCATACTCTTGTTGTTAACAGCGTGTGGTGAGCAAACCCAAATTAAACAGAACGGTCTGGCTTATTGCACAGAGGGAAGCCCCAGTTCATTTAACCCGCAAACTGCCACATCCAATGTGACCCTTGATGCAACGACGAGCCAGCTATACAATCGTCTGCTCTTTACTGATCCAAATACTCAGCAATTCAAAGCTGGATTAGCCATCAATTGGGAAATATCTGAAGATCGCCTCTCTTACCGCTTTTTTTTACGGAAAAACGTTCGTTTTCATCAAACTGATTATTTTACCCCAACACGACCGTTTAATGCCGATGATGTCATTTTCAGCTTTGCACGAATATTAGATAATAAACATCCTTATCATGACGTCTCAGCTAATGGTTATCCTTTTTTTGAGGGTATTGAACTCGATCAGCAGATCCAATCACTGGTAAAGATTGATGATTACACGATTGAATTTAAGCTGGTATTACCTGATTCTTCATTTATTGCCAATTTAGCCAGCGATTTTAGTGTTATTTTATCTGCTGAATATGGCAACACCTTAATTGCGTTAAACAAACAAGCTGATATAGATAACCTGCCGATTGGCACCGGTCCATTTAAATTTAAAGAATATCGCACTGATAATTTTATTCGCTATCTAAGACACGATGATTATTGGGGAGACAATGCCAAGATCGAACAATTGATTTTTGATATCACCCCAAATGCATCATCACGCTTAGCGAAGTTACTGACTCAAGAATGCGATATTATGGCTTATCCCGCAGCTAGCCAAGTTGAAATGATCAGTCAACACGACAGGGTTAAGATATCGGTAGAAACAGGGTTAAACGTGGCTTATTGGGCATTTAATTCTGAGCAGCCGCCGTTTGACAATCCCAAGATTCGCCGTGCGCTCGCCCATACTATTAACCAAGAAACCTTACTACAAACTGTTTATTACAATACAGGTGTCAATGCTAAGTCGATATTACCGCCGGTATCTTGGGCTTATAACCCATACCTAAAAAGCTATAAATACAACCTTGCTTATGCACGTCAATTAATCACTGAAGCTGGTTATCCAAATGGTTTTAAGATGAATATCTTGGCACTAAAATCATCTCAAGTTTATAATCCGGATGCGGTTAAAATGGCTGAGCTTATTCAAGCAGAGTTAGCACAAATCGGTATCGAAGCAAAAATCATTGAATATGAGTGGCAACTCATGGAAAAGAAATTACAACAGGGTGAATATGATAGTTACCTTTTGGGTTGGGTTGCAGATAATAATGATCCAGATAATTTCTTCCGTTTCCAATTAAGTTGCAACGCGATTAACACCGGCTCTAATTATACCCGTTGGTGTAATTCAGAGTTCGATGATTTGATTAACCAAGCGGTGACTGAAACAGAATACATTGAACGTGTAACACTCTATTATCGCGCCCAAGAAATTATCCAACAAGAATTACCCCTTATTCCACTGGCACATTCATTACGCTTACATGCTTATACCAGTGGTTTAAAAGGCGTTGAAACAACCGCTTTCGGTGGTATCAATTTCATTAATACAGAACGGCAATAACACATGTTTTTTTATATAATAAGACGGATTAATCTACTGGTCATTACCGTAATGGCATTAACCGTTATTGGTTTTTATCTACGTAGTCGTATTCCTGGTGACTTGCCCTTAGATGGCAATTTATTCAGTAATTATTTCGATTATTTGATGGCGATATCGCAAGGTGATTTAGGCATTACCAGTGGTACAGCTCAGCCTGTTATGGATGAGATATTAACCGTATTTCCCGCCACATTAGAACTGTGTTTCAGTGCCTTCATTCTATCAATTACGATTGGCGTGCCTATTGGTACAATTGCTGGTATGCGACGAGGCAGTTCACTTGATAGCACCATTATGGGCATCTCGCTGTTTATCTTTTCAATTCCCGTGTTCTGGTTAGCATCATTAGTGATGATGTACTTCGCGCTTAACTGGGATTGGCTGCCGGTAACAGGCCGACTGAATTTACTCTATGAGATTGATTCAGTTACCGGCTTTATGCTTATCGATACCCTTATTTCAGATAACCCACATAGCCAAGAAGCATTTTACGATGCACTTAAACACTTATTGCTGCCTACAATTGTCTTAGCGACGGTACCGACCACCGAAGTTATTCGTCAAATGCGTAATCACGTCAGTGATGTTATGAAGCAAAAATACATTAAAGCAGCAGCCAGTAAGGGCTTAAGTAAAACCGAAATTATTATGCGCCACGTGCTGCGTAATGCCATTCCCAACATGATCCCGCACCTCGGCCTGCAATTTAGTACGGTATTAACCACGGCAATGGTCACTGAAGCAGTGTTCTCATGGCCGGGTATTGGCCGTTGGTTGATTAACAGTATTTATCAACAAGACTATGCAGCCATCCAAGGTGGTATGTTAACTGTGGCAATTTTTGTGGTCACAGCAAATGTATTAACCGAAATATTAACGGTGGTCATTCATCCAATTCGCAGGAAAGAACTTTATGCCCAACATTAATATCTTTGCGGATGAACACATTCTGTCACCGACAGAGCAAACCTGGAAGCATTATTCATCACAGCAAATTGCGATGGCCGCATTATGGGCGCTTGGGTTATTGCTTTTCTTAATGGTTTTTGCACCTTTAATCGCCCCTCATGAGCCTGATATACGACAAGCGCATTTATTGTTGCAACCACCGTCATGGGATGATCAAGGTACCGTTGATTACTTCTTTGGTACCGATGATTTAGGCCGAGATGTGCTGTCTCGATTATTATATGGTTTGCGCTTAACCTTTGGCAACGCGCTAATCATTAGCTTTATCGCCTTGGTTATAGGGACAACAATTGGTATTACCGCTGCGATCAGCCGAGGCCTATTATCAAGTACCTTGCATCATATTATGGATACGGCGTTATCGATCCCGTCGCTATTATTAGCGATCATCTTTATTTCAGTGCTTGGGCCTGGGTTGGACCACAGTTTGTTCGCTATTTTATTGGCTTCGATTCCACAATTTATTCGTGGGGTATATCTGTCGGTTTACCAAGAACTGCAAAAAGAGTACATCGTAGCGCTCAAACTCGATGGGGCCAATCACTACCGTATTATTCGGTATGGGGTATTCCCCAATATCATTGAAACACTGGTTAACTTACTTACTCGCGCGATCTCATCAGCTATAATTGATATAAGTGCATTAGGATTTTTGGGCTTAGGTGCACAGCGTCCCCTTTCTGAGTGGGGCACGATGTTATCAGGTGCAACCGATCTGGTATTTATTGCACCTTGGACTGTCGTACTACCTGGATTAGCTATTTTAGTGACGATCTTCATTGTTAATATCGTTGGCGAAAGTTTAAGACAATCTGTGATTGCAGGAATTGATTAATGGCACTACTCGATATTCGAAATCTCACCATTGAAATCATCACACCGCAAGGTACTTTAAAAGCGGTTGATAAATTTAATCTAACCCTGAGTGATGGTGAAATACGTGGACTGGTAGGTGAATCAGGTTCCGGAAAAAGTCTTGTTGCAAAAGCAATTATGGGCATTACCAAAGATAACTGGCGTGTTCGAGCAGACCGCTTACGGCTCGGTGATATTGATTTACTTAATTTAACCTCAGTACAACGCCGTAGGGTCATGGGTAAAGAAATAGGCATGATCTTTCAAGATGCAGCCGCACATTTAGACCCATCAGAAAAAGCGGGTCATCAGCTTGCAGAGGCCATTCCGTGTGATCAATTTATCGGCCATTTTTGGCAGCGCTTTAACTGGCGTAAAAAACAAGCCATTGCCCTACTGCATAAAGTCGGTGTAAAAGATCATAAAAAGGTGATGAATAGCTACCCTTTTGAGCTCTCTGAAGGGCTTTGTCAAAAAGTGATGATAGCGATGGCCATTGCGAAAAAACCTCGCCTATTGATTGCTGATGAGCCGACAACAGCAATGGAGCCTAAAACGCAGAATCAAATTTTACGTTTACTCGATAAACTAAATAAGTTATCCCACACCACGATTCTTCTTATTAGCCACGATTTAGAAACAGTGAGTTTATTAGCAGATAATATAACCGTGATGTACTGTGGACAGATGGTTGAAAGTGGCACGATAGAGCAAGTGTTTAATCATACCCACCATCCTTATACTGCGGCATTATTACGGGCTAATCCCGATTTTAGCCAAGTGCCACATAAAGGACGGTTAAATACCTTGGCTGGGCAGGTTCCGCTCTTACATCATTTGCCCATTGGTTGCCGACTGGGGCCTCGCTGTCCTAACGCCCAAAAAAACTGCGTTATCACACCACCAATGCAAAAAATAAAAGGCCATATGTTTAGTTGCCACTTTCCGTTAAATGCAGATGAATTAAAAGGTAAGAAATGTCAGAAAAAATAATCGACATCGCTGCGACAACGCGCGTGCAGCCTTTATTTCGTGTAGAAAAATTGGGCAAGACTTTTATCAATCCAACTGGATTTTTTAAACGCCAAGAAGTCGTTGCGGTCCATGATATTTCATTTAGTTTAAATCGATCAGAAACACTCGCGATCATTGGTGAAACAGGTTCGGGTAAGTCAACTCTGGCACGATTACTTGCCGGTGTTATAAAACCGACAACGGGTAATATGTATATTGATGGCTGTAAACTCGATGACAGTAATACTGATTTACGTTGTCGTTCGATCAGAATGGTGTTTCAAGATCCTGAAACGTCACTCAATCCCCGTACGAGTGTAGGCCAAATTTTGGATGCACCATTGCAATTAAATACCGATATGTCCGTAACCAAACGGGCAGAGAAGATCACCGAAACATTACGTTTGGTTGGCTTGTTACCTGAATATGCGACCTTCTATCCCCCGATGTTATCAAGTGGACAAAAACAACGCATTGCACTGGCCAGAGCCCTTATTTTAAATCCAAAAATTATTATTGCTGATGATACACTATCAACACTGGATATTTCATTGCGCTCACAGATGATTAACTTGATGTTAGATCTACAAAAAACAATTGGTATCTCCTATATCGTTGTTACCCATAATATGGGCTTAGTAAAGCATATAAGTGATAAACTGATTGTTATGCATCAAGGGGAATGTATCGAGCAAGGTCGTACCGAACAGCTATTTTCTCAACCAACAGCGGCATTGTGCGGACAAATATTATCGAATCAATATGCGATGAAAAAACACCGTCGATGATTGTTATTACGCTAAATCATGCTCACCGCTAATCGTTATTAATTTTACTTGTAGCGACTAACCTCACTCTTATCTAGCGCCGCTTTTATGTTTTCCACAGCATCTACGCGTAAGAAAAAACGCCATTTTTGACGTGGCACACGCTGCTTCATCATATTTTCGCTCACCATTAAATATTCAGTCGTTGCCGTATTCGTCGTCACAGTCACTTTTTTACGGGAAATGTCAAAATCAGCGGGCACATGACTACCAGCTTTAAACATACCGAATTCGGTAAAAACTAATCGTTCGGGCTTGGCGTATATTTCATCGGTCGAGACCCATTCACCTAAGATCGGGTTCTCTGTTGGTAACAAAGACCACCCTCCAGCAAGCGAGAGGGTAATAATCATAATAAAGATAAGAATGTATTTGATCATAACCACCACTTCTAATAACAAAAAGTCTCGATGCAATATAAAATCACATCGAGACCCTTTCAAATTACTTAGTGAATGCTCTGGAAGGAACTAAATAAATCACGCTAGTTATGTTTACTCTGCGGCGTCTACTACAGGGTAAGAGACATCAGCAGCTTTGATCAGCGTTTGTATCAACATATCATAGTCTGCTTGAGCATTAATATTTTTTAGTGTATCCGCTAAACGAGCCGCTTCTTCAGCAGTGATTTTAGCATCACGAACAGACGAGAATTTAAGCAATGTCACATCGCCGTTAAGTGATGTTTCAGTTGTGATACTTGCTTGCTCTGTCGCCGGCTTTGGCATTGAGAATAACTTTCTCAATACTTTAAAGTCTGCTTTTGAATAATCAAAGCGACTTAACCATTCTGGTGCAGTAAAGCTTGCATCAACACTTGCTAGTTCAGCAACAACACTTTCACCCGCATTAATTTTCGCTGATACAGAGGTCATGAAGCTTAACGCTTTTTGCTCTGCTTTGGTTGCTGTTAAGCGTGCAACGATTTCATCATTAACCTCTGCTAATGCTTTCGTCGTTTGTGGTTTGTATTCATTAATACGAACCACAATACTTTGCTCATCAGATATGTTAATGATTTCAGAGTTTAGCGCTTCGGCAATAAAGTCTTGATCGAACAATATGGCCGCAACTCTTGGATCATTCAAGGGTGCAGGGATCGCATTCGCATAAAATAGCTCTGTAGACACAATTGTTAAACCTGTTTCTTCCGATGCAACATCCAGTGAATCAGGTACTTCAAATGCTTGCTCTGCTAATGTTTCAGCTAACTCATCAAAATGGAAAACGGCTTGTTCATTCTTCAAACGTGTTTCAATTGTGGTTTTAACGTCTGCAAATGCTTGTACTTTACCCGGTTCAACCGCTAATAGTTTAATAATATGGAAACCAAAATCACTGCGTACTAGTTCAGTCGTTACGTCACCGTTATTGTTCAGTGCGAATGCAGCCGCTTCGAATGCCGGATCCATAATATCTTTTTCTAACCAATCCAGTTCACCGCCATTTTCGCCGCTAAACGTATCATCAGATGATGATTTCGCTAATTCAGCAAAATCTGCGCCGGATTGAATTTGTGCCAATAAGCCTTGTGCTTTTTCTTGTGCAGCAGATTCATCATCATTGAATGCAACAAGGATATGCGCCACTTTACGCTTATCTTCTTGAGCATAAGATGATAAGTGTTCGTTATAGTAATGTTCAGCCGCATCCGCGTCTAATTCAATACCTGCACTGATGTTCTTCATATCAACTAAGATATAGTCCACAGACGCTTGTTGCGGCGTTTGAAAGAAAGCTTTGCTGTCTTCATAGTAGCTATTAACTTCAGCATCCGTTACCACAATATCAGCTGCAAATTTATTTGCTGGGACGATAAGTTGGCTTAGTTCACGTTGTTGATTTTGTAATGCCGCCAATTGCTTCACTTCATTTGGTAAACTAAATTCAGAGTTTACTAATGCATCCGTCAATTGTTGTTGGGCAAAATCAACGCGTAGACGTTCAACAAATTGTGCTGGTGTCATGCTATTTTGGCGTAACAAACTGATGTAACGCTCATCATTAAAAACACCATCCGTTTGAAATTCTTGCATTGCAAAAATATAACCGCGGATCTTCTCATCACCAATGCTTAACGCTAAATCATTTGTCATTTTCTGTAATAAATTTTGCGAAATTAACGTATTTAATGACTGTTGACGTACTTGATTTTGAAATTCTGGTTGTTCCCAACGCACGGCAAATGATTCACCTTGTTGAGCCTCTAAGCGAGAACGATCAGTTCTAACTTGATTTTCAAGTGCTTGTCTTGAAATATCGACGCCATTCACTGTCGCAGCGGATTGATAACCACCACCACCTAGATAACTACTTACACCAGCAAGGGCAAACGTAACGATCACTGCGCCTAAAATAATCTTAGCACCCGGTCCTTGTGAACCTTCGCGAAACTTTTCTAACATAATTGTATTCTCTAAACTGCAATACAGTAAATAACAATAAAAACGCACCTCATGGTGCGCCCTTACTCAAAAATTAAAACCAATAGCTTAAGACTTCAATGCATCTTTTAATAATTTTCCGGCTTTAAATGCTGGAAGCTTAGATGCTGCTATTTGGATTTCTGCGCCGGTTTGTGGATTACGGCCAGTACGTGCCGCACGATCTCGTACACTAAAAGTACCAAAACCCACTAACGTAACAGACTCTTCTGTTACGAGTGTTTCTGTTATAGATTCAATCATTGCATCAATAGCACGGCCAGCAGCGGCTTTAGAAATATCAGCTTTAGCGGCAACACAATCTATCAGTTGAGCTTTATTCACTTTCTTCCCCTAATCTTGGTTATTTATATAAATAATCGAACATAAACAGGACTAACTTCAATTGCGTTTATAACAAGATTAGAGTGACTATTCAAGTCTGGGTAGACACTCTAATCTAAAGCAATCACACTATTTTGTTACTACTTCAAAACCAGCGGGACTATTCTCTAGCGCAAGCTCTAGTACTTCCTCAATCCAACGAACAGGATGAATCTCAAGATCACCAATTACATTGGCAGGGATCTCTTCTAAATCACGTTCATTGTCTTTTGGAATCAAGACACACTTAATCCCACCACGATGTGCAGCGAGTAGTTTCTCTTTCAAGCCGCCAATGGGTAATACTTCACCTCTTAACGTGATCTCACCGGTCATTGCAACGTTGGCACGGACAGGATTACCCGTTAAGCTAGACACCAGCGCTGTGCACATAGCAATACCCGCACTTGGACCATCTTTTGGTGTCGCCCCTTCAGGCACATGCACATGAATGTCACGTTTTTCATAAAAGTCGCCATTGATACGTAACTTATCCGCTCGAGAGCGAACAACCGTCATCGCCGCTTGAATAGATTCTTGCATCACTTCACCTAATGATCCGGTGTAGTTCAGCTTGCCTTTACCTGGAACAGATGTAGTTTCGATAGTCAATAACTCACCACCAACTTCTGTCCACGCCAGACCTGTTACTTGACCGACACGACTTTCACCTTCAGCTTTACCAAAATCAAAGACTTGTACACCTAAATATTCAGATAAATTATCTTGATTGATCGTCACTGACTTAAGTGATTTGTTCAGCAATATTTGCTTCACTGCTTTACGGCATAGTTTTGAAATTTCACGCTCAAGTGAACGCACGCCCGCTTCGCGAGTGTAATAACGGATAATGCCCATTATCGCGCTATCGTCAATGCTAATTTCTTTTTGTTTTAAACCATTACGCTCAATTTGCTTGTCCAGTAAATGCCGTTTAGCAATATTGAGTTTTTCATCTTCGGTATAACCCGATAAACGGATCACTTCCATACGGTCGAGTAGTGGACCTGGAATGTTCATCGAATTAGATGTCGCAACAAACATCACATCAGACAGATCGTAATCAACCTCTAGATAGTGATCATTAAACGTTGTATTTTGTTCTGGATCTAAAACTTCCAATAATGCCGATGCCGGATCACCACGCATATCCGACGCCATCTTGTCGATTTCATCTAACAAGAAGAGTGGATTACGCACTTCAACTTTCGCCATTTTCTGGATGATTTTACCTGGCATAGAGCCAATATAAGTACGGCGATGTCCACGAATTTCCGCTTCATCACGTACGCCACCCAGTGCCATACGCACATATTTACGTCCTGTTGCTTTCGCAATAGACTGACCTAACGAGGTTTTACCCACACCAGGAGGACCAACAAGACAAAGGATTGGACCTTTAAGTTTATTCACTCGGCTTTGCACCGCTAGATATTCTAGAATACGTTCTTTTACTTTATCCAAACCATAATGGTCTGCATCCAGTACTTCTAGAGCCTTCGCAATGTCTTTTTTAACTTTTGAACGTTTCTTCCAAGGAACTGAAATCATCCAATCGATATAACTACGCACTACAGTGGCTTCTGCAGACATAGGTGACATCATTTTTAATTTATTTAACTCAGCGATGGTCTTATTTTTCGGTTCAGCAGGCATGTGTGCTTGCTCAATCTTTTCAGCCAATTGTTCAAATTCATCAACACCATCTTCAGACTCGCCAAGCTCTTTTTGAATCGCTTTCATTTGCTCATTCAAATAGTATTCGCGCTGGCTTTTTTCCATCTGTTTTTTAACACGTGTACGAATTTTCTTTTCTACGTGTAAGAGGTCGATTTCAGATTCCATTTGTGCCATTAGGAACTCAAGACGTTCTGCAACGTTACTCAGTTCTAACACCACTTGCTTGTCTTCTAATTTTAATGGCATATGGGCAGCCATTGTATCTGCAAGACGCGCAGCTTCGTCGATCGCCGCTACTGAGGTTAAAACTTCAGCTGGGATCTTTTTATTTAGTTTTATATAACCTTCAAACTGGCCAATTGCCGATCGAATGAGTACATCTTCTTCTTCATCAGATACTGATTCAGAAATAATATATTCAATCTCTGCTTGAAAATAATCATTGCTATCACTCAAGCTATTTAATTTTGCTCTTTGTGTGCCTTCGACCAATACTTTGACCGTGCCATCAGGCAATTTCAACATTTGTAAAATATTAGCGACTGTACCCACGCTATGTAGATCGTCAACTTGGGGATCATCTTGAGCTGCATCTTTTTGTGCAACTAAAAATATTTGTTTATCTGTATCCATTGCGGCTTCAAGACAACGAATTGACTTTTCTCGGCCAATAAACAAAGGGATTACCATGTGGGGATAAACCACAACATCACGCAATGGCAATACAGGTATATCTACACGTTCCGTACGCTCAAAACTCATCTTGTCCTCACTTATAAAACTGGACTAAGGGCTAATATTGAATATATAGGGATTATTACTCAACAATCAATGCTAAGTGCTTAAAATATCAAAAATAATATAAAAAAAGGGGCATTGCGCCCCTTTTTACTATTAAATGTTTAAAAATCTAACACTAGTCTGCTGATACAGCCTTGTTCTCAGTATTTTCATAAATCAAAATTGGTGTTGATTCAGCATTAATTACCGATTCATCAATCACAACTTTACTCACATTATCAACTGAAGGTAGATCATACATAGTATCCAGTAAGATGGCTTCTACAATTGAACGTAAACCACGTGCGCCGGTATTTCGAGACATCGCTTTTTTTGCAATTGCAGTAAGTGCATCTTCACGGAACTCTAAGTCAACACCTTCTAAATCGAATAGTGCTGAATACTGTTTAGTCAGTGCATTTTTCGGTTCTGTTAAGATCTGAATTAATGCAGTTTCATCAAGTTCTGTTAATGTCGCTGTCACAGGTAAACGACCGATAAACTCAGGGATAAGACCGAATTTAACCAAATCTTGAGGCTCAACTTTAGCGAAGACTTCAGATAAAGTGGCTTTTTCAGCTTCACCTTTAACTTCCGCTGTAAAACCAATACCACTGTTAGTGTTAGTACGCATTTCAATCACTTTGTCCAAGCCAGAAAATGCACCACCACAGATAAATAAGATCTTAGATGTGTCTACTTGTAAAAACTCTTGTTGAGGATGCTTACGACCACCTTGAGGCGGTACTGAAGCAATCGTTCCTTCAATCAGTTTTAATAATGCTTGTTGAACACCTTCACCCGATACGTCTCGAGTAATAGATGGATTATCAGATTTACGCGAAATTTTATCAATTTCATCAATATAGACAATACCACGTTGGGCTTTTTCTACATCATAATCGCATTTTTGCAATAATTTCTGAATAATATTTTCAACATCTTCACCAACATAACCCGCTTCAGTTAATGTTGTTGCATCTGCCATAGTAAAAGGTACATCAAGAATACGTGCTAGTGTTTCAGCTAATAATGTTTTACCACTACCCGTTGGACCAATTAGCAGGATATTACTCTTACCTAATTCTACACCATTTGATGTATCACTATTGCGTAAACGCTTGTAGTGATTGTATACCGCAACAGCTAACACTTTCTTAGCATGGTCTTGACCAATGACGTAATCATCAAGCTTGCCACGAATTTGATGCGGAGTCGGTAATGCATCACCTTCACGTTTTGGTGTAATTTCTTTAATCTCTTCACGAATAATATCGTTACAAAGATCAACACATTCATCACAAATGTAGACAGATGGGCCAGCAATTAACTTACGTACTTCATGTTGGCTTTTGCCACAAAAAGAACAATAAAGTAATTTACCGTTATCCCCATTTTTTGTTTCTGTCATTCGATAACCTCATATTACAGGTGAAAGCCCAGTGCTTAATCTTATTATGGCTAAAAGACAATCGTCCTGTCAAAAATTACTTAATCACGTTTTGTTATTACTGTATCGATAAGACCGTAATCCATCGCTTCAGCTGACGTCATAAAATTATCACGATCGGTGTCTCTAGCAAGACGGTCATACTCTTGACCAGTGTGCTCAGCTAATATTTCATTTAATTTACGCTTAGTTTTAATAATTTCATTCGCGTGAATTTCAATATCAGATGCTTGACCTTGATAACCACCTAAAGGTTGGTGGATCATAATCTTAGCATTAGGCAGTGCGTGACGCTTACCTTTTTCGCCACCAGCAAGAAGGAATGCTCCCATGCTCGCGGCCATGCCCATACAAATAGTAGACACATTAGGCTTGATAAACTGCATGGTGTCATAAATTGACATGCCAGCACTAACAGAACCACCTGGTGAATTGATATAAAGGAAAATATCTTTATCTGGGTTTTCTGATTCTAAGAAAAGTAACTGTGCAACCACAAGATTAGCCATATGGTCTTCAACCTGGCCAGTCAAAAAGATTACACGGTCTTTTAAGAGTCGAGAATAAATGTCATAAGAACGTTCGCCTTTAGCTGTTTGTTCAACAACCATAGGTACTAACGTGTTTGACGGCGACTCTGTGATATTATTAAAGAATTGTGACATATTATCATCCCTAAATAAAAATGGCCCAAGTGAAATACCCCCCACTCGAGCCATTATAGCGCTTAATTACGTATTTTGTTCAATCTAATCAACAATTATGCGTTTTGAGTCGCTTTATTCATTAGTTCTTCAAACGCAACTTCTTTTTCTGTAACATTTGCTTTTTCTAATACTAAATCAATAGCTTGGTCTTCAACAGCTACGTTACGAACGTTTGCTAGTGCTTGCTCGTTATCTTTGTAGTGTGCGATTACTTCAGCTGGATCTTCGTATGCAGAAGCCATAGATGCGATCATGTCTTGAACACGTGCGTCATCTGCAGTGATTTCATTTGCTTTGATGAATTCACCAAGTACTAGACCGATTTTAACACGACGGCTAGCTTGTTCCGTGAATAGTTCATCAGGAAGTTCTGGCGCGTTTTGTGGTGCCATTTGGCCAAAACGTTGCATAGCTTGTTCACGTAATGTAACGATTTCTTGCTTAACTAGTGCAGCAGGAACGTCGATGTCATTTGATTCAACTAGCGCGTCAAGCACTTTAGTTTTTGTGTCAGCTTTGATAGCTTGCTCAAGTTCACGGCTCATGTTTTTGCTAATTTCAGCTTTTAGAGACTCAAGCGTACCGTCTTCAACACCGAATTTACCTACAAATTCAGCATTAATTTCTGGTAATTCTTGCGTTTCAACAGCGTTTAGCGTGATAGCGAAACTTGCCGTTTTACCTTTAAGGTTTTCGGCATGGTATTCTTCAGGGAAAGTTACTTCAACAGTAAACTCTTCGCCTGCAGATTTACCTACAATGCCTTCTTCGAAACCAGGGATCATACGACCTTGGCCCATCGCTAGTGTGAAGTCTTCAGCTTTGCCGCCTTCGAATTCTTCACCATCGATGCTACCGTTGAAGTTAACTTTAACTTGGTCGTTAGCTTCAGCAGCGCGATCAGCAGTAACCCACTCAGCGTGTTGCTTACGTAAAGTTTCGATCATGCCATCAACATCAGCGTCTGTTACTGAAGATACTGATTTTTCGATTTCGATTGCTTCAACACCAGCAACTTCAAATTCTGGGTAAACTTCAAGCGTTGCAGTGAAAGAGAAGTCTTCGCCTTCTTTAACTTTTGCAGGCTCAAGCGTTGGTGCGCCAGCTAGGTTTAATTTTTCAGCTACAATTGCTTCGTAGAAGTTACGTTGCATGATTTCGCCAGCAACTTCTTCCGCTACAGCAGCGCCAAAACGCTTTTTGATTACTTTAGCTGGCACTTTACCTGGACGGAAACCATCGATACGTTGCGTTTTTGCTAAACCACGTAAACGGTTTTCGATTTCTTTGCTAACTGTTGCAGCTGGAACTGTGATAGTTAAGCGGCGCTCTAGGCCTTGGGTCGTTTCTACAGAAACTTGCATTTAGATACCTCTAATTAATTTATAACATTTCCAACTGGAAATTTATGACGCGACATTATAGCTAGCAACAAGAAAAAAATCGAGCATTGCCACTCTAAATAGCACTTTAATATTATATTTGCTTATAATGTATGGATGAAAAGTTAAAATTCAAGAACAAAAATGATATTTATGAGTAAATAAGATAAAAAACAACAAATTTACAGTTTATATCTTAACTTTGGTTAATTACTCACCATCCCACATGAGATCACTAATCCAGCTTACTTACCCAATCTAATGTAGAGTCCAAGTATACCCAAACTACTTCAAGATGCAAAATCAGGGTGCAGGGCGCAGCGTCCGTCTACGCGGTTATAATGAGAATTTACACTATAATAAATTTAGTGTTAGCCAGATTTATTCCATTAAACTTGTTTTAGGAGCTGCTATGACCCTTTTCGAGATTGAACGTGCATTTCTAGACTTTACCAATCAGCTAGAATCACTCAAAGACAAATATCCCAACCCAGAAATGATGCAGCATATTGATAATCTCATGACCGACACACAGATTATCAAATTAAAAGTGATGCGCTTAGATAGTGTAAAAGGACAAGACCAACAACACTTATCGCAATCAGTGGTCTGTCACATTTCTAAGTTACAAACACAAATTACAGCACTAAAACAATCATTTGAAATAATAACCTTTAATGCTTGAGGGAGAATGCAGAAAGTAATTTATCTTCACCACAAAGTAGCACAATTAACATTTCTGTAACTATACTTCTGCAAATAACAGTGGATTGTTAAATGCTGAGAGCAGTAGCAGGGAAGAAACACAATTCACTCATTATCTGATCTATATTTTGCGAGTCATTATGGATAATTTTGAGGGAGGTTATGTGCGCTTATTAAAACCAATTATAACAATAAACACACTTATACTAGGGATGGTTTCCACACCACTTGTTGCGCAGCAGTCAACGCTGAATATGACGGAGGGCGTCACCGGTATCAGTAATACTGTTTACAACTTACACATGACCATTCTTTATATTTGTATTGCGATTGCGGTGATTGTTTTTGGCATTATGTTTTGGTCTTTATATCAACACCGCAAATCTAAAGGCGCGGTCGCGGCCAAATTCCATGAAAGCACGACCGTGGAGATAATTTGGACTGCGATCCCCATCGTGATCTTAATTGGTATGGCTATCCCATCAACGCAAGCGCTAATATTAATGGAAGATACCACAGAAGCTGATATCACCATTCAAATCACCGGTTCGCAATGGAAGTGGCATTATCGTTATTTTGATCATGACCTTGAGTTCTATAGCCGTTTGACCACCAGCCAAGCTGAAATCAACAACGAAATAGAGAAGCAACCGCACTACCTAAAAGAGGTGGATAAACCGCTGGTATTACCGATCAATAAAAAGGTCCGTTTTCTCATCACGGCTGATGATGTCATTCATTCATGGTGGGTGCCTGCATTTGCAGTAAAAAAAGACGCCAACCCCGGTTTTATTAATGAGGCTTGGACCAAAATAGACACTCCCGGAACCTACCGCGGTCAATGTGCAGAGCTATGCGGTAAAGACCATGGTTTTATGCCAATTGTGGTCACGGCATTAGAGCCTGAAGCATTTGATGATTGGCTAGCCCAAGCGCAAGTTACGGCCAAACAACAGTTACAAGCAGAGCAGCAAAGTCTGACACAAACCATGGATATGCCAACCATGATGTCACTCGGTGAAGACGTTTATAATCGCACTTGTTTAGCTTGCCACCAAGCAAGCGGACAAGGTATCCCCGGTGCATTCCCCGCATTAAAAAATAGTCCTGTCGCACTGGGCAATGTCAACAAACACATCAATATTGTCCTACACGGTGTATCAGGCACTGCAATGGCATCATTTGCAAAACAATTAACGAAAAAAGAACTCGCGGCAGTTATCACCTACGAACGTAATGCTTGGGGTAATAATACCGGTGATATTGTACAACCTTCACAAATAGATGCGGCATTAACTGGTAATAACCAGTAATTTAAGGGACTGTCAAATGAGTGAGATAGAATTAAAAGATAATGCTGATCAACCCATCTTGGATGTGCCAGCAATAAAAATACACACAGATCACCACAGCGCGCCACAAGGATATAAACGTTGGTTATTTTCAACCAATCATAAAGACATCGGTAGCTTATATTTATGGTTTAGTTTAACGATGTTCTTTATTGGTGGCGCAATGGCGATGATCATTCGCGCAGAATTATTCCAACCCGGCCTGCAATTAATCGAACCCAACTTCTTCAATCAAATGACCACATCACATGGACTAATTATGGTGTTTGGTGCGGTTATGCCCGCCTTTGTTGGCTTGGCCAACTGGATGTTACCCTTGATGATTGGCGCGCCAGATATGGCGCTACCACGGATGAATAACTGGAGCTTTTGGATCTTGCCCTTTGCATTCTCTTTATTACTCTTATCATTATTCACCGAAGGCGGTGGTCCTAACTTTGGTTGGACCTTCTACCCGCCACTATCCACTCAATACAGCCCTGACAGTACCGCCATGTTTGTATTTTCCATTCACTTGATGGGGATAAGTTCGATCATGGGGGCAATCAATGTCATCGTCACTATTTTCAATATGCGTGCACCGGGCATGACATTAATGAAAATGCCGATGTTTGTGTGGACTTGGTTGATAACCGCCTTTTTATTAATCGCGGTTATGCCAGTGCTTGCTGGTGCTGTGACCATGATCCTGACCGATAAATATTTCGGCACCAGTTTTTTTGATGCCGCAGGTGGGGGTGATCCAGTATTATTCCAACATATATTTTGGTTCTTTGGTCACCCCGAAGTCTATATAATGATCTTGCCATCATTCGGCATCATTTCCGCCATCATTCCAACGTTTGCCCGTAAACAGTTATTCGGCTATCACTCCATGGTATACGCAACAGTTTCTATTGCCATCCTGAGTTTCACAGTATGGGCTCACCATATGTTTACCGTTGGTTTACCGCTGGCCGCTGAACTGTTCTTTATGTATTGCACCATGCTCATCTCCGTGCCAACGGGGGTGAAAATATTTAACTGGATAGCAACCCTGTGGCGTGGTTCGATTACCTTTGAAGTTCCGATGCTATTTTCACTGGCATTTATCGTGCTATTTACCATCGGTGGTTTTTCGGGGTTGATGCTTGCCATTACCCCCGCTGATTTTCAATACCATGATACTTACTTTGTTGTGGCTCACTTTCATTATGTACTGGTGACAGGCGCCGTATTCTCTATTATGGCCGCCGCTTATTACTGGTTACCAAAATGGACCGGGTTCATGTTCAATGAGAAACTTGGTCAGTGGCATTTTTGGTGTTCACTTATCTCCGTCAATCTGTTGTTTTTCCCGATGCATTTCTTAGGGCTTGCAGGCATGCCACGCCGTATTCCCGACTATGCACTACAGTTTGCCGATATTAACAAGATAGTCAGTATTGGTGGTTTCTTGTTTGGTCTTTCTCAGCTGATTTTTGTTGCTGTCGTAATCATGGCGGTTCGCGGCGGTAAAAAAGCCCCGGCCAAACCATGGGAAGGTGCAGAAGGATTAGAATGGACAGTGCCATCCCCTGCCCCTTATCACACCTTTGATACTCCACCGGAGGTAAAATAATGACCACACCAAAAATAAAAAAACATCTACGACTACTCATTTTCAGTGCCGTAGGTATGTTCGGATTCGGTTTTGCGCTCGTGCCTTTATATGATGTATTTTGTGATATTACCGGGCTAAATGGTAAAGATTATAGCCGTGCAACCACAATACCAGCACGTATTGACGAATCGAGGACGGTTAGAGTCGAGTTTGTTACTTACTTAAATAAAAAACTACCTTGGCAATTCACGCCTGAAATTAAGAGTGTTGAGCTACATCCAGGCGAACGCTATCAAGTTCGTTTCGTTGCTATTAATCAAAGCGACCAAGATACATTTGGTCGCGCCGTGCCCTCAATTACCCCAGGTTATGGCGCTCAATATTTAGTGAAAACGGAATGTTTTTGCTTTCAAGAGCAGATGTTAGCGGCAAACGAAGAAGCGATGATGCCACTTATCTTTTATATCGACCCTAACATTCCAGCCGATATATCAACGTTAACCCTCGCCTATACACTGTTTAAAAATGAGCCGACAGAAGTCGCGATGCGCTAGGAGTCCAGTAATGCCAGATAATAATGAATATGCCAACGCCCCAAAACACTACTACGTTCCAGCCAACAGTGTTTGGCCTTTCGCTGGCGCTATCGCGCTCTTTATCATAGCCATAGGGGCGGCAACAACCGTTCAACAGGTGGATAACGACGGGAGTAACAACGGCATTCCGATTTTATTCGCCGGCATCGGCATATTACTGTTTATACTAATAAGTTGGTTTCGGAATATAATCACCGAGTCGATGAATGGGCTATACAATAAGCAACTTGATCGTTCCTTTAGAATGGGTATGTTGTGGTTTATTTTTTCGGAAGTGATGTTTTTTGTGGCACTATTCGGGGTATTATTTTACCTGCGTAATTTATCCATTCCTTGGTTAGGTGGTGAAGGCAATAATGCCATGACCCATGCGGTAATTTGGTCTGACTTCATTCCTCAGTGGCCATTAACCATCACCCCAGACGGACGAGAAACACAAGCGATGCCTTGGTATGGTTTGCCGCTAATCAACACCATTATTCTGATTAGTTCATCAGTCACCTTACATTTTGCCCATCACAATCTGATAGCAACACAGCGTACAAGGTTAGTTATCTGGTTATCCATTACCGTGGCCTTGGGTGTTACCTTCTTATTTTTTCAGGCTGAAGAGTATATTCATGCTTATCATGTATTGTCATTAAAATTTGATTCTGGTGTCTATGGCAACACTTTTTATTTACTCACCGGCTTCCATGGTATGCACGTAACACTCGGAGTCATCATGCTCACCGTCATGCTGTTTCGTATCATCAATGGCCATTTTACGCCGGGTAAACATTTTGCGTTTGAGGCTGCTGCTTGGTATTGGCATTTTGTTGATGTGGTATGGATCATTTTGTTTATCTCTGTCTACATTGTTTAGTGACAACGCCAGTAGCGACTTTTGTCGCTGACTATAAAATATGAGATGATTTCGAAGCCAAACAAGCTAAAATTAACTATATACCCAAGCTACTTCAAGATGCACAATCAGCAAACAGAAAGGAGAGGATGTTCAAGGCATGAAGTCGAGGATTTAGTTATTCTAAATCAAGACTTCATAACGCCGAAGATACCTTCATTCGGTTTGCCCTACGGGAGGCAAGCAGAAATAACAGCACAACGTTGCAATATTTAATAATGGAATAACCATTATCTACATATTGCGCCTTACTCTGATATCCCTGCTCGTCTCTGATATAGCATCTTGAAGTAGCTTGGGTATAAGCTTACTTGGTATCGTCTTTTCTCATCAATTGCTATTAGCTCTTTGACTTCACCAACATTAATCTTTAGAATCTGCGGAAATTAGCGATGGAGAAATCAAATGGAAACTTTAACGATCACCCGCCCAGATGACTGGCACTTGCACCTTCGAGATGGTGATGTTTTAAAACATACTGTTGCTGACATTAGCCGTTACATGGGTCGCGCAATCATTATGCCGAACCTTGTACCACCAGTAACAAATGCTCAGATCGCTCAAGAATACCGCCAACGTATCTTAGCTAACGTACCAGCCGATTCTTCATTTAGTCCATTAATGACTATCTATCTTACCGATCAAACCACTGCTGAAGATATCCGCGTAGCAAAAGCAACCGGTATTGTTTATGCGGCCAAGCTTTATCCGGCTGGCGCAACGACAAATTCATCATCAGGTGTAACATCCATTAAGAATGTTTATCCTGCGCTACAAGCATTACAAGACGCGGGTATGCCTTTACTGTTACACGGTGAAGTAACAGATGCCGATATCGACATTTTTGATCGTGAGAAAGTTTATTTAGATACGGTCTTAACATCCGTTATTGCTGATTTTCCAAATTTAAAGATTGTGCTTGAACACATCACCACTGCGGACGCGGTTGAGTTTGTGAATAATGCCGGCGACAATGTCGCAGCAACAATCACAGCGCATCATTTATTATTCAACCGTAACCACATGTTAGTGGGCGGCATCAAGCCACACTACTACTGTTTACCAATCTTGAAGCGTAATACCCATCAAGCGGCACTTATTAAAGCGGCAACGAGTGGTAGCAACAAGTTTTTCCTTGGTACAGACTCTGCGCCACATGCTGATGATAAAAAAGAATCTGCTTGTGGTTGTGCTGGCGCTTATACCTCTCATGCTGCAATAGAGCTATATGCTGAAGTCTTTGAGCAACAGAATTCCCTTGATAAATTAGAAGCATTTGCCAGCTTCAATGGTCCTGATTTTTATAACTTACCACGCAACGCTGACACTATCACATTAGAAAGAACTGCATGGCAAGTACCGACAACGCTACCTTTTGGTGACGCGAAAATGGTACCAATCAGAACGGGCGAAACTATCGCTTGGCAAGTGAAATAACCGTTGATTAAGTTAACCTTGATCTCGCGTTAATCATCGTAATTCTGCTCGCGCGTCTATCCCAGCGGCCTTCGCTGGGATAATCCTCTGCAAGCCATTAATTAATTTTAATTTTCTACTGTTTTCCTACCGCTTTATAAAAACATCTCTATCCTTAAGTGTATGTTCAAAACGGGCGTTTATAACACTATCCAAGCCGTTATTTTTTAAGGTTAAATATGCAAATTTTATTTAGCTCGATACGATGCTATAAACTCTCCACACGCTTAACCAGCTTTGCTCTGTTTAGCCTGCTCGCGATTGCGGTTTGTTTAAAATTAGGGTTATGGCAACTATCCCGCGCACAAGAGAAGCAAGCGCTATTAGATATCGACCAACCGACACTTACATCACTCACTCAAATAACCGCGAGCAGTTTGCATCGAAAGGTATCTTTATACGGTTATTTTGATAATAAAGCGCCGATATTATTAGATAATCAAACTTACAAGAAACAGTTTGGCTATCATTTATACCTTCCTTTTCACAGCGATAAGCAAACTATTCTTGTTAACCTTGGTTGGTTAGCGGGTTCCGCGACACGCTCATCGTTACCTGATATCCCGCACTTCACAGGGCATTATCAGTTAGACGGAACTTTAAGTGCCCAGCAAGGTTCGCCCTTGCTTCTCGGTGAGAATATCGCACCAACAACACAAGGGCCTTTGGTTATACAGCGTACTGATATACCGCAACTACGGACCACGCTAAACATGCCACTCAATCCACTACTATTACAACTAAATCCAGATTCTCCCATCGGTTTTAGCAAAACCTGGACGATAACGGTAATGCCACCCGCTAAACATACGGCGTATGCAGTCCAATGGTTTGCTTTAGCATTTGCGTTAAGCTTATCGAGTGGCTACTGGTTAATAAAATATCAAACACCATCTAAGCCCATGCAAGATAAGGATTAGTCATGCAGAAAAAGCCATTATTCATCATCCTAGGGTTATTTATAGCGCCTATTTTAATCGCTAAATTAGTGCTCGTTAATGACTGGTATCAAGGGGCTAAAACCAATACTGGAGAACTCATATCCCCACCGCTAACAATGTCACGGCCACCACAAGCATGGTTACTGCTCTATAACCCCAGTGAAAAATGCGCACAACAATGCCAACAAAGTTTATGGCAAATGCAGCAAGTACATACGTTACTGGCCGCGGAAGGAAAGAGAGTACAACGCTATCTCACTCAATACCCAGAAACCGTCATCCGTCCAGAAAGCTTATCTCGCGATCACGTAGAAATATCAACCCTCGCAAGATTGCAATTAAGCCCGGTAAACCAACAGCAATTATCCACGGATACACTATATTTAGTTGATCCATTAGGTAATATTTTCATGCACTATCAATATCCAACAGATAGAGCAGCGGCAATAAAGGTATCCGCGGGGTTATTAAAGGATTTAAGGCGCTTACTTAAAATATCTAAAATAGGGTAAGCATTGCAATAAACAAGGATTGTCTATGTCGAAACTGCTCAACCTGACTCTGAACCTGACAATAGCGCTGGCCTTTTTAGTGATTGCACTCGGGGCTTATACGCGCTTAACCGATGCCGGACTTGGCTGCCCTGACTGGCCCGGCTGTTATGGCTTTAATACGGTTCCAGCTACCGCACAAGACATTGCGTCAGCCCAACAAGCTTATCCAGATCAGCCTTTGCACGCGGAAAAAGCATGGAATGAAATGTTACATCGCTATGTTGCAGGACTATTAGGCACGTTAATTTTACTGATTTTCATTATCTGCGGCAAACGCAAACAACACATTCGATTAGCCACTTTTTTAATTTTATTAGTTTTATTTCAAGCTGCGTTAGGGATGTGGACAGTAACAATGAACTTAAAACCCATTATCGTGATGGGCCACCTGCTCGGTGGGTTTAGTATTTTAGCCTTGCTGGTATTATTGCGATTACGGCTATCTAAAACCACAATGGCAGCAACCCTGTTATCCCCGCCTTTAAATAATATCGGCCATAATATATTACCCATACATAGGCAACGATTAGCCCGCGTTCAATTATATTGTTGCATTGCGCTGCCAATAGTCATAATTCAAATTGCGCTCGGCGGTTGGACAAGTTCAAATTACGCCGCCATAGTCTGTACTGAATTTCCTATTTGTAACGGCGACTGGTTAAGCCGTTTTAATCTCAATGATGTATTTAGTCTCAGTCCAGTCGCTGAGACTTATCAGTATGGTGTGCGAGATACGATTGCCAGAATCAATATCCATGTCGCTCATCGCATCTGGGCAGGTGTAACTATCATTTATTTGTTGCTCACCGCTTATCAATTACTCAAACATCAACCAGAAAGAAAGATACGGTTAACTGCCCAAGCCCTGCTTGTTATTCTTTGCGTACAGGTCAGCTTAGGCATCGCTAACGTTATGTTCCAGCTGCCACTGAGTATCGCAGTGGCACACAACCTGGTTGCGGCGATCTTACTTATAACCTTAGTCACCCTACTTTGGTTCAACCAACAGCAACTGCAAGAGGTGTTATGAATACGCAATCCATTATATTAACGCTTACACCCAACTGGCGCGCTTACTATCAATTAACCAAACCTAAAGTTGTGGCACTATTACTGCTCACGGCATTAGTCGGTATGGTCCTTGCGCTACCCACCTTACCCCCTCTCAGTTTATTAGTACCGGCATTAGTTGGTATTGGCCTGTTATCAGCCGCAGCCGCAGCCTACAACCATATTCTCGACCAACGTATTGATGCCATCATGACCCGAACCCACCAGCGGCCATTAGTACAAAATACCATTAGCACACCAAAAGCATTACTCTTTGCTACTAGCATGGCAATAATAGGTATGGTGACACTTTTTGTGTTTGTAAATGCGTTAACCGCATGGTTAACCTTTGCCAGTCTGATTGGCTATGCGGTGATTTACACCATGTACTTGAAACGTGCAACACCACAAAACATTGCCATCGGGGGACTCGCGGGCGCGACACCGCCACTGCTTGGGTGGACGGCAATGACTGGTGAAGTGACAGGCCAGGCTTTACTGCTGGTGATGATTATTTTCATCTGGACACCGCCACATTTTTGGGCGCTGGCGATCCATAAAGAAAAAGAATATGCCAAGGCTAAGATCCCAATGCTACCTGTGACCCATGGTGCTGAGTATACTAAAACCCTCATACTGCTTTATACGCTATTGCTATTACCGGTCACTTGGTTACCTTGGTTGACTCAACTCAGTGGGTTACTCTATTTAATTGGCTCAACCGTCCTAGGGATCAGCTTTATTTATTACGCTTATCGATTAAAATTCAAGCCCACTCGAAAAACGGCATTTCAAACCTTCAAATTCTCAATCATACATTTAATGGTGTTATTTATATTATTGTTAGTCGATCATTGGCTAATCAATTCTTAATACCAAAACCAAAACCAATCACTAAGCCATTCATTATTAAGCGTAATACCGGCACCTGAAATGGGTGTCTGTATTACCCTCGTATCGTAAATATCTTCAACAAATAAATAAAACAAAGCTTTACACTACAATTTTTAAATAGAATGAATTGTTATATGGGATCCACCTCTAAATAACAGCGTTACCTACTACATTGACAGTTGTTTTTTGGAATTAAATCGCTATCATAGCGACATAAAAGTTGAGGGATTAAAAAAAAGTTTAGCCCCCCATTATTCTGCCTAACCAGAGACGGTTAGCGCGCTAATTAATTATTTAAGCTTATATAACTTAAGCATCTGCTGAGGAATTACTATGATCAGTGTATTCGATATCTACAAAATTGGTATTGGTCCATCTAGTTCTCATACTGTTGGTCCAATGAAAGCTGCCAAACAATTTATCGACGACCTACGAGCGACAGGGAAGATCCGCGACGTCACTCAAATCACAGTGGATGTGCATGGTTCATTATCGTTGACTGGTAAAGGTCACCACACTGATATTGCTATCTTAATGGGTTTAGCAGGTAACTTACCTGAAACTGTTGATATTGATGCAATCCCAGAGTTCATTCACCGTGTTGAAACAACACGTCGTTTACCAATCGGTCTACATTGTCATACTGTTGATTTTCCCGCTTCAGCGATGAACTTTATTGATGAGCCGCTTCCACTACATGAAAACGGTTTGAAAATTCATGCTTACATCGATGGTAAAGTAGTATTTACAAAAACTTACTACTCTACCGGTGGTGGTTTCATCGTTGACGAAGAAAACTTCGGTTTAACCCAAGGTGATACTGCAGATGTTAAATATCCATTTACCAACGCCGCGGAATTAGTCGTACACTGTAACGACAATGCATTATCTATCAGTGCATTAATGTTAGAAAATGAGCGTTCTTTCCGTAGTGAAAATGAAACATACCAATCGTTTTCTAACATTTGGACCGCAATGGCTGAATCTATCGAACGCGGTTGTAAAACAGAAGGTTTACTTGCGGGTCCATTACGTGTACCACGTCGTGCTGCCGCGCTTAAACGTCAGCTAGAAGCTAATGATGGTTTTAACACAGATCCAATGGCTATCATTGATTGGGTTAACATGTTCGCACTTGCAGTGAGTGAAGAGAATGCAGCCGGTGGTCGAGTAGTAACAGCACCAACCAATGGCGCAGCGGGTATCATCCCTGCCGTATTAGCTTATTACAATAAGTTTATTCGTCCGCTAACGCGTGAAGAACAGACTAAATTTTACCTTGCTTCGGGTGCTATCGGTATCCTATACAAAACGAATGCATCTATCTCGGGCGCAGAAGTAGGTTGTCAAGGTGAAGTGGGCGTATCATGCTCAATGGCAGCGGCTGGTCTTGCTGAATTAATGGGTGCGAGTCCTTCACAAGTTTGTATCGCGGCTGAAATCGGCATGGAGCATAACCTAGGTCTAACTTGTGATCCTATCGGTGGTCAAGTTCAAGTACCTTGTATTGAACGTAACGCGATTGCCGCAGTAAAAGCAATCAATGCTTCACGTATGGCAATGCGTCGTACCAGTGAGCCTTGTGTATCGTTGGACAAAGTTATCGAAACGATGTACGCAACAGGTAAAGACATGAATGCTAAATACCGTGAAACGTCACTGGGTGGATTAGCAATTAAAGTACTTAATGTCGGCGATATCAAAAAAGCCCACACCTGTACTTAATCTGACTCAAACCTAAATAAACATACATTATTTAGGTGTAGATCGAAAAAAGCCAGAATGTGCTCGTCACTATTCTGGCTTTTTTTATCCGTAAATCCGCACTTAGACTACCCCATAACAGGTATTGCCCGCCCCTCACCCCTTTGATTACTGATTTATCTAAAGACTCAGTACCCCCTGAGAAAAAACCTCATACTTTCAGGTGTAAATAGCAGTGAATAGGTCAGAGACTAATGACTTTCGCGGCGAATTATTCTTTACTCCTCATTAGGTCACTTATTCTATTTTTATCGCACGACGTAACCAGCTGTCCGCTCTGCAAACATTAGGGGAAAATCAATGAAAGCACTCACTCTACCCGATATGGGGTTCCTATATTGCGAAACGGTATCACGCCCAAACCATGTAGCTGCAATGCAAATTTTCGATATACCAACCGACTACCAAGGCGATTATGGTAAAGATTTGTATCAACAACTGATGCAATTTACACAAATAGAAAAACCGTTTAATTATAAATTACATACCGCTTATTCGGGGATGATGCACTGGCAAGAAGATGATAACGTTGATCTTGATTATCACATTCGCCGCGTGCAATTACCCCAACCAGGAGCTCGAGAGCAACTCATTGAATACGTAGAGCATTCACACTCAAATCTAATGGACCGCAGCCGTCCATTATGGGAAATGCATTTAATTTCAGGGCTTGCTAACAATCAATTCGCCATCTACCTTAAATTGCATCATGCCTTTACTGACGGTGCTAAAGCCAACAGATTAATTCTTAGCTATTTATCGCCACAAGCCGATGGGCAGTTACAAGCATTTTGGAGCATTAAAGGCTTTGAGAGTAAGCAGAGTGATCCTAAAATAAAAACCGGTTTGGTCGATAAATTAAAACAAAACAGTGCCATTATAAGTAAACAAGTACGCGCAATACCGTCAATTATAGGGCTAGGGTCGAAGTTAATCTTACAAGGCGTAAATGTTTATAAAGCCAACTTTCCAACCCCTTTTACATCGCCTAAAACACCATTTTCAGTGAGTCCCAAACGAGCACGCCGAGCGGCAACTAGCCTGCTGCCGCTGGCACGTATAAGGAACATAGGAAAAATAGCGGGAACCACGATAAATGATGTCGTGGTATGTATTTGTGACATAGCTTTACACCGTTATTTAGCTGATCTAGATTATCAGCTAAATCAACCACTCACGGCGCAAATACCGGTGAGCCTACGCGATCCTAACGATATAACATCGAATAATCGTATTGCAATCACTATGGTTGAATTAGGTCATAGCAACGCAACGCCTCTGACCCGTCTGATGGCCATCAAAGATGCTTGTGACAAGTTAAAACAAGAAGCCAGCTTATTATCCGATGAGGCGTTAACAAGCTACACACTCGCCAGCCAAGGTCTCGCAGTCATAAGTGAATTACTGAAACTCGACGATGTGTTACCACCGGTCGGAAATGTACTTATCTCTAATGTGCCCGGTCCACGTAAGCCTATGTATATGATGGGAGCAAAAATGCTGGAGTGTTTCCCGCTGTCGGCACTGCCACCGGGAATGTCACTGAATATAACCTTATACAGTTATATGGATCATCTCAATGTCGGCTTAATTGCCTGTCGCACAAACCTACCCGATCTGACGAAAATATCGAGTTACATCGAAGATGCATTTTCCGAATTAGAACAAGCAGTAATGAATAGTGCAATCGATATTGTCAGTGAACAAATAGCACGGCTTACCCAGGATGATGGATTATCAAATAGTATGCAGGAATTGATAGGTGTCATTAACGATAATGCTTGTTCAACCGTCATATCGAACACACCGGCACCAGTGCAGAAAGACAATCAGAACAGTATAAAAAAGCAGGCAGTTAAAGTAGCAGAGCAGGCTGGAGGTATTCTCGACTAAACTCAAGGTATTCTCGGCTAAACACAAAGAGTTAGCCGAGTGAATACAATCTCGTTACCTTGTTGGTAGCGGGATCTCTTTAAACATCTCATCAATCTCTTCTGCTGTTTTCAGCATAATCGCTTTATCAACAACATCTCGCGTTAAATGAGGGGCAAAGCGTTCCATAAAATCATACATGTAAGTACGTAAAAAGGTGCCTTTACGGAAACCAATTTTAGTCGTACTCGACGTAAATAAGTGACTTGCATCAATGCGCACTAAATCATCATCGGTTGCATCGTCAAATGCCATAGTGGCTAAAACACCCACACCAATACCTAATTTCACGTAGGTTTTGATCACATCGGCATCCGTTGCGGTAAACACAATTTTAGGCTCTAGTCCGGCTGCATCAAACGCACAATCTAATTCTGAACGGCCAGTAAAACCAAATACGTAAGTAACCAGCGAGTATTTGGCAATATCTTCAACCGTGATCTTACCCACTTTCGTTAATGGGTGACCCGGTTTGACGATAATAGAACGATTCCAGTGATAACAAGGTAACATCACCAAGTCACTGTATAAATGTAATGCTTCAGTCGCAATCGCGAAATCAGCAGTCCCCTTAGAAACCGAATCACTGATCTGTGCTGGCGTACCTTGGTGCATGTTGAGTGACACATCAGGATAACGTTCAATAAAACCTTTAATCACTTTCGGCAGAGCATAGCGCGCTTGAGTATGCGTTGTCGAAATATTTAACGTGCCTTTAGAAGGATGGGTGTGCTGACTCGCCACCGCTTTAATACTTTCAACCTTGCCTAGAATATCAGCAGCAATACGAATAATATCTTTACCAGCTGGTGTCACTTTCGTGAGATGTTTACCACTACGCTCAAAGATCTGCACACCAAGTTCATCTTCTAACATACGCACTTGCTTACTGATGCCTGGCTGCGAAGTATAAAGACTTTCTGCTGTCGCTGACACATTCAAATTGTGATTGAGGACTTCGACTATGTATCTAAATTGCTGTAACTTCATTCGTGATATGCTCTATATTCCAAATAATTAATTGTATTCTAACAAAACAATAGCAGAATACTGTTATTTCTTATTAATAAGATATCCTAAGGACCATTACTTTTATGCAGGTCAAAAATATGATAACACCTTTAGACGATAACATTAAACCCAGCAAAGACACAGTTGATTATGCGTTAATCCTAACATCTGCGGTACATGATATGAAAAATTCATTGTGCTTGTTATTGCAATCGATTGAATCTATGTCTGCAGATATTAATCCCTCGCAAGATGACCATAAACACGGCGCTAAACTCGCGGATTTACACTATGAAGTATTGCGACTAAACAGTGGTTTAATTCAAGTGCTGTCTCTCTATCGTGATGACAAAGATCAGCTGCCATTAAATATTTCTGAATGTTTTATTGCTGATTACTTCACTGAATTTTGCGTTAAAAGTCAGCTGTACAGCGACAGCAACAACATAGAGATTAACATTAACATTGACACCGACCTAGCTTGGTACTGCGATCACAATTTAATTAGCTACTTATTATCTGACGTGTTCATCAATGCCCTCCGTTATAGCAAAGGTAAGATCCTTGTTACCGCAAACATCGTTAATAATCAGCTGGTAATAGAGATTGCTGACAACGGTGCAGGCTACCCAGATAGCATGTTACAAGCTCAGCACAACTCAATGGCTGAGTTAAGCAGTAAGCAGGGACGCACTGGATTAGGTTTATATTTTGCTCGATTAATTGCTAACGCACATATAATAAAAAGGAAAACAGGCCATATATCACTAAGTAATGGGGGCGAACTTGGTGGGGGAATCTTCACCTTAATACTACCTTAAGTAAGGTATTTATAGTAATATCTTACTACCGCAGCAAAATTAGGTTTATTATACAATGAAGCTCACTCTTATGATCATCGCGATTGCTGTCCTACTGTTTTTGGTGATCGGCTATAATATAATCTTACAGTACAAACGTAAAGCTGAAACAGAAAAGCGACAGATAATCATAAAGCACAGGCAAGTAATTGAAGATACAGAAGAATTACTACTGAACACGACATCATTACCTTATAGTCAAGTGCTCACACTAGTCTTACACAGTCGTATGCATGACTCACTCACCGCTATATTACAAAAGGATCCAAGCCTGCCCCAAGTACGTCAGCGCTTAACCAATGTAAAAGCCCAAATGGCACAATTAAAAGATATTCCGGCACAGACAGAAGGTAGCATGTTCCGTTCTCCGAACTCAGATCGAGAAGCGATTGTATTACTTCAACAAATTAAAAAAATTCGTGCGGTGCTACGTGCAGAGCATGCAAAAAGTAAAGTAAATACTCAAACTTTTGTGATTGAAGATCGTAAACTTGAGCTAATGCAACTCAATGTCAATATCGATAATTTACTGAAACGCGCTTATGAAGCACGTGCAACAAGTCAGTTCGGTTCTTGTAAGCAATTGCTGCGTAAGGGCATTGATACCTTAAATAATATTAATGATAAAAATGAATCCCTCGTCACTAAACAGCAAACGCTAGTGTCTTTACTTAATGAAGTGAATGAGCAACTCACCCAAGCGTCATCAGATGACTTAAAAGATCGCCAAGAAAAAGAAAACGAAAAAAATGAATTAGACCTACTGTTTCAACCAAAACAGAAATGGTAACAAGAAGAGAATAAAGAGTAGTATAAAAAACACGTTGAGATTGCTTAATCGATGTTGCTATCACAACGCTATTACAGTACGAAAAAGACTAGTCCTTCACATTATCTTGTTCAGTTCGACGCTCTATCGAACTGAATTCTGCCGCTAAATTAAGTCCCAGTAACTCTCTTCTTAACATATCTAGCGCAACATATAACGCAACAGCTCTGATCCCCTGTCGACTCCATCTCGGGATAAATAACAATTGACTGTAAGTGTGTGTCTTGCTCGCCAGAGCAAACGCAACCGTGCCGACCGGTTTTTCTTCGCTACCGCCACCAGGACCTGCGATTCCAGACACTGCAATACCAAAATCAACACCCGCATTAAACCTCGCGCCTTCAGCCATCTCGGCAGCAACCTCTATTGAAACAGCCCCGTGATTAGCTATCGTCATTTTATCAACATTGACTAAACGACTCTTAGATTCATTACTATAAGTAACATGACTCGAATCGAGATAACCAGAACTCCCCGCCACAGCAATTAATTCACTCGCGATAAGTCCACCAGTACAGGATTCCGCAAGTGATAATGTTTGCCCTTTTTCGAGTATTATAGTTTGCAAGTACTGTGCAAACGAATAGTCCCCTTCAAACAGCACAAACTCACCAAGCTCTGCAAGTACTCGTTCTCTGGCCTTCGCTAAATCAGCTTGGACTATTGATAATAATTTCACTTCAACAGTAGGAAAATCAACACGAAATCCCAACGTAATTGACGGCGGAAGTGACAATGCAGCTAAGCGCTCATTCAACACCGATTCCGAGATGCCAAAGGTTTTAATCTTGATTAAAGTAGGTATTGTTATTGGCGTAAAACGTTGTTGAATATCTGGTAGTATTTGCTCGGTAACCATGTGTTTAAATTCACTTGGTACCCCTGGAGTAAAGTAAAAACGCGCGCGATTAAATTGGAAACTAAACCCACAGGCAGTGCCTACCGGGTTATCAACAACGTCACTACCTTGTGGCAACCAAGCTTGTTTTTCATCACTCTCAGATAAAGTACGATTGGATTTGGCATATTTAGTCACTAAATGGTCATACCATTCTTGCGATAGGCTTAATGGCACGCCCATCGCTTTCGCCGCTGCTTCAGCACTTAAATCATCCGATGTTGGTCCTAACCCACCATTCATGATCACGACGTCAGCTCGGTGACTGGTTTCGGTAATAATATCGATAAGCGAGTCTAAATCATCAGCGATAGTATGACGACGGGTGAATTGACGACCTTGATGAAAAAAGTGTTGTGATATCCATGCCGCATTGGTATCGACAATTTGCCCTGATAGTACCTCATCACCCGTACTGATAAATTCAATTCGCATTAACTGCCCTTATTCACTCTGTCCGTAAATATAAAATAGCGGAGAAAAGATAATATTCCACAATCGCATATATCCATGAGCATATCTTTATTGCCAGGTTGCCGACATATCGGTTTTATCGGCCTCAAACAGCTCTTTGCTATACTTAACTTTGGTCTCTTGAAGGTAGTTAACAAAAATAGCAATACCTTGCTGATAATAGGCTAATCCCTGCTCTGCACTAGCTGGTAACAATAACAACTTAATTATTGAGGCATGACAATGTTGCAAGGTGCCCCGCAACATATCTGCTAAAAAGGCATCTTTCGTTTCATATTTACTGTGCAATAAAATAAATTGTTGTTGTAACTGCTCTAAAGCCGCATATCTATCTGCGACAGACGGCTGTAATAATACCAGCATCTCGTCGACAAATTCAGAAAATAGATTCTGATGTAATATATGACTGTATTGCTTCGCCAATACTCGAGTATCAACAGCATAATGCGTCAGCATCTGCTCCACAAACAACGCTTTATCTAGCGTACTGTCAGGTAAACATATATCCGTTTGATACATTGGAATAGTATTATCAATTTTAATGCCCTGACCAAGATTATAGCAATTAACCTCGGGGTTTAAGCGTAATAACTCTGTCAGGCCAGCTGCCGACATCTGAAAGATCATGGTTGTTTCAACTTGGTCAACATGGTTACCCGGTGCGACTAAATTTGCCAACGCCTTTTTATTAAACAATTGCTTATCTTGGCCTGATTGATCGTAATAGATACTTTTTTTACTGTGGTGAGCATCACCGCTAAAACCAAGATCAACGCCAAATAAATAAATGTTTTTGAACCCCATCCGGGTGAAAAAAGACAAGGCTAAATTAGCGACTGTGGGGTTGCAATACATCAGCTGGGTTAAGTTATCATTATCGCAACCCAGTGCTGGATTCATAATAATTTCCGTGGATGCTTCTACCATTTTTAACGCCATCAACTGGCGATCAAACAGATCCAGTACATCCGGGGAAATGGTATTTAAGGTTAATAACGGGATAGATCTAAGATAGGCCTCATCCCCCACTGACTGTAACACACTGTGTGTGATCCGGGTGCGCTCCATCTCTAAATGAAAATCAGGTTTAATTCCATATTGATGCAAAGCACGTATGGTGGTACCACAACTGACAAGGAGCACTTTATCACGGTTCGCAATAATGTAATCAATATGCTCATCAAGAGAGGGGCCATTAGCTAGGATAAAGACCGGTAATGTGGCGCATTCAGGGAGTGGTTCGGCCTTGGCTAACAGTGGCACATGTTTATTCAAATTATGATATTGATGCGCCAAAGCCAATAATGAATCATCAAAAAAACCAAAACCAAAAGCGACCTGAAAAGCTTGGTTATTAAATTTCTCTAAGGCTTTATCCATCTGCTCAGTCGCATAATGCTTATAACAGAAACTGAAGGTCGAATCATAACGCCCTTTGGAAATAAGCTCACTCGATATATCAGCAAAAAAATCGTCTTCGTTCGCGCCTAAGCATAAATGCAAGCTACTATTATTGGCATCTAATTGCTGTAATATTCCCGCCCAATCAAGTGTAAACAAACTCGCATAGAAAAAATCATGCTCAGGTTCATAAATATATAGGCGTTTAACTTGGTGTTTACTTAACATCAGCGGTAAGTAATAACCCAAACCTAACCCAAAACAAACCATCATATTAACGGCTTCTGGTAATATCAGTTCTTGCTTATGCTGCTTATTAACCTGACTCACTAAATTAGTTAACTGATTGATATATTTAACATGCACAAAATTAATTGGATTATCAATTTCATCAGAAAAATCGACGCGGGTTAATTGTGGATTAAAACGGTATTTTTCAAAATCAATCAAGCCGTCACGATAATAATTCTCACCCAATACAATATTGTCCTCAACGTCCACCAGATGTAATTTACCATCGCGTTGAGCCAATTCAAATTTGGTTGGTTGATAATCGATAAATGACGCATGGATATCGGGAATATACTGCTTGAAAGCAGCCATATTTGCAGCATAGAGAGCCGTCGGGTCAACGATAGGTAGCTGTGCATCTTGATAGATAGCATCGATTTCCTGAGCAAGGCCTAAGTTCTTCTTATGCTGTTGTTGTAAACCTTCTAAAGCGGCAATCTGAGAATTAATATCGTGACTTAAATTTTCCATAAGAACAACCTAAAATTGTTTAATAGCAAGATAACGATTAATTGATTTGGCACGGTGCTTGGTGGTCATCTGCTGCGATTCAAGTTCCAACTTCGCAGTCGTTAGTTTGTTTATTTCACCCGTATCATCAGTGATAATCTGCGTCAAATACGCGGCGGTGTCTGCCGCCAAAGGCGACGTTAAATTAACCAGTTGCTCAATAAATTCCTGACGCTGCTGTAATAAAATATTACAGTTATCAAAATCTTCAGTAAGCAAAGCGACTTGCGCCTGTTCAGATAACGCAGTAATGTCCACCATTAATGCCGCTTTCAAGTCAATCATGATTAAGCACCACGGATTTGTTCACGCATGGCCTCAACTTTCATTTTTTCCGCTTGTGGAATATTTAACCAGGCATCTTTAATTGGTGTAACCAATGTCGTGATCTCATCCAACGGCTCTACAGAACGTTCTAACGTAGCATCATTCAACCGTAATTGAATATAACGGTACAATGCATCAAAATTCTCACCAATTTCTGGATATACTTTATGATTAATACCATCAATCAATCCCGAAGTAATATTAATAGATTTATTAATCGCTTTAGCTTTGCCTTCGATATCATTACGTAGGATACAACCTTTAGCAACAGCAACAGAATCAAGCAGCCCCTGTAACAACATAAAGATCACTTGATGATTATCCGCAGAAGTAATTCCACTTTCACGACTAACTTGCTGATAACGTCTGATATTCGCTCTCATATTTTTACCTAATTATTATTTATATTTATGTTTAATGTTGTACATACCCGAGTAACTGCATTTTAACCAGTCCGGGATTATTCGTTATATTATCGACTATCCCAAGACATTACGAATATAGTCACCGGTGGCATTATAGCGCGACACGGTACTATCCATCGCTGTATATTTTTTCCGTAATGTATCTTCATAAGAGGATATGTAGCGATCTAATTTATCCCGATCGTCCTCAAGACTACGTAAATTAGTATTGAGCAGTGACTGGCGCTGAGTGATCGTGCCTTTATTATTTAAACTGTTATCAAGTACCGCATTAATTTGTGCTGCGACCCCGTTTTTACCGGAAAATAGTTTGCCAAGATCATCCAGCGCATTATTAACAGCGTCATCTAAACGTTGGGCGCCAGATTTACTACCATTGCTACCAAACGGATTGATCGCCAGAACCCCGCCCTCTTCTAAGGAGACACCAGCTGCATATAATGTATTTAGCTTACTACTAGCCCCATTTACAACCCCCCCGGTAATCGACTGCATCTGTTGCTTAACACTGCGGGCTGTTGAATCAAATTTGAGGGAGCCCGTTTCAGGATCCGTCAGAGTATTGATAGTACTGATTAAACGATTATAACCATCAATAAATTCATGCACGAGATCGCTTACCGCAGCATGGTCAGTGGCAGTGGAAAAATTGACCACGTCATTATTTTCAGTCAAACTATTGGCAGTGATCGTAACCCCTGAAACCGCGTGAGTAAAAGTATTACTCTCTTGGGTAATAATATTGCCGTCGATTGCAATAATGGCATCGCTAGCCGCCTTTCCAACCATCTTCGAGGAGATCATCGCTAAGCTTGAATCAGAGGTAAATACCGTTAAATCATTAGCCACACCGGTTTTATCTGAGGTGTAAACTATTTTCGCGCCAAGATCTGAATTAATAATGTTAGCGCCGATACCGTAGTTATTGGGGGCTTCATTAATTTTTTTCTGAATATCTTGTAACGTATCAGTCACATTGACATCAACTTCAAAACTCTCTTTACCGGCATCAAAATACATGATCCCCTGACCTAATTTCACCGTACGGTCTGGCATGAAATCAGACTCTAAACGAGCGCCCTGAGCCAACTGAGTCACCTTAACATCAAACGAGCCTTTCGGTACTACGCCTTTAGTTTCAATGGTGATCGGCAATATTGCGTTACTTTCACCGGGCTGGCGGACGGCACTAGAATCTACTGAGCGACCCTGATAGTGAATATTAGTTTTACTTTGATAAAAGGTATCAGTATTACCTAATTTATTGGTAATACTTTTAAAATCAGCCAGTGCCGCACGTAAGGTTCCGACCCCTGATAACTCAGTTGTAATGCTGATTTCTTTATTATTTAACCGCGCTTCTTTCGGCGATTTTTCAGCTGCTACAAATGTTTTAATGATCGACTCAAGGTCTATTCCAGAACCCATGCCCGCCATAGTCATACCAGCCATATATATCCTTACGTTTTACCAATTATTGATACCAGAGGCAAATGATTACCGCTGATCCATTATCAAACCATTTCATCCAATAACAGACCAGTGCTACTGAATATATCTTCCTGAAACTGTTTAATGTCATCCGCCATTTTCAGGACTGCTTCAGAAGGTAGCTCTTTAAGTATTTCGCCACTATCGGGGTCGATAATTTTCACTATCATCCGGCCAGAATCATCATGCACACTAAAGTCTAACTTCTTATTATTCACATCAAAATGTGTTTGCAGTATTTCTGTTGCTTCATGCAATTTCTGCTCCAACTCTTTGTCTTTACGAAGAGTTGCAGGCTTTTTATCTGTTTCAGTCGTTTTATTAGGTAACTTTAACTCGGATTCAGGTTCGATTATAGCAGACAACGAAGGTACATTGGTTGTGTCGACAGGAGCAACATATAAATTCGTGATCTTATTCTCTGCCGTATTAATTGTGGACATCATCACCTCCGAAGACAAAAAAGCCCCACTATGAGCGGGGCAATAATTTATTTATTCAATTAAAGTAGAGAAAGAGCTACTTGTGAGGTTTGGTTCGCTTGACTCAACATTGAACTTGCCGCCTGCTGCTGTACTTGAACACGCGCTAGATTTGCCGATTCAGCAGCAAAATCAGTATCTACGATACGAGATTTAGATGCAGATACATTTTCTGAAATATTAGTTAAATTACGAATAGTCGATGAAAATCGATTTTGTTTCGCACCGAGATCCGCACGCGTATTAGTGACTGAAGCAATCGCTGAATCTAGGTTCATAATTGCGGTCTGAGCGCCAGCAGCAGTATTGATGTTATCAGCTGTCACGCCTAAACCACCGGTACCCATACTGGTAGCAATGTTTAATTTGATAGTTTGATTGGCATCGGCACCGACTTGAATATCAGCATCGTAAGTACCATCAAGTAAATTCTCACCACCAAACGTGGTGTCTTTAGCAATACGGTTGATTTCTTCTTTTAATTGACCAAATTCGAGTTGCAATGCATCACGATCCGCTCCGCTATTAGAACCATTGGCAGATTGAATTGACAGTACTCGCATACGTTGCAGCATGTTCGTTGTTTCGTCTAATGCACCCTCTGCAGTTTGTGCTAAAGAAATACCGTCATTAGCATTTCGTGAAGCCTGGTTTAAACCATTAACCTGAGATTCTAAACGCGCACCGATCTGCAAACCAGCAGCATCATCAGCCGCACTGTTGATACGTTTTCCTGAAGATAAACGTTCGAACGATTTACCTATTTCATTGGATGCATTACTCAATTGACGCTGTGCATTTAAAGATGAAACATTAGTATTTACATAAACAGCCATATTCGTCTCCTAAAAGAAATCCTGTGAAGGACTGCTGTTTATTGGGAATACAGCCCTTGCTCTTAATTAGTTATTTGTATTGTCATAAAAGTTATCGACACCAAAAATACATTCTTTAGAGTTATTTTGATTTTTCTCTGTTTATTTTCCAACCGACATGAGAAATTAAAATTAAATTCATTAATTTCAACTGCTTATAGTTTATCGTTAATTCTAAATCGAGTTGATTATATTAATGATAAGCATAGAAAATACACCAGAAGAAGAAGTGTTAAATCAAAAATAGGCTGCGTTAATACGAAACAACCAATTAATAAGGTTCAAAAAGGTAAGAATAAACAAGAGGTAACTAAGAAAGGCGGGATTCTATTCTGGCCCTTTCGAGCCAAAATAAACATTCGATTAACCTAGCCGTTATTAACCTTGTAATAGCGACATCGCAACTTGAGATTGCTGATTCGCTTGACTAAGCATAGTACTTGCGGCTTGTTGCGATACTTGGTTCTGCGCCAGTTTTGCAGATTCAGCGGCAAAATCAGCATCCATAATACGTGATTTAGACGCCGATACGTTTTCAGAAATATTGGTTAAATTTCGGATCGTAGATGAAAAACGGTTTTGTTTAGCACCCAGATCTGCACGGACATTGGTTACTGCCGCGATGGCACTATCGATGTTAACAATCGCGATTTGAGCCTGAGCCATCGTTAACAAATTATTCGTTGCAGAACCAACACCCAGCCCCGCTGCGTCCATATCCAGAGATATTTTTACATTAATGATTTGATTAGCATCGGCACCGATCTGGAAATTTTGATCAAAGGTCGAATCAAGTAAGCTCATGCCACCGAATGTAGTATCATCAGAGATGCGATTAATTTCTATCTGCAATTCTTTAAACTCAGTATCTAAAGCTTTGCGGTCAGCAACTGAATTCGAGCCATTCGCCGACTGAATCGACAGCACTCGCATACGTTGCAGTAAGTTCGTACTTTCATCTAATGCCCCTTCTGCCGTTTGCGCGAGGGAAATACCATCATTAGCATTTCGAGCTGCCTGATTGAGGCCGTTAACCTGTGCTTCTAAGCGCGAACCGATCTGTAACCCGGCAGCATCATCTGCCGCTGAGTTGATACGTTTACCAGAAGATAAGCGCTCAAATGATGTTTGCAACGCATTAGTAGCCGTCGTCAAATTACGTTGTGAATTTAAAGATGCTATATTGGTGTTTACATATATGGCCACGTTATCATTCCTTCTGAAACTAACTTACATAGAATTTTAATTTATATACTCAAACATAAAGCAAACTATGTGCCAAATAATTAAAAATCAATAATATATAGTTAAAGCTATGTTTTAAAACAAAAATATTATTTATTATATTATTTTAAATTATAATGTTGTCGCCATTTTATTTATAAGCCAAATTATTGCCGCATTAATGCGGCAGCATAATATGGACATAACACACCATAAGACGGCATTAATTATACGATGGAATGAGACTAAGAATAGAAGTAGTAGCTATATCAAGGATAGTATTGAAGGCAGGAAGAATACTTTTACCTATACGCTTACATCAATAAAGATATAGGTAAAAGCAATTAATTAGGCGGCCCAAAAGGGCCCAGAGGGCGAGACCCTCTTAGCCTAATAGCGACATAGCAACTTGAGATTGTTGATTCGCTTGACTTAACATCGTACTTGCGGCTTGTTGAGAAACCTGATTTTGCGCGAGTTTTGCTGATTCAGCAGCAAAGTCGGTATCCAAAATACGTGATTTAGATGCAGATACATTTTCAGAAATATTCGTTAAATTACGAATAGTTGAAGAAAATCGATTTTGTTTAGCACCCAGATCAGCACGGACATTGGTCACCGAAGCAATCGCACTGTCTAAATTGGTGATCGCGGTTTGAGCTCCTGCCGCAGTGGTCAGCGTATCGGCAGCTAAACCTAGACCAGCCGAATCCATATCCATGGTTATCTTCACATTAATCGTTTGATTCGCATCAGCACCAACTTGAAAATCGGTATTAAAACTTGCATCCAACAACTTCATGCCACCAAAAGTAGTATCTGTTGATACCCGATCTATTTCATTCTTTAACTCACCAAATTCTTTATCCAGCGCTTCTCGATCCGCAGTACTATTTGAACCATTGGCAGATTGAATCGAAAGCACACGCATACGTTGCAACATATTAGTGGTTTCATCCAATGCTCCCTCAGCCGTTTGCGCTAACGATATACCATCATTAGCATTTCGAGATGCCTGGTTTAAACCACTAACTTGCGATTCTAAACGCGAGCTAATTTGCAGACCAGCGGCATCATCTGCGGCAGAATTGATCCGTTTACCCGATGACAAACGTTCAAAAGAAGTCTGCAGTGCATTGGTTGAATTCGTTAAGTTCCGTTGTGAGTTTAACGACGCAACGTTAGTGTTTACATATATAGCCATAATACTTCCCTCTGTATATCAAAATAAATTATGGCAATACACCACAATTCGTTATTATCAATTTCTGCTTAAACCCGCTCTTCTATGAGCAATCAATCACTCATTAATAATAGCAACTTACATGCCAACTTTTACATTGCATTAAACAGGCTTAAATTGTTGATTTTATTGAATGTTTTATAACTCGTTTCGAGAATGTTTTGCTCTTTCGTTAAATCTGTCATTGCCGCGGCAAGATCTGTCTCGGTAAGAATTGCCATTGCCTCTTGATTAATCAATTTGAATGATTCATTTGATTGCGTGATACGCTCAATGGCATTATTCCGCCCACCAATACTGGAAATAACTGACATTACCGCATGTTTCGCATTACCAATGCCGAGTTGCGCATCCGCGATACCATCTTGAAACTCAGACTTAGTTATTGAGGTATCAGTCAGAACTTGTTTGAATGCCTCAAGGGTGTTCAAAATATTTTCATTTATCGATGGCGCCAAAATAATATCGACACTACCCGGGGATGTTCCTGTTGCAGACATAGCCATACCACCAAACCGGATAATATTATCTGACATAAAATTGCCGCTTTGTTGCACATTATTGCCACTGTCTGTAATTGTATAAATATCGCTATTACCAGGAATGGTTGGCGGACTAATCGTGATCTTGAAAATATTATTTGCCGGCATTGCATAGTCATAATTATCACGATGAAAATTATCATATTCGCCCTGATCAACAATACGAACCTCTGCGGCAGAGACATTACCGACAAGATTATCGGACAGAGCAATCAACCGCGCAGGGGCAGATTCAAATACTTCACGACCGTTATCAGCATTACGAATAAATACATTACTTGCGATTTGGATCTTGTTATCTTGTTCATTACCCTGAAAATTATACTGCGCCTTATCTGCATCCCAGGTATAGGATTGCACTTCAGATGCCGAACCAGAGAAAATATGATCACCGTTCGCATTTTTGGTATTGACCAGGTTGAAAATTTCTTTTTGTACTTCGTCGATCTCAATCGCAATAGCGTTGAGATCCAACTCACCCACGCTACCATTGAGCGCCCGGATAGTCAGGACTCGACCTCGCTCCATCGCTGTATGTATGTTGCTTAATGTGGCTTCTTCCAAACCTAGGGTACTTTTTAACATCAGACTATTTTTTTGATATTGAGTATTTTTATTGATCTCATCATGCAAATAAGTCGACTTAGAAACGTCAGCAGGTGAATCAGCCGATGTTTTATATTTATTCAGGGATGTAATCTGGGTATGCGCAGTATTCAGCCGTTGCTGCGCTTTCGACATATCCTGCATAGAACGAGTAAAGATTTGATTATTGGTTAATCGCATTGTGGTTACCTCGCCGCATTCAGGATAGTGTCGAATATTTCTTTGGAAATGCTCACTACCCGAGCAGAAGCATTATACGCCTGTTCATAACGCACCATATTCGCCGCCTCTTCATCCAGGTTTACCCCAGAGACACTCTCGACCCAGTTTTGGCTCTGAGTTAATTTAGATTCACTTGCCGACTGATCAACACGCGCAGCCCTAGTTTTATTACCAATACCAGCAATAAGGGCAGAAATACCTTCCGAAATGGTCATTTGATTACCACCACTGGTCACCTTATTTTGTCTTAAGGTGTTTTCACTTTCCAAACCTGCGAGCTTTAAACCATTCGTGTTATCCCCCGCCGAGTTAGTGTTGTAGTGTAAGCTGAAGCTTTCTCCAGAATTGGGGTTGCCGCTGATGTTAATCTCATAACCAGCTTGAGGATTTAACGGCGGGACTGAATTAGCCAATAAATCTAATCCCAATAGCGCGCCAGAACTCGTCGCTAACAATGTGCCATTGCCATCAAAAATATCAAAATCACCGCTGTTATTAACCGTCACACGTTGTGGAGCAGCCATGTTTAAAGCATTATTTGAAAACGATAAACTAGAATCAAATATGCTACTGACAATCAGTTGGCTATCTGTAATATTATTGGTATTACGGCTCGAACGCAGCGCCGAAGACAGAGCTATGTCTTCGGGCCGAGAAGCGATAACTTGGTAGTCGTCAAAATTAAATAAAGTTGGCGACAAAATGAATTTATCACCACTTTTGAATCCCCCTGTAGCGGCAGAAAAATCAATATCAAAACCATGTTCATCGACGGTAACAGGACCAGGATAAGCACCAGAGATAGGCAAAGGATTCGTACTTTGTACGCCATTTTTGATCTCATAAACGTCAAAAGTAAGTGGACTTGTCATCGTGACTTGATACTGATTAACCGTCAACGCGCCGCCTTCAGTAGGCCTTATAGTCGAGGTTACCATATGCTCAGAATTGGAGTTGTCATGATAACCCTGGGCCATAGTGCCTGGCATTCCGTAAATGTCTTTACCTAACTGACCATTTAAATCTAGTCCCATTCTATTTTGACTGTTGATCGCAGAACCAATACCTAACGCTAACTGACCTATTTCTCGTAACGCCGGAGATACCGCTTCATCACGGAAGGAAAATAACGCCCCAACCGTACCACCCAGCTCAATTTCTTGCAGTAAGATTTGATTACTGTCAATGTTCAAGGCTAATTCATTAATTGATGTATCTGGATTATTGGTTACCACGGTAAATTGACTCACACTACTTTGCATGACTAAAGGTTGTCCACTGATCAAATTTATCGAAATACTTTTGTTGTCATTAGCAATCGTGGATATATCAATCTCACTTGCGAGAGCTTTAATCGACTCATCACGCTTATCCAGTAATGTACCCGATACACCTTGCGACGTATTATTGGCAATCATCACCTGCTGATTTAATCCATGTATCTCTTTAATCAAGGCGTTGAGTAAATCCGGTTTTGCGGTGATCTCATTATTCGCCGTTTTCACCTGTGACTGTAGCTGTTTACCAACACTACTAAAACTGGATACGAGAGATTTGGCATCGGAGAGCGCTAACTCCCGAGTCGATAATGATGTGGGATCGTCATTGAGCGTATGAAAAGATTCAAACAATGTTGAGACCCCGCTACCGAGATTATTCGAGCTATCAGACAATACCTGATCGGTTCGGGTTATTTCTGTTAAAAATTTGTCTCGATTATTAAATTTACTGGTATCAAGTAAGACTTCAGCCTGTGCAAACTGGTTAATTTCTCGACCAGTATCAGAGCGAGCAAGGCCCATGTTGTCAATTTGCGAATTATGCTGGGTACGCTGACGGCTATACCCCTCGGTATTAACATTCGAGATGTTATTACCTGTGGTATTAAGCATTTGCTGGTGACCTAAAACACCAGATGTGCCGATTTGTAATAAATTAACCATCAGATTACGACTCCAACCATCAGAACATCACTCCGAAATAAGACTATTCATTCATTTACTGTTTGCGACTGATCTACTAATAACGTTATTTAAATGCATCATGCTTCATGACGTTTTGTATTTTCGCTGCATAGTTAGGATCTGTTGCATAACCCGCGTCCTGTAAACTATTCAAGAATTGTGCCGAGTCTGCAGAGTTACGTAATGCATCACTATAACGATCGCCGGATTGCAAGAAGTCAGCAAAATCATTAAAGCTAGATTGGAAGTCTTCGTAGCTTCTAAATTGATGTTTTTCACGTTTGGCTACACCATCGGAAAACTCTAAGGTATCGACACTGGTCGTCGCACCTTCCCAGCGTTTATCCGCTTTGATATTGAATAAATTATGCGAGCTACCACCGTTGTTATCCGTTGATACTTTCTTACCCCAACCCGTTTCTAATGCGGCTTGAGCGAGCAACACATCAGGCGAGACATTCAAGCGTTTCGCCACTAAATCAGCAAAAGGGGCTAATGATGCGACAAACTCTGCAGGGCTATTGAATTGCATCGGACGGGCTGCATCTGCCATCGAAAATCCGGCATTTACTTGCTTACCATCATCAATAGAGTTCCCTTCCTCATCAACAGCGGGAGCTGTTGTAGCCTCTTTATCTTCCGGTAATGCTTTGTCTACAGCTGTCGCATTATTTACGGCTTGAATATTCTGCAATGGGTTAGTATCCCCTTGTAATGACGAGGCTGGCATATAATTGCCGCCATCATTCGACAACTGCCTAACAATTATATCTGCTAACCCCATACTGCCTGACTGGCTCATATCAGCCGCCATTTGCTTGTCTTGCATATCACGATAAAACTGGGTGTAGTTGTTATTCATTGGACTTTCCGATTCAAATGCAGCATTCGCGTCACGCATGCTTTTCATCAACATATTGGTAAACAAAGATTCAAACTGCTTCGCGACCTCTTTCAATGCCGTTTCATCATTATTCAGCGCACGTTTACGCAAAGAATCCAGATTATGTGTATCTAAGACGTTACTGCTTACATTGGTTTTAAATGAATTATCCATACCCAGCCCGTTACTATTTTCGACAATTATTATTTTCAATAGTTATTATTTTTCAGTCCGTTATTCGTATTACTTAATAATTGAACGCTACCGCCATTTACCCGTCACTAATAAAACAATTATAATCAACAACTTAAAACAAAACAGCGTATTAACCTCAACCTTTACATATAACAATGCAATTCTTAAACCAACTCTGGCAATGTCATGAAATAGATACAAAAAAGCGCCATACCCAATCACGGGGTATAGCGCTCATAAAAATAAGTCATTACAGTGCTTAAGTAGCTTAACGCCATTAAATAATAATAAGCTGTCCGTCTAATGCGCCCGCATCTTTAAGCGCTTCTAAAATTGACATTAAATCACCCGGCGCAATACCAACCTGATTAACGGCGCGGATCAAATCATCGAGGGTCGCACCCGCATCAAGTTTAAACATACGCGCATCTTCTTGCGTTACATTAATGGTCGATTTATTGGTGACCACAGTTTCACCGTTAGCAAACGCGTTGGGCTGTGACACTTCTTGGGTCTCGTTAATGGTGACAGTTAAACCGCCGTGTGTGATCGCCGCAGGTTTTAATCTCACATTTTGGCCAATCACAATCGTGCCGGTACGTGAATTAACAATAATTTTTGCGGATTCGTCTGCCATTTTCAGTTCAAGATTTTCTAATGTCGACAAATAAGCCACACGTTGAGAAATATCACGAGGTGCCAGTACCCGCACAGATGTCGAATCCATTGGATATGCAGTATTAGGACCAACCAGATTATTAATTGAATCCGCAAGTCGTTTCGCGTTGGTAAAATCGCCACGGTGTAAATTAAATGTCAGGTAATCACCATCGCCAAACGGATTGGCAACTTCTTTCTCAACAATCGCACCACTGCTGATACGGCCGACGGTAGGGGTATTAATGATCACCTTTGAACCATCTTTACCTTCAACGCCGAGGCCACCGACAACCAAGCTACCCTGTGCTAACGCATAGACTTGTCCATCAGCACCTTTAAGAAAGGTTTGTAGTAATAAACCACCACGTAAGCTCTTTGCTTCACCGATAGCAGCAACCGTTACATCAATGGTTTGACCTGGTTTCATGAATGCGGGTAATATCGCACTCACTGCAACAGGCGCGACATTTTTAATTTTGACTTTCGCGCCGTCTGGCATAGTAATACCAAAATTATTTAGCATGGTTTTAAAACTTTGCGCTGAGAACGCATTACTTTTTTCACCGGTGCCGGGTAAACCAACCACTAAACCATAACCGATTAATTGGTTATCACGGACCCCTTGCACCGAGCTGATATCTTTAATGCGTGCAGCATGTGCAGAATTGATGCTGACAACAAAAAAGCTTAACAAGATAATACTCATACCAAGTAATACGTTTTGTTGTAATGTAATCCGAGTTAATAATTTCATCTAAATAACCTGTGGTATAGGGTTGTCATTATTCTGGTTAAGCCTTTCAGCACTGCCAACATTATGACAACTGCGAATAATGGCCGTTATATTGCTAGATTGCAATTGTCATACCAAGATGGTATTTACACATAGGTTGAGATTAGAAAGGCCATTTACTGCTGTTCAGGAATTTAGTTGCCCAGCCTTGTACCTGCGCTTCGCCCAAATCATCAATTGCGCCATATTGAATACGCGCATTCGCGATCAAAGAAGAATCGACTTTATTATCAGCATCCACATCTTGTGGACGTAATAAACCAGTAAGGCGAATATACTCACTCCCATTATTTAGCATCAGCCACTTTTCACCACGAATGACTAAGTTATTATTCGGTAACACACGCACGACAGTAACAGAGATATTACCTTTTAAACTGTTACTCTGATCGGCAGAACCATTGCCAGAAAAAGAACTCTTTTGATTTAAACTACCTTCAATCGTATAACCGCCAATAACCACATCTTCACCACCGAGATTGACCGGATCTAATTCAAATGAATTATCTTTACCCAGATTCGAGCTGGCTTGCTTTTTAGCACTGGTTGATTCTGTTAATATCACCGTAATAATGTCACCGACTCGACGTGCTTTAATGTCCGAGAAAATATTATTATTATATTGTGGGTTAAATAACGATCCCGTTACTTTCGCTTGTACTGGATTATCATCGGGTACAATCGGTGCATAATCAGGCGAATCTTGCTGTGGTGTTTCAGCCACATCAGCTGGTTCTTGCGCATCCTCTGTTTTAGTCGGGTCTTCATGTTTAGCGACCACATTTTCTTTTACTTTAACTAACGATGCACAACCTACTAGCTGCATAAAAACAAAAAGAGCAAAGATAAAATTACGCATTATAATTCTCGATGTTATTAATTAATGTTTAACGCTTAGCCGTTAAACTATAGCTGTTGATTGATGTAACTTAACATTTCATCAACCGCTGAAATTACTTTAGAATTCATTTCAAATACCCGCTGGCTTTCAATCAGATTTACTAATTCTTCCGTCACGTTTACATTCGATGTTTCAATCGCACCTTGCACTAATTTACCTAGGCCTTCATTACTTGGAAGACCTTGTACCGGATCACCACTGGCACCCGTTTGAATATACATGTTCTGTCCAATTGGCTGTAAACCACCTGGGTTAACAAAGTCTGAAATATTAATCTGACCAACGGTTTGATTATTTGTCTGGCCCGGTAAACTTACCGAGACTTCACCATCTTCCGAGACGGTAATGGTTTGTGCATCAGCAGGTATTTGGATCTGCGGCTGCAATGGATAACCCGAACCTGGGGTCACGATAATCCCTTCATCATTTAAGGTGAATTGACCGTTACGGGTATATGACGTAGTGCCATCCGGCATTTCAATTTCGAAAAAACCACGGCCACTGACCATTAAATCCAGTGAGTTATCAGTGGTTAACATGTTGCCTTGAGAATGATCTTTTTGGGTCGCGACAACCCGCGCACCCGAACCAACCATTAACCCAGACGGTAATTTGGTATTTTGCGATGATTGACCACCCGGCTGATTTATCGCTTGATACAATAAATCTTCAAAAATAGCGCGCTCTTTCTTAAAACCAACGGTACTGGCATTTGCCAAGTTATTTGAAATCGTTGAAATATTTGCTTGCTGTGCTTCTAAGCCAGTTTTACTGATCCATAATGCCGGATTCATAATGCTTTCCTCGTCTAATTTATACTATTGGGGACTCATCAATGAAAAGTTAATTGATTTGTAATAACGTATCAGATGCTTTGTCATTTTCTTCTGCTGTTTTCATCATTTTTATCTGCATTTCGAATTGACGTTGCAAATTAATCATTCCGGTGAGTTCACCAACAGCACTAACATTACTGGTTTCTAGTGCACCACCAGCAACTTGGACATTAGGGTCGACAACGGCTGGTGTACCATCTGCCAGCCGAAACATACCATCATAGCCTTTAACTAAATTTCGAACATCGGGGTTAACCAGTTTTAATTGGTCGACTTCTTCCAATGCATTTGCCGGTGCTCCCTGAGGACGAACCTCGATACGGCCATCGGCATGGATTTTTATTTGTTCAACGGGTACAGGGATCACGATAGGACCGTTTGCACCAAGTACAGAACGGCCTGAAGATGTCAATAACTCGCCAGTCGGACTCATGTGCAAACTACCGCTACGGGTATAACTTTCCTTGTTCTTATCATCCAGCACACTTAACCAACCATCACCTTGGATCGCAACATCGAGTGCATTACCCGTTTGTTGTAACCCACCACCCGTAAAGTCTTGTCCTGGACTTTCGGTCATAGCAAATACACGGGTTGGTAGACCTTCACCAAAAGCTTGCATTGAACGCGCTTGCTCAAAATCAGCTTTAAAACCATGCGTATTCGCATTGGCCAGATTATTGGCACGAACAGCCAATGCATTCATATTTTCTTTAGCACCCGACATCGAGATATAAAGCATCTTGTCCATTCGTCAATCCTCTGTCACTTTTCGTTGAAATCGTTCATTACCTATCTAATACCAGAGATAAAGCAATTAAAGTGCCAAAATGAAAAAGCCACCCTAAATAGGATGGCTTTTTATCAAAAAATGGGTCTCTGCGGTGAATTACATGTCGAATAATGCTACTTGCTACATGGCTTACTCGCCCGTTACATTAACGGATCTGTAATACCGTATCTTGTAATTTCGAGTTAACCTCTAACGTTCTTGAGTTAGCTTGATAATTACGTTGTGCCGTAATTAAGTTAACCAGTTCACTGGTCAAGTTAACATTTGATTGCTCGAGTGCTGATGAATTAATTTTACCAAAGGTACCGGAGTTGGCTTCGCCAGCAATCGCTGCGCCCGAAAGTTGTGATGCACGCCAGCCCGTATCGCCGGTTTGACTCAAGCCTTGTTCATTGGCGAACTTAGCCATCGCAATCATCCCCAGTTTGTCGTTACGACCATTACTGTAACTCGCCGCGACCATACCATCCGGACCAATATCAATCCCCGTTAGTCGACCCACTGTCGCCCCATCTTGCTCAAGCTTTGAAACTTCAAATGAAGACGCAAACTGAGTCGGGTTATTAATATTAACTTTAATCGTCTGAGTCGTATCCGCACCATTGGTTAAGATAGCCCCCAGTGGCACGGTTTCTGCGATCACAGGAAGTTGTTGCTGCAATAAACCTGATGAATCAAACGTCAATCGCAGGGCGGCCGGTTTCACCGGTGTTCCCGGAGAGGATGCCACAGCCTGACCGCCAACAATATCAACGGGTTGGTCGTCAACATAGTTAAATTCCAACCAGGAATTAGCAGGCGCACCCGCGGTACCATCTTTCACATAATAAGTTGATAAAGTATGTGATTCACCTAATGAATCGTAGATAGAAACAGAGGTAGCCGCGGTATAAGTGCCACTATCAATAGGATCAAATTTAGTGGGGTCTAATAGCGGTGATGTCGCCGGTAAATTCATTGTCATATCAACGTTACCCGTTGATTCTGGCACACCTGCAGTATCAGGTATTTGTAGCGGTTTTGTTGACGCCATACTCACCGCTTTTGGTGAACCGTCATCATTAACATCATAAACTTGCAGATAGTTGCCGGCCGAATTAATGACAAAACTATTCGCATCCAGTTTAAATGCCCCGGCACGTGTATAGTTACGATCCATAGACTCCATACCATCAGACATAACAAAGAAACCATTACCGTTGATCGCCAGATCTAATGAATTTTCGGTAAAATTTAAACTACCTTGCTGGAACTGTTGCGCAATATGGGATGTCGCCACACCGTTACCAACAGAGGTTTTTGCATTTGAGAAAATCGATGTTGCATAAACATCGCCAAACTCAGCGCGAGACTCTTTAAAACCAGTGGTATTAACGTTAGCAATGTTATTTGCCGTGGTATTAAGGTCTTTCTGAGCAGCGTTGATCCCACTCAAGGCGATGTTAAATGACATAAGACTTCCTTATTCAATAAATTTAGTAAGTTTAGTAAGTTTTAGTACCAGCAATTTCGGTTGCTTGACTCAGTGGCAGACTGCCCATTCCTTTCAAGTTCAGAATAATACCGCCGCCGGTATTACCAATGTTGACACTTTCAACATGCTGGAAACTTGAGACCTTAAGATCTTGTGCATTGCCGTCTATCGACGCCGATGCTTTTAAGCGGTAATTTCCTTCCGCCACTTTATTGCCGTTCATGTCTGTGCCGTCCCACTCAAAAGCCACATCCCCCCCTTTTTGCTCACCCAAATTAATAACGTTAATCACCTCACCGACGGGATTGGTAATTTGCAAGCGTAAATTAGGCGCGCTCTGGGGTAACTCAATACGCCCTGACACGTTTTCACCGGCCGATAAAAATGCCGACGATGCCGGCGCTAATACCTTAGTACCCACAAGACTAGAGGCTTGTAACGCTTGGTTTGAGCTCATAATTGTAGTTAACTGCTCAAACTTACTGCCCATGTTAGCAATACCATCAGCGGTAGTGAATGACGCCATCTGCGCCACCATCTCTGAGTTTTCTACCGGTTTGAACGGGTCTTGATAAGCCAGTTCTTGTGTTAGCAAAGAAAAAAAGTCTTCTTGGCCAAGCTCTTTGCGGGTAGTTTCTGCCGCTTGCTCTGCCGCATCCCTTTTTTCAGTTTTAAACTGACTGCTAAAATCAGCTACATTATTACTATTATTAATTGTCGTCACAACCAAATACCCTCTATGAACCCTGACCTAACGCCAATGTCTTATTTAACATTTTCTTAGCTGCATCAGCTATTTGCACGTTAGTCTGGTATGAACGAGATGCGCTAATCATGTTTGCCATCTCTTCCATTATGTTTACATTCGGACGATATACATAACCATTTTCGTCAGCTAATGGATGGTTTGGATTAAATTCATTAACTAATGGTGCATCACTCTCTACAATCCCTGCAACATTCACGCCAACAGCTTCATTTTGCGAAAAATTAGCTTGATCTAATTGCGCTTGGAAAATAGGATAGCGTGCTTTATAGGTCTCACCAGCGCTACTACTCACACTATTTGCATTAGCAAGGTTACTCGCGGTGGTATTTAAACGCACCGATTGTGCACTCATTGCCGACCCGGCAATATCAAAGACTCGAAATAAACTCATAATTATTGTCCTTTAATTGCCTTACGCATAGTTTGAATTTTACTGCTTAAAAATGACAGTGATGCCTGATATTCCATACTATTTTGCATAAAGCTAGTACGTTCAGTTTGCACATCAACGTTATTTCCATCACCAGTATCGGGTTGATTTGGGATTCTATATTGAAGATCAAGCGCCATGCTTCTACCGCCTGATATATGACGTTCACTGGTTTTTGATAAATTAAAACTACTGCCCTGGGTTGCACTAGCAAGGGCATCTTTAAAACTAAAGTCTCTTGCTTTAAAACCTGGCGTGTCGGCATTAGCAATATTACTGGCTAATACCTCTGCACGACGCTCTCTTACGCCAACAGAATATTGGTGTATACCCAATGCATTATCAAAATTAATAGCCATGAACGTCTCCTCTACATTTATATCGTAATCAATCGTATGATAATTACGATGATACAAATTATAAAAGCAACATATGTGCCAAAAGGATGAACAACCGGGTAGTTTTATTTAATTTAGGGTAATTACAGAAAAAACAATGACTTACATTATAACGAAGAATATATATATATTTTGGAAAAGTGTATTATGAGTAGCGGTCGTAAAATGAAACGACAAAAACAGTTTTTTGACGCTGTATGAGGATCAGACACCGACAATAAATGAACATCCATGTTCATACGCTAACTTGCTGTAAGATACGCTATTTAAGTCTATATACGATACCAGGATTACAACGGATCATTTCGAACTTATCCGTCAGTCCAGTCAGGGATTCTGATGCGCCCAAAAATAAGTAACCGCCGGGCTTTAATGCACCGGCAAATTGATTCAGAATCTGACTTTTAATTTTTGGTGAAAAGTAAATAAGGACATTACGGCAAAAAATGATGTCAAATTTTCCCAACAAAGCATAACTTTCTAACAAATTGATTTCACGAAACGATGTTAATTGCTGAACGTCTCGATTCACCTGCATTTTGTCATCAGGTAATATCGTAAAGAACTGACGTTTACGTTCAGCAGATAAACCACGGCCAAGTGCCAAACGATCATAAATACCTGCTTTACAGTGCTTAATCATGGTCGGTGAAATATCAGTACCGACAATCTGTACATTAGGCTTCACTAAACGCTTGAGCTTTTCCTGCGTTTCAATCGCTGACATCGCAATTGAAAACGGTTCTTGCCCAGACGACGATGCCGCTGACCATATTTTTACTGGCAGACCTTTATTGATAAACTCAGGTAAGAGCTTAGCTTGTAAATATTCAAACGGATACACATCGCGAAACCATAACGTTTCATTCGTGGTCATCGCATCAATAACATCATTACGTAAATCCCGCGCTAACATAGTCATCGATTTTTGTACTAGTTCAGTTAAACTTGCCATATTATGTTTTGCCAATAGCGGCAATAAACGACTTTTAACTAAATATTGTTTATTTTGTCCTAATACAATACCGCACTGAATCTCAAGGAATTCACTAAAACGGGTATAAACTTCATTTGACAATGTTTGCACTATTTTTTACTCACTTTCTATATAAAAATATATGTATTCAATATTGCAGGACACCTAGCTAGGGTCAACTGCTTTTAACGCTTTTAATACCGCACCAGCAAGTTCATCAGGGTTAAATTTAGCAATAAAGTCGTTCGCCCCTACTTTTGCCACCATCGCCTGATTAAATACACCACTGAGAGACGTATGCAAAATAACGTACAAATCATTTAATTTCGGATCATTTCTCACTTCCGCAGTCAGGGTATAACCATCCATTACCGGCATTTCGATATCCGAAATCATTAAAGCAACCTGCTCGGAGATAGGTCCCTCTAATGCTATTTCCCGTAATTTATTTAACCCATCACGGCCATCTTTGGCTAATACGATCTTAAAGCCAAGATCAGAAACGGCTTTTTTAATCTGGTTACGCGCCACACTTGAATCATCCACAACCAGGATCACTTTTTCTATTGCTCTCTTATCGATGTCCGTGGCAGTTGCTAATATATCCGCACTGACATCCATTTTAACGGGAGCTACTTCATGCAGGATTTTTTCCACATCAAGTATTTCGACTAACTCTTTATCGACCTCGGTGACGGCCGTTAAATAACTTAATTTACCTGTACCTTTTGGTGGAGGTAAAATGGCTTCCCAGTTAATATTAATAATACGTTCAACACTACCGACTAAAAAACCCTGTATTGAACGATTATATTCAGAAATAATAATAAACGCTTTGCTTAAATCCTCAATAGGACGACCACCCGTCGCTAAGCTTAAGTCAATCACGGAAATAGTTTTACCACGAATATGGGCAACACCGCGCACAACGCTATTCAGCTTAGGTAAAATTGTCAGTGGTGGACATTGCAGTACTTCTTTTACTTTAAATACATTGATACCAAAACGCTGACGCCCGTTTAAGCGGAACATAAGTAATTCTAGACGGTTTTGTCCGACCAACTGTGTGCGTTGATTGACCGTATCGAGTAATCCTGCCATTATCCATCCTCAGGTAAATTTAGCTTGTTATCAACGTGGCTTAAATATTGCTTACCACTGTATTATTCATTTTAATTGATAGTCTACGCGTTAAAGTAGTCAAAAACTTGACTCTTAAATAACTTTATACGTAATCTTTAATCTTATATCGGCTTAGAAACCAAAATGCTTAAATATATTTTCTCGTTGCTGCTTTTCTATTGCTTCAGTGTAGTCAGTTATAGTTCGCTTGCACACGCAACTACGGATAAACATCAAGCAATTGAGAAGTTTGCGGAATCTTTTATCAAAGCGCAATTATTTACCTCTCAGAATGAAAAACTAAGCATAGAAGTAGCTAAAATTGACCGCAGAATAACAGTTACACAGTGTGAAGGTAATATGTCAGCAGAGTTAGTCGGCAATAAAAGCTTACAACGCTCCGCGACAGTAAGAATACGTTGTGATAATGCTGATAACTGGCAACTTCACGTAATTGTGAAGATTATTCGACTGGTACCTGTAGTGGTCAGTAACCGACCTTTATCAAAAGGGAGTCTTTTAACTCAAAACAATACTAAAATAGAATATATGAACCGAGTATTATTACGGTCAGGCTATATTTCTGATTTAGCATTTGTAAATAAAGCGCGCCTTAAAAGGCAACTGTCGGGTAACCAAATGATCTCAACACGGGATATTTGTCTTGTGTGTAAAGGTGAAAACGTTACAATTACCAGTTCAGTGGGAAATTTGACCGTAAAAACGGATGGTGTAGCGTTAGCTAACGGTATTCTGGGTGAAAAAATCAAGGTGCGTAACAATAAATCGAAACGAATTGTTTCAGGTATTGTCCAAGCAGCAGGTATCATCCAAATAAACTATTAAATTATGCTAAAGTTTTATTGTCATGAGTCGATAATATTATTAGTACACCTGTTTACTATTCAATAGGTACAGAAAAATGGCCATAAATTTAACCAATTTAAATAATCGTAGTCTCCAGCTTGATCAAGCGAGAAGTACGCAGCAGAAAGCCAACGTTAGCGCTGGTAATTCTACTCAAGCTTCACCGCAACGAATAGCACAAAGTGACTCGGTTAACATTACATCACAAGCCAAAAGTTTGACCGCTATGGAACATGATTTAGCTCAAGGTACACCCGTTAACGAGTCGAAAGTGGAAAGTTTGAAAAAAGCCATTGCTGATGGTAGCTATCAAATAGATGCGAATAAATTAGCAAAGAACATGTCTAACTTCGAAGCTTTACTCGCATAACCAGTGCACTGTAAATACTGATGACAATGACAACATTACCTGAATTACTTGGTTTACAAGTATCATATGTAGAACAGTTACTGGCTCTATTAACCGCTGAAAAATCAGCGCTAGAGTCACGCGATGTCACAGCTTTAGAAAAGCTCAGTCCAGAAAAACAGCAGCAGATAACCCAAATTGCTGAACTCGATGTAAAAATAAGTCAGCATGCGGACGCTGCAGTATTACTGACTACCTATCTTGCTCAAAAACAACAAATTGAAACCGAACTCTCTCGATGCCAAGAATTGAATGACGTTAATGGTAAACTTATTGAGCTTAATCTACGTAATACCAAACGACTAACCGATACCATTATCCGTAGTCGCTCACGTAACAATATTACCTATGACAAGTTAGGCCGTACTCGCGGATCCTTCTCAACACTTGGCATGAAGTTCAAAACGTAACACATCCAGAAATTAGTACTCTCGATCAACATACTCTATTCCCCCTCCCCTTTAATTAACAAACCGTTACATTAATCGCTAAACCGCCTTTCGATGTCTCTTTATACTTATTTTTCATATCATCTCCTGTGGCTTTCATAGTTTTAATCACTTGATCAAGCGACACTTTATGATCTCCAGACCCCATACGCGCCATACGCGACGCATTAATTGCTTTCACTGCACCAATGGCATTACGTTCAATACACGGGATCTGCACCAAACCCGCAACAGGATCACAAGTCAATCCCAAATTATGTTCCATGCCGATCTCGGCAGCATGTTCAACTTGCTCTAGTGTCCCACCTCTTATGGCAGTCAAACCCGCGGCGGCCATAGAGCAAGCAACCCCGACTTCCCCCTGACAACCCACTTCGGCACCAGAAATAGACGCATTCTTCTTATATAAGGTGCCAATAGCCGCACAGGTAAGCAGATAGGTCTTAATTTTTTCTTCCGTTAGTGGACTAACAAATTGATCATAAAAATACATTACCGCAGGAATAATCCCCGCAGCACCATTGGTCGGCGCAGTCACGACTCGTCCACCTGCGGCATTCTCTTCATTTACCGCCATCGCATACATATTAACGAAATCCATGCCGTGGAAAGTATCATCCTTGGCATCTGGTGCTTGTAACTTTTCAAATAGTTCAGGTGCCCGGCGTCGTACCTTTAAGCCACCAGGTAAAATACCTTTATTACGGCAACCACGATGAATACAGTCCACCATTATGCTATGTAGCTGTAATATTTTTTCATTAATGACATCATCGGTATTTAATTGCCGCTCATTTTCGTACATGAGTTTAGCGATAGATAATCCGTGTAAGCGACAAGTAGCGAGGAGTTCATCGGCACTATCAAATTTATATTTTGGCGGGATCTCTGCATTGACTTCCAAAGGGTTATCAATATGCTCATGGTCAAGAATAAAACCACCACCAATCGAATAATAAGTTTTAGTTAACACGATGCTATCTTTACTTAGTGCAACTATCGTCATCGCATTGCTGTGATAAGACAACCTTTTACGCTGATGCAATATAATACTTTCGGCACGATTAAAAGGGATAAAACCAATGCCACTCATACTGATACCTTGTTGCTCATCTATCTCCTTCAATATTGACGCAACTTGTTCCGAGTCTATTTTATCCGGCTCATAACCCGCTAAACCTAAGATCACCGCAATATCACTGCCATGACCAATCCCGGTTTGCCCTAACGAACCAAATAGTTCTGCATTTACACCGACTATCGACTCGCGGTTATCCAATGCTTTGAGGTGTTGTAAAAAATCAAATGCAGCGCGCATAGGACCAACGGTATGTGAACTAGATGGCCCAATACCGATACTAAACATATCAAAGGTACTGATCATAAAATACTGCCTGATTAATGAATATTGCATACTGTAGGTATAGCACATCATCGTTCATGCAATTTTATTACTATTTTGAAAAAACATTACGACTATAATTAGTTATAAACATACATACATTTTGCCTGTAAAGTCGGCATTAACACTACATTCATGCTGTTTAAGCCATTTTAACCGTAATAAAGTCACAAACATCAATGAGTCGATGCTAAACATAAGTAAAAAATGTAATAATAGTTCGACTTACTTCATATTTTTTACATAATTGCCGTAATAAATATCCAACAAGGTTTATAATGCGCTATAGATTCATATTTACCTTACATTACATTACATTATCATGCGCCCATTGCGGAGCTTGCCAGGGAAATATCATGAGTATGCTCGAAAAAATCATCCAAAATTTAGAAATATTCAGTAAGTCTGAAAAAAAGGTTGCTGATGTTATTCTAGAATCTCCGCAATCTGCTATTCATTCAAGTATTGCGACACTTGCCAAAGTGGCAAATGTAAGTGAGCCGACAGTTAACCGTTTTTGCCGCCGTTTAGACACCAAAGGTTACCCGGATTTTAAATTGCATTTAGCACAAAGCTTGGCTAACGGTACGCCATACGTAAACAGAAACGTAGAAGCCAATGATGGTCCAGAAGTTTATACCAACAAGATCTTTGAATCGACCATCGCTCATTTAGACTCAGCAAAAAACAGTTTAGATCCAGAACTCGTTAACAAAGCAGTTGATCTTCTGATCCAAGCCAAACAGATCTCTTTCTTTGGTTTAGGCGCTTCAGCTTCTGTAGCGCGTGATGCTGAAAATAAATTTTTCCGCTTTAACGTACCCGTCATTTGCTTTGATGACATCATGATGCAACGTATGAGCGTAATTAACAGTACCGAGGATTCGGTGGTGGTTTTATTCTCACATACGGGTCGAACTAAAAGTATGGTTGATGTGGCGAAACTAGCCCGTGAAAATGATGCTATCGTGATTGGCATCACCGCAGAAAAATCTCCATTGGCAGAATATTGCAACTTGGTTATTTCACTCGATGTGTTAGAGGACACAGATGTTTATATGCCAATGGCATCACGTGTCGCGCAGTTAGTACTGGTAGACGTACTCGCCACAGGCTTCACATTACGTCGCGGTGATAAATTCCGCGAGAACTTGAAGAAAGTTAAGTCTGCGATTAGAGATTCGCGCTTTAACAAAATAGATTAATAAAAAATGGCCACATTAAGTGGTCATTTTTTTACCTGTCACTTTTTTACATATTCTTGTCACCAAACGGTAATCAAACCTCGACATACTAATGCTGTTTTAGATCACCACTTGTCTGACAGAGTAGATTAACTAAAATCATCTCATAAATCATTTGGAGTTATCATGTTACGTCGTACTAAAATTGTAACCACCCTAGGTCCAGCAACAGATCGTGATAATAATTTAGAAAAAATAATTCTTGCCGGTGCCAATATGGTTCGCATGAACTTTTCTCACGGCAACGCCGAAGACCACATCAAGCGTGCCAAAGACGTTCGTGCTATAGCTAAAAAGCACAATAAACACGTGGCTATTTTAGGTGACTTACAAGGTCCTAAGATCCGTGTATCTAAATTCACAGACGGGAAGATCCAATTAAACCTTGGTGACAAATTCTGTCTAGATGCAGACTTTGATAAAACGGCGGGTAACCAAGAGCGCGTTAGTATCGATTACCCTGAATTATCAAAAGATGTATTCGCGGGTGATGTACTACTGCTTGACGATGGCCGCGTGCAATTAAAAGTAATCGAAATTAAAGGCCAACAGATCCACACTGAAGTAACAGTAGCGGGCCCGTTATCCAATAACAAAGGTATCAACAAGCAAGGCGGTGGTTTATCTGCTGACGCGTTGACCGACAAAGATAAAGCAGACATTATTACTGCGGCTAAAATTGACGTAGACTTTATTGCAGTTTCTTTCCCGCGTAACGGCAATGATATCAATTATGCCCGTGAACTTGTTCGTGCTGCGGGCTCTAATGCAAAAATTTGTGCCAAAGTAGAGCGTGCAGAGACGGTAGCGTCAAAAGAAAGCATGATAGATATTATCCTAGCATCTGATGCAATTATGGTGGCACGTGGCGATCTAGGCGTTGAGATTGGCGATGCGGCACTTGTGGGTGTACAGAAATCTCTCATCAATTTATCGCGTAAATATAACCGTGTTGTGATCACTGCAACACAAATGATGGAATCAATGATCACCAGCCCAATGCCAACACGTGCAGAAGTGATGGACGTAGCGAATGCGGTACTTGATGGTACAGATGCTGTCATGTTGTCTGCAGAGACTGCGGCGGGAGATTTCCCCGTCGAAACAGTGAAAGCGATGGCAGAAGTATGCTTAGGCGCAGAAACACACCCAAGCATCAATGTATCAAATCACCGTATTGACTATACATTCGACTCAATTGAAGAAACAATTGCCATGTCGACTATGTATGCTGCGAACCACCTAAAAGGTGTAAAAGCGATTGTGGCATTAAGTGAATCCGGTACTACGCCATTATTGATGTCACGCATCAGTTCGGGGTTACCTATCTTCTGCTTATCTCCACATCAGAAAACATTGAATGCGACAGCGCTTTACCGTGGTGTAACCCCCTTACAGTTTTGCACTGAAGGTTTATCGCAGAAACAGATCGTCGAAGGTACTTACGCGGTACTGAAAGAAACTGGCCAAGTTAAAGCCGGCGACATCATCTTACTCACGTTAGGCGATAAAATGGATACTGTTGGTTCAACAAACACTTGCAAGATCCTAACAATAAAATAAGTATTTTTTTATTCAGACATAAAAAAACCGAGGCTACTATATAAGATAGCAGTCTCGGTTTTTTTATTATTCTTTATTAAAAATCTAACCCGTAGGCTAGATTTTAATTCGTCGCTCAGTTAAAACTTAAGCTACTTTATCGTTTTTTGTTACTTTAGAAATACCCGCAAACTCTTCTGGAGTGAATGAGTCAACGCTAATCGCAGCAAAACGTAGTTCATCAGCAGCTAATAATTCATCTGCTTCAACTTGGGTAATGATACCTTTTTCAACAGCAAGTGGCGCAGCAACTTTCGCCGCTAACTTACGTGGAATAGTACCTTTCGATGCTGCAATCGCAATTTTCTTCTCGATTGGCTCCACTTTATACATAGCTTGGAACGCAGATTCCATATCAAACATCGTCGTGTTTGCATCGTTGGCGTCACCAACATAACAAAGGTGTGTCAGACGGTCACGTGCTTCGCTTGGTTTAAGCAGCACTTTACAAATTGCTTTTGCTGTATCATCAGCAGGCATTTTATAGCTGATGCCGAATGGGAATACCACAACTTTAAGCGTATTAGCAATTGCTTTGTTACCGAAGTTTTGGAAGAAACCAGAAAATGCTTTACCAATTTCAAACAAGTTACGTTCGATAGCCCAAGACAACATAGGTAGATCTTCAGCTTGACGACCTTGCTCTTCAAAATGTTTCAACGTTGCAGACGCAAGGTACAAGTTACTTAGTACATCACCTAAACGTGCAGAAATCATTTCACGACGTTTCAAGTCACCACCAAGCACAAGCATAGATACGTCAGCACACAATGCTAATGCTTTACTCATACGCGTAAGTTGCTTGTAGTATTTCTTGGTAGGACCCGATACTGGCGCAGAATTTAATAAACCACCAGTTAGACCTTGACCTAATGCACCAAAGAAGTTTTTCGTACCAAAGGCAATATGCTTAAACAATAATTCGTCAAATTGCTCTAAACCTTCT
>NZ_JABSQR010000001.1 GCF_013215705.1 Moritella sp. | reverse complement strand
AACGTACCCACCAAGATCAAACTCGTAATTTACTATATAAAGAAGGGCTTGGGCTTGTCCAACACTCGAATAAGGTGTCGGCTGCGCGACACCTATTCTTATTATAGTTGCTTTCCAACTACTGCTTTTGGACCCAAAATATTTATCAATGTTGCAGGTGGATCAATAAAATAAAAGTAATCAAAGCCGTGAACAGCGCATGCCAATATTTCCTTACCTTTATAAAATCGCCAACCAGAAATACCTTCATTGCCCGCAATCATATCATCTAATAAATGGCGCCCCATAAAACGCAATATAATCGAAATACTGTCATGGTTGAGAGACCACATTTTTTGATGACGCACATCTGACTCATAATTATACATTACGACAATTTTGGCATCCTCTGAACCCAAGTAGTATGGTTCTAGGTTACTCAATAGTTTTTTCTGGTATTCAACAGCGAAATCCATTTCTTTCACTTCAATATCAACACTAAAGCGATCGCATCCAACGATACGCGCATATTCAAGCAACCACTTAGATGAGTTAAAGTCTATATCATCATCTGAAATATTAAGCAGGTCCATCGCATTCCCTATGCATAACGCCCTGCTAATAAGTGAGCCGAGTGCTGGCGGGCGATTTGCTCAGCAAATGGCATGACAGCCTTGGTGAGTCTGAATTCAGCAGCTTGTTAAACACTACTTACACAAACCATAGATATAATCATCTACATACTTGTTACTAATTAAAGAGTTTTTCTGTAAACGGCCCTCACGAACAAAGCCAAGTTTTTCGAGTAGTTTAAATGAACCCATATTATGAACTGAACATGTAGCTGTTAGCTTGTTAAGTTCCAATCCATTGAGCGCATAGTCTTTAAGCAAGTTCAATGCCTCACTTCCAAACCCCTTTCCTTGAGCGCCCTGCTTAATCATATAACCAACCACAGCAATTTTGGCTTCATGGTTAACAATTTTAAGTCCTATATTCCCTATTTTTTCACCGGTTGCGGTTTCAGATATGCCTAATGACAGCCATCCGTCACTTTCAATAGTCCAAGGCTGTGATTTAACTGCGAACGCCGCTGCAGCGTCTTCATATGTGAAGGCTTCATAAACATGCTCCATCATTTTGGGACACATTGATATTTCAATAAAAAGACTCTTATCCGTTTCATCGAATGGTGATAGTTTTATTCTTTGACCTGATAATTGCACAACTCCTCCTGAGTCTTATAACAGTTTACTATACAGAATTCTGTATAAGGCGAATTCCATTTCAATTTAATAATTATCAACAATATCAAATTTACTATAAATTACAAATAGATATTGATGAATAGTGATTCAAAATCAAATAAAACACGGATAAAACAAGAACAGTATTTATAGAGACCCATGTAAACATTGCCAATATGAAATTACCATTTAAAAAATCAATTGTTTAGTAATTATCAACAATTGATAAACTAGATATTTTGGCATGTTAAATCATATATTTTTGCTATCTTTGTAAATCCAAATTATGCCTAAATGTACTCACAGTAGTTGTGATTAATCAGCAGAATTATCCATAACAAAATGGGGCAAGTTCGGCTTAACGCTATTGCACTAATCCACTGCTGGACAGAACTTTGTTATACACTTCTTCTATTTATAGTTATTCAGATAAGGTTTTGTATTGGAAACTTCGCAGCCTAACTGTATCTGAAAATCAGTACGCTTGTGCCCCGCCAAAATTTTCGACACAACCCACAAACAAAAATAGCCTCGAATGAGCGAGGCTATTAAGTATGGTCACAAGTGCTAGCTCTTGTGACCAACACATCGTTACTATGCTGGTTCCGCTGCCATCGTCTTGCTCGGGTTGGGCTTAGTACTGTGTAACTGATGGGTGACAGTTTGGTTTTGTATATTAAATTCCATTGTAGGTTGCCAGATACTTGGTTCCCTGTGTGTTACCACAATTACCGTCGCTTTTAGCGAATGAATATGTTCTGCGATAAGTATCTCGGTAGCATCATCAAGTGCCGAAGTGGCTTCGTCAAAAATCAGTATAGGTGCTTGCTTGATTAGAGCGCGCGCTATGGCCAATCTTTGCCTCTCGCCACCAGATAACGCCTCACCTTTTTGCCCGACAAGTTGATGAATGCCTAATTCAGATCGATCTATCACCTCACTTAACTGAGCATGCCTTGCACATTGCTCGATTTCTTCATCGCTCGCATCCGGTTTACCTAAGCGGATGTTGTCTGCCAAAGTCCCAGTGAAAACAATAGGATCTTGTGCAACGTAAGAAAAATATTGAGTGAGCACAGCGTAACGGATTTGTTTTATATCGACACCACCCAGGGTAATTCGACCTTGTGTAGGGTCATCAAATCGCATCAGCAAACCTAACAGGGTACTCTTACCACCGCCACTTGGTCCATTAATCACAACTTTCGCGCCTTCTATAACTTCTGCGTTTGCACCAATAAAAATGCCTGAGCAGCCAACATTATGCAACTGCAGTTCGTGATGATTGGGCTGCTGAGCATTTTCTGGTTTAGGCTCTGGCAAGCTTGGTACCGTGGTTAAATGAATATAGTCTTTAATCGCCGCGCGCACATCATTAATCGCAAACCCAGCCAATGCTAACTCGCCCAACGGCGCTGCTGCTCTAGTGATTAATATCAAAAGCGATAAAATCAATAGTGGCTCTGTTGTACCAGAGACAACCAAGTAACTCGCCATACCAGCCAGCGGTAAAATTGTCGCGAGCGTCGATACAAATGTGGTTTTAGATGCCGCACGGTTGATGCTTTTGTGAATTTGTTCTTGCTTAGTCCAACTTGCTTCAATTCGCTCAATCGCCCGCTTTGGACCGGCGGTCGCGCGCAGTAGATCCAGGTGATCGATCAGTTCGAGTGTGTACTTGGTGGTATTCACATCTGCGCTGTGTCGATCGCGATCGGTATGGATCAGTGCCAATTGCGCTTTATATTGAATGAATAACGCGCCTGCGAGTAACACTGCACTCAGCGCTGCTATGGTTACACCACCAACTAGACCAATACCAACCACCAAAAATAAAGGTAGGAGTGGCGCATGCAGGAAGGTTTGCAGTTGGTGAGCTGGTATGCTCATAAAACCAGGAATGCCACGCTCAGCCAGTTGAGTTGTTTGCGTTCTGTGATGCTCGGTAAACCAAGCTAGCTTTGCTTGGCTAAGTGCTTTACCAAGCGCTGAATAGAGATCACCAGTAAGTTTTGCTCCGGACAAAAAGCCAGATCGTGTGACGATCACCGTCGCCAAGATTGCGGCAGCCGCTGCCACCAAAACATACATAGGTGTTTGCTGTTCAACGATGGCTAGGGCCAAAACAGTATAGGCAGCAGCTTCCAGTACGGCAACGAGTACCCAACCAGTGCCAACAAGGTACAGCCGACGTTTTACCTGTTCTGGAAGTGCTTTGCTAACGGAATTAGTGCTGCTGTTCGTCATACGTCTTCGTCCTGTGTTTCAGCGTTTCGAGTTAACGTCAGCGTAAAATCTGTTTGCTGAGCGAGGTCAGAGTCATGGGTAACCACAATAATGGTCTTACCTTGTTGGTGAGCCAGAGCACGCAAGTTTTGCATCACAACCAACGCGGTCTCCTTATCGAGGGCACTCGTAGGTTCGTCAAGTAAGATGATGTTGGCGTTACTTAAGAACACGTTAGCAAGAGAGATGCGTTGTTGTTGCCCACCGGAGAGAGAGGCTGCGTCCGCTGCAAGATCAATAATCAACTGGGCGCGGCTCAGTGCATCGCGGAGCATATCGTCGGTGGCATCTGGTGTAGCCAATTGCAGATTCTCTCGCACCGTTGTTTTCAAAACGCCTGTGTTTTGAGGGACGTAGCGTATGGCATTATGTCGCGATACTTCATCAAGGTCTGATATATCATCATGACCTAGGGTAACGGTCCCTGATGAAGGCTGTTCGTATCCGGATAAGATACGTAAAAAAGTGCTTTTCCCAACGCCACTCGGGCCCATGATGGCTGTAAAAGAACCGGGAAGAAAAGAATAAGAAAGGTCGTTGATGATCGTATTTTGATCGGCGACGACCTTGATATGTTCGGCATGTAACGAATCTGATTTTCTCTCTCGGTTGACTTGGCCTGAAGCGATGGTGCTTTCTTGTAAAAAGTCGCTGATGTGTTTGGCGGCGTTTTTACCTGCCGTCACATAGTCTAAGCCGTGGCCCAACTTTAGCACGGGTGTCACGATGGCAAGACCAAAAAATAAAACCGAAGCCATGGCCGCGGGGCTTAACTGATAGGAAATCGTGTAAGCGATTGCTAAAGTGGCGACCGCTTGTAACAGCGCTACAGCAACCGCAGCAGCAAGTGCAACATTGCTCACCCACTTTACGATACCGTCTGTAAAGCGTTGCGTGGCATGTCGATAATTAGCAATGGCGCCCGATTGAGTACCATAAATACGGTTGACTCGGATGCCCCTTGTGTAATCATTCACTGCAGTGACAATCTCACCCATGATGTTCATGCGTTCAGCGCCATATTTAGCCGCATACTTGGGTAGAAACACCAGATAATAAAGTGAAGCGAGAAGACCTGGGATAAGGGCCAAAAGAGCAATTGGCCCAGCTAAGCTCAACATGATGAGGATGGACGCCAATGGCACCAACATAAACGTGACAAATTCAGACGGTAAGTGGGCAATCATATGGTGCAGTGTACTAATGTCCTCCGAAGCCAAGCGGCGAAGTTGATTTTCACCATATCGAGCGACGGTTTTACTTGGCAACCTAACTAGATGCTGAGCTACTTGACGGCGCACCTGAGAGGAAAATTGGGCTTCAGCTTCATGAACCCACCAAGATGCTAATGAAGAAACGGCGGCACTAACGAGCCAAAGGCCGATTGCACTGAAAACCCATTTACTCGAGAGGTCGTCAATCAGTTGTATTAAACACAATAGTGCGCCTATTTTTGCAAGTGCAGCGACCACTTCAGCAAAGGTGCCCAGCGTGAGTTTTGCGATGGCGGGTTGCAACGCAGGCATCAGCGCAGGTGTGAGATAGTATTGGCTGATTTTATTTATCATATTCCCAACTTATTGAGGTAGTGAGAAAAGGTGTGGGATTGATATGTTGAGCGTATAAGGCTCTCACCACTGGTGCTTTGGATACCGTAATCAGGTTTAAGTCGTAAATAATATGTTCGATAAGCGAGCCTACGTTTTGATCTTATAGTAATGCTCATAATATGAGCAATTACATTAGAATTAGCAATTGATTTTTTCGGTTATATCGAAAAGTTAGCGATATAAATCAAAGTGTTGATAATTTATATTTTAAGAGGCATTACAACATGAGTATCAATTTATCAGCGCGACACTATCCATCAGAGATTATCTCACCTATAAACTCAGTTATCGTGAAATAGAAGAAATATTTGCGAAGCGTAATATCATGTGACAACTCAATATTAAACCCTTGGGTTGTAAAATACGCACCCAACTCGATGATTAAAACACGAGGCTATCACCTTTATCAAAGTATTAAAGATACTATCCGTTAGCATAAATAAACTTGTAATGGCTAAGTAATACTGTCCGCCATTTTCGATTCACTCCTGTAAATCATTTGATATGAGAAACAACGACCATTCTTCGCATGAGTAAATGGGGCAATTTCGAGTTAGCTAAACAGGCTAACTCGTTCGTAGACAAAAGTAAGGTGAATAATTTACTTTAGTAGTTAAGTGTTTGGGTTAAGAAAGTATGGAAAATACCATTATATATCTTTCAGTTTAACGTAAATTTCCATTTCAATATAACCATCAACTCTTGCATCATTCAAATAACGTTCAAGCATGGGAAACTCATCTGGTTCAAATCCACTATCAGGCAGCCAATCAGAATAGATACTCAATTGGGCCTTAATTGCGTCCTCTGGATGACCTTTATAATAAAGTACAGCATACTTACCCTTTGGTATTTCAGATAAGGTAAATGGTGAGTTAACCTGAATATCATCGCCAATTACGATAGAAGCTGAATAACGACATTTATCTACAGGGGTAACCGTGGGGTTATCAAACGCAAAGGCAAATCGTTTTTGCTCCTCAGGTTTTATTCCGTTACCGACAGCCCAATCTATCAATTTATCCCATGCTTTATATATGGCTTCAGCTTCATAACCTCCTGCTGAAGCTAAAGTACATACTCGCCTTTTATCAAATTCTCTTACTTCAACTTTCATATTTGTATCCTCTAAGTTAAATGTATTCATCACTTCATGTGTGATACGAGTAGGATACAAATCCGAGGGATTAAAATCTTTTCCATACTTGCTAGATATTTTTCCAATCTTGCTATCTTTGACTTTATCTGGATTCCTAATTTCTGACGGACTAAAACCAAAATGAAGTCTAACGGCTTTTGAAAAGTTGGCGCTCGATGAAAAACCACTATCTAAAGCAATTTGAGTAATGGGTAGTTCTGTTTTAAAAATTAACAAGTTGACAGCTTTCTCTAGCCTACGCCTAGCTATATAATCATTAACGGTCTCACCGACAATACCGGTAAAAATACGGTGAAAGTGGAATACCGAAAAATGACTTACTTCAGCCACTTCAGCAAGGGATATTTTGTTAGCCAAATGAGCCTCAATATACTTAAGTACCCTATCAATACGAACCTTGTATGCTTTGTTCATAATTACCTAATTCAGATTATTGTTCAGATTGAAATTATCATGGGACCTATTCTAATTTAAAGCACATGGCAACAACGGCCACTTATTATATCTGTTGCGTAATTTGTTGAATGTTTAAACCTTCAACTGACCTTAGCTCCTCGAAGAAGTGAGAGACTTGTTGGAACACTTCTTCGGAGTCACGTGTTAAAATACTCTGAATAGATTACAGCTTGACCATACAACCCCCCCCATCATCACATCACTGTATTACTCGAAGCGTAGATTATTAATTTCAAAAAATACTGGTATTCGGCTGGGAACGGACCTATTTATATTCGCTGATTTTAACCATTCATACGTTGTATTATACGTTTTATAAAATCTTTCAATTTCGGTTTGTTTTCTGGCGAAAATCGAACTGGTCGACAAGCTGTAATCGCAGCCAAACCAATACGTGCCGTATACACACCAGCGCCAATACCTTGACTGACACGTGCGCCAGTGATGCTCGCTAAGCTAGTGGTACCAAATTCTTGTAACATTTCATCTAGCGCCAACTCAGTAACACCAATAAATGCTAAGTAACGGAGCACGCTTTTGAATAATTTGTAACGGTTGGCCAACGAAGGGCGCATGCCGTATACCTGCCCGACTTCGTCAATCATTTTCATACTACGCCATAATGCTAATAGCATATCAACTGCCGCCCAAGGACTCGCAGCCACCACCACGCCGGTTTGTAAGCTGTGTTTAGATACACGGCGTAATGCTTCTTTATCTAATGGTGCTAAAAACACCTGTTCGAGATGGACTATGGCTTCTTTATCACTGCTGTAATCAGGCATGGTTGTAATGCTTTTAGCCAGCAGTGGTGCTTGTGGTTTACCTTTATAAAACTGCGTTAACTTAGCGATAAATCCCTTTGCTTGACCAACATCATTGGTCACTTTTAATTGCTCGGCCTTATCTTGTAACCCTGCTAACGCAGCCATATTTTCTTTGTCAGCCATAAAACTAAACATGCTACGTAAGGCCAGCATGGCAACAATGATAATCAATCCTGAAAAACCAGCAGCAGCGATCCAATGCAGGGCTAAGGCGCTTTGGAATACGGTATAGATTTGCCATAACGACATCACACCAAAGATACTCGCAATACCGATGACAAACGATTTTAACCCTTTGATTGGTAATGCTTCGAGCGTTAATCCGCGGTAAGTATCATCAACAACATCTTCAGCGCTAATGGATGCGGGGACTTTACTCAAGTCATTATCGAGATCGGGCATAAATATTTTTGCTTCACGGCTCACCGTCACCACAGCCTCTTCTGCTTGCATATCAATGGTTTTACCCTGATTACGTGCTGTACTGCTACCCACTTGCTTGCTCATAGGCATTTGTCCCCTATTAATTCATTTAAAATAGTATCAATTCGAATATGTGGTAATACATCCTGATTACTGTACGACAGTCCTTGTGGTGGATTTAACAAGGGTATTTGCCAATCTAAAAATGGCTGCCATTGATCACCCTCCGGGATACGCGTTGGTATGGTTGGATGAATGTAACCAATCAGTTCACCATCCACACCGCGTCCGGCTATACCACGATCGCCTTGATGCTTTATTTCTTTAGAAGAACGAACCGCCGCTGTTGCTTCACAAATGGGTTGTACGCCTTCATGCTGCGCGCTCTTATAAGCTTGTTTGACAATGACACCCAATAGCTGACGAACCGCATCGTGATCCTCACTTAACACCTGATCGATTTTAGTTGCGGCAAACACAACCTTGTCTATTTTAGGCTTAAATAATTGCACTAATCGATTTTGACGTCCATACGAAAAGCTCTCAGTAATGCTAGTTAATGCTTGGCGCATATCATCAAGATATTCAGGCCCTGAATTTAAGGTATTAACGACATCCACCAGCACTAATTGTCGGTCAATACGGCTAAAGAATGTTTTGTAAAATGGTTCAACCAAATGCTTCACATAGCCTTGATAATTACGCTGGCAATACTTGTAATAGCTGTTGTCAGCCGCACCATTAAGCACATCGTCACTGTATTGCTGACAGCCAAGTAAAGGCACGAAGTTCAATAGTTCTGTATCCTCAACCGTACCCGGTAATAAAAAACGCCCAGGTTGGATCAAACTCAAACTGCTGTTTTTGTATTTACAGTCATGAAGAAACTGCACAAATTTGGTGTTCAATGATGTCAACACAGCGTGGTCAACGGCTGACAATGGGTCTAGCTGCGTTAATTCATCCAACAATTCCCCCATCAGTTCCCGTCGTGGTGATGCTTGATACTGCGCTTGGCATTGTTCGCTCCAACGTGCAAAGCTCATTTCACGTAACGGTAAATCGAGTAACCATTCACCCGGATAATCACGAATTTCAAGGAACAAAGAGAACTGCTCTGCTTTTAACGGATTTAAACGTCGTCCCGAACGCGATAGTCTTAATTCAAGTAAACAACCGCTAATATTAGTCGTTGATGCAGGCCATTTGGCTTCTGCTTGCGTTAGACTTTGGTAGTTCTTGTCATACGGAAATACCGGAATATCAGCATCCGCTAGCGGGTGCATTTTCACACCAAGGAGACGTTCACTTAATACCGGTGAAAAACCAGCGAGGCTTGCTTTTTCATGGTGCATCAATTGATTAATTAAGCTAGTGATAAACGTCGATTTACCACTTTTACTTAAGCCTGTAATACCAATACAAAAGTAACGGTTCTGCAGCTTAGCAATACTCGCTAGCCCTTCTTCTTTAAGAGAGGTCGCTTTGCGGGATGCTTTATTCATTAATTTGGAAAACTTTTTGTCTGAGTCTCGCATATACCTACTTCATGGTTAAAGGAAGGAGAACAATGATTACTATTAATATCAGCTTACTATAGATAGAAAGTAGCTATAAATAGAAGTTTACTATAGATAGGGATTATACCCAAACTAGCTGAACGGAATATGAATGTATTTAGATTATAATCTTAATGGCGAGATTGCCTTCCAACCATCCGTATCCTTTTCTGCCAGCGCAAATTTAAACGCATAACCAACAGAGCCAGTTTTCATTCTAAGGTCGGTGGCGACTAAACGTCCATCTACATCTTCTAGACGAATAAAGCCATTGGTAAACCAGTCTAGTGCGGCTAAAACGGGGGTTGTCAATTCGACTACGCCATGACCTAAATCTTGCTTTGGCGACATATCAAGCATGTTGGTCAACACATTCAGTTCTACATCATAATAAGTATCACCATCAACCACGATAGCAATCCACCAGTTAAGGCTTGGATAAAGCGGTGAGATAAACACCTTATCACTGGGTATCCCTTTGCTCTGTAAAGCCAGTTCAACTTTGTTAAGCATCTGCGTTTGAATCAAGACACTCAATAATAAATAACCACTACTTAGCATTAAGCCAATATGATTAACTCGCCTCGCCTTTCGTTGCTTCTGACTCTCTTTATTTCCTTTACTGCGCCACAGATAAATACAACCGACTAATAATGGGATCGTATAAAGCGGATCGATAACAAATATCGAGGCGATAGAAATGGGGTGTCCCGCTAACGGCCAAAATAACTGCGTACCATAACTGGTAAATGCATCAAGAATAGGATGAGTAATCAAGGTTAGACAACAAAGCCAAAACAGCCGTTGGTTAGAAATGACATCGGTTTTAAATTTAAGCTTAAGTGCGGCAAAACAGATAAATGCGAAAGGAAATAACACAAATAAGGAATGTGAGAAACTGCGGTGTTCAGTGAAGCTTTCAACAGCATCAGCCGCGGGCATAAACACATCTAAATCTGGCAATGTGCCTAAGATACCGCCAATAACTAACGCACTTCGGCCTAGTTGTTTATGACCGATAGCAGCACCAATAGCGCCACCTAATACAATTTGTGTAACAGAGTCCATGTATCGACCTTAATATAAAGTAACGTTGAGTCCTGTTATTAAATTAATCGTATTTCATCACCGAGGCAAGTTTTGCAGAGAAGCGACAAACAAAAATGGCTAAGGTCTCTCAACCTTAGCCATTCATATGAACTAATCTATTTATAAGTACACAAATCTGAGCACACTTATTTAAACGTAATCAATCGAATTAACGACTTGGTTTTACGTCTTTCTTCGCGCGATTATTAGTTTTCTTACCATAAGAACGGTTTTTAGCACGACGTTTGTCATCAGTACGGCCATTGCCTTTACTTTTACCGCCACTATTACGACCATCATCAGCAGGCTTGCTCAGGTCAGGTTCATAACCCGGTAACCACTGTGCAACTAAACGGGTATCAAGCAGTGTTTCGATTTCTTCTAACAACCAGTTTTCACCAATGCTTACTAACGACGTAGCAGTACCAGATAAACCAGCACGACCGGTACGTCCAATACGGTGAATGTAATCTTCTGCTTTAAACGGTAATTCAAAATTGATCACATGCTTAAGCTGTTCGATATCAAGACCACGTGCAGCAACATCTGTCGCCACTAATGCGCGAACTTTACCATTTTTGAAGTCTTCAAGACCACGTTCACGTGCGCCCTGTGATTTGTCACCGTGTACAGCGATTGTCTTAATACCATCTTTGCACATTTCTTTTGCTAAGCTATCTGCGCCCTGCTTAGTACGTGTAAAAATAAGTACTTGATGCCAGTTGCGAGAACCGATTAGGTAAGACGTTAATTCACGTTTACGATCGTTATCAACCGCATAAATAATTTGCTCTACTTGCTCTGCGGCAGCATTACGGGTATCAACTTCGACTAACAATGGATCGTTTAACAAGCTCTTGCTTAGTTTAAAGATCGCATCATCGAATGTTGCCGAGAACAACATAGTTTGACGTTTTTTCGGTAAGTGTTTTAAGATACGACGAATTTCGTCCATAAAGCCCATATCGAGCATACGGTCAGCTTCATCGAATACAATCTTTTCAACAAACTCAAGTGTTAGCGTTTCACGATCTAATAGATCAAGTAAACGACCTGGTGTTGCCACTAAAATGTCAGCACCTTGTGCCAGCGCTTTTACTTGTGGGTTAATGCTAACACCACCGTAAACAAGTTCAGCCGTTAATTCGCTGTCTTCACTATAGGTCACAAAGCTTTTGTGTACTTGCTGTGATAATTCACGCGTTGGCGTTAATATTAAAGCACGGATTTGTTTTTTAGCCGTTGCTTCTGTTGCGTTAGCTGTTAACTGCTGGGCCATTAACTGATGGATTATAGGTAATGCAAACGCAGCCGTTTTACCTGTACCAGTCTGTGCACCACCCATGATGTCACGCCCTTCCAGGATTGCTGGAATAGCCTGAGCTTGAATTGGTGTCGGCGTTTCATAGCCTAACTTGGTAACAGTATTAATTAAATTTTGATTCAGATTTAAAGCAGAAAAACCCATAATGACCTTACTAAACACAACAAAAACGATATGCCGCGCAGTTTAGCAGAAGTCTTACAAGATTACAGATAAAGTCGATAAAGCCATGATTTAAAGGATTAGAGGAGAGCATGCTGCATATAAAAAAACCAACCGTGTAAACGATTGATTTTTTTATTTTTAAATATTCGATTTAATTAAAATTTATAAGACGCTGAAACATAGAATGATTCGAGAGTATAATCTTTTGTTTTGCTATAGTCAGGTCCTACATATTCAATTGCGAATAAATCGACTTCATAACCAACACGCGCTGAAAAACCCTTAAGTTGTACAGGTGCGTACTCAAGACCAAAACCATAACGTACTGCACCGCTACTGTCGTCCTCTAAGCTTTTATATGACTCACCTAAGTCCAACGCAGAAACACCTAAAAGACCAAACGGACGTAGGCCATTATCAAAACTGTAACCAAGGTTAGCGCTCAAAGAAACAGATGTCGGTGACCAAGAATAATCATTAACGTCATTTTTAATATCACTATATTTTGTATACTGCCCTTCTAGTGCAAAAACTCTACCAAACTGATAACCAGCTAATATTTTTACAGTTTGTCCATCTATATCGGATTCTGATGCATCGTCGTCATCATCATAATTATCGAATGTTGTATTACCAACACCAACACCAACATAGAAACCTTTATATTTAGGTGTTAGATCTTCATCAAAATTTTGTTGTACGTTTGCATGAGCAGCGGAGGTAGCTAAAAGAAAAGCAGCTAATCCAATTAATTTTTTCATCATTAATCCTTTATTTATTATTTTACGCTCTATTAACTAGAAACTTAATAACTCTTTAATATATATTATATAACATCAAAAAAAGTTAACGACTACTGCTTTTAGCGCCACCCATAAATACCTATAAGTAAATAGTTGCATTTGTGATACAGATCATAGCAATACTTGATTTATAAATAAAACAAAAACGCCCCCTTGATTTAAGGAGGCGTTTATCAATATTAAGCTAGATTCAACTATTCAATAAATAAATTATGCTTTAGCTGTCTTACCCGTAACTGTTGTCGCTTTTACAGCGTCTTGATTTACTACCGGACGTTCTGCTTTTGGTGTTGAGTACCAGTAGCCTAGCCCCATGAATGCAGTACCAGAAATAATGTTACCGAGTGAAACCCATAATAGGTTATGACCGACACCAACCAGGTTGAACGCTTCTTGGCTATCACCGAAATAAGACATTGCAAAGATAGTCATGTTAGCAATTGAATGCTCGTAACCACACGCGATGAATGCTAACAGACACCACCAGATAGCGATGAATTTACCTGTGCCTTCAACACGCTGACACATCCAGATTGCGAGACAGACTAACCAGTTACATAAGATACCTTTAAACAGTAAGGTCATTGCTGGTGCAGTCGTTTTCGCTAATGCCACTTTGTGCACTAAGCTTTCTGAGTTGCCTAATAATTTACCACCACCAGCATAATAAAATAACGCGGCAACGGCGATGGAACCAATCAGATTATATAACCATGTTTTTGGTAAGATACGTAAGTTATCACCCCAAGTAATGGCACCCGTTTTAGCACCTAACGCTAAAAACATAGTGTGACCAGTAAACAGTTCAGAACCCGCGATAATCACTAACGTTAAGGCAATACCGAATGTAGCGCCCATCACTAACGGACGAATCGATGGATCAACCATATTACCTAACGTGAAGATCAAAATAATACCAAGACCAACATAGGCACCCGCCATTGCACCGCTGATAAGAAAACTAATTGGATCAGTCTTATCTAACTTTACGATCCGCGCAGCGTTCGCTGAACATTTTTTTATTGTGTCTGCATACATAAGGGACTTCCTTTAATAATTAAGCATTAATCTCAACAGCATCTTTGTTCACCCGTACTTTATATGTCGCGAGTGATACCAGATCATTTTCTAAACATTGACCCGTTGTTAAGTTAAAGCGTTGTTTCTTTAACGGGCTTGCTACCCACAGTTGCTCGTCATGTTCACAAATTAAACCACGTGAAAGCACATTTGATTTCGCAAACGGATCCATATTGTCGATAGCAAACAACTCATCGTTGTCACGTGGACGAAAGATCGCAACTTGTTTACCATTAATCAGTGCGCATACACCAGTCTTGGGGGTGATATCGTTTAGTTGGCAAACGTTAATCCATTTACTCATGCGTGTTCCTCCACAGTGATTGTATAAATATCGGCTTTCTCTTCAATTGACGCGGGACGATGTTGGTCACGGGCGCTCACAAAGCGCACATTGCTGTCTTGTTCATCGCTATTAATAAAGTGAGCGAAACGTTTTTGCTGTTCTTCACTTTCGACTACTTCAGACCATTCACATCTGTACTCAGTGATCAGTTTATTGATGTCTGTTTCTAACTGTTCATTGATACCCAGTTTGTCATTAACAACCACTTCACGTAGATAATCAACACCACCCTCTAAGTTATCCATCCATACCGACGTACGTTGTAGCTTGTCTGCTGTGCGCACATAGAACATTAAGAAACGGTCGATATATTTAAGCAATGTTGCTTCATCTAAATCTGATGCTAACAAGTCAGCGTGACGCGGCTTCATACCGCCGTTACCACACACATACATATTCCAACCAGCGTCTGTGGCGATAATACCTAAATCTTTACCCTGCGCTTCAGCACATTCACGGGTACAACCGGATACACCAAACTTCATTTTGTGTGGCGTACGAATACCTTTATAGCGGTTTTCAAGTAATACACCGAGGCCGACACTGTCTTGAACACCAAAACGGCACCAAGTACTACCAACACAGGTTTTTGCCATACGCAGTGCTTTTGCATACGCTTGCCCCGTTTCATAACCACCCGCAATCAGTTTTTTCCAGATTGTTGGTAAATCACCTTTATGGGCACCGAACAAACCAATACGCTGTGCGCCAGTGATCTTGGTATACAGGTTATACTCAGCAGCAACTTCAGCTAATACAGCTAATGCTTGTGGTGTGACTTCACCACCAGCCATACGTGGGATCACTGAATAAGTACCGTCTTTTTGCATATTACCAAGGAAGTTATCATGGGTATCTTGTAGGCCAACATTGTCACGGCTTAATACATGGTCACCCCAGCAAGACGATAAGATTGAAGCAACGATTGGTTTACAGAATTCACAGCCGTAACCTTTACCGTATTTGCTTAATAGCGCTTCAAAAGTTTTAATGCCTTCGATACGAATAAGATGGAATAGCTCTTGGCGGGAATATTCAAAATGACTACATAAGTGGTTTTTCACTTCGATGCCAGATTTAGCCAATTCTGAATTCAATACTTGAGTAATAAGTGGAACACAACCACCACAACCCGTACCAGCCTTCGTTACCGCTTTGATTTCCGCCATTGTTGTATGACCATCCGCAACTGCAGCAGCAATTTTGCCTTTGGTTACATCAAAACAAGAGCACAGAACTGCAGACTCTGGTAATGCATCAACACCCATCGCAGGTTTATCGCCACCCGCATGCGCAGGTAAGATCAAACTATCTGGATGTTCAGGTAAATCCATGTTGTTTAATTTAAATTGTAATAGACTACCGTAATCCGATGTATCACCGATTAATACTGCGCCCAGTAATTTCTTGCCGTCTTCTGAAACAATAATACGTTTGTATACTTCTTCTGCTTCATCCAAGTATACATAGCTCTTACAGCCCGGCGTACGTCCGTTAGCATCACCGATACTGCCTACTTTTACACCAAGCAGTTTCAGCTTGGCACTCATGTCTGCGCCTTCAAATGCGTTGTCGTTACCTAACAAATGGTCAACAGCAACTTGAGCCATTTTGTAACCTGGTGCAACTAATCCAAAGAATTGTTCATTCCAAGATGCACATTCACCAATCGCATAAATATCATTGTCACTGGTGATACAATGGTCACTGATAGTGATACCACCACGACGACCCGTTGCTAGACCCGATTGATGTGCCAATTTGTCTTGTGGGCGAATACCCGTTGAGAAAACGATGAAATCAACTTCAAGTTCAGTACCATCGGCAAACTTCATGGTGTTACGTGCAGTTTCACCTTCAGCTACAATTTCTAATGTGTTTTTACTGGTATGCACTTGCACGCCCAGTTTTTCGATTTTCTTACGTAGTTGCTCGCCGCCTTCACGGTCTAGCTGTTCTGCCATTAACACTGGAGAGAACTCAATTACATGAGTTTGCACACCTAACGCTTTTAATGCGCCAGCAGCTTCAAGTCCTAATAAACCGCCGCCGATAACAACGCCGCTTTTACTGCGTTTAGCTGTTGCTTCAATGGTTTTTAAATCTTCAATGGTACGGTACACAAAACAGTCTTTGCTTTCGTTACCTTTAATTGGTGGCACCCAAGGTTTTGAACCTGTCGCCATAATCAACTTATCGTATTTAATTTCACGACCAGAGTTTGAATAAATTATTTTTTGTGAACGGTTAATATTAATAGCACGTTCACCAATCAATACATTGATATTGTGCTTATCGTAGAAACCTTCTTTTACTAATGATAATTCATCAGCAGTATGGTGAGAGAAATAAGAAGAGAGGTGGACACGATCGTAGGCAACTCGGGGTTCTTCACAAAAAACGGTTACATCAAAATCTTCAATTGCAGATTTTTCTACTAAGTCTTCAATGTAACGGTGGCCAACCATACCGTTACCAATAATAACCAGTCTGACTTTGCTCATAATTATTCCTATATATTTATTATGTAGGTATTTTGAGGTATTACTTAAGAGATAATTATGATGTAGATCAATTTTAGGAACAAGCTAATGTGATGGAGATCAAAAGTGTGAAGCTGGACGTCATTTAATAACGACATGTGGTATTTAAAAGGAAGCGATTGGCTAAATCGTGTAATTTAAAACAAAAAAACACAAAAAACATACCAACAAGGGGTTGTTTACACATATTTTGTTATTTTATTACATTTTAAGGTAAATGGCTTAAGGTTTTAGCCACTTTATAAGGATGCAATAGAAAGAAATATACCAGCGAAATAAAAGACCATTAATTACGAATGAAAGACGACAAGCGTGACGCCGATCACAAAGCATCTTTTAAACACTTTAAACAAGCTCAAATACCGACAATAATACCTATATATGAATACCCATTTAGATGGTGATTCATAATTTCGGTACGTAAACGAAATTTGGCTTAAGTTATTAGAGCTACGACATATAACAAGGAAGATACAATGTTAAAAAAGCATTTTTTTAAAACCAAAGCCGAAGCCGATATCACGTTTGAATTCGCCTGCGACACGAATAATGCGTTAATGAGTGACGATACCGTTGAGTTGTTTGCTGATTTTAATGATTGGCAGGCCTTACCCATGAAATATATCAAAAAAGATAAAGTCTTTCGCACTAAAATTCGTTTGCCAGAAAATAAACAATTTCATTTCCGCTACTTAATTAACAGTAACGAGTGGCATAACGATCATAAAGCAGACTTATACTTACCCAATTCTTTCGGTACTGATAATAGCGTTGTATCTACATTACGAACTGCATAAATAGCTAACAATACGTTAATCCAGGATGGATCATGAGTGACATTTCGACTACAGCAACAATAGCGACTCGTTTTGAAGATCGCTTTAACCATGAAATAGATGCCCTTAACCAAGGTAAATTCTATGACCCGTTTGCTTTTTTAGGTCCACATCAAGTGAGTGAAGATGAATACCAACTCAAAGTATTCATTTCCGGTGCACAGCAAGTTTTTTATCAAGACAAAAACCAGCAATTACGTTATCAACGTATCGGTACCAGTGATCTGTTTGTCCTTAGCCTATCAGCAAAGCAATACAATGCAGATTATCAATTAACTATCGCCTATCCATTTGCAACCGTTGTCGAGCAAGACCCTTATAAATTTTCATCGACACTTGATGAAAACGCCGTTTACTTATTTAGCGAAGGTACGTTAGAGCAAGCACAACGTCATCTAGGTGCGCATTGGACAATCACAGATAATGTTGAAGGCGTACGCTTTACAGTTTGGGCTCCTAACGCAGCGTCAGTAAGCTTAATTGGTAACTTTAACCATTGGAATACAATACGTCATCCGATGCGTAAGCACCCTGGTGCCGGTATTTGGGAGATATTTATTGCTGATATCGCAGACTCTGAACACGATAACAATTATAAATTTAGCATTATAACCGAAAATGGTGAGCGTTTAGAAAAAGCGGATCCGTTCGCATCATCAATGCAACTACCGCCACAAACAGCGTCATGTGTACCAACCAAAACCCGATCTGCAGTATGGCAACAATCTCCCGCACAAGCGTGGGCGCAGCGTGCAGAACGCAATGCGATCAATGCACCAATCAGTATCTATGAAGTGCATGCAGGTTCGTGGAAACGTGATGAGAACAACCATTTCTTAAGCTATCAAGCCCTGTCTGAACAGCTTGTGCCTTATGTAAAAGAACTTGGTTTTACCCATATTCAATTAATGCCAATCAGTGAGTTCCCGTTTGATGGTTCGTGGGGTTATCAACCTGTGGGTTTATTCGCACCAACCAGTCGTTTTGGTAGCTTGGCTGATTTCCAATTCTTTGTTGACGCCTGCCACGAAGCCAACATCGGTTTATTAATCGATTGGGTGCCAGGACACTTCCCTGCAGATGCCCATGGTTTAGCGCAGTTTGATGGTTCACACCTGTTTGAACACGCAGATAAGCGCCAAGGTTTCCACCCAGATTGGAAAACCCACATCTTTAATTATGATCGCGCTGAAGTACAAAGCTTTTTAATTTCAAATGCGTTGGCTTGGTTTGATAACTTTGCCATTGATGGTCTGCGGGTTGATGCTGTTGCTTCTATGTTGTATCTCGATTACAGCCGCAAAGAAGGTGAATGGATCCCGAACCAATATGGCGGTAGAGAAAACCTAGGGGCGATTGAATTACTCAAACAAGTGAATCGACGCTGCTACAAAAACCACCCTGGCATCATGATGGTTGCAGAAGAATCAACCGCTTGGCCAGGTGTAACCAAATTTACCGACCAAGGCGGTCTGGGGTTTGGTTACAAGTGGAATATGGGCTGGATGAACGACAGCCTAAAATACATGAGTTGTGATCCTCTCTATCGCCAACATCATCATCACGAGATGACCTTCTCATTAGCATACGCATTTAGTGAAAACTTTATCTTACCGCTAAGTCACGACGAAGTGGTACACGGCAAAGGTTCACTGCTCGATAAGATGCCCGGTGATGACTGGCAAAAATTTGCTAATTTACGTGCTTATTACGGTTTCATGTGGGCACACCCAGGTAAAAAGCTGTTATTTATGGGTTGTGAATTTGCTCAACGTGCAGAATGGAATCATGACCAATCGCTAGACTGGCATTTACTTGAGCAATCTGAGCATCAAGGTGTGCAAGCGCTCATCAAGGCATTGAATAACAGCTATTGTCATCAAACTGCCTTATTTGAGTTAGACACTGATCACCATGGTTTCGATTGGATTGACGCCAGTAACGCCGAACAGTCTGTGTTTAGTTTCTTACGTTATAACAAAGCCAAAGATGAACATGTGGTCGTGGTATCGAATATGACGCCAGCATGCCAGTCAAATTACCGCATTGGTGTACCGAGTATGAGTGACTATGACGTACTCGTTAACACCGATGAGTCGCAATTTGGTGGCAGTGGGTTTGCAACCCAGACAAGTTACATTGCAGAGTATGTTGAATGGCAAGGTTTTACCCAAAGTATTTGTATCGCCCTACCGCCGTTATCAACCGTGTACTTAGTACCCAGACAAATAGCTGCGCACTAAAAAACAAATAGGTATAAATAGGCAACCTAGTTGCAGCTTGGTTGCTCATAAATACTTGTTGTTCAATAAATAGTTAGCCCAAATGTCATAATAAAGGACGTTATATGTCATTAAAAAAACAAAAGTCTAAAGCAAAAAAAGTTTGCACATTAGCGACAAACAATGGGCCCGTGGTTAATGCCAGCACCTTGCCTGATGATTTAAAACGTCATTTCCATTATACCCTCGGCCGCGATGAAGTTGGTGAATCGCCACAGTATTTATATCACGCACTGGCATTAACAATCCGTGACCGCTTGATGGAAAAATCACGTGCGACGAAGAAACAGCAGCAGAAGCAACCGACTCGTCGTGCCGCTTATCTATCATTAGAATTCTTGATGGGTCGCGCTTTGGGAAATGCAGTTTTAAACCTTGATTTAGAAGACTGTGTACGTAAAGGCCTTAATCATTACAGCTGTGAATTAGAATCAATCGCCGAATCAGAACACGATGCCGGTTTAGGTAATGGTGGTCTAGGTCGACTAGCGGCTTGCTTCCTTGATAGTTGTGCAAGTTTAGCACTACCCGTAACAGGCTACGGTATCCGTTATGAATACGGAATGTTTAATCAAAGCATCGAAAATGGTCATCAAATCGAACATCCAGATAACTGGTTACGTGATGGTCATCCGTGGGAAGTTGCAGCACCTGAACATAACCGTAGAGTGAAATTCTTTGGTCATGTTGAAACTTATCAAGACAAAGAAGGCCGCACACATCACCAATGGGTTGGCACCGAAGATGTACTTGCTGTGCCGTATGATGTACCTGTTCCGGGTTATCAAAACGATATCGTGAATACTCTGCGCCTGTGGAAATCAGCGGCGACAGATGAATTTGATCTCGGTGAATTCAACGCCGGTAGTTATACCGAAGCCGTAGCTCGTAAAAACTTAGCTGAACAAATTACCATGGTGCTTTATCCAAATGACGCCAGTGAGAATGGTAAAGAGCTACGTTTACGTCAGCAATACTTCCTGACGTCTGCCAGCTTACAAGACATTCTGGCTGAATGGGTAAAAGTACACGGCAGTGATTTTACTGATTTTGCTAAGTACCACGTATTCCAACTTAACGATACCCATCCAAGTGTGGCGGTTGCTGAGTTAATGCGTTTATTACTCGATGAACATGATCTGGATTGGGACTTTGCCTGGCAGATCACCACATCTACCATGGCGTACACCAACCATACCCTACTGCCAGAAGCACTAGAGAAATGGTCGGTACGTTTATTCGCACACCTATTACCTCGCCTACTTGAAATAATTTATGAAATCAACGCGCGATTCTTAACGGAAGTTGCGTGTCAGTGGCCAGGTGATGTTGATAAGCAACGTGCTTTATCCATTATCGAAGAAGGCGATGATCCACAAGTACGCATGGCTTATCTCGCCATTGTTGGCAGCTTCTCGGTAAACGGTGTTGCAGCATTGCATACCCAGTTATTAAGCGCCGGTTTATTCAATGACTTCTATCTGTTGACGCCAAACAAATTTAACAACAAAACCAATGGTGTAACGCCTCGTCGTTGGTTAGCACATTGCAATCCAAAACTGAGTGAACTCATTAGCGATAAAATCGGTAATAATTGGACTCGTGATCTAAGTGAAATAAGCAAGCTGCGTCGCTATTACGACAACACCAAATTCCATGCTAAATGGCAAGACGTTAAGCAGCACAACAAACAGCAACTTGCCGACTTGGTCAAAGATGCCTGTGGTGTTGAATTCGATACCAACATGATGTTTGACGTACAAGTTAAGCGTATGCACGAATACAAGCGTCAATTACTTAATATTCTGCATGTTATCCATCTTTATGATCGCATCCGTCGCGGTGATACCGAAGGCATGACACCACGCTGTGTATTAATTGGTGGTAAAGCCGCGCCGGGTTACTTCATTGCTAAGTTAACAATCAAATTAATCAATAACGTTGCAGCAACAATTAATGCAGATCCGCTAGCACAGCCTTGGTTACGCGTTGCCTTCTTACCAAATTACAACGTCACCGCAATGGAAACAATCTGCGCAGCAACAGATTTATCAGAACAGATATCAACGGCAGGTAAAGAAGCATCAGGTACCGGCAACATGAAATTCATGATGAATGGCGCAGCCACTATCGGCACGTTAGACGGAGCCAATGTCGAGATCAGAGATGCTGTAGGTGCTGATAATTTCTTCTTATTTGGCGCTCGTAGCGAGCAAGTCGCTGATATCCGAGCACACTATGATCCTGTACACATCATCGCTAATGACAGCAACCTAAACAACGTAATGGCATTACTTCGCAGCGGACATTTTAACTTGTTTGAGGGTGGTTTATTCCAACCGTTAATCGACGCTATTTTGAATCCATATGATCAATGGTTAGTTGCACACGATTTCGCGAGCTATTGCGAAGCACAACAAGTCGCAGCCCTCGCCTATCAAGATAAAGAAGCTTGGACACGATTAAGTATTTTGAATACCGCAGCAAGTGGCTCGTTCTCAAGTGACCGAACAATTAATGAATACAATCAAGATATTTGGAAGCTAACACCACTTAATGTTTAATGCTGCTATTTATAAGACAGATGTTTTATAAAAACAATGTTAACCATTTATTTAGGCCCTTGATTGCGCTTACTTGCTGATAAAGCATTCATTTATTTCAAGGGTAAATAATTAAACCGAATTTCGACAAACGCTTATGGAGAAGTAATATGTCAAAAAGTACACATCGTTATATTAGTAACTTAACTAAAGATACTTACGCCCTTATTCTTGCAGGTGGCAGAGGTAGTCGTTTACATGAGTTAACTGATTGGCGCGCAAAACCAGCTGTATTTTTCGGTGGTAAATTCCGCATTATCGATTTCCCATTATCTAATTGCATTAACTCTGGGATCCGCCGCGTAGGTATTGCAACACAGTACAAATCACACTCATTAATTCGTCACGTAAACCGTGGTTGGGGACATTTCAAAAAAGAACTGTCTGAATCTGTCGAGATCTTACCGGCATCACAACGTTACGGTAACGATTGGTACTCAGGTACGGCTGATGCAGTATTCCAAAACATCGATATTATCCGCGACGAAAAACCTAAATACGTGATGATCTTATCTGGTGATCACGTATATCGTATGGATTACGGTGATCTGCTTGCTAAGCACGTAGAAAATGGCGCTGACATGACAGTATGCTGTATCGAAGTACCGACAGAAGAAGCGGCTGGTCAATTTGGGGTAATGACCGTAGATCAAGATAACCGTGTTAAGCGTTTCGACGAAAAACCGGCACAACCAAATGAGATCCCTGGTAAGCCAGGTCAGTGTTTAGCATCAATGGGCAACTATGTATTTAATACTGAATTCTTATTTGATCAACTAGAAAAAGATGCGACACGTACCACATCTGACCGTGATTTTGGTAATGACATCATTCCTGCAATCATTGAAGATCATCAAGTATTTGCATTCCCATTCAGCGATCCTGATAATGATCAACAACCGTACTGGCGCGATGTAGGTACGCTGGATTCATTCTGGGAAGCGAATATGGAATTGGTTACACCAGAACCACAGCTTAACCTTTATGACTCAAACTGGCCTATTTGGACTTACCAAGAGCAGCTACCACCCGCTAAATTTGTTTTTGACAATGATGAACGTCGCGGCATGGCTGTAGATTCGACCGTTTCTGGTGGTTGTATTATTTCTGGTTCTACAATCCGTAAATCACTGCTATTTTCGAGCGTACATGTTCATTCATACTCAACCATTGAAGAGTCGGTAATATTACCGGGTGCCGATATCGGTGAACATTGTCAATTACGTCGTACTATCGTTGACAGCAAATGTGTGATACCAGCGGGTTTAATCGTCGGTCACGATAAAGAACAAGATATAGCCAATGGCTTCCGAGTTTCGCCAAAAGGTATCACCTTGGTAACATCGGATATGCTGAAGAGAATGGCAGAAAAAGACACAAAAGCAGCACTCGAAAACACCGCTAAACAAACTGCAGAACTTGTTTAAGCGATAACAGATAAACGCTGATCTATAGATAATAGTCTAAAGCAATAAGTCGCTTAACTAAGTGACTTATTGCTGTTTTTGTTTTATAACTTTAATTTCACAACTATTTCTAATAACACAACTTTAATATTCTGCTTTAAGGACAATTTATTCATGCACGTTTTAATGATAGCCGCCGAAAATGATGCGATACCAGGTGCTAAAGTTGGTGGCGTTGCTGACGTCGTTCGGGATTTACCAAAAGCCTTACCTCAGCATGATGTAAGTGTTGATGTTGTGATCCCTGATTATGGTCAATACGCGACAAAGTTTGAGTCTCGTCAACTGGCCAGTGTCAATGTTGAGTTTGCCGGCCAAACAGAAACAGTGACCTTGTTCGAACTGTTTTTTCCTGAAACGCCAAATAAAGTCCGCCAATTTGTAGTACAACATCCGCTATTTGGTCAAGGTGGTCATGTTTATAGTCATGACGAAGGTAACCGCCCTTTTGCCACTGATGCAACCAAATACGCTTTATTCAACCTTGCCGTATGCCAACTTCTTATCGAGTCAAAATTAACCCGACCTGATGTATTACATTTACACGACTGGCACAGTGCAACAATCGCAGTACTAAACCAATACGCGCCGCAATATACAGAACTTGCAAACATTCACTCGGTCTACACTGTGCATAACATTGCCCTGCAAGGGATCCGCCCAATTGCAGACGATGAATCAAGTTTACGCCACTGGTTCCCTACCCTTAACTTTGATCAGAGTGTTGTTGCCGACCCACGTTATACCCATTGTTATAATCCGATGCGTGCTGGTATTAATCTTTGTAACAAAGTCCATGTAGTATCACCAACGTATGCAGAAGAAGTATTACATGCCAGTGATGCTAACAATGGTTTCTTCGGTGGTGAAGGTCTAGAAAAAGACTTAGCAGCAGCAAAACAGCAAGGTCGCTTAGTCGGTATTTTAAATGGCTGTGAATACGCTGCTACGCCAACGAGTAAACGCAATAAAGTTAATATAAAACCTGCACTCAGTACTTTTTTAGCCCCTGCACAACAACAGGTTAAGCGTTGGTTAGCACAGTCTGCGCAATTAAAAACAGTACATTACCTGGCTAATGAACAGATCAATAACTGGCATAGCCAGGCACCATTCACTGACTTCTTAGTGACTAGCATTGGCCGTTTGACCGATCAAAAAGCCCTGCTGTTACGCCAGCCTTATCGAGGTAAAACGGTATTGTCGGTATTACTTGATGATCTTGCGCGAGTGAATGGTCGACTGATTATTCTTGGTTCGGGCGATACCCGCATTGAATTTGAATTCATGCAGCTAATGGCGAGTCACGATAATTTCTTATTTTTGAACGGTTATGGTCAAGCGTTATCAGACCAAATGTATCTACATGGCGATCTGTTCTTAATGCCAAGTTCATTTGAACCTTGCGGTATTAGCCAAATGCTAGCCATGCGTGACGGGCAACCTTGTCTTGTACATGCGGTTGGCGGTTTAAAAGATACCGTTCAACATTTAGAGAATGGCTTTAGCTTTAACGGTTCATCACTGCAGGAACAAAGTGATAATTTGATTACCGCTTTTAACGATGCAATCAAACTGCATGCGAACAACCCTAAAACATGGAAAAAAATTGCCGACAACGCAAAATCAGCTCGTTTTAGCTGGCAGGAAAGCACCAAACAGTACCTAGACTTGTTATATACACCTGCTTAGATAAACACGACTAGGCTGATTATATAAAAAAACCACCCTGCAATGCTCGGTGGTTTTTTTTATAAGCATAGATTTATCTTTCATTCAGGTTTTAATCAGAAAGAGTGATCATCTATTTATTGTGATTGCTATCAAGATTTATTCAACCAGATATCGGCATTCACAGGCGCTTGATTTTTACGTTTTTTCTTACCGCTGCCTTCAGGTGGCGCCATCGGTATATATGCTTCGACAGATTCATCAACTTCAAAACCGACTTCTTGCTCACGCTCAAGTCGGATCTTGTTCTTTTTCTCGATGGTGCTGAAATGATGATAATCTTCATGATCGATAAGCGATAACGCTAAGCCAACTTCACCAGCACGGCCACTTCGACCAATACGGTGCATGTAGTCTGATGGGCTTCTTGGTAAGTCAAAGTTGATCACGACAGGTAGTTTTTCAATATCAATACCACGAGCAGCAATATCGGTTGCGATTAGCACGTGAACCTGGCCAGCTTTAAAGCCATCAAGCGTACGAATACGAGCACTCTGCCCCTTATCGCCATGAAACACTTGCGAGGTAATGCCACGTTTAGCAAGTTTGTCCGCTAAGTGATTACAGCTGTGTTTAGAATTAACAAAAATAAGCACTTGTCGCCATTCATGTCGTTTGATCAAATGCGCTAACAAGGCTGTTTTCTCGCCTTTGGTAACAGTAAATACGCGCTGTACTAAGGTACTGGCATCCGCACTTTGCAATTGAATTTCAACCGGATCATTTAGCAATTCTTGAGTTAAAGCTTGAACTTGCTCAGGAAAAGTGGCTGAAAATAATAAAATTTGTTTTTGCTTTGGCGTTAATGCCAATAGCGCAGATAGCTCTTCAGTAAAGCCTAGGCTTAACATGCGATCGGCTTCATCTAACACTAAGGTTTTAACTCTATCGAGCTTAATCGCATTACTTGAAATCAAATCGAGTAATCGACCAGGCGTTGCCACCAAAATATCCGTGCCGCCACGTAATGCGAGCATTTGCGTATTCGCAGATACACCACCAAAAACAGCAACCGTTTTAACTGCACCGTTTAAATGTGCAGCATAAGATTTAATGCTGTCAGCAACTTGTATAGCGAGTTCACGGGTAGGCACCAAAATTAGTCCAGTAACATAGTTACCTTTACTGCTGGTATCACCCAATTGTTTTTCAGTATGTAGTTGCTGCAATAGTGGCAGTGCAAATGCAGCTGTTTTACCCGAGCCGGTATTAGCCCCTGCAATTAAGTCACGTCCAGCTAATACACTTGGGATAGCTTGTGCTTGAATTGGCGTTGGCTGCAGATATTCCATCTCAGTCAATCGAGTTAATAAAGGTGAAATAAGGCCAAGTTCAGTAAAGTTTGCAGGTGCTGTTACAGTGGTCATTAATATATAGAGCTCAAAATAAGATAATAGCCGGCTATTTTAGCGTATTTATGCCCTGTTAAGTTAGTTAAATCGTGCTATACCTGCTGTAATGTCATTCAACCCCTGCATAAACCGAATTTAATTCGACGTAACGTTCCAAGGGTTAAGGGGGTTATACCTTTGCATCAGGGATCGAAAGTAATAAATCAGTTACCCCTACATCAACACCGACTTGAGTCAGCAGCGTAGTAACCTGCCCTCGGTGATGAGTTTGATGATTAACTACATGTTGTAATATTTGGCCAAAGTTCTTAGCAAAATGAAGACCTTTCGTATTTTTGTACTCTAATATACCTGACAAATCACTTTCTGTTATCTCCGATGTAAAATTCAAAAATGCGTTATCCATTTTGCTTCGAGCTTCCTGCAAAGGCCCAAATGTCGAATACAGGGTTTCATCTAGCGCGTTCGGACTGGGCAGATTACGAACATATTCAAGAGAATTAAACCCAGTTTTATGATCTGCAAAGCGTTTAAGCCAAATTGTATCACCAACAAGAATATGATTTAACGTCCCCATTATTGATCGAAAAAATGCGCCCCGATCTTTTTCTAATTCTGACAAACTCAAAACTGATGCTGATTCAAATAATCTTTGATTCATACTCTGATTGTATGCTGCCATAAGCTCAAAATTGGATTTCATCTTTATCACTCTCACTCAGTAAAAAGCCATTTAAGCGGCGGATAATGGTTGGCTATTATTTTTTACTTAGCTCTTGCTTGATTTGCTTTACAGTTTTACCACCAACAGCAATATTTTCATCTGGTTGCTCTCGAATTGAAACTAAGAATAGTTCTTTTGGTATGCCTGTCACTTCGACAGAAACTTCAGTTAATCTCAGAATTAATTGTTCTTTAACTTCTGGTGATAATTGACCTGATTCAAATGCGATAAATGGCAAAATTTTATTCCTTTAAAATAATTGATGAAACTCTAACTCTTAGATAAATACTATACAAAAACTTACGACACACGCTCTACTATGCTTTGCTATTTATTAAAAGTACCGTTATTCTCAACCTGAAAGATATCTTGAAAGTAGCCACCTAAGCTTCTGTTTCCATAGGTCGGAGCAATCATATCCTGCGCCATCGCAGTAAGAAAAAATTCAGCAGGACCTCCTAATTTCTCAGGTAGCATAGTGGCAAAGAGCAACGATATTTTTCTCATCCAGTCAGGTAAGTATATAATCCGCACCGTTTTATCTTGTGCGCCAAAGGCGAGTTTTGCTATCTCGTTAACAGATAAGATTTCAGAACCTCCCACATCAAACTCACGCTCCTCTCTTTTTATCACATCTAGACAGAATCGAGCCAGATCTTCTCCATGGATTGGGTTTAATCGCACATCGCCTTTGCCAAAAAGATAAACTCGACCAGATTTTGCCATTGAATAAAATTCTTCAATATCGGAATAAAAACCATTTGGTCTCACGACACAGGGTTTTAGTTTCTTCGATGCGAGTAGTTTTACAGCAAAGCGCTCTTTTGCTTGAAGCAGTCTCACGTTCTGATACTTTGAAGCATTAAACGCAGAAATGTAGATGAATTTTTTAACACCTGCTCTTTCAGCTTCTTGTAACAAATTTAGATTGGCCTGAAAATCAACATCTATATAACCTAATCCATCCTTTTGACGGGTGATGCCCACGCAGGAAATAACCACGTCAATGCCTTCACAGCAGCCAACTAAAGTTCCAGCATCGGTAACTTCCGCTAATTCAATTTGGTCACTAAGCAACCCCATGTCTGTCAGTTTACTTTTATTTCTGCCCAATGCTTTAAAATCAGAGTCCCTTTTAAGCAACTCATTAACCAAATGGCTACCAAGGTAGCCCGTGGCGCCAGCGACTAAGACCCGAAGATTTGTTGTCTTCATTTGTATTCCTCTGCAAGAATGTTAGATAAGAAAAATCGAGTACCAGAAGCGATATGATTCTCTAGTTGCTGACAATCCATCTCTATCTGTCCTGTAATTCTGACTCGATCATAAAAACCACTGCGCCAGATATGAAATAGAATATCTCCTAAAGTCGTTATATCGAACAAGGGAGAACTAATGCCTGCCTGTTCAAGTAACTCGCCAATTTGAGAGACCGCTTTCTGTGGGCCATTTCGATATAATGCCTCTTTAAATTCTATAAATCGCGGCCCGGACGCAAGCATCGCATTATCAAAGGCAACGACTCTAGGCTGACTAATTAATGTCATGAGCGCTATCCCTATGTTTATCAGTACGGGTTCGAGATCCAAAGGACTTTTTAAGTTTACACTTTTACTCTGCAGAGCCTGATCAAATGCATTTTGGGTAAATGTTTCAACGTATGCGCCCAATACACCTTGAATATCGCCAAAACGACGGTATAAAGTTGCCTTAGATATCCCCGCGTTTTTTGCGATTCTTTCTATAGATAGTCCAGAAATACCTTCGTTCGCCAAAATATCGTCTATTGCGTCAAACACCCTTTGTGTTTTCTGGTGATCTACAGGGCGACCTGTTGTTTTTTTATGGATTTCTGGCATCTACATCATGACCTTTAACATTAGAACATACTATAAATGTACATCAACCTATTATGATACGCAACCGTATCATAAAGCACGTATACGTTCTATTAATTCACAAGCCGAATTTTGGATGAAAATTGGCATGCTAGCAGAGCTTCACCCTCAACTTTCATTCAACCAAATCATCGCTGATCTTATTAAATCATCAAAAGTATCTATTTCAAATCTAACAGTAGCCGAAGGATCAAATGATGAACAATAGCGTGAGTATTAAAACAACGACTGAAATAGAACTAATGCGTAATATGGTTAATGATTTAAAGGCTCGCCCTGCCAGTAAGGGACAGTAGTTACTCGAGATAAGAAACTGTCAGCTCAGTCTGAGCACACGGTATTAATAACAAGTTCAGGTTATGATGTCCTAACTTTACGTGAAGAGGAAAAATATCCTGCGAATTAATCCTGTAGTGGCTAGGTAATACTGACCACCATTTTCGATTCACTCCTGTAAATGATTTTGTATGATAAGCGGTTCCCATTTTTACATGAGTAAATGGGCAAGTTCGGCTTAACTTAACCACGACACTCTACATCGTCAATCCTTTCGGAACAGGACTTTGAATGACTTGAGGCGCCTTTGCAGTTGTAATAAAGACTAGAATCTAGTTAGCTAGAAAACCGTCTTCTTACTAACGCCAACATACCTAAATAAAGTACGGTTAACCAGTTGATCGCACCGCCACTACCACCAGAACTTCTCTCTATAGAATTGCCACCTGGTATAACAGACTGGCCACCTGTAGAATAAGCAAAATTGCTGATGGTAACGCGATCATCCCCTACTAAACGAGCCAAATATTTCTTGTACTCAAATACAACTGTATTATTCTCTCTAAGTAGATTAATAGTCAGCCGCCCCACTTTATGGGCACTCCATCGATCATATAAATGTCCATTAACGTATATACGGAAGGTACTATGACCAAGTTTCGTATTTATATACGCATCAAAAGATAAACGCCCAGCAGGTAAATCTGTAATCGTTAATTGCGAGAATTCATTATTACCTAGAACTGGAGTTTGAATTGAACTGTCATTCTTTACCCATGAATTTTCTGAAGAGTATACGTTACTGTTTGCAATAGAAATCATATCGCTAACGCTTATAGCAGCACTTTGAATACCAATATATGACACAGCTATATCAAAGTAAGAAGTTTGTGCATGATCAGTAAACACTTTGACCAATACTTTACCAAAATCTAATTCCCCAACAGTGTAGTTAATCATGATTTCACAACTGCCATTAACTGCGATCTCAGCACAATTATTAACTATTATTGAAGCATCTGAGCCTTGTATTGTAGCCCCAGATGTTCTAATCACTTGCTTTGTATTATTTCGGATATAAAAGGAATGTGAATAAGTTCCTACACTTTTAGCCCCAACAAACTCTGATTGACGGTAACTAAATCCTTGAGTTTTTTCCGAAATCCAGTCTACAAAGTAGCTCACATTAGCATAAAAACCGTAGTGTCCAGCTTCTGCACAACCATCCCCCCAACTCACTATACCAAGTTGTTCATAAGTACTGCCATTATAAAAAACTATCGGTCCACCACTGTCTCCCTGACAAGCGTCATAAACGCCATCTTCGTATCCAGCACAAAATGTATTATCATTTAAGTCCACGTGATTAAGACATAAATTTTGCTCTACTAAAGGAACATTGACTTGATATAACTCACTTTTAAATAGCTCTGTTTCTCGATCAGGATCTTGATCTCCCCACCCCATAACAGTTAAAAGAACACCTGGAGAAAGGTTGGGACGTAAAGACTTATCAGCCAAATTAACGGCAGTATAATCAACCTCTTTATCAAGTTCTAAAATAGCAATGTCATTACCACTTGATGCATTCAGATAGTTTTCGTGAATATAAATCTCTTTAATGCTATACCTGTGTTCTGCAACATCATCCTGAGTAAGAGCTGAAATACCGATAACTGCGTCTAAATCTTGTGCCTCTTTCGTAGCTACACAATGCGCGGCTGTTAATATATAACGCCCACCTAAAAAGCTTGCTCCGCAAAATTGGCCATTATATACATCTCGATTTTTAGACACTAAAGCCACCATAAATGGCCAGCTTTCACTATCACTTTTTACTCCATTAATAATTCTTAAACTCATCTCCTCTGCACTAGACGGCTGACTCAGCAATAAAGGAGCTAAAACCAAAAATGGAAATATTTTTCTTAAATACATTACCTTTTATCCTAAGCTATTGATTTGGCCTATTCATCACCAGATATATCTATACTTCGTTGAGATCATTATTACATTAACTTTCATATGCTATTCGAGACCATTCAATATCTTGCATTGAATTTTTATAGTTTTGTTTAAACTCTTAAAGATCTAACTTTAAATCACACAGCCAACGATAATATCATGTAATTACTCTGTTAATTAGTATTTAACGTTTCGGTTATGATCAGCATCTTTATTAGAGGTTTTTCTATCTTGGGATACAAGTCGCTACAGGGGAAAAATAGAAATACCATTTAAACCACTATATCGATCAACGAATGATCAGCGATGATCACATAACGATCACCCAACTGCAGTCCCTATTGCATGATGGTCTACTCGTTACTATGCTAGTTATCAATACCACGTTTTCATTGCTACTAGGATTAAAAATGACTGACATTAAAAGTTTATTTGAGCAACTCACGACAAAATTGCAACAATTAGAAAAATTATTAGCGACCACACAACCAGTGCAAGCATTGGTCAGTCGGATCCCCGCGGTACTAAAAGGCCAGGAACAGGCAGTCATAAACCAAATCATGCCCGAGTTAGTCACCGACATGCTGGCGATGAAGTTAGCTGCAGAAGCCTTTAAAGACATTCATATTAAACACCCCTTCTCACAAAAATCAGCCCGACGCTACGTGGGTATTATTCACTTACACCCAGAGCACCAGAATAGCGCTAAGATCATCACTACCATTGGGCAAATTAATACCATCAAAGGCGTAATCGAACATGCGGTAGTCAACGAAAATGAGTCACGCCAGGCACGTTTCAGTGCGATCCATGATAATTGCCCCGGTATAATGACAGTTCACTTGTATCGCAAGATCCATTGCTTGGAAAATGAATATGTTAAATCGGTACGTTTCAGTTGGCAGCGTAAAGATTCATTACACCAACCTGACAAGATAAAATTATTAGGGGAAATTACCGCAGAACAAGAGAGAGCTACGCCTGATAATCAGCTGGCACTAACACAGCTGCATCAACAAATAGCGACGACAGCAGAGCATGAATTACGTGTGCGCAGGCCAGTTAAGGTTCAACCCGCTGCAAATATTGTGAAGGTGACAGGGTTAAAAACAGTCACAGCCCCATTACCGATAATCGTAGTACAAAAAGAACCACTCGAAACACATGAAGTCGCTGACTTTATTGCATCTCACATGCGTAAGCAGCGCTCAGATAAACGTAAGAATGTTGTGTTAGGGACTTTTTCGGGTAAAACAATTGAGAAAGTAATGGCTTGAACAAGTTAAAACACTAGAACCAAGGACGGTTTTCTAATACATAATCTTGCTCAAATTCGACTTCTGATTTACACAAATAAATCACAAATTCCACCAAGGCAATAATGGCAATAACCATCGAGGGCAAGCCGAGAAAAACATAACCGAATACAAACAATACCAACATGCATAGGCCCTGTTTGTGATAGCCTAAATAGAATTTATGAGCGCCGACTGCACCAAAGAAAAAAGACAACAATACCGCCCCGGTTTTCTTGGATTTACCCACAGTCACCATAGTGGCGGAGGCAAGCGTTCCTGACTGTATAGTGAAATTAATGTTACTACCAACCCGAGGAATGCTCTTATGCATCCACTGATTCATATTAAATGTATAATGACATCCATCCTCATCAGAAATAATCCCTTTTTTACTTCCAATATTGAATTCAAGGACCGATCCCTTCATAACTAAACTCCATCCATAATATATAAGTAGCTAAATTATCACACAATTATAAACAATAACACTAAAATACAGCTGGTTACATCACGATACAAAAATAAATAAACAATTAAATATCCAGCTGTATTATTTTGTTGAACCTCAATATCGCATTCTATATATAATGAGGTATACTGAAAAATCAATATTATATAACTCGGAGTTAGTGTATGAAAGTAAGAGATATAATGGCAGACAATGTTATTTGTATAAGCCATAAAGCCACTTTAAAAGACGCACATGAATTAATGCAAACGCGTGGGGTACGTCACTTACCTGTTATCTCCGAAAATGATGGTACCTTGATTGGGGTTCTGACGCATAAAAAAATGATCAGTGCAGTCATGACAATGATCAACAAATATGGTACTGATGCACTAGCAAGAAAAGAACGCGGTCAGTTAATCGAAGATTTGATGACGACCGATTTTCAAAAGCTAACAGAAGATGAGCCATTGAAAATTGTTGTTGAATACTTCATTGATAATAAACTCGGTTGCCTACCCGTTATTGATGATGAAAATAAGGTGATTGGTATCGTTACTTCGTCTGATTTTGTTAGATTATGCGCGCACTTACTGAATAAATAACACCTGTAAGTTGATATTTAATCGTAGGCTGATAATCCTTCATCAGCCTATAAATCACATTGATGTTTTAACCTGCTGTATTATTACGTGAATAGCGAGCTGCAATCGTTGCTCCCAACAGTGCTATGACAGATGAAATGAGCATGATGATAACCACAGGTTGCACAGCTCCCATACTGACAAATGCTGATAACGCACTCACAGTGCCACCGACTGTGTATTGAGTTGCCCCTAATGCCGCAGAAGCAGAACCGGCATTTCGGCCAAATCGTTTCATAAAACAAGCACTGGCATTTGCGATAACCGCGCCATTGGCTGAGATCGCAATAACAAACCCTGCAACAGTCACGTACAAAGCGTCAGGAACCATCACCGATGCTGTCACTAATATTATGCCTCCAAGTACTTGCAAGCTTAAGAAAGCTTGTAACAATGTCTCTGGCTCAAATTTCGCTAATAAAAATGTGTTAGTACGATTAACAACAACCAAACCGCAAATATTTGCAAAAAATAACATTGAAAACTGTTGCGCCGTTTGCTCAAATACTTCCATATACATCATCGATGCATTGGTTAAAAAGATCATCATTACCGAGTAAGCAAATGCTTGTGCAACCATGAAACCTAAAGCGCGTTTCTCACTGAACACCGACAATAAACCAAGCTTTGGTTTAATCTCATCCAACTTATCTTCAGCTATCGTCTTCTTAACTGGTTTCGGTATATAGCGCATCACCAAAATCGCCACCAATGCAGCCATTATTGCCAATGTATAAAAGATCCAACGCCAATCAGCTACCGACATGATAATCGTTCCCAGAGTCGGCGCAATTGAGGGCGCTATCATCATAATAAGCGCAATCAATGAGAACAGCTTAGCCGCTTCTTTACCACTCGTGGTATCACGAATAGTTGCTGGCACTCCAACAACGGCCATACCGCCACCGATAGCTTGCACCACGCGCCATAACCATAACACTTCTATTTCTGTTGCTGTCGTCAGCAATATACTCGCAATTGCAAACACAACTAAACCTGCAATCATGGCATAACCACGGCCTTTTTTATCGGACAAAGGCCCGCCGATGAGCTGTCCTATCGCAAGACCAAAAATATATAAACTCACGGTTACTGACATCAAGGTGATATCAACCCCCATTGCTTTGGCCATTGTTGGCATCGCAGGTAGGTAACTATCAATCGTAAATGGGGTTAAAGCAAATACTGCAGCCAGTGTCAGTATTAACGTTTTATTCATTTTTCCGGCTGTAGTTGTATTATCTATGCTTGCCTCATTCATTATGATTGAGGATGTATTATTCGGTGTCATTTCACGCCTCCAACTATCTTCCTGGAAAGATAATAACTGGACTTTATCTTTCTGGCAAGATATATTATGGATGTGTTCAGACATGCATGCATATTAAGGGACAGATAGTGACGAATAACATTAACGAAATACTACAAGCAATGGATGATAACTGGCCTGAGTGTGCTGACGGCGTATCACCTGCTTTATTACGCTTGCTGCAGGTCAGTAATCTATTTCACCATCGGATGGAAACACTGGTCGCGAGCTTTGATTTACAACGTGCAGAGTTCAGCGTATTAAGCACGTTACGACGCAGTCCTGCTCCCTATTGCCTATCCCCAACAGCGCTATACCAATCGATGATATTTAGTTCTGGCGGACTGACTAAGGTGTTAAATCGTTTAAGCCAAGCGGCGTTGATTGAAAGAATTGATAACCCAGAAGATAAACGCAGTAAACTGGTACTGCTCACCAGCAAAGGTAAGCAATTAATTGAGACTGTTATGCCTAAATTACACCAACAAGAAAGAAAGAGATTAAGTGTATTATCGGCAGATGAGCTGCAACAACTCGATGCTATGATGCAGCGGATGTTAGCGAAAAATAAGCCCACAAACTAATGCACCGGCCCGATTATCATCACCGGTGATGATTGCTATCGGGCTAATCTCTATAATAGTGATTTAAAAGCGACGGATGCTCATCTCAACATTTACATGATGAAATACCTGTAAAGATGGCAGTGATGGAATTGTCACTGCGCTCGCATTGGTTTTGAGAAACAAAGAAACCGGAAATTGTTTTGAGGATGCAAAATAAATCGACAGCAATTGTAACCCATCTTCCTGGTGTAACGGCTGCATTTCTACCGATAAGGCTTCGAGCTTGTCTGCGTTTTCTAGCCATGTAAGAAACCCTTTAAAATCGTCTTCAAGCACTTCATCACTGGCAAAACTAATTCTTAAAAAATCCAACTCAAGAAATGACCATAGCGGCTCAATCTCTGATTCGTCACATAGATCAATCTCGATATTAATGCCATTAATACAATGACCATAATGCGTTAGGTGTTTGATCTGGCTAATATCACAAGCTTGCTTAGTATTCGCAATATTAATTTTAGCATCTGGTGTGTGCAGTAACAGGGTTTCTACTTCTTGCGCCGTCGGCACGTATTCGAATATGACTTCTTTGCGGGGCGATTCCATTGCAATACCTTATTTATCCATATTAATTATACCCAAACGACTTCAAGATGCACAATCAGCATCCTGAAGTCGTTTGGGTATATCTAAACACACTGTCTCATTTGACCAGACTATTACATATATAAAATAGGGTAAATATGTCGTATTCAATAAATATGATCAAAACGACATAAATATGGAAATAAAGAGGTAGTTGTGTGATGGAGCTTAGAAAAACAATATTCACTCGTGCATAATTACAACATATACATAACAAATTTTTATATGTAAATTCTTTTGCATTCAGTTATTTATATATTTCATTTAACATTTTGTAAACCAATTGCGATTTTTAAAAACTAATTCAATTTTAATGATTATTTTTAATTTTCTCGCTTTGATCGTACCGGTTAATGTAATACGCATCGGAGTTAATAATCGGTGCTGTGTTGATTGAAATAGCGCTAGGCAATTATTTACTGTGTAAGATCTGTTCCATCACCCAACTGGTGTGTAACGCCGTTTCGCCAGTTGATGGATGAGCAATGTGATTAACCAGGTGTTCACGCATATTCTGTACATGGTATAACTGAATATTTTCAGGGTTATCGATAACAAACTCTTGGCGTGCCGTTAAAGTTTGTAACGTCACGGGCATTTCATCAAACACAGAAAAACTGATCTCTCCTTCACTGCCTGTGATCAGCACCCGATCTTGTCTTGTACAACCGCCAAAATTCCAACTTCCGACACCTGTTACACCATTTTTGTGCTGCCAGCATGCTGATATTGAATCTAACGATGAGTAGAGGCCTTGTTGATTGGTGCCAAGCCCTTTCACGATATCAAAATCACCCAACAAATAAGCAAACAGATCAAGTCCATGACTGGCTAGATCGTCAAAGTAACCACCAACAGCAACTTGTTTATCTGTTCGCCAATTAAACTCACCCGATAAATCTAATGCGTTGGCTGGTTTATTTAAAAACGCATTAATCGTTCTTACTTGGCCAATCGCACCTGATTCAAGTAATGCTTTCACTTTATTAAAACGCGGTAACGAACGGCGATAATAAGCCACAAATAAGGGAATGTCTTTGTCGTTAAACGCATTGTAAATCGCCAAACTGTCCGCATAACAGGGTGCCAGTGGTTTTTCGATACAGCAAGGCTTACCCGCGTCAGCCACTTGTAAGGCGTAAAATTTATGACTATCAGGGGGAGTGGCGATATACACGGCATCAATATTATCGTTATTGATAATATCTGCAGGATCTGAAGAGTATGCTTCGATGTTATGTCTTAACGCATAATCTTGCGCAAGAGCAAGATTACGCCGCATTACAGCCGCAAGTTTAAAACCATCTGTTTTTTGATATGCAGGGCCGCTTTTTAATTCTGTGACAGTGCCACAGCCGATGATGCCCCAGCGAATAGGGTATTGTGTTTCTTTTTTTCGCTGCATATTCTATCCATAAAAATATTGAATGTAATCAGTATGAAAAATAATATATGCTATTTAGATATCAGTCCAGCGCCCGCTTCAATTCTGTGACATATTGCTGGTACTGTGAAATATCGTTATGGCTGGCTCCGGTGATCAGAATAGTCGCCACCAATTGATCAGCAAACTGCGCAATTAACGATTCAGCCCTTGCTCGAGGGATCACCTGGTCGTGCTCAGCAATGAAGATATAGGTTGGCGCGGTAATGTTTTCCACGCGATTTATTGACACGTATTTATCTTTAAGCAACAGATTTACCGGAAACATCCAGTAGACCGACTTAGCAACATTGACGATACTATCAAAGGGAGTGATCAATACCAGCTTGGTTACTTGTCGGTTCGCCGCAACATAGGTAGCAATGCCAGTACCGAGACTTCTGCCCATCAGGGTTATCTGTTCGTGATTAACGGTTACCCGGTCGAAAATAGTCAAGGCCTCATGATAGAGGTGTCCCTCAGTGGGAGAGCCCGTACTATTGCCATAACCTCGGTAGGGAATTAGATAGACGCTATACTCCGGTAACACATCCTTAAAAAAGGGGATGTTGTTTTCGATATTTTCGGCATTACCGCCATAATACATTAACGCTTTAGCGCGCCCTTCGTTAACCACCCAGCCACGTAACTGTTCACCATCGGACTCAAAGCTGATTGCTGCTACACCATTTACTGGCGTTGCCGGTTGCGGAAAATACAAGAATTTACGTTGTAATACGAATAACACAACACAAATACCGATATAGAACACGAGCATAGTGATCAACATACTTTTCATGACGACTCCCTATCTTGTTTAACGACATGCTTATACCAATTGCATTAAAAATTGGCAACAACAACCCCAAGGTCAGTAGACAGTCAGGGTTCTATTGTTAAGTCTAGGTACTGTGAAATTAAACCGTTAGTGTCTGTAAACGCTTCAACGCGGCATCGACACCGACATTAAGTTGCTTAGTGCCGGAAAGATAACGTTCGCGGAAAACATCAAACCAACAGCCAAGAATATCCGCATTCAGTGCTTCACCATGATGACCCAGCACCAATGATGCAACTTCTGCCGTTGCAAGCTGATTGTCTTTTGCCGCCTTGCGGATCTGATACTGCGAAACTACGTCAGGATCAAATGAGATCACCGGTATATCTTCTAACCACGGGCTTTTTTTGAACATCTTCTTCGCTTCACGCCAGCTACCATCAAGTAGGATGTATAATGGTCGTTTACCCTGTTCAATTATTAATGGCCCTGTTTGTACCCGCTCACGCTCAACCACATACTCTTCAGGGAAGATAACGAATGGCTGCCAACAACTTTGGTTAATGATATCTATCATCTCTTGATTGGGCTCTGTACGTGACCATTGGTAAGCAAATGTGTCTTCAATGACATCTGCAATCAAACGGCCTGTATTACTCGGTTTTATCATTTCATAATCAAACATCACCAGCATAAAGCCAGCTGTCGATTTTACTAACGGTTGGTGTTCACAAATACAAAATTGCTTGCCTAACATGCAGTAATCACAACGAATTAATTTACCGCCACGAGCTTTGAAAGGTTTGGTACTGTCAGCTAAACGCTGTATTGCTAATCGATGAACATTATGAATGCGCATAAAGTGATACCACTTAGAAATAAATTGCCAAAATGCAGATAAAAAAATGACCCAGAACCAAGTTCTATCACCACCGTCGTGGGACAACACTTGCTACTGAGTCATTCACATAGTTAAGGTACGCGTCAAGCGTTACTTAATTATGGTGCTTACGATCTTCCAATTCAGATTTAGTCGCACGAACCTGACGCATAAAGAAATTAGCCATCGATGCAGCAGCAGGTTTCTTTTCTGGTGCTGGCATTTTAGACGTTATTACGCGTGGCTTTGGTGGCGCAACAGGTGCAGCAGCAACAACAGGTCTTGCAACTTCTGGCTTCACAGCAGCAGGGGTCGCATGTACAGGACGAACCTGATTCGTCACAAATTGTGACGATGCAATGTGTTGTCTTTGATGTTGTACTTGTTGCGGCACTGGTTGCCCAACCATTTGCGGACGAGTTCGAATCACTTCTATCGAGTAAAGTTTACTTGAGACAGAGTTTGTAGACTGCGAGACTTGCTCGCGACGTAAACGTTCACCAGTTGATTTGAATTCTTGGTATTGTACAGCTAACCAATTCTTCAAATGCATCAACATACCGGCTTCAATTAATTCGAGACAAGTTCTGCTGTTGTACTCAACCAGTTTCGTTTCTGAAAAATACGTCTTGGCTTCTGCTTCTGAGCCGATGCGTTCGACTAATTCGAACCATGTTGATAAACCTAAAACTGTGTAATGACTCATTGTCTACCTTGCAGATAACCAGCTACATTTTAGTAGCTTTCTAGAAAAATTAGGAGGCGGATTCTATACCTTTGCCGCTGAGATTAAAAGCATATTTACGAAAAAAACTTAAAAATAATGTGATAACTCATAAATATGCGCTTTCAACTTCATTTAGACTAGACTAAATTAATTTTTTAGTGTTCGAAACGAACAAAAAAATAATAATACTTTTTAACCAAATGAGCCACGATTCAATTTCGAAAATAGATATTATCCGTTTTGTTATTCTCCTTGCGGTTTCGAATTACTTAAATGAAAACACCGCAACTAAAATGTTATTAATAAGAACATACTCGAATGCCTGACTCTTCATCACACCATGAATGATAAGTGAAAATGATGCTTTAATCCGAATTAAACGACTAGACTCTGCAATAACAGTGAAACAAGTGTGTGAGTTATTCTTTAGTGAGCCATTAAACAAAGCCAATCTAACCCGATTGATAGAAATCCCTGCTCTCTCACTATCTAGGCTGAAGTGGCCAAAACACGCTTAGAAGCGAATACCGTTGAGAATTGGAATTTTAGATTGTTGGATCATGCTTGATCTAAGGCTTTATAACTTGCCATCTATTCACGCTTAGCTTACCCTCTCACTATCGTTTAACAGCATATATTCATGAGTTTTCAAGCCATTAAATATCCGCTGTATTTAATTAGATACAAATGAATAAGAACAAGGCGTAGTATGGATAACAATTCGAATAAATCAGCAGCTGACCAACCCACTTTTTACTGGCATGACTATGAGACTTTCGGGTTAAGCCCGTCCCTCGATCGCCCCTCTCAATTTGCTGGCATTCGCACCGATATGAACTTTAACGTGATCGGCGAGCCAGATATGTTTTATTGCCGTCAGTCCGATGATTACCTTCCTTCGCCAGAAGCCGCTTTAATTACAGGTATCACACCGCAGAAAACCCAAGCTGAAGGTGTGAATGAAGCAGAATTCAGTAAGCGTATTGAAGCGCAGTTCAGCCATAAAAACACCTGTATTATTGGATATAACAATATTCGTTTTGATGATGAAGTAACGCGTAATATCTTCTACCGTAACTTCTACGACCCTTACGCACACACCTGGAAAGATGGTAACTCACGCTGGGATATTATTGATTTAATGCGCGCTTGTTATGCACTGCGTCCAGAAGGCATTGTATGGCCAGAAAATGATGATGGCCTGCCAAGCATGCGTCTTGAGCTATTAACGAAAGCCAATGGAATTGAACACGCCAATGCCCATGATGCGACATCAGATGTATACGCAACCATTGCTATGGCTAAATTGGTTAAAGAAAAACAACCTAAATTATTTGATTTCTTATTTAATCTGCGTAGCAAGCGTAAAGTAGAATCACTTATTGATATCATCAACATGACACCATTAGTGCATGTGAGTGGTATGTTCGGTGCCGACCGCGGTTTCACAAGCTGGGTCGTGCCACTGGCTTGGCATCCGACCAACAATAATGCCGTGATCGTGGCTGACTTAGCCCAAGACATTACCCCGTTATTAGAATTAAGCGCAGATGAACTACGTGAGCGTTTATATACACCCAAGAAAGATCTCGGTGACCTAGCCCCTATTCCGCTGAAGCTTATTCATATCAATAAGTGCCCAGTACTAGCACCAGCGAAAACCTTATTACCTGAGAATGCCGAACGTTTAGGTATTGATCGCAACGCCTGTTTAGCAAACCTTAAACGTTTAAAAGAAAGCGCAACGCTACGCGAGAATGTGGTTGGTGTTTATCAAGTAGATCGTGAATATCCAAAATCAAACAATGTTGATGCCATGATCTACGATGGTTTCTTTAGCGCTGGGGATAAAGCTAACTTTGAAATATTACGCGAAACAGCACCCGAGCAATTAGCAGGGCTGCAACTAAAAATCAGTGATGAACGTTTTAACGAGTTGTTCTTCCGTTATCGTGCGCGTAACTTCCCGCATTTATTATCAATGCCTGAGCAACAAAAATGGCTTAATCATTGCCGTAGCGTGCTTGAAGACGCTGCACCGGCCTATTTTGACCGATTAGATGCATTGGCGATTGAAAATAGTCATGACGAACGCAAAATGAAACTGCTGCAGCAACTATACCTCTATGGTCAGAAGATCATTGGTGCATAACAGCTAACGAAGCAAATTAAAATGAGCGCATTAAAAAGCCTGTTAGTGATATCACTAACAGGCTTTTTATATTAACCGCAAATTAGAATAGTTTTTTCAAACCTCTAAATATTTTATTCTTAATTTTATTCTTGTCTTCGTCGGATCCAAGATACTTATTAATCAGTTTATCTTTTTCAAGCTCAATGACTTGTTTAGTAATATCACCGAAATCAACTTTAATACTTGGCGCTGCAAAGCTGCCTTTCACTTCGACAGGAAGACGCAAGTCACGAATAGCCTTCATTGTTGAACTCGATTGACCACCAATATTTTCGGCCACTGAGGCGCCAAAAGTAAAATCAAGTTTTTCACGCATCAGATCTGCATAGCCCTGGCCATCAACCTTGATCGCAGGTGAAGCCAAATCGATCTTCGTCGATGTTAACTTACCACCACCGAGTTTAAAGTTTGCTACCATCGCGCTGAAATCTGTCTGTTCACTTTGATCCGCATTACCGACAGGTTTCTTGCTAAACATAGCAATCGCTTTACGCACTTCTTGTGCCACATTAATCCCTAACACAGCGCCATCAGAAAACGTGGTATTAATCGTACCCTTAGTCATCGACTTCAACTTGGTCATGGTTAAACCTTTACCGCTTAAACGCACGTCTACATCAACCAAACCGGTCAGCATTTTTTTACCTGCCGCGATTGTGACTAATTGCTCTGACTGTACTTTTTCCAGCGTACTATTAATATTGAATACCGCAGGCTTCTTATTACTGTCTAACAGGGCCTTAACCATTAACTTGCCTTCATAAAGATCAGACGACAGTCTCGTTAACTGGAATACACCATCTTTTAACTCACTTTGTAGCTTAATATTATCCAAGACATACTCGCCTTGCTTAATTTGAGTGATCGTCAATGTCCCTTTTTGATTAACACTTGATAGCGCACTAAGATCCGGTTCAACTTCTACTTGTTGTTTTTTACCCGTTTGACCTGCTGTGCCTTTAGCCGCTGATTCGTTATTTGTTGATTTATTCTTTGCAGATACAGGTTCAGCCTTAGGCAGCCAATCATCAACGACAAGGGTATTCATTGCGAGGTTGTATTCAATACTCGGCTTTGAAAATACATCGACAGACAAATCACCAGTGACGGTCAGTTCATCGACAGCTAATTTAAGCCCTACAAATGTTACTGTTTTATAAGCATTGTCATAGGTCAGGTCACCTTGCAGTGAAATAGTCATTTCTGGGCGAGGTAGTAACTTGCCAGTTAACGCGAGTTTATTATCCAGCTGTGCTAATTTTATTTGGTTAAATTGCTCATCAACGGTGAGTACCATGCTGGTATTTAATTTAGCGGTTAACTCATTGGTACGATAGCTTGCAGCTAATGTGATCGCAACAGGCTTACCAAAGGCAAATTCGCCAATATTTAAGCTGCTGTCAGACAATTTATGATAGGTGCCGTCTTGGCGATTATTCAAAGATAACTGGGCGTTGGTTATATTCACCCCTTTAACTACAAATTGATATTCACTTTTGGCAATCTCGCCTTCTGCTGTTACCTTAATCGCTTGAATATCTTCGTTTGATAATGGCTTTTCTGGCGGCGCTAATCTAGCAAGTAACTCATCCATGTTATTACGGCCATCAGCTAACGTCTCCACATTCACTGTTAAGCCATCAACTTGCACATTCGTTACCACAATTGTTTTAGTCAATAGCGACATAAGCTCAACGGCGGCATGCACACTCTTCACTTCAATTTGTTTCGAGTCTGCATATTCATGTTGATTAAATAAGGTAAGTTTGCCTAATTCAAAACCAATCTGTGGATAAAAGGTTAAATGTAAGTCCCCTTCAATCGTGACGTCTTGTTTAGTCAATTGCTTTACTTGCTCAATCAAATTATCTTTAATTAATTCTTCATTAACCAGGAATTTAATTGCAATAACACTCACGATAAAAATTATCGCAATGAGCCCGCCAATACCAAGCAGTACTTTTTTCATCCTAAAATCACCTTATAAAAATACATCTAAATCAATTAAGATAACGCGCCAAGCTTTATGTTAACGCCACCTAGCCTAATAATATCATGTAATTACCAGAAAGCAGAAAGATTAACAACAATACATATTATCGATACAAATAATTAACAAGTTTTAATTATATTTCAGAAATTTCTCATTATATTCTACAAAACGAAACAGTTAGCTCAAAAAACAATCATAAAAACAATTTCGTTATTTGAATATTATTCACAAATATAGCTTAAATACGAAAACATAATCATAATTACTGCATATCTATTATTTATAGAAATAAAAAACTAGAAAAAACACACTAATCCATATAATAAATTAAGTTTAAAAACGATTTATGCGAGCTGGCGCACCTAAAGTTCCATAAAACATTTTATTTTCATGATCCCTGACACGTGGTGTTAATAATATGTTTCTAACATGTATGTTCGCAGTTACTATCTCCGGCAATCAAGTTAAAGGTAGTTTAAAACTCCAAACGTTAGAGTAAAAATAGATATACAAATAGAAATGGAATATTTAGTGGCAACACTGTTATATCAATTTGATCCTCAGTGTTAGTCCTATAAAAGGGAACTATTTAATGAAAGATAATAATATTTACGCTGAATCACCGCGTGACATAAATAAAACAAACTCAAGTAATAAATCACTACTTCGATTTTTGTTACCCTCGTTAATCGGCTTATTTTTATTCATGACACCGGTTACCTATGAAGGTGACATGACAATTCCAGTCGCCTTATTAGCAAAATTGTTAATGGCAGCATTGGACGGTTATTTACTTAATATCATTACCGTCATCATTTCATTCATGGCTGTGGCATCCACATTAGCCGTGTTGCTTAAACCAAAATTTATTACTGAGCGTGCATTCTTCAAAGAGTTATTCATGCCAACACCACTTTGGCTAATCGTCAGAATCCTCAGCTGTGCTTTTACTATCGCAACTGTTTATCAAGTCGGTCCAGAATATATCTGGAATGAAAATACCGGTGGTTTGGTACTCAACGATTTATTACCAACCTTATTCGCAGTATTTATCTTTGCGGGCTTGCTGTTACCGTTACTGCTTAATTTTGGTTTACTGGAGTTATGTGGCGCGTTATGCACTAAAATCATGCGTCCTATTTTCAATCTACCTGGACGTTCTGCGGTAGACTGTATTGCCTCTTGGTTAGGTGACGGCAGCGTTGGTATCTTATTAACGGATAAGCAGTACCAAGAGAAGTTTTATACTCAACGTGAAGCAGCGGTTATTGGTACTACGTTCTCGGCGGTATCGATTACCTTTAGTCTCGTTGTGATTGCGCAGGTTAATTTAGAGCAATACTTTTTACCTTACTACATGGCAATCACATTATCAGGTATCGTAGCGGCGATCATAGTGCCTAAACTGCCACCACTATGTTGGAAAAAAGATATCTATATTGATGGTACACCAAAAAACCACGATTTAGAGTCGATCCCAACTGGACACACTGTGTTCTCATGGGGTATTGCCCAAGCCGTTGATAGAGCATCAAAAGTAACCTCATACAAAACAGTGTTTATCGAAGGTTTAAAAAATGCAACGCATATGGTGTTTGGTATCTTACCTGTGGTAATGGCAATCGGCACTGTTGGTCTACTTATCGCGGAATACACGTCGGTATTTGCAGTACTTGGTAAACCGTTCATGTATTACCTTGAATTCATGAACGTGCCAGAAGCGGCTCTTGCATCTGAATCGTTAGTGGTTGGTTTTGCGGATATGTTTGTACCAAGTATTCTGGCTACATCAATGGAAAGTGATATGACTCGATTCATTATTGCCGGTGTATCAGTATCGCAACTTATCTATATGTCAGAAGTGGGCGCATTACTGTTAGGCAGTAAAATACCCGTTAATATCGTTGACCTATTTATTATCTTCGTACTCCGTACAATCATAACACTGCCGATTATCACAGGTGTTGCACATCTAATCTTCTAAATTACGGTTAGCTAAGAAAACGTAAACAAAAAAATGCCCATCACTTTAACGGTGATGGGCATTTTTGTATTCGAATTAAGTCCAGTTAGCTACTCATTATATGACTGAGTAATCATTATGCACTTTGATTGCTATTATCGTCTTGGTTAATACGGCTTGTATCGGCACCATGTTGGTTTTTATACTTCGCATCTTTACGTTTATTGTAAGGACGTGCTGCCGGTGCAGTCAGTGTTTCAAAGTTTAACGCAGCAATGGTCATTTTAGGACGTAATGCTAGCGGCAATTTACCACTGTTATAAAACTCAAGTACGATACGACCAGACCAGCCCGGATCAATACGATGTGCTGTTACATGCACCATAAGACCAAGACGAGCGAGTGATGAACGTCCATCTAACCAACCCACGATATCCGCAGGCAACGTTACTTTCTCAAACGTTACCGATAAAGCAAATTCACCTGGGTGTAAGATAAATGCTTCACCGTCAGGTATTACGATTTCGTCGCTCATGACTTTATCAAGCTGAATAGCCACTTCTTCTTTAGGGCCACTCAAATCAATATAAGGCGCGTTATGAGCCTGAAACACTCGAAATTCGTTACCTAAAGTAACATCAACGCTTACGCCACTAATTTTACTTTGTTCAGGTCTTGGCTCTATAGAAATTCGACCATCATCTAAGTATTTTTCAATATCTGTATCGCACAGGCGCATGTTTTCTCTCTTTGAATAGGTGCTGTGTTATTAGTCGTTTAATAACTGACAAATTTTTGCTTTTAATGTATCAATCGCGAAACGGTTCTTGCCACCACGCGGTACAATAAGATCTGCATATTGTTTTGATGGCTCAATGAACTGTAAGAACATTGGACGAACCGTGTCATTGTATTGCTCAATTACCGATTCCATTGTTCTGCCGCGTTCAGCAACATCACGCTGTAAACGACGGATAAAACAAATGTCTAACGGGGTCTCCATAAATACACTTGCGTGAATAATTTCACGGATATTTGGATCTGTCAGTAATAAAATACCTTCTAAAATGATCACTTTCTTGGGTGTCAATTTAATCGTCTCAGCCAAACGCGTATGTTCTGTATAGCTGTACGTTGGAATTTCTACTGCCTTGCCGTCACTTAAATCCTGTAAATGACTGCACAATAATTTATGATCCATCGCTTGTGGATGGTCATAATTTGTTTTAACTCGCTCTTCCATCTCGAGGTGACTTTGATCACGGTAATAACAATCTTCAGTAATTATTGCAATTTGTGATTCGCCAAATTCTGCAACAAGTTCATTATAGATTGTTGACGAAAGTAAGCTTTTACCAGATGCAGAAGCACCTGCGATTGCGATGATCACACAAGAGTTAGATATATTATTCATTAATAAAATGATCCGTTGGGAGCCTAAGACGCCGCTATTATAGAAATTTATAGTCTGTCATTCTAGAGTAAACCGAAAAATACCTATAATAAGTTAGTAAATACCTCTACTAAACGAGTAAATACCTATAATAGCGCATCAAAGTACCTACATTACGTTAGCTTAATCGGTATCTCTGTTGATATAGTGTGCGTTTGAAAAAACATTTTACTCACAATATCATTTGCTAATTGTGCATAGATAGCTGCAAATTCAGAATCAGGTCGTGCCACAACCGTGGGGGTACCAGCATCAATATCCGCACGCAGGTCAATATGTAACGGTAGTTGAGCAACACATTCAGTGTCAAAACGAGCCGCCATTTTCACTACACCACCGCTACCAAAAATGGCTTCTTCATGACCGCAGTTACTACAGATATGGGTACTCATGTTTTCGACAACGCCCAATACTGGTACTTTAACTTGTCTGAACATGCTAATGCCTTTTGCTGCATCAGCAAGTGCAACATCTTGTGGGGTGGATACGATCAATGCGCCCGTCACTGGAATATTTTGGCTCAAGGTTAATTGAATATCACCCGTGCCCGGCGGCATATCGATAAATAGATAATCGAGTTCACCCCAATGCGTTTCACTTAACAACTGCATTAATGCTTTACTCGCCATTGGGCCACGCCAGATCATCGCTTGATCATGCAGGGCAATAAAGCCAATACTGTTAACCGCTAATCCATGTGCGTTAATGGCTTTCATGCTGTTACCATCGTACTGCTCTGGGCGAGAATCACTTACACCAAGCATTAATGGTATTGATGGCCCGTAAATATCTGCGTCCATGATACCGACTTTCGCACCCATTTTAGCCAATGCCAGTGCCGTATTAACGGTGGTCGTTGACTTACCTACCCCACCTTTACCAGACGCAACCGCAATTACATTCTTCACACCATGAATCGCAGGTGCGTCGTTACAACGGGCTAAGGTCGCAATGTCTAACGTTATCACCCATTCAATGCTTTCCACGCCTTTCATTAGCGCGACTTTGGGTGCTAACTTAGTTTTAACGTCGTTTTCAAAATCCAACGATGGAAACGGTAACCGTATCTGGATCTCAACACAACCGTCCTTGTTGCTAATTGTTTCTAATACATTACTGTCGCCAATATTTTTTAACCAATTTTTAGGTTGAAAAATACCAACGAGCCGAGTGATCTTTGCAATATCCATAACCGCCTCTTTATTTGAGCTTGTAAGTGTTTAGCTTTTAAGCATTTATACTTTATTAATCTACTATATCAATGATAAAGCAAAGAATCACAAATAAATACGCTAAAAACAGCAGGGTTTTTAGCCTAACATCTATGCTTTATAGGTCGTATCAGGTAACATCGGATAACTTTATTTTTAACCACAAGATGAATCAGATTTTTATGACATCAGAACGCAAAATCTTAGTAACAAGCGCATTACCCTATGCCAATGGCCCTATTCATTTAGGTCATATGCTTGAGTATATCCAGACTGACATCTGGGTTCGTTTCCAAAAGCAACGTGGTCACACATGTACATATGTATGTGCAGATGACGCCCACGGCACGCCAATCATGCTTAAAGCGCAAGAGCGCGGCATTACGCCGGAAGCAATGATCGCGCAGACTAAAATTGAGCATATGGCAGATTTTGCTGATTTCAATGTTGGTTTTGATAATTACCATTCAACGCACAGTGATGAAAACCGTGAACTTGCAACTATCATCTACACGCGTCTGCGTGACAATGGTCATATCAAAACACGTGTAATCTCACAACTATTCGATCCTGAAAAAGAAATGTTCTTACCGGACCGTTTTGTTAAAGGTATCTGCCCAGAATGTAAGAGCGAAGATCAAAATGGTGATAACTGTGACGCTTGTGGCGCAACGTACTCTCCAACGGATTTAATCTCGCCAAGATCAGTTGTGTCTGGTGCCGAGCCAGTGCTTAAAGATTCAGAGCATTATTTCTTCGACTTACCTGCATTTTCTGACATGTTACAAACATGGACACGTTCGGGTGCCCTGCAAGATGAAATCGCCAATAAACTCGCTGAATGGTTTGAAACAGGCCTGAAACAGTGGGATATCAGCCGTGATGCACCTTACTTTGGTTTCGAGATCCCGGATGCACCGGGTAAATTCTTCTACGTTTGGCTAGACGCACCAATCGGTTATATGGGTAGCTTCAAAAATCTTTGTGATCGTCGTGACGATCTTGATTTTGACGAGTACTTCAAAAAAGATTCAACGACTGAACTTTATCACTTCATTGGTAAAGACATCGTCAACTTCCATAGTCTATTTTGGCCAGCAATGCTTGAAGGCACGGGTTTCCGTAAGCCAACAGGTGTGTTTGCACACGGTTTTGTTACTGTAAACGGTAAGAAAATGTCTAAATCACGCGGCACATTTATTATGGCGCGTACTTACCTAGACAACCTAAACCCAGAATACCTACGTTATTACTACGCAGCAAAACTAAGCAGTAAGATTGTTGATTTAGATTTGAATCTAGAAGATTTTGCACAGCGTGTAAACTCTGATGTTGTGGGTAAAGTAGTGAATCTTGCCAGCCGTACGGCTGGTTTCATCTACAAACGTTTTGATGCAAAACTAGCAAGCGAAATTTCAGAACCTGCATTATTAGCTGAATTCGTTGCTGCTGGCGATACTATTGCTCAATACTACGAAACGCGTGAGTTTAGCAAAGCGATCAAAGAAATTATGGCACTTGCTGATAAAGCAAATGCATACATTGCAGACAAAGCACCGTGGCAACTTGTTAAGCAAGAAGGCTGTGAAGCAGAAGCGCATCTTGTTTGTACTATGGGCATCAATTTATTCCGTATCCTATCGGTTTACTTGAAACCTGTACTACCAGATATGATTGCTGAAGTTGAAAAATTCTTAAATGATGAATTCAACTGGGATAGCTACAAAACAGTATTAACAGACCACGAAATCAACAAGTTTAAACCGTTAATGCAACGTGTTGAAATGGACAAAGTTGAAGCCATGGTTGAAGCATCTAAGCAAAACTTAGTGGTTGCTGAAAAAGAGAAAGAAGTAGTTGTTGAAGAAACACCTATCGACCTAGCTTCTGATAAGCACCTTAAAGATGAGCCAATTGGTGAAATGATCGCATTTGATGATTTTGCTAAAATTGACTTACGTATTGCTAAAATTGTAAAAGCTGAACATGTTGAAGGCGCTAAGAAACTACTTAAGCTAACCTTAGATGTGGGCGGCGAAACGCGTCAAGTATTTGCTGGTATCAAATCAGCTTACGAGCCAGAGCAACTTGAAGGTCGCTTAACGGTTATGGTTGCTAACTTAGCACCACGTAAGATGAAGTTTGGACTGTCAGAAGGTATGGTACTTGCTGCAGGCCCTGGCGGCAGCGATATCTTCGTACTAAATCCGGATGAAGGTTCTGAACCTGGCATGCGCGTAATGTAAGACGGTTTAGTCATAAAAATAGTGTTTCATCGCTATTATTATCGCTAACTTTAAAGGGACTCGCACTGAGTCCCTTTTTATCTATCTACTATAGAAGAATAAGAGATTTAAATGACAGCTCAAATTATCCTTGCGAAAGGCAAAGAAAAAGCACTTAAACGTAGACACCCGTGGATCTTCTCTGGCGCAGTTTCAAAAGTGAAAGGCGAAGCAGCCGCTGGTGAAACAGTTGATATCATGAGTGCGGGCGGCGAATGGCTAGCATCTGGTAGCTACTCTCCAGAGTCTCAAATTCGTGTACGTGTGTGGCATTTCGACCGTGGCGTAGAAATCGATCAAGCATTCTTTGAAAAGCGCATCAAACAAGCACAATCATTACGTGATGAGTTAATCGCAGAAAAAGGCCTAACTGGCTACCGTTTGATTGCAGCAGAATCTGATAGCCTTCCAGGTATCACAATCGACCGTTATAACGATTTCTTAGTATGTCAGTTATTATCTGCCGGTGCTGAATTCCACCGTGACACACTGGTTGCAGCATTAAGCGTACTTTACCCAGAATGCAGCATCTACGAACGTTCAGATGTAGCAGTACGTAAAAAAGAAGGTCTAGAACTAGTAAAAGGTGTTCTGAAAGGTGAAGAGCCACCTGAAGTGGTTATCATCGAAGAAAACGGCGTTAAAATTGAAGTTGATATTAAAGGTGGCCACAAAACTGGTTTCTATCTTGATCAACGTGATAACCGTCAAGCTGCTGCAAAATATGCAAAAGGCAAAGACGTACTTAACTGCTTCAGCTACACTGGTGGCTTCGGTGTTTACGCACTGCAAGCTGGCGCTAAATCAATCACTAACGTTGATTTATCACAACCTGCGCTAGACATTGCAAAACGTAATATGGAACACAACGGACTAGACCTTTCGAAAGCTGAGTTCGAACGTGCTGACGTATTCAAAATTCTACGTAAATACCGTGAAGAAGGCCGTACATTTGATACTATCATTCTTGACCCACCTAAATTTGCAGAAAACAAAGCGCAAATGAAAGGGGCTTGTCGTGGTTATAAAGACATCAATTTTGTAGCAATGCAAGTACTTAAGCCAGGCGGCACACTGTTAACATTCTCATGTTCAGGCCTAATGGAAGACGGGTTATTCCAGAAAATTGTTGCTGATGCAGCACTGGATGCAGGTAAAGATGCTTATATCGTTGAGCGTTTATCACAAGCGGGTGATCATCCAACGGCTAGCTTCTATCCAGAAGGTTATTATCTAAACGGTTTAGTACTAAAAGTTTTATAATTTAGAGCTCTATCCTTGTAATAAATCGGATTTAGTTGCAAAGTGGCACTCAGATAGAATTTTATTCTCTATTCAGTGCCACTTTTTAACAAGGCCAATTTTATGAAAGAAAAACTCCTTACCGCACTTCCGTGCTTACCTGAATCACTTCAACGCCATGTTCACCCTATCATCACCAACCCTGATTTTAAGGGTGTTATTAACGCTGACGATGTCGACTTATTACAACTGCATTCTGCACTCGAAACACCTGCGCTATTACTGAGTTTATTACCCCTAGCTGCCGCCTATTCTGTTGCACCTATCTCAGACTTCAATGTTGGCGCAATTGCACGAGCTGGATCGGGTAACCTATACTTTGGTGCCAATTATGAATTTACTAATCAAGCATTATTCAACAGTGTTCATGCTGAACAAGCAGCCATTAATAATGCCTTTAGTCATCATGAATCTGCTATTTTAGACATTACGGTCACCGATAGTCCTTGTGGTCACTGTCGTCAATTCATGAATGAGTTACACTGTGCACCCGAGTTAAGTGTCAATTTAAAGGCAACAGGGATAAAAACCTTAGCGACTTTACTGCCCGATTCTTTCGGTCCAATTGACTTAGGTATTAGCGAATCACTATTAGCAGCTAAACCGGTTAATTTAACTTTGCAACAACCAAGCGACTCAAGACTGGTACAAATGGCACTCAAAGCAGCAAACGACAGTTATGCGCCTTATAGTCATTGCCATGCAGGTATTGCGTTAAAAACAACAACGGGTACTGTGATTGCCGGCCGTTATATTGAAAATGCGGCTTTTAATCCGTCACTATCACCACTACAATCCGTATTAATTAATTTAAATTTAGCTGGGTTTAGATTAGCTGATATTGCCGCGATGATCTTAGTTGAAAAAGCAGAGACTAAGATGAGTCACGCGCAAGCTACGCAAGTACTTGTGTCTGAAATCGGTGTTGAAAATTATCAGCATCTATATGCACATTAGATGAAAATTAAAAGCATCCGTTAGTTCATGTATAAAATAATTAACTGATGCTTTCTTCTGGTTTAACCTTTTATTTAACTTCATATATTAAAATTAGCTTTATTTAAACAATTCGTGTTCATGCTCGACACCATATTCAAGGTGATGTTGGCCCTCAATTTGTTTAAAGTTTGTTACCTTGTTTCTCCCTGAACGTTTTGAGTCATACAAGGCTACATCAGCTTGCTGCACGAGTGTTGATAATATCCTGCCACTCTCTAATTCTGTAAAACCTATACTGATGGTAATAGTCCCAACTTGTGGAAATATATGCTGCGCGATCATCCCCCTTAACCGCTCCAATATGAGTACTGCTGTATCTTCTGCTGCACATTTAAACAACACCGAAAACTCTTCACCGCCATAGCGAAAAATATAATCTTGACTACGAAAGTTGGTTTTAATTAAGCGCGCGATTAAGATTAACACCTCATCGCCAATGACATGTCCAAACTGGTCATTCACCTGTTTAAAGTTATCAATATCTAACATACCCAGATACCAAGCACAGTGCTCACCAATTTTCTCGCGGTGATCATGACCAGCGATCACCTCCATCAACTTACTCTCAAAGGTTTGTCGGTTAAGTAATTCAGTCAATGGATCAAGTCTATTTTTAAACAGGACATGGCGTTGATTGGCATAAATGTGTAATACATTAACAGCCGTGCCAAATTGATTGGTATCTAAAATCTCTTCCTTTGTATGCACGGCAACAACAAAGCCAATTACCGATTCACAATGACAGATTGGGATATAGCTGATTCGGAGTTGTGAGCACAGACAGGTATGGATCTTATTATCTTGTAATTTAAGATATAACGAATCAATATTTTCAGGCGTAAAGTCTTGCTCGGTTAAATTATCAGTAATTAAGGTGATGTTCTGCTCTTTTAGCGCGTTTTCCCTCACAAACACTGCAATTTTCTGCGTTTGTAAAATAGCTTGTAACGAATCAATGAGTCTAACGTCAAGTTGCGCCTCATCTTCCGATTCGGTTAATGAGATAAACCATTCATGCGCACAACCATTAACCGATTTTAACATTTACTCATACCCTTTAAACATCATTAATACAGAGAGTTTAGTAAACAAAACATAAAATTGAGAACAAAAAAAAGCGCATAAATGCGCTTTGATGAGTAACTGTAATCAGCATAGACGTTACAGCACGCCTAATTCACGTAACCTTTCCGTTAAGTACTCATCGGCAGTGTAACGTTCTGATAATACAACGTCTGCTTTAGGGTGCAGAAATAGCGGTAACGAAACACGCGCTTTAGTCATGTCTGCACCTTCAGGGTTAATAACGCGGTGCGTTGTTGATGGGAAATAACCACCTGATGCTTCTTGAAGCATATCACCGATATTAATAATGATATTACCAAAATCGCTTGGTACGTCTAACCAGCTACCATCTTTATTTAGTACTTGTAAACCAGGTTCGTTAGCCGCGGGCAGCACTGTAAGCATATTAATGTCTTCGTGTGCAGCAGCACGGATAGCGCCTACTTCTTCATTACCTGTCATTGGTGGGTAATGTAAAACACGTAATAATGTACGCGAACTGGCTTCAACCATCTTTGATAATGGCATGCTGTATTTTGCAGATACGTCAACTGGTGAGAATTCTTCCACCCAATCCAGTAATTCAGCGGCTAATGCATTGGCTTGCGAGTAATACGCGAGTATATTTTCTTTTAATGACTCAGGAATACGACCCCAAGTATATACATGGAAATACTCTTTAATATCTTTAACACTGTGGCCTTTTGCGGTTTCAGAGACAGTTGCAGGGAAAAAACCATCTTGCGTTTCAGGTTTAAACAAGAAATCGTGTTTTTCTTCGGTTTCAAAGAATGCTTGCCATTCAGTGTAAATAGCTTGAACTAACGCCGGATCAATCGGATGATTAGTTAATACGCCAAACCCTGTGTCACGAAGCGATTTTACAAACGCTTCACCGCAATTTTCAGCACGGTAATCAATTGCTGCTAATGTCATGTTCATAGTTCTTTGTTAAAAATTTCACGAATAATAAAATTCATTAGATATAAAGTCTACTGTTAAAGCTGAGTTTAACCATATAATTTATCATTTGATCTACACATATCGTTATTTACGTTCACAAACGATACGATCTACTTTTGAATGAAAGTTGATATAGAAAAGGAGCGGGACACACTCATCACTGTAAATAAACAAGTATCGCTCCTTTCAGGATTAACAAATAAGATGTATTACGCTTATTTATCTAAACGGTTCAGATAAGTAATCGTTGCAGCTAAGTCTTCTAATGTTTTATGTGCGCTAGAGTTAACCAGGTATTTTCCTTGTACGAGAAAAGCAGGTACAGATGAAATATTAGCGTTCGTTACAATCGTTTCTGCTTTAATCATGGCTTGATAAACCGCTTCGTGCTCTGCTTCGCTTAAATCAATTGGGCTTTTCATGTTGTATGTTGCGAAGATGGCAATCATCTCAGCTTTTTTCTGTGCAAGTGTCATCGTTTCAGCAACGTCTTCAGTCTCTTTACCTTTACCATGATCATGCTTGTCTGCACCAGCACCACTTTGGGTATAAGTAAACAAGTCAGTCATCATCTCATGGCTAGGTTTACCGTTATTTTGATTCGCTGCTGCATAGTAAACATAAGCAGAGCGCTGCGCACTTTTATTAAAGGTTACGTGGGTTTTAGCAATCTCTATTTTAGTCATATCTTCAATTGCAGGGATCATGGTTTCCATGTTCTTACAATTACCGCACGCAAGAGAAAAGATTTCGACAACATCAGGCAAGTCAGGCATTGGCGTTGGAATAACAGCGTATTCATTCCCTTCTTTTGGATTATTGTCTTCGCTGCAACCAGCAAGCGCAAACAATGACACAAAAACGAATAACAGCGGTTTAAAAATAGATTTCATAATATAGAGGACCATTAGTTGAAAATGAAGATAGATGTTAAAAAGCACGAGATCCTATAATCTATTGTTAGTAGTGTCGAATAAGATTACCTTGCTTTACTTTCACCATGATATAGATCAATTATGCTAAATAAGTATAACAACTTTAAACTGGTCAAGGCGCCATCCACTTCCGTTGGGTATATTAATACTTAATGATTAGAAGCATTCTATTTATGTGACGAGCATCACTTATTGGCCATTAAAGATGTGATGTTACTATTTCCTGCCGATAAGCTAATACGAATGTAATTGCGATAGTGTTATCGCTGTGTAATGCGAGTATCCACTCTCGAATTAATTTATAAAAAGGATGTACCCACGTGAATTTTTTATCAAGTTTCAAAGGCCGGATAATTACAGTAATTATGTTACTGCTCATCACGACGCTTGCAATATCAAACTTTCTTTCTTATCGCCAAATGTCCGCGTTAATTAAAGATGATATAGATAAGTACTCAACCCTGAAAGTCAGTAGTACATCCGAATCAATTAACGCTTGGTTTCAAACCATCAAGGACGGTTTGATCGGGACGGCTCTCGATTTTTCTGTAGCACGTAACGATGACCAGATTATTTTAATGGTGCAGCAAATCAATGCATCAACAAAAGCAACAGACATACTAGTAGGTTTTGAAGATGGCCGTTCTTATAGTGCGACGAGCGGAAAACATGACGCATCGGAATACGACCCGCGTGCACGAGGTTGGTATGAAGAAGCCAAACGTCAAAGAAAAACAATTATTACGCCTATGTATAAAGATGCATTTACCAACAATCTATTGGTAAGTATTGCCGAACCATTTTACCATAATGGGCAATTACAAGGTGTATTACTTGCTGATATCGAATTGAACGTGCTTGAAGATATCGTTAAAGCTTCTGCATTTTCTAATGCGACCACAAGTTTGTTTGATGAACAAGGTACGATAATTGCGTCTACAGATGCCATCGAAAATCCGGGGAAATCAAAACTTGCCGATAACGCTGCATTTACACAGTTACAGCAAAACATGTTAGCGGAAGAAACAGGTAAACTCGCTCTTTCAGTCAATGGTAAAGAAAAGATCAGCTATTTTGAAGCTGTTAAGCTTGATAGCCGATTAAGCTGGCATATAGTGGTAACGCTAGATAAAGACGCGCACCACGCCGTCATTACAGACAGCTTTAATGATTCATTGATCACGGCTGTTATTTTAATTCTTATCGTGTCGATATTAGTATACATTTGCCTTAATAAACTTTACCAACCCATTATTGCATTAAAATCAACAATTCAAGATCTCGCACAAGGCAACGGCGATTTAACTCAGCGATTGGAAGTAACAAGTAAAGATGATTTAGGCCAAATAGCCGAAGGCGTAAATACCTTTATTAGCAACCTACAGTCAATAATGTTAGAAATATCACAATCAACAACGCATATTTCTACCGGGATTGAACAGTTACGTTCTCAAACAGAGCACAATAACGCCGTATTAATTGATCATGCAAGTGAAACCGACCAGGTTGTTGTTGCAGTAACAGAAATGAGTTCGACGGCTGACAGTGTGGCTCAAAGTGCTGCGCAAAGCGCAACCTTCACACAAAAATCAACCGATGAGGCTCACCAATCCAAAACAGTAGTTCAAGGTGCAGTAAACGGGGTTGCAGACTTAGTAAATGAAGTTGAAGCAATGGCTCTCAACATTCAAACGATGAATGAAGATACCCATAAAATTAGCAAGGTATTAAGTGTGATTGGTGAGATTGCAGATCAAACTAACCTACTGGCACTAAATGCAGCGATTGAAGCGGCACGTGCTGGCGAACAAGGCCGAGGCTTTGCGGTTGTTGCCGATGAAGTTCGAACGTTAGCCGCAAGAACTCAGCAAAGCACTTCAGAGATTAACGAGATGCTAACCCGCTTACGCAATGGCGCTGATACCGTTGTAAAAGCAATGGACGCAACGAAATTGAGCTGTCAGCAAACAGCTGATACAACGGCAAGTGTCAATGTCAGTCTTGATTCTATGACGAATTCAGTGATGCAGATTAATGATCTCGGTATTCAAATTGCAACGGCTGCTGAAGAGCAAAGCTCAGTAACAGAAGAGATAAACCGTAACATGACAATGATTCAAAGCATGGTTTCTCAGTTAACTGAAAATGGCAAAAAAACCATGGACAGTACGCATACGCTTGCAAGTTCGAATGAACAATTAGTCGCGATTGTTGGACAGTTCAAACTAAACTAAAATAAATTGATTCAATGTAGGTCTTTATCGCTTTAAAGGCCTACATCCTAGCCAATCTTCCCAGTAATATTTATTTTCACTCGTAGCTAACAGATTCAATTTTATGACGATAACCTCTATTCAATGACCGAAGAGATAAATCGTAATATGACCATGAGCCGAAGCATGGTTAATCAATTAACTGAAAATGGCGAAAAAACCATGGACAGTACGTGTCATCTAGCAAGTTTCAATGAACAATGATTGGCCATCGCCAGCCAATTTAAACCAAAGCAACTTCGATACAATATATTAAGAATCATAGCTTTATATAGCCGTAAAGATTGACTTGGAGTGATAATAAAGCATTTAACGCCAATGTTAACGTTATAAACACCAACAAAACCCTACCCGAATTTTCATATGAATGATAGCATGTTAGAAAACTGCAATAATCTGAATATATATTGGCAAATCAGCTAAATAGCAATATTTATAACTATTAAAGGATATAAACTCACGTGGATTTTCTATCAAGTTTTAAAGGGCGAATAATATCTGTCATTATTCTACTCTTAATAATCACCTTAACTATTTCTAACTTATTTTCTTACCGCCAGTTATCTTCTTCGATGTCGAGTAATATCAACGACTACTCTATATTAAAAGTTGATACCACATCGGCAAAAATTAATACTTGGTTCCAAACAATTAAAGACGGTTTGATTGCAACGGCACCCGATTTTGCCCAACCACGTAGTGACGAGCAGATACACTTAATGGTACGACAAATCACCGCTGCTACTAAAGCCAGTGACATCGTGGTTGGTTTTGCCGATGGCCGATCTTATGGCGCTGCAAGTGGCAAGCGAGATTTAGCTAGTTATGATCCCCGTACGCGCGATTGGTATACCCTAGCACAACAAAAACGCACTACAGTTGTAACTGCAATGTATAAAGATGCGCTAACTAAGCAATTACTTATCAGTATTGCTGCCCCGTTTTATAAAAATGGTCAACTTGAAGGTGTACTGCTTGCCGATATCGAGCTAGGCGTTTTGAATGATATGGTTCGTGCGTCTGCATTTGCCAACGCGGTAACAAGCTTACACGATAATCAAGGTACTACAATCGCGTCAACAGCACAGATCCGCAACCCAGGACAAAGTAAGTTAGCTGACGAAATGGGCTATGCGCAATTACAACAAGAGATACTCAGTAAAGATGAAGGCGTAACAAACTTCACTGTTAATGGTGCAGATAAAGTGAGTTACTTTGAAAGCATCAAGCTAGATGATTCGATGAGTTGGCATTTACTCATCACAATAGACCAATCTGCTCACTACGCCACAGTGCAAGAACTATTAGAAGACAGCATATTCAGTGCCATACTGCTTATTCTTGTGGCATCGGCGATTGTATATGCCGCACTTAATCGATTATACCGTCCAATTCTGGCGTTAAAGTCAACGATTGTAGACCTTGCTCAAGGCAACGCAGATTTAACACAACGCTTAGCGGTAAACAGTAATGATGATTTGGGTCAGATTGCTGAAGCGGTAAATCGATTCGTGAGCAACTTACAAGCAATGATGTTAGAGATATCACAGTCGACAGATCATATTTCTTCAGGTATTGAACAATTAAGATCGCAAACTGAACACAACAATACGGTATTAATCGACCACGCGAGTGAAACAGACCAGGTTGTTGTAGCGATAACAGAAATGAGTTCTACCGCTGATAGCGTTGCCCAAAATGCGGCTCAATCTGCAACCTTTACTCAGCAATCTGCAGACGAAGCACGTAAATCAAAAACTGTTGTAGAAGGCGCTGTGCACGGTGTGGCAGACTTAGTTAATGAAGTTGAAGCGATGGCTCTCAACATTCAAACAATGAATGAAGACACCGATAGGATCAGCTCTGTATTGAGTGTGATTGGCGAAATTGCAGACCAGACTAACTTACTGGCATTAAATGCGGCGATTGAAGCTGCACGCGCTGGTGAACAAGGCCGTGGTTTTGCGGTTGTAGCTGATGAAGTTCGTACGCTAGCAGCACGCACACAGCAAAGTACCTCTGAAATTAACGAGATGCTTACACGTTTACGTAATGGCGCTGATATGGTTGTTCGTGCGATGGACATCACCAAAGCCAGTTGTCAACAAACAGCCGAAACTACAGCCAGTGTTAATGATAACCTCGATTCAATGACCGACTCTGTCATGCAGATTAATGATCTGGGTATTCAAATAGCAACTGCAGCAGAAGAACAGAGCTCAGTAACGGAAGAGATCAACCGTAACATGACCATGATCCAAGGGATGGTAAATCAACTAACCCAGAACGGTGAGAAGACTATGGACAGTACACGTAATCTAGCCAGTTCAAATGAACAGTTAGTGGCGATTGTTAGTCAGTTTAAACTGAAATAATACCGTATAAATATAAGATTACTTATGTAACTTGCTCGGCCCTTGCTTATATTAAGGGCCGATGTATTAAAGGCCGAAACTCGGTGCAGATACAAATTGTGGTTTAAATAGAAATCCTTGAACATAATCAATATTTAATGCTTTTGCAAATACCAGATCCTCATCCGTTTCAACCCCCTCCAAAATTGTTTTCTTTCCGGCCTCTTGAGCGTAAGAAATTAACGCTTTAATTAGCAGTAGAAAACTTGAATTGTGTTTATTCAATACCACAAAACGATCGAACTTTATAAAATCAACTTGCTCTAATACTGCGGTCGACAGCATAGACTGGTCATTACAGATATCATCAAGCGCAGTTCTTATATTATATGACGCCATTAACTTGATCATGTTCAGGCTCATTTTGGCATCGTTTATTTCTGAATTTTCAATTAACTCTACCACTATTTCATTATCCCTATGCGCTAAAAACAATCGAATGAAAGGGTTTAATTCCGTCGCCGTTACCGAATGCTCAGCGACATCGTCGCCATAAGCAAAATAGGAGTCTTGATCTAAATTAACGAATAATTTGAAATTTTTAGGAGCATGTTTAAGCTGTAATTTTTTCTGTGCTAATTCCACCTGAAATAGTGATAGCGGATTATGATGCAAAGCTTTATATACGTGATCAGGGGGAATTGGATTGTTTGCTTCGTCATAAAATCGAGACAAAGCTTCATAAGCAAAAACCTCAAGTGTTTCAACCGCAATAATAGGCTGATACTCAACACCATAATTCTTTGCTTTTAATATATATAATAGTAGTTTAGGTGGTAAAGTTGGCGCTATATTAGTCAAATCTGTTAACTCTGGCTTAAAAACGATTTAGTATACTAACACCAAATGTTAATAATTCTCAATATCACTACCAATAGTTAGCTCAAAAAATGACAATTAAATTATAAAAAAGGCCTTTAGTTCAGAACTAAAGGCCTATTTATTTACGATTAAATTCTTTATTAATTAAGCAACTGAGTTTATCGCATCGGTTAAAATAGCAACAACCACATCAATTTCTTCTGGTTGGATGATGAGTGGCGGTAACATACGGATAGTCGAACCAAAACGGCCGCCTAACTCGATAATCAAACCACGACGTAATGCCGCTTGTTGAATTTCTTTCGCACGTAGCCCATCTTGTGGCAAGTTACCCAATACATCACGTTCGCCATTAGGATCAACAATTTCGATGCCTAACATCAAACCACGGCCACGCACATCACCGATAACGTTACTGTCAATCGCTTCTAGATCATGTTTTAACTTAGCGCCCATTGCACCCGCATGTAAATGCAGTTGCTCTTGTGCAAGATGACGCATGACCACCAACCCAGATGCCATTGCTAACTGATTACCACGGAATGTACCCGCGTGAGCACCAGGGTTCCATTTATCAAAGTCATTATGATAAATAATCGCGGCTAATGGTTGCCCACCACCTAGCGCTTTAGAAACAACAATCACATCCGGTTCAATATCGGCATGTTCAAATGCAAATACTTTACCTGTACGACCCATACCCGCTTGAATTTCATCAATGATGAGTAGAATTCCGTGACGTTTAGTGATATCACGTAAGCCTTTAAGCCAAGTAGGATCGGCGGGCAGTGAACCAGCCTCGCCCTGCACTGCTTCTACGATAATAGCGGCAGGTTTAGCAACACCCGATTCCGGATCTGTTAGCATGGTCTCGAGTTGATAAAGACTGGTCTTAATCCCTGCTTCACCTAGGCCATAAGGACAGCGAAGTGCATACGGGAATGGCATAATTTGCACATCCGCGCCCGTCATACTCAGTGCTGATTTAGGCCCTAAGTTGCCCATCATCGCTAACGCGCCATGCGTCATGCCATGGTAAGCACCCGAGAATGCGAGAATTGAACGACGACCCGTGGCAATTTTAGCTAACTTCAATGCTGCTTCAACCGCATCGGAACCGCAAGGGCTACACATTTGAATACGTGCATTGTCAGCCATATTACCCGGTAACAAACCCAATAATTGAGTCATAAACTCATCTTTAATTGGCGTCATCAGATCTAATGTTTGCATTGGTACTTCTGATTGCACCGCTTCAATCAAAGCTGCTGTCACATCGGGGTGACTATGGCCAAGCGCTAACGTACCCGCAGCAGCTAAACAATCAATAAAGATCTGTTGTTCAGTATCTTCAACAAAGATACCTTGACCGCGTTTAAGCGCAAATGGCAAACGACGCGGATAACTGCGAGCATTTGATTCACGCTGTTCTTGGCGTTGTAAATAGCTATTAGTCGCCAGCACGCGTGCTGGCTGACTAAGAAACGAAGTCAGATTTAACGCAACAGGCGCTGGTGCGCGCGTCACTGGTTTATCGTTATTCATTTCTGTCACATAATTTAAAACTTCGCTCACGGCGTTTCCAACCTTCTTTGATCTTTTATTCATAATTGCCACCTTGTGAAAGGTATCAGTCATATTGTTACTTACACTTGGCAAGATTACCCTTGGCCCAGTGTCGCCTTGAAATCCTGATAATTAAATTGATTCAGGGTTTCTATTTTACCTTCAACACCATTACTACCAACACGCTTATAGTAGATACTTGGCATTTTTAGGCCGTTAAACCAGTTCAGTTTCACCATGGTATAACCTGCTGAATCTTTGATGGTTAAACGATCGCCAACTTGTAATGGTTGTGGAAAATTGGCTTCACCAAATATATCCCCCGCCAAACATGAACAGCTACCAATAATATAAGGGTGCTGACCATCTTCAGTTGCTTGTGCAAAACTCGCCGGTTCGTTATAGATAAGCGTATCTAAACGATGCGCTTCGGTTGCACTGTCAACAATCGCCGTTTTCTTATCGTTTTCAACAATATCTAATACCGATACAACAAGGTCTGTGGTATCTGTAATAACAGCTTCACCCGGTTCAAGATATAGTTGTACTTGGTGTTTTTCAGCAAAGGCTTTAAGTGCTAATGCTAATTCTGCCACTGGATAGCCAGGATAAGTGAAAAACAAACCGCCACCCAGACTCACCCATGAAACTTGATCCAAGTGTGCTGAAAACTGTTCTGAAATAGTAGTCAAGATCTTGTTATAAGCAACAAAGTCTTTATTTTCACAGTTCATGTGGAACATCAAACCATCAAGTTTAGCCACTGTTTCCGCAGTTAGTCCCGCTTGTTTAACCCCTAAACGAGAATAAGCACGCGCGGGATCGGCAAGATCCTGTCCTGCATAGCTCACTTCTGGATTGATGCGTAAACCAACACTGCTTGAAGCGGGCAACAAAGGCTGCATACGCTCAAGTTGTGATACCGAGTTAAAAATAATTTTATCGGCAATATCACGCACAGCAATTACATCATCTTCGCTGTAACCCACGCTATAAGCATGTGTTTCACCGGGGAATGTTTCGTGACCAAGCTGTACTTCGTACGGGCCACTGCTGGTTGTACCGTCTAGGTATTTACTGATAGTGTTGAATGTTCCCCAAGTAGAGAAACACTTCAACGCCAACACCAGTTTTACACCAGACAGATCTTTTAACTGCTTGCAGATCTCAAGATTGCGCAACAAGTTATCTTCATGGATCATGAAATAAGGTGTTTTCAGAGGCGTGCTAGACGCCTCTGTTTGCATAGCTTTAGCAGCCGGCATTATTAGCATTCCAACTCTTGAACTTCCCACGTTAGACCAATGCGCGGCATCAAGTCTAAGAAGTCATCAGGGTTAAGCTGTTCTACATTGAACAAACCAACGTCGCTCCACTTACCTTGGAAGTAAAGTAATGCGGCAGTGATTGCAGGCACGCCCGTAGTGTAAGAAATCGCTTGATGCTCAACTTCTTTGTATGCTTCTTCATGGTCACAAATGTTGTATACGAATACGCTACGTGGCTTGCCACCTTTGGTACCACGAACCCAAGTACCGATACATGTTTTACCTGTGTAACCAGCAGCAAGTGATGTTGGATCCGGTAAGATAGCTTTCAATACTTTAAGTGGTTCAACCGTAATACCGTCTGTAGTTGTAACAGGTACTTGGCTTAATAGACCAATGTCACGCATTACGTTGAAGTAGTTTAGGTAGTTATCAGAGAAACCCATCCAGAATTCAATGCGTTTTGCAGGAATGAACTCTGCTAATGAACGTACTTCATCGTGCGCCATTGAGTAAACTTTTTGCTGACCAACAACTGGGAAATCAAATTCCATTACACGGCTGTGGCAAGGCACTTGGTGCCATTCTTTGTTTTCAAAGTAGAACGAATCGCCTAAGATCTCTAACATGTTTGTTTCTGGATCAAAGTTAGTTGCAAAGCGTTGACCGTGATCACCCGCGTTTACGTCCATTACGTCGATGCTATCGATTTCATCAAACAAGTGCTTGTAAGCATATGTTGCGAACACGCTTACTACGCCTGGATCAAAACCAGCACCAAGAATACCTGTGATACCGGCTTTTTCGAAGTCTTCACGGAATGCCCATTGTGGATCGTAAGCTTCTGGTACTTGCTGGCCTTCACTACATAGATCCGTTGCTACAGATGTATCTAGGTAAGCCGTTTTCGTTGCGACACACGCGGCCATGATTGCGACGTTAACCCACGGAGGACCAGCATTGATTACTAAATCTGGATTTACTTCTTCAATTAATGCAATAAGTGCTTCTTTGTTATCAACGTTGATTTGACGTGATACTAAGCTACGGCTCTTGTCTTTTAAGTTGTCACGGTTGTGCACACTCGTGATGATCTTGTCACATTTAGCGATTGTACGTGATGCGATAGTGATATCACCAAACACGTCATTGTTTTGTGCACATTTATGCGCAATAACCCAACCAACACCACCAGCACCAATTTGTAATACAGACATATCTATTCCTTAAACTTATTCTTTTTTGTTATTTATTAATTAGCGTTTAGATTCAATATCTAAACAGCCTATCCTGTCACTAATTGGCGTATTCAAGAAACGCCAACCAGTGTTATCTTTGCTTTGTCTACTTGATATAATCTTGCTCTGCTGCAAAATCAGCGATCTTGGTAAACAAGCTTTGAAAATCATTTAACTGCAAGCATGGATTCAAAATCGTCAGTTTTAGACAGGTATAACCATTGATTTTGGTTTCGCCTAATACGGCTTGCCCTGCTGTTAACAGATCTAAACGTAAACGTTGATTGATCACGCTGACTTCATCTTCATGCTCAATCGTCACGTCGTCGTTGTATCTAAACAACACGGTACTTAATTGCGGTTGCGCTAACAGTTCAAACTTGTCCGTTGCTGTTACTAACGCTGCTACATCTTGAGTCAAGCTAATGAGGTGATCGTACATCGCACCAAATTTATCTGTCCCCAAAGCTTGCATAGACATCAGTAGCTTTAACGCATCAAAACGCTTGGTCGTGGCAATGGATTTATCAACCAAATTTGGCAGTTCATCCGTTTCACGATTTAAATAATCGGCATGATGCAGCAAGTATTTAAAATTGTGTTTATCACGGATCAATAATGCGCCACAGCTAATCGGTTGGAAGAATAACTTGTGGAAATCGGTGCTAATCGAATCAGCTAGCTCAATACCCGCTAAACGGTCTCTGTGCGAGCTTAAGATCAATGCCCCGCCATATGCACCATCAACGTGGAACCACATGCTGTGCTGTTCGCTGATAGCCGCAATGGCTTGCAGATCATCAATCGCGCCAAGGTCAGTGGTACCCGCAGTACCAACCACGCAGAACGGGATCAAGTCTTGAGATTGTAAATCAGCAATCGTTGCAGTTAACGCGTTCATATCTAAACGACCAAATTCATCGGTCGCGACAGTTACAACAGCACGCTCACCCAGCCCCATTAACGATGCTGATTTTTGCACCGTAAAATGACTGGTTTGCGAACATAGGATGCGTAATTTTTTGGCGTAACTTGGTAAACCGTCTTTTTGAACGCTTTCACCCGAGATCTGTTCTACCGCACGATCACGTGCTAATAATAGCCCCATTAAATTACTTTGCGTACCACCACTGGTAAATACACCATCAGCGCCATTACTTGTCGCTGACTGTTCCAGGTTATAACCAAATAGTTCACATAACCAATCTGTCATTTTCTGTTCTACGTAAGTAGCAGAAGACGCTTGGTCCCATGAATCCATAGATTGATTTAATGCCGAAATAATCGTTTCAGCCGCTAATGCTGGGATTAACGGTGGCGTGTGTAAATGTGCAATACAATGCGGGTGCTGCACAATAATTGAGTTTTTACCGATTAGGTCAACGTTATTCGAAATGATGTCTGCCAAGGGGGCAATCGGTGCTTTGCCAATTGGCATTGCCTTGATCAGCTCATTCAATTGCGCTGGTTCCAACCCTGAATACGGCGCATCAATCGCCGTAATCATTGTCGAAAGTTGTTGTGCGGTATGCGAGATCGCATTCAAATAATGTGGTTCTGCAGTCGGATCTATATTTACAAATACATCAGACCAATCATTGTGTTGTTTTGAGTTTGTCATCATTCTTCAGCTTGAAATAAAATACATATTTAATTGTTTATCTCTAAAGTGTGTAATTACAAATATAACAATTGCGATTCACAATTTAATAAATAACGAGAGATGTTAAATTCTAGGCGGCAAAGCAAATAGCTCGCGCTAATCAGAGATCAGAAGTACGGTAGGGAAATACGAAATGTGTGATTGATGGTTTGTATCACTGTATTAAAAGTCCATATAAAAACAAAATAATCGAGTCACTCGATTTGATGACGGCAATTTAATTTAAATGTAATCAAGATGCAAGTTTTTTATGCCATCAGCAATATAAATTAATCTGTAAATACAAGCGGGTTTGGTTATATCAACTATAAAGATAACAATATATAGGTATACTCAATACGTTCTAAACTTTAAAGGTTGGCACTTTAAAGTAACTAGCAAGGTCAAAAGGCGTTGTGGTCGCAACCAATTTAAACGGTTTCAGTTCTTCTGTCGGATAAAACATTTGATCTAATGTGGCTTGTTGCTGAAAGCGAAAATACAGATTATCGACTTCTTGATAGAACTGCTTACTACTGGCCTCACTTAATAACCGACTCGCGGAGTAAAATGGATAATTAGTCCCTGTATGTGAAGAGATCGCCTCTTTGATAAAACGCTGATTAACCCTGACTAATGTCTGATGCATAGGCCCATCAGAGCGCCACTTAATCGGTCGGTTTACAACAAAGTAAAAGTGGTTGCCTTGTCCTAGTCTAATCAACGACAATTTTTCTAACTCTCGTAAATATAAATATATATCCGTTTGCTGTAAGTTATTTTGTGACGCTATCGTTTTTAAATCAAAATCGCTAATCAGTAGCATAAAGAACGACATCAACCCAGGGTTATCCACCAGCGCAGATTCTATTTCGATAGACAGTACTGTTGGCTCAGTTGGGCGATTACTGGATAACTCAACTAAGTCGGTAAAATTAACCCCGATCGCTTTACAGATATCCATTAATCGACTTAGCTTACAATCTTGCTCTTTAAATAACCGTTTAATGGTGGGTTCTGACGTATCCATCAATTCGGCAAGATCGCGATAACGCAGCCCTTGTGATTTTAAAACTTGTTTAAGCGTACTAAATAGCCCGGTACGTTGTCGTTGTTCATCCATAATCTGATCCTAAAGTTAACAATAAGTATCAATTCCTAATACTCAGCTAAGCACACATTGAATTGTGCTCAACTATTGATAACCTAATTAACGTGCTTAATCAACAAACCAAAAGGAACTGAACCATGAGCCAGTGGAATAAAATAAAGAAAACGGCGTTAACCCTCTCGATTATTGCGGCATCCCTGACGAGTTACGCCGCCAATGCCCAGCAACCCCAATGGACAATAGATAACTTAGATCAACCAGAGTCTGTGGTCACCAGCATTGATGGACAATTTATCTATATCAGTAACATCAACGGCCAGCCAATGGAACTCAATGGTCAAGGTTACATCAGTATCGCCAATATAGACGGAAAAATGGTGGACCAGCATTGGCTTAAAGGACTGGATGCTCCAAAGGGATTAGCAGTATCTGGCCAATATTTATATGTCGCTGATATGCAAAAACTAGTCGAGATAAATACTACAACTGGCAAAGTAGAAAACACATATAAAGCGCCAAACGCTAAAATGCTCAACGATGTGACAGCCACTACTGATGGGTCGATTTATGTAAGCGATTTACTTGAAGGCACAATCTATCGCCTCCAAAATGGTCAGTTTGAAGCTTGGTTTAAAAGCACTGCATTACCTCATCCTAACGGCTTATATGCACAGCAAGGTGAGTTGTTAGTGGGCAGTTGGGGCAAAGGAATGAACAGTGATTTTTCGACAGCTGAACTCGGTTCACTATTACGATTAAACATTGCAGAACAGCAGTTATCGACAGTACCAACCGGATATAAACTTGGTAATCTCGACGGTGTCATTGTGACAGCGGATAAGTCTATCTATGTCAGTGATTGGCTCACCGGTGAACTGTTTAAACTGCAAGGAAAAGAACGTAAGTTAGTCTTAAGTTTGAAACCGGGCTTAGCGGATATAGGTGCCAACAAACAATATCTGTTCACACCTATGATGATGGATAATGAAGTTAACGCATGGAAACTAAGTGATTTTTAATCATTAGCCTCCATCTGTTAATTCAAAACTAACCAGCGCCTCTTTTTCGGTACTGGTCCTACTTTCCTGGCCATTAATAATAATGGCCAATTTATGACTCCCCAAATGAAACACACGAGTGCTGATCACTTTAAAGCTTTGATGACGAGTTATGTGTTCTTGCGCATTCGCAGCTATCACGCGTTCGCTAATTTTAAAGACTTTCCGTGTCAAACTGCCATTTTTTTTCAGATAATACAGGCCGTATTCCAGACGCAGTTTTTGCGCCTGATGGCTGGTATTTTCAATCGAGAAGTTAAACGTGAGCTTATCCCCTACTTCCACGATAGGCGTTGCTATCGCCATTGCGGTGAGCTTTATTTGGTCTTGTTGAAAGCCAAACAATGCCATGATCTCTGGCTGAGCTTGTTTAAGTAAAGTACGGCACGCATGTTTAACGAGTTTATCTGTCTGCGCATTATGACCTAACCACTGCGTTGCTATCTGCACCACGGCATCACTGTTGTCTTTAGCAATATCATTTAAGTTATTCGCCACACTGCGTCTAACGACTTCACAGTCATCTTGTTTCAATGCAGTTAATATGGGGAGCAAAGGCGTAGGATCATGTTTTAATGTGGGCAGTGCCATCGCCCAAGGCAGTCGAGGCCGAGAACCTTCACTCGCTAAGCGGCGTACATGGCGACTTTCGTGTGTAGTCCATGCCAGCATCTGCGCTAACATCTTGGTAGGGTAACGTATGATGAAAGGTCTAACCGCGAATTCACAGCTGGTATATTGAGTCACAGATTCAAAGCCATCTACAGCACTGTCATAATCATCCAGACCATAAATTTCGATATAAGCAGGCAGACACATGTATTCAATGCTTTGTTCTTTAATCCCCTGCTCCCGCAGCTCACCAATAATCAATTTGAGTACGACCACAGCGTCACTGAAATCTACCGGCATAAAGTGATTCAACACTTCAGCGGTATGATACATACGCTGCTTTAGTTCATAATCCACAAAGCTATCATCAAAGATCATCTGGTTAAATTTAACCGAATCAAACTCAGGTATTACCTTGGTTAATACACCCGATAACTTGTCATAAAATACAGGGCAATAAACGTCTTTAAATAACTCAGCCATAAGAAAATTTCCATCCTAATCATAATCAATGCAGCGCTTTATAAAAGTACATAAATAAACAAAACTATATAATAAGCACGGTTAAATTAAAATGCTGAGAAGGTATTGTTATGACAAGGCAGCATGTTTTTATATGTATTAACCAATATCAATTCATGACTCATATTACCTTGCCAACATCATTTCATATTCAACCATCATATTTTCCATCCCTAAACGTTGAACATAACGCAATGTACCGGTTGCGGGTTTAACCTCGACATCAGCCAGAAACGCTTCCCACACGCCCGCTATTTCACCAAATTGTTCGCCACTGATTTCATTGACAAATGTCCAATCAGTGCGCACGATATCATTAATACTGAACCCTGCGTCTTCCAGGAAACCCTTCATCTGTGCAAGAATAAGACGTGTCTGCGCAACAGGGTCTCCGGGATGTTGGGTGATAAATTGCGGGTTGCAGTCGGCATGACCAGTGACAAAAAATATCTCATCAAAATCGCTCAACTTTAGTCCCCAACTAAAAGCATTACGCATATCAGGTAAGTTGGTGTTATGAAACGCTTGTTTATTAGCCATGATGTTCTTCCTTGAGTTTTATTCGTGTTGGCCTTGCAGACCCGATAACGCTACTTTGCCAAAATCCAAACATATCGTCCAATTGATGATTTATATAGTATTCATTGGTTATATCAATAATTAATTGAATCGTATGGTTATCCTGTGTATCTTGTTTTCATTATAAAATTAAGACAGTTTTTATCGTCAATCGCGGTAATAAACCGTTAGCGATCTTGGAGTGTTTTTAAATGAATAGCATTGATACATTTGTAAAAAACTGGGGCAGTAAAAACGCCATGGTACCAATAAATGATGATGATATTGCAGAGCTTGAATCAAAGTTAAATGGTTTTTTACCTGAGTCATATAAATATTTAATATCTACCTATGGCTTGGTCCACACGCCAAACGTGTTAACTAAGATTTGTGATTTGAATTCCGATATTTCTGAAGTGCAAGATTTCCTAAGCCTAGAAGATATCTCTTCACTGTCTCAGTTATATGAAATGAGCGGTATGCCAAAGGGGCATATTTTGTTTGCATCTGATTGTAAGGGCAACATGTTTTGTTTCAAACTGAGCAATTGTATAAGCCAGCAAACAGATGCACCCGTCTGGTTTTATGACCATGGTGCTTGTACCGTGACGCAAGTATCAGATTCTTTCACTCAATGGCTAGACCAGTTCAATGAACTTTAACTGTGAATCGGATATGTTTTGGTTCGCAAACAGAGTTTACCTTCCCTCATATGTAGGATAGGAACGACTGCCTCAGAAAGTGCGACGGCTTGGTTGCTTCAATATGACCATTAAGGTTATCTACAAAAAATGTTTAATCGTTTATTTCCTTAAAAAACACGTTGTTGTGATCTTATCCTACTTTTAATTGCGCGCAATTTGATTTTACACAACATTCATAACGTTGAACAAGGTTATCGTGAGTTTTAATTTGCAGACTTAGAAGGAAATATTTTATGTTGAGTTTAATCACAGGCTTATTCCTATTTCTCGGAATTCATTCAATATCAATCATTGCTGAAGATTTCAGAAACAGAATGGCCGCGAAAAGCGAGAACGGATGGAAAATTATCTATTCACTCATATCCGTTGTAGGTATCGTACTTATTGCCAAAGGCTATGCTGCACTTCGACTCGAGCCTGTACTTGTGTATGTACCACCTTACTGGTTAAAGCATCTGACTTACTTGTTGATGCTGCCAGCTATGGTACTTTTTGTCGCTCCTTACCTCCCGGGAAAAATAAAACAAGTAACCAAGCATCCCCAGCTAATCGCGGTAAAACTATGGGCATTCAGCCATCTGCTAGTAAATGGCATGCTGGCCGATGTCATACTTTTCGGGGCGTTTATAATCTGGGCTGGTGTTGCTAGGATCTCGATGAAAAAGAGAACGCCACGCGTCATTCCAGGACTTAAATCGAACGGAATAAACGACATTATTGCTATCATTATTGGCGTTATTTTAACCGGCGTATTTATATTTTATCTACATCCATTATTGATCGGCATGCCGTTGTCGATTTAAGCTGTTCACATTAAAAATCATCTGGTTATAGTAGCTAGTACCATCCTAACTGCCCCCCACTCTAGTGTTTCTCTGGCGTTACCTAAACGCATTATCAATGAGGCAATTGGGGGAAACTGGAGAAGATGCGGCAGTTAAAATTTTACCTTATTAGCCATAAACGAATTGAGTTAATTCACTGTGCCACTGCAAGATCATCGATAAATGAGTAAGCAAGTGGCCAGCAATTTGTTTTTTAGTGAGAGCTCAACCAATTATAGATCTTTTTATTAACTAGATCAGGCGAAGACTGCATAAACCAATGACCTCCAGGTACAACTTCAACTTGCCCCTTATTCTGTTCTTGTAGCTCTTTTTCCCAGCTTTTAGCATGGAACCAGACCTTTTTGTCCTTCCCGTACATGAAAAGGAAAGGCGTGCCATAATCTTTTATCTCTGTCGCTTTTGTTGTGTTTTTCGTCAATACAGAGTTCCACAAATGCCAGTATGGATAAGTCATTCGGGGATCTGAACGCAAATCGGCGATTGTTTTATTAGGGTCCACATCTTCAATTTTTAAAATTTTGTCCGCAGTATATAGTGCTAACTTATCGCCTAAAAATTCAGGTAAAGTCCAAGCAACGGCAAGTGCAAAGGTATATTTAACATTGATGGTTGGTCGTTTCTCATCGCCAAAACTACCGATGTCAAATAGCACCAGTCTATCTACTAAGTCATTTTTCTTAAGATACTGAGAAGCATAGACAGCGCCCCAGTCGTGAGCCAGAACGGTGACATGTTCCTTATTTAAACCTTTAATAAAGGCGTTCATTATCATTCGGATCTGTTTTATATTGTAATGAGGTCTTTCTCCATTATCTTCTAACTCAAACCCAGGTAACGTGAATCTAGCAATCGAATAATCATCTTTAAAATATTCAACCTGCTTGTCCCAAAGCTCCAAACTGTCAGGGTAGCCATGGATAAACACTAAGGTCTCTTCACCGTCACCATCAAATTTGACTTCAAGGTTTTTTACTATATTGGGAAGATTTTTCTGAAATTCCGCATCAGATATAGGACCTGTAAAGGCAAATGTGTAAATGAGGTAGAGAATGGGAGAAAGTACAACGAGTACAATCAACAATAATCTAATTATAATTTTTTTCATATATATCCTTTTATTTTCAAATCTGGTTTAAAAAGACCAAGCAGGTGTTTATCTTTGTATAAGCTAATTAAATTGAAACCTATCTATACTTAGCTAAATGATCTAACAAGTGGCCTGTCAGTTCTTGATATTTTTCCTGGATAATCCAGTGGCCGGCATCCATTTCGATAAATTTATAGTCAGCTTCGACATAATTTTTAGTGTCATCTACGCCAGAACGCTTAAGCGCATGATCTTGATTTCCCCAAATAAACGTAACTGGCACGTTCACTTTGCCAACATCTAAACCATTTGTGAATACAGCAAAGTTGGCTCGATACCAGTTGATGGCACTTGTCAGGGCTTTCTCCTGACCAAGAATACCAACGTAGTGTTCAATTTCAGCTGCGTCATGCTGTGACCAAATAGATCTTAAACGCTCATAATCATTTTTCGCCATCATGAATTCAGGTAAGATCGGTTTCTGAAAGAAACGGATGTAAGCACTCGATTCATATTGTGCTGTATCTTCACGATACGCTTTACCGAAAGCATCAATATGTGGAACAGAAATAGCCGCATAGCTGATCACACGATCAGGGTTTTCTGCCGCAACCTGCCAACCTACCGCTGCGCCCCAGTCATGACCAATTAAATGAAATTGTTTTAATTCGAGCTGATCGGCAATCGCAATGACATCTGAAGTCAGGTATTTCAATTGATATTGTTCAACGTCATCAGGTCGAGCACCGGCGCTGTAACCACGCTGATTTGGTGCAATAGCGTAATAGCCCTGTGCAGTGAGCTCGTCCATGAATTTGTCCCACATCACTGCTGACTCTGGGAATCCGTGGAGCAATATAACCGGTGTCCCCGTTTTGTCTCCACGTATATCAACCGCAAAACTAAGACCATTCGCTTCAATGATTGTATAACCTTTAGGGTCTGCTGCTGGAAGATTACCGTTTCCGATTTGAGTGGCATATAACATGACGCCAGCCAATGCACATGCAGAGACAACCGCTAAGATTAAGAGTGTTTTTGTGATTTTATTCACTTGTAGTTCCTTTTATAGTAAATACAAATAGAGTAATAGCTCTATTTATATTTATACACTTTGCAATAATCGATGTAAAGCTACGCCAGATTAAAGAAGCTTTAATTATTGATTTTGTTACATTTGTCACAGGCATAGTCGGCAGAAGTCACAGGGCGAGTTGGTAGCGAGACTGACTTTATAACGGATGATTAGCTAATGCATGGATGCTGCACAGTCACCCGATTCCACTGTGGTCGTGCTTGCTGGTATTGCTTTTGCTTATAGTATTATCGTACTGCTACCGCTTAATCTGGAGCCTACCTCGATCAACATATTACTTGCTGGCTCAATTGCGATCTGTGCCATGATCTTACCGGGTATTTCAGGTAGTTTCGAGCAAGTGATGATTTATATAGTATTCATTGTTTATAAGAATGTAATTTGATAATGCACCTAATCATCAATACGAAATTATCTATGGCTGACCTGCCGTTCGAGTTAATGCCGCGACGGCGTTTACTACAAAATCATGTAATTCTGTTTACACAAAATAAAATAAGTACAAATATTGTATTTTAAATACCATAAAAATTTGTAAGGAAGTGTAATTTTCATTATTGTTACACCAACAAAAAAGTATTAGGCAAGATTACGCGTAATACACAACTAGCAATAATCACTTAAAAATGAGTCGTCTACATGTCAAATAGAAATATCAACACGGGTTTTACGCTAATAGAACTCGTTATCGTGATTATAATTTTGGGTATACTGGCCGCTACGGCAATCCCTAAATTTATTGATATTTCAAGAGATGCGTGTATCAGTGTTTTAGAGTCAATTGCGGGAAGTATGAGAAGTGTTTCTTCTTCAGTACATATGAAAGGTATAATACAGAACACGCCAGATACAGGACCAGATTCGCTAAGGGCTATCCAAACTAATTTAGGACCGGTTGATTCATGGTATAAATACCCTGAAAGCAAAGGCGAACAAGGTGTTGGTCTTGGAATTGTTGAATTAATATCCCTCGACGCTGAAGATATTCAAGTTTTTAGCGAAGACAGATCAGATCCAGATTGCTGGTTTATTAAGGTCGGCTATGATGAATCCGTTTGTTATGTTCAATATAAAGAAGCATGCAGTAGCAGTATTCCCCCAGAAATATTTGTAGATTCAACTGGTTGCTAATGGGTAGATAACATTCTAGATTCAGACTAATTACTTTTTAATACCTTGTTATTAAAGAGTAATTTCATACCTCACTTCCCTTTAACACTCCAAGCTTTATCGGTACTATGTGCCTATCTATGAGACTTTCTTATCGGCCAAACCTGTAAAGATCTTCGTACATCCACTTACGACGAACACAAGGAAGAATGCCTTTAATGAATGTCATTCAATTGGCAGGAGTAAGAATCTAAAATGGACGTTATTTGCACCCAATGTAAAATAAAAATTGAAACCGAAGACATCAATGTAGCTAAAGATACCGCCTACTGTTCGAGCTGCCAAAACCTCTTAATCCTATCGTCTATACTAGAAAAACAGCCCAACAACAATTTTGATATTACCCAACCAGTAAGTGGCATCAAAGTGGAAGATAACGGCTATAACTGGTCAATGGAGGCCTCAAATAGAAGTATAACTGCGATTTTCCTCGTCCCCTTCACACTCGTTTGGGCTGGAGGATCTCTTTCTGGGATATACGGTTCTCAGCTAATCAATGGTGAATTCGATCCAAGTCTATCTTTGTTTGGCTTGCCTTTCCTACTAGGAAGTATTGTCTTAATGACTCTTACATTAATGAATATATTTGGTCGAACATGTGTCCGTAATGAGAATGGCAAGGCGCTTATCTTTATAGGTATAGGTTCATTTGGCTGGTACCGAAGATTTGACTGGAAAAATATAGACCAAGTGAAAGAAGTCAATTTACATAAAAATAGACATTTGTCATTAGAAGGGAATAAAAGACTTAACTTAGGCTGGGGGTTAAGCAGCGAAAAACGCTATTTCATGTCTAATTTTCTTAGATCAAAATTAAAAAAGTAATAATAAATTGAATGATTTACTCATCATCTGTATCTTGCTTTCATTATTAAATTAAGACAATTTTCATCGTGAATCACGGTAATGTACCGTTAACGGTCTTGGAGTATTTAAAATGAACAGCATTGATACATTTGTAAAAAACTGGGGCAGTAAAAACGCCATGGTACCAATCAATACTCAGGATATTACAGAGCTTGAATCAAAATTACAGGGTATTTTACCTGACTCATATAAATATTTAATATCTACATATGGCTTAGTTCACACGCCAAATGTATTAACTAAAATTTGCGATTTGAATTCCGATATTTCTGAAGTACAAGATTTCTTAAGCCTGGAAGATGTCGCTTCACTATCACAACTATATGAAATGAGTGGCATGCCAAAGGGGCATATTTTGTTTGCATCGGATTGTAAGGGTAACATGTTCTGTTTCAAACTTAGCGATTGTGCAAGTCAGCAAACAGATGCGCCAGTCTGGTTTTTTAACTATGGAGCTTGTACCGTTACGCAAGTATCAAGCTCTTTCACTCAATGGCTAGACCAGTTCAACGAGCTTTAAAACACATTACAACCGAGTACTGGCTAAACTCACACCAAAGCTGACAAAGAGTCCACCGCTGACATAATTTAACCATTTAGCTATTCGAGGTGTTGTCAGCAACGCTTTAAGCTTCGTCGCAAACAGAATGACCACAAAAAACCAGCTAGCCACAACCAACGCCTGAACAAGCCCTAACATCATGCTTTGTTCTAAAATATGCTGGGGTGAAATAAATTGAGGGAAGATAGACAGATAGAACAACACAATCTTGGGATTGAGTAAATTTGTTAATAACCCTTTCGTAAAGCTACTGAGCAAAGATGGGTTAATGCTGGGTTTAGTCGGTTCCAATGTTAGCTGAGACAGCTTTAGGCCATTTTTGATATTACTCACGCCCAGCCACAGTAAATAACCTACCCCGAGCCATTTAAAAATATTAAAAGCCACAGCAGACTGAGACAGTAACAGGCTTAACCCTTGTGCAGATACAAAAGCATGGATCAGAAAACCAAAACCAACACCGACTATATTAACGAACGCAAATCGCTTTCCCTGGGCCAATGAGGTATACAAAATGAGCAGTGCATTGGGACCTGGAATTATTGCCAATAAAAAAACGATACCAGCGAAGGCCATCAAAGTATTAATCGTCATTTTGGAACCCTTTAAACATTTCGGCAGTACGCCAAATAATATTTGCAAAGATCGCATTGTATCGCGATTAATAGTTAAATAGCCAGTTACTCTTAACGAATTACACCAGAATTCTGTATATACGTAGACTTATTGCATTGATTGAAAAACCTAACATTCTTCTGTTTCCCCTCTCGTTGTAACATAAAATCGGCCACATGAAGTTTTTTAGTCGCAAGGCAAGTCATTTATGGCAACACCCTTTAACCTGGTTAGAGAACAATGCTCCCTCGCTGTAGATTGAAGCATTTTACATAAATAAACATAATAATCATCGAACATCGTTTGGTTGATCATGAATAAGCGCTAGATAGGGTAGTAATTTACGAGGCGCATCAGAACAAATAAATTCTAATTCTTGACCATCCGACATCTTGATCATTATTGGCTTAGAGGTTAAACACTTACCTCTAACTTCATTGTACATATCAGCTGAATTTTCATCGAAATGATCATATCCGTCAATGCTAACGACTAGCCCAGCTTTAAATTGTTTGCATTTTAGGTCATTGATAAAAAAAACATCCTCTGGCAAATTAAAATCAAAACCACCACAATCAACAATCATCAGATGCTTAAACATATCGGAGGCTAACTGGAAGTTATGATTTTTAGTTGTGACTAAAGTTTCTTTAATGTGCCAGCCAAGAGTCTTAAATTGCTCTATGATTAGGTCGGTTTTGACTAAATTATTTACTAACGAAAATAACGTGTCATTATATTGCTTGTCGCTAAAACGCATGTTCAGTGCTTTAAACCAGTCCTTACTATTATAATATCCAAACTTCTCTCTGTTACTAAAGAGAGTTTCCCATATCTTCATAGCACTTTTGTCACCATAAAATTTATCAACTGAATAATGAATAAATGAGCCGCAATTATAGATCATGTCATTATCATTATTTTCATCTGCTTGTTCAATTGAATATTTCCCCAAACGCGATGCGCAGATGTTCAATGATTCTTCGACTTCTTTATCATAAACCTCTTTACTTATCATCCCTAAATCTAATAACGCTGTATATGCCATATAGTCCGCAGAACCTTCATGCAACCATGATGAACCTTTGTGGGTAAATAAAGATGCATTCCATAAGTGGAAAAGTTCATGTGCAACAAGATAATTCAAACTTAAAAAGTGCGGATCAGTAAAATCACCACTTCCCTTACTTAACGTTAGTTGAACTTGATTACCAAGCAATCCTCCAGCGTAATCTCCAGAAGACGATAACTTAAATTGGTTAATGAAGATAACGTATTTATTCGTCAGCAATTTTCCTGTTACTCTTCCATAATAGTTTGTTAATGCTGAGATGCGCTGTATTATTATTTTGTTCAAATCTTCAGATATGTCATCATCCTTAACAACAATAAAATTATCATATTCAATCGGTTTAATATTCCCCAAATATATGTATTTATCCTTGTCGACGTGATTCCCCCAGTGTCAGAATAGTTGCAATGTTAACTTAAATAAGTTTTCATAATTACCAAAGAAGGTTAAAGAGCAACATA